>CAWKOL010000016.1:0-756644 GCA_963851285.1 uncultured Alphaproteobacteria bacterium
ATCTACGAGGGGACGCTCCAAGCCGCCGAACATGCGCGCGCAGCTCGTCGGCCGGGCCGATGCCCGACAGCATCAGAAGATGCGGCGAGTTGATCGCGCCGCCCGATAGGATCACCTCGCGATTGGCGTGCGCGACCGCGCTGTGTCCGCCGCGAACATATTCGACGCCGACCGCGCGGCCGCCCTGCATCGCCACGCGCACGACATGCGCGTTGGTCTCGACGGTCAGGTTCGGCCGGTTCATGGCGGGGCGTAGGAACGTCACCGCCGTGTGCCGCGCCGTCCGTCCTTGGTGGTGAAGTCGGGCACGCCGAAGCCCTCGGGCTCGGCGCCGTGAAAATCGTCCGTCTCGGGATGGCCCGCCGCAACCGCCGCGCCGCGGATCAGATCGTAAAGCTTGTGCGCCCTGTCGTGGCGCGACACGTGGAGCGGACCGCCGCCGCCGTGATACGTGCCCTCGCCGCGCCAGTCGTTTTCGAGCCGCCGGTAGTACGGCAAGATATCGCTATAGCTCCACCCGGCATTGCCGAGTTGCCGCCATTGGTCGTAATCGCGCGGATGGCCGCGCGCATAGAGCATACCGTTGATCGACGAGGACCCGCCGAGCAGCTTGCCGCGCGGCACGGGGATAAAGCGCCCGTCAAGATTGGGTTCGGGTTCGCCGTCATAGCCCCAACCATACTGATGCCCGAACCACAATTTCGGCGCATAAACCGGAATCTTCAAAACCAGCGCGCGCGCCGCGCCGCCTGCCTCCAGCAACAGCACGCTGACGTTCCGTTCTGCGCTTAGCCGGTTGGCGAGCACGCACCCGGCCGAGCCGGCGCCGACGACGATGTAGTCGAATTGTTTCATCGGGACATTCTAGATCACCCTCCCCCTCGATGGGGAAGGAGAAAAAAATCGCGCGCGGCAGCGCGAGATTTCGGGTGGGGGTGATGCCGAAACAGGCGGAGAAATCACCCCCACCTGCTCGACGCTAACGCATCTCGTTTCCTCCCCCATCAAGGGGGAGGTTACTTTGCGGAAATTGCGATTGTCAGTGGTTACCCCAAAACATAATATATTTCTAGAACAAGGGGACGCGCAAACGGACATGGCTTCACAACATCGCTTTATGATTTCGCTGAACGAGCAGTTGCCGGCGGACCGCAACCGCAAGAGCAAGCTGATCGACCTCGACGAAGCGGGCAAGATCATCGCCTCGAAAAAGGTGTTTTCCATCGCCGGCTCGCATTCCGCCGACGCCGCGATGAGCCTGATCCGCGCCGCCATCCGCGCCAAGGCGACGGGCATGACCCTGATCCCGCCGATCACGACCTCGCTCGCGGCCGACCTGCCGATCGCGGCGGGCATGCTGAAAAAACTCTATCTCTCCTATGTCGGGTTCGAGGTGTTCGGCATGGCGCCCGCGTTCCGCAAGGCGGCGGAGACGCAGTCGATGGAGATCGTCGAGGCGGACGAACCCTTCATCCTGCTCGGCACCCAAGCGGCGGCCGGCGGCAAGCCGTTCAACACGGTCAAATATATTTACGACGGCACCGACCATAAGCGCCTCAATCCCGAGCTGAAACAGGTGGTCGATCCCTTCACCGGCGACAAAGTCTGGGCGATTCCGCCGTTGCGCGCGGACGTGTTCATCATGCACGCGCAGGCCTGCGACGAGTACGGCAATGCCCAATGCTGGGGCGGCACCGGCCAGGAGCGCGACAAGGCCAAGGCCGCCGACATGGTGATCGTGCAGGCCGACGAAATCGTCGGTTCCGAGATCATCCAGAAGGACCCGAAGTCACACCACGGTTCCCGGTCTGTGGGTCGATTACGTCGTGCACGCGCCCTATGGCGCGCATCCGACTTTTTCATCGAACAATTACGCGGTCGACGAGGACCATCTCAAAATCTATATCGACCTCGCCCGCGCCGGCCGCGTGCAGGAATACATCGACAAATACGTGCTCGAGCCGAAGGACCATTTCGAGTATCTCGAACGGGTCGGCGGCATGCGCCGCCTGACGCATTTGCGGTCGTCCCTCGCGATCCGCTGATGCATTCAATACTTTTTCTCGTCGTCCCCGCGAAAGCGGGGACCCAGGGTAAGCGACGAGCGGTTGCCCTGGATTCCCGCTTGCGCGGGAATGACGAAAGGGGTCTAGGTCACCAACTCATAAACCGCATCCAGATTTTGGCGGCGGCGAGTTTGATGATGGCAAGGTAGTTTGCATCATGCTTTTCGAAGCGGGTGGCGACGGCTCTGAAATGTTTGATCTTGTTGAAGAAGCGCTCGACCAGGTTGCGGTAGCGATAGAGGAATGGGCTGAAAGCGGGGATGTTGACCCGGTTCGGCATCGGCTTGATGTTGGCCCAGGCGCCCTGCGCGGTCAGGCACCGGCGCAGCGCGTCGCTGTCGTAGGCGCGGTCGGCGAGCAAGATTTGACCGGGGCCGAGCTCGCCGAGCATGTCAGCGGCGCTTCGCCCGTCATGAGCTTGACCTTCGGTCAGTTTGAGCGCGATGGGCAAGCCGTTGCCGTCGACCAGAGCGTGGATTTTAGTGGTCAGTCCGCCGCGCGAGCGCCCCATGCATCGGGCTGGAGCGTCGTGCCCTTCCGCGGTCTCCGGCCCCCCTTTTTGACGTTGGCCGCGTGCTGATGGACCCGGATCGAAGAGGAGTTGATCATTTGCAGATCGCCTTCGTAAGCCCGCGAGACCGCGTCGAAAAGCCGGTCCCAGACGCCGCGTTTCCGCCACCGGACGAAGCGGTTGTAGCAGGTCGTTGGCGGACCGTAGCGCTCCGGGATGTCCGCCCACGGCGAACCCGTCCGCAGCCGCCAATAGATGCCGTTCAATGTCCGGCGGTCATCCACCCGCGCGACGCCGCGCGGTTTGTTCGGCAACAGCGGCTGGATGATCGACCATTCAAAGTCCGTCAAATCATACCGGCGAGGCATCATGGCTCAAGCTCCGTTCAGGAGCTTGAATTAGAATTCGCCACCCAGCGGAATCCCCTTTATGAGTTTAAGACCTAGGCGGCTTACCTCGCAGGAAAGAAACAAATTATGGCTGAACCCGCATATCCCGGCACCGACAAATATTCGATGGCCGAGTTCGTCACCATCATGCTGGCGCGTCAGGCCGGCGGCACGGGCGAATGCACCGGCGGCGGCGGCGCCAACCAGGCGGTGTCGCTGGCCGCGAACCGTCTGGCACAGATCACCGTGCGGCCCGATCTGTGGCTCTTCACCGGCGGCGCCGGCGTCTACAACGGGAAGTTCGATACGCTCCCCATCGGCACCTGGGATCCGCGTTGCGGGCACGGCGCCGAGTGCAAGATCTATATCGCCGACGTGGTCGATGGCGGCACGCGCGGCGGCCGCTCCGGCCAAGGGACCGGACGGATGAAGGCCGCCGGCTCCGGCGGCTTCGGCGGCATCCAGGTCGACAAGTTCGGCAACATCAACATGATCGGCATCGGCCCGCACCCGAAGCTCAAGGTGCGCGGGCCGGGCACGGTCGGCACGATCTGGATGGGCTCGGCGCCGAGCAACGTCTATGTCGAGCATCATTCGAAGCGCGTCTTCGTCGACAAGTGCGACTACATCAGCGGCCCGGGCTGGCTCGAAGGCGGCAATTCCCGTCACAAGCTGCTCAACGGACGCGACGGGCCGACCTATATCTGGTCGCCGATCTGCGTATTCGATTTCACCGAGGACGAGCACCGCGCGCGCATCGCATCGGTCCATCCCGGCTACACGGTGAAGGACGTGCTCGACAATACCGGCTTCGAGCCGGTGGTGTCGAAGGACGTGCCGACCACCACGCCGCCGACCGATTGGGAGCTCAACGCGCTACGCACCCAGGTCGACCGCAACGGCGTGCTGCGGAAGCGCCGGATGACGGTGGGAAATTAGGCGGTAGGGCTTAGAAGAAAATCTCCCTCTCCGCCCTTGGGGCGGAGAGGGTTGGGGTGAGGTGGGGGAATCACCGAGCCAGCCCACCTCACCCGCCCATCGTTTCGCGATGGGTCCCTCCCTCTCCCCCCAATGGGTGGAGAGGGAAAATACGACGGGAGGATTGAATGGAAACCATCGGCGAAACCCTGGCCCATCAAGCCCGCGTTCAGCCGAACCGCGAGGCGTTGAAGGTCGGCGAACGCAGCCTGACGTGGCGCGAGCTGGATCAAGGCGCGAACCGCGTCGCCAACATGCTGCTGGCGCTCGGCGCCAAGCATGGCGACCGGGTGATGATGATGCTCGGCAACTCGATCGAGTTCGTCGAGATTTATTACGGCCTTGCCAAGATCGGCTGCATCTCCGCGCCGGTGATGCCGCGCTCGGTCGCCGGCGAGATCCAGTTCATCTGCGACAATCTGCGGGCGCGGTTCGTCATCGCCGAAGCGGATTCGACGCCGATCCTGCGCGAGATTGCGCCGAAGCTCAAATCGATCGAAGCCATGGTCGGCATCGGCGCCGGTCACGGCTTGGCGCACGATTTCGCCGCGTTGACGGCGAAGGCGCCGCCGGCCGAACCCGCCGTTCCGGTCGCGCCCGACGATATTCTCACCACCAAATTCACCAGCGGCACCACCGGCACGCCCAAGGGCTGCCTGCGCTCGCACCGCAATTTCATCATGGCGGCGTCGGTGCTGATGATGGAGATACCGCTTTACGACGACGACAGCGCGATCATCGCCAACCCGCTGGCGGCGGGCATGGCGATTTCGCAGCTCACCATGTTCATTCTCAAAGGCATCCGCATCGTGATGCAGGAGCGGTTCGAGCCCGCGCAATTCCTGGACATCGTGAACCGGGAAAAGCCGACGCTGCTCTATATGATGGACACGATGATGCAGCGTTGTTTCCCGCAGCCGCAATTCGCCACCACCGATTTCAAGTCGGTGCGGCTCTATCACGGCGGCGGGCGCGAGATCATCAAGCAACTGCACACCAACCCGTCGTTCCGGGCGGGCTTTTCCTTCGGCTATGCCTCCTCGGAAGCGGGCGGTCTCGTCACCTTCCGCCTGCCGATCCATTACCGGCTCGCGCTCGAACAGCCGGAGAAATACGACTACCTGCTCGATTCCGCCGGCACCGAAGCGCCACTGACGCGGGTCGAATGTCTCGATGACGATTTGAAACCGGTGCCGCAAGGCGAGATCGGCGAACTCGCGGTCAGCGGCCCGTCCGTGTTCCGCGGCTATTGGGAGCGGCCTGAAGAAACGGTGAAGGTACTGCGCGAGGGCTGGCTCCTCACCGGCGATCTCGCGATGAAGGACCAGGACGGCGTCATTTTCATCAAGGGCCGCAAGCGCGAGATGATCAAGACCGGCGGCGTCAACGTCTACCCCGCCGAGATCGAGCCGGTTCTGGAGGCCCACGACGCGGTGGTCGAGGCGGCGGTCGTCGGCATTCCCGACAAGGAGTGGGGCGAGAAGGTCGTCGCGTGCGTTATCGCCAAGTCGAAAGTCTCGGAGACCGAGCTGATCGATTTCTGTCGCGACAAGCTCGCGTCCTACAAGCGGCCGAAGCAGATCGTGTTTCTCGACGAATTTCCGATGCGCGCCGGCAAGGTGGTGAAGCGCGAACTGGTCGAAATGCTGAGCAAGGCGGGCGCCCGCTAATATCCGTCCGACGTGTGGTTGACCGTTAACGTAAATTAGTAGCGTTAACGCCGTTTTAAGTTGGGACCGGCACTATGGCGCCGCAATTTCACGACGGTCCCGGCATGTCCCTTTTTCATATTCGCACCGGAATCAGCCAGAAAATCCTTCTGGGCTTCTTCGCCATGGCGCTGATGATCGGCGCGCTGGGCGGGTATGGTTATTACGTGCTCTCGGCGGCCGGGAAAATCGTGGCCGACACGTATGATCGGCCGCTGATGACGGTGACGTACGGCCGCTCCGCAAGCCAGATCTTTACCGAGATGGAAAAGGAGCTGTTCCGCCGCCAATTCGCCTCGCCGGCGGAAAAAGACGCGATCGACCGCGATCTTCCCCAACTCGCCAAAAATTTCGACACGGATCTCGCTATCGCGCGCGCACGCACGCTGTCCGATGCCGAGCGCGCTACCATCGACGATATTCGCGGGCAGGTCGCGAAATGGAGCGCTCGTTGGCAGACCACGCCGGTCAATCCCAACAATATGGAAACGCAAGCGGCGTCGGCGCGGATTGCCATATCCTTCGACAAACTGGTCGAACTGACCACCGACAACAGTTTCGTCGAGCGCCGCAAGGGTATCGACGCCATTAACCAGTTCGAATACACGACCACGGGCGCCGTCGGCTTGGCATTGTTGATCGCGATCGCGATCACGTTCTTCCTCGCCCGCCGTATCGTCCGCCCGCTGACCACCGCCGCCAGGGTCGCCGACCGTATCGCCAGCGGTCAATTGGACACCATCATTCCACGCGGCTTCGACGACGAGACCGGCGTTTTGCTGCATTCCATGAGCGTGATGCGCGACGGTATCAAGACCATGATGGCGCGCGAGCAGACGCAGCGCCGCTCGGCGCAGACCCGTCTCGCCGACGCGCTCGAGAGTTCGCACGAAGGCATGGTGTTGATCGACGCCGGCGGCAGCATCGTCATCGCCAACAGTCAGATCGGCGAGTTCTTCCCGCCTTTGGCGCCGCTATGCCGCGAGGGCGTGGAATTCCGCGCCATCGCCCATTTGATCTACGAGCAATTGCTCCGCCCCACCGAAGCGCCCGACCTGTTCACCTTGCCGGCGACGGGGGGCGAGTTCCAGCTTGCCGACAATCGCTGGATCCGCGTCAGCCGCAGCCGTACGCGCGACGGCGGCGAGTTCTTCTTCTTCAGCGACTTCACCGAGGTCAAGGAACGCGAGCGCCGTTATCGCGAAGCGCAATTGCAGGCCGAGGCGGCCAGCCGCGCCAAGTCGAGCTTCGTCGCCAATATGAGCCATGAGCTGCGCACGCCGCTCAACGCGATCATCGGTTTCTCCGAGATCATGCAGCGCGAGATGTTCGGCAAGCTCGGCAACGAGAACTACACCGCCTACATCACCGACATCCTACAGAGCGGCCGGCACCTCCTGGCGATCATTAACGGCGTGCTCGATCTCGCCAAAAGCCAATCCGGCAAGCTCACGATCAATTTCGAGCCCGTCGACATGGGCGACATTCTTCAGGACTGCGCCAGCATGATGCGCGATCAATGCGCGCGCGGCGGCCTGATGCTCGATTTCACCAAGCCGGCCGACCTCATGCTGGTGTCCGGCGAGCCGGCGAAGCTTCGCCAAGTGCTGCTCAATCTCTTGTCCAACGCGGTGAAATTCACCGAACCGGGCGGCCGGGTCACGTTGTCCGCCCACGACCAAGACGACACGATCGCCATCGACGTTCGGGACACCGGCATCGGCATGACGCGCGCGGACATCGACGTCGCCCTGACGCCGTTCGGCCAGGTCGATAACCGCCTCGCCCGCCGCTACGAGGGCACCGGGCTCGGCCTGCCGCTCGCCAAGGAATTCGTCGAGCTGCACCATGGCGCGCTGATCATCACATAGCGCGCCCGGCCACGGCACCAGCATCAGTGTCGTCCTGCCGAAACTGGCGCACGCCCAAGCGCTCCAAGGTGAGACCGCGGCATCGATCGCCGCGTAGGTTTTTCTCGAGGCATGTCCTATTTCGTCACCCCCGGACTTGATCCGGGGGTCTAAAGCCAACGTACGTCGCTTGCCTGAGATGGCCGGGTCAAGCCAGGTCAAGCCCGGCCATGACAACAACAAAGGCGCGTAACTACTCCGCCGCGGCGCGTTTCACGGGCTGCGGCATGCGATCCTTGAAATAGGGCAGGACTTCCTCCGCCACCGCCGCCTGGTTCACCACCGCCATCTCGTGCGGCATGGTGCCGAACTGAGTCTTGGTCAGCGAATAGCCGAAACCGGCGAGGTCCTGATAGGCGGCGAGCTTTTCGCGCACGGTGTTCGGGCTGCCGACGATCACCGTGCCCAAATCGATGAGGTCGTCGGGCGTCTGCGGCCGTTGCCCGCGCATCGCGCGCTGGCGCTTCACCGATTCGATGCTGCTATAGCCCGGCGGCGACATCATCACCGGGTTCATCTTGAAGAACTTGCCGTAGGTTTCGAGAAAAGGCCGCGCTTCGCGACGCGCCTTCTCGTCGGTCTCGGCGATATAGATCGCGTTCGACCAGGCGAGCTGGTCGGGCGAGGCTTGGTAGCCGCATTTGTCGGCTTCCTCGCGGAACGCGTCGAACACCCGCGCGACATTGCGCGATCGGCGCCAGTGTCTGACAATAGGTGTAACGCCGTGCCGCCGACCAGCGGATGGTGCTGATCGAGCCCGAGGACGGCGTCCAGATCGGCGGATGCGGTTTCTGATACGGCAGCGGCCACGGATTGACGTAGCGCAGATTGTAGAATTTGCCCTCGAAGGCGAAGGGACCGGGCCGCGTCCAGGCTTGCACGATCAGATCGTGCGCCTCGGCGAAGCGCTGATTGGATTCCGCCGGGATTGACGCCCATCGAATGATATTCGGCGCCGATGCCGCGCACGAATCCGGCAATGACGCGGCCGCGCGTAATGTTGTCGAGGATGGCGTATTCCTCGGCGATGGTCAGCGGATTGTTCACCAGCGGCAGCGCGCGTCCGAGGATCGCCAGCTTGCCGTGCTTGATCTTGCGCGACAGCGCGCCCGCCAGCACCCCCGGCACCGGCATCATGCCGTAGGCGGTCTGATGATGCTCGTTGACGCAGACGCCGTCGAAGCCGAGCTCGTCGGCCTTCTCCAATTCGTCGAGATAGTCGTTGAATAGTTGCGCGCCCTTCACCGGGTCGTAATGGCTGTTCGAATAAGTCACCCAGGCGGCGCCGATGCGATCGATTTCCGCCATGTCGGCATGCGCGTACGGCATCAGATGGAAATTGAAGATTTTCATGTCGCGGCCCTCTGTTGCGCGATGAAATCGATGACGGCGCCGGCGGTGTCCGCCGGCTCCTCGACATGCGGCACATGCCCGGCGCCGATCATGGTGACGAGCCGGGCGTTGGGGATCGCGCGTTGCCATGCCGCACCATAGGCCGGCGGCAGCAGGCGATCTTCCTTGCCCCAGACGATCAGCGTCGGCACGTCAATCCGGTGCAGCCACTTGGCGAGATGCGGATCGTGAAGGCGCGGCTGCCAGGCAAGCTTTGCCGTCACCATCTTGCCTTTGAGCAGCGCGTCCTCGCCTTCCGGCGCCAGGAGGCGCGCGACCGACGCATCGGCGGCGTTGGCATCGAAGAACAAATCGCGTAGCGCCCGCTCGTCCTTGCTGGCGAACGGATCGATGCCGCCCGCGCCGTCGACGCGAAGCCCCCACGGATCGATCAGCGTCAGCGACGCCAGCAGCGCGGTGTTGCGGGTCGCCAGCTCCGCGGCGATCCAGCCGCCCAGTGCCGCGCCGACCACATGCACGCGCTTCAGATCGAGCTGCGCCATCATGTCGAGATAGAAATTGGCCAGATCGGCGATCCGTTCGAGCCAGGGTGGCGCGTCGCCGCCGCCGTAACCGGGATGCTCGGGCAGAATCACCTCGACATGCTCCACGAGCCGATCGTGGAACGGCAGCCACGCGGCGCCGACATGGGCGTCCGGCAAGAACAGCAGCGGGGCGCCGCTGCCGCCGCGCTGCACGCGGATTTCGACGTTGTTGGAGCGGACGATATCGGTACGGGGCATCGGGCGTTCTGGGTCTTTCTTGGCGTTCAGGACAGGCTATAGTCCGGCGCGCCATCTTGGAATAGGCGTTGGAGGGGATCAGCCATGAAGAGCACGGCAGAATTTCATCAGGACATGGTGGCCTATTGGAACGGACCGGGCGGCGACCGCTGGACCGGCGAGGCCGCCCGCACCGAAATGATGCTGTCGCGCGTCGCCGACCTGCTCTACCCGCTCGCCAAGCCGAAGCCCGGAGAGACCGTGCTCGATGTCGGCTGCGGCCTCGGCCCGACCACGATCGAGCTCGCGCGCCGCGTGGCCCCGAACGGCCGGGCCATCGGGCTCGACGTGTCGGAGAAGATGACCGCGCTGGCCCGCCAGCGCGCGGCCGGCATCGCCAATATCGAATTCATCGCGGCCGACGCCGCCACCTACCGCTTCGAAGCGCCGTTCGCCGATCTGCTGTTTTCGCGCTTCGGCGTCATGTTCTTCGGCGATCCGACCGCCGCCTTTACCAATCTGCGCACGGCGCTGAAGCCCAAGGGCCGCGTGGTGTTCGCCTGTTGGCGCCGCATGAGCGAAAACCCCTGGATGCTGAAGCCGTTGCTCGCCGCGTACGAGCATGTGCCCAAAATGCCGCCGGCCGAGCCGAACGAGCCGGGGCCGTTCGCGTTCGCCGATCACGAGCGGGTCAGCCAGATTTTGACCGAAGCCGGCTATACCGCGCCGCGCTTCATGCCGGCCGATCTGGCGTTCGATATCGCGGGCGGCCAGGGCTTGGATGCCGCGGTGCACCAGGCCATGACCATCGGCGCCACCAGCCGCGCTTTGCAGAACCAGCCCAAGAACCTCGTCGACGCGGCCGCCGGCGCGATCCGCGCGGCGCTGGCGCCCTACCAGAAAGGCCAATCCGTTGCGCTGCCGGGCGCGATTTGGCTGGTGGAATCCGAGCTGGCCTGAGACCAAATCCCGGCTTGTCAATTGGCGGTTGCTGGCTGATTGTGTCGCCGGAGGGCTACTCTACCGGCGTAAAGCGCGGCATTGACCGCGAGCCGGAACGAACGGGAGGAAATCATGATTCGACTTGGGGCGAGCCTGGGATCGCTCGCAACCGCCGCCTTGTTGTCGTTGACGCTCGCGGCGCCGTTTCGGGCGCGCGCGGCCGAACCGTTCAAGATCGGCTTCAGCATGGAGCTGACCGGCAATCTCGCCAGCGGCGGCACGCAGTCGCTGCGCGCGATGAAGATCTGGGAAGAGGACATCAACGCCAAGGGCGGCTTGCTCGGCCGGCCGGTGAAGCTGGTCTATTACGACGATCAGAGCAGCCCCGCGAACGTTCCCGGCATCTACACCAAGCTCGTCGATGTCGACAAAGTCGATCTGCTGGTGTCGTCCTACGGCACCAACATGATCACGCCGGCGATGCCGGTCGCGATGGACCACGGCATGGTGCTACATGACGCTGTTCGGCACGGCGGTGAACGACAAGTTCAAATACGACAAATATTTCCAGATCCTGCCCAACGGCAAGGACACCGCCGTGGCGCCCTCGAAGGGTTGGTTCGAGGTCGCGATGACCATGAACCCCAAGCCCAAGACCGTGGCGCTGCTGGCGG
This sequence comes from uncultured Alphaproteobacteria bacterium, assembly GCA_963851285.1. Taxonomy (GTDB): domain Bacteria; phylum Pseudomonadota; class Alphaproteobacteria; order ATCC43930; family CGMCC-115725; genus JAATGI01. The sequence goes on from CAWKOL010000016.1 coordinate 11,294, forward strand.
CCGACGCCGAATACGCGCAGAACGTCATCGGCGGCGCGCGCCGCGTGGTGAAGGAATTGGGTCTGAAGATCGTCTATGACGCCAAGTACGATCCCAAGACCGTCGACTATCTGCCGATCGTGCGCGCGCGTGGCGGCCGCCAACGCCGACTTCGTCTATGTCGCGTCGTATCCGGCGGATTCCGTCGGCATCATCAAGGCGGCGCACGAAATCGGCTTCAAGACCGGCATGTTCGGCGGCGGCATGATCGGGTTCGCATTCGCGCCGATCAAGGTCGCGCTCGGGCCGCTGCTCAACGGCATCGCGTCTATGACGTCTACGTGCCGGAGCCGACGATGAAGTTCCCCGGCATCGAGGCGTTCCTCAAGCGTTACCAGGCGGTCGCCGGCAAGGCCGACCCGCTCGGTTATTACTTGCCGCCCTTCGCCTATGCCGAGTTGCAGGTACTGGCCGACGCCGTGACCGGGACCAAAGGGCTCGATCAGGACAAGCTCGCCAAGTACATCCACGCGACGACGTTCCACACCATCGTCGGCGACGTGAAATTCGCCGACAACGGCGAGTGGGAAAAATCGCGCGTGCTGTTCATCCAATATCAGGGCATCGACGGCAGCGGCGTCGAGCAGTTCAAGCAAGCCGGCAAGCAGGTCATCCTGTATCCGCCGGAATTCGTCTCCGGCAAGCTGCAATATCCGTACGTGGCGGTGAAGAAGTAGTCAGTTCTCAGTTTTCAGTTATCAGTTGTCAGTTACGGCCTAAAAACCGATACTGATAACTGGTGAACTGATAACTGAGGTGCGCCATGCCAACGGTTCGGGCGGAACAACTGCAACGGATCGGCGAGGCGTTGTTGCGCAAGGCCGGCGCCTCCGCCGAGGAAGCCGACGACCGTCGCGCAAGGGCTGCGTCAACGCCAACCTCGCCGGCCACGATTCAGCCACGGCATCATCCTGGTGCCGACTTATATCGACCGCATCCAGAAGAACCATATCGTCCCCGGCGCGCCCTTCACCGTGGTGAAGGAATCGCCGACCACCACGGTGATCGACGGCAATTGGGGCTTCGGCTTCGTCGTCAACGAGCGCGCGATGCGCATGACCATCGACAAGGCGCGCACCCAGAACGTCGCCGCGACCACCGTGTTCCGGCAGTCCCATGTCGGCCGCCTCGCCGCCTATCCGTTGCTCGCGGCGGCCGAAGGCATGATCGGCCTCGCCACCGCGGATTCCGGCCGCTCGCCCAAAGTGGTGGCGCCGTTCGGCGGCCGCGAGGCGCGGCTCGGCACCAATCCGATTTCGGTCGCGGTGCCGTCCGATCTCGAGGCGCCGCTCTATCTCGACATGGCGACCTCGGCGGTGGCGCACGGCAAGGTCTCGCTCGCGGCGTCGCGCGGCAAGCCGATCCCCGAAGGCTGGGTGATCGACAAGGAAGGGCGCCAGACCACCGATCCGGCCGCGCTGCTGAAGAATGGCGGCGCGCTGCTGCCGCTCGGCGCCACCGAAGGCTACAAGGGCAGCGGCCTCGCCGCCATCGTCGAAATTCTGTGCGGCCTGCTGACCGGGCTCGGCTTCGGCGTCGAGCCGACCGGGCGGCACAATGACGGCTGCTTCCTCGCGGTGTTCAAGGTCGACGCGTTCCGTCCGCTCGCCGAATTCAAGAAGGAAGTCGCCGAGTTCGCGCGCTACATCAAGGCGACGCCGCTCGCCGTCGGCAGCACCGGCGTGTTCTATCCCGGCGAGATCGAGCATATCCGCGAGCAGGAGCGCCGCCGCGACGGCATCGAGGTCGAGGACGCGACCTGGAACAAGTTGCGCGCGCTGGCCGAAGGGTATGGAATCGCGGCGGAACTCAAGTTGGCCTAGGCTATCGCGTATGAAAAAGTCCGTGCTCGCACTGACCTCCCCCTTGATGGGCTTGATGCCTTTCGAGCGCCCACCCAGGCGCTCGAATGAACATGCCGGGTGGCATGTTCGACCGGCATCAAGGTCGCGGGCTGCCGCAGGCAGCACGCGGGTGGGGGTGATCTCTCCACCTGCTTTGCCGTCACCCCCACCCGATTGAAGCCTTCGGCTTCAATCTTCCCTCCCCCATCGAGGGGGAGGGGAAAACAGAGCCGGAGGCACGCATGAACCGGCAGATGGTGATGGTCGGGTTTCTGCAGGCGCAGAACTGCACCAACATTCCGGCGTCGTGGCGTCACCCGGAATCGCGCACCGATTTCACCTCGCCCGAATATTACCAGGAGATCGCGCGCGTCCTCGAAGCCGGCAAGTTCCATCTCGCCTTTTTCGACGACCGGCTCGCCATGCCCGACCGCTACGGCAACGATCACGCGCACACGGTCGAATACGGCATCCGCTGCGTGAAGATGGACCCGATCCCGGTGATGATGGCGATGGCGGCGGTGACCAACCGGCTCGGCCTCGGCGCCACCGGCTCGACCACCTATTTCGAGCCGTTCGACATCGCGCGCACCTTCGCCACCATCGACCACATGACGCACGGCCGCGCCGCGTGGAACGTCGTCACCTCGGTCAATGACGGCGAGGCGCTGAACATGGGCCGCGCCGAGCATATCGAGCACGATTTGCGCTACGACCGCGCCGACGAGTTCATGGAGATCGTGCTCGGCCATTGGGACGCGTGGGAAGACGGCTCGCTGATCGTCGACAAAACGACCGGCCGCTTCGCCGATCCGAAAAAAATCCACCGCCTCGACTACGAACGGAAAATATTACCGCTCGCGCGGCCCCTTCACCGTGCCGCGCTCCGAGCAGGGCCATCCCGTCATCATCCAGGCCGGGCAAAGCGGCCGCGGCATGCGCTTCGCCGGACGCTGGGCGGAAGTGGTGTTCTCCTCCGGCGGCAACGCCAAGCGCGCCAAGGAGATCTACAGCGAGCCTGCGCGACGCGGTCGCGAGTTGCGGCCGCGACCCCGACCATGTCTCGATCTGCAACGCCATCACCATCGTCGCCGGCAGCGAGCCAGGCCGAGGCCGAGGACAAGATGGTGGAAATCGAAAAACTGCCGATGCAGATCGACCAACTGTCGCTGCTCGCCGAAGGCGTCAATTTCGATTTCGCGACCAAGGACCTCGACGAGCCGCTGACCGACGCCGAGCTGGCGAGCTTCAGCGGCATGCTGACGATCCGCGACAGCGTCATCCGCGCCAGCGGCAAGAAGAATCCATCGACGCGCGACTTCATCGACATCAACCATCGCGGCAAAGTCACCGACGCGGTCGTCGGCGGCCCGAAGGAAGTCGCCGACCAGCTCGAGGAAATGTTCGCCGACCGGCATTGCGACGGCTTCGTCGTCGCCGCCACGCACATCCCGGCGCCTACGCCGATTTCGTGCATTACGTCATTCCGGAACTGCAGCGCCGCAAGCTCTATCACCAGGATTATGCGGGCCCGACACTGCGCGAAAATCTCGGCCTGCCCCGCCCCGACGTTCGGGATTGGAAATGAGCGCAGATCGCTCCCGATACTTCTTTCCCCTCTCCGCCCATTGGGGGGAGAGGGAGGGACCCGTCGCGAAGCGAGGGGAGGGTGAGGTGGGCATGCTCGACAACCCCGTTCCCCCACCTCTCCCTGCCCTCTCCGCCCCCAAGGGCGGAGAGGGAATGTAGGAGAGTACCGCGTGATGCGGAACGATGCACATCTTCCCCCCGCCAATCCGACGGAACCCGGCGCCGACATCAATACCTCGACCGGTACGAACGGCTTCATGGTCGTGTGCAAGACGGCCGGCTTCGTCGAGTTCTACGACCCGAAAAAGTTCACCCTGATCGACGAAATCAAGCTGCCGGATTTTCCCCACGAAGTGATCCTGTCGCCCGACCGGACGAAGGCCTATGTCTCGATCTACGGTAGCGGGGTGATCGGCGCCAATCTCCGGCCCGGCACCCAGATCGCGGTGATCGACCTCGCCACGCGCAAGCTCGACGGCTACATCGAGCTGGCGCCGTTCCTGGCGCCGCACGGGCTGATGTTCGATCGCGACGGCCTGTTGTGGGCGACGGCGGAATCGAGCCACGCCATCGTCGCCGTCGATCCGGTACGCGGCGTTGTCGCCGGCCATGTCGATATCGGCACCACGCGCAGCCATTGGCTCGCCGATCACGCCCGACGGGCAAAAGCTCTATGTGCCGCACCGAAACTTCACCTTCGTCAGCGTCGTCGACGTCAAGACGCGCGAGGTGGTGAAGCGCATTCAGAGCTTCATCTATGAGTGCCAAGGCGTCGCGGTCGCGCCCGACGGCAACCGCGTCTATCAGGCGCAAAGCGCGCGCGCCCGCATCGCTATCATCGACCCGAAGACCGACACCGTCGCCGGCAGCGTCTCGGTCGAGGCGATGCAAGACGTGCCGCCGCAACTGACGCGGCTGCGCGTCAGTCCCGACAATCGCCACGTCGTCATGTCGTTTCACACCACCGGCGACGTCGCGGTGTTCGACACCGCCGACCTGCGCGACCAGCACGTCTTCAAGACCGGCAAAGGCCCGATGGGCATCGCGTTCCAGGACAGCGGCACCGAAGCCTTCGTCACCAATCACGACGAAGGCTCGATATCCGTCATCGATATGCGCGACATGCGGATCGCGGGCAACATCAAGACCCGCATCGGCCCGGAAATGATCGCGTGTTATTAGCGTGACCGACTCTGTCCTCGTCACCGGCGGCGCCGGCTATATCGGCGCGCAGACTTGCAAGACCTTGGCCAAGGCCGGATACCTTCCCGTCGCCTACGACAATTTGAGCCGCGGCCATCGCGAGGCGGTGCGCTGGGGCCCGCTGGTCGACGGCGACATCGCTGATGGCGCGCGGCTCGACGAGACGTTCTCGCGGTTCAAGCCGATCGCGGTGATGCACTTCGCCGCCTACGCCTATGTCGGCGAGTCTGTGCGCGAGCCCGCGCTCTATTTCCACAACAATGTTGGCGGCAGTCTCGAGCTGCTGGAGGCGCTGCTGCGCGCCAGCGCGCCGCCCATAGTCTTTTCCTCCAGTTGCGCCACCTACGGCAATGTCGAAACCATGCCGATCGTCGAAACGACGCGGCAGCGGCCGGCGAATCCCTATGGCGAAAGCAAGGTGATGGTCGAACGCATGCTCGATTGGCTGAGCCGGGCCGGCAAGCTACGTCACGTCGCGCTACGCTATTTCAACGCGGCCGGCGCCGATCCCGATGGCGAGACCGGCGAGCGGCACGATCCCGAGACCCACCTCATCCCGCTGGTGCTCGACGCCATTCTCGGCCGCCGTGAGCCTATATCCATCTTCGGCACCGATTATCCGACGCCGGACGGCACCGCGATTCGCGATTACATTCATGTCCAGGATCTTGCCGAGGCCCATGTCCGTGCGCTCGACTATCTCCGCGGCGACGGCGCCAGCGTCGCGCTCAATCTAGGCACCGGCGTCGGCCATTCGGTCCGCGACGTGATCCGCGTGGCGGAACAAGTCACCGGACACAAAACGCCCTATCGCGAAGCGCCGCGCCGGGCCGGCGATCCGCCGATCCTTATTGCCGATCCAAGCCGCGCGCGGAACCTCCTGCACTGGCAACCGGCCCTGCCGAATCTCGAGGACATGGTCGCCACCGCCTGGAAATGGCAGGAGCGTTTGGCCGGCCGGTGACCGCGTCTGGCATCCCCGCCGCCGCGCGCCTATCTTACCGGCCATGAGCCTGATCACCGCCCAGCGGCCGGACGCCGATGTCGGCCGGACCTTTCGTATCCAGTCCGATTTCACGCCGTCCGGCGATCAGCCGCAGGCGATCACGGAGCTGACGCGCGGCGTCGAGGCGGGCGAGCGCGAGCAGGTGCTGCTAGGCGTCACCGGCTCGGGCAAGACCTTCACCATGGCGCATGTCATCGCGCGCAGCGGCCGGCCGGCGCTGATCCTGGCGCCGAACAAGACGCTGGCGGCGCAGCTCTATGGCGAGATGAAGAGCTTCTTTCCCGACAACGCGGTCGAGTATTTCGTCTCGTATTACGACTACTACCAGCCGGAAGCGTACGTGCCGCGCACCGACACCTATATCGAGAAGGAATCGTCGATCAACGAACAGATCGACCGCATGCGGCATTCGGCGACGCGCGCCATCCTGGAGCGGCGCGACGTCGTGATCGTCGCTTCGGTGTCGTGCATCTACGGCATCGGCGACGTCGAGACCTATTCCGAAATGTCGGTGGTGTTGGAACAGGGCCGCAAGCTCGACCGCCAGGCGCTGATCGCGAAGCTGGTCGAGCTGCAATACAAGCGCAACGACGCGAACTTTTTCCGCGGCACGTTCCGGGTGCGCGGCGACACGGTCGAGATTTTCCCGGCGCACTACGAGGACCGTGCCTGGCGCCTGTCGTTGTTCGGCGACGAGCTCGAGGCGATCCACGAATTCGATCCGCTGACCGGCGAGAAGACGATCGCGCTGGACGAGATCAAGATCTATCCCAACTCGCACTACGTCACGCCGAAGCCGACGCTCAACCAGGCGATCGAGAGCATCAAATCCGACCTCAAGCTCCGCCTCGCCGAGTTCAACGCCGCCGGCAAGCTGCTCGAAGCGCAGCGGCTCGAGCAGCGCACCCAGTTCGACATCGAGATGATCGCCGCGACCGGCGCCTGCGCCGGCATCGAGAATTATTCGCGATATCTCACCGGCCGCGCGCCGGGCGAGCCGCCGCCGACCCTGATCGAATATCTGCCCAAGGACGCGATCATCTTCGTCGACGAGAGCCACGTCACGATTCCGCAGCTCGGCGGCATGTACAAAGGCGACTACGCGCGCAAATTCACGCTGTCGGAGTTCGGCTTCCGCCTGCCGTCCTGCATGGACAACCGCCCGCTCAAGTTCGACGAGTGGGATACGATGCGCGGGCAGATCGTGTGCGTCTCGGCGACCCCGGGCCCGTGGGAGTTGAACCGCACGCAAGGCGTGTTCGTCGAGCAGGTGGTGCGGCCCACCGGCCTGATCGACCCGGTCTGCATCATCCGCCCCGTCGAGGCGCAGGTCGACGATCTGATGGCGGAATGTCGCGACTGCGCGCGCCTGGGCCAGCGCGTGCTGGTCACCACCCTCACCAAGAAAATGGCCGAGGCGTTGACCGAGTATTTCCACGAGAACGGCATCCGCGTCCGCTACATGCATTCCGACGTCGAGACATTGGAGCGCATCGAGATCATCCGCGATTTGCGGCTCGGCGTGTTCGACGTGCTGGTCGGCATCAACCTGTTGCGCGAGGGCCTCGACATTCCCGAATGCGCCCTGGTCGCGATCCTCGACGCCGACAAGGAGGGTTATCTGCGCTCGCGCACCTCGCTGGTGCAGACCATCGGCCGCGCCGCGCGCAACCTCGCCGGCCGCGCCATCCTCTACGCCGACCACATGACCGACAGCATGAATTACGCCGTCGAGGAGACCAACCGCCGCCGCGAGAAGCAGCAGGCGTACAACGTGGCGCACGGCATCACGCCCGAAAGCATCAAGCGCGGCATCGCCGACATTCTCGAAAGCGTCTACGAGCAGGATCATCTTACGGTCGGACTCGAAGAGGGCGAGGCAGCGCATTACCAAGGCTCGAACCTCAAGGCGGTGATCGCCGATCTCGACAAGCGCATGCGCGTTGCCGCGGGCGAGCTCGAGTTCGAGGAAGCGGCGCGGCTCAGGGACGAGATCAAGCGGCTCGAGGAGATGGATCTGGGCGTCATCGCCAACGCGGGCCGCCCCGCCGGCCGCTCCGAGGCCGGCCGCGCCGGCAGTTCGGCGAAGCAGATGGCGAAGAACCGCGCGCGCCAGCGCTACAAGGCGCGGCACCACTGAATGATCGCGTCGCACCGCATCGACTATCCGAAGGCGGCGCTGGTGACCGGCGCGGGGAAGCGCATCGGCCGCGCCATCGCGCTGGGCCTCGCGCAAGACGGCTGGGCGGTCGCGGTGCATCACGGCGATTCCAAAGCCGCGGCCGAGGCGCTGGTCGCCGACATCGCCAAGCGCGGCGGCAAGGCGGTGGCGCTTCAGGCCGATCTCGCGCGCGAGGCACAGGTGACGCCGCTGGTCGCGAAGGCCGAGGCCGCGCTCGGCCCGCTCGGCTGCCTCGTCAACAACGCCTCGATTTTCGAGAACGACACCGCGCTCGACGTCACGCGCGAGGGCTGGGACCGGCATCTCGCCATCAATCTGCGCGCGCCGTTCGTGCTGAGTCAGGAATTCGCGCGCCGCCTGCCCGATGACAAACAGGGCTGTATCGTCAACATCCTCGACGAGCGGGTGTGGAGCCTCACGCCGTATTTCTTTTCCTACACGCTATCGAAATCGGCGCTGTGGACCATGACGCAGACGCTGGCGCTGTCGCTGGCGCCGCGTATCCGCGTCAACGGCATCGGCCCCGGCCCGACGCTGCCGAGCCCGCGCCAGACCGAGGCGCAGTTCCAGCGCCAGTCGAGCGTCATGCCGCTGGGCCGCGGCACCACGCCGGAGGAGATCGCCGACGCGGTGAAATTCATCCTCGCGGCGCCGGCCATGACCGGGCAGATGATCGCGCTCGACGGCGGCCAGCACCTCGGTTGGGCGCAGGCCGCCGAGCGCAAGCCGCCGGAAGAATAGCGGCCGCCCGCGGTCGCATTCGCCTTCATGTCGTCGGCGCCATCCGATCCCCAGGCCGGTCCGCGCGGCTTCAATCCCACCGCGTCGTTCCGCGCCGTCGGCGTCAGCCTCGTCGTCAACGCGCTGTTCCCCTATCTGCTCTACGGGTATCTCGAGCCGCGTTTCCCGGCGAACAGCGTGCTGCCGCTGCTCTACGCCATGATCTTCCCGGTCGCGGGATTCCTGTTCGGCGTGGTGCGCAAGCGCGCGCTGGACGCGATCGCGTTGATCGTGCTGTTCGGCCTCGTGTTCCATCTCGCCGTCACGGCGGCGGCGCCCGACATCGGCACGGCGCTGGTGCTGCGCTCGTTCCAAGGCGGGCTGGTCGGCCTGTTCTTTCTCGCCTCGGCGGCGATCGGCCGGCCGGCCGTGCTTTATATCGCGCGGCAGTTCGTTCTCGCCGCCGCCGGAGCGGCGGGTGCGCTTCAACGCGGCGGTCGCCGACGACCGCGGCCGCACCTTCGCCGTCGTCACCATCGTCTGGGGCCTGGGGTTGGTGGTCATGAGCGCGGTGCATGTCGCCCTGGCGCTCCGCCTGTCGCATAGCCTGTTCGTGCTGGTGTCGCCGATCCTCGGCGTCGTCACCGATTTGCTGATGCTGGTCTGGACCACCCGCTACACCATCCGGCGCATGTCGGCCTAGTCGGCCTATATGCGCCCGCCGGATTGACGACGACCGAATTCCCCGAGCGAGCGCCGCGTCGCTCCCGCCATTTTCTGTCAGGGCCGCGCTATACTCTCGCGCGACACCACGAAGGATGCCGCGATTTGGCGCGCACGGCCCGGCTTCTTACGCTTTTGCAACGCCTGCGCGGCAAGCGCCGGCCGGTGACCGCGGCCGCGCTGGCGGCGGAGCTCGGCGTTTCCGAGCGCACGGTCTATCGCGACATCGCGGAACTCGCCGCCCAGGGAGCGCCGATCGAGGGCGAGGCCGGCCTCGGCTATGTGCTGCGGCCGGGCCTGTTCCTGCCGCCCTTGATGCTCAGCGACGACGAGACCGAGGCGATCGTGCTCGGCCTGCATTACGTCGATCAGCGCGGCGACGATATTCTCAGCCACGCGGCGCGCGAGGCGTACATCACGTTGTCGCTGGCGAGCGGCCATGACGGCGGGACGCAAAATCGCCAACTCTGCCCTTGACAAAGTTCTTTGTTTGTTCTAATTGTGATCGGTTGGGGCCCGGGACGGGAACCACAGCGCGGTGACGAAGCGTCGCGACGGCGGATCAACTCTAAGAGCGGTGGCGTTCCCTGCACGAGCAGCTGGACGACTACGCTGAGGGCAAAGCGGACCACGAGATATAAAATTTGCAGAACGAACCCAATTTATTCAATGCGTTCAACGGCCAGGGGCGAAAAACGAAGCCAAAACGAACCCAATTCGCCGGGAAAACGAAGCCGATTGGTGCGAAAAAGCCACTCCCTGAAGGGCACGTCGCCGGCCCTGGCTCCCCGCCTTCGCGAGGATGACGAAAATGAAGGGATGGGAATGACGATGGAAGGGATGGACAAGCGTTCTCCAAGCGCAATGAGGCTTACGTCCAACGTCATGAACGGAGGCCCCGTTGCCGTCGGCGCTTCGTTCGGTTAAACCCCGTCGCCATGAGTGAGTCCGTTCAAACCCTGAACGCCGGCGGCATCGCCATCACCCTGCCCGACGGCAAGCAGCGTCATTTCCTCGGCCCGGTCACCGGCGCCGAGATTGCGGCGGCGATCGGCCCGGGCCTGGCCAAGGCGGCGCTCGCCATCGTGGTCGACGGCGAGCCGCGCGACCTCGCCACGCGCCTCTACCGCGACGCCACGGTCGCCATCGTCACCGCGACCTCGCCCGAGGCGCTGGAGATCATCCGCCACGACGCCGCGCACGTCATGGCCGAGGCGGTGAAGGAACTCTATCCCGAGACGCAGGTCACGTTCGGCCCCGCGACCGACACCGGCTTCTATTACGATTTCGCGCGCGACACGCCGTTCACGCCCGAGGATCTCGCGCGCATCGAACAGCGCATGCACGAGATCGTCGACCGCGACGAGACCGTGATCGCGCGAGGAATGGGACCGCGACCGCGCCGCCGAATTCTTCAATTCGATCGGCGAGAAATACAAGGCGGAGTGGATTCACGAAATCCCGCGCGACGAGGCGATCAGCCTCTATCGCCAGGGCCAGTTCGTCGATCTCTGCGTCGGCCCGCATCTGCCCTCGACCGGCAAGCTCGGCCACGCCTTCAAGCTGATGAAGGTGGCGGGCGCCTATTGGCGCGGCGACGCGCGCAACGCCCAGCTTCAGCGCGTCTACGGCACCGCCTGGGCCAACGAAAAAGAGCTGAAACAATATCTCTTCCAGCTCGAGGAAGCGGAGAAGCGCGACCATCGCCGGCTGGGCAAGGAGCTCGACCTGTTCCATGTCCAGGAAGAGGCCGCGGGCAGCGTGTTCTGGCACCCGAAAGGCTGGACCCTCTATCGCACCGTCGAGGCGTATATCCGCCGCCGCCTCGACCGCGCCGGCTATGCCGAGATCAAGACGCCGCAGCTTCTGGACCGCTCGCTGTGGGAGGCGTCGGGGCACTGGGAAAAATTCCGCGAGCACATGTTCACCTTCCAGGAGAGCGCGGAAAAGACGCTCGCCCTGAAGCCGATGTCGTGTCCCGGCCACATCCAGGTGTTCCGGCAGCAGCTTCATTCCTATCGCGAGTTGCCGCTGCGCCTGGCGGAGTTCGGCTCCTGCCACCGCAACGAGCCGTCCGGCGCGCTGCACGGCATCATGCGGGTGCGCGCCTTCACCCAGGACGACGCGCATATTTTCTGCATGCCGGAACAGATCACGGCGGAGACCATCGCGTTCTGCCAGTTGTTGCTGTCGGTCTATCGCGACTTCGGCTTCGAGGACGTGCGGGTGAAATTCTCCGACCGGCCGCCGGTGCGCGCCGGCTCCGACGCGACCTGGGACCGGGCCGAGGGCGCGCTGAAAGAAGCGGTCGAGGCCGCCGGCCTGCCCTACGCCATGAACCCGGGCGAAGGCGCGTTTTACGGGCCGAAGCTCGAATTCGTGTTGCGCGACGCCATCGGCCGCGACTGGCAATGCGGCACGTTGCAGGTCGATTTCGTCATGCCGGAGCGGCTCGACGCCGCCTATATCGGCGAGGACGGGCAGCGTCACACGCCCGTCATGCTGCACCGCGCCATCTTCGGCTCGTTCGAGCGCTTCATCGCCATCGTGATCGAGCATTACGCCGGCAAGCTGCCGCTATGGCTGGCGCCGGTGCAGGCGCGGGTCCTGACCATCACCGGCGACGCCGACGCCTATGCCGAGCGGGTGCGGGAGCGGCTGGCCGCGGCGGGCTTGCGGGTCGAGACCGATCTCGGAACGAAAAGATCAACTACAAGATCCGCGAGCACAGCCTCGACAAGACCCCGCTCCTCCTGGTGGTGGGCAAGCGCGAGGCCGAGGACGGCACCGTCGCGCTGCGCACGCTGGGCGGCAATGATCAAGAAGTTCTTGCGCTGGATGCGGCGGTCGCTAGATTGGAGGCCGAGGCGCGGCCGCCGGCGTGAGGCTGGCCGCGCGCTCGCCCATTCACGGTAGGAGTTGATCCATCCCGCCCCGCCCTTCCCTTCCCGCCACCCCGGCCGCCGATGGCCCTCGGGTCAATTTCCAGATCAACGTTCCGCGCGTAAGACTGGTCGATGCGGACGGCACCATGATTGGTGTGGTGTCGCGGCAGGAGGCGCTGACCCGCGCCCAGGAAGTCGGGCTCGACCTGGTCGAGGTCGCGACCAACGCCGACCCGCCGGTGGTCAAGATCCTCGATTTCGGCAAGTTCAAGTACGAGGAGCAGAAGCGCAAAAACGAAGCGCGCAAAAAGCAAAAGGTCATCGAGGTCAAGGAAATCAAGTTCCGCCCCGGCATCGACGACCACGACTACGACGTCAAGATGCGCTCGATGATCAAGTTCATCGGCGAAGGCGACAAGGTGAAGGTCACCATGCGCTTCCGCGGCCGCGAGATGGCGCACCAGGAGCTCGGCATGAACGTGCTGATGCGGGTCAAGGACGATCTCGACAAGATCGCCAAGATCGAGCAGACGCCGCGCATGGAAGGGCGACAAATGACGATGGTGATGTCGCCGAAGTGACCGGAAGTCAGAGAACGGCTATCAGGGATCGAACCTTCGTTGTCCGATACCTGGCATCTGTCATCCGATAGCGACCCAGCTTCCCGTCCCGGCGCCGGCCGCGACGGTCAACAAATCCTCCTTCGCGACCGCGACGCAACCGTCGGTCGGCGAAAAATCCGGCCGCGCGATATGGAGAAAAATCGCGCTGCCCTTGCCCGGCACCGGCGGATCGTCGTTATAGCCGAGCACCACGATGAGATCGTAAATTCCGTCCTCGCGCCACAGCGCTTCGGCGCGCGCGCGAAACGGCAGCTTCACCGGCTTGTTATAGAGCTCGTCGGCGGCATCGTCGCACCAGCCATCCTCGGGCCGCAGGCCCCGCAGCGGCAACCCCGTCAGCGGCGGGCGCGGTATCCGATCGGGCCGGAACAGCAAGGCCCGCATCCGCCACTTGCCCGCCGGCGTGACGCCGTCGCCTTCCTGCTTATCGCCATGGACGCCGTTCCGCGCCCGAGGGCGCAGCGCATTCGCCGCCCGTCCCATTCCGCGGTTCCGGCCGCCGACACGATTAAGTCCATGGCCGCAGGATGAACCTTTCCGGCGGAAGCGTCAGTGCCTAAATTCCGCCCATGGCGGAGCTGCAGAGTCTACCCGACGATCTTCGCCCTGGCCTCGGCGCCGGGGCGCGCCGGGATCGCCGTGCTACGGCTCAGCGGCAACCGGGTGCACCGCACGCTGCTTGCCGTCGCCGGGCAATCGCCGGTGCCGCGCCGCGCCACGCGAGTCAGGTTCCGCGACCCGGATAGCGGCGAGACCATCGATGACGCCGTCGTGCATCTATTTCCCGGCGCCCCATTCCTATACCGGCGAGGACGTCGCGGAGTTTCATGTCCATGGCGGCCGCGCCGTCATCACCGCGCTGCTCGACATGTTCGGCCGGCGCGAGGGGCTGCGTCTGGCCGAACCGGGCGAGTTCACGCGCCGCGCCTTCGAGAACGGCAAGCTCGACTTGACCGAGGCCGAGGCCGTCGCGGACCTGGTCGAGGCCGAGACCTCAGCCCAGCGCCGCCAGGCGCTGCGCCAGCTCGAGGGCGCGCTGGGCACGCTCTACGAGGATTGGCGCTCGCGGCTGATGCATGCGCTTGGCGCGCATCGAGGCCGAGATCGATTTCCCGGACGAAGGGCTGCCGCCCGATCTCTGGGCCGGCATCCGCGGCGATGTCGCGGCGCTGGCGTCGGAGATCGCCGCGCATCTCGACGACGCGCATCGCGGCGAGCGGCTGCGCGACGGCGTCTCGGTCGCGATCCTCGGCCCGCCCAACGCCGGTAAGTCGAGCCTGCTCAACGCGCTGGCGCGGCGCGACATCGCCATCACCTCCGCGATCGCCGGCACGACACGCGACGTGATCGAGGCGCGGCTCGATCTCGGCGGCTATCCGGTGCTGATCGCCGACACGGCGGGGCTGCGCCAGTCCGCCGACGCGATCGAGCAGGAGGGCGTGCGGCGCGCCCTCGCCCGCGCCGAGGCGGCCGATTTGCGCCTGGTCATCCTCGACGCGACCCGGCCCGGCGAAACGGTCGATCCCGGTCTTTTCGACGACGACGCGCTGGTCGTCGTGAACAAGATCGACGCACAATCCGGCAAAGGCATCGACGGCGCGCTCGGCATTTCGGTCAAGACCGGCGCGGGCATGGACGGAATTCCTGGCGCGTCTGCAAGAGGAAGTGGCCCGGCGCGCGGGCGACGGCGGCGCGCCGCTGATCACCCGGGCGCGGCATCGCGCGGCGTTGCAACAATGCGCCGAGGCGCTGACCCGATTTGCCGCCGCGACCCTACCCGAGCTTGCCGCCGAGGATCTGCGCCAGGCGGCGCGCGCGATCGGCCGTATCACCGGCCGCGTCGACGTCGAGGACATGCTCGACATCGTGTTCCGCGAATTCTGCATCGGAAAGTGATGGTGCCGGGTGAGGGGATTGAACCCCCGACCTTCGGTTTACAAAACCGCTGCTCTACCGCTGAGCTAGCCCGGCACGAGCCTACACATGACAGAGAGCCACGCTTTTGTGCAAGGGCGCGACCCGATAGAGTGACGCCATGGCTCGTCTCAAGCTAACCCTCGCCTGCTGGAACTACGATCGCACCCGCGCCTTGTTCGATGGCGAGGCGCGGCCCGACGGCATCGACCTCACTTGCCTGAACCTGCCAGTCGAGGAGACATTTTTCCGCATGTTGCGCCATCGCGAATTCGACGGGGCGGAAATGTCGCTGTCCTCCTACACCTTGTCCCGTCATGCCAAAGAGCCGGCCTTCATCGCCATTCCCGCCTTCGTCTCGCGCATGTTCCGTCACGGCAGCATTTTCGTCTCGGCCAAGAGCGGCATCGAGAAACCCGCCGATCTCGCCGGGAAGCACATCGGCGTGCCGGAATATCAAATGACCGCGCCGGTCTGGATCCGCGGCATCCTCCAGGACGAATACGGCGTTGCGCCCGACAGCGTCGATTATGTCTCCGGCGGCGAGGAGGAAACCGGCCGCGACGAAAAGATCGCGGTCAATCTGCCACCGCGCTTTCGCCTCAAGCCGATCGGTCCCGGCCAGATGCTATCGCGCATGATCGCCGACGGCGATATCGACGCGCTGCACACCGCCCGCGCGCCCTCGACGTTTTTCACCCGGCCCGAGGCGGTGCGGCGGTTGTTCCCCGACTTTGTCGCGGTCGAGCGGGATTATTTCCGCAAGACCAGGATTTTCCCGATCATGCATGTCGTGGTGATCCGCCGCGAGGTGTATGAGGCGAACCGCTGGGTGGCGCAGTCGCTGTTCAAGGCGTTCGTCCAGGCGCAGCGCCTCGCCTATGACAATCTTTCCATCTCCGCCGCGCTGCACACCATGCTGCCCTGGCAATTGGCGGCGGTCGAGGACGCGCGGCAATTGATGGGACCGGATTGGTGGCAATATGGCTTCGCGCCGAACCGGCACGTGCTCGACACCTTCCTGCACTATCACCACGAGCAGGGCCTGTCGCCGCGCCGCCTCCAGCCCGAGGAACTGTTCGCGCCGGAAACACTGGAAAGCTTCAAGATCTAACGGCCGGCCGGCGCTGTCGCCTCAGAGCACGCCGAGATGCCGCGCCAGTTCCGCCGGCGCCGAAAAGAACGGCGAGTGGTCGGTGTCCATCGTGATGACGCGCTCGCATGGCAAGGCCGCGTACATCGCCTTTTGCATCGCCGGCGTGATCGCGCCATCGCGTAGGCACTCGATATAGACGCGCGGCACGCGGCCGAAATTCATAACCGTCAGAGACAGTGGCGCGTTCGACGGTTCGAGCGGTTCGGGCCGGCACAGCCGTTTCGCCAGCGCAACGTCAGCGTCGGCGCACATGCCGTAGAACGACGGCTTATAGCCCTCCTCTTTCACCTTCATCGACACGCCGTCGGGGGCGATCACGAGATAATCCTGCAACGGCGACGGGCCGATCTTGCCGAACGTGCCGAGGCCGGATTCGCCGTTCTCGATCATCATCGCCGTGAGATAGACCAGCGTCTTGATCTTGTCGGGCCGGCGCTCCGCCACCTGGCTGATGACCAAGCCGCCGCGGCTGTGGCCGACCAGGATCACCGGCTCCGGCTGCGCGTCGATAACCCGGGAAATCTGGTCGGTCCAGGCGGCGAGTGTCACTTGCGGCAGTGGCGTCGTGTCGTCGCCGAGACCGAGCAGGTCGGGCGCCACGACCCGATGGCCCTGCGCCGCCAGCAGCGGCGTCAGCTTTTCCCAGCACCACGCGCCGTGCCAAGCGCCATGCACCAAAACGAATGTGCTCATGGTTCTTTTCCTCCCAGTCGCCTCGCTTTTCGCGAGGTCGATCGGCTATTCGGTCTCGACATCCTCCAACCTCGCGCCGCGGCCGGACCGCAGGCTCGCGCGCGCATGTTCGATGCGGCGCAGAAAGCGCGGGGCGCGCGCGAGAGTGTTCTCGATATTATGCCGCATTTTTTTGGTTCCCGACTTCCGAACAGCACGAGCCATATTGCCCTCCGATTTAGCAAGCATACCAAAACGGTCATGGCCCGCGAAGCTTGCCCGAGAGGGCCGGGAGCGGGCGGTGATATTTCAAACGCGGAGACGCCAAGCCGCGAAGACAGAAAAAGGAAGATCGTCTTTCCTTTGCGTCTTTGCGCCTTCGCGTTTCAAAATTCCCCCCCCCGGGAATCTGGCACTTGTGTCGCTGCCGGTGGCGTGGCCGGTCGGGACAGCGGCCGAAAAAACATTGCACGGCCCGTTCCGCCCTTGACTATGGACCCCGGCATTCGCCGGGGTTGCGCTTCTGTTCGACGTAAATTTCTCTACCGCGCCAGTTCGCGCATGGCGCGGTCGAGCCCGTCGAGGGTCAGCGGAAACATCCGACCCTCCATCTTGTCGCGGATCAGCTCGATCGAACTCATGCCGTCCCAGAATTGCTCCGGCACGGGGTTGAGCCACACCGCCTTCGGGTAGGTGACGGTGAGACGGCGCATCCAGACATCGCCCGGCTCTTCGTTCCAATGCTCGACCGAGCCGCCGGGCTGGGTGATCTCGTACGGCCCCATGCTGGCGTCGCCGACCAGGATCAGCTTGTAGCTCGAAATCGTAGGTGTGCAGCACGTCGAAGGTCGGCGTCTTGTCGACATGGCGGCGATGCGCGTCGCGCCACAGCAATTCATACGGGCAATTGTGGAAGTAGAAGCTTTCGAGATGCTTAAACTCGGCGCGCGCGGCCGAGAATAGTTCCTGGCAGGTGCGGACATGGCCGCTCATCGAGCCGCCGATATCGAGCAGCAGAAGCACCTTCACCGCGTTGTGCCGCTCCGGCACCAGTTTCAGGTCGAGCCAGCCGGCGTTCTTGGCGGTGGCGCGGATCGTGTCGTCGAGATCGAGCTCCTCGGCGGCGCCCTCGCGCGCGAACTTGCGCAGGCGGCGCAGCGCCACCTTCATGTTGCGTGTGCCGAGCTCGACCTTGTCGTCGAGATTGCGGAACTCGCGCTTTTCCCACACCTTGACGGCGGTGCCGTGACCCTGGCGCTTGCCTTCCTGCTCGTTGTCGCCGCCGATCTTCATGCCTTCGGGGTTATAGCCGTGATTGCCGAAGGGCGAGGTGCCGCCGGTGCCGATCCATTTCTTGCCGCCTTGGTGACGTTCCTTCTGCTCGGCCAAGCGCTGTTTCAAGCAGCTCCATCAGCTTGTCGATACCGCCCAGCGCCTCGATGTTCTTTTTTTCCTCCTCGGTGAGGAGCTTTTCTAACAGCGTCTTCAGCCATTCCTCGGGAATGGCGGCGGCCGCGTCCGGCGGCGCTTCCAGCCCTTTGAAGACATGGCCGAAGACGCGGTCGAACTTGTCGAGATTGCGCTCGTCCTTCACCAAGGTCGCACGCGATAGGTAATAAAAATCCTCGACGTCGTAATCGGCGAGGTGCTTGTCCATCGCCTCCATCAGCGTCAGGTACTCGCGCAAGGAGACCGGCACCTTGGCCTGGCGCAGTTCGAGGAAGAAATTCACAAACATGATTAGGCCCTGCGCTTTTCCACCGTGCGTCCCTCGACTGCTCGCGCCGCAGACGCGGCGCTCCGCGCTCGGGATGAGGTAAAGCCGTTCCTCATCCTGAGCACGCAGGCCCGATGAAATCGGGCCGAGTAGTCGAAGGACGCACGGCGCTCTTGAATCATCCGCGCTCCCGGCGATTGAGGAACGCCAGCCGTTCCAAAAGATGCACGTCTTGCTCGCTCTTCAAGAGCGCGCCGTAAAGCGGCGGCACCAGCTTACCCGGGTCTTTGGAGCGCAGCGTCTCGGGCGGAATCTCCTCGATCATCAGGAGCTTCAGCCAGTCGAGCAGTTCGGAGGTTGACGGCTTCTTCTTGAGGCCGGGCACGTCACGCAACTCATAGAAGGCATTGAGCGCCTCCCGCACCAGGTTTTTCTGGATGTCGGGGAAATGCACGTGGACGATCTGCGCCATGGTCTCCCGGTCGGGAAACCGGATGTAGTGGAAGAAACAGCGGCGCAGGAACGCATCCGGCAATTCCTTCTCGTTATTGGAGGTGATGACGACGACCGGCCGGCGGCGCGCGACCACGCGTTCCTTGGTCTCGTAGACATGAAACTCCATGCGGTCGAGCTCGAGCAGCAGGTCGTTCGGAAATTCAATGTCGGCCTTGTCGATCTCGTCGATCAGCAGCACCGGCCTGACGTCGGCGGTGAACGCGTCCCAGAGCTTGCCGCGCTTGATGTAGTTGGCGATGTCGTGGACCTTGGCCTCGCCGAGCTGCGAATCGCGCAGGCGCGCCACCGCGTCGTATTCGTACAAGCCTTGCTGGGCCTTGGTGGTCGACTTGATGTGCCAGGCAATCAGCTCCTTGCCCAGCGCCTTGGCGATCTCTTCGGCGAGAATGGTCTTGCCGGTGCCGGGCTCGCCCTTCACCAGAAGCGGCCGCTCCAGCGCGATGGCGGCGTTGACCGCGACGTTCAAGTCTTCCGTGGCGACATAAGTATCGGTGCCTTCGAAACGAGCGGCCATGTTCTTCCTGCCGTGTTGGGTAAAAGCGTCAACGATCGGTCAGCGGTCGCTCCACAGGCCGGTATGCGCGTTCTTGGCCTGCGTTTCGGCCGCCGAATAGTCGATCATCATATCGTTGGCCTCGGCGAGCGCAAAGCCGTGGGCGACGAGATAGCTCGCCAGATCCGTGCCGGTGCTGTCCTTGCACACAGCCGGCAACGCCTGGCGGCCGCCCGACGCCAAGATGCGGCACGATACTTTGCCGCCTTGGCCGATGCGCGCCGCCAGCGCCGCGCGCGACACGTCGGGACACGAGCGCGCCGCATACTCGGCGTTCGGCGCGCACATATCGCCCGAGCCCGGCGCCTTCACGCCATAAAGGCGCAACGGCGTGCCGGCGACGTTGAGCTCCAGCGGTCCGGTCACGATCGCCGGACCGTCGACCTTGGCGCCGGTGTCGTCCGTGGTCCGCCTACTTGCGATGTCGCCAGTGTCGCCGCGATCCCGCATCGCCGCGGCGTGCTTGGGCGGCGCAGGCTCGGCGGACGATATCGTGTCATGCTCGCGATCGGCGACGCTCGCGCGCCGTTCGGGTTCGTCGTGCCGCACGACGGCGTGACGGTTCTCGCGCTCGATGGCGCGGAGCGGCGGCGGCACGTCGACCAGCGTCAGATCGGGTGACGCACCGGGCGGGGTCAGGGCCGCGACCTGTACGCCCGGCGAATGACGGGCGGGCGCGGCGGCCACGATGGTCGGCGGCGGTACGGCGGGCGACGGCGCGGCGGCGATTATCGGCGGCGCGGGCGGCTCGAACGGCTCTGCCGTCGCAATCAACTCCGCGGTCGCCGCCGAGGACGCCGCCTCCGCCGCGGGCGGCGGCAGAACGACATAGATGGCGTTATTGTTCGCTTGCGCGGTTTGCGCCGCGTGGCTGCTGTCGCCGCGCGGTACCATTACGACGGCCGCGATCACCGCAACGGCGGCAACGGCGGCCACCAACGCAAGGCTGGTTCCGAGGGAGCTGTTGGATCGCGTCATGGCGCGGCGAGCGGCGCCAGCGGCACCGCGCCCAGCGGCAGGCTGGTACGGTTGACGTTCAACGTCATCGCCACCAGCGAGTAATAACCCATCGTGCCGATCAGATCGACGACGCCTTGCTCGCCGAACGCGTCTCTCACGGCGGCGAACGCCGCGTCGCTCACTTGCTTGGTCGACAGCAATTCGCTGGCGAAATTATAAACGATCTGTTCCTCGCGACTCATGGCGGCCGGCCGCTTGCCGGCGGCGATCGCGTCGATGATGGCCGCGTTCAAGCCGGCCTTCAGCGCGAGCTCGCGATGCGCGTACCATTCGTATTGCGCGGTCCAATAACGGGCGGTGCAGAGGATCGCGAGTTCGCGTAGCGTGCCCGGCAGCTTGCTCTCGAACCGGACGTACGCGCCGAGCCGTTGCGCCAAATCGCCCATGACCGGGCTGTGAATCAACACCGGAAACGGGCCGCGGAGGCTGCCGCGCGGTCCCGCCATAATCGCGTCGGCCATGCGCTTCTGCTCCGGCGTCATGGTATCGGCCGGCGGCAGTTGGAAACGTTCGTCACTCATCGGAAAGGGCCCCGCCGTTCTTCGTGTCGGGGCTTATTATAGCCGGCGTGCGCCGGCGCCAAAGCCGAACCCAGCAACTCAGCCGCTTTTTTGCACCGTCTCGCCGGCAACGCTTGGCGATGCCGCGGCACTAGCCTGAGTCGTGACCTGCGCCGGCTTGGCGGCATCGGCGCTCTCGTCCTCTTTCATGCCGGATTTGAAGGCCTTGAGGCCCTTGGCAAAGTCGCCCATCAGGCCCGACAGCTTGCCGCGACCGCCGAACAGCAAGGCGACGACCGCGATGACGATCAGCCAATGCCAAATGCTGAAGCTACCCATGACCGTACTCCGCTGAAGCGTTGCCCCGACCGGGGCTCCTTTGGGCCGAGATGGCGCCGCCTAACCGGGCGAAAGTCAAGGGGAATCGCGTACCGGCGCCCTTACCACCCGTGACGGTGGAGCTAATGCAAGTTCAGCTTGGCCGTCATGACCATCTCGACCCGATTGATATAGCGATGCGGCCGGCGGGCGACAATGCTGGGCGCGCACGGCTCGCCGACATGGGGGTGACTCATGCGGCGGGGCGATTCGTTAAGCACGTCGCGAGCAGTGTAAAAGCCGCCGCCCGGCGCGACATCGAGCCCGTAGCCGCCATGATGATGGTGATGGTGGCGATGACCGTGGGCTGACGCCGGCAGCGAAATCGCGAGCGCGCCCGCCACGGCGACCGCGCCGAAAACCAATTTCAGGTTCATTTGGTGCCCCTCTATCCGCAGGATCGGGGCATTTGGAGGGTAAACTTAACCATCGGCAAGGCGGCATTGGTTACGACCGTATGCCGAATCCTTAACGGTCCGGACAGCACAAAGGCCGGGCGTGGACCGCCCGGCCTTCGTGCGTACAATTCGAGAACTGACTATTCGCTCGGCGGCAACTGCGCCGTCTGGCCGTCAAGCTGCTGGTCGTTGAGCCGCGCCGTCTCGGCATTCTCGGCGGCGTCGACCTGGGCCAACGAGCCCTTGGCGACGTTACTCGGCGCGCGACGTTCGCCGGGCATCGGATGGCTCATCCGATCGGCCGGCTCGGCCGCGACGTCGGCCCGGGTGTAGGAACCGCCGCCCGGCGCGACGTCCATGCCGTAGCTCCCGGCCCGTTCGCCGTTTGGATAATTCCGGTTCTGCTGTGCAAAGCCCGGCACCGCCAGCGCGATTCCGCCCAATACGACGAGCGCGCCCACTCCAAGATTGACCCTCATTTTCGCACCTCTCTCCAGCGTGGCACTGAGGGCGATTGAAGGCGGCGAATATGGATTGAGTAAGGCGTTTCTCGCCCTGATTGTGCCGCGTTCGGCACGATCCCGACACACGATTGACCCGAATCCGCCGCCGCCGATAGTGTGCTCCGCCATGGCGATCACCATTGCGACGTGGAACATCAATTCGGTGCGGCTGCGCGTCGAGGTGGTGAAGAAATTCCTGCACGAAGCCGACCCCGACGTGCTCTGTCTCCAGGAGACCAAGACGCCAGACGAGCATTTCCCGCGCGAGGCGTTCGCCGACGCGGGCTACAAACACCAGCACTTCCACGGCATGAAGGGCTATAACGGCGTCGCCGTGATCTCGCGGATTCCGTTCGACGGCCTCGGCACGCAGAACTGGTGCGAGCGCACAGATTGCCGCCACGGCCACGTCACGTTGGCGAACGGCATCGAGCTGCACGATATCTACGTGCCCGCCGGCGGCGACATTCCCGACCCCGACGAGAATCCGAAATTCAAGCATAAGCTCCAATTCCTCGACGAGGTCACCGACTGGTTCAAGACCGAGCGCCGCGCGACAAAGCCGATGGTGCTGGTCGGCGATCTCAACATCGCGCCGCTCGAGAACGATGTTTGGTCGCACAAGCAATTGCTCAAGGTGGTGAGCCACACGCCGATCGAGGTGAAAAAGCTGAAGGCGTTGCAGAAATCGTCGCGTTTCGTCGACGCGGTGCGCCACTTCGTGCCCGCGAGCGAGAAGCTCTACACTTGGTGGAGTTATCGCAACATCGATTGGGCCAAATCCGATCGGGGCCGCCGCCTCGACCATATCTGGATCACGCCGCCGCTGAAGGACCGCCTCATCGGCGCGACGGTGCACCGCGAGGCACGCGGCTGGGATCTATGTTCCGACCACGTCCCGGTGGTGATGCGATTGGCGAGCTGACGCCGCCTACCCCCGATTCATCCGGTTCTCGACCAAATCCTTAACCACGCCCGGGTCGGCGAGGGTGGTCACATCGCCGAGCTGGTCGTGCTCGTTGGCGGCGATCTTCCGGAGGATGCGGCGCATGATCTTACCGGAGCGCGTCTTTGGGAGGCCCGGCGCCCATTGGATGAGGTCGGGCAGCGCAATCGGCCCGATCTCCTTGCGCACCGTTTGAATCAGCTCCTTGCGCAATTCCTCGCTGGGTTGGATGCCGATCTTGAGGGTGACATAGGCATAGATGCCCTGCCCCTTGATGTCGTGCGGATAGCCAACCACCGCCGCCTCCGCGACCTTGGGATCGGCGACCAGCGCGCTTTCGACCTCGGCAGTGCCGATGCGATGGCCCGAGACATTGATGACGTCGTCGACGCGGCCGGTGATCCAGTAGTAGCCGTCTTCGTCGCGGCGTGCGCCGTCGCCGGTGAAGTATTTGCCCTTGTAGGCGGAGAAATACGTCTCGACGAAGCGCTTGTGGTCGCCGAACACGGTACGCATCTGGCCGGGCCAACTGTCGGCGATGCAGAGATTGCCCTCGCACGCGCCGTCGAGCACTTTGCCATTGGCGTCGACGATCTCGGGCATGACGCCGAAGAACGGCCGCGTCGCCGACCCGGGCTTCAAGGCCGTGGCGCCGGGCAGCGGCGTAATCAGAATACCGCCGGTCTCGGTCTGCCACCAAGTATCGACAATCGGCACGCGGCTGTCGCCGACCACGCGGTAATACCACAGCCATGCCTCGGGATTGATCGGCTCGCCGACCGAGCCCAAGAGCCGCAGCGATTTCCGCGAGGTCTTTTTCACCGGCGCCTCGCCTTCGCGCATCAGCGCGCGGATCGCGGTCGGCGCGGTATAGAAGATGTTGATCTTGTGCTTGTCGATGACCTGCCAGAAGCGCGAGCTATCGGGATAGTTCGGCACGCCCTCGAACATCACGGTGGTGGCGCCGTTGGCGAGCGGGCCATAGACGATATAGGAGTGCCCCGTCACCCAGCCGACATCGGCGGTGCACATGTAAATGTCGCCGTCGTGGTAATCGAAGACGTATTGGTGCGTCATCGACGTGAAGACGAGATAGCCGCCGGTGGTGTGCAGCACGCCCTTCGGTTTTCCGGTCGAGCCCGAAGTGTAAAGGATGAACAGCGGGTCTTCCGCGCTCATCTCGGCGGGCGGGCAATCGCTGCTGGCCTTCGCCATCTCGTCGTCCCACCAGAAGTCGCGGCCACGATGCCACGCGATGTCGGCGCCCGTGCGCTTGTATACCAGCACCGTCGTCACTTCGGGACATTGCGTCAGCGCCTCGTCGACGCTGGCTTTCAGGGGAATCTTACGGTTGCCGCGCAGGCCCTCGTCGGCCGTCAGCACGATGGTCGAGGCGCAATCCTTGATGCGGCCGGCGATGCTTTCCGGCGAGAAACCGGCGAAGATCACCGAATGGACCGCGCCGATGCGGGCGCAGGCGAGCATGGCGTACGCCATCTCCGGAATCATCGGCATGTAGATCGTGACACGGTCGCCCTTCTTGACGCCGAGGCTTTTCAACACATTGGCGAGGCGACAGACATTCTGATGCAGTTCCGAATAGGAGACGTGCTTCGAATCCTTCGGGTCGTCGCCTTCCCAAAGGATCGCGGTCTGGTCCGCGCGCAATTGCAGATGGCGGTCGATGCAGTTGTAAGACGCGTTGAGCGTGCCGTCCTCGAACCACTTGATGCTGACATCGCCGTCGAAGCTGGTGTTCTTCACCTTGGTGTAGGGCTTGATCCAATGCAGCCGCTTGCCGTGTTCGCCCCAGAACTTGTTCGGGTCCGCGATCGACGCCGCGTACATCGACTTGTACTTGGCGTCGGTGACCCAAGCGTGGAGCGCGACGTCCCGTGGGACGGGAAACAATTCGTTGTCGGGCATGGCAAGGCTCCCTATTCCATCGTCAGGGCAATGTAGGCCCCAGGCGAAATCGCTGACAAGCACAGTCGCGGCGGCCCCCACCCGAAACGCCGCGCGTTTCTTCCCTCCCCCGCCTGCGGGGGAGGTTAGGGTGGGGGCCTGGACTTGCGCCGACGCCAAACGGATGCATGCTGCACAACTCAACAGGGAGGCACGCATGCGGCTCGAAAACAAAGTGGCGGTCGTCACCGGCGGCGGCTCGGGGTTCGGCGAGGCGATCGCCAAGCGCTTCGCCGAGGAAGGCGCCAAGCTCGTGGTCAACGACATCGCCGACGCGGGCGGCACGCGCGTCGCCGGCGAGATCGAGCGCGCGCACGGCCAGGGCGCCGCGGTCTATGTCCATGGCGACGTCTCGAAGAACGCCGAGATGGCGGCGCTGGCGAAGGCGGCGCTCGACCGGTTCGGGCGCATCGACATCATGGTCAACAATGCCGGCACCACGCACAAGAACGGGCCGATGCTCGACGTGCCGGAGGAAATGTTCGACCGGGTGTTCGCGGTCAACGTCAAGTCGATCTATCTCTCGGCGCTGCACATGGTGCCGCCGATGCGCAAACAAGGCAGCGGTGTCATCATCAACACCGCCTCGACCGCGGGCCTTCGCGCGCGCGGCGGCCTTACCTGGTACTGCGCCTCGAAGGGCGCGGCCGTGATGGCGACCAAATCGATGGCGCACGAGCTGGCGCCCGACAAAATCCGCGTCAACGCGCTTTGCCCCGTGGCGGGCGAGACGCCGCTGTTGCCGATGTTCATGGGCGGCGACACGCCCGAAATCCGCGCGCGGTTCCTGTCGTCGATCCCGCTCGGCCGCTTCGCCCAGCCGCGCGACGTTGCCAACGCCGCGCTTTATCTCGCGTCCGACGAGGCCGACTTCATTACCGGCGTCGCGTTCGAGGTCGACGGCGGGCGCTGCATTTAACTCGGAGACAAGCGTTCTCGATTTTATGTCGCGTCCGAGTAATCAAGTCAGACGTAGCCCGCGTTCGTTAAGCACGTCCTCAAGGGGATACCCTTCTTGGTCGGCTAGCTCCCATTTCAGCAGCGTCTAGCTTTAAGTTAGCGTCGACCGCGTAGTCACTCGCCTCAAATTTGTCAAGGATCCGGATCAGAACTGCTGCATGCATGCGGAACCGGGGGGCAACGGAGCGCATAAAATCATATGCTTCAATAGCTGTAGGCGCAGCTTCAGCCCGCCAACTCGCGTCAAATGTGATTGAGTAAAATTGAACGACCTGCCTGACAACCTCAGTAGGGAAGCGACCAATCTCAGACGCTATTTCTCGATATATAATCCCATCGGTAAGCGCCATAGAACCCGAGTTCACTGGTCCTGTCTCCTTGATCTTCGCGCCGTTCCTTACCGCCTCCTGCACCTGCGCGAATGTACGTTCGATCGTCTCCTGTTGCCTCTGGCCAGCCGAGAGAGCCGCAATGATCTCCGCTCGCAAGCCAGCCGTTAGACGCCTTAGGTATTCCTTTTTGCGGCGTTGCCGATCGATTTCCGCGTCGCGGAGCTGGGCGTGGCGTTGCAAGGCGGGCACCGCAATCGCGATCAAGAGAGCCACAAAAGTGGCAAATGCTTGGACCCAAGCGGGCGTGGCAGAATCAAAAAACCACTCCGGCGTTTGTATGGTGATCCATTGAGACATTGGCGGCCTCAGGCGCGGCCTTCGACGCCCATGAGCTGCGACAGCTTGGCGGGATCGGCAAGCAGCGGCGCGCTGTCGCCGTCATAGACCACGCGGCCGCGGTCGAGCACCATCGCCTTGGCGCAGACGCCGAGTGCGAGCTTGGCGTGTTGCTCCACCAGCAGGATCGCGACATCGTCGTCACGGCGCAGCCGGTCGATGCCGGCGAGCACCGCGTCGACGATCACCGGCGCCAACCCTTCAAGCGGCTCGTCCATCAGTACCACGCTCGGGTCGCTCATCAGCGCACGGCCGATCGACAGCATCTGTTGCTCGCCACCCGAAAGCTGAATGCCGAAATTGGCGCGGCGCTCGGCGAGGCGCGGAAACAGGTCATAGACGCGTTCCGCCGTCCAGCGCTTGGCGCCGCGGCGCGGTTCCGCGACCTCGAGATTTTCGTGCACGGTGAGCGAGCGGAACACTTCACGCTCTTGCGGCACCCAGCCGAGGCCGAGCCGATTGCGGCGATAGGGCGCGAGGCGGGAGATATCGCGGCCGGCGAAATTGATGGTGCCGCCGTGCAGCGTGGTGTGCCCCATGACGGTGCCGAGCAGCGTCGACTTGCCGACGCCGTTGCGGCCGAGAAGCGCCAGCGTCGCTTTCGCCGGCAGATCGAGCGAGACGCCGTCGAGCACCACGGTCTCGCCAAACCCGGCGCGGACATTATCGAGGACGAGGCCGCCTTCGCTCACGGCGCCACCAATAAAAACAATTTTGAACCGCCAAGACGCCAAGACGCCAAGAAACACGGGAGCGTTATCCTCCTTTCGTCTTGCCCCGGCTTGGCCGGGGCACCCACGAATATTTTTGGGAGGAAAAAATCAAAATTCGTAGATGGCCCGCCTAAAGCGGGCCAAGACGGTATGGGTTTCTTGGCGTCTTGGCGTCTTGGCGGTTCAATTTTTTTCTTTCTCGCGGTCATCAATACCCCGTCCTTTCGCCGAGATAGACCTCGCGGACGCGCGGGTCGGCGGCGATTTCGGAGGGATTGCCTTCGACCAGGATCGCGCCCTGCTCCAGCACCGTGATGCGCCGCGCCAAGCGGAACACCAGGTCCATGTCGTGCTCGATGATGAGTAGCGCCAAGTCGGCGGGCAGGCTTTCGATGATTTCGACGATGACGCCGCTTTCCGCCGAGGGCACGCCGGCCGCCGGCTCGTCGAGCAGCAACACCGTCGGCTCAAGGCCGAGCGCCACCGCGATTTCGACCAGACGCTGGCGGCCGTAAGGCAGTTCGCGCACCAACCGGTTGGCGTCGTCCGCGAGGCGGAGGCGTTCGAGCAACGCATAAGCGGCCAGCAGCACCTCGCGATGCGATCCCGCCGGCCGGAACAAATGCCCACCCGTGCCGAGCCGCTCGCCGATCGCGAGGCAGACATTTTCGAGCACCGACAGGCCGCGGAACAGCGTGTTGATCTGGAAGGTGCGGGCGATGCCGCGCTTCACCCGTTGCTCTTCCGCCAGCGCGGTAATGTCGGCACCGCCAAGCAAGATCGTACCGGCGTTGGGCTGCAGCGCGCCGGTGACGAGATTGACGAAGGTGGTCTTGCCGGCGCCGTTCGGGCCGATCAGCGCATGACGGGCACCGGGCTGCAGCCGGAAATCGACGTGCCGCGTCACCTGGAGCGCGCCAAAGCTGCGCTCCAGGCCGCGGGTTTCGAGCGCCGCTTCGCTCATTTCCGCACCAGGCGCGCGGCGCGCTCGATCAGTCCCAGGACGCCGCCGCGTGCGAACAACACGATCAGCAGCAGGAACAAGCCGATCCAGAAATACCAATAGGTCGGGTCGGCCTGCGCGAAACGGTCTTGTAGGATCATGTAGATCGGAACGCCGAGAAACGCGCCATAGAGCCGGCCGACGCCGCCGATGATCAGCATGATCACCACCGCGCCCGAGCGCTCAAAGCTCAGCGCGTCGAGCGCCACGAGCTGCGTTGTCTCGGCCAAAAGCGCGCCGGCGACGCCGCACAGCGCCGCCGACAGCACGTAAGCGGTGAGGCGGCGGCGGAACACCGGCGAGCCGATCGCGTGCATCCGCGCCTCGCTTTCGCGAATCCCGGTGAGCGAGCGGCCGAACGGCGAATAGACCAGCATCCGCATCGCGAGCCAGCCGAGGAACAGCAAGACGAGGCAATAGATGTAGGCGGTCCGGCCGTAGAGATCGAACTCGAACAGCCCCAGCACCGGCGACAATTCCATGCCCTGCAACCCGTTGGCGCCGCCGGTGATGGCGGTCGCCTTGTCGGCCGCCTGCTCCAGCATCACGGCCACGATCAGCGTCAGCATCAATTGAGTTAGGCCGGTGCTGCGCATCACGACGATGCCCGACAAGAGGCCGACCAGCGCCGCCGCTACCGCGCCGGCGACGAGTAGGCTCAGCGGCTCGGTCCAGCCATGCGCGGAGAGATAGCCGCACGCATAAGCGCCAGCGCCAAAAAATGCGGCCTGGCCCAGGGTGATGATGCCGGCATAGCCGAGGATCAGGTCGGTCGCGAGCGCGAACAGGATGGCGATGAACACTTGCGCGCCGAGCGCGAGATAATCGGGAAAGACGAAGTAACCCGCGACCGCGAGGAACCAGGGCACCGCCTCATACCAGCGCGGATAATGCCGCCGCGCCAGCACGCGCACCGCGTCGGGCAGCGGCTCGCGGCGCGGCGCTTCCACCGCCGGCAAGGGCGCCGCCGTGCCGCTCACGCGCGCCCGATCTGACCGAACAGGCCCTTGGGCCGCCACAGCAGCACCACGAGCGTCAGCACGTAGATGAAGAACGAACCACTTTGCGGCAGCAGATAGGTGAAGGCGGTATCGGAAATGCCCAAGAGCAGCGCCGCGAAAAACGGTCCGCGAATGGTGCCGAGGCCGCCGACCGCGACCACGATCAAAAACAGGATGAGATTGTCGAGGCTGTAAGCGGGGAAGACCGGCAGGATCTCGGCGCCAAGCGCGCCGCCCAGCGCCGCCAATCCGGTACCGAGCGCGAAAGTGAAGGAGAACAGGCCCGACGTGTCGATGCCGACCGACTGCGCCATGCGCCGGTTATCGACGGCGGCGCGAATCTTGGCGCCGAGGCGGGTGCGGTCGAGGCCTAGCCATAGCACCGTCACCAAGACCGCGCCGGCGACGATGAGGAAGCTGCGATAGGTGGGGAAGTCGCGGCCCAGCAGTTCGATCTGACCGGCGAGATACGGCGGCGGGTGCATCGGCTGCTGCTGCGAGCCCCAGATATATTTCGGCGCCGGCGATCGAGATGAACACGATCGCGATGGTGAGCAGCACCTGGTCGAGCTCGTCGCCGCCATAGAAGCGGCGGTAAAGCGTGCGCTCCAAGGCGATGCTGACAACGCCGACGGACACCGCCGCGATCGCCACCGCCAGCGGAAACGGCACGCCGTAATCGTTGAACAACGTGGTCATGACGTAGCCGCCCGCCGCCGCGAACACGCCGTGCGCGAGATTGACGAAGCCCATCAGCCCCATCGTCACGCTCAATCCGACCGACACGAGATAGAGCACCATGGCGAAAGCGACGCCGTAAAAGGCGATGCTCACGGCGGCCGCAAGCGCTTCCGTCATGGTCAGAACGTTTGGCCGCGGGCGGCGCAATCGCCCGAGGTCATGCACTCGCGATGATGCTTCAAACCCCAATGCACCGAGGGAAACGCCAGCTCGGACCAGGGAATCTCGTCCCAGCGGTACAATTTGACCTCAAGGCTCTCCTCGCCCGGCGCGAATTCCGGCGCGTCGAGATGGGCGCGATAGATCAGTTGGACCTGACTCAAGCGCGGTACGTCGTACACCGCGAGCAGATGATCGATGACGATGCGGGCGCACGCCTCCTCCCATGCCTCGCGCATCGCCCCGGCGGCGGTACTTTCGTTTTCCTCGAGATAACCCGCCGGCATGGTCCAGTAGCCTCGGCGCGGCTCGATGGCGCGACGGCACAACAGGAACTGGTCCCGCCAGGTGACGATCGCGCCGACCACCACCTTCGGGTTCTGGTAATGGATGAAGCCGCAATCGCGGCACACCAGACGTTCGCGATTGTCGCCTTCGGGGACGGCGCGATGGATCGGTCCTTTGAGCGGACTTCCGGTCTCGGGCATGCGCCGATGGATAACGCTTGCCGCCGCTCGCGACAAGGCCGGCGGGCGTTCGCGGCGAAAGAAGGTTATTGTTGGGGGCGTGACTCCTCTGATCGCCGTCCATCTCGGCGCCGCCCTGATCGCACTGCCGCTCGGCCTGGTGCAATTGCTCCGCCGCAAGGGCACACGGATTCACCGAATCATCGGCTTTGCGTGGATCGTCGCCATGATTGTCGCGGGCGGGTCATCGTTCGGCATTCAATCGATCACGCGCGGCCACGGTTTCAGTCCGATCCACATTTTGTCGGTCTGGACGCTCATCGCCCTTAGCGTGGCCTTCGTCGCGATCCGGCGCGGCAATTATCGGCTGCACCGCGGCTTCATGATCGGTTCGTATCTGGGATTGGTCGGCGCCGGGATTGGCGCCGTCGCGTTTCCGGGCCGCGTGCTCTACGTCTTTCTATTTGGTTAGCGCGGCGATGCTGGGAAGAGTGCGCCCTTCAAGCCATTCGAGGAACGCGCCGCCCGCGGTCGAGACATAAGTCATGTCGTCGGTGACGCCGGCCGCCGCCAGCGCTGCGACGGTGTCGCCGCCGCCGGCGATGCTGACCAGCTTGCCGGCCCGCGTAAGCCGCGCCGCCGCCCGCGCCACAGCAACGGTGCCGCGGTCGAACGGTTCGATCTCGAACGCGCCGACCGGCCCATTCCAAACCAGCGTGCGACTTTCGCGAAGACGCTCCTCGATCGCCGCGATGGTTTTCGGCCCGATATCGAGGATCATCTCATGCGGCGGCACGCGGTCGACCGCGACCGTCTGCGTCGTCGCGCCCGCCTTGAGCGCCGGAGCCACCACCGCGTCGATCGGCAGCACGATGCCGCGGCCTTGGGTATTCGTGCTGCGCAGGAGCTCACGCGCGACGTCGATCATGTCGTGCTCGGCGAGCGACTTGCCGACGGCGATGCCCTCGGCCAACAGCAACGTGTTGGCCATCGCGCCGCCGATGATCAGGAAATCGACCTTGCCGAGCAGATGCTGCAACAGATCGAGCTTGGTCGAGACCTTGGCGCCGCCGACGATCGCGGCGACCGGATGTTCGGGCGCGACCAGCGCGCGATTCAGCGCCTCGAGCTCCGCCTGCATCAGTCGGCCGGCATAGGCGGGCAGCAGATGCGCCACCCCTTCGGTCGAGGCGTGCGCGCGATGCGCCGCCGAGAACGCGTCGTTGACATAAATGTCGCCGAGCTTGGCCAGCGCCTTCGCGAAATCGGGATCGTTCGCCTCCTCGCCCTTATGGAAGCGCGTGTTTTCGAGCAGCAGGATTTCGCCTGACTTCAGCGCGTCGACCGCGCGCTCGGCCTCCGGGCCGATGCAATCGCCCGCGAAGTGGACGGGCCGATTGCCGAGCGCCTTCTGCAACGCCGGTACCAGCGGCTTCAGCGATTCCTTCGGGTCGGGCTTGCCCTTGGGGCGGCCGAAATGCGACAGCACGACGATACGCCCCCCCTTGTCCGCCAGTTCGGCGATGGTCGGCGCCACGCGCTCGATCCGGGTCGCGTCCTCGACCTTGCCGTCCTTCATCGGCACGTTGAGATCGGCACGCAACAGCACGCGCTTATTCGTCACATCGACCTGGTCGATGGTTGGGAAATTCGTCAACGCGGCGTTTCCTTTGGGGTTAGGGCTTAAGCGTCGTTGGTCGGGACCCAGGGAATGCGCGCGACCTCGATGCCGTCGTCGGCGAGCGCCTCGGACTCGGAGTCCGTGGCCTCGCCATAGATGCCGCGTGCCGGGGCGTCGCCCTTGTGGATTTTGCGCGCCACGTCGGCGAAACGCGGGCCGACATGCTCGCAATTGGTCTCGACATAGCGCCGCATCTGCTGCAAGGCGCGGCGGAACTCGGCGGGCGTCGGCGGACGCTCGGGCATGGCCGGAGGCGTCGGCGCCGGGACCGGCGGCGAAACCTCGCCGCGCGATCTGCCGAGACGCGGCGCCATCGGCGCCTTCTCGATCTTGTTCGAGCCGCATTCCGGACACGCGATCTCGCCATGCGCATGCTGGCGCTTATAGGCGGCGTTGTCGCGGAACCAAGCCTCGATCTCGTGGCCCTTGTCGCAGCGGAGGGTGAAAAGAATCATTGCGCCACTATTCCGTTCTTTCTCTTATAGCATAACATGATTTTCACAATACCATCCGATGGAACCCGCCAAGGTTAACGTTCACGCCCACGATTCGCCGACGTCGGCGTGGGTGCGGCGGTTCGCGCCGCTGATCGCGCCGGGCGGTCGCGTGCTCGATCTCGCGGCCAATCAAGGCCGCCACACCCAGCTCCTGCTGGCTCTAGGATTTAGGGTGGTCGCGGCCGATCGCAAGACCGACGCGCTGCGCGCCCATTTCAGCGCCGACCCGCAGTGCGAGATCGTCGAAATCGATCTCGAAAACGGGGCGCCGTGGCGTCTCGGCGCCGGCTTCGACGGCATCGTCGCGTCGCTCTATCTGCACCGGCCGCTATTCCCGGATTTGGGCGCGGCGCTCGCCCCGGGCGGCGTGCTGATCTACGAAACCTTCATGGTCGGCAACGAGCGGTTCGGCCGGCCGACCAATCCGGATTTTCTGCTGAAGCCAAACGAACTGTTCGACGCGTTTTCGCGCGATCTCACCGTCGTCGCCTTCGAGCAGGGCGAGGTGACGGAACCAAAACCCGCCATGATGCAGCGCATCGCGGCGGTGAAAGCAGCGCCGCCGCGTGTGCCGTAGCGCGTGCTATTCCGCGAGAAAGGGGTTTCGGGGCGGCCACAGCGGGCGGCCGGTCTTGCGCGGTGACGACGACACTTAGAACGCGTCGGGCCCCTCCGATCCGACGGGGCCGATCGTCAAGCCGCGCTCGTCGCACACTTCACGAACTTCGGTCCAACTCTTCGCTTCGCCAACCACATGCTCCCGTCCGTCATCGTCGTAAATTACCTTTTTCATGCCGCCTCCTCGACGGCGGCGCATCACGGTACGGCGCCGCCGGTTACGCGGCGACTCGAAAAATATAAAAATGTCTGGCTGATGGCGGCGGCCGAAATTTCTTGTGGATAATTATTCGGCGGCGAGCGGCTTCGCGGCGGGCGGCGCGAACGGACGATCGTGCGACAACGACGGCACCGCGCGTCGTGCGTCATCCACCTGCGCGGCATCGATCGTGGCGGTGATCACGCCTGGCCCTTCTTCGGCTTCGGCGAGAATCTCGCCCCATGGCGCAACAATAAGGGAATGACCGTAGGTCTTGCGGCCGCCCGCGTGTTCGCCGCTTTGGGCCGGCGCGAACACGAAGCAGAAATTCTCGATCGCGCGCGCCCGCAGCAGCACGTGCCAATGCGCGCGGCCGGTCGGCACCGTGAAGGCCGACGGAATCGAAAGGAACGACGCGCCGGCTTGCGCCAACGCGCGATACAAATCGGGAAAGCGCAGGTCGTAGCAAACCGTCATGCCGAGCTTGCCCCACGGCAGGTCGGCCAGCGCGGCGGCGGTACCGGGCCGATACGATCTCGATTCACGGCGGCTTTCGCCCGTCGGAAGATCGACGTCGAACATGTGAATCTTGTCGTAGCGCGCGGCGACACGGCCGTCCGGCGCAATCAGGAACGAGCGGTTGGCGAGCAGCGCTTCATGCTCGAGCTTCACCACCGCGGAGCCGAGCAGGAACCAGGCGCCGGTTTCGCGGGCGATGTCGCGGCAGGCGGCGAGCATGGCGTGGCTCGCCTCGGGCTGCGCCTTGGCGAACACGGCCTCGCGCTGCGGCTCCATCATGTCGCTGACCTCGGGCGTCATGATCACATCGGCGCCCTTATCGCGCGCGCGCCGCGCGAGGTCGCGCACCGTCGCGATATTGCGTTCGACCTCGGCGGCCGAGCAAAGTTGCAGGCAGGCGGCGGTGAACGTGCCGCTCACGCCCAGCGACCCAACTTGCGGTCGAGCGCGCCCGATTGCTCCAGCGCGAAAAGATCGTCGGAGCCGCCGATATGTTCACCGTCGATGAAAATCTGCGGCACCGTCATGCCGCCGCCGGAGCGCTCGATCATTTCCTCGCGCTTCGAACTGTCGGCATCGACGTCGATCTCGGTGAATTCGACGCCCTTCTTGCCAAGCAGCGCCCGCGCGCGGGCGCAATAGCCGCACCATTGGGTGGTATAGAGTTCGACCTTGGCCATGGCCGGTCCCCGACTGCCCCCTTAATGTAATGCGGAATCGGCCGATTTGGAATTGGCGCGGCCGCGCCAAACGGCCGAGGCGTTCAGCGCAGGAAAGCGCTACGCCGCCCAGGGCGCCTGGATGGTGGGCCGGGCGAAATAATAGCCTTGGAGAAGTTGCACGCCTTCGCGGCGCAGGATCGCCGCCTGCTCTTCGTTCTCGACGCCTTCCGCGACGGTGGCGAAACCGAGCCCGTGAGCGATGCCGACGAGATGACGCAGGAACACTTGGTTGTCGACCTTGTCCGCGAGGTCGGCGACGAAAGAGCCGTCGATCTTGACGGTATCGCACGCCAGCACTTGCAGATGGCGCAGCGAGGTGAAGCCGACGCCGAAATCGTCGATGGCGACGCGGCAGCCGAGCGCGTGCAACGCCTCGACGAAGCGCGCGCATTCCTCAATGTCGCTAAGCGCGGCTGTCTCGGTGATCTCGACCACGAGCTGGCGCGCCACGTCGGGCCGGTCGCGCAACAGGCGCGTGATGGCGCGCAGCCACGACCGGTCGGTCGCGGTGACGCCGGAAATGTTGAAGCCGAGCGTGACGCCGGGATGGGCCGCGGCCTCGCGCACCGCGCGCTCCATGACATAACGGTCGATGATCCGGACGAAGCCGAGACGCTCGATCACCGGGATGAATTCGTAGGCGGCGACGGGCTTGCCGTCTTCGCCGATCATGCGCAGCAGGCATTCGTAATAATCGACCTTGCCGGGCTGGTCCGACGCGACCACCGGCTGATAGGCGAAGACCAGGCGGTCATCTCGCAACGCGCGCTGCACCCGTTCGCCCATCGCCATGTCGGCGCGGTGCTTGAGGCGCTGCTCCTCGGAAAGGGCATAGGACGTATAGCAATCGCGGCCGGCGCGCTTCGCTTCGGTCAGCGCGTGCTCGGCACGGTTCATGATTTCCTGCGCCACCTTGCCCTGTTCGGGGAATGTCGCGGCGCCGAGCGAGACGGTGGCATAGACCGGACCGGCGGCAGTGCGCACCGGCTCTTGATTGATGGCGGCGAGAATGCGCTCGGCGGCGATGGTGACGTGGTCCTCGGGACATTCCGCCAGCACGATGCCGAACCGGTCGGCGCCGACGCGGCCCAGGACGTCGCTGGCGCGCAGCGTCAATTCGAGGCGATTGCCGATTTCGATCAGCACCGCGTCGCCGACATCCTCGCCGAAACTGTCATTGACGTTGCCGAGCTTGTCGACGCCGACCACGAGATAGCCGCCGGGCCGCCCCGTGCGCAGGCTCGCCGTTACGGCGTAATCGAGCGCTTCGCGCAGCCGTTGGCGGTTGAAGAGGCCGGTGAGGTCGTCCACCGCGGACCCGGCGTCGCGCGTCCGCTCGCCGCCAAGAAAGCGCCACACGCCGACAGAGCCGCTTGTTCGGCAGCATGGCGCCGCGATCATGCACCCAGACTTCGCGGCCATCCTCGAGGATCACGCGAAATTCGCAATCGTAGTCGCGGCCGGTCGTGATGTGCGCCTGCAAGCGGTTGGCGCGCTTGCGACGGTCGTCATCGTTGAGGCCGCGTCGTCAATGTCTTGCCGTCGGGAAAAGCATCGGGACCGCCGAGCGCTTGCGAAATCCACGCCGCCGCCGTCCCACTCGATACGGTCGTCTGGTCAGATCCCAGACATAGGCGACGTCGCCGGCCGCGGCCAGCGCGATACGCAGCGCGTCGGCATCGAGACCGGGCGACGACTTCACGCGCGTGGCTACACGGGCATTCCGACTGGGCATTGGCGCTCTTTCAAAACGCGCCAATGATTAGGTCAGACTGGTTAACGAGTAATTGAAAACGCCCTTGAATTAACGGCGATTTGCCGGCGTATGCTGCTCCAGGAAGGGCATGACGGCCTGGTTGAATTCGCGCGGGCTGACCTGCATGAAGCAATGCCCGCCTCGCGAGAAGAACTTCGCCTCGGCGCCGGGAATGAGTCCGCGCCAGCTCCTCCGAGAGATAGGAGGGATTGACGAAATCGTCCTCCGCCGCGATCACCAGGGTCGGCGTCTTTATGCGCGACAGATCGTCGGCGCGGTCGAACGCCAAGCAGCGCGTCGATACGCGCGAGCACGATCTCCGGCTTGAAGCCGGCGAGCTGCTGCGATTCCATCTGGCGCAGCGTCTCATTGTTCTTCGCGACCCACGACGGCGGATAAAGCATCACCGTCGACGCCTGGACATAGGCGGCCGGACCGAGCTGGGTCAGGATTTCGCGGCGCAGCGCGTAGACCCGGCGCAAGAATGGATCCTGCCGCGCCCAGCCCGCCGAGATGACCACGCTGGCGAGACGCTCCGGGATGTTCGATCGCCAGCACCTGCGCGACGGCGCTGCCGGTGGCGTGACCGATGATGTGCGCGCGTTCGACGCCGAGCGCGTCCATCAGCGCGATCATGTCGGCGGCGTTGCCCTCGACCGTATAGGCCATGTCGAGCGCGTCGCTCTGTCCGACGCCGCGCATGTCATGCACGATGATATCGAACAAGCGCGCGAAGGCCGGGACCTGTTCGCGCCAGAAATTGGCATGGCCGCCAAGACCGCTCGCGAACATCACCGGAAACCCGGCGCCGTGGCGCTCGTAATAGAGTTGGCAATCGCCGATCGAAATGCGCGGCATCGGGCGAGCTAACCGCGTCGCGCGGACGGAGTCAAATCCAGGTATCAGGGATCAGGTATCGGGAAACAGAGGAGCGGACGCGCGGTCCCGATGCCTGTCACCGGGCGGCGAACATCGGCAGGAACACCGTGATCACGGTACGTATCTGCGGATAGTCGGACGGCAGATGCGGGAACGGCGCGCTGTCGACGATCATTTCGCGGGCCGTCTCGTCGATCTTCGGCACTCCGGTCGTCGCCAGCAAGGTAATCGTCACGATCCGGCCCGACGGCTCGATCTGCACCGCGAACACCGCCACCGGCTTTTCGGTTCCGCCGAAGGCATCCGCCGGCGGATAGAGCCGGTTGCGCTCCAGCAAATCCTTCAGCCGGTTGAGATAGGCGTCGCCGACATAATCGCGGTCGCCGGAACCGCCGCCCGGACCCGGCAGGCGCAATACCAGATTCCGGATCGCGGGTTGGGTCGGGCGCTGTGCCTGCAAGGCCTGGGGCAGCGCCTCGAGCGGCGTGAGCTGGCCGCGGCCCGCCGCCGATTGCTTGGCGCGGGGCGGCGTCGGCTTCGGTTCCGGCACTTCCGGCATCGGCTCCGGCGGCGGCTTTACCTCCTCGGCCTTCGGTTGGATCGGCATCGCCTTCGGCAGTTCTTCCTTCGGCTTTTCCGATTTTCGCCGCTTCGGTCTTTTGATCGGGACCGGACTCGCGCGGTTTCATCTCCGGCGGTTTTGGCGGCTGGGGCGGGGGCGGTTTCTTCTCCTCGGGCGTCG
Source organism: uncultured Alphaproteobacteria bacterium (assembly GCA_963851285.1). GTDB lineage: Bacteria > Pseudomonadota > Alphaproteobacteria > ATCC43930 > CGMCC-115725 > JAATGI01. The sequence continues at coordinate 49,732 of CAWKOL010000016.1, forward strand.
GCTTCGGCTTTTCCGGCTCCGGCGGCTTGGGTTTAGGCTGCTCGATTTTCGGTTTTGGCGGCTCCGGCTTTTTGACGACCGGCGGCGGCTTCGGCTGTTCCTCGATCAGGCGCACTTGGATTGGCCGCACCGCCGGATGCAACACCTCGCGCCATTGCGACAGCAGCAGCGCCAACACGAGCAGATGAAGCAGCAGCGCCGCGATGAACGTGGTGATCGCGATGGTTTCGCGCCGCGCGTCCTTGCTCGGCGGGAGATGGAAGACGCCGTCGATCAACAAATCGACCACGGGTGGCGGCAGCCGTTCATCGGGCGGCAGCGCGGTGTCGGTCACGCAACAACCCCGTGATCGCGCGCGAAATCGCGAAGCTTGCCGCGCAACGAGCGCGACGGCAGAGCGTCGAGATCGGCTAGAAGCGGCGCCAGCGAGGCGAGATCGACGCTGCGCACCATCTCTTTCACCGGCCCGATCCGCGCGGGCGACATGCTGAGGGAGCGGAGGCCGATGCCGATCAGGGCAAGCGCCGCCAGCGGCTCGCCTGCCATTTCGCCGCATACCGCGAGCGGCACGTTATGGGCACGGCACGACGTCGCAAGCTGCCGCAGCAGCCGCAGCACCGGACCCGAGAGCGGGTCGTATCGGTCGCTGAGCCGTGGATTGTTGCGGTCGGCGGCGTAGAGGAATTGCACCAGATCGTTGGTGCCGACCGAGACGAAATCGACCCTCGGCAACAATTGCGGCAACTCGAAAAACAGCGACGGCACTTCGAGCATGACGCCGATCTCGATCCGGCTCGGCGGCTCATGACCGAGATTCCTGCGCGCGCGCCAGTTCGAGGTCGAAGATCGCGCGCGCCTGGTCGAACTCGGCGCCGTCGGCGACCATCGGAAACATGACGCGCAGATGCTGACCCGGCGCCGCCTGGATCATGGCGCGCAAGCTGCTGGCGCAAGAGCGCGGGCCGGTCGAGCGAGATGCGGATGGCGCGCCAGCCCATCGCCGGATTCTCGTCCTGCGCGCCCGTCATGTACGGCAACAGCTTGTCGCCGCCGATATCGAGCGTGCGGAACGTCACCGGCCGCGACCCGGCCTGTTCCAGCACGCGGCGATAGGTCTGCGCCTGCTGCGTCACGTTCGGCAGCTTCTCGCGCAGCATGAACAACAGCTCGGTGCGGAACAGGCCGATACCGTCGGCGCCGGTCTCTTCGAGATGCGGCAGGTCGAGCAGCAGACCGGCATTGAGGTTGAGCGAGATCCGCGCGCCATCCCGCGTCTCGGCGGGTAGGTCGCGCAGCGCCGCGTAGCGGAGGCGCTCGCCGGCACGCAGCCTCGAGCCGGGCGTTGACCGCCGTGCAGCACATCCTCGCCGGGCCGCAGCACGATCTGCGCCTCGTCGCCGTCGACGATGACCGTGTCGCCGGCCTCGACCTTGACCAGCGCGCTCTCGATCCGGCCGACCACGGGAATGTCGAGCGCGCGCGCGATGATCGCGACATGCGAGGTCGGCGCGCCTTCCTCCAGCACCAGGCCCTTGAGCCGCTTGCGGTCGTAATCGAGCAATTCCGCCGGCCCCATCTCGCGCGCGAACAGGATGAATTCGTCAGGCAGATCGGCGCCCGCCGCGGTAATCGGCTTACCGGCGAGATGCTGCTGCAGGCGATTGCCGAGATCCTCGAGATCGGCGAGCCGGTCGCGCAGATAGGGATCGGTCGCCTGCGCCATGCGCGCCCGGTTGTCGTCCTGAACTTTCTGCACCGCCGCTTCGGCGGTGAGGCCGCTCTGCACCGCCTCGGTGATGCGCCGTACCCAGCCGCGGTCGGCGGCGAACATGCGATAGGCCTCGAGCACGTCGCGGTGCTCGCCGTCGGCGGCGACGTCGCTGTCCGCGAGCATCTCGTCGATCGACTGGCGCATCGCGGCGATCGCGGCGCGCACGCGGCGCAATTCGGCGGCGGGATCCTCGGCGACGATCTGTTTGATGACGACGCGCGGCTCGATGCAGCACCGCGACACCCTTGGCAAGGCCGCCGTTGAGACGCGCGCCCTCGAGGCGCAGCGCGGCCAGCATCGGCCAATTGGCCTCGGCCAGCGTGCCGGGCGGAATCAGCTCGCTGGTCGCGGCCAGTTCGGCGACGATCATCGCGACGGTCTGCAACGTCTCGATATCGTCTTCGCTGTAGTGGCGCTGCGTGCGGTTCTGCACCACCAGCACGCCGACCACGCGGCCGCCGCGCAATAGCGGCACGCCCATCAGCGAGTGATAGATTTCCTCGCCGGTTTCGGGCCGGTAGGCGAAATCGGGATGAGATTGCGCGTCGGACAGCGCCAGCGGCAGCGCCGTCGCCGCGATCACGCCGACCAAGCCCTCGCCGACGCGCAGCCGGGTGTTATGCACCGCCTCCGGCCGCAAGCCCTCGGTGGCGAACAGTTCCAGCACCTCGCCCGGGCGCATCACGTAGCAGGAGCAAACCTCGGCCACCATGTCGGCGGCGATCATGCGCACGATAGCGTCGAGCTTGGACTGGGCCGAGCCCGTCCCCGCCATCGCATCCCGCAGCCGACGAAGCAGGCGGCGGGAGGGTGTGACCGCCGCGCCGCCGGGCTCCATCACCCCTCCGCGCGGACCGGCGCGATGCGCGGTTTCTCCGCCGCGTCGCGCGCGGCGAGCATCGCGAGCGCCTGCGACACGAGTTCGGTCAAGATATCGCGGGTCGATTGCTCGCGGGTCACCATGCCGACGCTTTGACCCGCCATCACCGAGCCGGTCTCGACATCGCCGCCGATGACGGCGCGTTTCAGGGCACCGGCCCAGAAATGCTCGATTTCGAGCTGCGCGTCTTTCTGCGGCAATTCCCCGCGCATGAAGCGGTCGATAATGGCGCGCTGCAATTCGAGAAAGCGTACGGTGCCCTGATTGCGAATCGCGCGCACCGGGATCACCGGGAAGCGCGGATCGAGCTGCACCGACGCGACAGCGTCGCGCGCGTGCGCCTTGATGAACGCTTCTTTGAAGCGTGGGTGCGCGATCAATTCCGCCGCGCAAACGAAACGGGTGCCGAGCTGCGCGCCCGACGCTCCCATTTCGAGATAGGTAACGATCGCGTCGCCCCGCCCAATGCCGCCGGCGACGAACACCGGCACCTCCGGCAGATGCGGCAAAATCTCCTGCGTCAGCACGCGGTCGAGACCGGGCCGATATGGCCGCCCGCCTCCGAGCCTTCGACGATGATGGCGTCGGCGCCCATCCGCACCAGCTTCCGGGCGATCGGCAGCGCCGGCGCGAAGCACAGGAGCTTGACCCCCGCGTCCTTGATGCGCCGAACCGCCTCGGTCGACGGGATCGCGCCCGCGAGCACGATATGGCTGACGCCGCGACGAATGCAGACTTCGCTCAGCCCGGCGAGATCGGGATGCAGCGTAATGAGATTGACGCCGAACGGCCTGCCGCGTCAGCGCTTGGGTCGCGGCGATCTCGACATCGAGCTGATCGCGGTTCATCGAGCCGCAGGCGAGCACGCCGAAACCGCCGGCGTTGGAGATCGCCGACACCAAGCTGCGCTCCGACACCCAGGTCATCGCGCCGCACATGATCGCGAGATCGCAGCCGAGGAATTCGGTGCCGCGCCGCCACAGCGCGTCGAGCCTGGCGCGCGTTGGATCGTTGCGTGAGAACGCGCCCGGACGAATCTCGACGGCGACGGGGTTCTTGGTCACGCCGCGTCGAGTCCGTAGGCGGTGTGCAGCGCGCGCAGCGCCAGCTCGGTGTATTTTTCCGCGATCAGCACGCTGACTTTAATTTCCGACGTCGAGATGACGAGAATGTTGATGCCGTTGTCGGCCAGCGTCTTGAACATGAGCTGCGCGACGCCGGCGTGGCTGCGCATGCCGACGCCGATCACCGACACCTTCACCACGTCCCTGTTCGGCTTGATCGCGGTATAGCCCAACTGCGCCCGATTCGCCTCGAGCACCTTGACGGCGCGGTCGAGATCGCCGCGCCCGACGGTAAACGTGAGATCGGTGAAACGGCCGTCGTCGGAAATGTTCTGCACGATCATGTCGACATTGATCGCGCTGTCCGCGAGCGGGCCGAAAATCGCCGCCGCGACGCCGGGCCGGTCAGGCACCTTGATCAGCGTCACTTGGGCATCGTCGCGGCTATAGGCGATGCCGCTCACCACGCGTTTTTCCACGATCTCGTCCTCGTCCACCACCATCGTCCCCGGTAAGTCGTTGAAGCTCGACAGGACCTGCACGCGGACCCGATGGTTCATCGCCACTTCCACGGAGCGCGTCTGCAGCACTTTCGCACCTTGGCTGGCGAGTTCGAGCATTTCTTCGTACGTAATCTTATCGAGCTTCTGGGCGCGCGCAACGATCCGCGGATCGGTGGTGTAGACGCCGTCCACATCCGTGAAGATGTCGCAACGTTCGGCCTCCAAGGCCGCCGCCAACGCCACCGCCGAGGTGTCGGAGCCGCCGCGTCCCAGGGTGGTGACGCGGCCGTCCGGGCCGACACCCTGAAAGCCCGCCACCACGCCGATCTCGCCGGCCGCCATGCCGGTGCGCAAGCCGTCCAGCGGAATCGACCTGATGCGGGCGCCGCCGTGTGCCGCGTCGGTCTCGACCGGCACCTGCCACCCGAGCCATGATCGCGCCTTCGATCCCAATTGTTGCAAGGCCAGCGCCGTCAAGCCGCAAGTGACCTGCTCGCCGGTCGCGACGACACTGTCGTACTCGCGCTGATCCGGATGCCCGCCGGCAGCGTCGCGCGACCAAGCGACGAGCTGATCCGTCACACCCGCCATCGCCGAGACCACGACCGCGACCTCGTTGCCGGCGTCGGCCTCGCGCTTGACGCGCTTCGCCACCGCGCGGATGCGTTCAAGGTCGGCCACCGAGGTGCCGCCGAATTTCATGACAATACGCGCCATGTCGCTTGGAACCTGTCACTCGCGCGGGTGGGAATTGTCGCCCCTAAGGGCGGCTATTTTTAAATCGGGCGGCGTGCCGAGGCAAGGCGCGGCGCGAACAAAGATTGTGTCGAGTTATGAACGGGTTGCGCGACGACGACGCGGTCAGCGCGACCGCTTGCCCCCCGTCCGCGCCGCCTCGATGACGCCAAAATCCTTGGATTTCGAATTGCCCTTGGCAATCACGAAACCCTCCCCGCCAACCCACGCTTCAGGAGTTCGCGCACCGCCGCCGCGCGGCTGGGCATGTGCTTGGCGAAGCGCCAATCGTCCAAAGCCGCCAATTCGTCGTCCGTCAGCATGATCTGCAGACGTTCGCCGCGTGTCAGTTCGCCCATCGAGGCCTTCCCATCGGAACGATATGTCATCGACTGGTAAACAGTCAAGGACGAGTTATACTGTTAAACTGTTTCTTACTTATTTTTTTCTTTTCGCGGGTATCGCGCACTGTCCCGATAAGCCTCCAATACAGTTGAAGGGATACGATCGGCTTCATTGGCTCAAAGGGTGTAAAGCGGAAAGACTGGACTAATAGAAATTTGACGCGCCGCAAATAGAGTCTTCGAATGCCGTCTGGTCATTTGGACAAAGATCGAATGTCGCCGCCATCACCCCTCCCCGGCTATGCGCACCAGAGCGAGGTACTGCTGCTGGGAGAACATCGTGACGGTCGTCTCGGCGGCGTGGCGCGGGTTCACCGCCTCTTGGAGCGGCGGCGCGCGCCCGACATCGATATCGCGAATTACCTGCGAGAGGTCGCCGAAGACGAAATCGCGACCACCGGCGCGACTGCGTCGACCCAATTGCGGTTCGCCGGCGGCAGCGGGCGCATCGGACGGGAAACCGCCTTGTCGCTCGGCTTTATCGTCCGCGAGCTGATCGCGAACTCGCTCACATTCGCCCATCCGTCCGGCGTCAGGGGCGTTATCGGTCTGACCTGCCGCGTGCACGCCGGCACGCTTACCCTTCGACTGGTCGACGACGGTGTCGGCCTGCCGGAAGGCCTCGATCGGGCGCGGGATGGCCGCGCGGGCTTCCGTTTGGTTCGCAGCCTCGCCCAACAGCTCGGAGCGATCCTTTCGTTCGACAGCGACGCGCTTGGATTTTCATTCCGGCTGCGGTTGCGAAGGCCGTCATCGGAGCGGCAGGGCCGATAACGATGATCGAAGACGCGCCTCAGACTTCGGTTGAAATGCCTGACCCGGGCGATCGGCTTCGGCAAATGCAGAAATTGCAAGCGCTCGGCCGCATCACCGGCGAGATCGCGCATGATTTCAACAAACTGCTGACCGTGATTCTGGGCAACCTCGAAGCGGCGGAACTTCATTCGGGCGCGGATGCGAACGCGACGGCGCGGCGCCGGAAGGCGATCGTCAACGCGCGGCGCGGCGCGGAGCGCGCGGCGACCCTGTCGCAAAAACTCCTGGGCTTCTCCCGCCACCGCGACCTCGACCCGAAGCCCCTCGCCCTCGAGAATGTCGTTGCGGAGGAGATCGAATTTATTCGCCGCGTTCTGGGCGAGATCGTGGAGGTCGAGCTGATGCGCGGCCCAACCGATTGGCTGGTCTGCGTCGACCAAAGCGAGTTCCAGGCGGCGCTTCTTAATCTTGCGGTCAATGCCCGCGACGCCATGCCGGACGGCGGCAAAGTCGCGATCGCGGTCCGTGGCGTCGTGGTGGTAGAGGACGTGCCGGAAGGGCGTGCGCCCGGCGCGTATGTGACGTTGTCGGTGGCCGACAACGGCGTCGGCATGGCGCCCGACGTGCTGCACCGTGTGTTCGAGCCGTTCTTCACCACCAAGAGCAGCGGCCACGGAACCGGCCTGGGCTTGAGCCAGGTCCACGGCTTCATCACCCGCGCCGATGGCCATGTCGCCGTGGAGAGCGAACCCGGTAAGGGCACCTGCGTCACCCTGTACCTGCCGCGCTACGTCGGCTAGTCCGGCGCGCGCGTTTCGTGTCATGCTCGCTCCAACGGCGAGGAGACGGCGATGGCGATACGGAACGACGTCAACCGGCAATGGGTCTTGAAGAACCGGCCGCCGGGACCGATCCAGGCGGACACGTTCGAACTGCGTGAGACCCCGGTTCCGACGCCTGGTCCCGGCGAAATCCTGATTCGGAATCTGTGGCTGTCGTTCGACCCGGCACAACGCGGCTGGCTCAACGACATGCGGAGCTATATCCCGCCGGTGCAGATCGGCGAGCCGATGCGCGCCGGCGCCGTCGGCCAGGTCATCGAATCGAACCATCCCGACTTCAAGCCCGGCAACCTCGTGCAAGGCGCGTTCGGCTGGCAGGACTATATCGCGACCAAGGCGGCGGGCATGCTCCCGGTGACGAAACTGCCGCCGGGCGTGCCGCCGAACATGGCGCTGTCGATCTTGGGGCTGACGGGCCTCACGGCCTATTTCGGCATGCTCGATATCGGCGAACCGAAGCCGGGGCAAACCGTCGTGGTATCGAGCGCCGCCGGCGCCACCGGTTCCGCCGCCGGCCAGATCGCCAAGATCAAGGGCGCCGCGAACGTCATCGGCATCGCCGGCGGCAAGGAGAAATGCGCCTGGCTGACGCGCGAGGCGCATTTCGACGTCGCCATCGATTACAAGAACGAGGATGTCGGCAAAACGGCTCGGCGAGCTCGCGCCCAAGGGCATCGACATCTATTTCGACAATGTCGGCGGCGACATCCTGAAAGCATGCCTCAACCGCATCGCGTTCCACGGGCGCGTGGTGCTGTGCGGCGGCATCTCGTCGGGCTATGGCGCCGATCGCCTGTCGGTATCGGCGCTGACCAACTACTACATGCTGCTGATCAATTCCGCGCGCATGGAAGGCTTCATCGTTCTCGAATTACGCCGCGCGCTATCCCGAGGCGGTCGCCCAACTCGCGCAATGGGTCAAGGAAGGCCGCATCGCCTATCGCGAGGACATCGCCGACGGGGCTGGAGAACGCGCCCGAGACGCTGAAGCGGCTGTTCGTCGGCGCCAATTTCGGCAAGCAACTGATGAAGATCGCCGATCCGCTGCTGCCGGTGATTTGACCCGTGGCCGCGGTCGATCCGGACGAGATCGCGCGCTTCGACGCGCAGGCGGCGCGCTGGTGGGACCCGGAGGGCGAGGCCAAGCCGCTCCACCGCGATCAATCCGCGTCCGCTTGCAATTCATCCGCGACCGGCTTGGCGGCGCAGTTCGGCCGCGACGCCAAATCGCTGAAGCCGTTCGCCGGACTGACCCTGCTCGATATCGGTTGCGGCGCCGGCTTGGTCAGCCGAGCCGATGGCGCGGCTCGGCTTCGCCGTCACCGGGCATCGACGCCGGCGCCGACATGATCGCGGCCGCCCGGACCCACGCCGACGAGGCCGGACTCGCCATCGATTACCGAACCGCAACCGCCGAAACATTGGTCGCGGCCGAGGCCCGTTTCGATGCGGTGCTGGCGCTCGAAGTGGTGGAGCATGTCCCCGATCCTGACGCCTTCCTCGGCGCTGCCGCGCGGCTGGTCGCGCCGGGCGGGGCGCTGATCGTCTCGACCCTCAACCGCACGCCGCGCGCCTTTTTTCTGGGCATCGTGGCCGCGGAGCACATGCTTGCGCTGGGTCCCGCGCGGCACCCACGACTGGCGGCGGTTCCGGCGCCCGTCCGAACTGGCCGCGGCGGTTGCGACGGCACGGGCTGCGGGTCGATGCCATCGCCGGCATCGGTTACGACCCGGTCCGGGACCGTTGGCAACTGACTTCAGACATCGCCGTCAACTACCTGTTGCTCGCCGCCCATCCCCACCGTTAAACGCAACCCTGCCCTGTGGATAGAACTTGCCGCAGGGCCATTTCGCGCATATGAAGGTAGAGGCACCCGCCGGATCGAACGCCCCCGGTGGGGCGGCATTGGGCCAAAAACAAGGGGGGGCGCGCATTTTGTTCAAGGTGCGTCGATGAGTTATCAACAGGGCATGGGCGACGGCCAAAGGCTGTCGGGTAAGGTCAAGTGGTTCAATCGCAGCAAGGGGTTCGGCTTCGTCATTCCGAATGACGGCAGCGGCGACGTGTTCTTGCCGCTGGCAGTATTGGAGCGTGCCGGGTTCAACGAAGCGCCGGACGGCGCCAGCGTCGTATTCGATTGCGTGCACGGCGCCAAGGGTCGCGCGGTCGCCGCTATTCTCGAGCTCGACGCCTCGACCGCCTCGCCGCGCCCGCCGCGCGGCGATCGGCCGGACCGCGGCGGCGGCGGCGGTCGGTGGCGGCGGCGGTTTCCGGCGCGAGCGCAGCGAGCATATGGACGAGCCGAGCGGGCCGACCGAATCGCTCGACGGCGTCGTCAAATGGTACGACACGCAGCGCGGCTACGGCTTCATCCTGCCGAACGACGGCGGCAAGGACATTTTCGTCCATGTCACGGCGCTGCGCCGTTCGGGCATCGAGGCGCTGGAGCCCGGCCAAGCGGTGCGCATGCAGGTCGGCCAGGCACGACGCGGCCGCGAGGCGTCCTCGATCCAAATGATTTAAGTTATCGCGCTAAGCCGTGACGGTAACGGCCCGGCGCGCCAACGTGCGCGCGGCGGGAAAAGCCAGCGTCACCACGGTTCCGCACCCGATCTCGCTGTCGATGCGCAGCGAGCCGTCGTGCATCTCCATCATCGCTTTGGCGAACGGCAATCCGAGGCCGGTGCCGGCTTCCTTGCGCGTGATGCGTTGGCGACTTGGCCGAACGGCGTCAGCGCGACGGCGATATCGGCGGCGCTCATGCCGATGCCGGTGTCGGCGGCCTCGATCACCAGGCCGCCATCCTCGCCGATCCGTGCCGTCAGGTGCACCTCGCCCCCGGGCGCGAACTTCACCGCGTTCGACAGGATGTTGAGCAGAATCTGCTTCACCATGCGCTCGTTGGCGCGGAGGCCCAGATATCGTCGGCGATGCGCCGGTCGAGCTGCACGCCGGTGCGTTCCGCGGCCGGCCACACCATGCGCAGCGCTTCGTCGATGGTCTGGCGCAGATCGCATTCGCCGTCGGCGTCGCGCTTGCCGTCGGGCGACTGGCTGCGCGCCAAATCCAGCAAGTCGTTGACCAGCGACAGGAAATGCTGGGCGCTGCTGTGGATGTCCTCGGCGTATTCCGCATAGCGCGGCTGGCCGATCGGACCGAGCGATTGGCTCGATAGCATTTGTGAAAAGCCGATGATGGCATTCAGCGGCGTGCGCAACTCGTGATTGGCATTGGCGAAGAACCGGGACTTCGCCTCGTTCGCGGCCTGCGCCTCGTCCAGCGCGACGGCGAGTTTCTCGGTGAGATCGCCGAGGTTGCGGCGCGAGCGCACCAAGCGGCGGATCAAGAATCTGGGAACGAAAGATGATCGGCGTCGAGATGACCACCGTCACCAGCGTGGCGCAGGCCAGCATCGGCCGGCGAACAGCGGCACGGCGAACACCCAAATCAGCAGGTGGATCACCTCGCCGAACATCACGCCGCAAAACACCAGCACTGCGGTCGCCTTAGCCGGCCAAGATTCGAGTAGTTCTGCTCGATCGCGGCCAGCATGAGCGGGCGCTTGCGCGGCCGCGCCGATGCCAGTCCCGAAACGCCGGTTGGATATCGCGCTGACGGCCATGCCGCTTTCGCGAAAAGGGAAAACGCCGGCGATGGTGCCACGCCGAAGGGTTAAGGCGGACTAACCAAGGAAACCGAGGTATTGGATTTACCCGCTGCCGCGCCGCAGCCAGACGGAAGCGAGATTGGGCGCACAGCGCGAACGACCACGGACCGAGCAGACTGTGCCAGGACGCAGTCTGCATCGCGCGCTGTCCGGCCCGCGGCCCGCTCGCCAGCGCCGCATTTGCCTCGGCCCGTAGGGCATGTAGTGCGGATAGAAGCGATCATATTCGTCGCGCGTCTCGAACGTCTGATAACGGGTGACGGGGCGGAATTTCGCGGTCAGCGGCGCCAAATGCCACGGCATGAGAAAGTGATTGCTGCGATCCATCGCCTCGCGGCCGGCCGCTTTCGCGTAAGGAACGGCGTAAGTTCGGCGGCAGCCAATGCGCAAATGGCAATTCGGTGTCGTGCGCGATCATCGGGAACAGCCGGTTCGGCGTGGTGAGGACCACCGCCTGTCGCGCGATGCGCGCCATGTTGCGGACGAGTCGCGAATACCGTCGCTGCCGACATGCTCCAGCGTTTCGATGCTGGCGAAAATGTCGACGCCGTCGTCGTCGAGCGCGATGTCCTGGAGCCGTTCGGCGAGGAAACTGCAGCGGTGCTCGACGCCGATGGAGCGCGCGATCGCCCGCGCGGCGTCAAGCCGTCGCTCATCGAGTTCGACCAGCACGGCGTGGCTGCCGCCGGCGAGAAGATAAGCGAAAGCGAGCCAGCCGAAACCCGAGGCGCAATCGAGCAGAGACGCGGTGCTCGATATCGACGTGGCGCGACAGCGGCGTGACGAAGCGCCGCCGCATGTAGTTCAGCGTCAACTCGATATCGAGGTCGCGATAGATCCCGTCGTCATAATCGCGCAAGTAATCGATCTCGGCGATGGCCTTGAGCGTGTCGTCGTCGAGGAGCGCCACGCCGGCGTTTTCGCCCGGCGCGCGCGCGACATAGGTCAGCGGCACGCCGACATTGCCGGACGGCGCGCGATTGGGGGACAGGTCGAATTGGGCGCATGACGAAGCCCGCATCTTCCGCCGTCAAGGTTAATGGATGATTAGCGCCGTTCCTGGAAGAAGCGCTGCAGCAAGGCGCCAGCGCGGCTCTCCTCGATGCCGCCATAGACCTCCGGCCGATGCAGGCAGGTCGGCTGCTGGAACCAGCGCGGGCCGTGCTCGACCGCGCCGCCCTTCGCGTCGTAGGCGCCGAAATACAGCCGCCTCACCCGCGCCAGCGAAATCGCCGCCGCGCACATGGCGCACGGCTCGAGGCTGACATAGAGGTCGCAATCGTCGAGCCGCGCCTTTTCCCGCCGCGCGCAACACCAGCATCTCGGCGTGCGCGGTCGGATCGTTGAGCTCGATCGTGCGGTTGCCGGACGCCGCCACCACCTTGCCCGATGTCGGCCTCGACCAGCACGGCGCCGACCGGCACCTCACCGCGTGCCGCCGCCGCTTCGGCCTGCGCGATCGCCTGTGCCATGAACGAGGTCATGACGCGTAGCGCGCGCGCAGCGGCGACGGCGGCGCGATCGGCCGCCGCGTCGAGAGCCGGATGAACAGCCCGACCTGTTCGGCGCGCGCATGGACGCGCATCGCCGACCGCGAAGTCGGCGGCGACATGCCATTTGACGCGCTCCATCCGCGGCACCCACATGCGCCCACCAAGCCGGCGTCCTGGATCGTCACCGGCTTTTCGTACGCGATGTTGGTCGAGAGCAGGATCGGCGCCACATCGTCGCGCAGCGCGCGGTCGATCGGATAGATCAGCCGCCATCAGCGCCAGCCGCAAATCCTCGAGCCAGCGGATATAGACCGCGTTGTTGACGATTCCGGCGAAGTCGATGTCGTAGGTGCGCGGCGGAAACGGCAACTCGACGAACGGCTTGCCGGCCGGAGGCATTTACAGTGCCTCGCGATCGGATGAGATGGACTATTGTGCGTCCTTCGAGAAGCGATGCTGCGCAGCGTCTGCTCAGGATGAAGACCATGCATCATGCCATCAACCATGGTCCTCATGCTGAGGAGCACGCGAAGCGTGCGTCTCGAAGCGCGCACGACGGTCTTGAGCCATCTATTTCCGCAGCGCCTTCGCGAGCCGCAGGCGCAGCGCGTTGAGCTTGATGAAGCCCGCGGCGTCGCGCTGGTCGTAGACCTGGTCTTCCTCGAAGGTAACGTGGGCGAGGCTGTAGAGGCTCTTCGGCGATTTGCGCCCGACGACGCGCGCCGAGCCTTTGTAGAGCTTGAGCCGCACCGTGCCTTCGACATGCTCCTGGCTCTGGTCGATCGCCGCTTGCAGCATCTGGCGCTCCGGCGAGAACCAGAAACCGTTATAGATCAGCTCTGCGTAGCGCGGCATCAGCTCATCCTTCAAGATGCGCGGCGTCGCGGTCGAGCGTGATGCTTTCGATGCCGCGATGCGCGGCGTGAAGGATGGTGCCGCCGGGCGTCTCGTAGACGCCGCGCGACTTCATGCCGACAAACCGGTTCTCGACCAGATCGAGACGGCCGACGCCGTGCTTGCCGCCAAGCTCGTTGAGCCGCGTCAGCAGCGCCGCCGGCGACAACGCGTTGCCGTCGACCGCGACCGCGTCGCCGCGCTTGAATTCGATCTCGACATACTCGGGCTTGTCCGGCGCCGCCTCGGGCGCGACGGTGCGGCTGTAGACGAATTCCTCCGGCTCGACCCACGGGTCTTCGAGCACTTTTCCCTCGGCGGAAATGTGCAGCAGGTTGGCGTCTGTCGAGAACGGCGCCTCGCCGCGCTTGTCGCGCGGGATCGGAATCTGATGCTGCATCGGCGTATTGCACGAGCTTGGTGCGCGAGGTCAGGTCCCACTCGCGCCACGGCGCGATCACCTTGATGTCGGGCTTCAGCGCGTAATAGGCGACCTCGAAGCGCACCTGGTCGTTGCCTTTGCCGGTCGAGCCGTGCGCCACGGCATCGGCGCCGACCTGCTCGGCGATTTCGATCTGGCGCTTGGCGATCAGCGGCCGCGCGATCGACGGTGCCGAGCAGATACTGTCCCTCGTAGAGCGCGTTGGCGCGGAACATCGGGAAGACGTAGTCGCTCACGAAGGTCTCGCGCAGATCTTCGATGAAGATCTCCTTCACGCCCAACAGCTTGGCCTTCTCGCGCGCCGGGCCGAGTTCCTCGCCCTGGCCGAGATCGGCGGTGAAGGTCACGACTTCCGCGCTGATAGGTCTCTTGCAGCCAGCGCAGAATCACGGAGGTGTCGAGGCCCCCGAAAAGGCCAGCACGATCTTTTTGACGTTGTCGCTCATGCGGCCAAGGTACAGGGCGAAGCCGCGTCGCGGCAAGCGGCCCCGCTTCAGGCAAGGCGCGACATGATGAAAGCGCCGGCCTCGCGGATCGCGGCGCGCGCCTCGGGCAGGTACGGATTGAACAAATGCCAGACATGCGGCAAGTCGGGCCAGGCCTTGAACAGCACGTCGCCGCCCTGCGTGCCGCGCCTTCTCGACGAGCGCGGACGGAATCGTCGAGCAGCACCTCGATCGTGCTGGCCTGAACGAAGAGCGGCGGCAATCCCTTGAGGTCGGCGTAAAGCGGCGAGGCGAGTGGATGGGTCGCCGCCATCGTGCCGAGATAATGCTGCGCTGCTTTGCCGATAGCCGATCCCCAGAACATCGGGTCGCGGCCGTTATTGGTCGTCGAGCGTCGCGCCCGTGGCGGCGAGATCGGTCCAGGGCGAAAACAGCACCGCGCCGGCCGGCATCGGGTCGCCGCGATCGCGCAGTGTCACGAGCGTCGCCAGCGCCAGCCCGCCGCCCGCCGAATCCCCGGCGATGATGACGTTGCGCGCCGACACCCCGTCCATCATCAGCCGGCGATAGCACGCCACCGCGTCATCGATCGCGGCCGGAAACGGGTGCTCGGGCGCGAGCCGGTAATCGAGCGCGAACACGCGCGACTTGCTGTCACGCGCCAGCGCGAACGTCAGCGAGCGATAGGTCTCCGGCGAGTGGAAATAATAGCCGCCGCCGTGAAGGAACAAGACGACGCGGCCGCCGGTCGGATCGGCGGCGCGGCTGGTGTCGGGCTCGATCCATTCGCCATGCATCGGCGGCAGCAGCAACTCGCGCACGCGCCAGCCCTTCGGCGGTTTCGGCTTCAGCGCGTACCGTCGCGCGACCGCCCGGACATTGTCGACGTCCTCGGTGTTTTGCGACACCGGCCGGATGCGCCAGCGCAGCAGCGCCTTCAATAAGGTATTCTGCCAGCTCACGCCCGTCACGCTAGGGTGAGTCGCGGTTTTCGCAAACCGCGCATTCGGATATGTATGCGATGCACGTTTGACGCTGGCCCGGCAACGCGAAATGATCGGCCCGCGAATATTGGGGAGGAATCATATGCTTCGTTCGATGGGCGCGCTCGCCGCGGCCGCGGTATTGGCGGCGTCTGTGGCGCATCCCGCGCTGGCGCAAAAGAAATACGGGCCGGGCGTTACCGATACCGCCATCAAGATCGGCCAGACCCAGCCTTATAGCGGCTTCGGCTCGGCTTATTCGACTATCGGCAAGGCCAGCGCCGCCTATTTCACGATGATCAACGACCAGGGCGGCATCAACGGCCGCAAGATCGATTTCCTATCATGGGATGACGGCTTCAGTCCCGGCAAGACGGTCGAGCAGACGCGCAAGCTGGTCGAGCAGGAAAACGTGCTGTCTGATGTTCGACAGCGTCGGCACGCCGACTAATCTCGCCGTGCAGAAATACCTCAACCAGAAGAGCATCCCGCAGCTCTTCGCCGGTTCCGGGGCGACGCGCTGGGCGGATCCGCAGCATTTCCCCTGGACCATCGGTTGGCAGCCCGCCTACCGCACCGAGGGCCGCGTCTACGGCCGTTACATCCTTGAGGCCAAGCCCAACGGCAAGATCGGCGCGCTCTACCAGGACGACGATTACGGCCACGATTATCTGAACGGCATCCGCGACATTCTCGGCGACAAGACCGACAAGATGTTCGTCGCGCGCCAGACCTACGCGCCGACCGATCCGACCATCGATTCCCAGCTTGTGTTCCTAGCCGCGTCGGGCGCCGACGTATTCGTCGATATTTCGCAACCGAAATTCACCGCCATGGCGATCCGCAAGTCGTGGGACTTGGGCTGGCATCCGCTGCACATCGTCAACTCGGTCTCGACCTCGGTCGATCAGGTGCTGCGCCCGGCCGGGCTCGAAAAATCGGTCGGCCTGACGGCGGCGATCTATCAAAAAGACCCGACCGATCCGGCATGGAAGGACGATGCGGGCCTCGCCGCCTATCTCGCCTTCATGAAGAAGTACGATCCGGCGGGCAAGCCCGAAGACGGACTCAACGTCTACGGCTACTCGGTGGCGCAAACACTGGTGGCGGTGCTGAAGCAGTGCGGCGACGACCTCACCCGTGAGAACGTGATGAAGCAGGCGACCAACCTGCACATCCAACTGCCGATGCTGCTGCCGGGCGTGGTGATCGCAACCAGCCCGACCGACTACCGCGTCATCAAGGACATGCAGCTCGGGCGGTTCAACGGCACGATGTGGCAGCGCTTCGGCGGTATCGTCTCGGGCGGTTGACACACGTATGAATTGACGCGATCTTCGCGTGGCGAAATAACCAAGCAATCACAATACCCGAGAGGGAGGTATCGTATGATAAGGCAGAATGCGTATGCGTGGGTTGCCGCGCTCGGCCTGGCGGTTATCGCCGCGGCCTCGTCGGCGTCGGCCCAGGATATCAAGATCGGCCAGACCATGCCGTATAGCGGCCCGGCTTCGGCCTACAGCGTCATCGGCAAGACCGAGGCCGCTTATTTCGAGATGATCAACGACCAGGGCGGCGTCAACGGCCACAAGATCAACCTGATCTCCGTCGACGACGGCTATGTCCCGGTGAAAACCGTCGAGCAAGTCCGCGACTTGGTCGAGAACCAGAATGTGCTGTTCCTGTTCAACACGCTCGGCACGCCGAACAATTTCGCGATCCAGAAATACCTCAACCAGAAAAAGATTCCGCAACTCTTCGTCGCCACCGGCGCCGACCATTGGGGCGACTACAAGGACGATCCCTGGACGATCGGCTATCAGCCGTCCTATCAGGTCGAGGCGCACATCTACGCCAAGTACATTCTTCAGAACAAGCCGAACGCCAAGATCGCGTTGCTCTATCAGAACGACGCCTTCGGCAAGGACTATCTGACCGGCCTCAAGGAAGGACTCGGCGCGAAGGCCAACATGATCGTCGCGACCGAGACCTATCAGACCACCGATCCCACGGTCGACTCGCAGATCGTGTCATTAAAGGGTTCGGGCGCCGACACGCTGGTGGTCGCGGCGATCCCGAAATTCGCGGCTCAATCGATCCGCAAGGTCGGGCAACTCGGTTGGAAACCGTTGTTCTTCATGACCAACGTCTCGATCTCGGTGTCATCGGTGATGAAGCCCGCCGGCCTCGAGAACGGCGTCGGCATCATCACCGGCGAATACGGCAAGGATCCGACCGATCCCGCCTTCAAGAACGACGCCGACATGAAGCAGTGGCTGATCTGGGTGAAGAAGTGGGACCCCGCGGCCGATCCGATCGACGTCAACGCCGTCTACGGCTACGGCTTGGCGCACGTCATGGTTCAGGTGCTGAAGCAATGCGGCAAGGATTTCAGCCGCGAAAACATCATGAAGCAGGCGGCCAATCTGCACTACACGCCGCCGATGCTGCTGCCGGGGATCACCGTCTCGACCAGCCCGACGGATTATCATCCGATCAAGCAGATGCAGTTGGCGCGCTTCGACGGCAAGACCTGGGTCCGGTTCGGCCCGATCATCTCGGGTGCTCCCGGAAGCTAAGTAGGATCGACCATTCGTCGCCCGCGGACTTGATCCGCGGGTCCATCGAAAAAATGGATGCCCGGGTCAAGCCCGGGCATGACGAATTCTAGGAGGGGGCGATCGCCGACGCTGCCGCCCGCTCGCCGCGTCGTTTCCGTACGCTGTCGGATTTGAGCTGGCCGCACGCAGCGAGGATGTCGCGGCCGCGCGGCGTGCGCACCGGCGCCGAATAGCCCGCCTCGAAAATCACGTCGGAAAATTTCTGGATGGCTTCGTCGCTCGAGCATTCATAGGGCGCGCCCGGCCACGGATTGAACGGGATCAGATTCACCTTGGCGGGAATCCCGGCAAGCAAACGCACCAGCTCGCGCGCCTCGGCCGGCGTGTCGTTGACGCCTTTCAACATCACATACTCGAACGTGATGCGTCGCGCATTGTGCGCGCCCGGATAGTCGCGGCACGCCTGCAACAATTCCGCCAGCGGGTATTTCTTGTTGAGCGGCACCAGCTCGTCGCGGAGTTCGTCGTTGGTGGCGTGGAGCGAGATGGCGAGATTGACGCCGAGTTCCTCGCCGCAGCGGCGGATCATCGGCACCACGCCGGCGGTCGAGAGCGTGATCTTGCGCTTCGACACCGACAGGCCCTCGCCGTCCATTGCGATTTTGATCGCCTTGGCGACGTTGTCGTAATTGTAAAGCGGCTCGCCCATCCCCATCAGCACGATGTTGGTGAGCAGCCGGTCCTCCTGCGGGCTCGGCCACTCGCCCAACTGATCCCGCGCCAGCATGATCTGACCGACGATCTCCCCGGCCCCGAGATTGCGCACCAGAAGCTGCGTGCCGGTGTGGCAGAAGCGGCAATTGAGCGTGCAGCCGACCTGCGACGACACACACAGCGTGCCGCGGTCGTTCTCGGGAATGTGGACGCACTCCGCTTCCTGCCCATCGCCGAACCGCAACAGCCATTTGCGCGTGCCGTCGGACGACTTCAGGCCCCGCGCCACCGCCGGCCGGCCAATGACATAATGTCGCTCGAGCTCGGCGCGGAAACTCTTCGCCAGCGTCGTCATCGCCGCGAATTCGGTGGCGCCGCGGTGATAGAGCCAGTGCCAGAGCTGCCGCGCGCGGAACGGTTCGGCGCCGATCGCCGCCATCTCCGCCGCGAGTTCCTCGCGGGAAAGACCGATCAAATCCTTGCGCGCATCGCCCGCGGCCGCGCCCGTCATCGGCGAATGCCGCAGGCCTTGTCGATCAACTCGAGCGCCGAGGTGAAGCCGGTCAGGTCGTAGGTGTCGGCGGTCGGGGTGCCGCGCTCGGGTTCGGCCTTGATCACGGCGCTGCGGCCGCGCGTCATCGCCCGGACGACAGCTTTGTCGGTTTGCGCGTCGCGCGTCCACGCGCCGTCCTTGTTGGTGAACATTGGAAATTTCCGCCCGTCGATATCCAACAGCGCGTCGCTGTCGGGCTTGGCGCGATAGCCAAGGATGAAATTGACGACGTTCGCGACCTTATCGGCCGGCCGGTGCGTTACGCTCATGCGCACGTCGTCCGGCTTGGCGTGTCCCTTGTCGATCTTCGCCGGCTTGCCGACGACGAAGCAAATTTTCCCGCCGGGCGCGGCATCCTCGTACGCCTCCCATGCCCCTGAGGAGCCGAGACGCGTCACCGGCGTGACCTTTTGCGCCGCCGCGGGATGCGCCACGAGCAGCGGAACCGCCATCGACGACAGCGCCAGCCCGGCCAGCGCGACATGAAGAAAGAAGCGATTGCGCATCATCGGAAAATTACCGAATTCGTGCGCCGCCGCAACCCCCAACAATCGCGGAACGTAACGGGATCGCGCGGGCGATACTTGCGTCCGGCGAAACAGCACGTCAAGTTGACCGTGCTATCCATGTCGGCACCGTGGCGAAGGAGTTGGTCATGAGCGTCGGAGCGCGAGCCCTTGCACTGGCGGCGATCGTTCTGGCGTCGACCGCGGCGGGGTCGGCGCGCGCCGAGGACAAGTATCAGCCCCCCGCGGACATCGCCGCCAAATTGCGCGCTATCGGCAACAACATGAGCGGTGAACCTTACCGTCTTTACGGGGCGATGCTCGCGAATATGCCCAAAGACGGGGTGAAACGCGGCGCCGACCTCGCCTACGGCCGCGACCCGCTGCAAAAGCTCGACGTCTACGAGCCGATCGCGCGGCCGGCGCGACCGATGCCCGTGTTCATTTTCATTCACGGCGGCGGGTTCATCATGGGGGACAAGCTCCAGAACGGTGGGCCATTCTACGCCAATCTCGGATATTGGTTCGCGCGCCATAACGTCGTAACGGTGATCGCGGATTACCGGCTGGCGCCGAAGGATCCCTGGCCGGCCGGCGCCAGGGATATGGCGGGCATCGTGGCATGGACGCATGCCCACATCGCCGATCGCGGCGGCGATCCGCGGCACATCATTCTGATGGGCGAATCGGCCGGCGCCTCGCATGTTGCCGCCTATGTGCTGGAGCGGCGTTTTCAGCCGCGAAGCGGACCGGGTGTCGCTGGCGTGATCTTGCTCTCGGGATTTTACGATCCAGCGCTCGAAACCAAAGCGGCGCCGCGTTTCGGCATGTCGGGACCCGGCAAGCGCAACGAGGCCTATTACGGCAAGGAAATCGACCGCTACCCGATGCGCGCGACGCTCAAGCACGTCACCAGGGCGGAGATGCCCGTGCTGATCGCGTATAACGAACTCGACCCGCCGATGGCGCAAATCGAAGCCGGCATGATGTTCGGCGCCTTATGCGAACACGGCAAGCAATGTCCGCGGCTTCTCTGGATTCCGGGGCACGTTCACGGCTCGGCGATCCTCACCGTCAACACGCCGGACGAATGGATGGCGCAAAAGCTTCTCGATTTCATCCGCGCGCCGGGGGGATGAATTGGATCGCGACACCACGCTGCGGTTACGCCAAGCAAAGCCCGACGATGTCGACGCGATCGCCCGGATCGAGGTTGAGACTTGGCGCGCCACCTATCCCGGCATGCTGCCGGACCGCGTTCTGGTCGGCATGTCGGAACGGCGACAGAAAGGCGCGTGGGCGAGCTTGGTGCGCTATCGGCCCGGCGACGTCATCGTCGTCGAGGACGGCGAAGCCGGCATCGTCGGCTTCGGCAATTGCGGCGCCCAGCGCGATCCGACACTGCCGTTCGCCGGCGAAATTTTCACGCTCTATGTCGCGCCCGACGCGCAGAACCGCGGCGTCGGCCGACAATTGACGAGCGCGCTGTTCGAACGGCTGTTGCATAACGGCAAGAGGTCGGCGCTGATCTGGGTGATCCGCGCCAACCCGTCGCGCTTCTTCTACGAGCATCTCGGCGGCAAATTCGTCCTGACGCGGCGCATCCGCGTCGGCGGCGAGATGGTCGAGGCCATCGCCTATGGCTGGTCCGACGTGGCGGCTCATCTCGCGGGCTAGCCGATTCGCGCGCTTCCGCGCTTTGCGTTATCGTTTTGGCCATGAGCCTCGACCACAACGCGCTCGGCGGCGAGACCAGCCCCTATCTGCTTCAGCACAAGGACAATCCCGTGCATTGGCAGGCGTGGAGCGAGGCGACGCTCGCGCGCCGCGCGCGCACTCGACCGCCCGATCCTGCTGTCGGTCGGGCTATGCCGCGTGCCATTGGTGCCACGTCATGGCGCATGAGTGTTTCGAGCGCCCCGACATCGCGGCGCAGATGAACGCGAACTTCGTCAACATCAAGGTCGACCGCGAGGAGCGGCCCGATCTCGATACGATCTACATGAACGCGCTCCATGCCATGGGCGAGCAAGGCGGCTGGCCGCTGACCATGTTCCTGACGCCGGCAGGGCGAGCCGTTCTGGGGCGGCACCTATTTTCCGCCGGAGCCGCGCTACGGCCGGCCGAGCTTTCCGCAAGTGCTGACCGCGATCGCACGCGCCTATCGCGACGACCAGCGAAAACGTCGCCAAGAATGTCGCGGCGATGAAAGAAGCGTTGGCGCGGCTCGGCGCGCCCCAGGCGGGTGACGATCTGTCCATGGCGCTGACCGACCACGCGGCGAAGTCGCTGCTCGAGCGGTCGATCGATTCCGTCAATGGCGGCTTCGGCGACGCGCCGAAATTTCCGCAAGTGCCGGCGCTCGAAACCGTATGGCGCGGCTGGCGGCGAAGCCGCGTGGCGGGCATGCGCGACGCCGTGGTGCTCACGCTCGACCACATTTGCCAGGGCGGCATCTACGATCATCTCGGCGGCGGCTTCGCGCGCTATTCGACCGACGCGCGCTGGCTGGCGCCGCATTTCGAGAAGATGCTCTACGACAATGCGCTGTTGATCGATTTGCTGACTTCGGTGTGGCAGGAGACGCGCAGCCCGCTCTATGCCGAGCGCATCGCCGAGACGATCGGCTGGGTCGCGCGCGAGATGCGCCAGCCCGGCGGCGGATTCTCCTCCAGCCTCGACGCCGACAGCGAGCACGAGGAAGGCAAATTCTATGTCTGGCACGAGGCCGAGATCGACGCCGTGCTTGGCGCCGCGCGCCGCGCGCTTCAAACAGTTTTACGACGTGACGCCGCACGGCAATTGGGAAGGCAAGACGATCCTCAACCGCCTTCGCCATATCGAGCGCGCCGACGATCCGACCGAGCGCGAACTCGCGCAGGATCGCGACGCGCTGTTCCAGCGTCCGCGCACCGCGCGTCCGGCCGGGCCTCGACGACAAGGTGCTCGCCGATTGGAACGGGCTGATGATCGCGGCGCTTGCCAATGCGGGGCGCGTGTTCGAACGCGCCGACTGGCTCAAACTGGCGTGCGACGCCTTCGAATTCGTGCGCCGCGACATGGATGCCGGCGGCGACCGGCTGTGGCATAGTTGGCGCGCGGGACAGGCGCGCAACCGGGCGCTGATCGACGATTACGCCAACATGGCGCGCGCCGCGCTGGCGCTCTACGAGGCCGGAGGGCGATGCCGCCGCGCTCACCCAGGCCGAGGCATGGGTCGCGACGGCGGTGACATTTTATTGGGATGACGCCGCGGGCGGCTTTTTCTTCACTGCTTCCGACGCCGAGGCGCTGATCGCGCGCACCAAGCAGGCGCAGGACTCGCCCAACCCATCCGGCAACGGCGTGATGGTGGGCGTGCTGGCGCGGCTCTATTTCCTCACCGGCGATCCCGACTATCGCGAGCGGGCCGAGCGAACGGTGCGCGCCTTCGCCGGCGATGCACGGCGCAGCGTGTTCGGTCACGGCGCCTTGCTCAACGGCAACGAACTGTTGCAGCGCGGCTTGCAGATCGTGATCCGCGGCACGCGCGGCGACGCCGAAACGGAGGCGTTGCTGCGCATCGTCAATGACGCGCCGCTGCCCAACCTGGTGCTCGACGTCGTACCGCCGGGCGCGCGATCTGCCTGAGGGCCACCCGGCCGCCGGCAAGGGGCAGATCGGCGGCAAGGCCACCGCCTATGTCTGCGAAGGCCCGGTTTGCTCGCTGCCGCTTACCGACGCGGCCGGCCTCGCGGCGGCTGCTCAAGGAGAGATGACGGTGCCGCGCCTGTCGCTCGACAGTCCGGTCGGCCGCCTCACGTGTGCGAGGAGGACGGCTTCATCACCGGGCTGATCTGGGGCGGCAAGGCCGCCGAGCCCGGCGAGCCGACGCCGCTGCTGCTGCGCGCCAAGCGCGAGATCGCCGCCTATTTCGCCGGCAAGCGCCGCGACTTCGATTTGCCGGTGAGGCCGCGACGGCTCGTCCGCCGAGATACAAGGTCTGGCAGGCGATGGCGGCAATTCCCTACGGCGAAACGCGTACCTATGGCGAGATCGCCAAGGCGACCGGCGTCAACGCGCGCGCGGTGGGTCAGGCCTGCGGCCGCAATCCGATTCCGATCTTGTTGCCGTGCCATCGCGTGGTCGCGGCGAACGGGCTCGGCGGCTTCAGCGCGCCGGGCGGCGTCGATTGGAAAGGACAAGCTGCTCGTGCTGGAGCGCGCGCTGCTGTTGTAGCGCGCCGTCTACTGGGCGCGGTCCGGGCGACAGGCTGTTCAGTATCTGGAACAGCGGCACGACCACGGTGACGTTGTTGCCCTTGACCCATATTGCTCGATGCTGGCCGACGACGCATCGGGTCTCGCGGAATCGTCCGGCGTCGCGCGCGACCAGCGCGTTGTCCGGCGGAGTCGAACTTGCCGGTGACTTGATCGTATTGCGACTTGGCCGGATCGAGCCGGTTGTCGGGCGCCAAGCGTGAGCGACAGCGGATCGAAGTAGTGGCGTGCTGCGATCCTCGAACGTGCTGCGCGGCACCGCCGCGGCGGATTGACGACGAACCTCTTCCTTCGGTCTTGCGTCGACTTTGCGGCCCGGTGAGCCGGTCTCTGTTTTTTCTCGATGCGCGGCATCGCGTCGGTCGGGGTATGGTCCTGAGCCCGCGGCATGGTCAAGGCCGCCTCGGAAACGTGGGCGTCTTGGGCCCGCGCCGCCGGGGAGACGGCTGCCACCGCAACCATCGCCGATCAATACGGTCGCTGCGCGGATCTGGTATTGCACCGCCTTCAGTCCCTCCGGCAATTAGCTTAGCAAGGTCATGGACTAAAATCACGTCCTTAAAGGAGCATGACGGATTTGTGACGAAAGTGACCGCTTAGTGCGTAGATTTGTCAGCGGCGCTGGCTGGGGCGCATCACGCCGTGGCAAGATGCACCCGCGAATTGGCGAGGAGGTTGGGCCGTGACGGAATTGGCGACCATCGAACATGTGTTGCGCCGCGGCGCCGATCTGGCGCCGGCGATCGGCGCGCCCGAACAGCCTGCGATGAATTTCGCGACGCTGCGCGAGCTCGCCGCGGCAACCGTGGCACGGCTCAACGCGCTCGGCATCGGCCGCAACGACCGCGTCGCCATCGTCTGTCCGAACGGTCCCCGGGCAGCGACCAGCTTCCTCGCGATCGGCGCCGGCGCCACCACCGCGCCGCTCAACCCCGCCTATCGCGCCGACGAATTCGAATTCTATCTCACCGATCTCAATGCGAAGGCGCTGGTGATCGAGGCTGGGTTCGACAGTCCCGTGGTCGGCGTGGCGCAAAAGCTCGGCATTCCGATCATCGACATGGCGCCGCGGCCGGGGCCGGCCGGCGGATTCTCGCTCGAGCCGCGCGGCGGCATCGCGACCGGCAACGGGACGGCCGGCTTTGCACAACCCGACGATATCGCGCTGGTGCTGCACACGTCGGGTACCACCTCGCGACCCAAGATCGTGCCGCTATCGTCCGCCAATATCTGCGCCTCGGCGCGCCATATCGGGGCGACGCTGCGACTCACGCCGGACGATCGCTGCCTCAACATCATGCCGCTGTTCCATATCCACGGGTTGATGGCGGCGACGCTGTCGTCGCTCGCCGCCGGCGCCAGCGTTCACTGCACCCCGGGCTTCAACGCGCTCAAATTCTTCGCCTGGCTCGATGAGGTGGCGCCGACCTGGTACACGGCGGTGCCGACGATGCACCAGGCGATCCTGCTGCGCGCGGGCCGCAACCAGGACAGTATCGCGAAATCGAAGCTGCGCTTCATCCGCAGTTCCTCTTCGTCGCTGCCGCCGACCGTGCTGGCCGAACTCGAGGCGACATTCCATTGTCCGGTGATCGAAGCCTACGGCATGACCGAGGCGGCGCATCAGATGGCCAGCAATCCGCTGCCGCCCGCGGCGCACAAGCCGGGCAGCGTCGGTGTCGCCGCCGGGCCCGAGGTCTCGATCATGGACGAGACGGGAAATCTGTTGCCGCGCGGCGCGATCGGCGAAATCGTGATCCGCGGCCCCAACGTGACGCGCGGCTACGACAACAACCCCAAGGCCAACGCAAGCGCCTTCACCAACGGCTGGTTCCGCACCGGCGACCAGGGCGTGATCGACGCCGACGGCTATCTGTCGCTGACCGGGACGGCTGAAGGAGCTGATCAATCGCGGCGGCGAAAAGATCTCGCCGCGCGAGGTCGACGAGATTCTGCTCGACAATCCGGCCGATCGAGCAGGCGGTGACCTTCGCCGTGCCGCACGAAATGTTGGGCGAGGACGTCGCCGCGGCGGTGGTGCTTGCGCGAAGGCAAGGAGACGAGCGAGCGCGAGCTGCGCGACTTCTGCGCCCAGCGCCTGGCCGATTTCAAGGTGCCGCGCAAGATCGTGTTCCTCAAGGAGATCCCCAAAGGCGCCACCGGCAAGCTCCAACGCATCGGCCTCGCCGAGAAATTGGGACTGGGGAAGTAGGGTTGCGCTACCCTCACCCTCCCAATCCTTCGGATTGGGTCCCTCCCTCTCCCATGAATGGGAGAGGGGCTTTTCTTTGCCCCTCTCCCGCTTGCGGGAGAGGGTGGCCAGCCGAAGCGCTGGACGGGTGAGGGCTGCGTGAAAATATGCGTCTACGGCGCGGGCGCCATCGGCGGCTATGTCGCCGTGCAGTTGGCGCGAAGCGGGGTCGAAACCAGCGTTGTCGCGCGCGGGCCGCATCTCGCGGCGATCCAACAGAACGGCCTGACGCTCAAGATCGCGGGCGAGACGCACACCGTCAAACTCGCGGCGAGCCACGATCCGGCGACACTGGGCCAGCAGGATTACGTCATCGTCACGCTGAAGGCGCATCAGATCGCCGGCGGTCGCGGCGCAGATCAAGACGCTGTGCGGGCCGGAGACGGCGATCCTCTACGCCGTCAACGGCGTGCCCTGGTGGTATTTCTATAAGCTCGCCGGGCCGTACGAGAATCACCGCGTCGCGGCGGTCGATCCCGGCGGCGCGATCTGGGACACGCTCGGACCGGAGCGCGCACTGGGCTGCGTCGTGTTGCCGGCGGCCGAGCTGGTCGCGCCCGGCGTGATCGAGCATCGCGACGGCGACCGGTTCCCCATCGGCGAGCCCGACGGCACGAAGAGCGCGCGCGTCGCGGCGCTGTCCCAGGCGATGATCAAGGCCGGCTTGCGCGCGCCGGTACGAACGCGCATCCGCGACGAGATCTGGGTCAAGCTTTGGGGCAATGTCGCGTTCAATCCGGTCAGCGCGCTGACCGGCGCCACGTTAAAGGCCATCGTCGACGATGCGGATTTACGCGGCTTGGTGCGCGCCGCGATGCTGGAGGCGCAGCGCGTCGGCGAAGCGCTCGGCGTCACCTTCGCCGTCGATGTCGATCGCCGCATCGCCGGCAGCGCCGAAGTCGGCGAGCACAAGACCTCGATGCTGCAAGACCTCGAACGCGGACGGCCGATGGAGATCGACCCGATGGTGACGGCGGTCGCCGAACTGGGCGACCTCACCGGCATCGACACGCCGACCATCGACGCGATCCTGGCCCTCGTGCGTCAACGCGCCCGCCAGGCGGGGTGCTATTAGGTTCAGCGGCTTGAATTCGGCTCCATTTTGGCTTAATTTCAGCTCCAAACTGGAGCTGTTATAGAGCCATGCCGGTGAATCTTTCGATCAAGAACGCGCCCGACGACGTCGTCGAGCGCCTGCGCGTGCGTGCCAAGCGAAATCACCGCTCGCTTCAAGGCGAGCTCCTCGCGATCGTGGAAGATGCGACCCGCGCCGCCCCGCAAAAAATGACGGCGATGGAACTGTTGACTCGATGCCCGCACGCGCGGACTTAGCGCCGAGCCCGGCGAAGCCGCAGCGCTTGTCCGTGCCGATCGAGACAATCATTAAAGTCGTCGACGCGTCGGCTATTGTGGCGCTCGTTCTAGGGGAGCGCGGCGCCGAAAACGTTGCAGATCAACTCGCGAGCGCGCAACTCGTCGCGCCGGCGTTGCTGTTGTTTGAGCTCGCGAATGTTTTTGCATCGAAAGATTCGGCGCCAGCCTGGGGACAGAGACATGCTGATCGCCGCGTTTCATGACGCGATGCAGATCGATATCGAGACTCGGCCGACGCGGGCGCGCTCAACCTCGCCGTGGCGACCGGTCTGACCGCCTACGATGCGAGCTACCTCTGGCTGGCGCGCGCCATGTCCGCCGAGCTGGTCACGCTCGACGGACAAATGACGAAAGCGGCGACCGCGTCGGTGCGCCGATCTATTGCGCCGCCGCGGGCTTGACCTGTTGCCGCTCGAACGTGTGGCCCTGGAAGCGGCGATAGTAGAGCCGCGCGAAGAAGAACGCCGCGATCGCGCCCAATCCCAGCGGCACCACCAGCGTCATGTAGAAGGTCTGAATCGACATGCCGGTCGATAGCATGATGCCGGCGACGGACGGCCCTGCGACCGAACCGAGCCGGCCAAGCGTGCCGGACCATGACGAGCCCGTGGCGCGCAGCGTGGTCGGATAGATCAGCGCGCCGGCGGCGTTGAGCGCGAATTGCAGGCCCAGGACGAAAAAGCCCGAGATCGAGACGACGATCATCGCCAACGTTTCCGAGCCGGTGGTGTAACCGATCGAGCACGAGAACGGGATCGCGATCAGAAACATGACGAACACCGGCAGCAAGCCGATCTTGTCGACGGGCCGCGCCACCGCGAGGCCGCCGATCGTGCCGCCGGTCTGGAACAGCGTCTGGAAATAGGGCGCGTCCGCCTTGAAGCTGGTGCCCGCCATGATGGTCGGCAGCCAGAACGACAGGAAGTACAGCGTCATGACGCTGAACAGATTGATGATCCACAACAGCGTCGTCAGCCCACCCAACCCATCGCGGAACAACAGCGCCGGCGACAAATTTTTCACCACCTTTTCGTCGGCGACGACGAATCTGGGCGGCCGCGCCCGGTGCCACCATCGGGTCGAGCTTGCGCACAATCGCGTGGACGCGCGCGGGACTGTGGCCGCGTAGCACCAGGAACTTAATCGATTCCGGCAGCCACAGCGCCGACACCACCAGCATGATCAAGGGCGTCACGCCGCCGATGAAGAACAGCGCTTGCCAGCCATAGGCGGGAAGGAGACGCGGCGCGATCGCGCCTGGGATCGCGGCGCCGAGGGTGATGCCCGTGAACATAACGATCATCAGCGTCGCGCGCACGCGCTTAGGCGCGAACTCGGCGTTGAGCGCAAGACAATTGGCGCCAATGCCGCCGATCGCGAGGCCGGTGAAGAAGCGCACGGCGAACATCTGCGTCAGGTCGTGCACGAACATCGTCGCGAGCGAGAATACCCCGATGCCGAGCAGCGACAGGATCAGCGCGTTTTTGCGGCCGAATTTGTCGCCGATCCAGCCGAACAGCGGCGTACCGAAAATCGTCGCGAACAGCACCGCGCTGAAGACATAACCCATGGAGGCGCGGCTGGTGATGCCCCATTCGTGCATCAGCGACGGGCCGGCGACGGCGACGGTGGCCAGATCGTAGCCCTCGAAAAACATGATGAGCCAGCAGATCACGACGATGCGGGCGTTGAAGCCGCTGAGCTTCCGCCCGTCGATCAGGCCGCTGATGTCGATTGCGTCCGACTGTGCCATGCCATCCCTCCCGTTATTTATTGCGACGACTGTTCCATGAATGGCCGCGGCCGGTCCAGCCGATAGAGCGTCAACGTGACTGACCGAACGGGCGGCGTCGCTCCGTCGTCAAGACCGCCGGCGCCGCACGGGGGACTGGTCGCGCTACGCCGCATGCCGTACGTTTTCGCCATGGCGTTGTGGCGGCTTTGCGGATCGGCGTTGCTGCTCGGGATCGGACTCCTGGGCGCCTGTGTATTGACGCCGGCGGGCGCGCAGCAGATCGCGCCCCGGCCCGAGCAATTGCTGGCGGCGGCAATCCAAGCGGGCGATCTCGCCAAGGTCAACCCCGGCGGCTGGTGGGACGACGAACCGGAATTCAACGACCGGCTCGAGCCCGACGCGAACGCCGAGACCTTCGTCATGGCGCATGTTTTCGGCAGGCCCGACGACGGACCCGCGGAAGTCGCGACGAGCCTGCGGGCCTACGCCAAGGCCGCGGTCGCGGCCGATCAATTCGGCGCCGCGCTCGCCGTCGACAAGCAGGATTATGGCGAGACCGTCGAGGGCCCCAAGGTGGGCGAGCAAAGCCGGTACCTGCACCAGGCCGCGGACAGTCAACACGAAGGCGGGATCGCGCTGCGCTTCCAATTCGGTCGCTATCTCGTGCGCATCGATGTCGGCGGCGATGCCTCGACCATGGCGCCCGACGACCTCGCGGCGCTCGGGAAGCTGGTGCTGGACCGACTAAGCCAGATCGACGCCAGCAAGCTCGCGGCGCCGGCCGTGCCGGACTTAGCGAAAGCGCTGCCGCCCGCCGACGACGCCTTTACGCCGGCGATCGGCACCGCGACCTTTGCGCCGCAAGCCTGGGCTTGGATCTGGTCGAGTCGGAATTCGGCGTTGGTGGTGTCGGCCCGTCTGCGCGGCCTGCTGACAGAGACTGTCAAAGACGAGCGGCCGGTGATGCGCCGCTACGGCGTCGCAGCAATTCCGAACAATATCGCGGAAGTCGCCCTGATGCCGTTTCGCAGCGCCGACGCCGCCGGCCGCTACCTGACCGAAGCGAAGCACGAGGACCCGCGCCGTGCCGCCATCACCAACAATGAAGGCGATATCGACATCTCGCCGCCGATCCCGGACGTGTCACCGGCCTATCGCGCCGACATCCGCGTCGGCCGCTATGTGGCGGAAGTGACCTGTTTCGCGCCCTTCGCGCCGACCTCGTCGGCATGCGACACCGCGGTGAAGGCATTAGCCGAACGCGCCAAGAAATTGCTGACGGCGCCGTAATCTCTACCCCGACAGCGTCTCGACGATCGCGCCGTCGCGGTCGAAGCACGCCGCGAGCAACGCGCCGCCAAAACCGGCGCCGCCGTCGAGCGACACCGCGTGGGGGCCGCGCTTCAGCCCTTGACGCTGCCGATCGAAGCCGCGAACGACACGGGAAAATTCCGGTATCGGCTCGTCTAACGCCAGAATGTCGACCCCACCCCACCACAAGACATCGCTCTGCAATTCGAGCGGCTTGCCCGGATCGTAGCCGGCATGAACGAACAGCAGCGCGCCGTCGTCGGTGCGGGCCGCGTGGCGCAGATTGGTGAAAAGGGCGCGATGACCCGGCCGCGCATCGACGGCGGCACGCAATTGACCGGTCCAGCGCGTCACCGCCATCACGCCTTCGCGCATCGCGGCCTCGGCTTGGCGCGGCGTCATGCCATAAGCGGCGAGGCTCGGCTCCGCGCCGTGCTCCAGCATCCACCGAAACACCGGCCTGGGGTCGGCGGAGAATTGCAACTGCGTCAGCTTGTGCCAGACCTCTTCCTGCCAGCCGCGCAGGAACACGATATCGCCAGGAAAGGCGTGCGGCCGCGCGAGGAAGCCGCGGCGGAACGCGATCAGCCGATCGAGCGTGCCGCCGACATCCGGGCCATAGCCGAGATAATTGCCGAGAAAGACGACCCGGTCGCCGGCGTCGAGCCGAGCCGCGATGCCGTCAAGCACACGGCCCAGCCGCTGAGCCTCGCCATGAATCGCGGCGACCGCCCACACACGGCGCCAGCGCCGCAACGTGGCGAAAATGGAACTATCGCAGGGAGGCGACTCCGCCACGCCCGCAAGTCGGCCGTCAGGCCACGCTCAGCATCTGTTCGAGGCGCTTGGTCGCGACGTCTTCGCCGATCTTCTCGACCGCGGCGAATTCGCGCACCAGCCGGTCCATGGCGGCCTGGTAAATCTGCCGTTCGCTGTAGGATTGCTCGGGCTGACCGACATTGCGGAAGAGGTCGCGCACCACCTCGGCGATCGAGGCCGGATTGCCGGAATTGATCTTCGCCTCGTATTCCTGGGCCCGGCGGCTCCACATGGTGCGCTTGACGCGCGAGCGGCCCCTCAATCGGGTCAGTGCTGCGTCCATTTCCTTGCGAGTCGAGAGCTTCCGCAGGCCCGACACCTTGGCCTTGGCCAGCGGCACGCGCAGGGTCATTCGATCCTTATCGAAATGCACAACGAATAGGCTCAAACGATGACCGGCGATCTCCTGGGTCTCGACGCCGACGATTTTGCCGACGCCGTGGGTCGGATAGACCACAAGGTCGCCCTTTGAAAAATCACGCTTTTCCGGCATGTGTCCTCTCTCAACTAGCCACGCCCGGGGACGAGCAACCCTACCCTAACCCACTCATCCAAAACGGAATATCGCGAGTCCGTGCAGAATGCCCGGACGCATTTTCAACCGGGAGACGCAGGAACCCGCGCCGCCTATTATGTAACATATCTCGGGCTAAAATTCCAGAGGCTGGGCTATGCGCGCGAAGCGTGGCTGGTCCCAAGCCCTTGAAAATTAACGCTTTGGCGGATTCGGATCGAAATGCTTGGCGAATTTGTCCGGTACGCCGTCCCATTCCTTGGCATCGGTCGGCGGGACGCCTTTGCGGGTGATGTTGGGCCACGCCTGGGCGTATTGCCGGTTCATCTCGACCCATTTTTCGGCGTCCGGCTCGCTGTCGGGCTTGATCGCCTCGGCCGGGCACTCGGGCTCGCACACCCCGCAATCGATACATTCGTCCGGATGAATGACGAGCATGTTTTCGCCTTCGTAGAAGCAGTCCACCGGACAGACTTCGACGCAGTCCATGTACTTACATTTGATGCACGCTTCGTTGACGATATACGTCATGGGTTCGGGGTTCCGGGCGAGAAAGAAAAGAGACGATAGGCGTTAGCTAGCATGCACATTCGGGGGGGTTCAACCCCAGGCGCTTTATGGGCTTCCGCAAGCGATGGCGGCGCTTCCCGGAACGCATTTGCGCCCACCCTCGCCCATGCCATAAAGTCCGCCAAACCTGTCAGGAGCGATCGATGGCCGAAGCAAAGAAAAAAGCAGGGCTTGTGGTAAGCGCGCATGCGGCGGATTTCGTCTGGCGCGCGGGCGGCGCGGTGGCGCTTTATGCCGAGCGCGGCTATCGCATGGTAATCGTGTGCTTGAGCTTCGGCGAGCGCGGCGAAAGCGCCAAGATGTGGCGCGAACCGGGCATGACGCTCGAAAAGGTGCAGAAGGCGCGCCGCGCCGAAAGCCAGGCGGCGGCTGAACTCTTGGGCGGCGAGATCGTCGATTTCGGGCTTCAGGACTATCCGATGCGTATCGGCGAAAAAGAGCTGTTCCGCCTTGCCGAGATCTACCGCGACATCCGGCCCGAGTTCGTCCTGACACACTCGATGGAAGACCCCTACAATTACGACCATCCGCTGGCGGCGAACGTCGCGCAGGAAGCGCGCATCATCGCGCAGGCTTGGGGCCACAAGCCGGGCACCGCCCCGCCGATCGGCGCGCCGCCGGTGTTCTTGTTCGAGCCGCACCAGACCGAGCAATGCAATTGGAAGCCGCAGCTTCTCCTCGACATCACCCCGGTGTTCGAAAAGAAGAAAAAGGCGTTCGAGCTGATGGCGGCGCAGGAATATCTCTGGGACTACTACACAAGCGTCGCGCTCAATCGCGGCATCCAGGCATCGCGCAATTCCGGCAAGGCGCACATCAAATACGCCGAGGCCTATATGCGCGATATTCCCGACCGTCACCGACGAGTTCGACAAGGTTTGATCAACTGAAATTGTGAATTAGGGAGGACACCATGCCCGACGCCGCCGGCCAAGCGACCCTGAACGTCGCCGAGATGCGCAAAAAGATCCGCGCTATCGGCGTGGAGATCACGCCCGAGAATCTCGGCGCGGCGATGAAGCTTTACAAGCAGTATCACCCGGCCCGAGCCCTATCCCGGCGTCAAGGTCACGCGCGACATCGACTACGGGCCTGACCCCGAGCGCAACCTGCTCGACCTGTTCCTGCCGACATCGGGCGGCCAGGATTTGCCGGTGCTGGTCTATCTCCACGGCGGCGGTTTCGTTCAAGGCAACCGCAAGAGCCCCGATTTCCCCTATTACGACAATGTCATGACTTGGGCGGTGCGGAACGGCATGGCCGGAGTCAACATGACCTATCGCCTGGCGCCGAAGAACAAGTGGCCCTCCGGCAACGAGGATGTCGCCAACGCCGTGCGCTGGATTCAGAAAAACGCCGCGGCGCACGGCATGAACGCCAAGCGCATCTTCCTGATGGGCCAGTCGGCCGGCGCGAGCCAGGTCGCACAATATATCGCGCACAAGCAATTCCATCCCGAGGGCGGCCACGGCCTCGCCGGCGGCCTGATCATCTCCGGCATTTTCGAGCCGAACAACAAAGCCTATTTCGGCGAGGATCAGTCGAAATGGCCGAGCATGTCGGCGATGCCGGGTCTGATCGCCACCGACGTGCCGCTCTTGATCACGGTCGCGGAGAACGATCCGCCGATGTTCGAGAAGAACGCGATGATGCTGATGAACGCGCTCTATGAGCGCGATAAGCGCATCCCGTGGTTCCAGCGCATGTGGGGCCACAACCACATTTCGGCGATGCTGCATGTCGGCGTCGAACCGGAGGACGCGCTCGGCGGCCTGATCCGCGACTTCGTCGCGATGCATTGACGATGCGCGCCGCGATCCTGCGCAACAAGCGGATCGAGGTCGGCGAAGTGCCCGTCCCGGCGCCGGGACCGGGTGAGGTTCTGGTCAAGACGCTGGCCTGCGGCATTTGCGGCTCCGACCTGCACATTTACCATTAGGCGCAGCACAGCGAAGCGGGCGGCGGCGGCATCGTGATGGGCCACGAATTCGTCGGCGAGATCGTCGATTACGGACCGGAGACAACCCGCCGGCTGAAGCCCGGTACGCGAGTCAATTCGATCCCGATCCTCGGGCGCAAGACCGGCGCCGAGTTCATCGGCTATTCCGACGTCAACCCCGGCGGCTATGGCGAGTTCATGCGCCTGACCGAGGATCATCTGTTGCAAATCCCCAACGGCCTCTCGACCGAGCATGCCGCGCTCAACGAGCCGATGTCGGTCGGCTGGCACGCGGTCAACAAAGCGCGGCTGCAAAAAGGCGACGTGCCGCTGGTCATCGGCTGCGGGCCGATCGGCCTCGCGGTGATCGCCGGCCTCAAGATCAAAGGCACGCATCCGATCGTCGCGGCGTCGCGCTCGGCGAAGCGGCGCGAACTGGCGCTGGCCATGGGCGCCGACATCGTGGTCAATCCCAACGATCATTCGCCTTACGAGGCGTGGCGTGAACAGGCGCGGACCGGCTTGCCCGATCCCGGCCCGACCCTGCCGGGCTGGCTGGTCGGCTCCGGCCCTCAAACCGGCGGTGATTTTCGAATGCGTCGGCGGGCCGAAGATCATCGACGAAATCATGAATGGTGCGCCGCAGGACGCGCGGATCGTCATCGTCGGGCTATCCTTCGAGGAAGCGCCGTTCCAACCGATGACCGGCATGCGCAAGGAATTGGAGATTGTGTTCTCCAACTCCTTCCATCGCCGCGAATATGCCGAGACGCTGCATCATCTCGGCGAGGGCATGATCGACGTGGCGCCGCTGGTCACGGGCAAGGTCGGCGCCGGCGGCGTGCAGGACGCGTTCCACCAGCTCGAAAATCCCGTGAGCCACGCGAAAATTCTGGTCGAGCCCTGGCGGGAATAAAGTGGCCGCCTTATTGACCGCTATCCGACATTGTCGTATATCCGCGACGCGACGATGAGAGTTGTCGCGTCGCGATCTTACGAGCGCCGCGCCAAGCAGCTGCTAACGCCAGCGGAAAGGGCCGTGGCGGAAGCGGAAATTATCGCGCGGCCCGACGCGTGGCCGGTCATCCAGGGGACCGGCGGCGCGCGAAAGGCTCGGGGTCGGATTCGGTGCTCAAGGCAAACGTGGCGGTGGCAGGATCGTTTATTTCTTCGCGACATCGTCTGCCCTCCTCGCGTTGCTCGACATTTACGCGAAACGTGACAAGGACGACCTGAGCCATGCCGACAAGAAAGACATCCATAGTGCGATCCAAGAAATCCGCCGCGCGCTCGGATCGCACGGCGGCCGGTAAGCGTATCTCCGTCGCCGCACGAGAGATTGCAGCCTATCTTCGCGGTGAAGGCCCGTCGCTTTCCTCGTATGAAATCGTCGTTCCGGATGCTGTCGATGTCGCTGCAATGCGCCGACGGCTCGGCCTATCGCAATCGGCATTCGCGCGCAGCTTCGGTCTTGATCTCGATGCGGTGCAGGCGTGGGAGCAAGGCGCCGCCGCCCAGATCGTGCCGCGCGGATCCTTCTAGCGGTGATCGCGCGAGAGCCGGCAGTCGTTTTGCGGACACTAGTGGCTGATGGCCGCGGAGTAGTCGGCGCTTAGTGCGCTTCGTCCCAGTTCTGCGGCCATGCCGGTTTCGACCACCAGCGGCACCGCGAGTTCCAGCACCGGCAGCGGCGCGCCTTCCATCACATCCTTCACCAGTTCGGCGGTGCGTTCGGCCTCATCGGCCGGCGCCTCCAGCACCAGCTCGTCATGAACCTGGAGCAATAGCTTCGCCCTGAGGCCGGCGTCGGCGATGGCCGCGCGGCAAGCGGATCATCGCGCGCAGGATGATGTCGGCCGCCGAGCCTTGCAGCGGCGCGTTGATCGCCTCGCGCTCGGCATAGGCGCGGTGCATCGCGTTGGTGTCGCGGATGCCGGGGATGTGGCAGCGCCGGCCCAACAGCGTCTCGACATAGCCCTTGTCGCGGCACTCGACCTTCATCCGGTTCATGTAATCGCGGATGCCGGGGAAGCGCTCGAAATAGGCCTTGATGTAATCGGCGGCCTCGGCCTGAGGCACCTGGATGCGCTGCGCCAGGCCGAACGCGCTCATGCCATAGAGAATGCCGAAATTGATCGCCTTGGCGCGGCGGCGCAGATCGGGCCCGACCTCCGGCCGCGGCACGCCGAACACCTCGCTCGCGGTCGCGGCGTGGATGTCGGCGCCTTCGAGGAACGCCTGCTTCAGCGCATCGACCCGCGCCATGTGCGCGGCGAGGCGCAGCTCGATCTGGCTGTAATCGGCCGAGATCAGCACGTTGCCCGGTTCGGCGACGAAGGCGCGGCGGATCTTGCGGCCTTCCTCGGTGCGCACCGGAATGTTCTGGAGGTTGGGCTCGTTCGACGACATGCGCCCGGTGAGCGTATGCGCCAGCCAGTAGGTGGTGTGGACGCGGCCCGACTCCGGGTCGATCTCCGCCATCAGCGCGTCGGTATAGGTGCTCTTGAGCTTGGACAATTGCCGCCAATCGAGCACCCGCGCCGGCAGATCGTGGGTCAGCGCCAACTCTTCGAGGATCGACGCGTCGGTGCCATAGGCGCCGAGCTTGTTCTTCCTGCCGCCGGGCAGGTTCAGCTCGTCGAACAGCACTTCGCCCAATTGTTTCGGCGAGCCGATATTGAAGGGATGGCCGACAAGCTTGTAGATCTGCTGCTCCAGCTCGGCGAGCCGCTTGGTGAAATCCTCCGACAGCGCCGCAAGTTGCTCCGGGTCGACGCGGATGCCGGCCTGCTTCCATCGCGGCGACTACGCCCGGCAGCGGCCGCTCGTTGGTCTCGTAGAACGCCAGCAGCTTGTCGCTCCGCAGCCGCGGCTTCAGCACCAGATGCAGCCGCAGCGTCATGTCGGCGATCTGCGCCGCGTAGTCGCGCGCGCGCTCCGGCGTCACGGCGCAGAACCCGATCTGCGCTTTGCCGGAGCCGATCAGGTCCTTGTACTTCACCGTGTCGTGCTGGAAATGCATCTGCGCGAGCTTGTCGAGCGCGTGCTCGTGCATGCCGCCCGCCAGCACGAACGACATCAGCATCGGATCGTCGAGCGGCATCGACGGCGACGCCGTACCGGTCAAGCGCCTCGATCGCGAATTTGATGTTGTGGCCGATCTTGAGGACGCTGGCATCGGCGAGCAGCGGCTTCAGTTTCTCGAGCGCCGCGTCGCGCGACAGCTGATTCGAGGCGTCGAGCGTGCCGCTGTGACCGAGCGGGATGTAGCAGGCATGGCCGGGCGTCAGCGCCAGCGCGATCCCGGCGAGCGGCTGCGCGCGGATTGTTCGCGATGTCGGTCTCGACATCGAGCGCGACCGCGCCGCGCTCGTACGCGTCGGCGATCCATCGATCGAGCGCGGCCAAGTCCTGGACCAGTTCGTAGCGCGTCTCGACGTCGATCAGTTTTTCCGACCACGGCGACCGCCGTCGTCGCGGCACGGCAATGCCGCGTTCGCCGCGGACGCGGCGGCACCGTTCGCTCTTGCCCGCGACCTCGGTCCTGATGCGCGCCAGCAGCGCGCGGAAGCCGTTGGTTTCGAGGAACTTGGTCAGCTTCGCCGTGTCTTGCGGCGGAATCTCCAATTGGTCGAGCGTCAGGGTCAGCGGCACCTTGGTGTCGAGCTCGACCAGCTTCTTCGACAGGCGCGCCTGCTCGGCGAAATCGATCAGGCTCTGGCGGCGCTTCGGCTGCTTGATCTCCGGCGCGCGCTCCAGCAGCGTTTCGAGCGATGCCGTAGGTATTGATCAGCTCCGCCGCGGTCTTGACGCCGATGCCCGGCACGCCCGGCACGTTATCGACGCTGTCGCCGCACAGCGCCTGCACGTCGATCACCTTTTCCGGGCCGACGCCGAATTTCTCTTTCACCTCGGCGTCGCCGATCGGCCGGTTCTTGATCGGATCGAACATGCGGATATGTGGCGAGACGAGCTGCATCAAATCCTTGTCGGACGACACGATGGTGACGTCGTCGCCGTTCGCCGCAGCGGCGCAGGCATAGCTCGCGATCAGATCGTCGGCCTCGAAATCGGGCCGCTCGACGCGGGCCAAGCCGAACGCGTCGGTCGCCTCGCGCACCAGCTTGAATTGCGGCACCAGCTCCGGCGGCGTCTCGGACGCGGTTCGCCTTGTATTTGTCATAGATGCGGTTGCGGAACGTCGTTTCGGCCGCGTCGAACACGATCGCGATATGGTCGGCGTTGGTGTCCTTCAACAGCCGATAAATCATGTTGGAAAAGCCGAGCACCGCGCCGATCGGCGTGCCGTCCTGCCGCGTCAGCGGCGGCAGGGCATGGAACGCGCGGAAGATATAGCCCGACGCGTCGACGAGATAGAAATGCCTGGGCGTGCTCAAGGATGCGCGGTCGAGGGTGTCGGCGCGTGCGGCGGTTCGGCGACGTCGCCCTGCCCTTCAGGATGAACAGGCGCGAGCAATAAGGGCATTCGATCTGCCCCGCCGCGGCGAGGTTGAGAAACACGCGCGGATGGCCGCCCGTCTCCGTGCCGTCGCAGGCGACCACGACCTTATCGACGTACACCGTTTCGAATGGCTGCATGGCTGCTAATCGTCGCAATTTTGCGTGATTGGAGCCCGTTCGATTGACCGGGCCGATGGCGCGATGATACGCATTGCCGCGAGCGATGCCAGCACAACCTTGTTCCACGCAGCCTCTGTTTTTTGCCTCCCCCTCGATGGGGGAGGCCGGGAGCGGCCGCAGGCCGCGGACGGGTGGGGGTGATTCCTCCGCCTGTTTTGCCATTACCCCCACCCGAAATGCTGCGCTACCGCTTCGCATTTCGTCCTCCCGCCATCGAGGGGGAGGAATTGGAGGGGCGAGCGTGAGTTCGGCGGACATTATCTCCCTGACGCGCCCCGCGCCCGACGACTTGCCCGTCAACGCCGTCGAGGTGCGCGGCCTGACCAAGGTCTATCGCGGCAACGGCAAGCTGCCGCCGAAGCGCGCGCTCGACAAGATCGACCTGGCGATTCCGCGCGGCTCGATCTTCGGCCTGCTCGGCCCCAACGGCGCCGGCAAATCGACGCTGATCAACATCCTCGCCGGCCTGGTGATCAAGACCGAGGGCAAGGCGTTCATCTGGAACATCGACATCGACACGGCGCCGCGCGCCGCGCGCGCCGCTATCGGCGTGGTGCCGCAGGAACTGACCTTCGACATGTTCTTCACGCCGCGCGAGCATCTCGAATTGCAGGCGGGCTTTCTACGGCGTGCCGAAGCGCGAGCGCCACACCATGGAAATTCTCGACATGGTCGGCCTCACCGCGCAGGCCGACTCGCTGACCCGCACGCTGTCGGGCGGCATGCGGCGGCGCCTCATGGTGGCGAAGGCGATGGTGCATTCGCCGCCGGTGCTGGTGCTGGACGAGCCGACCGCCGGCGTCGATGTCGAACTGCGCCGCCATTTGTGGGAGCAGATCCGCGCGCTCAACCGAGCCGGCACCACCATCCTGCTGACCACGCATTATCTCGAAGAGGCCGAGACGCTGTGCGACCGCATCGCGATCATCGACAAGGGCCGCGTCGTCGCCGACGACACCACGCCGGCGCTGGTCGCGCGGGTCGACGACAAGAAACTGACCATCGTGCTGGCCGAGCCGATCATGGCGCTGCCGGAGCGGCTCGCCGCGACCGGCCTTGCGTGGCTCGAGCCGGGCAAGCTGGTGCTGCGCTACAACCCGAGCCGCGCCGCGATCGGCATGGTGCTCGACGCGATCGGCGCCGCCGGCCTCCACGTCCGCGACGTCACCAGCGACCAAGCCGATCTCGAGGACATTTTCCTTCGCCTCACCGGCGGCACGGAGGCGCCGTGAGGTTCCTCGCGATCCTGGGACTCGCCGTCATGCTGGCCGCCTGCGCCGGCCAATTCGACGACCGGCAGAAGCCGGTCGAACCGATCGGCACGGTCTCGCCCTATATTTCGAGCGACACGCATGATCATGGATGACGGCGCCCGGCTGCCGCTTGCGCGCGTGGCTGCCCGAGGGCAAGCCGCGCGCGGTGATCCTGGCGCTGCACGGCTTCAACGATTACTCCAACGCCTTCGACAAGCCGGGCAAGGAATGGGCGAAGCACGGCGTCGCCACCTATGCCTACGACCAGCGCGGCTTCGGCCGGGCGCCGGATCGCGGGCGCTGGGCCGGCGCGTGGCGGCTCGACACCGATCTCGCCGAGGCGAGCCGGCTGTTGCGCGCGCGCTATCCCGGCGTGCCGCTGTTCATGCTCGGCGAAAGCATGGGCGGCGCGGTGGTGATCACCGCGGTCGCCGGCACCGCCGGCGCGCCGAAGCCGATCTGCGACGGCATCGTGCTGGTCGCGCCGGCGGTGTGGGGCCGCGTCACCATGAGCGTGTTCGAGCGCGTGGCGCTATGGGCGGGCGACGCGTTGTTTCCGGGACTGGAACTGACCGGGCGAAGGCCTCAAGATCACGCCGTCGGACAACGTGCCGATGCTGCGCGCGCTGTCGCGCGATCCGCTGGTGATCAAGGCGACCCGCGTCGATACAATCAAGGGCCTCGTCGATCTGATGGATCTGGCGCTGGCCTCGGCGGCGCAGCTCAAGGGCGTGCCGATGATGCTGCTCTATGGCCAGCATGACGAGATCGTGCCCGCATGCGCCGACGCGGCTTTTCATCACCGACCTGCCGCCGGACGAACGCGCCGAGAGCCGCATCGCGCTCTACGAGCACGGCTATCACATGCTGCTGCGCGATCTCGACGCCGCCATCGTCATCGACGACGTCGAACGCCTGGGTCGGCGACCACCGCGCCGCCCTCCCGTCCGGCGCCGACCGGCGGGCGGCCGAGGTCCCGCCCTCCCAGGGATGATCCGCCGTGCGTCCCTCGACTACTCGCCCTCACGTCGTTCGGGCTGCGTGCTCGGGATGAGGAAAGGCCTTGCCTCATCCTGAGCGCGGAGCGCCGCATAGGCGGCGCGAGCAGTCGAAGGACGCACGATTATGAGGGTGGCGTTACAATGGCCGTTTCGGCCCCGACATTGACACGTAACGCCTCGGTGCTCATACTGCGCCGCTTCTTATCGGGGCCAGAAGCAATGATGCACGATATGAGCCGGGCCATCCGGCGACGAGGACAGGAGCGACGATCCTAGCCGGATCGCGTTAACCCGTCGCGCGCGCCTAACGCGCGCCATCCTCAATCGTTCGTGCAGGAGTATCTCACGTGGTTTCATCCGTATTGCCGTCCTACGCGCGGGCTTCCATCAGCTTCGAGCGGGGCGAAGGTCCCTATCTCTTCACGTCGGATGGCAAGCGCTATCTCGACTTCACCTCCGGCGTCGCCGTCGTGTCACTGGGCCATGCCAATCCGCGCCTGACAAAGGCGCTGACCGAGCAGGCGCAGAAGCTCTGGCATTGCTCCAATCTGTTCGAGGTCGACGGCCAAAAGCGCGTGGCGCAATTGCTGATCGACCATTCCTTCGCCGACACGGTGTTCTTCTGCAATTCCGGCGCCGAGGCGGTCGAGGCCGCGATCAAAATGGCGCGGAAATATCACGCCGCGACCGGCCATTCCGAGAAATACCGCCTGATCGCGTGCACCGGCTCGTTCCACGGCCGCACGCTGGCGACGCTGGCGGCGGCGGGGAACGAAAAATATCTGGCCGGGTTCGGTCCGCCGCTCGAAGGCTTCGATCACGTGCCGTTCGGCAATCTCAACGAGATGCGCGCGCATATCACCCCGCAAACCGCCGGCGTGCTGGTCGAGCCGGTGCAGGGTGAAGGCGGCCTCGCGACGCCGCCCGCGAACTACCTCAAGGGCCTGCGCCAGATGTGCGACGAGTTCGGCCTGATGCTGGTCTATGACGAGGTGCAAAGCGGCATGGGCCGTACCGGCAAGCTGTTCGCGCATCAATGGGAAACCGGCGCCGAGCCCGACATCCTGGCGACCGCGAAAGGCCTCGGCGGCGGCTTCCCGGTTGGCGCGTGCCTCGGCACGGAAAAGGCCGCGGTCGGCATGACCGCCGGCACGCACGGCTCGACCTTCGGCGGCAACCCGCTGGCGATGGCGGTCGCCGCGGAGGTCATCACAATCCTGACCGAGCCGGGCTTTTTCGATCGCCTCAATGCCATGAGCAAGGCGCTGCGGTCGCGGCTCGACAAGCTCGTCAAGGATTACCCGAACGTGTTTGAGGCGACGCGCGGCGCCGGCTTGCTGCTCGGCCTCAAATGCGTCGTGCCGAACATGGACATGGTGGCGAAGCTGCGTGACGCGGGCCTGCTCGTCGCGGGCGCGGGCGAGAACGTGGTGCGGCTGATGCCGCCGCTCACCGTCGAGGAGCCGCAGATCGAGGAGGCGTACCGCATCGTCGATCGCGTCGCGAAAGCGTGGCCCGCAGCATAGGTCATGGCACCGACCAGCCGATATAATCATCTATTGTCGTCCCCGCGAAAGCGGGGACCCAGGGCAAGCGACGTGCGTTGGTCCTGGGCCCCTGCTTCCGCAGGGGCGACGAGGAATTCGCGGTCTCGATGAACAAGACCTCAACCGCCGCGCCGCGGCATTTCCTCGATCTCGACCGCATCGACGGCGGCGGAGCTGCGCCGCATCCTCGATATGGGCGCCGCGTACAAGGCAGGCCGTCTCAACGGCAAGCCCGCGA
The DNA here is from genome assembly GCA_963851285.1 of uncultured Alphaproteobacteria bacterium. GTDB lineage: Bacteria > Pseudomonadota > Alphaproteobacteria > ATCC43930 > CGMCC-115725 > JAATGI01. The sequence continues at coordinate 92,398 of CAWKOL010000016.1, forward strand.
CCGGCAAGTTCCTGGCGATGATCTTCGAGAAACCCTCGACCCGTACCCGCGTGTCCTTCGAGGTTGCGATGAAGCAGCTCGGCGGCGACGTCGTCGTGCTGGACGAAAAGGGCAGCCAGGTCGGGCGCGGCGAGACCTGGGCCGACACGGCGCGCGTCATGTCGCGCTATGTCGACGCGGTGATGGTCCGCACCAGCCGCGCGGCCAACCTCGACGAGCTGGCGGCGCATGCCGCGGTGCCGGTCATCAACGGCCTTACCGACCATTCGCATCCCTGCCAGCTCATGGCCGACGTCATGACGCTGGAGGAGCGGCTCGGCCCGGCGAAGGGCAAAATCGTGGCGTGGAGCGGCGACGGCAACAATGTCGCCAATAGCTGGATTCACGCCGCGGTGCGGTTCGATTTCACGCTGCGCGTCGCGTGCCCCGAACCGCTGCGCCCGCCGAAGAAGCTGCTCGACTGGGCGGCGCGCGAGGGCGGCAAGGTCAGCGTCACCGAGGACGCGCACGAGGCGGCGGCGGGTGCCGACTGCGTCGTCACCGATACCTGGGTGTCGATGGGCAATGGCGACGCCGAGAAGCGGCACAATCTCCTGGCGCCCTATCGCGTCGACGGAAAATTGATGGCACGCGCGAAGCCGTCCGCCATCTTCATGCATTGCCTGCCGGCGAAGCGCGGCCTTGAAGTCACCGCCGACGTCATCGACGGGCCGCAATCGGCGGTATGGGACGAAGCCGAGAACCGCCTCCACGCCCAAAAAGGCATTCTCGCCTGGTGTCTCGGCTAGCTCTTCTTTCCGCGCTACCCCATTTCTAGAATCGTCACCCGCGGGCTTGACCCGCGGGTCTCAAGCAAGCGACGATTCGTCGAACGGCCTGAGATGGCCGGATCAAGTCCGGCCATGACGTGTGAGAATCATTTTTTTTGGATTGGAATGCGTCGATGCCCGCATCGCCTCGTCATCATGCGGCCATCCCCGACGATCTCGTTCTGCCGTTCGCCGTCGGCGAGACGCGGCTCAAGGGCCGGCTGGTGCGGCTCGGCCCGTTGCTCGACCGCATCCTCGGCCAGCACGACTATCCCGAACCGGTGGCGCGCATGCTGGGCCAGGCGATCGTGCTCGCGATGACGCTGGCGCGCGCCTTGAAATATGACGGCATCTTTACGCTACAGACCAAGGGCGACGGGCCGGTGCGCCTGCTCGTCGCCGACGTGACGGCGTCCGGTCACGTCCGCGGCTATGCGCCAATTCGACGCCGCGCGCCTCGCGCAGGCGACCCCGACACGCGCGCCGGTGCCGACGCTGTTGGGCGCCGGCTACCTCGCCTTCACCGTCGATCAGGGCGAGGACACCGAGCGCTATCAGGGCCTGGTCGAGCTGGTCGGTGCGACGCTGGCCGATTGCGCGCATCATTATTTCCGTCAGTCGGAACAGATCGACGCCGGCCTCAAGCTCGCGGTCGAGCGCGGCGCCGACGGGCATTGGCGCGGCGGCGGTCTGATGATCGAGCGGATTCCCGACGACGCTGACCCTTGCGGCCGACGGCGACGGAGCTGTGGCGCAACGCCGTGATCTTGATGAGCTCGTGCAGCGATGCCGAACTGACCGACGCCGCGCTGCCGCCGGACCGGCTGCTCTACGGCTGTTCCACGAGCCGGGCGTACGCGTTCAGCCGCACCCGGTATCTCCAAGCGAAATGCCGCTGCTCGCGCGAGCGGGTCGAGCGCGTGCTGCGCGCGCTGCCGCCGGCCGAACTCGACGACATGGTCGTGGACGGACGAATCAGCGTGACATGCGAGTTCTGCAACACGCAATACGAGTTCGACGACGAGGATCGGGCGAAGTTGACGGTGGTTAGTTGACGAACAAGTTGTCAATTATCAGTCGACAGTTATCAGCAAGTGAACTGAAAACTGAAAACTGACGACTTCTTCCTACTCCGCCGCCAGCTTCCGTTCGTCCGCCAACAGCCCGTCGAAGATGCGGCGCATCTGCACCCTCGTCGCGTCCGAGACGATGTTGGTCAGCCAATCCTCGCCGAACTCGGTCAGACGATGCTGCTGTTCCTCGACGATGGCCTTGTCCTCGTCGAAGGTAAGTTGCAGCGCGGCGGCGAAATCGTCGTTCGCTTTGGCGTCGTTCGGCTTGAAGCCGATCGCCGAGGCCCAGAAATAAAGACAGCTCGTCTCCGTCTCCGGCGTCAGGCCGTGGAAAATCTTGAACTCGAAGCCGCCGTCGCGGTCGCCTTCATAGGCGCCCTGCCCGGCATCCTTGGCGCCGGTCCATTGCAGCACGCTCGACGGCGCCACCCATTCGAATTCCTGCCAGCGGTCCACCGTGCCCTGGAACCCGTACGCCGCCTTGTAGGTCGGCGGCGGCGGCGACGCGAGCATCCAGCGGGTGAAGCGCACGCCGTTCTGGGTACGCGACGTCTCCATCTTGGCGTCGACATGCTGCGACGGGTTGCCGCCGACGGTGCGCCTGTGGACGTAACCCAGATGCGTCAGGTCCATCAGATTGTCGATCATCAGCATGTAATTGCCCTTGATCGGGATCATCGCGTGGCGATGGCCCCATCGGTCGGCCTCGCGGTGCCACGGCACGTCGACGATGCGCGCGGGATCGGCCTTCGCCGCCTCGCCCATCCAGATCCAGAGGAAGCGGTCGCGCTCGACCACCGGGAACGCCGGCACGAACGCCTTGTCGGGGATTTTGTCCTGGCCCGGAATGTGGACGCACTTCCCGGCGCCGTCGAACACCATGCCGTGATAGCCGCATTGCAGCCCGCCATCGACGACCTCACCCAACGACAGGGGCGTGCCGCGATGACAGCAGCGGTCGGCGATTGCGGCGGCCTTGCCCGCCTTGTCGCGGAACAGCACCACCGGCTCGTTCAGGATACGCCGCGCCAGCGGCTTGTCGGTCAGTTCGTCGTCCCAGGCCGCGATGTACCAGGCGTTGCGGATGAACATGCTTCCCTCCCGCTTGTCTCATTCCGCCGCGAGGCGGCGTTCCTGTTCCAGCATTTGGTTGAGCGTTCGGCGCATGCGAACCCGCGTCGCATCGGAGACGATGTCGACGAGCCAGTCCTCGCCGAACTCGGAGAGGCGCGCTTGCTGCTGCTCGACCACGTTCTTGTCCTCGAGGAAGGTCTCGCGGCTCTCACGGAAGAACAGGTCGGACGCGGCGTCGTTGGCCGGATCCCAGTGATTGGCCGTGGCGAAATAATAGTGGCAGCTTGTCTCGGTCTCCGGCGTCAGGCCATGGAACACCTTGAACTGGAAGCCGCCCTCGGTGTTGCCCTCGTAGGCGCCGGTGCCGGCATCCTTGGCGCCGGTCCATTGCAGGATGTTCGACGGCGCCACCCATTCGAACACCTGCCAGCGATCGACGCGCCCCTTGAAGCCGTATGCCTTCACATAGGTCGGCGGCGGCGGCGAGTTGAGCATCCACCGCGTGAAACGCAGGCCCCGCGATGTCGGCACCGTCTCCATCTTGGCGTCGACATGCTGCGACGGGTTGCCGCCGATGGTGCGCTTATGGACGTAGCCGAGATGCGTCAGGTCCATCAGATTGTCGACCATCAGCAGATAGGACCCCGCGATGGCGAGGCGGCCATGGCGTTCCGGCCACGACGGGTCGTTGTGGTAGGACGCATCGGGAATATGCGCGGGATCGGCCTGCGCCGCCTCGCCCATCCAGATCCAGAGGAAATGATCGCGTTCGACCACCGGATAGGACGGCACGTAGGCGCTGTGCGGAATCTTGTCCTGGCCCGGGATGTGGACGCACCTACCCGCGCCGTCGAACACCATGCCGTGGTAGCCGCATTGGAGCCCGCCCTCGACCACCTCGCCCAAGGACAGGGGCGTGCCCCGATGGCAGCACCGGTCGGCGATCGCTGCGGCCTTGCCTGCCTTATCGCGGAAAAGCACCACCGCCTCGTCGCAAATGCGCCGCGCCAGCGGCTTGTCGCCGACCTCGTCGGCCCAGGCGGCGATGTACCACGCGTTGCGGATGAACAACATTTCCTCCAATAAATCGCGATTTTGACACGATTTTAGTCCAATACCCGGCGCTTGAAAATGATCGCTCTCATTCGACGGGAGACACCGATGCGCTCTTATTGGCTTGCCACGTTCGCTTTATTGCTCGCTGCCGTGCCCATCGTTCCCGCCCCGGCGCAACCGGCCTTTCCGGCGGTGCGGTTCAATGGCGAACCGCCGTTCCGGCTCGCGGTCGGCGGCATCAACATTGTCGACACCGACCCCGCGCGCGACGCGCCGCCACGGGTCGACGCGCAATTCCCGCTGCCGCCGGCGCGGGCGATCGAAACCTGGGCGCGGGACCGGCTGGTCGCCGTCGGCGGGCCGGACCGCCTGGTTTTCACGATCGTGCGGGCGCGTGCCACCGACCGACCGCTGCGCCTGCACGACGGCACCATTTCGCAGGCCGCCACCGACCAGCTCTCCGACCGCTACGACGTCGTCGCGGACGTGCGGCTCGACATCGTCGATCCGTCGGGGCGGGCCGTGGCGAGCGCGCGGGCCAGCGCCACGCGCTATGAGACCGTGCTCGAAAGCACCTCGCTCGATCAGCGCGACGACATTTGGTACGAAATGACGCGCCGCCTGATGGCGCAGCTCGCGCCGGAACTCGACCGGCAGATCGCGGCGAATTTCGCCGCGTATCTGCGGTAGATCACGCCACCTACGCCGCGCGCGGCTTTACCGCGCGATTGATGCTCGAACCGACCTCCTGCTCGGCCTTCCTCAGATCGTACGAGGTTTGCAGGTTCAGCCAGAATTGCGGCGTGGTGCCGAGATAGCGGCTCAAACGAAGCGCCGTGTCGGCCGTTACTGTGCGCGTGCCATTCAGAATAGCGGTAATCCGGTTTGCCGGAACGTCAAGCGCACGTGCCAACGCATTTGCCGATAGATTCAACGGTTCCAAAACATCCTCGCGGATGATTTCGCCGGGACTGACCGGTCGCATGCCGTTCTTGGCCACTGTACAAACTCCTCAATGATAATTGACGATCTCGACTTCGTACGGTCCGTCGGCACTCCATTTGAAACAAACACGCCACTGCGCATTGATGCGGACGCTAAATTGACCCCGCCGATCGCCGCTCAATGTTTCAAGGCGGTTCCCGGGAACACGCGCCAGATCGTTCACCTCGGTCGCGTCGTCCAACATCTGCAACCGTCGTGTCGCCTGATCGCGGAATCCGTCGAATTTCTTGACCCGTCTGCCCTCGTAGAATGCGAGCGTGTCGCGGTCACGAAACGAGCGGATCATGGCGAGGCTTCCACGCCACGATGATCGCCATCTTTACCTGTTACGTCAAAGATAAAATCAGGCCACGCGGCCGGCGTTGCCGGCGATGACGTTGACCAGCGCCTGGCGCTTTTCCTTCGTCACCACCTCGATCGCGCGCGTCAGCACGCCCGGCAGGTCGGCGGGCTTGTCGACGCGGAAGCCGACGCCGCCCGAGGCCTCGACCAGTTTCTCATAGTGGGGCGATGGCGTCAGATCGGCGAGAATCTTGCCCTGGGCCCGGGCTGCGGCGCCCGCGCCGTAGATGCCGAGCGTCGACATCTTCACCGCGTTCCAGATCGAATTGTTGTAGATCACCGTCAGCAGCGGCAGGTTTTGCGCGTGCGCCACGAAATGGCACGCGGTCGGGTTGGCGAACATGTAGGAGCCGTCGCCCAGCGTCGCGACCACGAGCTTGTCCGGCGCCGCGAGCTTGGCGCCGATCGCCGCGCCGAAACCCCAGCCGAGCCCGCCCGCCGGGCTGGTCGCGAAAAACGTGCCCGGCTTTTCGCGATGGCCCATTTCGAGGCGGAACGGATATTCATTGACGATGATGGCGTCGGGCCCGGCGGCCTCGTCGACACAGTGGCTGAACCAGAGATAATTGATGTCCGGCGCCTGCCCCGCTTTCGCCGCGTCGTCGGCCCAGCGCTGGCGCTGCGCCGCGGTGCGCTCGCTTATCGCCTTGCGCCGCGCGGCGAGGCGTTTGTCGTCGGCGGGCAGCTTCCCCGACAGCACTTGATCGAGCGCCTGCAACGCCGCCGCGGGATTGGCGGCGATGCCGAGATCGCACGGGAAGCTGCGGATCGGATAGCGCGCGAAGGTCGGGTCGGCGCCGATCTGGACAATGCGCGCGCCGGGCGCCGGATGCTCGCGCACCGGCACCCACGGCACTTCGCTGTCGAGCACCATCACCAGATCGGCCTCCGCCAGCACCGCCGCCACTTGTTGGCCGAGATTCATCGGGTGCGAGTGCGGAATGTTGACAAAGCGCGGCACGCTGTTCGCGACCGCGACGGCATAGCGGTCGGCGAACTTCGCCAGCGCCTCGGCGGCGGCGGGATAGCGGCCTAGCGCCGAGGTGACGATCAGCGGCCGTTCCGCGCGCGCGAGCCACTCGGCCAGCGTCGCGATCGCCGCGGGATCGGGATAGGGCGCCGCCGGCGGGGCGCGCAGCGGCGAGGCCTCGACATGCGCCGCGGCCGCGGCCAGCACCTCGCGCGGCAGCGACAGATAGACCGGGCCGCGCGGTTCGGTCATCGCGATTTCGAGCGCGCGCGATACCACTTCCTCGACCTGTTCCGGGAGGCGCAGCTCGTAATCCCATTTCACCACTTCGCGCAGCATCCCGGCCTGGTCGTACATTTCCTGGCCCCAATGGATGTAGGCGTTGCGCGCGCCGGTGATGCCGTGTTCGGTCAGGGGCGTCCGCCCCGCCATTAGAATGAGGGGCACGTTGTCGCGGCTGGCGTCGATCAGCGCGTTGAGCGTGTTCGCGGTGCCGACATTGGTGTGGACCATCACCGCCTGCGGCCGGCCGGTGATCATGTAAAAGCCGTGCGCCATCGCCACCGCGGCGTTTTCGTGCGGCACCGCCATCGGCTTCGGCACCAGCGTGCCGCTTTCGAACGCGCGCGCGAAGCCCTCGATGATCGAGGCAAAATCGGTGCCGGCGTTGGCGAAGAAATAATCGATGCCGTGCGTCTTCAGCGCGTGGAGCAACCGGTCGGCGGCATTGGGTTCGTTGCGGCCTTCGCCGGCGCGGTCGACGGCGGGAAAGGCGGCGGCTTGGGTCGCGGGCGTAGTCATGGCGCCATCCTCGTTTGTTTTGCCGGACGCTAGCATGGGCCTCGTCGAGGCGGAACTGGCGGGTTTGCCGCGATATTCCTATTCTTAGAAGAACCAGCAAGGGAGGTTCCGCATGCCACGCGCGCGAAAATCGAGCCGGTCTGCCCATGCGGCACCCCCGCCCGGCAACGCCAAGTCGAAGCTGATCGCGGCGGCGCTCGATCTTGCGGCGAGCAAAGGTTGGCGGAATCTCGGCATGGGAGAAATCGCGCAAGCCGCCGGCGTCGGTCTCGGCGAGGCGTTCGCCGTCTTTCGCACCAAACCGGGGCTGCTCGCCGGTTTCACCCGCCAGGTCAGCGAAACCGTCCTTTTCGGCGGCGCGGCCGAAGGCAGCCCCCGGGAGAAATTGTTCGAGTTGATGATGCGGCGTTTTGACGCACTCAAGCACCATCGCCCGGCGCTCAAGGCGATCCTCCGGGGCAGCGTCGGCGATCCGGCGGCGATTTGCGGGGTTCCGGTCACGCTCAATGCCATGGCGTGGATGCTGGAAGGCGCCGGGTTGTCGGCCCAGGGTTGGCGCGGCCGCGCGCGTTGCATGGCCTTGACCGGCGCTTACGCCGCAACATTCCGGACCTTCCTCGACGACGACAGCGACGACTTGGCCAAGACCATGGCCGCCCTGGACCGCCGGCTCAAGACCGGTCCCTTCGGCGGCGAAACGCAATCCGCCCCATAAAAGCCGTTATCGCGCTGCAATATTTTTGGTCGTGGCCCTTGACGGAAGGCCAGCCTTCCGCCATATTCTGATCATTGTGCAACGCAACATTTCTCCCATGCCGAGAACTGCCAAGCGAACCCCGAGCCGAATCAGGAAACACAGGAACCCCGCCATGAACAACGGCAAGAATTTCTTCGATACCGAAGTCGGCAAGGCGTTTGCCGGCTTTACCTTCCCCACCTTCGACGTCGACAGCGTGATCGCCGCGCAACGCAAGAATTTCGACGCCTTCACCCAGGCCAACCAAGTCGCCGTGGACGGCATCCAAGCTCTGGTGAAGCGCCAGGTCGAGATCGCCAGCATGGCGATCGAGGAAGCCTCTTCGGCCTTGAAGGATCTGACCGCTCCGGGCGGCGCCGAGGAGAAGCTCGCCAAGAACGCGGAACTCGCCAAGGCGTCCTATGAAAAGGCGCTGGCCGCGACCCGCGAACTCGCCGAGCTCGTCACCAAGACGGGCGACGAGGCGTTCGGCGTGCTCAACAAGCGCTTCACCGAGAGCTTCGAGGAATTCAAGGACTTCGCCGCGAAGCGCGCCGCGAAGTAACTGTTTCGTCGCTGCCAGTGAACAGGGCCGTCCCGGTAGGGCGGCCCTTTTGTTTGGTCAGCGTGCCCCTCATCCCGGGCGCGGACCGACGCGCGAAGCGCGACCGGAGCAGTCGAGGGACGCACGACACCCGCTATCTTTCCGTTTTCTTCCATCCGCGGGAAAGGTCTCGCAACGCCGCGAAGTCACCGCGGATCAACACCTCTTTCTTGGCCCGGCTCCAACTCTTGACCTGCCGCTCCGCGGCGATCGCGTCCGTAATGTTGGCGAATTCTTGGTGAAAGACCACGACGACCGGGCGCCGCGTCGACGTATAACCGGTTCGCGTCGTCCCAACATAGTACGACCCGTCGGCGCACTGCAGGATGTAGAGATAGGCGGCAATCATCGTGCGTCCCTCGACTGCTCCCGCCGGTCTAACGACCGAAGCGCGGCGGGAGCAGTCGAGGGACGCACGACAACCTTATCTCCCTACCGCGGCAGCACCAGCCGCACGCGTAGACCGCCCTTCGGCGAATCCTCGAGCCGTAGATCGCCACCATGGCCGCGCGCCACGTCGCGGGCAATGGTGAGGCCGAGCCCGACGCCTTCGGTCACCGGGCTGCGCGCGGAATCGAGACGGACGAACGGCCGGAACACATTCTCGCGTTCGGCCGGCGGAATGCCGGGCCCGTCATCGTCGACCAGGACGGCGACGGTGTCGGAGAGCGGCGTCACCGTCAGCCAAATGCGCCCGCCGTGACGCTGCGCGTTGCCGATGAGGTTGGCGAGACAACGATGGATCGCATCGGGCCGTAGCGGCAGGACGCATTGCTCGGGCGTCGCGACCTCGATCTCGGCGCCGTGGCGCCGCGCCACCGCAGCAGCGTCCTCGACCAGCGCCGCGAGATCGGTCGGTTCCGGTTCCTCGCCGCCTTCGCCTTTGGCGAAGTCGAGATAGCCCTCGATCATGCGCTGCATCACCGCGACGTCGTGCTGCAGCTCCTGCACGGCGGCGTTGTCGCCGAGAAACTCGAGCGCGAGGCGCATCCGCGTCAGCGGCGTGCGCAGATCGTGCGATACGCCGGCCAGCATTTCCGTGCGCTGAGTCAATTGGCGCTGCAAGCGCTCACGCATCTTGAGGAAAGCCGCCGCCGCCTGCCGCACTTCGGTGGCGCCTTCGGGACGGAAATTCGGCACGTCGCGGCCCTTGCCGAAACTATCGGCGGCGGCGGCGAGGCGGCGGATGCGCGCGCACTTGGTTGCGCATGAACAGCGACGCGATCGCCACCAGCACCAGCCCGACCCCGCCATCCACAGAACGAAGATGTATCCGGTCGGCGTATAGAGCCGCTTTCGCGGCGCGGCGACTTGCAAAATGCCGTGATCGAGCTGGATCGAAATAAGAATATCGCGCGGATCGAATTCGGCGTCGATCTGAAACGGACGGTGGACGATGGCGCCGATGGCATGGGCCAGCACGTCGTCGATTTGGTCGTGGCCCAACTGGCGCATGCCCGTCGGCAATTTTTCATCCGGCAGGTAGCCAAAGGCCAGATCGGTCATCCGACGCGCGTGTCCCAACAACCCGCCGATCTGCTGCTGGTCATCGGCATAGGCCATGGCGTCGATGGTGAAGCCGATATCGGAGGCGACGCTATCGGCGAGGCGGCGGATCACCGTGTCCCAGACGCGGTCGTAGAACACGCCGGTGCCGATCAGCTCCGCCAGCACCAGCGGCAGGATGATGATGATCAGCGAGCGGCCATAGAGCGAGCGCGGCAGCACGCGCTTCCACCAGCGACGATGGCTGTCGCCGGCGGCGCCACGCGAAATCTCATTGTCCCTCTCCGTCCATTGGGGGGAGAGGGAGGGTGAGGTGGGTTGACTCGGCGATACCCCCAGCTCACCTGACCTCTCCGCCCGCAGGGGCGGAGAGGAAATAAGAGGTGGCTTAATGCGGCTAGAGGACATAGCCCTCCTTAGCGTGGGCATCGGGGCATCGTTCAAGGGCGGACGCGTGACCGCCGGCATTATGCTACCCCGGCGCGCGCCGACACAATTCCCGGCCGAGTGGAACGAAACTTGCGACGCCGGCGGCGTGATCGATCCCAACGACAAGCGTTTGCGCGCGTGGATCGCGGGGTTGCCGCCACGTCAGGAGCTTGTCGTGCGCATGGCGATGCGCGACCGTGCCAAAAATTTAAGCCGCGGCTGGGAAAAGCGCATCGATACGCTGGAGACCCAGTTGAAAATCGACACCACCGCCAAGCGGGTGGCGCTGATGGGCGAAATCCGCAAAGCCAACCGGTTGATCGATTCCTGGATCGCCGCCGGCGACACGGATTAGTCCCCGCGGATACGCGATCATTTCTCGGTCCAGGCGACAAAGTTCGTGGTGGTGAATACTTCGTGACGCTCGCTGTAGCGCTTGAGCAATCGGGGTGCCCCGATCGGATTGATCCGAGCAATGCGGTAGCCGTGCCGGGTAAGCAATTGCCAGAAGTCGCGGAAATAGGTTCGGCTGTCGATGTCGGTGCCGCCGAATTCGAAGGCAAGCGCGCGTATCCGGCCCTTTTCGAGCGAGCGCTCGGCGCCGAGCAATGCCTTGTACTCGAGGCCTTCGATATCGAGTTTGGCGAAATGGACAACGTCGATTCCGTATGTCTCGATCGCCTGGTCGATGGTCGTGACGTCGACCGCCTCGACGGGACCGAACGTGATCTTGGCGTGGGCGAGGTCGCGCCGCACGAGACTTGCCAGCGCTGAACCGTCGCGCTCGGCATAGAGCGTCATGCGGCCGGCCGCGTCGGCAATTCCCTGTTTGACCACCACCACGCGGTCATCGGCCAGCGATCGCAGCGCCGCATCGTGGAAAGCGGATGGCTCGAAACAATAGACCTTGCCGATGCGCGGCCCGGCACGAGACAACAATTCGCGTGTCCAGTCGCCGCGATTGGCGCCGACGTCGAAGACGATCGCATTCCGCTCGGGGAGATGAGCGATCACCGCGCGGACTTCGGCGATGAGGGACTTCTGGCCGCCGAAGCCCTTGCCCTGCCACTGTTGGCATCGCTTTTCGCCGAGTTCGAGCAGTTTCAGCAACATGATCGCGCTCAATCCGGCTTCAGCACATACCCGGTGCCGCGCACGGTTTGGAGATAGCGCGGGAATTTCGGATCGCGCTCGATCTTGCGACGAAGCCGCGTCATCTGGACGTCGACGGTGCGCAGATTGCCGCTGAAATTTGCCTCTTGCGACAGGGTCTCGCGCGCCACCGGCTCGCCCTGGTGCCGTGCCAGCGCCATGAGGAGCGCGGTTTCCGCCTCCGTCAGCTTCACCGGCACCGGGCCGTTGAACAATTCGGCGCGGGCGAGATCGAGCCGGCACGCGCCGAGCCGCAGGCTGCCGCCGGGCGCGGGGTGGCGCACGCGCTGGAGGATGTTGCGGATGCGCAAGCACCAGTTCGCGCGGCTCGAACGGCTTCGCCAGGTAATCGTCGGCGCCCTGCTCGAGGCCGCGGATGCGGTGCTCCGGCTCCGCCATCGCCGTCAGGAGCAGGATCGGCACCTTGCTCTCGCCGCGCAGGCTGCGCGTCAGCGAGACGCCGTCCTCGCCCGGCATCATCACGTCGAGGATCAGAAGATCAAAGGCGAGGCCTTGCAGCCGCGCGCGCGCATCGGCGGCGTCGGCGGCGGTGGTGACGCGAAAGCCGTTTTCGGCAAGATAGCGCGTCAGCAGGCCGCGCAGCCGCGCGTCATCGTCGACGACCAGAAGATGCGGCTCGCCGTTCATCCGCGCTTAGCTCATCCGCGCTTGGCGCCGCGCATGAACCGGGCGCGATCGCGCCGGATCCGAGACGAGATCGATCATGACCTTGCGGAAACCTTCGACCGCCTCGGGGCCGGCTTCGCGATAGGCGCGGGCGATGAAGCCGCGCTGGTTCTCCGAGAGGTCGCGCTCCAGCGCCACGCCCTCCTCGGTCAGCTCCAAGAGGCGCTGACGCCGGTCGCTGTTCGCCCGGGGTCTGGCGGATGAAGCCTTGCCGCACCAGCTGAGCTCAGGACCCGGTTCAAGCTCTGTTTGGTGATGCGCAGAATGGCCAGGAGCTCCGTTACATTCATATGCGGATGGCGTCCGACGAAATAGATGACGCGGTGATGCGCCCGGCCGAAGCCGTATTTCTCGAGCATGTGGTCCGGCCCGGCGGTGAAATCGCGATAGGCGAAGAACAACAGTTCGATGCCTTGCCGGAGTTCGGCCTCGCGCCAGATACGGCCGGTGCGGACGGCGATTTTATGTCAGACATGTTGACTTATCTTGTGGCGGTTTGTTATATGGACGCGGCTTCGGGCGAAATAATAATGCGTGAGACCGAGAGGCACGAGGAATACGGCGATGGCTAGCTCTAGCACACCCTTCGACGATCGCGACGGCTTCATTTGGTACGACGGCAAGCTGGTACCGTGGCGTCAGGCCAATATCCATGTCCTCACCCATGCGCTGCATTATGCAAGCTGCGTGTTCGAGGGGGAACGGGTCTATGGCGGCACGATCTTCAAGCTCAGGGAGCATACCGAGCGGCTGATCAAGTCGGGCCGCATCCTCGGCTTCGAGATTCCCTATACCGCCGACCAGATCGACAAGGCCTGCTACGAGGTGGTCCACGCGCAAAAGATCACCGACGGCTATGTCCGTCCGGTGGCATGGCGCGGGCCGGAGCAGATGGGCGTTTCGGCGCAGGCCACCAAGATTCACGTCGCGATCGCGGTGTGGGAGTGGCCGTCCTATTTCTCGCCCGAGGCGCGGCTCAAGGGCCTGCGCATGATGATGTCGCCGTGGGCACGGCCGGCGCCCAACACCGCGCCGGTCCACGCCAAGGCGTCGGGCCTTTACATGATCTGCACCATCGCCAAGCACGCCGCCGAGGCGGAGGGCTACGACGACGCCTTCATGCTCGACTATCGCGGCCAGATCGCGGAGGGCACCGGCTGTAACGTGTTCCTGGTCATCAAGGGCGAGCTGCACACGCCGACACCCGACTGTTTCCTCGACGGCATCACCCGCCAGGTGGTGATGGAGTTGGCGCGAAAGCGCGGCCTCAAAGTGATCGAGCGCGCGATGTGGCCCGAGGAATTCGAGAAGGCCGATGAGGTGTTCATCACCGGCACCGCCGCCGAAGTGACGCCGGTCGCCGAGATCGGCAAATACAAATTCACGCCGGGCAAGATCACGAAATTGCTGATCGACGATTTCGACGCGCTCGTCGGCCGCGCCCCCGCGAAGGCCAGCGCCGCCTAACCGTCGTCGAGCGCCGCGAGCAGCGGCGCGAACTCGATCCGCCCGCGGTTCAGATCGTGGCCGGCGCCCGCGACGGCGATGAGCCGCGTCGGTGCCGGAATCGCCGCGATCGCCGCCCGCAATTCGTCGAGCGTGCCGTACGGGTCCTCGTCCCCCGAAACGAACACCGCGGGCGTGCGCACGTTCGGGAAATGCGCGGTGCGGAGTCGGTCGGGCTTGTCCGGCGGATGGAGCGGATAGGACAACAGCAGCAGCGCCGGCGCGATACCCGGCTGTTCCGCCGCCAGCATCGAGGCCTGCCGTCCGCCGTAGGAATGGCCGCCGAGCACGACCGGCCCCGCCACTTGCACACGCAACCACGCCACCGCGTCGCGCAAGCCGGCCCGGTCGGCCGCGGCGCCGGCGGGATGCGGCGGACCGTTGCCGCGTTTCTGCCGAAACGCGAGGTCGCACCGTAGTACCGTCACGCCCGCCGCCGCGAACGCCTCGGCGCAGGCGCTCAACAGCGGCGCGCGGCAATTGCCGCCGGCGCCGTGCGTCAGCACCAACCCGCGCCCGTCCGGCCGCGCCGGCCGATGCAGGAACCCGCGCACGGCGCCGTCTTCGATGGGTGTAATGGTCGTTGCACTGTCATTCATCGTGCGTCCCTCGACTGCTCGCATCGCGCGTCGCGCGATGCTCCGCGCTCGGGATGAGGACCAACTTTTATTGCCATGAGCCCTCTGTCCTCATCCCGAGCGCGCAGCCCGCTCTTCAGGAGCGGGCGAGTAGTCGAAGGACGCACGGCGTTCGTGCAATCGTCGCCCGGCACTATGCCCAGGCGGCGGCGCGATGCGATAGTGTCCGCGCGGCAACGACGGAGGATCGGATGAAAGTGCGGGCGGCTGTGGCGCATCAGGCGGGGAAACCGCTGACCATCGAGACGGTCGATCTCGACGGGCCGAAAGCGGGCGAGGTCCTGGTCGAGATCAAGGCCACCGGCATTTGTCACACCGACGCCTTCACCTTGTCAGGCGCCGATCCCGAGGGCCTGTTCCCGGCGATCCTCGGCCATGAGGGCGCGGGCGTGGTGGTCGAGGTCGGGCCGGGCGTGACCTCGCTGAAGCCCGGCGATCATGTGATTCCGCTCTACACGCCCGAATGCCGCGAGTGTAAATCCTGCACCAGTCGCAAGACCAATCTCTGCACCGCGATCCGCGCGACGCAGGGCAAGGGTGTCATGCCCGACGGCACCTCGCGTTTTTCGCTCGGCGGCAAGCCGGTTCTGCATTACATGGGCTGCTCGACCTTCGCCAATTTCACCGTGCTGCCGGAGATCGCGGTGGCGAAGATCCGCGCCGACGCGCCGTTCGACAAGGTCTGCTATATCGGCTGCGGCGTCACCACCGGCATCGGCGCGGTGATCTTCACCGCCAAGGTCGAGCCCGGCGCCAATGTCGTGGTGTTCGGCCTTGGCGGCATCGGCCTCAACGTCATCCAAGGCGCGCGCATGGCCGGCGCCGACATGATCGTCGGTGTCGACCTCAACCCGAAGAAGCGCGCGCTCGCCGAGAAATTCGGCCTGACGCATTTCGTCGATCCGGCCGAGGTCCAAGGCGACCTGGTCGCGCATCTGGTCGAGCTGACCAAGGGCGGCGCCGATTATTCCTTCGAGTGCATCGGCAACGTGACGACGATGCGCCAGGCGCTCGAATGCTGTCATCGCGGCTGGGGCCAGTCGATTATCATCGGCGTCGCCGGCGCCGGTCAGGAGATCGCGACGCGGCCGTTCCAGCTCGTCACGGGGCGCGTCTGGAAAGGCACCGCGTTCGGGGGCGCGCGTGGCCGAACCGATGTGCCGCGCATCGTCGATTGGTACATGGAGAAGAAGATCGATATCGACGATCTGATCACCCACACCATGCCGTTGGAGCGCATCAACGACGCGTTCGACCTGATGCACGCCGGCGAATCGATCCGCAGCGTGGTGGTTTACTAGCCGGAACCGGTCACCGCGTTTTGTCGCCCCGGTCGGGCGACACCACGGACGCTTAGACGATCTCGCAGAAAATTCCGACGACGGCGACGAAGCCGACCGCGAAGGCGAGCGTGCGAATGTAGGGGATGGCCGCCCAAAACACGACCGCATGCACAACGCGCGCGCCGAAGAAAATCATCGACCACATCGCCGTCATCGCATCGGCCTTACCGGCGATCTGCGCGACGATCACCAGCACCGCGAACGGCGCCAGCACCTCGACCGAGTTGAGATAGGCGCGGTGCGCGCGCTGTCCCCATAGCGGCACCGGCCGCGGCGCGGGATCGACATAATTCTGCGGCTTCAATCCGCCGTTGGTCATGATCTGGCAAACGATGTACGGAATCCACAGCGCGGCTGTCAGCATCGCCGTATAGGCGAGGTATTTGAGATCGGGCGTCATTGTTTCCCCCTTCAGATTTATCGAATGACGATAGCGCGGATTGCACCGCCGCCAACACGTATTTTGACAAGATCGCGAAATACCTGCCCAGTCTCTACGCTACCCACTTGTCGCGCTCGCCGAAGCCGTGACGCGCGTTCCACAGCGGCGCGTCGAGCGCGGTCGCGGTTTTCGCGTCGGCGCCGCGCTGCCGCGCCAGATAGAGCACCGGCGGCACGACATGCTCGGGCCGGAGGAAGCGCCCGCCATCGACGCCGGCCGCGATCCGCGCCGCGCGCATTTCTTCCGAGCGGGTGGTCATGGTGCCGCCGGGCCACACGAAATTCACCGCGATGCCGTCGGGCTTGAGCTCGCCCGCGAGCGAGAAGGAGAGGCTGGCCAGCGCCGCCTTGGCCGCGTCGTAGGGCTGATTCTTCGGTGCCACGCGCGACGCGCGCCAGGTGCCGTCGCCGTCATGCGTAATCGGCAGCGAGCCGGCCGAACCGATCGTCACGATGCTGCCGCCTTTGCCCGAGACGCGCATCGCCGGCACGAAGGCGCGCGTCACCGTGAGCGTGCCGACCACGATGACGCGATGCATCGCGTCCCAATCCGAATCCTTGGCATCGAGCACCGTGGCGAGGCCCGCGGGCGGGAACAGCGCGCGCATGCGCAGCGCCGCGTTGTTGACAAGAATGTCGACGCGGCCGAACCGATCCATCGCCTGGTCGCGCGCGCGTACTACCGTCTGCGCGTTGTTGAGATCGAACGTGACGATCAGCGCGCGCCCGGACTGTTCGTACTCGCGCCGCGTGGCCTCTGCGCCGCGCCATTCATTATCCGCCGCAACCAAGCTCGCGCCGGCCTCGAGCAGGGCCTGGCTCAGCGCCCGCCCGATCCCCCGCGCCGCGCCGGTGACGACGGCGACCGATCCATCCAAGTCGGACATTGTCTCTCTCCCTTTTACCAATTTGCCCAATTATCCCTCGCCGCGATGCGGAGAGGGAGGATGAGGTGGTCACGCAGAACAGCGGCAAAACCCACCTCACCCTGCCCTCTCCTCCCTGAAGGGAGGAGAGGGATTCTATCGGATACGCGGCTTCACGATTCGCGCGCGCTTCCACCACGCCGCGTCGGGAATGAAGGTGTCGGGATCGCCTGCGACGGCCTTCTCAATATCGGCGTCGGTCAACGCCCGAAGGTGGGCGTAATCCGTCTTGTCGCGCGACTTGCCGCCATTGGATTTGGGCCGTGCGTCCCTCGACTGCTCCCCCGGTTTTTGCCGGGGTCCGCGCGGGATGAGGAACATTTCTTCGTGCCATTCTCGATCTTTCCTTTCCTCACCCTGAGCGCGCAGGCCGCTCCGTCAGGAGCGGCCGAGCAGTCGAAGGGCGCACAATATCGTTGCAGATCATACATCCCACCCCGACGAAAGTCAGGGTCCACGGGCAAAGGCGGACTCCGCAATCCCGAAATTGCGCTGACCGTGGGTCCCGGCTTTCGCCGGGACGACGCGGAGAAGGAACCTACGCCCCCACCGCGACCGCGGCGGCGCCGCCGGCCATCACCGTGCCGGTGGTGCGGTTCATGAGACGCATGGCGCGGCGGCTTTGGAACAGGCGCCGCGCCCGCGCCGCCATCGCGATGTAAGCGCCGAGCACCACGGCATAGACGATCAGCACCGTCGCCGACAATTCCACGAACCCCGTGGCGGTGCCGGCCTGCGCCACCGGCACGATCGACGGCAACAGCGCCAGATAGAACAGCATGGTCTTGGGATTGCCCAAGGCGAGCGCGAAGCCGCCGAAGAGATTACGCGAATGCGCGACGCGGGCGGATGCGCCGTCGCGCGGCGCGGTCGCGGCCGGCGCGGTCCACATCTTCCACGCCATGAACAGAAGATCGGCGGCCCCGAGATAACGCACCGCGAGGAACGCGGGCTGGAACAGCGCGGCCAACGCCGAGAGTCCGAACAGCGCGCAGACGAGCCACACGATGTCGCCCAACATCAGCCCGAGGCACAGCGCCGGCATACCCGCCGTGCCGTGGCCGACGACGGGCGACACTACCGCCACCATGGTCGGGCCGGGCGAGGCGCAGGCGACGGCGAAAATCCCGGCGAAGGTGAGAAGCGCGAGAAGGGTCATGGCGCCATTCCTACCACCGCGCGCCCGCGTTTCCATCTGGCCGCATTGGCAATGACCGTGTCGGGGTCGCCGACGATTGCGGGGTAACGGCGAATCGGGGTTTAGAATCCCGGCCTTTCACCAACACCCGACCACCGAGATCGCGTGACGGCCGTCGAGACCGAACCAACCAGGCCCAGCCGCTGGACCGTTCCCGTCTTGGGATTGGCGGCGCTGGCAATTTTTTGCGCGCTCTATGCGTGGCGGCCGGGGATCTATTTCGCGGTCCTGAACTTTATCGGCATCGCGCCGTTCAAGGCGCCGTTTTTCGATCTGGAATACGTGCTGGCGGCGACGGAATGCTGGCGGCACGGCATCGTCGTCTACATCGCCGACCCGTGCGATCTCGCGGGCCGGCCATGGATTTATTCGCCGCTGTGGTTGCGATTGTGGTTCCTGCCGCCGCCGGCCGCGACCGGCGCCGTCGGATTGGCGTTGGCCGGCGCCTTCTTCGCTTCGCTCGCGTTGCTGCCGCCGAGGAATCGCCCGTCACAGTGGATTTTGGCGGCGGCCGTCTTGTCGCCCACCGTCGCCTACGCGACGGAACGCGCCAACGTCGACCTTTTCATTTTTCTGCTGGTGCTCGTCGCCGGTTTGCTGGCCACCAATCGTTCGCCGATCCGTTTTGCCGGTTACGCCGTGTTGTTCGTCGCGGGCCTGCTGAAATTCTATCCCCTGGCGGCCCTGATCGCGATCGCCCGGGAACGGCCGCGCGTTTTCGCCGCGCTGGCGTTGGGCGTGTCGGCGATCGTCGCGGTTTTCGTCTCGACCTTCTGGCGGGAGCTCCGGGCGGCGGCACCCAACATTCCGACCGGGAATCCGTTCGGCGACATGTTCGGGGCCAGCAACCTGCCGCTCGGAATCGGCGACATGCTGAGCGCACCGGCCGTCGGCTTGCCGCTGGCGGCGGTGCTGGTCGTGCTGTCGGTAGCGGCGATTTACCGGCTGGCGCGCTGGCACGCCTTCCGCGCGGCGTTCGCCGCACTGCCGGTGTTGACGGCGATGTATCTGGCGTTCGGCGCCACCCTCGTCGTCGGCTGCTTCCTGGCGGGCCGCAGCCAAGGCTATCGCGCCATCGATCTTCTGTTTGTGCTCCCCGGGTTCGGCGCGATGGCGATGACGCACGATCGCGCGTTGCGGCGCTTTGCGACAGGAACCGGGTGGGCCGTGATGGCGGCGATGTGGCAGGGGTTTTTCACCTGGCGCGGCGCGGTGCCGCAATTCCTCGCGACGCTGCGGCCGCCGCTCGGCGACAAGCTGTGGAACGTGCTGTGGTTCCTGCGCGAGCTCACCTGGTGGTGCCTCGCCACCGTCCTCGCCGCCGCGATCGTGTGTTTCTTGCTGGATTCCGCGATGGCGCGCGCCCTGCGGGACCGGCATAAAGGCGGTGTCCGGCGGGCATAAGATCGGCAAAAGACAGCCTCGCGCGATTGCCCTTCGCGGCAACGCACCCTATGTTCCGCCCACACCGACATGACCGATCTCGCCCATATCCGCAATTTCGCGATCATCGCGCATATCGACCACGGCAAATCCACGCTCGCCGACCGGTTGATCCAATTCTGCGGCGGCCTCACCAGCCGCGAGATGAAGGACCAGGTGCTCGACAGCATGGATTTGGAGCGCGAGCGCGGCATCACCATCAAGGCGCAGACCGTGCGCCTGCCCTACACGGCGAAGAACGGCGAGACCTACGAGCTCAACCTCATGGACACGCCGGGCCATGTCGATTTCGCCTACGAGGTCAGCCGCTCGCTCGCGGCGTGCGAGGGCTCGCTGCTCGTGGTCGACGCCAGCCAAGGCGTCGAGGCGCAGACCTTGGCCAACGTCTACCAGGCGATCGACGCCGGGCACGAGATCGTGCCGGTGTTGAACAAGATCGACCTGCCCGCCGCCGAGCCGGAGCGCGTCAAGGAGCAGATCGAGGACGTGATCGGCCTCGACGCGTCGGACGCGATCGAGATTTCCGCCAAGACCGGCCTCAATATCGAGGCGGTGCTCGAGGCGCTGGTGACGCGCCTGCCGCCGCCCAAGGGCGACGCCGACGCGCCGCTGAAGGCGTTGCTGGTCGATAGCTGGTACGATTCCTATCTCGGCGTCGTCATTCTGGTGCGGGTCAAGGACGGCGTGCTGAAGCCGGGGCAAAAAATACGACTTATGGCGACCGGCGCCACCCACCCGGTCGAGCAGGTCGGGGTCTTCACGCCGAAGCAGCAAGGTTTAAACTTTCTTCAACCCGGCGAAATCGGCTTCATCACCGCCGGCATCAAAACCGTGGCCGATTGCAAGGTCGGCGACACCATCACCGAGGACCGCCGCCCCACCGCCGAGCCGCTGCCCGGCTTCAAACCGCTGCAGCCCGTGGTGTTCTGCGGCCTGTTCCCGACGGACTCGGCGCAATACGAGCATCTGCGCGATTCGCTCGGCAAGTTGCGCCTCAACGACGCCAGCTTCGACTATGAGCCCGAGACATCGGCGGCGCTGGGTTTCGGCTTCCGCTGCGGATTCCTCGGCCTGCTCCATCTCGAAATCATCCAAGAGCGACTGGAGCGCGAATTCAATCTCGACCTGATCTCGACCGCGCCGTCCGTCGTGTACCGCGTCCACCTCACCAACGGCGAGGTGATGAACTTGCACAATCCGGTCGACATGCCCGACCCGGTGCGTATCGATCACATCGAGGAGCCATGGATCAAGGCGACGATCCTCGTTCCCGATGCGCATTTGGGCGACATCCTCAAACTGTGCGAGGAACGGCGCGGCGTTCAGCAGGACCTGACCTATGTCGGCAACCGCGCGATGGCGGTCTATCGCCTGCCGCTGAACGAAGTCGTGTTCGATTTCTATGACCGGCTCAAATCGGTGAGCCGCGGCTATGCCAGTTTCGACTATCAGCTCGACGCCTATGCCGAGGGCGATCTGGTCCTGCTCAACATTCTGGTCAACGGCGAGCCGGTCGACGCGCTCGCCATCATCGTGCATCGCGCCAACGCCGAAAAACGTGGCCGCGCACTGTGCGAGCGATTGAAGGATCTGATTCCGCGCCAACTGTTCCAGATCGCGATTCAGGCCGCGATCGGCGGCAAGATCATCGCCCGCGAAACGGTGAAGGCATTGCGGAAGGACGTGCTGGCGAAATGCTACGGCGGCGACGTCACGCGCAAGCGCAAGCTCCTCGAAAAACAGAAAGAGGGCAAGAAACGCATGCGCCAATTCGGCCAGGTCGAGATTCCGCAGTCGGCGTTTCTCGCCGCGCTGAAAATGGGAGACGAATGAATGATTGCCCTCGACGGGCCGAACGCTTTAAGGTTTCGGTTGCTGTCGGGGACTTGTGATGATTGTCGGACGCTTGATCGGTTTTTTGCTCTTGATCATTGCCGCGATCACGTTCCTGCGGGACGCGCTCGATTGGTATGACAGCGGGATCCTCGAAACCTTGTCAGGCGACCAGTTATGGTTGAGCTTGTCGCCCGAAAGCTATCAATCGGTGCAGGACTGGGCGAGCGACAATCTCTCGATCCTATGGACGCCGGTTGCGACATCGATTTTGTGGCTGCCGGCCTTCGTTTCCGCCGGCGTGCTCGGCGGCCTGTTCCTGCTGGCGTCGCGCAAGCGCCGAAAAAAGACCCGCCGTCCCGGCAGCAATCTGCGCCAGGTTTATGGCTGATCGCGTGCCGCTGTGCCGTTAGCGCCGCTTTTTTGCTTTCGCCTTAGGTTTGCCCTTCGGCTTCGCTTTCGCCTTGGCCTTGGGCGCCGCTTTCTTTTTCGCGGCAGCTTTGCGCGCCGGACGCGCCGCAGCCGCGACCGGCTGAGCGTGGTGCTGACTCAGGCCATAACGGTTGCCGAACGGATCGGTGAACTGCGCCAGGATGGTTTCTTGTCCCGGCGGGCCGCCGATATTGATTTTGGGCATCGCCACTGTGCCGCCGGCGGCGACCGCTTTCGCCAACGCCTTATCGACGTCGTCGACCTCCACATAGAACGTGACGTGGCCGTTGCCGAACGGCCCGGGACCGCCGATGCCGCCTTGGATGCCGTAATCCTTGGCGCCGGTATTGACCATCCCGTAATTCATCGGATTGGACGTATCGATCATCCAGTCGAACACATCCGAGAAAAATCTCTGAATGGTTTGTGCCTCGGGATGAATGATCTCGAAATGAACCACGCGATTTGGCATCGAACCCCCTCCATTTTTGATCGCGATGGCCAGTTCTCGAACTATACATCAAAGCGCCACTGCCCCGATCACATTTCGGCGAACCCATGGCGAATTCGCTGCGTGACCGGCCTTCGCCCAGTCATGACGAGCGGCACTTTGGGCCGCCAGACATGCTGATCTTGCATTACACCGGGATGACAAGCGCCGCGGCAGCGCTCGACCGGCTCTGCGATCCCGTCGCGCGCGTCAGTTCACACTATGTCGTCGAGGAAGGCGGCGCGATCTGGCGCTTGGTGCCGGAGGAACGCCGCGCCTGGCATGCCGGGCGAGAGCGGATGGCGCGGGCGTCGCGACATCAACGCCCATTCGATCGGCATCGAAATCGTCAATCCGGGCCACGAATTCGGCTACCGTCCGTTTCCCGACGTCCAGATCCGCGCCGTCGAGGAATTATGTCGGGATATTTTCTCCCGCTGGATCATTCCGCCGCGCAACGTCATCGGCCATTCCGACGTGGCGCCCCATCGCAAGCAGGATCCCGGCGAATTGTTTCCGTGGCAACGCTTGGCCCGCGCCGGGATCGGCCTGTGGCCCGATTTTTCGCGGCCGATCGCGGTGCCCGAGACCGTTGCCGCAATTCAAGCGGCGCTTGCCGCCTATGGCTACGACCTGCCTGTTACCGGCACCCTCGACGAGCGCTCGGTTCAGGTCCTGATCGCATTCCAGCGTCACTTCCGGCCGGAGAATTGCGACGGCGTCGCCGATGCCGAGACGCGGCAGCGGCTCGCGCTAGTCGCGGCTGCGATTTGACAGATGGCCGACCCACGCCTTTATATGAGGCGCCAGATGGCCGGATGGCCGCGCCGCGCCTTCACAGGCGGGGCGAGGAAAGTCCGGGCTCCACGGAAACACGGTGCCGGCTAACGGCCGGCGGGGGCGACCCCAGGGAAAGTGCCACAGAAACATACCGCCCAACGAAGCCTTCGGGCGGCGAGGCAAGGGTGAAATGGTGCGGTAAGAGCGCACCGCGCCGCCGGCAACGGCGGCGGCAGGGTAAACCCCACCGGGAGCAAGACCAAGTAGGGGTGGCCGGCCTGCCGCAAGGGCGAGGCCGGATGCGTTTCCGCATCGCCATCCGGGTCGGTCGCGCGAGGCGCTTGGCGACAAGCGTCCCAGAGGAATGGCCATCCCCTGCCGCGAGGCAGGGACAGAACCCGGCTTACAGGCCATCTGGCATTTACTTACAAAATTCACGATTTGTTCTATAATTCGAACGGCTAATTACCTGACATTCCCGGACAAACTCGATTTTTTACCGTGAATCAATTTGACGGCCCATGAATTCCCATGATATCCCAGACAGTCACAATCGCCAAGGCGCCGCGATTCGATGAAAGCGGGCGCGGCACCGAGAGGATTGCGACAGGCAAGTCGGTGCAGGGTCAGGTACCGAGGGCGCGCTGTGGCACTGTTCGTATCCAATTTTACCAACAAGATCGACCGCAAGGGACGGGTGTCGGTGCCGGCGTCGTTCCGCCAGATTTTGGCGGCGAAGGGATCGGAGATGGTGGTGCTGTACCCGCATCCCGAAGCATCACCGCGATCGAAGGCAGCGGAATGGACTGGCTCGAGGACTATGCCGCACGCCTCGATCAGTTGCCCGAATATGACGAGGATCGCGACGCGCTTTTGACCGCTTTACGCCCAGGTCAGCCAGATCATGGTCGACGCGAAGGGCCGGATCATCATGCCGGAGAATCTGACGGCGGCGGCAGGCCTGACCGAGACCGCGGTGTTCGTCGGCGTCGGCAACAAGTTCGAGATTTGGGAGCCAGAGCGCTACGTAGAACACGCTGCCAAGCAAAAGGCACGGCTGCATTGAACGCAACCTGACCGCCCCGCCGCGGCTTCGCGTTCCGGAAACCGCGTCATGAACGGCCACGAGACCGTGCTCCTCGCGGCAACCGTGACGCTCTTGGCGCCGCGCGATGGTGCCACCTACGTCGACGGCACGTTCGGCGGCGGCGGCTTGACCGCCGCGATCCTCGCCGCAGCATCATGCCGCGTTATCGGCATTGATCGCGACCCGCAGGCGATCGCCAGCGGCGCCGACCTGGCCGAGCGCTTTCCTGATGGTCTGACCCTCGTCCAAGGCCGCTTCGGCGCGATGGACGAACTATTGGCGGCGCGCGGCATCCGCGCGGTCGACGGTATCGCCCTCGATCTCGGCGTGTCGTCGATGCAGATCGACCAGCCGGAACGCGGCTTTTCATTCCGCTTCGACGGCCCGCTCGACATGCGCATGGGAACCGATGGGGCCAGCGCGGAAGACCTGGTGAATAATCTCTCCGAACGCGCCCTCGCCGATCTGATCCATCGGTACGGCGAGGAGCGCCATGCGCGGCGCATCGCCCGCGCCATCGTCGCAGCCCGCCCACTCCACCGCACCGACCGAGCTGGCGGCGATCGTGCGCCAGAACCGTGCCGCAGCACGGACCAGGCATCGATCCTGCGACCCGCACCTTCCAGGCGCTCCGCATGGAAGTGAACGACGAGCTCGGCGAATTGGATCGGGCACTGCTGGCGGCGGAGCGGCTGCTGGCGCCGGGCGGCAAGCTCATCGTGATCGCCTTCCATTCGCTTGAAGACCGCACGGTCAAGAATTTCCTCGGCGCGCGCAGTAAGCCTCCCGCTGTGTCGCGCCATCGTCCCACCGGGCCGCAACCGGCACCGAGCTTCCGCCTCCTCACTCGGAAGCCGGTGCGGCCCGGCGAGGATGAAACCGCCCGTAACCCACGTGCCCGTTCGGCGCGTCTCCGCGCCGCGGAGCGAACCGGGGCGGCGGCCTGGGGAGCGGCCGCATGATCCGCGTCAGCACCTTGATTTGGGTGATGCTGGTCGCGCTTTCTGGCTACACCATGTTTCAAGTGAAGGCGGAGGTGGGACGGCTCGCCAAACAGCTCGCCACGATCAACCGCCAGATTGCCGACGATCGCGACCGAATTCACGCGCTCGGCGTCGAATGGGCGACGCTGACCCAACCCGAACGCCTCGACACGCTGAGCCAACATGTGCTGCAGCTCCAACCGATCCGGACCTTTATGCTGGGCTCGTACGATCAAGTACCGCTGCGCGACGACGCGGTCGCACCGCCAGCGCCGGTCACGTCCAGCACGCCGGAAACCGCGCAACTTGCTGAAGTGTCGCCGAAGGCGCTGCGATGAGTCAGATCGCAAAGCCTGACGACAATCCCTGCCGGCCGCGGCATTTCAAGCCGGTCTTGTGTGCGCCAGCGCCAACCGATGGCCCGGGCCGGAGCGCGCTTGAGATTTGTCACATCACGGCTGATCGTGGCCGGCGCGCTGTTCGTCCTGGCGTTTCTCGTGATCGGCGCGCAAATCGTCGATGTGATGGAGTTGAAATCGCCCGACAAGGCGCAAGTGCACAATCACCTTGCCGACGGCATCCCTGCAGGCCCGCGCCGACATCGTCGACCGCAACGGCGAGGTTTTGGCGACGACGCTGGAGATGCCTTCGCTATACGCGAATCCCAAGCAAATCGAGGAAAAGGAAAAAGTCGCGTCGGAACTGGCGCAGATTTTCCCGGAACTCACATCGGCCAAACTCGCCGAAACACTCAATCGGCCCAACCTCAGCTTTGTCTGGATCAAGCACGATTTGACGCCGCACCAGCAGCTTGCGGTCAATGCTCTCGGCGAACACGGACTGCAATTCCTCAACGAAGATCGACGCGTCTACCCCAAGGGCAACCTATTCGCCCATGTCGTCGGCTTCGTAAACAGCGACGGGAAGGGCATGGCCGGGATCGAGGCCGGTCTTGAAAAACACCTCAAGAGCGATGCCTCGCCCGTGCGTCTTTCGGTCGATGCGCGCGTGCAATTCATCTTGCGCAGCGAAATCCTGCATCAGATGGCGCAGTTCGACGCCAAGCGTGGCTTCGGCTTGGTGATGAACGTGCGTAGCGGCGAAATCCTGGCCTTGAGTTCGCTGCCCGATTTCGATCCGAACAACCTGACCGCGGCCACCACCGAGGAGCTCTACAACCATGCCACGTTCGGCGTGTACGAAATGGGGTCGGTGTTCAAGATCTTTAACACGGCGATGCTGCTGTCGAGCGGCCTCGCTACGATGGATACGAAATTCGACGCGACCCATCCGCTCCATATCGGCCGCTTCACCATCCACGACGACCATCCTCAGTCGCGCTGGCTGACGGTAGCGGAAGTCTTCCAATATTCCTCGAATATCGGCTCCGCCAAGGAGGCCGAACTCGCCGGCATCCCACGACAGCGGGATTTTCTCGGCAAGCTCGGTCTGCTCGACACGCCGCGGATTGAATTGCCCGAGGTGGCCGCGCCGCACTTCCCGAGCGACTGGCGCGAGGTCAACCTGCTGACCATCGCCTTCGGCCACGGCATGTCCGTGTCGCCGCTGCAAATGGCAACCGGGGTTAGCGCGGTAGTGAATGGCGGGCTGCTCTATCGCCCGACGCTCCTGGCGTCCGCCTCCCAACCGCGAGGCGAGCGCGTCCTGTCGCCGACGGTCTCGGACGAGATGCGGAAGCTGTTGCGGCTTGTCGTCACCAGCGGCACCGGCAAGTTCGCGGCGGCGCCTGGCTATCTCGTTGGCGGCAAGACCGGCACAGCCGAGGAAGTGGCGAACGCCGGCTATGCGCGCAAGCAGCTTCTCGCCTCGTTCGTCGGTGTCTTCCCGATCAACGATCCGCAATATGTCGTGATCATCAGTATCGATCAGCCCCATGGCAATAAATCGTCCTATGGCTACGCCACCGCCGGCTGGGTCGCGGCCCCGGGCGTGTCGCACATCATCGAGCGCATGGCGCCGCTCGTGGGTATTCACCCCATTGACGAAGATTCGCCCGAAATCCGCCGTGCTTTAATGATCGATATGCCCGTCCCCGAGGGGCGGAAACTTGCGGCTGAGTGAGCTGATGAATGGGGAAGGCGGCATCGCGACGATTGCGCCGCCGGGCGACCCCGAGATTCGCGGCCTGAGTTTGGATTCACGGCGCGTCGAACCGGGATTCGTTTTCGCCGCTTTACCGGGTACGAAAACCGATGGCAAGCAATTCGTCGATAACGCGGTGGCGCGCGGCGCCGTCGTCATCCTTACTGACGATCCGAAGAGCTACGAGGCACTGACACAGCGCGCGCCGCCGATAACGATTGTCGGCGATCCGAACCCACGGCAACGGATCGCCCGCATGGCGGCACGGTTCTATCGTCCGCAGCCTGAGACCGTGG
This sequence comes from uncultured Alphaproteobacteria bacterium, assembly GCA_963851285.1. Lineage (GTDB taxonomy): Bacteria > Pseudomonadota > Alphaproteobacteria > ATCC43930 > CGMCC-115725 > JAATGI01. The sequence goes on from CAWKOL010000016.1 coordinate 120,141, forward strand.
CCGCGGTCACCGGCACCAATGGAAAGACCTCCGTCACGGTTTTCGCGCGCCAACTATGGCAAGGACTTGGCCAGCCGGCGGCGAGCATCGGCACCATCGGCATCGTCGCACCCAGCTATTCTCGGCCCGGCTCTCTCACCACGCCCGATCCCGTGACGTTACATTCTGAATTGAACGCGCTGGCGCAGAGCGGTGTCGACCATGTCGCGATCGAAGCCTCCAGTCATGGGCTCGACCAGTTCCGGCTCGACGGATTGAAACCAAAGGCGGCTGCGTTCACCAACCTGACCCGCGACCATCTCGATTATCATCACGACATGGCGGCCTATCACGCCGCCAAGGCACGCCTCTTCACCGATTTGCTGCCGAAAGACGGTATCGCCGTTCTCAATCTCGACGATGAGACCGGCGTCGATCTGGGGCGTGATTGCGCGACACGCGGCCAGCGCGTCATCGGCTATGGCCGGAACGAACGCGCGACACTCCGCCTACTCTCCGCGCGGCCGACAGCAATGGGACAGGAACTGACGGTCGAGCTGCTCGGCCAACGGCACGACCTTTCGCTGCCATTGATCGGTGAGTTCCAGGCTATGAACGTGCTGGCGGCGCTCGGCCTCGCGCTCGCGACCGGCGCCGATCTCGCGGCAGCCGCGGCACTGATTCCGACACTCGCGGGCGCGCCGGGACGCATGGAACGGGTGGGCACGCATCCCTCGGGCGCGCCCATCCTGGTCGATTACGCTCACACGCCCGACGCGCTTGAGAACGCCCTCGCGGCGCTGCGTTCTCACGTAAAAGGCCGCATCATTGTTGTATTCGGCGCCGGCGGCGATCGCGATGTTGGCAAACGGCCGCAAATGGGCGCCGTCGCCAAGCTTCTGGCCGACGTCACCATCGTCACCGACGACAATCCACGTAGCGAGGAGCCCGGACCGATCCGGCGGGCCATCCTTGACGCCTGCCCAGGCGGCATCGAAATCGGTGACCGCGCCGACGCGATCCGCCGCGGTTTGGCAATGCTCCGCACGGGCGACGCCTTGCTGCTGGCGGGCAAAGGGCACGAAACCGGACAGATCGTCGCCGGCAAGACCCTGCCGTTCTCCGACGCCGATGTCGCGCGTGCCGCCCTGATGGAATTGGGGAGTGCTGCTTGACCGCGCTCTGGAACCACGTCGAGGCGGACAGCGCGACAAGCGGCACCAGCACGCGGCCATGGCAAGCGACGGGAATTTCGATCGACAGCCGTACGCTTGCGCATGGCGATTTGTTCGTCGCGCTTAAGGGCCCGCGGGTCGACGGGCATGATTTTTTGGGGGACGCGTTCGTTCGTGGAGCTAGCGCGGCCGTGGTGCATCGCCGCCCCCCCGGCAGTGACAATGAGCTGCCTCTCCTCATTGTCCATGACACCATGGCCGCGCTGGACGACCTGGGCGTCGCCGCGCGCAAGCGCAGCGGCGCCCGGGTCGTCGCCATCACCGGCAGCGTCGGCAAGACCGGCACCAAAGAAGCGCTGCGCTTGTCGCTTGGGAAGCTCGGCGCCACGCATGCCTCCGACGGCAGCCTCAACAATCAGTGGGGCGTGCCCTTATCGCTGGCTCGGATGCCGCGCGACGCGACGCTACGGCGTGTTCGAGCTCGGTATGAATCATCCGGGCGAGATCGCCGCCCTGTCGCGGTCGGTGCGACCGGAAGTCGCCGTCATCACCACGGTCGAACCGACGCATCTCGGTTTCTTCCCCTCGGTCGCCGCCATCGCTGACGCTAAGGCCGAGATTTTCCTCGGCATGGACCCGGCCGGTGCTGCCGTCCTGAACCGCGATAACGAATGGTTCGATCGGCTCGCGGCCGCCGCGAAAGCGGCGGGCTTGACCCGCGTCTATAGTTTCGGCGCGCACGCCGAGGCAACCATTCGCCTGATCGATTGCCACCTCCACGCCACGGCCAGCGCCGTCACCGCATCGGTTGGGGGCGAGATCGTCGATTACTGCATTGCCTCGCCGGGCCGGCATTGGGTGATGAACAGTCTTGCCGTGCTGGGCGCGGTTCATGCGCTCGGCGGCGATGTCGGTGCCGCCGCATCAGCCTTTCCGGAGATGAAGCCCCTCTCCGGCCGCGGCGCCCGTCATCGGATCGCGGTGGCGAAAGGCGATGCCGATATGATCGACGAGAGCTACAATGCCAGCCCGGCATCGATGCGCGCTGCCATCGCCGTGCTGGCGGCAAGTCGAACGGGACCCGGCGGCCGTCGAATCGCCATTCTCGGCGACATGCTGGAGATGGGCGACCAGGCAGCGGCGCTTCATGCCGCATTGGCCGAATCCTTGACGGCCGCGAAGATCGATCTGGTCTTCACCGTTGGCAAGGATATGGCGGCATTGGACCGCGCGCTGCCGAAGGCGATGCGCGGCGGTCACGAAAAGACGGCAGCCGCGATGGCCGATCGCGTTACACCACTGCTGCGGGCCGGCGACGTCGTTTCGATCAAGGGCTCGCGCGGTATCCGGATGGACCGGATCGTGATACGGCTCGTTTCTCCGCCGGCTTTCGCGGACAAGAGTTGATTCGATGCTTTATGAGATTTTGCCGCCTCTCTCCGATTATTTTACCCCATTCAATCTGTTCCGTTACCTTACCTTCCGCTCCGGCGGCGCGTTGGTAACGGCGTTGGTCATCAGCTTCTGGATGGGACCGCGTATCATCGCTTGGCTCAGATCGAAGCAGGCGGAGGGACAGCCGATCCGCACCGATGGACCGGCCGATCATCTGATTCGCAAGCGCGGGACGCCGACCATGGGCGGCTTTTTGATCTTGCTGGCGTTGATCGTGTCGACATTGCTGTGGGCCGATCTGACCAACCGCTATGTCTGGGTTGTCGTGCTGGTGACGATGGCGTGTGGCGGCATTGGTTTCATTGATGATTACGAAAAACTGACCAAGCGCTCGTCCCGCGGCCTGTCGAGCCGGATGAAGTTTTTGCTGGAACTGCTTATAGGCGGTTGTGCGGCGCTCGCGGTGATGTGGATTTCGCCAAGCGACCTGTCCGCGCGACTGGCGGTGCCGTTTGCCAAGAACTTCATGATCAATCTCGGGTGGCTCTTCGTTCCGTTCGGCATGATCGTCGTCGCGGGCTTTTCCAACGCGGTCAACCTAACCGACGGGCTAGACGGATTGGCGATCGTGCCGTCGATGATCGCAGCCGGCGTCTTCGCGTTGATCTCCTATCTCGTCGGCAATCTGATCTTTTCCAACTATCTCCAGATCCATCATGTGCCCGGCGCCGGGGAGCTCGACATTTTCTGCGCCGCGCTGGTGGGCGCGGGGTTGGGCTTCCTATGGTTCAACGCGCCGCCCGCCATGGTGTTCATGGGTGATACGGGATCGCTTGCGATCGGCGGCGCCTTGGGCGCGATCGCGCTTGTGACCAAACATGAGTTGGTGCTGGTCATTGTCGGCGGCTTGTTCGTATTGGAGACAGTGTCGGTCATCGTCCAGGTCGCGAGCTTCAAATTGACCGGGCGCCGCGTCTTTATGATGGCGCCGCTGCACCACCATTTCGAGAAAAAGGGTTGGCAGGAACCGACCATCGTCATTCGGTTCTGGATAATCGCGTCGATCCTCGCGATCGGCGGTTTGTCGACGTTGAAACTAAGATGATCAAGGTTGAGAGCTATAGCGGCGAAACGGTAGCAGTAATGGGGCTGGCGCGGTCGGGTTTGGCCGCGGCCGAGGCATTGATGGCTGGTGGCGCCAAGGTGCTTGCGTGGGACGATTCCCCCGGCCGCCGCGACACGGCCCGGGAGCGCGGCGTTCCACTCGTCGATCTTGCCACGCGGCCCTTTGCCGGCGTGAAGGCTCTAGTCCTGTCGCCTGGTATCCCGCACACTTATCCGAAGCCAAATCCGGTAGCGGCGGCGGCGCGGGCTGCGGGCACGCCGATCATCGGCGATATCGAGCTCTTGGCGCTTACCGTGCCCGAGGCACGCTATGTCGGAATCACGGGGACCAATGGCAAATCGACCACGACGGCGCTGATCGGCCACATTCTCTACTCGGCCGGACGCAACGTTGCGGTCGGCGGCAATCTTGGCACGCCGGCCCTGACCCTGGCGCCACTCGCGGCAGACGGCACGTACGTTCTCGAACTGTCCTCGTATCAGCTCGAGCTCATCGACGCGGCGGCGTTCGATGTCGGGGTATGGCTCAACCTCACCCCTGACCATCTCGACCGTCACGGTGGGATTGAGGGCTACATCGCCGCTAAACGCCGCCTGTTCCGGGCCGTGCGCGGAGCTCCGGCCGCGATCGTCGGCAACGATGATGAGCCAAGTCGCGAAGTTGCCGATGCCGTGTCGCGCGAGAATGCTTGGCGCATGACCCGAATCTCGGTTATCAGCCAAATTTCCGGGGGCGTGTACGTCGAAAACGGGTGGTTGATCGACGATAGAGAGCGAAGCGCCGATAAAGTGATGGATTTACGTGACGTGTCGCTGCTTCCAGGGCGGCACAACTGGCAGAATGCCGCCGCTGCGTATGCCGCGACGCGGGCTTTGGGCATTGCCCAAGCGGACATCGTTGCCGGCATCGAAAGCTTTCCCGGCTTGGCGCATCGGCAAGAACCGGTCGCGACAATAGCCGGCGTACGATTCATCAACAATTCGAAGGCCACCAACGCCGACGCCACCGCGAAGGCGCTCGCCTGCTACAACTCTGTCTACTGGATCGCTGGCGGCGTGCCGAAGGCTGGCGGTATCGCCGAACTCGCGCCTTATTTTCCTCGCATCCGCCGCGCCTTCCTGATTGGCGAGGCCGCAAAGGATTTCGCGAAAACGCTCGACGATAAAGCGCCCCACGAGATCGACGGAACGCTCGATCGTGCCGTGGCGGCCGCCTTTGCCGCGGCCTGTGCGGACTGTGGAATCGTACTGTTGTCGCCCGCTTGCGCCTCGTTCGACCAATTTACCGACTTCGAGGCGCGTGGCGAAGCGTTCCGCGCCCTCGTCAACGCATTGCCGGGGGCGCGGCCATGAGGTTTGCGCGGACCGATCAAAGCGCGGTGGCGCAATGGTGGTGGACGGTCGACCGTTGGACGTTAGTCGCCCTGACCGTTCTGATCGGACTTGGCGCGCTCATGATCATGGCGTCGTCACCCGCGGTCGCGATCCGCATCCACGCTTCGAGCCCGCAATTTTTCGTCGATCACTATCTGGTCGAATTGCCGGTCGCTCTTGCGGTGATGTTCGGCGTCTCCCTTCTTAGCCCGCGCGACATCCGGCGCCTGGCGCTGATCGTGTTCTGCGTCTTCATTCTGGGGGTGGGGTATACGTTGGTCGGCGGCATGGAGATCAAGGGCGCGCGGCGCTGGATCGCACTGCCGTTGATTTCGCTTCAGCCGTCCGAGTTCGTAAAACCGTGCTTCGCCGTGTTAGCGGCCTGGCTATTCGCACAACACAAACTGACGCCGAAATTTCCGGGCCACTGGATCGCGATCATGGTGCTCTTCGGCATCGCGGCGATGCTGATCAAGCAGCCTGATCTCGGCATGGCTGTCGTCGTGATCGCTGTGTTTTTCATCCAGTTCTTTCTGGCCGGCCTCAATCTGTTTTGGATCGTCGCCTTCGTGATGGCCGCCGGCGGCGGCATGGTCGGCGCGTATTTCGCGCTGCCCCATGTCACCAACCGCATCGACCGCTTCCTCGATCCGACGGCAACCAACTCATATCAGATCGACCGCGCCATGGACGCCTTCATGAACGGCGGCCTGTGGGGCCGCGGGCCCGGCGAAGGTACGATGAAGCAATACCTCCCTGATGCTCATGCCGACTTCGTCTTCGCGGTGGCGGGCGAGGAGCTGGGATTGGTGGTTTGCCTACTCATCGTCGCGCTTTTCGGCTTCATCGTATTGCGCGGCTTCTCCCGACTGATGCAGGAGAACAACCTTTTCGTCGTACTCGCGGCGACCGGCCTGTTCGTGCAGTTCGGCTTGCAGGCCGTCATCAACATGGCGTCGTCCCTCGAACTGATGCCGACCAAGGGTATGACGCTGCCGTTCATCTCCTACGGCGGCTCCTCGCTAGTAGCGTTGGGCCTCACCATGGGCATGGCGCTCGCGCTTACCCGCCGTCGTTACGGGGGCGAGACATGACCGGCGGAAGGTTGATCGCACTCGCGGCCGGCGGCACCGGCGGTCATTTGTTCCCGGCAGAGGCGTTGGCGTGCGAATTGATGGAGCGCGGCTATCGCGTCGCGGTCATCACCGACCGGCGTGGCCAAGCCTTCGGCGAGAAGCTCGGCGTCGAACTGCACCGCGTCCGCGCCGGCCGTCTCGAAGCCGGCCTCAAGGGCAAGATTGTCGCGGTCGCGGAGATGGCGCTCGGCACGCTGGGCGCGCAACGCTTACTCAAGCGCCTGGCGCCGGCTTGCGTCACTGGGTTCGGTGGTTATCCCTCGATCCCGACCATGACCGCGGCGTCGCGGCTCGATCTGCCTACTCTGATCCATGAGCAGAATGCGCTCCTCGGCCGGGCGAACAGATTGCTGGCGCCGCGGGTTAGACGAATTGCAACGTCGTTCGAGGAGACCAAGGGCATCGCCAACGGCAACCTCGGCAAAGTCGTTGTCACTGGCAACCCGGTGCGCCCCGCCATCGCCATGATGCGCGGCGTCGGCTATCCGCCGACCGCGAGCGACGCGCCGTTTAAGATCCTAGTGATGGGCGGCAGCCAGGGCGCCCACATCCTGAGCGCGGTCGTTCCCCGGGCTCTCGCAATGCTCGATCCGCCCCTGCGCCAGCGATTCGACGTGGCACAACAGGCGCGCGCCGAAGATTTGGCGGCGGCTCGGCAGATTTATCTCGACGCGCAGATCACGGCCGAGCTCGCCACCTTCTTCGACGACGTACCGGCGCGGCTCGCCAGCGCGCATTTGGTCATTTCGCGGTCCGGCGCTTCCAGCGTCGCCGAGATCGCGATGGTCGGCCGGCCCGCCATTCTGGTGCCATTCGCCGCTGCCGCCGAAGACCATCAGACCCTGAACGCGCGCGCCTTTGTCGCCTCCGGCGCAGCGTGGGTAATGGCGGAGCGGGAATTCACGCCGGAATCGCTTGCGACCCACCTCGCCGGCCTGATGACCGATCACGCACGCTTAGTACACGCCGCCGCGGCGGCGGCGGCGCTCGGCCAGCCACAAGCAGCGTGCCATCTCGCCCATCTGGTCGAGCAATTGGCCGGCGGTGCCAACGGAAATCACGCCCCGATGGAAAGGAGGGCAGCATGAAAACGTTGCCTCTCCACATCGGCATCATCCATTTCGTCGGCATCGGCGGCATCGGCATGAGCGGAATTGCTGAGATCCTGCACAATCTCGGCTATCATGTTCAAGGCAGCGACGTCGCCGACGGCGGTAACGTGCGCCGCTTGCGCGCCATGGGCATCCCGGTGGAGATCGGACACACCGCCGACAATGTCGGCAGCGCGCAGGTTGTCGTCGTGTCTTCGGCGGTGAAACCGGACAATCCCGAAGTGGTCGCGGCGCGAGTGCGGATGATCCCCGTGGTGCGACGGGCCGAAATGCTCGGCGAGCTGATGCGCCTCAAATGGTCCATCGCCATCGCTGGGACGCATGGCAAGACCACTACCACATCGATGATCGGCGCGCTGCTCGACGAGGCCGGATTTGATCCGACCGTGATCAACGGCGGCATCATCAATGCCTACGGCACTAATGCGCGGCTGGGCGACGGCGATTGGATGGTGGTCGAAGCCGACGAAAGCGACGGCACCTTCACCAAGCTGCACGCGACCATCGCCGTCGTAACCAACATCGACCCCGAGCATCTTGATTATTACGGCGATTTCGAATCGCTGCAGCGTGGCTTTGAGAGCTTCATCGCCAACATCCCGTTCTACGGGTTCGTTACACTGTGCATCGACCATCCGGTGGTGCAGACGATGATCCCGAAATTGTCCGAGCGGCGCATCGTCACCTACGGCCTGTCGCCCCAGGCTGACATCCGCGCCGTCAACGTCGAGCTTGGCCGTGACGGCGCGCGTTACGATGTGACGATCGGCGCGCGTGGCAAGGGTACCAGCCGGACCGTGACCGGCGTGCGTCTACCGATGTTCGGTGAACACAACGTGCAGAACTCGCTCGCCGCGATCGCCATCGCCGAAGAACTGCATTTGGGCGACGCGGTGATCTTAAAGGCGCTTGCCCGATTCGGCGGCGTCAAGCGGCGCTTCACCAAGACCGGCGAGTCCGGCGGGGTCACCGTGATCGACGATTACGGCCATCATCCAGTCGAGATCGCCGCCGTGCTGAAAGCGGCGCGCGGCGCGACGGGCGGCCGCGTGATCGCGGTGGTGCAGCCGCACCGCTACACCCGCGTCCAGAACCTGTTCGAGCAGTTCTGCACCTGCTTCAACGACGCCGACACGGTGCTGGTCGCCGACATTTACCCCGCCGGCGAGACGCCGACAGAGGGCATCAACCGCGATGCGCTGGTCGCGGGTCTACGCGCGCATGGGCATCGCCATGCCGATGCGATCGACGCTCCGCAAAATCTTGCGGCCACAATTTACAATTTTGCGGCGGCGGGCGATCTGGTCGTTTGCCTCGGCGCTGGCTCGATCACGAGTTGGGCCCAGGCTCTCCCGGCTGAGCTTGATGCCGTTGCGGCGGCGCGACGCGATGCCTCGGGGGCGGTGGCATGATGACAGCGCGCAAAGATAGCCATCGTCTGCTCGACCGGCTGCCGTCAGTGCGTGGCCGTATATCGGAAAGCGCGCCGCTCGCGGCGCTGACTTGGTTTCGCGTCGGCGGTCCGGCCGAAGTATTGTTCCGACCGGCAGATGTCGAGGACCTCGCCGCCTTCATCGCCGCTAAACCAACCGACGTGCCGGTGACGGTCATCGGCGTTGCGTCCAATCTTCTGATCCGCGACGGCGGCATTCCGGGCATCGTGGTTCGACTCGGCCGCGGTTTCGTCGACGTCACGATCGATGGCACCGAGATCGTCGCCGGCGCGGGCGCGCTCGACCTCAATGTCGCGCTGACCGCCCGCGAAGCCAGCATTGCGGGCCTCGAATTTTTGTCCGGCATTCCAGGCACCGTGGGCGGCGGACTCCGCATGAACGCCGGCGCCTATGGCAACGAGTTCAAGGACGTGCTGATCGAAGCACAGGTTATCGATCCGGCCGGCGCGCAACGCACGCTTCAAGCTGCCGAACTAGGCCTGTCCTATCGCCAATGCGACTTGCCGGAGCACTGGATCTTCGTCGGCGCCCACTTCCGCGGTCGGACCGACAGTAGCGACGCGATCGCGAAGCGGATGGCCGAGATCCAATCGGCCCGCGAAGCTTCGCAGCCGATCCGTGCCCGAACCGGCGGCTCGACCTTTGCCAATCCACCCGGCCACAAGGCCTGGGAGTTAATCGACCAGGCCGGTTGCCGCGGCTTGCGGCGCGGCGGCGCTCAAGTCTCGGAGAAGCACGCGAATTTCCTGGTCAACGCGGGCAACGCCACCGCCACCGACATCGAAGGGCTGGGCGAGGAAGTACGCCGCCGCGTCCACGCCCATTTCGGCATCGCCCTCGAGTGGGAAATCCGGCGCATCGGCCGTCCACCGGCGACGCTCGAAGGTGTCGAATGAGCCGGGTCGCAGTTCTCAAAGGCGGGTGGTCCGTCGAGCGTGAGGTCTCGTTGGTCAGCGGCCGCGAATGCGCGACGGCGCTGCGCACGCTAGGCCACGACGTGATCGAGATCGACGTGACCCGTGATTTAGCGGCGTTGGCGACTGCGCTCGACCCGCGCCCCGATGTCGTGTTCAACGCGCTTCACGGCAAGGGCGGCGAGGACGGCACCATTCAGGGCGTACTGGAATTTCTCCGCATTCCCTATACCCATTCCGGCGTCGCCGCGTCGGCGATCGCTATGCATAAGCCATCGGCCAAGGCGGTATTCGCCGCCGCCGGTCTGCCGCTGGTGGAAAGCAAAGTTGTAACGCGAGCCGATCTCGCCGGCGGCGACGTGTTGCCGCGCCCCTTTGTGGTGAAGCCGGTCGATGAAGGGTCCAGCGTCGGCGTCCGCATCGTACGCGACGGCGATAACGGCTGGGCGGAAGAAGCGCGAAATTGGAATTTCGGGCGCGAGGCGATGGTCGAGCGCTATGTCCCCGGACGCGAGATCACCGTTGCGATCATGGGCGAACGCGCGCTCGGCGTGCTCGAGATTCGCCCGATTCATCACGAAATGTACGACTACGATTCCAAATATGCGCCCGGTGGCAGCGATCATTTGATGCCGGCGCCGATTCATCCCGCTGCCTACGACCAGGCATTGAAGATCGGTCTCTCTGCGCATCGCGCCTTGCGATGCCGTGGCGTGAGCCGTTCGGACTTACGTTACGACGACACGGGCGGCGAGCCGGGCCGTATGGTGCTGCTCGAACTCAATACCCAGCCAGGCATGACGCCGACGTCATTGGTGCCGGACATCGCACGTCACGCCGGCATCGATTTTCTTTCGTTGGTCGGCTGGATGGCGGAGCACGCGTCATGCGACACGTGATCCGGCGTCTGGCTTTTCTCTTCGTTGTGGTCGCTGTCGCGGCCGCCAGTGCCGCTATCATGCGTCACGGTGCCATCGCCAGCCGGGCGAGTTTGGAAGAGCGCTTGATCGCGCTCAGCGCTGACGCGGACTTCCGCGTACACGCGGTTGAGGTCGAGGGCCGCGACCGCGCCAGCGCGCAGGCGATGCTAGCAGCCATCGGCGTCATTCGCGGTACACCAATCCTCTCGATCGATCCTGCGGTGGCAAAGGCACGTCTCGAGCAAGTGCCGTGGATCAAAACCGCATCGATCTATCGCCGCCTGCCCGACACGCTGTCCATTGCTTTGACCGAGCAAGAGCCACTGGCCTTTTGGCAGCACGGCGCGATCCTGACGCTGATCGATCGCGACGGTAAGCCGATCGCGGAGCGCAATCTCGGCCCCTATGCGCCGCTACCGGTGCTGGTCGGCGACGACGCGCCTGCCAACGCAGAAACTGTCATTGAGATGCTGGACACGGAGCCGCAGCTTGCGGCGCAAGTTGCCGCCGCGGTGCGCATCGGTGGCAGGCGTTGGAACATCGAGTTCAAGAACGGCGTCGCCGTGGCCCTGCCCGAAGAAGATGCTACCGCCGCATGGCATCGACTCGCCGCGATCGAGAAGGATCACCGTGTCCTGGAGCGCCGCGTCCTGGTTGTGGATCTGCGTCTGCCTGACCGTGTCTATTTGCGGCTGCCGACGGAATTGATGCCGAAACCGCAAAAACGCAAAGTCGGCCAGGGAAACCCGGTATGATGCACCGGTCCCTCGTCGGTATTGTCGATATCGGCACCAGCAAAATCTGTTGCTTCATCGCGCGTCCCGACGGCGAACAGCAGCCGAAGATCGTGGGCATTGGCCATCAACTGTCGCGTGGCGTCAGGAATGGCGTGATTGTCGATCTCGAGGCGGCATCGCAATCGGTCATCACCGCAATTCACTCCGCTGAGGAAATGGCCGGTGAGTTGCTGCAAAGCGTGGTGATCAATCTTTCGGGGGGTTTCCATGCTTCCCGCATTGTGCAAAGCGAGATCAATCTCAACGGCCGCGAGGTCGGGGACAGCGATCTCAAGCGCGTGCTCAATCTTGGCCACCACATGAAGGAAGCGCCGGGCCGCGAAGTCATCCACGCCATCCCGGTTGGGTTCTCGATCGACGGCAGCCGAGGCATTCGCGATCCGCGGGGCATGTCGGGCGTCAAACTCGCGGTGAACATGCATGCCGTCGCGGCGGATTCCGCCGTGCTCCGCAATCTCACCACTTGCCTTGGCCGATGCCATCTCGATGTCGAGGCATTCGTGGCTAGCCCGTATGCCGCCGGCCTTAGCGCCCTGGTCGAGGACGAGACCAAAATTGGCGTGACCCTCATCGACATGGGCGGCGGAACGACCACAATCAGCGTGTTCTACGACGGCAACCTCGTCTTTGCCGACAGCATCCCGATCGGCGGCAACCACGTCACCAACGATATTGTCCGCGGCCTATCGACACCCCTCGCCCACGCCGAGCGCATGAAGACGCTGCAAGGTTGCTGCATCACCTCATCCACCGACGAACGCGAGATGATCGCGGTGCCGCAAATCGGCGAAGAGGACGACACCCAATCCAATCATGTGCCGAAATCCTATCTGATTGGAATCATCGCGCCGCGTCTTGAGGAAACCTTCGACATGGTGCGGAACCGGCTCGATCATAGCGGGTTCGACAAATTGTCGGGCCGGCGGGTAGTTTTGACCGGCGGCGCCTGCCAGCTCGCGGGCGTCCGCGAATTGGCGGCTCTGATCCTCGATAAGCAAGTTCGCATGGGGACGCCCCTGCGCATCGGCGGGTTGGCACCGGCAACCGGCGGACCGGCCTTCGCGACTTCCGCCGGCCTCGTCCATTTCGCATTTTCCGAACGGGCTGAAACGCCGCGGGCAATCCGTGCGTCTATCGGACTACCGGATTGGCGCGGGTTCGGCCTGGTGCGGTGGCTTAGAGAAAACATCTAAATCGCATTGGAGGGTAGAATGACCATCAGTCTCACCATTCCCCAAGAAGAGAACGAACTGAAGCCCCGCATCACGGTGATCGGCGTCGGGGGCGCCGGCGGAAATGCCGTCAACAACATGATCCGATCGAATCTGATCGGATGCGACTTCGTTATCTGCAACACGGATGCCCAGGCGATGCAGCAATCCCTTGCGGAACGGCGCATCCAACTTGGCGTCAGCGTGACGCGCGGCCTCGGCGCCGGGTCCCGACCCGAGGTCGGGCGCAGCGCCGCCGAGGAAGCGCTTGACGAGATCATGGCCGCGGTCGAGGGCGCCAATATGGTGTTCATCACCGCCGGCATGGGCGGCGGGACAGGTACCGGCGCGGCACCGGTGATCGCCCGCGCCGCGCGCGAGGCCGGCATCCTTACCGTCGGCGTCGTCACCAAGCCGTTCCAGTTCGAAGGCTCGAAGCGGATGAAGATCGCCGAGGCGGGCATTCAGGAATTGCAGGGTTTCGTCGACACGCTGATCATCATCCCAAATCAGAACTTGTTCCGTGTCGCCAACGAGCGCACCACCTTCGTCGACGCTTTCAAGATGGCGGACGACGTGCTGTATTCCGGCGTGCGCGGCGTCACCGACCTGATGGTGATGCCGGGTCTAATCAATCTCGACTTCGCCGACGTCCGCGCCGTGATGAGCGAGATGGGCAAGGCGATGATGGGCACCGGCGAAGCCGAAGGCGATCGCCGCGCCATCGACGCCGCCGAGGCCGCGATCTCCAACCCGCTCCTCGACGATGTCTCGATGAAGGGCGCGCGCGGCATCCTCATCAACGTCACCGGCGGCCTCGACATGACGCTGTTCGAGTTCGACGAGGCGGCCAACCGCATCCGCGAGGAAGTGGATCCCGAAGCCAACATCATCGTCGGCTCGACACTCGACGAGAGCCTGACCGGCAAAATGCGGATTTCGGTGGTAGCGACAGGCATCGATGCCGCCGAAGTGACGTCGCGCCGTCCGGTGATTCAACTCGTGACCGAGAACGAACACCGCGCCGAGCGCCGAGCCGAACCCGAGACATTGGAATCGACGTCGGCGCCCATTGTCGCGGCGGCCGCGCTCGCGCTGGATACAGCCGCGCCCGCCGCAGCGCGTACGGCCGCGGTCGAGCGCGATGCGGCCAAGCGCGAGTCCTTTATCGTTCCGCCGCCGTCGGAAGTGCCGGGCGGCCGTCCCGCCTATGTCGCCCAACCAGCCGTCGCTCCCGATCCTTATGCCGCGGCCGCAATGGAGAATGGCGGTCGGCAACCGGAGCAGCGACCGCGGCCGACGCGAGCCCCTAGCCTATTCGAGCGGGTCAAGAGCGTCGGCCGGCAACGAACCTCGTCCGAGCCGGAACTGCCGACGTGGAACCAACCGCCGCAATCGGGCCAACGGGGCGCACAACAACGCCTCGGTTCGGTCGATCAAACAGACCGGATCCTCCCACAGAAGGAAGAGGAACTGCTGGACATACCGGCGTTCCTTCGCCGTCAAGCGAATTAGCCCGTTTTGCCCTCCACACCGGGCCCGGAAACGACGTGTTTTCGGGCCCTTCTTTTTTCCTAAGCCATTGTAATATTTCGATTAATAGAGAAACAATTTGTTACAAAGATTGACTTGTTCGTATCGGCAAAACTTCATAGCGTGCCCGTGAACAAAAGCAAAAGGGGTTCGGGGGACCGATGTCGCTTTCCGGGTTCATCCCGCAAAAAACGCTGAAGAATTCGATCCGGTGCCGGGGTACCGCCCTCCATAGCGGGGAGCGGGTAGCGATGGCGCTCCATCCGGCGGCGCCGGATACCGGCATCGTGTTCCGTCGCAGCGATCGTGGTGGTGCCGCGTTGCGTGCGGATTGGCGGCATGTGCGGGAGTCAGCGCTCTGCACCACGATCGATGACGGGAACGGGCTGTCCGTGGCTACAATCGAGCACGTGATGGCGGCGTTGGCGGGTCTTGAAGTTGACAACGCGGTGGTCGAACTGGACGGAGCGGAAGCACCGGTCATGGACGGCAGCGCGGCGCCATTCGTCTTCCTGCTCGAATGTGCCGGCATTGTCAGTCAAGACACACCGCGTCGCGCCATCGAGATTCTAAAGCCGGTAAGGGTCGGTGACGGCACGAAATCGGCCGCGCTGTTACCTGGGCACAGCTTTACGGTCGATCTGACCATCGACTTCGCCGTCAACGCAATCCAACGGCAGACATTGTGTTGGGCGTTCGACCCAGACAGTTTCAAAGCGGATCTCGCGCCGGCGCGGACGTTTGGCTTCCTCGAAGAGGTCGATGCCTTACGGGCGGCGGGATTGGCGCGCGGTGGCTCGATGGATAACGCCATCGTTATCGGGGACGGTCGAGTCCTGAACCGCGACGGTCTGCGTTTCCCGGACGAATTCGTCCGCCACAAGGTGCTCGATGCAGTGGGCGACCTTTATCTGGCCGGAAATCCAATCATTGGCATGTTTGCCGGGCTGCGCTCAGGCCACGCGTTGAACCGGCAACTGCTCGAGGCGTTGTTCGCGGATCGCTCCGCTTACCGTGTAATACGGATGCCGGTCGCCTATGATGTGACGTGGCAAAACGAATTGCGCCGCGTCAGCGCCTGAGTTCGCACCGCAGATTTTCCGCCGGCGCGACTTTCTGCTATAAGGCGTTCGGAATCATTGCGGATCCATCAATGAGGAAATGGTCTCTTCACGTTTTGTTTGTCGTCGCGGCGGCACTGCTTCTGAGCGGGTGCGGCGGCGGCAAGAAAGACACTTATGTCGAGCTGCCCGTCGACAAACTCTACAATAATGCGATGAACTCGGTCGCCAAGGAAGATTGGGACAAGGCGGCGCAGCAATTCGACGAAGTTGATCGGCAACATCCCTATTCGGTGTGGGCGACCAAAGCCCAGCTCATGGCGGCGTACGCACTTTATGAAGCCAACAAGTACGATCAATCCATCGTCGCGGCGGATCGTTTCATTCAACTGCACCCGGGCAATCGAGATGTCGCTTACGCCTATTATCTGAAGGCGCTCGATTACTACGTGCAGATCGCCGATGTCGGCCGCGACCAAGGCGTAACTCAACAGGCGCTGGCGGCGCTGGGCGAAGTGGTAAGACGATTTCCTGATTCGCGCTACGGTCGCGACGCCCAGTTAAAAATGCAGCTCGCTACCGACCACTTGGCCGGCAAAGAGATGGACATCGGCCGTTATTATGAGACGCAACGCTACTATCTCGCTGCGATCAACCGTTTCCGACGAGTGGTTGACCTCTATCAAACCACGACGCACGTGCCGGAAGCGCTGGAACGTCTGACCGAATGCTATATCGCCTTGGGCTTGCGCAACGAGGCGGAAAAGACGGCCTCGGTACTGGGTTACAATTATCCGGGCAGCAAATGGTATCAACGAGCCTATGCGCTCGTCACGGGCAAGCAAACGGAAACCGCCAGCTCCGATAAAGGCTGGTTTGGCGAGGTGGTCGACACGATTTTCTAGTTAAGCTGATCGAGCGCCGCGTGGATAAAGCTTCTCCGGCAGTACCAGTGGTTCGGCAATGGTGACAAGCGCATCGCCGCGCGCCGCGCGAAAAAAGCAGCTGCGCCGTCCCGTGTGGCACGCGACGCCAAACTGATCGACCAACAGCAGGATGGCGTCGCCATCGCAATCGAGGCGTAACTCGACAAGTCGCTGTGTCTGGCCAGACGTTTCGCCCTTGCGCCACAGTTTCTTGCGCTCGCGCGACCAGTACGTCACGTTGCCCGAGACAAGGGTTTCGGTCAGTGCCTCCCGGTTCATCCAGGCTAGCGTTAGCACCTCGCCGCTGTCGTGTTGCTGTGCGATCGCCGGGATTAAACCCGCCGCGTCGAATTTCGCTTCCGCCAGCATGACGCCCAACGCATCTGCCATATTCCGCTCCAATCCCCTCGTGCTGCCATCATATGGGGATCGCACCGACAACTCAAATCATCGCGCCCATTTGTCGCGGCCGAGCGCCATTGCCATGCGGATCAGTCCGTATGCCATCGCGCCGCCGATCAGCGTCAGCGGCAGAATCAATAGCCAGTCAGGATAAAGCGCGATATCCGGCTTCCAGGGATCGAAAATGCGTAGCAGATAGACTTCCTGCTGGGTCGCCAAATCGTGAAAACTCTGCAGCGTAGCAAGATCGTTCTGATACGCATTCTTCGCGAACTCGATGTCCTCCTTAAGCCGGTCGTACTCGTAGAATTTCGCCGCGTATGCCCGCTCCATTTCGGCGAGTTGTCGTTGTTCCAGCCCGATCTGCGCTTCAATCGTCCTGACACGCAGGTTCGCGGCGGTCCGCGTCGCGACGTTGCCCTGATCGGCATTGAGTATTTCCGACGTGCGCGCCGAAACCAAGCTAGTTTCCAGCCCTTGTACAACCTGCGTCACCATCGCGGTGAGCTCATCCGGGTCGAGGTCACTATTGGCGCTGCGCCACGCCTTCAGCTTGATATGGTCGCTTTCAAGGCGGCGCTCGTCATCGCGTACTTGGCCCTCGGCGCCACGAACTAAATCGTTGAGCACGCGTTGATTGGCGCGGTTGATAAAGTCCTCCCCCATCGACAAGAGGGCAGCCGCAATCAGGTGCGCGTCCGTCGCCGAAAATGCCTGTACCTCGCATCTAACAAGAGATTTTCCCCACACTCTCTGCGGGCATATATACTTGAAATGGAGCCGCATGGTGGAAATATTTCGCTGCCAGAGCTTGCTTTTGATGCCACCTACATCCCGTGTAATCCCGGCAAATCCCGGCAAATCCCGCTAATTTTCTAACCGGAGTTTGCTGCCTAATACCGCTACGATCGTCGAGATCGGCGCCAGGAACATCCAGAGATACGCCAATGGGTCCTTTGCCATCATGATGCGGATGTTGCGCGTCGCCAGAGTCGCTAGCACGCGGCCAAGTCCGGGCCAGGGCACGTTGGGGAAAACCGGCGCCGACCCAAGCTGGCCGGGGGGCGGGCATCGGCATACTGTCGTCGCGTACCGTGTAACCGCGCTCGGAATCGCGGATCGCGGCTTCGAGATCGAGCAAGGATTGGGTGCGACCACGGCGCTCGCGCGGTGCAATCACGTCGGCAAGGCCGAGCCGCAGAAGACCGCGGGCGAAGCGGTAAAGTTTCACCGCTCGGCGCGATCGACAACGCCGAGGTCAGCCATGAACGTCGCGATCTGGTCGCGAAAGTCGTCCCGCCTCAAATCGGAGCCCCCCGATATGCCAAGCGGGTTATCCCGCGCGTTGGTGGCCGGAACTAACTATAAAGTTGCATGCTATCGTACTCCTTCACCTTGTCACTACGGCAAATGTCAGCAGCGTCATATGGTCCATCCGAACTTCACGAAGAGAGACCCCGAGCAGGTGAGGCAGGGTCTCGAGCTGGACAGAGGCGTTGCCGCCGGCTTTGAAGACGCAGGTTGGTTGCGCCGGGTCCCATCGATGACTTAAAGGATGTGACGGCAACGCCCCATGATGGAAGGAACCGCTCCCAGATGATGTCCGATGCCGACCGGCAAAAGGCAGCGCGCGACTTGCTTGCTGCCGAGGAAACGCGCAAGCAAATGGTGCAACTCTCAAAGACTTGGCCCGACATCGATCTCGACGACGCCTATGCGATCCAGGACCTCGTCATCAAGAACAAGGTGGCAAAGGGCGAAAAGGTGATCGGCTACAAGATCGGCCTGACCTCGAAGGCGATGCAGGCCGCGTCGCAGATCGACGAGCCGGATTACGGGCATCTCCTCGATACCATGATGGTGCCCGACGGCGCCAAGGTGAATCACGCCGACTACTGCGCGCCGCGCGTCGAGATCGAACTGGTGTTCGTCCTCAACAAGCCGCTCAAAGGTCCCGGCATCGGTATGATGGAGGTGATGCGCGCCACCGAATATGTCGTGCCCTCGATGGAGCTGGTCGATGCGCGCATCGTCAATCCGCGCAAGATTTTCGACACCGTCGCCGACAACGGCGCCGCGTCGGGACTGGTGATCGGCGGACGGCCGATCAAGCCGTTCGATCTCGATCTGCGCTGGGTCGGCGGCGTGCTCTATCGCAACGCCGATATCGAGGAAACCGGCCTGGCGCTTGGCGTCATGGGCCATCCGGCGCTGGGCATCGCGTGGCTCGCCAACCGGTTCGGCCGCCACGGCATCGAAATCCCGGCGGGCCAGGTGCTGCTGTCCGGCTCCTTCATCCGCGCTATCTGGGTTAACAAAGGCGACACCATCCACGCCGATTTCGGGCCGCTCGGCGCGCTCGCCGTGCAATACGTATGAGGAGTGAAGCCGATGGAACTGCAACGTAACGAGTTCAAGGCCGCGATCGCGGCGGGCAAGCTGCAAATCGGCATTTGGAGCAGCCTCGCGAGCAATGTCGGCGCCGAGATCCTGTCCGACAGCGGCTTCGACTGGATCCTGCTCGACACCGAGCATTCGCCCAACGAGGTGGCGGATCTGGTGCCGCAATTGCAGGCGGTGCAGCGCGGCACCGCGACGCCGATCGTGCGCCCGGCCTGGAACGATCTGGTGCTGATCAAGCGCGTGCTCGATCTTGGGCCGCAGACTATCCTGGTACCTTATGTCCAGACCCGCGACGAGGCGGTGGCCGCCGTCGCTGCGACGCGCTATCCGCCGCACGGTCAACGCGGCGTCGCCGGCGGCGCCCGCGCCAGCCGCTATGGCCGCGTCACCGACTATCTCAAGAAAGCCGATAACGAGATTTGCCTCCTGGTCCAGGTCGAGACGCGCGCATCGCTGGAACAGAATCTCGAGGAGATCGCATCTGTCTCCGGCGTCGACGGCGTGTTCATCGGCCCGTCTGATCTCTCGGCATCATTCGGCCTGATTGGACAGCCGGGGCATCCCGCCGTGCAGGAAGCGATCAAGAACGCGGCCGCACGCATCCGCGCTTGCGGCAAGGCACCAGGCATCCTCACGACCAGCGAGGATGAAGCGCGGCGTTACATTGAGTGGGGCTATCTCTTCGTCGCGGTCGGCGTCGACACCGGCTTATTGGTGCGTAGCGCCGACACGTTGGCGAAGCGGTTCAAGTCCTAAATGGTGTGAGCGACGGTCGAAAAGACCTTCGAAACGTTGCTGCCAAGCAGGCTGACGCCGCCGATAATCACGCAGGCGACCAGCGCCGCGATAAGCGCGTATTCGAGCGCGGTAACCCCGCGTCTGTCCGCGACCAGTTTCTTAGCGAAATCCCGCATCGTTTCTGTTCCTTTCCAAACAGAAAGATAAGGCAATTCGCGGTTAGTGAAGAATAAATTTTTTGAGCCAGCCGAGACCGCTCTCGGTCGTGCCACGCGGCTGATACTCGGCGCCGACATAACCGCCCCAGCCGAGCCGGTCCACTTCAGCGCAGAATCCAGCTGTAATTTAGCTCGCCCTGGTCCGGTTCCGCGCGATTTGGCACGGCGGCGAACTGAACATGACCAATCTTTGGCATCAAGCGCTCAAACCGGCGTATCACGTCGCCCTCCATGATCTGGAGGTGATAGAAGTCGAACATCATCTTGAGCCAGGGCGAACCGACGGCGTCGATGATTTCCACGGCGCAGGCCGAACTCGACAAAAGATAGGTCGGCCGGTCGACGCGGTTGACCGGTTCGATCACCAGCATGACGTTCGCCGCTTCCGCCGCTTTTACGGAATGTCCCAAATTGTGGCGCATCGTCGCCAGGCCGTCTGCTTCACTGAACCCGTTGGTGGCGCCAGCCATGACATGGACGTGGCGTACCCCAAGCGCCGCGCCGTAGTCGAGGGCTTGGGCGATGAGCGCATCGAAGTCCTTCTCGCGGCCCGGCACGCCCGCCAAACCCATGTCACCGTCGCGCCCACCCATCGCCGTGTTGATGCCGATCAGCGGAATGCCGGCGTCGGCGATGCGACGGCGCAACTCGGCGACGGGATAATCGTACGGTGTCCAACATTCGACGGCCTGAAACCCGGCGCGGGCCGCGGCAGCGAACCGGTCGAGAAAATCGAGCTCGCGGAACAGGATGCCGATATTGGCCGATAGCCGTGGCATCTATTTGATCACCACCGTGTTGGCGGGCGTCGCGATGCCATTGTCCAGATTGATCGGCACCGCGACCAGCAAGAACTCCCATGCGCCGTCCTGGGCGCAATCTTCCGCTAGCGGCTTCAGCACAAACTGCTCGCCCAGCGGTAAGCCCAATAGCGGCAAGGCGCGGTGGTGCAGCGCGTCGGCGTCGGTCAGATTCCACGGCCATGGTTCCGCGGCCGGCGTATCTGTCCCAATCGCCGCGACGCGGCTGTTCCATAGCCATTCGACTAATTCGCGGCTCGGCTCAACGCCGACCGATTTGAGCTTGTCCATCGGCGCCATCGCTTTTTTCTCGCCGTCGCTCGACGCCTCGTAAGCCTCCATCCAACCGGTGCGCACCAACAGCACGGAGCCTGGTTCGAGTTTGGTTTTCTGCGCCGCCAGCGCCCCTCCAAGATCGGCCAACGTCACCACGTCCCGGGTCAGCGGCTGAATCGGTCGCCCCTGCGAAGCGCGATACGCCACCGCGTCGATCAGGACGCCGCGCCCGACGAATTTGTCGGCCCAGCTGCTGATCGTCAGCCGGCCCTTGCGGGTCCTGATCTCCTCCGCGGTGACGCCGTTATAGAATTTGCGATGCCTGACATGGCCGACATGGGCTAGCCCATCCCATTGACTGCCCTCTTGGGTATTGTAGGCGTTGAGCAGATCGTCATGCGCCGTCGGGCTGAGATTGACGATGTTGTGGACGAAGGGAGGGCGCCCGAACAACGGTGGCTTCGCATACCCAACCTTGGCGTCAAGCCGGAACACCTTGCCGCGCTTCACTAGCTTTGCCGCGGCGATGATAGTTTCCGGCGTCAGGAAATTGAGACAGCCCAGCTCGTCGTCGTCCCCGAACACGCCCCACGCCGAATTCCGGCGGCGCGCCGTCCTTTACCGGTAGTTGGTCGAATGTCGGCAGTTTGGCGAAATCCACCTTTGCCACGATCGTTCCTCCCCTGATGGCGGCTTACCGTTTAGCAGGGGCGTGTCGATCGATCCAGCCGTCGAACGCACCGAGGAACTTGCCGAGAAATTCCTTGGTCTCGGGCTTCGCGAACTCACCTTGATCGTTCACCAGGCTTGCTGCCTGGCCGACATAGGCCTCGGGCTGCGGCATCGTCGGCATGTTGAGAAACACCAGCGACTGCCGCAAATGATGGTTCGCGCCAAACGCGCCAATGGCGCCAGGCGAGACGCTGATGACCGCGGTGGGTTTGCCGTCCCACGCGCTCTGACCGTATGGCCGCGACGCGATGTCGATCACGTTCTTCAAAAAACCCGGCACGGAGCGGTTGTACTCGGGCGTCGCAAACAGAACCGCGTCGGCCTTCTTGATGCGCTCCTTCAGCGCGGTCCAGTCCGCCGGCGGGTTGGCGTCGAGATCCTGATTATAGGAGCCGAGATGGCCGATTTCGACAATCGACAGTTTCAGCGTCGGCGGCGCGATCTTCGCCATCGCCAACACGACTTTTCGGGTGAAGGATTCCTTGCGCAAGCTGCCGACGAAAACGGCTACGTCCTTGGGGTTGGGCATGATGATCCTCGGGAGTTATCGGTTGACAGTTATCGGTTGACAGTTATCGGTAGTAAGTTGGGCGCCCCGGATAACTGACAACTGAAAATCATGGCCGATCCCCTCCCCTATCCCGACGAAAAGTTGCGGCGCATTCTGGCAACGGCGCGCACCGTCGCGTTGGTCGGGGCCTCGGCGAACTGGAACCGACCGAGCCATCTGGTGATGCGGTATCTCCAGCTCAAGGGTTATCGCGTGATTCCCGTCAATCCGGGCATCGCGGGACAGGTGCTCAACGGCGAAACGGTCTACGCCTCGCTGCGCGACCTTCCGGAGCCGGTGGACGTCGTCGATATATTCCGCAACGCGACACAAGTGCCGCCGAT
This sequence comes from uncultured Alphaproteobacteria bacterium, assembly GCA_963851285.1. Taxonomy (GTDB): domain Bacteria; phylum Pseudomonadota; class Alphaproteobacteria; order ATCC43930; family CGMCC-115725; genus JAATGI01. The sequence goes on from CAWKOL010000016.1 coordinate 142,716, forward strand.
CGTCGAGGACGCCATCGCCATAAAAGCGAAGGTGGTGTGGATGCAGCTTGGCATTCGCAACGAAGCGGCGGCGACACGCGCCGAGGCGGCCGGCCTCGAGGTGGTGCAGGACCGTTGCATGAAGATCGAGTATGGCCGGCTCGGCGGCGAACTATCGTGGAGCGGCGTCGATAGCGGAATTATCTCAAACCGTCCGGTCGAGGCGCCTAGGCGCGCGCCTAGCCGCAGTCGGGGTGCGGGCGGCGGCAACCTTTCGTACGGTTTTGAGACGCGTTCGATCCACGCCGGCGCCGCGCCCGATCCGACGACGCGAGCCCGTTCGACGCCAATCTATCAAACCACGGCCTATGTCTTCGACGATGCACAACATGCCGCGTCGCTCTTCAATCTCCATAATTTCGGCTATCTCTATTCGCGTATCGGCAATCCAACCGTATCGGTGCTGGAGGAGCGTCTCGCCAATCTCGAGGGCGGGCGCGCAGCCATTGCGGCTGCATCGGGCCATGCGGCGCAGTTTCTCGCCTTCTTTACGCTGCTGGAGCCGGGCGATGAATTCGTCGCGTCGCGCAATCTCTACGGCGGCTCGCTCACTCAGTTCGGCCTGTCGTTCAAGCGCCTCGGCTGGACGGTTCACTTCGTCGATCCGATCGAACCGAAGAATTTCCGCAAGGCGCTGACGCCAAAATGCAAGGCGATCTTCGTCGAGAGCCTCGCCAATCCCGGCGGCGTGGTGGTCGATCTCGAAGCCGTCGCCAAGATCGCGCATGAGGCGGGCGTGCCGTTCATCGTCGACAACACGCTCGCGACGCCCTATCTGTGCCGACCGATCGAATGGGGTGCCGATCTGGTCACGCACTCGACGACGAAATTCCTCGACGGGCACGGTAATTCGTTGGGCGGCGCGGTAATAGAAAGCGGCAAATTCGATTGGAATACCGGCGGGAAATTCCCGTCGCTGACCGAGCCGGAACCCGCCTATCACGGCTTCCGCTTCTATGAGAATTTCGGCGACTTCGCCTTCACCATGAAGGCACGCGCGGTGGCGTTACGCGACTTCGGGCCGGCGCTGGCACCGATGAATGCGTTTCTCACCATCACCGGCATCGAGACGCTACCTCTCCGGATGGAGCGCCACGTTGCTAACGCGCAGGCGGTCGCTGAATTTCTTGCGAACGATAAGCGCGTCGCCTGGGTGTCCTATGCCGGCCTCAAATCCAGCCCATTCCATGCGTTGGCGCAAAAGTACCTTCCGAAGGGCGCCGGTTCGGTATTCACCTTCGGCGTCAAAGGCGGTTACGAGGCGGGGGTGAAGTTGGTCGAGAATGTGCGGCTGTTCTCGCATCTCGCCAATATCGGCGATACCCGCAGTCTCATCTTGCATCCGGCCTCGACCACACATCGCCAGTTGTCAGACGAACAGCGCGAAGCGGCGGGCGCGGGGCCTGATGTGATCCGTTTGTCGATCGGCCTTGAATCGGTCGCGGATATTATCCGCGACCTCGATCACGGCTTAAGCGCGTAACTACGCGACGACCTTTCGCGAGCGGAAATCGGCAATCGCTTTTGCGTCGTAGCTGAGAGCGCGCAGCACTGCGTCGGTATGCTCGCCCTTTTCCGGCGGCACGGAGTGAAGCCGCCACGGCGTGCGCGATAGTTTGATCGGCTGCGCCAGATATTCAGTGCGGCCTTTTTTCGGATGATTAATCGGCGCCGCCATGCCGAGATGCTTTACCTGTGGGTCCTCGAACACTTCGCCGATATTGTAGATCGGCCCCGCCGGTACGCCCGCCTTGTTGAACAGCTCGATCCAGTTGGCAGAGGTCTTGGTCTTGGTGATTTCCTCGATCGCGGCATTGAGCTTGTCGCGATTCTGAAACCGGGTTCGGTTATCCTTGAACAACGGATCGGCGAACAGGCCTGGCGCGGCGATGGCGTCGCAGAAGCGTTTGTAGATCTCCTGACCGGTCGTCGCGATGTTGATGTGTCCGTCCTTGGTCTTGAACACGCCGGTGGGCGCGCCGGACGGGTGATTGTTGCCGGCCTGGCCCGGCACTTGCCGGTCCATCAGCCAGCGCGCCGCCTGGAAATCGAGCATGAAAATCTGCGCCGCCAAGAGCGACGACTGCACCCATTGGCCCTGGCCGGACCGTTCGCGCTCCAACAGCGCCAGGAGAATTCCTTGCGCCGCGAAAATGCCGGCACACAGATCGGCAATGGGAATGCCGGCGCGCACCGGCCCTTGGCCGGGCAGGCCGGTCACCGACATGATGCCGCCCATGCCCTGCGCGATCTGGTCGAAGCCTGGCCGCTCGCGATACGGCCCGTCCTCGCCGAAGCCGGAGATGCTCGCATAGACGAGCCGCGGATTGACGGCGCGCAGCGTCTCATAATCGATGCCGAGCCGGTGCTTAACGTCGGGCCGGTAATTCTCGACCAGAACGTCGGCCTCGCGCACCATCCGCTTCAGAATATCGACGCCGTCCTTGCTCTTGAGGTCGAGCGCCATCGCGCGCTTGTTGCGATGAAGATTCTGAAAGTCGGAACTGTCGCGCGCGCCGCCTTGCAGCGTGTCCTCGCCCACCGCCTCGACCTTGACGACATCGGCGCCCCAATCAGCAAGCTGGCGCACACAGGTAGGCCCCGACCGCACGCGGGTCAGATCGACGACCTTGTAGGGCGAAAGGGGAAGATCGAACGAACTCAACACATTCACCCCCGCGGCAACTGTTTCCAGTCGGCATTGGCCGGGATGGTCTCGGCAAAGGCGCGGACCGCACCCCACTGAATCGTAGGATTGAATTCCGGCCCTTTTTCACCGTCGACGCTCTTCTTTGCTGCGATCATCAGGGCGCGACGCGCGCGAACGATCGGAATGTCGCTCGAGCCGAGAAACTCCTTGTCGCGCGCCGCGATGGCGCCCTGCGCCACGGCGACCGCATAGTCCTCATGCCGCAGCACCTTGAAGCCCGACCATTTGCCGGCCTTCACCATGTCGCGATCCTGGCCGTAGCGCCTGTCGGCGCCGCCGAGGATCGCGGTCATGTCGTTGATCTTGGTTTGGTTGGGCCAGTTACTATCGGTCAGCGGCCGCACAAGATTGTACCGCACATCCCACTGGATCGAGGTCTCGTCGTCGACCGGCACGGAGATGGTGAGGAGCTGCATGCCCTCCCGGCCGCCGCCTTGCGGGATATAGGAGTACCACGGCATCACGAACTCGCGGACGCGGACATAATGCTGCCCGTCGGGCATGTTGCGCACCGCTGCCTCGCGGAAACCGTAAGGTTGTTCCTCGAACTCGAAGCGCGGCGCGAGGTCGAGCGTGGCATTGTCGATATTGCTGTTGCCGAACTGTTTCGGGTCCTTGGTCGACCAATCCTGATGCAGGATGCCGACATGGGCAGAGTCGAGCTGCCCTTCCAGGCCGTTCAGCCAGTTGGAATTGATCTTGCCGAGGCCGAATCGGATATGGCTTTGCGGGAGTTCGGCCCAATTATATTTCGGAAAGGGTGCTGGTTCGCGCTTGCCGAGCCAGACCCATAGAATACCCGCCTTCTCGACCGTCGGATAATGGTTGACCTTGACACGCGCGGCGAAGGCTTCGCGGCGATCAGGTGGCTCGGCCGGAACATCGACCACCTTGCCGGAAACGTCGATCTTCCAGCCATGGAAGATGCAGGTGAGCGCGCAATCGCCGTTGCGCGCCAGCACCAGCGATACGCCGCGATGGGGACAGCCCTCGTCGAAAAATCCGACACGGCCGTCTTGAGCGCGGAAAGCAACGAAATTCTCGCAGAGGATGCGGACGCGTTCGGGATCGCCGCCAGCTTCAAGTCCGGCCGCAGGCATTACCGGTATCCAGAACTGGCGCATGAAAGTACCCATCGGCGTGCCCTGCCCAACGCGGCACAGAAGTTCGTTCTCTTCCTTCAGCATAGCAGTCTCCCGATCCGGCTATCTCGCCCGATACGGTACGATAAGCCTATGATTGGGTAAGAGGAATAAGCAAAGCGTGCATGGGAGGCAGGCATGATCCTGGTCACGGGAGGCTTAGGGTTCATCGGCAGCCACACGGTGGCGAGCCTGCTGAACGCAGGCCATGAGGTCGTGGCGACCCGGTTTCGTGTCGGGCGGATTCCACCGTTCCTGGCAGGCAAGAAATTCGCAGTCGAAAGCGTCGATGTCGCCGGTCCCCATGCGGTGATCGAGGCCGCGCTGAAGCACAAAGTCACGAGCATCATTCATCTGGTGGTGACGCCGCTGGGAGGCTTGTCGCCGGCCGAGGACTACCGGATGAACATGTCCGGCCTGATCAACGTGCTTGAGGCGGGACGCATTGCCGGGGTGAAACGCATCTCCATCGCCAGCTCCTCGTCGATCTATGGCGGCGTTGCCGAAGGTCCCTACCGCGAGGACATGCCGTTGCGGATGCGCGGCGCTCATCCGACCGAGGCCTTCAAGAAGGCGTTCGAGGTCTTGAGCCAGCATTTCGGCGACCGAACCGGCATCGAGATCGCCTGTCTGCGTATCGGCAATGTTTGGGGTCCGCTCTACCATTCGATGAATAATCTGGCGAGCCGCCTTGCCCACGCCGCGGTGAAGGGCCAACCGGCGCCGCTGCCGCGCCCCAACGGACGCCCAGATTTCGCCGGCGACGCGCTCGACGCGATCTATGTCCGAGATTGCGGTGAAGGCATCTGCCGCGTCCACACGGCGCCGAAGCTCGATCATGCCGTCTACAATATCGGCTCGGGACGGGTGACGACGGGCGCGGATTTTGCCGCCGCGATCAAGAAAGTCGCGCCGGGTATCGCGGTGACGCTAAAGGACGGACAGGGACCGGACAATCGCGGCGTCAATCCGGTGTTGGACCTGGGTCGCGCCGCGGCGCTGGGCTACCGACCCGCGTTCAGCCTCGATGACGCCATGGCGGATTACGTCGCCTGGCTGCGGGCCGGCAACGCGTTCTAGCCATGCGTATTTTGTCCGCGACGCGGACGGGAATGATATTATAGAAGCAACCGACAAACAGACACGGGGAGCGCAAGCACCATGTATAACGGCACCAAGGTTCTCGACATTCACGGCCATTATTCCGCGCCGGTAAACGGCAGCGCGGCAGTCGGCCTGATGCTGGCCAGCAACACGCCGCTGACCGACGATCCACGCAAGGACATTCCGCGACTGGGCATGAGCGAGCAGGCCTGGGCGAACGCGCTGAAGCGTCACGTCGATATGATGGACGACCACAATATCGACTGCCAGCTCATCGGGCCGCGGCCGTTCCTGATGCTGGGCTGGATGCAGAAGCATCTGCTCGGCAGCTGGTGCCGCTTCATCAACCACATGATCGCGCGGCAATGCATGGTGCATCCGACGCGGTTCAGCGGCGCCGCCTGCCTGCCGCAGAATCCGAAGGCCGACGATCTCGAGCCACTGCCTGCCCGAGCTCGAATATTGCCACAAGGAGCTGGGCTTCACCGGCTGCTATCTGACGCCCGACCCGGCCGGCGACCGTTCCTCGCCCGGCATGGACGACAAGTACTGGGACCCGGTCTATGCCTATTGCGAAAAGCACAATCTGCCGATCATCGTTCACGGCACCAACTGCACCGATCCGCGCCTCAAGACGATTCCGCAGAACTATCAGATCGGCTTCGTGTGGGAACAGTATCTGGCGACGCAGCTTCTGTCGCATGGCGACGTGTTCAAGCGCTTCCCCGGCCTCAAGGTCGTGGTCTGCCATTGCGGCGGCGCGCTCGACCGCTTCATCAAGACCGACCACCACCTGGCACAAAAGGATTTGTCAGAAGAATCTGTTCTTCGATACGTGCGCGCTCGACACCGACTATCTCGAAGCCGCGATCAAGCAGCGCACGCCGAAGCGGATTCTGTTCGGCACCGAGACGCCGGGTTCCGGCGGCGCGATCCGCCCCGAGACCGGCAAGCAGAGCGACGATCTGATTCCGATCATCAGCAAGATGAGCTTCCTCAACGAAGAGCAGAAGATCGATATTTTCCACAACAACTGCAAGCACGTCGCGCCCGGCTTCTCCAAGATCGCAGGATAGGCCGCCTACGGTAGCCCATTCCGATCCGCACGATCGCCAGCGGGAGGCGGCGGACACCGCCGCCTCCGTTTGGGTCGCGGCCTCGGCGGGCACCGGCAAGACCAAGGTTCTAACCGATCGCGTGCTCGCGCTACTCCTCAAGGGCAGCGCGCCGCAACGCATTCTCTGCCTCACGTTCACCAAGGCGGCCGCCGCGGAGATGGCGATCCGCCTCAGCACGCGGCTCGGCCAATGGGCGATCGCCGAAGACGGCCGCGCTGGCGCGGGAACTCGAAGAACTCACTGGTGATAAGCCGAAAGCGGAGACGTTGGACGAGGCGCGGCGCCTGTTTGCGCGGCTGCTCGACACGCCCGGCGGCATGCGTATCGACACGATCCACGCATTCTGCCAGTCGGTGCTACGTCGATTCCCTATCGAGGCGGGGATTGCGCCGCATTTCACCGTGCTCGACGAGCGTACCGCCGCCGAAGTGCTGCAACAGGCGCGTTCAGAGATTTTGGACATGCCGGAATTGGCCGCGGCGCTCGGCGAGATCGCGGGCCATACCGGCGAAGGCGGTTTCGACGAACTGATCGGCGAAGTGGTGGGACAGCGGGCAAAGCTCGAGCCGCTGCTTGCCGATGGCGTCGAACAATTGCTGGCACGCTTGCGGGACCTGCTCGGCGTCGCGGCTGGCGAGATGCCCGAAAACATCGTCGCCGCAAGCCAGCCACGAGTTCGACGACGGCATGGTGCTCGCCGCGGCGCGCGCGCTGTGCGATAGCGAGAAATCGAGTGATCGCGAACGGGGCGAAAACATTATCCGCTGGCTTGAAGCGCCAACAGAGCGCGCCGCACGTTTCGACGACTATGCGGCTTGCTATCTCACGCAAAAGAACGAACCGCGCGCCCGCCTCTACACCAAGGATTTCCTGCGCGACGAGCCGCAAGAGGCCGTGACGCTCGACGCGGAAGCGGCGCGAGTCATCGCGGCGGTGACGCGCTGTCGCGCCGCATCGCTCTATGCGGCGACGGCGGCGCTGATGAACGTCGCGGACGCGCTGCTGCGCCATTATCGCCGCTTAAAGCGACGCCGCGCGCTTCTCGATTACGACGATCTGATCCTGGCCACGCGCGATTTATTGCGCCGGCCGGGTGTCGCGCCCTGGGTGCTGTTCAAGCTCGATGGCGGCCTCGACCACATCCTGATCGACGAGGCGCAGGACACCAATCCCGAGCAGTGGCAGGTCATCGCCGAACTGGCTGAAGAGTTTTTCGCCGGCGACGGCGCACGCGAGCTCAACCGCACGATCTTCGCGGTCGGCGACGCGAAGCAATCGATCTTCAGCTTCCAAGGCGCCGACCGTGCCGAATTCGAACGGATGCGCGCCCATTTCATCGCCAAGGTCGGCGCAGCGCAAAAAAAGCTGGAAGAGATTGACCTCGATCTGTCGTTCCGTTCGGTGCCGGCCGTGTTGCAAGCCGTCGACGCGGTGTTCGGGCATGCGCCGGCCGCTGACGGCGTGGTGCCACCGGGCACGCGCCTTCATCACCGACCGTATCGGGACGGCATGGCGGGCGTCGTCGAATTATGGCGGCCGGTCGACCCCGACGAGGAAACCGCCGAATTCGGCATGGGATTTGGCGACGAGCGGCCGCCGCCGCGCGCCGCCGGCGCGATTGGCCCGCGCGGTCGCGCAGCGCATCAAGGAATGGATCGACGACAAGGAGATGTTGCCCGCGCGCGGCCGTGCCGTGACCGCGGGCGATGTCCTGGTACTGGTGCGGCGGCGGAACGCGTTCGTCGCGGAATTGATACGCGCGTTGAAGGAGTTGGGCGTGCCGGTGGCGGGTGCCGACCGCATGCGTTTGACCGAACAGCTCGCCGTCGAGGATCTGGTTGCGCTGGGTAATTTCCTGCTTCTGCCGGAGGACGAACTGACGTTGGCGACGGTGCTCAAATCGCCGCTGTTCGATTGGGACGACGAGCTGCTCTATGCGCTGGCGTGGCCGCGCGAACGGCGCTCGTTGTGGGCGGAGCTGCGGCGGCGCGCCGGCGAGCGGCCCGAATTTGCGCGGGCCGCCGAGGAATTGTCGGCGCTGCTGGCGCAAGCCGATTTCGTGCCGCCCTACGAGCTGTACGCGCAGGTCTTGAGCGCGCGCGGCGGGCGGCGCGCGATGCTGCGGCGGCTCGGGCCCGATGCCGCCGATCCGCTCGACGAGTTCCTGGCGGCGGCGCTGAGTTACGAGCGGATGCATGGTCCGTCGCTGCAAGGGTTTCTCGGTTGGCTTGCGGCCGGCGAGGCCGAGGTGAAGCGCGATCTCGACCAACGGGGCCGCGACGAGGTGCGCATCATGACCGTCCATGGCGCCAAGGGCTTGCAGGCGCCGATCGTGGTCCTGCCCGACACACTGCAAGCCCCGGCGCGGCTGCCGAAGGTGCTGTGGAGCGCGGAGGGCCTGCCGCTGTGGAGCGGGCGCGATGGCCGCGCGCCGGCATACGATCTGGCGAAGGCGGCGGCGACGCAACGCCGCGACCAGGAATATCGCCGCTTGCTGTACGTGGCCATGACCCGCGCCGAGGACCGGCTTTATGTCTGCGGCTGGAACACCAAGCGAGCGGCGCCGCCGGGCAATTGGTACGAGCTGATCAAGGCGGGCCTCGAGACCTGCGCGGCGGCGCACGATTTCACCTTCGACGGCGCCGATGGCTGGGCGGGGCCGGGCTTGCGGCTCGAATCGCCCCAGACCGCCGCGTCGGTAAACGAGAACCGCGGCGCCGATCAAGTGCGGCTGGCGGTGTCGGAGCCGGAGTGGCTGCGCCAACCGCCCGAGCCCGAGCCGACGCCGCCCCGGCCGCTGGCGCCGTCGCGGCCCGCTCTGCCCGATCCGTCGGCGCGGTCACCGTTGAGCGAGCGCGGCGCCGACAATTTTCAGCGCGGGCGGCTGGTGCATCGCCTGTTGCAAAGCCTGCCGGACCTGCCGCCCGAGGCGCGGGCGGAGGCGGCGCGGCGTTATCTGCGCCTGCCGCTGCACGGGCTTGACGCCGGCGCAGCAGGAGGAGATTGCGGCGGAGACGACGCAAGCGATGGAGAATCCCGGATTTCGCGCATATTTTCGGGCCACAATCCCGGGCCGAGGTGCCGATTGTTGCGCTTTTAGGCGACCGCGCGCTGTCGGGCCAGATCGACCGTATCGTGGTCCTGCCCGACCGGGTGCTGATCGTCGATTACAAGACCTTGCGGCCGCCGCCGCGCGACCCCGAACTCGGTGCCCCAGCCCTATCTCCAGCAATTGGCCGCCTATCGCGCCGCCGTCGCCGCCATCTTCCCGGGACGCCCCGTGGAGGCCGCAATTCTGTGGACGGACGGGCCGGTGCTGATGCCGATCCCGGCCGCGCTGCTCGATCTGTCAAGGGGTGCCGGCGCATCCCAGCCTGCCGCGGGCGCGGACACGACCGCTTGACGCTCGTTCGCACACTCGCCTAATGTTTGGGCGTCGAAACCAGGAGCCCCCATGAGCGCCAATACCACCAAGACCAGCGACCAATCCTTCGGCGACGACGTCCTCAAGGCGCCCGGTCCGGTGCTGGTGGATTTCTGGGCCGAGTGGTGCGGCCCGTGCAAGATGATCGCGCCGTTCCTGGACGACATCGCCAGCGACCTGCAGGGCAAGGTCACGATCGCCAAGCTCAACATCGACGAAAACCCGCAAACGCCGATGAAATACGGCGTGCGCGGCATCCCGACCCTGATCATGTTCAAGAACGGCCAGGTCGCGGGCATCAAGATCGGCGCCCTGCCCAAGAGCAAGCTGGCGGAGTGGGTCCAGTCGGTCATTTAGGGCCGAAAACCGCCCGCCCGCATTCCCTTTAGCCCGAAATCAGGTCATCGCCCCATCCGCCCGCCGGCGGACGCGGGCCGTTGCGGAATCCGGTTGGATGGAACGGGTGCGGCCTCGGAGACGCGGCCCGCGGCCGCTCCTCAGGTTGAGGACGATGGCTCGTGCCATGAGAAATAATCACGCCGAGGAGGCTGCGAAGCAGCTGTCTCGAAGCACGCACGATACGAAGCCAGTCGAAAACCGCCCCAGCCTCGCCGGGATTTCGGCAGGACGGTCGGGCATGCTAATCTCGCGGGAGAGCAAACCTCCTGAATCGGGGGAGGCATCCGATGCGCTGCTATTTCATGCAGGACGGGCATATCGCCGCCGTCGAGCTGTTGCCCGAAGGACTAAGCGACCAAGACGCGACGGAACGGGCGAAAGCGTTGTTCCGGGAGCGCTGGAAACAGGCGCGGTATGACGGGCTCGAAGTCTGGGACAAGACCCGCTTCATCTACCGGGGACCGCCGACCCTCGACTAGGTCCCAACTCAATTGACGATGAATCAAATCGAGGCGATACGGCATGCCCGCGACCGCGGGAATCCATCGGCGGGCGTCCGCGACAATTCCAATCGCCATCATCGTCATGGCCGTCCCTCGACTTGACCGGGGATCGACCCGGCCATCCAGGGCGAGCGACGGCTCGTCAGGCGGCTTTGGACCCACGGATCAAGCTCGCGGCGAAAGAGGTTATCCAGGAGGTTTGCAAGACTCGCTTTAATCGCCTTGCGCGGGGCTTGGACCCCATCGCAAACGCAAATGTCGCGATGCCGAGAACGCTACATCGGTGGGTCCCGGCCTTCGCCGGGACGGGGAAGAGTGTTCAGCATCAACCGATCACACTTGGACCGCGTCTTTATTGGATTTTTGTGACGCATTTTGACGGCGGCATGACGGCCGCGTGATCTACAACGCCGCCAGCGCGTCCTCGGCGCGGCGGGCGAATAGCGTGGCGCCTTGGCGTTGGGCGATGTCGCGGGCGGTGGTGAAGGCGGCGCGCGCCGCGTCCTTGTTGGCGCGGTCGAGCGCCAGGAGGCACAGGCCGCGTAGGCGGTGGATCTCGGCGATATAGGGGCCGACATCGCGTTCTTCGTTGGCCGCGACGCCGCGTTCGAGGAACGCAAGCGCGTCGTTGTACCGGCCGCCGATCATCATCACCTCGCCGGCGATACCCAGGAATTGCTGGGCCGTCGGGCCGACGGCGACGGTCTGCTCGATCGAGCGCTCGACGAACGCGACGGCGCTTTCGTAATTGGTCGCGGCGGCGTCGGCCCAGGCGCGCATCAGGCGCGCCCCGGCGAGATAGGAGCGGAAATCGTATTTTTCCGCGAGCGCCACGGTCCGCGCGCTCCATTCGGCGGTCGCGGCGCGGTCGCCGCCGAGTTGATACGCCGCGGCGCTGTTGTAATAGCCGTGCGCCAGGCTGAACGAATGATCGAGCGCCTCGCCGAGCGCCACCGACCGCGCCGCGCTGGCCGCCGCCCGGTCGGGGTCGCCGGCGATGCTGAGCATCATCGCGTTACAGGCATAGGCGCACACGCCCGGATCGTGCCCGCCGAAGGCCGGGCCGAGATGGCGGTGGCGCTCGATGTCGTAGGTCTCGATGCCGAAGCGGCACCAGTCGCGCGTGGTCGCCAAGTCGCCGCGGAACATCGCCGTCGACCAGCCGCAATGATAGGCTTCGAGCAACAGTTCGGCGTCGCCCGAGCGCTGGGCCAGCGCGGTCAGTTCCTCCGCCCGGTCGCGCGCCTGCGCCGTCTTGCGGCCGAGATTGGCGTTGAGCCACAAGCCCCATTTCGCCCGATAGGTGGCGCGGTCGTCGTGGAGCGCGGCGCCGATGTCGGCGGCGCGGCGATAGACACGCGCGCAATCGGCGCTCTGCGCGCCCGCGACGATGGTATAAGCCGGCCCGAGCTTCAACAGCAGGGCCAATTCGCGGCGTCGCCGGTCGTCGCCGTCGGGGAGTTTCTCCGCCGCGGCGATGCCGGCGTTGTAATGCGCGATCGCCTCGGGATAGGCCGAGCGCGCAACGGCACGGTCGCCGGCCTTGATACGATAGTCGCACGCCTCGGCCGCCAGTCCCGCCGCGGCGAAATGCTGCGCCAGCACTTCGGGCTCGTTGGCGACGGTGTCGGGAAAACGCGCTTCCAACGCGCGGGCGATGCGCGCGTGCCAGTCGCGCCGCCGCGCCAAGAGCAGGCTCTCATAGGCGGCGTCGCGCACCAGCGCGTGCTTGAAGGCGAAGCCGCGCTCGACGCCGCGGCCTTCGGGAAAGACGATGCCGGCGGCGATCAATTTCGCCAGCGCCGGTTTCGAGCGCGTCGCGTTTCGGCGCCACCGCGTCGAGCAGATCGAACGCGAATTGCCGGCCGATCACCGACGCGATCTGCGCGACCTCGCGCGCCTCGCCCAGCCGGTCGAGCCGCGCCATCAGCGAATCCTTCAAGGTCGCCGGCACCGCGCGCCGTCGTCGCCCGTCGCCTCGAGCACGCTCCTGGTCAGTTCCTCGACGAACAGCGGCACGCCGTCGGTCTTGGCGACGATCGCGGCCACGGTTTCGGCGGTCAGGCCGTGCGCCTGGGCGACGCCGGCGACGAGCTGCGTGCATTCGGCGCGGCCGAGCCGGTTCAGCGTCAACAGCGTCGCGTGTGGCCGCGCCTGCCACGGCGGCACGAATTCCGGCCGCGCCGTCACCACCGCCAAGAGACGCGCCGCCGCCGATACTGTCGGTGAGGCGCGTCATCAGCTCGAGCGTGGTCGCGTCGATCAAATGCGCGTCTTCCAGCACCAGCAGCAACGGTTCCGTCTCCGCCAAGGTCGAAGCAGCGCGTCGTTGAGCATGGCGATGGTCGCGGCCTTGCGCTGCGCCGGGTCGAGCGGCGACGGCGCCGCCGGCAGCGACATCAGCTCCGCCGCCAGCGGCAGAGCGGTCGGCGGGGAACAGCGCCGCGAGCTTGGTCAGCTTGGCCTCGGCCGTGTCGTCGGGCGCGAACGCGCGCGGCGCGCGCCAGATGCTGGATCACCGGATAGAGCGCGCTGTCGGTGTGATAGGGCGAGCATTGCAGATGAATGCGCCGCGTGCGGGTCCGCCGCGATCCGTTCCTGCAAGGACTCGACGATGCGCGATTTGCCGATGCCGGCCTCGCCGGTCACGGTGACGATCTGGCCTTCGCCCGCGCGCGGCGAGACGCCAGCGGTCGAGCAGCATGCCCATCTCGTGCGCGCGCCCGATCATCGGCAGGTCGGCGCTGGCGGATGGCGGCGAAGCGGCTCTCGACCGACGGCCTCGCCGAGGACTCGCCACGCCGTGACCGGCGCGGCGATGCCCTTGAACGCGTGCGGGCCGGTGGCCTGCAACTTGGAACAGGCCGCCGAGCAGTTGCTGCGTCGAGTCTCGGCGACACGATCTGGTCGGGCGCGGCGAGCGCCTGAAGCCGCGCCGCGAGATTCGGCGTCTCGCCGACGATGGTGCGCTCCTGCGCCGCGCCCTGCCGATCAGCTCGCCGACCACGACCAGGCCGGTGGCGATGCCGATGCGGGTCTGGAGCTTGCGCGCCGTCGGGCCGCGCGATGCCGCCGACTTCGGCGACGATGGCGAGCGCCGCGCGCACCGCGCGCTCGGCCGCGTCCTCGAACGCCTGCGGAAAGCCGAAATAGGCCAGCACGCCGTCGCCCATGAATTTGGCGACGAAGCCGCCAAGCGGCCGATAGCGCCGGCCGCCGCGTTCTGATAGCGCCGGATCAAGTCGCCGCAGATGCTCGGGGTCGATCGCGCCCGACAGCGCGGTCGAACCGACCAGATCGCAGAACATCACCGTGACCTGGCGGCGCTCGGCCTCGGTCGGCGGCGTCGGCGGGCGCGGCGCGGCGGCCGCGGGCCGTGCCGGTCTCGGCGATGGCCTTCAGAAGGCGGCGGCGATTGCCCAGCGACAGGCCGAGCTCCGCGAGATCGGCCTCGGTCAGCTCCGGCAGAACGTCGAGATCGATGTCGGCGGCCTCGAGCGCATCGGCCACCGCATCGAGCTTGTTGGCCGTGAGCCAGTCGCGCAGCGCGCTCATCCCGGTTCTCCAGGCAGATCTTGCCGAAATGCGCGCCGCGCTTGAGGGCGCGCAGCGCGTCGGCGACTTCGGCATAGGCGTAAACATGGTCGTCGATGGCGGGCTTGATGCCGTGCGTGTCGATGGCGCGGACCATGTCCTCGAACATCTCGCGGCTGCCGCAGGTCGCGGCGACGAGGCGGATCGCCTGGGTCACGACGCGGCCCAGTTCCAAAGGCGCGGTGCCGCCGCCGATCACGCCGATCAGCGCGACCGTGCCGCTGGCGCGCGTCGCGCGCACGGCTTGATCGAGCGTCGCGGCGCCGCCGACATCGATGACGAGATCGGCGCCGCGGCCGGCGTGCTCGCGCACGATGCGCGCCCATTCGGGCTGGGCCGTGTAGTTGATGCCGAGATCGGCGCCCATCGCCTTGGCGCGGTCGAGCTTGGCGTCGCTCGACGAGGTGACGATGACGGTGGCGCCGGCGAGCTTGGCGAATTGCAGCGCGAACAGCGACACGCCGCCGGTGCCTTGCGTCACCACCACGTCGCCGGGCTTGGTGCCGTTGGTCATCACCGCGTTCCAGGCGGTGACGGCGGCGCAGGGCAGGGCGGCCGCCTCGACGCGCGGTCCAGCCGCGCGGCGCCTTCACCAAGGCCGCCTTCGGGAAAAACGCCGAATTCGCGCACCGTGCCGTCGATGTCGCCGCCCATCGTGGTGCCGCGATAGGATTCGCGCAGCGCGCCCGCCGATCCAGCCTTGGAGAAAGATCGGACAGACCAGGTCGCCGACCGTGCAGCGCGTGACGTCGGCGCCGACCGCGACCACGTGCCCCGCGCCGTCCGACAGCGGGATGAACGGCAGGCTGCCCATGCGGCCATAGCCATGCTCCGCCATCACCAGGTCGCGATAATTGAGCGACGCCGCCTCGAAACGGATCACGCACCTCGCGCCGGCCGGGCGGGGCGGGATCGGGCCGCGTGCCGGGGACGATGTGGTCGATGCCCCAGGCATCGCGCATTTCCATGACCTTCATAACTATGTCTTACCCCGCTCTGCCAATTGGGGGAAATATCCCTCTCCTCGTTGAGGAGAGGGTAGCTCACTGCGGGAGCAGTGAGCGGGTGAGGAGGTGACAGTGGTACGGCGTCGACCACCTCACCCTCCCAGCCCTGCGGGCTGGGCCCCTCCCTCTCCGCAACGCGGAGAGGGCGAAATGAACGGGGTTTCGCTATCGGCCGGCCCTCCTTACATTGGAGGAGCCAGGAGGTGCCCATGTGGATGCTGCGCAAGAATCGGGAAATGCCGACGCCGGACCGGGCGCTGCCGGGGCGGTCGATGCAAATGCCGGTCGGCAACCGCCATTTCGTCAACGGCCATATCCTGAAGCCGCCGTTTCCGGCCGGGCTCGAGATGGCGATTTTCGGCATGGGCTGCTTCTGGGGCGCCGAGCGCCTGTTCTGGGAAACGCCGGGCGTCTACACCAGCGCGGTCGGCTATGCCGGCGGCTTCACCCCGAACCCGACCTATGAGGAGGTCTGCTCCGGCATGACCGGCCACGCCGAGGTCGTGCTGGTGGTGTTCGACCCGAAACAGGTCGAGCTACGACGCGCTCCTCAAGATTTTCTGGGAGAGCCACGACCCGACCCAGGGCATGCGCCAGGGCAACGATGTCGGCACGCAATACCGCTCGGCGATCTACACCACCACGCCGGAGCAGAAGGCGGCGGCCGAAACGTCGCGCGACGCCTATGCCAAGGCGCTGGCCGATGACGGGTTCCGCGACGGCGATCACCACCGAGATCGCCGAGGCGCCGCCCTTCTATTACGCCGAGGACTATCACCAGCAATATCTCGGCAAGAACCCCGACGGCTATTGCGGTCTCGCCGGCACGGGCGTGACCTGCCAGATCCCGGCAAAGGTCGCGGCCGCGGAGTAGGGCCGGCGATTCGATCGTGCGTCCCTCGACTGCTCACGTCCGCCGACGCGGTCGCTGCGCGCTCGGGATGAAATTAGCGCCATGAGAAATACCGCCTCATCCTGAGCGCGGACCGCCGGACGAATGTCTGGCGGGAGCAGGCGAAGGACGCACCGCCCGTACAGCGCGGTCCCTTGGTTGGTGGATACCCTGCCCCGCACTACGATACCTAGAGGCGACGTCAATTCGCTTGCACGGCGCGACAATGCGTCTTAGGAGTTGCGCGCTTTCTCAAACCCGGGGGTTTTGAAATGAAGCGCATGTGGATGGTCGGCCTCCTGTCGGTGGCCGTGATACTGGCGTTCGGTCATGCCAAGCAAGTTTACGCCGCGTCGGTCGACGCGATCGCGGTGGACGACGACACCGGCACGTCCGGCGGCGACGCCGGCTGGGGAACCGGCGAAGGCGACACCGCCAAGGAAGCGCAATCGATGGCGATGGAAAACTGCAGCAAGCACGGCAACAAGAATTGCCAAGTCGTGCTGACCTACGACCATTGCGGCGCCTATGCCTCGTCGCGCAAGCACGCGGGCATCGGCACCGGTCCGAGCAAGGACGTCGCCAAGGCGAAGGCGATGGAAGGCTGCGCCAACGACAACTGCAAGGTCGTGGTCGCGGACTGCGTCGGCGACTAGCCGCGTCGGCTCGACAATCGAAAAACAACGGCGCGGGGCCGACCCCCGCGCCCTTTTTTTATCGTCCCTTGAATTGCGGCTTGCGCTTTTCGAGGAAGGCGTTGCGGCCTTCCTTGTAGTCGGCGCTGTCGAAACACGCCGCCACCATGGCGTCGAGCTTCTTGGCGTCGATCTGGCCGTCGGGACGGCCGAGCTCGTTCGCGGCTGCGCGGATCGCGGCGATGGTCAGCGGCGCGTTCTCCGCGATCATGGCGCAATAGGAGCGCGTGTAGGCCTCGAGCTCGCCGTCGGGCAGGACGCGGTTGATCAGGCCCATCGCCAGCGCCTCGGCGGCGTTGAACTGGCGCGCGGTGAGGAAAATTTCCTTGGCGAACGACGGGCCGACCAGGTCGACCAGCTTCTTCACGCCGGTCCAGCCATAGCCGAGGCCGAGCTTTGCCGCCGGAATCGAAAAGCGCGAATTCTCGCTGGCGAGCCGCATGTCGCACATATTGGCGAAGGCGAGGCCGCCGCCAAGGCAATAGCCCTGGATCATCGCGATCGTCGGCTTCTTGCAATGCTCGACCGAGCCGAACGCGTTGGCGGAGGTCTCGTTGTAGCCGGCGGCGTCCCTGTTGCTGGCGCGGCGCTTCTCGAACTCGGAAATGTCGGCGCCGGAGATGAAGGCCTTGGCCTCGACCGTGCCCCGCAGCACGATGACGCGGATGTCCTCATCCGCTTCGAACTGGTGGATGACGACGGGAATGCCTTCCCACATGTCGATCGACAGCGCGTTGCGCCGCGCCGGATTGTTGAAGGTCAGCCAGCCGATCGCGCCGTCTTTTTCGGCGATCAGTTTTTCGGTCGGGGATTTGATCATGAGAGGCTCCTCAAAGAAATTTTCGTATCGTAGCAGGCGATAGCGCCGCAAAATCGTCGTGCGTCCTTCGACTGCTCGCCCGATCCTGACGGCTCGGGCTGCGCGCTCAGGATGAGGCCATGTCTTTTTATGGCACAAACCATTCACCTCATACCGAGCACGGAGCCTGGCGGAGCCAGGCGAGTAGTCGAGGGACGCACGGCGTCATCGCCTATGAAATGACTTCCTCGCGGCGCAAGGCCGCGATGTCGTCGGCGCCGTAGCCGGCGGCGCGCAGCACCTCGTCGGTATGCTCGCCGTGCTCCGGCGTCGCCATGCGCACCTCCCACGGCGTGCGGCAGAGGCTCACGGCCTGGCCGACCACCTCCATCGGTCCGCGCTTTTTCGACACGACGGGACGCGCCATGCGCAGATGCTTCACCTGCGGATCGGCGAATACCTCGTTCATCTTGTAGATCGGGCCGGACGGCACGCTGGCCTCATTCAAGAGCTCGATCCACTCGGCCGAGTTCTTGGTGAGGGTGATGTCCTCGATCGCCGCGTTGAGCGTGTCGCGGTTCTTGAGCCGGTCGGCCGCGGTCTTGAAACGCGGGTCGGTCGCGAGTTGCGGCGCGCCCAGCGCTTCGCACAGGCGGAGGTAGATGACCTGGCCGGCGCTGGCGATGTTGATGGCGCCGTCCTTGGTCTTGAACACGCCGGTCGGAATCCCGGTCGGGTGGTTGTTGCCGGCTTGCGGCGGGATTTCGTGGCCGATCAGCCAGCGCGCCGCCTGGAAGTCGAGCATCGCGGTCTGCGCCGCCAAGAGCGACGACTGTACCCACTGGCCTTCGCCCGATTCCTCGCGCTCGAGGAGCGCGATCAGAATGCCCATCGCGGCGAAAATGCCGGCGGTGAGATCGGCGACCGGGATGCCGACCCGGACGGGGCCTTGCCCCGGCAGGCCGGTGATCCACATTAAGCCGCCCATGCCTTGCGCGATCTGGTCGAAGCCGGGCCGGTCGCGGTAGGGGCCGGTCTCGCCGAAGCCCGAAATACTGGCATAGACGAGGCGCGGATTGACCGATTTCATCGTTTCGTAATCGATCCCTAACCGATATTTCACATCGGGCCGGTAATTTTCCACCAGCACGTCCGCGTCTTTCACCAGGCGCTTCAGGATCTCGATTCCCTTCGGCGATTTGAGATTGATCGCGATACTGCGCTTATTGCGGTGCAGATTTTGAAAGTCGGGCGATTCGCGTCCGCCGCCCAGCCCGTCGTCGCCGCCCACGCCCTCGACCTTGATGACATCGGCGCCCCAATCGGCGAGCTGGCGGGCACAGGTCGGGCCGGCCCGCACCCGGGTGAGGTCGATGACTTTGAAGCGGGAGAGGGGAAGCTTGCTCATGGCTAATCTTCGACGGTTATTGCTGCGAAGGCCGGGAGCATACACGACGGCAATGCGCCGCCAAACCCCGCTTCATCCGGCGCTAGCGGCGCGGGGCCCAGCACGATGGACCATATCCTGACCGGCGACGGCGCCTGGCCCTATCTCGTCACCTTCGCCTGGACCTTCGTCGAGGGCGAGACCTTCGTCCTGTTCGCGGCGTTCGCAGCGGCGCAAGGGCTGATCAGCGCGCCGTGGCTGCTGCTCGCCGCGTGGCTCGGCAGCTTTTGCGGCGACCAATGCTATTTCTGGATCGGTCGGGCGTTCGGCCAGAAAGTGCTGGCGCGCCGCCCCAAATGGCAGGCCCGAGTCGACAAGGTGCTCGGCATCCTGCGGCGCTACGATGCCTGGTTCATCCTGACGTTCCGCTTCATCTACGGCGTGCGCAACATCGCGTCGTTCGCGATCGGCGTCAGCGGCGTCGGCTGGCCGCGGTTCCTGATCTTGAACCTGATCGCCGCGCTGATCTGGGCCGTGAGCTTCGTCGGCGCGGGCTATCTTTCCGGGCGCGCGATGCACCGCGCGCTCGGCACCGACTCGCAACAATTCCGTGTGGCGGCGTTGGCCGTGTTGGCGGCGCTGCTTCTGGCGGCGGTGATCGTCCACCGGATCCGCCGCCGGCGCGCGGCGGCGGCGCCCTGATTCTGCGTCTGTTCTTGATCGGGGCGACGCCATGGTTTAGGCCTAGCCCACCTTGAGACGAGCGGGAGAGAAACGCATGCGGGTCGCGGCGGCGGCGCTTGCGCTGTTGTTAGTGTGGGGGATCGGTCGCCAAACGCGGCGGCCACCGCGTGTTATCGCCACGCCGAGGCGGTCGCCGACCAGGCGATCCGCTATACCACCGAAATCATGGTGATGAGCGACACCTGCCGGAACGAGACCTACGACCGGTTTCAGCTTCGCAATCGGTCCGAGCTGGTAAAATTTCAGGATCTGCTGAAGGAGCATTTCCGCCGCGCCGGCGGCAACGCGCAATCCAAGCTCGATACGTTCATGACGCATCTCGCCAACGAAGCCGCGCTGCGCACCGGCGTGCAGGACATCAACCAAGTCTGCTCGGTCGGGGTGCAATTCCTCGCGACCGCCGACACCATGTCGGGCGTGGATTTTCAGCAATACGCCGAAGGCCAGGTCAAGGAACACGGCCACGACTACAAGTTCTGCAAGGAAAGATAGCGCGGCACGAAAACCGACGGTGCGTCCTTCGAGACGCGGCCTGCGGCCGCTCCTCAGGATGAGGAGCAATGCTCATGGCACGGACGAACGTTCCTCAGCCTGAGGAGGCCGCAAAGCGGCCGTCTCGAAGGCCCCCCGGCCTCCATTCGACAACCTGACTCATGAGCGCCCTCGATTGGAGCGCCCTCGGCGCGTTCGTTTCCGTCGTTCTGATCGACCTGACGCTGGCCGGCGACAATGCGATTGTCGTCGGGCTGGCCGTCGCGGGATTGCCCGCCCAGTTACGGCGACGGGCATTGTGGCTCGGCATCGTCGCCGCCACGGTGCT
Organism: uncultured Alphaproteobacteria bacterium; assembly: GCA_963851285.1. Taxonomy (GTDB): domain Bacteria; phylum Pseudomonadota; class Alphaproteobacteria; order ATCC43930; family CGMCC-115725; genus JAATGI01. The sequence continues at coordinate 163,093 of CAWKOL010000016.1, forward strand.
GCGCATCGCGCTGTCGGTGGTGGCCCTGCAATTGCTGGCGGTGGTCGGGCTGAGCCTGGCCGGCGGCCTCCTGCTGTTATGGGTGGTGTGGAAGCTCTATCGCGATTGGCGCGCGGGCGACAGCGGCGCGCGCGGGACGCGGCCCGCCGCCGTGACGCTGCCGACCGCGATTTTCCGCCTCGTGGTTGCCGATGTCTCGATGTCGCTCGACAATGTGCTCGCCGTGGCGGGCGCCGCGCGCCACCATATCTGGGTGCTGGTCGCCGGCCTGGTTCTGTCGGTCGCGCTGATGGGCGCGGCCTCGACCGTGCTGGTGCGGCTGATGGCGCGTTATCGCTGGATCGTGGCGCTGGGCATGCTGATCATCGTCGTCGTCGCGGTGCGCATGATCTATGACGGCGGCGCCGAAATGTGGACGCGGCTCGCTCTATGACTGGCCGATCAGGGCGAGCCATTCCTGTTCGGTCAGAGTCTTGACGCCGAGTCCGGCCGCCTTCGCCGCTTTCGAGCCGGCGTCGGCGCCGATCACGACATAGTCGGTTTTTTTCGAGACGCTGCCCGCGACGTTGGCGCCCAGCGCCTCGGCGCGCGCCTTGGCCTCGCCGCGCGACATGGTCTCCATCGAGCCGGTGAACACCACGGTCTTGCCCGCGATGGCCGACGCGACCGGCGCCGCGACGACAAAATCCTCCACCGTGATCTCCTTGATGAGCTCGTCGAGGATCGTCTGGTTATGTTTTTCGGCGAAGAAGCCGACCATGTCGGCGGCGGTATCTTCGCCGATGCCGTCGATGTTGTTGAGCTCGGCCCACGCTTCGCTGTCGCGATCCTGCGCCGCCGTCATCGCGTCGCGCCAATGCGTGAAGCCGCGATAATGCCGCGCCAACAGGCGCGCGGTGACCTGCCCCACTTGCGGGATGCCGAGCGCGAAGATGAAGCGGTCGAGGCCGATGCGGCGGCGCGCGTCGATGGCGCGCTTTAGATTCTGCGCGCTCAATTCGCCCCAGCCTTCGCGTTCGGCGATCGCGTCGTAGTCGAGCCGGAAAATATCCGCGGGCGTCTTGATCTTGCCCTCTTCCCAGAAGGCGGTGATGTGCTTGTCGCCGAGCCCTTCGATGTCGAACGCGTCGCGCGAGACGAAATGTTTCAGGCGCTCGACCGCCTGCGCCGGACAGATCAGGCCGCCGGTGCAGCGCGTCGCCGCCTCGCCTTCCTCGCGCACCGCGAGGCTGTGGCACTCGGGACAGCGCTGCGGGAAAACATATTCCTTCGTGCCTTTCGGGCGGCGTTCCTTCACGACGGCGACGATCTGCGGAATCACGTCGCCGGCGCGCTGCACCATGACCGTGTCGCCGATGCGCGCGTCGAGGCGCTTGATCTCGTCCTCGTTGTGCAGCGTCGCCGCGCCGCACCACGACGCCGCCGATGGTCAGCGGTTCCAGCTCCGCCACGGGCGTCAGCTTGCCGGTGCGGCCGACCTGGATCTTGATGTCGTCGATCACGGTCTGGCCCTGCTCGGCCGGGAATTTATGCGCGATCGCCCAGCGCGGCGCGCGCGCGGCGAAGCCGAGCCGTTCCTGGAGCTTCAGGTCGTTGACCTTATAGACCACGCCGTCGATGTCGTAGGGCAGCTCGGCGCGCGCCGCCGCGACCGAGCGGTAGAACGAAAGCAGCTCGTCGACGCCGTGACATAGTTTCGACAGCGGATTGACGGTAAGACCCCAGGCGCGGAATTTTTCCAGCGCCTGCCAATGCGTCGTCGCGAACTCGGCGCTGATCTCGCCCCAGGCATAGGCGAAGAAATGCAAGGGGCGCGACGCGGTGATCGCTGGGTCGAGCTGGCGCACGGAACCCGCGGCCGAGTTGCGCGGATTGGCGAACACCGGCTCGCCGGCCTTGTCGCGCTCGGCGTTGAGCGCGAAGAACCCCTTGCGGTCCATGTAGATTTCGCCGCGGACCTCGAGCAGATCGGGCCAGCTCTTGCCGTGCAGCCGGTGCGGAATCTCGCGGATGGTGCGCAAATTGGCGGTGATGTCCTCGCCGGTCTCGCCGTCGCCGCGCGTGGCGCCTTGCACGAATTCGCCGCGCTCGTAGCGCAGGCTGGTCGAAAGCCCGTCAATCTTCGGCTCGGCGGTGAGCGCCAGGCTTTCGGTGTCGAGGCGGAGAAAATTCTTCATCTTCTGGAAAAAGGCGCGGACGTCCTCTTCGTCGAAGGCGTTGTCCAGCGACAGCATCGGCTTGGCATGGACGACCTTGGCGAAGGTCTGCGACGGCGCCGCGCCGACGCGGCGGTTGGGACTGTCGGCGCGGATCAGTTCCGGGAAACGCGTCTCGATCTCGTTGTTGCGACGGCGCAACGCGTCGTAGGCTGCGTCGGAAATCTCCGGCGCGTCTTTCTGGTGATAGAGCTTGTCGTGATAGGCGATCTCCCTGGCGAGACGTTCCAGCTCGGCTTTCGCCGCATCCTCGGTCAGGTCGGCGACGCCGCGCGGTTCGGGCGCGGCCTTGCTCTTGCCCTTGGCGCGGCTCATGCCCGCGTCGCTGCCATCAGCGATTCCGCCGCCGCCCGTGCCGCCGCCGTCACCGCCGAGCCGGAGAGCATGCGCGCGATCTCCTCGCGGCGCTGCTCGGCGTCGAGCCGCTGCGCCGTGGTGATCGTGGCGCCGCCGCGACGCGATTTCTCGACGCGCCAATGATCTTGGCCCAGCGCCGCCACCTGCGGCGAATGCGTCACCACCAAAATCTGCCGGTCCTTCGCAAGACGGCGCAACCGGTCGCCGACCGACGCGGCCGTGGCGCCGCCGATGCCGCTATCGACCTCGTCGAATACCAGCGTCGCGGCCGGCATGGCGCGCGCGAGCACCACCTTGATCGCGAGCATGAAGCGCGACAGCTCGCCGCCCGACAGAATCTTGGCCAACGGCCCGAGCGCCGCGCCCTTGTTGGTCGCGACCTCGAACCGCACGCGCTCGGCGCCATGCTCGCTCCAGTCGGCTTCGTCGAGCGGAGTCAGCACGGTGACGAAGCGCGCGGCTTCGAGCTTGAGCGGCGGCAGTTCCTTCACCACCGCCTTGTCGAGCGCCTGCGCGGCCACGCGGCGCTTGGCCGAAACGGTCTCGGCGGCGGCGCGATAATTCTTTTTGGCTTCCGCTTCGGCGCGCTGGAGTTTCGTCAGCGTCTCGCCGCCATCCTCGATCAGCGCGAGCTTGGCGGTGACGTCGGCGCCGAGATCGGCCAGCGCGTCGACCGGGACGTTGTGCTTGCGGGCCAGACCGCGCAACGCGAAGAGACGCTCCTCCACCGCCTCGAGGCTGCGCGCGTCGCCGCCGAGATCGCGCGCGGCCGATTCGATTTGCGCCACGGCTTCCGCCGTCTCGATGGCGGCGCGTTCAAGCGCGGCAAGCGCGGCGTCGAGCCGCGTGCCGGTCTTGTCGCGGATTTTCTCCAAGGCGCGCGAGGCGGCGTGAATGGCGCGCGCGCCGCCCTCGCCCGACAGCGCCGTGAGTGCCGCGTCCAGCGCCTCGGCGATGCGTTCGCGGTTGCTCATCAACGCGCGCTGTTGCGCCAGCTCGCTTTCCTCGCCGGGCTTCGGGTCAAGCGCCGCGATCTCGTCGCGGACATGGCGCAACCAGGTTTCCTCGGCACGCGCCTTGGCCTGTGCCGCCTCGGCCGCTTCACGCGCCGTCGCCGCGACGCGCCACGCCTGCCATGCCGCGCGGAGCGCCGCCATCGCGTCGGGATAATTGCCGAACGCGTCGAGCGTCTCGCCATGGGTCGCGGGGTCAAGCAGACCGTGGCGGTCGAACTGGCCGTGGACCTCCACCAGCATGTCGCCGATCCGGCTCAACAGGCCGACGCTGGCCGGCTGATCGTCGATGAAGGCGCGGCTGCGCCCGTCGGCGCCGACGACGCGGCGCAGCACCAGCCGGTCGCTGCCGGCCTCGAACCCGGCCTCGGCGAGAACGGCGCGCACCGGATCGCGCTCGGCGAGCGCGAACTCCGCCGTCGCGACCGCCTGCGCCGTGCCGGTCCGCACCAAGCCGCTTTCGGCGCGCAAGCCCAGCGCCAATCCCAACGCGTCGAGCAGGATGGACTTGCCGGCCCCGGTTTCGCCCGACAGCACGCACAGGCCCGGCCCGAACGCGAGGTGGAGCCGGTCGATCAACACCAGATCGCGGATGGCAAGGCCGAGCAGCATCGCCGGAAATGATAAAGGCGCGTCGCCCCGGAGGCTAGAAGGAGCCGGGCCGGCGCAAGTTTCGGCTGGAATCGGTGCGGCCTTCGAGACGCGGTCCTGCGAACCGCTCCTCAGGCTGAGGAGTTTCTTGGTGCCATAAAGGAATTTCCTCATGCCGAAGAGGCGCCGAGGCGCCGTCTCGAAGCACGCACAGCACCAACGTAGGACTCCGACTTTCGTCACTGGCGAGGGCCCGTACTGGCCCAACCATGGCCCCCCCGTGCGCGGGGGTGGCGCTAATTTTCTATGTGAGAATATCCGACGCCTCGGTCCCGCCAAAAATATGCGCCACCCCGGCGAACGCCGGGGTCCATCGGTCTCGCTGTCTCCGCGCGGCAAGGTGGGTTCCGATTTTCGTCACTGGCAAGGCCCCTGCTGACCCAACCATGGAGCCCCGCGTCCGCGGGGGTGGCCCTGAATTTTCGAGAATATCCACCGACGCAGTCCCGCCAAAAGACGTGGCGTCAGCCGCGGTTCAGGTCGAGTTCGAGCTTGTCGAGGGTGCGCATGCAGTCGAGCACTTGGCGCACGCTGGCGTTGGGCTCGCGCGTTTCCTTGATGGCGGCGAAGAACTCGCGGTCCTCGAGCTCGATGCCGTTGGTCGAGACGTCGATCTGCGACACGTCGATCGGTTTGTCGTAGCCGTCGACCAGATCGTCGTAGCGCGCGATGTAGGTGCCGTTGTCGCAGATGTAGCGGAAGAACGTGCCGAGCGGCCCGTTGTTGTTGAACGACAGGGACAAAGTGAGGATCGCGCCCGACGGCACTTTGAGCTGGATCGACATATCCATCGCGATCTTGAGCTCGGGATGGATCGGCCCCTGCACCGCGTGCGCGACGCTCGGCAGCTCGCCGGTTTGGTATTGGAACAGATCGACAGTGTGGCAGGCATGGTGCCACAGCAAATGGTCGGTCCAGCTCCGCGGCTGGCCTTGCGCGTTCATGTTGCTGCGGCGGAAGAAATAGGTCTGCACGTCCATTTGCTGGATCTTGACTTCGCCGGCCACGATCTTTTTCCGCATCCATTGATGGCTCGGATTGAAGCGGCGGACATGACCCGCCATCGCGACGACGCTGGTTTCCTTCTGCGCCTTCAGGATACGCTCCGAATCCGCGAGACTGTCGGCGATCGGGATCTCGATCAGCACGTGCTTCCCGGCGCGCATCGCCATTTCCGCCTGCTGGGCGTGGATCTGCGTCGGACTCGCCAGGATCACGGCCTCGACGCCGGGCTGTTTCAGCGATTCCGCGAAGTCGGTCGTCCAATGCGGAATTTTCCACTTCTTGGCGACTTCCTCGGTCGACGCGGGCCGGCCGCCGGCCAGCGAAACGACCTCCGTGTCGGGAATCTTGGCGAGCGCCTCGAGATGCCGGATGCCGAACGCTCCCTGCCCCGCAAGCGCTACTTTCATGCCGCCGCCTTCCTTCCCATGGCCCGGGGATTTTCCAAGATCATGTGGCCGCACGCCGTGTTCGACGCCGGCACGCGATAAAAGCGATAGACCTCCTTGGCGTCGTCGTCGAGCGCGCCGCGCATCACCAGCCACATCACCAGTTCGATCCCCTCGGAACCCGCCTCGCGCAGATAGGTCAGCGGGTCGATCTTCACCAGCTCCTCGGGATGCGGTCCCATCGCGTCGAGGAAGCGCTTGTCGAATTCCTTGTTGATGAAGCCGGCGCGCGCGCTTTGCAATTGATGCGACATGCCGCCGGTGCCGAACACCACGACGCGCAAATTCTTGTCGAAGCTCTCGACCGCCTTGCGGATCGCCTTGCCGAGCATGAAACAGCGATGGCCGGTCGGCGGCGGATATTGGATGACGTTGACGCATAGCGGCACGACCTTGAACGGCCATTCTTTCGGCTCGCCGCACAGGAGCGACAGCGGCACGGTCAGGCCGTGATCGACCGCCATCTTGTTGACGATGGTGATGTCGAACTCGTCGAGAATGGTCGATTGCGCGATGTGCCAGGCGAGATCGGGATCGCCGATCACCTCGGGCACCGGCCGCGGCCCCCAGCCTTCGTCGGCGATCGGGAAACGCTCGGCGCAGCCCAACGCGAAGGTCGGAATCACTTCGAGCGAAAACGCCGACGCGTGGTCGTTATAGACCAGGATAACGACGTCGGGCGCCGTCTCCTTCATCCATTTCTTCGAGAACTCGTAACCGTCGAACAACGGTTTCCAATAGGCGTCCTGGGTCGCCTTGCGGTCGATCGCCGCGCCGATGGCGGGAACGTGGGAGGTGGAGACGCCGGCAATGATTCTAGCCATTCTTTTTCTTCCAATCCGATTTGCTGCGATTGCCCTCGGGCGCGCGGCCGCCCGCGAGCATCATCTTGGCATAGTCCTCTTGCGTCGAGCCGGTCATGATGGCGGCGATGTTCTGGAATGTCAGCCCGTCGGTCGCGGCCAGCTTCGACGTGTAATAGATGTTGCCGCCGAGCCGCAGCATCTCGTCCCAATTGCGGTCGAGCATCGCCTTCTTCTGCTCCGGCGTCATCGGGAAGCGGTCGAGATAGGCCGCTCTCGTCCGCCTTGAACGCCTTGCGGCCTGCGTCGGTCATCATCGACATGCAGAACATGTTGAGCCAGTAACCGGCGCGGGAGCGCTTGGCGTCGAAGACATAGGTCCCCGGAATGTCCTCGTAGGCTTCTTGTTTTGGTTCCTTTTGCGCCAACTCACCTCTCCCAATAAAGCCGCATCGGATTGTCGACCAGAAGCGCCTGTTGCTGCGCCGCCGACGCGGCGATGCGCGGGATCATATCCGTAAGAACACCGTCATCCGGCATGTGCGTCGTCATGTTGGGATGCGGCCAATCCGTACCCCACAACACGCGATCGGGGAACCGGTCCACCAGCGCCCGCGCCAGCGGCACGAAATCGTCGTAAGGCGGGCCGGACTTGGAGATGCGCTCCGGCCCGGTCACCTTGACCCAGAGTTTCGGGTTCTCCGTCAAGACCTCGATATAGGCCTGGAAATCGGGGTGATCGACCCCCTTCGCCGCGTCCGGCAGCGACATGTGGTCGAGCACGACGATGGTCGGCAACGCCTTGAGGAACGGCACCATCTTGGCCAGGCTCGGCGCCTCGAAATAAACCACGACATGCCAGCCCAGCGCCGCGACCCGTCGCGCCAGCGCCAGGTACGCCTCGGGATCGGTGGCATCGACGAGGCGCGGCAGGAAATTGAACCGCACGCCTCGCATGCCGGCGGCGTCCATGTCGCGCAGCTCCGCGTCGCCGATGCTCGACTTCACCACCGCGATGCCGCGCGCCTTGCCGTTCGACGATTGTAGCGCGTCGATGGTTGCGGCGTTATCGGTGCCGTGGCAGGTTGCCTGAACGATCACGTTGCGCTCGAAGCCGAGGAAGTCGCGCAAGGCGAACAGTTTTTCCTTGGGCGCGTCATACGGGGTGTATTTGCGCTCGGGCGCGAAGGGGAATTTGGCGGCGGGACCGAAGACATGGCAATGCGCGTCGACCGCGCCCGGCGGCGGCCGGAATTTCGGCTTGGTCGGGGTCAGGCAAAACGATTGAAAATCACCGTCGGCGGGCATGCCGCGCGCTCCATAAATGCGAACAATTCTATGACATTTAATGTAGCCGGTCTGACGCCAGCCGCAATGCCGTTCCGTGCAGCCAATGGTTGACGGCAACAACCGTCGCGCGATCCGTTTGTGCCGGGCCGAAGAGATACCGGACCAGACCGCGCGCGGCTTCAGTTTCGGCAGCGGCATCGACCGCCGCGAAATCTTCGTCTATCGCCGCGGCGACATGCTCCTCGGCTACGACAATGCCTGCCCGCACCAGGGCACGCCCTTAAATTTCCTGCCCGACCGATTCATGACCGAGGAGGACGACGCGTTCCTCTGCACCACGCATGGCGCGCAGTTCCGCATCGAAACCGGCTTCTGCCTGATGGGCCCATGCCAGGGCAAGAGCCTGAAGAAGATCGAGCTGCGCGTCGAGGACGGCGCGGTATGGTGGGTCCAATCATAGTCGTCACCCGCGGGCTTGACCCGCGGGTCCATCCTTAGCGATGGACGCCCGGGTCAAAGCCCGAGCATGACGGAAAAAGGCGGCTAAACCACCCGGATGTTCTTGAACTGCCACGGGTCGTCGCGGTCGAGGTCCTCGGGGAACAGGCGGCCGCGATCTTGGAGCGGAGTCCAGTCGCCCCACACCCCCGCCATCTCGCCGAGATAGGGCAGGCAAATGTCGAGCACGCGGCGGAAATCCATCTCGTCCGGCTCGACCACGCCGCGGCGCGGATTCTCCAACGCCCAAATCACGCCGGCCAGAACCGGCGCCGTCACTTGCAGGCTGGTAGCGTTGTTGTAGGGCGCGAGCGAGCGCGCCTCGTCCACGGTGAGGCGCGAGCCGTACCAATAGACGCCCTTCTTGTTGCCCATCAGCAGCACGCCCAGCTCGTCGATGCCGCCCGACGCGATCTCATCCATCATCAGGCGCTTGTCGCGTTGCAGGTTCCAATTCTTACCGGCGAGCTCGTGCAGCGACAGCACCGCGTCGTCGCACGGGTGATAGGCGTAGTGCACGGTCGGGCGATAAGTCGCGTCGGCGCCCTGCCCCACCGTCAGATAGTGGGCGATCGAAATCGATTCGCCGTGGGTGATAAGAAAGCCGAGATACGGGCCTTCGAGCGGCGTCCAGCTCCGCACGCGCGTACCCGCGCCCGGCCGGTTGAGATAGATCGCCGCGCCGGAGCCGAAATCGTGCCGCCCGCCGTCGTGTGGAAAGTGCTTCTCGTGGCTGCCCCAACCGAGTTCCGCCGGTTGCGAGCCTTCGCTGAAGAAGCCGTCGATCGACCAGGTGTTGACGAACTCGCCGACGCGCTTCGGTTGGGCCGACACCTGCGTGTCGCGCTCGGCGATGTGGATGACCTTAACGCCGAGCGTCGCCGCCAGCGCCGCCCAGCCGGCGCGGTCGGTCGGCGCGGTCGCGCTTTGGCCCGTGTCGCGCGCCACGTCGAGCAGCGCCTGCTTGACGAAATGCGATACCAAGCCCGGATTGGCGCCGTGGGTCAGCACCGCGGTCGGCGCGTCGGGATATTTTTTTCGCAACGCCAGCGCGCTTTCCCGCAGCGCATAATTGGAGCGCGCCGACGGCGACAGCGACGGATCGGTGTAGCCGCCGGGCCACGGCTCGATGCAGGTATCGAGGTAGAGCGCGCCCTGGGCGAAGCAGAACTCGACCAACGCCAGACTGGACACGTCGACCGAGACATTCACCAGCACGTCGCCTTTGCCGAACAGCGGGGTCAGCACCGCGCGGTAATTCTCGCGCGTCAGCGGCGACACGACAAATTTGACGCCGAGCGATTTCGCCTCGTCGGCACCGCGCTCCTCGGCGGTGACGATCGTGATTTGCGACGGCGCCATGTCGATGTGGCGCAGGAACAGCGGCAGCACGCCCTGGCCGATCGAGCCGAAGCCGACAATGACCATGCGGCCCGGGAATTTCAGGTATTTTTGATTTGTCATGTTGGGGCTGACACCTAAAAGAAAAAACCTGAACCGCTAAGGCGCAAAGACGCCAAGAAATAATTTCGCCATACCGGCGAAAGCCGGTATCCACCGGCGTCGGAATCGAGATGGTGGATAGGTGGACCCCGACTTTCGTCGGGGTGGGGATTGGCATTCCTTGGCGCCTTTGCGTCTTGGCGGTTCAAAATTTTTCTCAAGACAAAATTCTTCTCACAGCATCGTCTCGAGGACGCGGTCGGGCGGGCGGTGGCCGTCGGCGAAACTCTTGATGTTGACGATCACTTTTTCTCCCATGTCGATCCGGCCCTCGATGGTGGCCGAGCTCATATGCGGCAGCAGCACGACATTATCCAGCGTCAACAATGACGGGTTGATGTCGGGCTCGTGTTCGTACACGTCAAGACCGGCGCCCGCAATCTCGCGATTGTGCAGCATCTGCGCCAGCGTCTCCTCGTCGACCACGCCGCCGCGCGCGGTGTTGACCAGGATCGCCGACGGCCGCAGCAGCTTCAGCCGCCGCGCCGACAGAAGATGATAGGTCGCGGGCGTGTGCGGGCAGTTGACCGAGACGATGTCCATCCGCGCCAGCATTTGGTCGAGGCTTTCCCAATAGGTCGCCTCCAGTTCCTGCGCCACCTCGTCCGGCACGCGGCGGCGGTTGTGGTAATGGATCGCGAGGCCGAAGCCCTTGGCGCGCCGCGCCAGCGCCTGTCCGATGCGGCCCATGCCGACGATGCCGAGCCGCTTGCCCCAGAGGCGATGGCCCAGCATCAGGGTTGGCGCCCAGCCGCTCCAGCGATGCTCGCGCACCACGCGCTCGCCCTCGGAGAGGCGCCGCGCCGTCGCCAGGATCAGCGCCATCGTCATGTCGGCGGTGTCCTCGGTGAGGACGCCCGGCGTATTCGTGACGGTGATGCCCTTGGCCCGCGCCGCCGCCAGGTCGATATGGTCGACGCCGGTGCCGAAATTGGCGATCAGCTTAAGCCGCAGTCCCGCCGCGCCGATCACCGCCGCGTCGATGCGGTCGGTCACGGTCGGCACCAGCACGTCGGCCTGGGCGGCGGCGGCTTGCAACGCCGCCTGATCCATCGGCGCGTCGTCGGCGCTGAGCCTAGTGTCGAACAGCTCCATCATGCGCGTTTCGATCGCGTCGGGGAGCTTGCGCGTGACAATTACCAGGGGCCGTGCCATGGCGAGGTCATCGCTTAGAACACGGGCCGTGGCAAGTCCGCTTAAGCGATTCGGCGGCGCCGACCTTGACCGTTCCATGACGCGACGCTAGAGCATCGGCCCGTGCGGTGGCGATTGACCTTTATGGCCGTCTTGGCGTTCGCGGCCGCGATCACGGCGGCCCAAGCCGACAATCGGAATGCGTCGCCGGCGCCCCGCTTCGAAGCGCTGCGGTGGGACAAGGTCAATCTGCGCGCGGGGCCGGGCGACCAATATCCGATTCGCTGGGTGCTGACCCGCAGGGGCATGCCGGTCGAAGTCATCGACCGGTTCGACGTCTGGCGCAAAATCCGCGACTGGCAAGGCAGCGTCGGCTGGGTCCATGAGCGCATGCTGACCGCTAACCGCACCGTCATCGTCACCGGCATGGAGCACACGCTCCACGCCGACCCCAGCGAAACCGCGAAGCCCGTGGCGATCGCCAAGCCCGGCGTGGTGGCCCGGTTGCTGGCATGCCGCGGCGCCTGGTGCCGGATCGAGGCGCAGGGCATCAAAGGCTGGGTCGAACGCCGCGCGATTTTCGGCGTGACACTCGACGAGACGATAGAGTAACCGCACCGGAATATTCATTCCGTCACCCGCGGGCTTGACCCGCGGGTCCAAGGCCGTTTGACGGGCCCGTCACCTGCTCTGGATGGCCGGGTCAAGCCCGGCCATGACGATGGCGTTTGTCGCGAAGGTAGGAGGCTATCCCTACTCCGCGGCCATCTTGGGCATCGGCGCCGAGGCGCGTTGGTCGGCGAGCGCCTGGAGCCAATCGATGCCTTCCTTGGCGACGAAATGGCCGCCGCGCACACTGTCAAGGCACAGCGGATCGGTGGCGCCCGGCGGCACCTTGCCCTCGGCCATGCCGCGCGCCGCGCGCAGCAACAGCCGCCGCACCCGCGCGATCATGATGTCGCTTTGCGCCAGATTCTCGAACGAGCGGTCGACGATCGCGCCCATGCTTTCCTGCACCGCCTGATCCTGCGGCTGGATGCCGTCGATGCCGGAGAAGCTCTTGGTGCGCTGCACCTCGCGGTCGATCAGATGGTCGTTGCCGTTGTTACCGGCGAGCCGCCAGCGGCCGTGCCAGTCGGTGGTGTTCGGCAAATAATTGTATTGCCGCGTCTGGCCGCCCGGCACTTGCGTCGAATAGACCAGGCGCTGATACGCCTCCTTCCACACGATATCGACGATCATGGTGTGGGTGTCGTCCATCGGCACGTAGGCGCGGTTGAGGATATTGTGCTCGAACGCGTTGATCGGCGGCATGGTCCAGCACGGAAACGCGAACTGGCCGAAGCGCCAGTAGGTGTTGCCTTCGTCGGCCGGCCGGTAGGCGGCATAGACCGCGCCGTAATCGGTCTCCTTCGAGACATATTCCGGCGCGCGGTTGGCGAGGGCGAAGCGTTGCAGGCTCGCCGTCATGGCGCCCTGCGTCACCGAGCCGAAATGGAGGAAGCCGATATGCGAGGTATCGAGCTCGCCCTCGACGCCGGCGAGCCAATTGGCCTGGCGCTGCACGAAATCGATGCGTACTTCGGTCTCGGGCAGGAGGTTGGCCTCGAGCGCCGGCAGCGGCGGGGCCGGACGCTTCGCGCCCATATAGACCCAGATGATGCCGTTGCGCTCCGCGGCCTTGTAGGCCTTCGCCTTGACCTTGTCCTTGAAGACTTGGTGCGGCGGCAGATTGGGCTGGTCGAGGCAGTTGCCTTCGACGTCGTATTTCCAGCCGTGATAGATGCAGCGGATGCCGTCTTCCTCGTTGCGGCCGTAAAACAGGCTGGCGCAGCGATGGGGACAGCGGTGATCCATGACGCCGATGCGGCCCGCGGAATCGCGGAACGCGATTAGCTGCTCGCCCAGCAGCATCATGCGCATCGGGTCGCCGTCCGCGGTCAGTTCCGACGATTTCGCCGCCGGCAGCCAGTATTCGCGCATCAGGGTGCCCATCGGGGTGCCCGGACCGACGCGAGTCAGGACTTCATTGTCTTCGGCAATCGACATGGTGCTTCCTCCGGAATTATCGTATGATTTTACGCCGATCCCCCAACCGCGTCGATGGCGCGGAACGCATAGGCAAGAGGAGGCTGGAACATGGCCGACACGACCGCGCCCGCACGGGCCACCCACAAAGTCGAGGATGTCGCCTTTCATAAGGACGCCGGCGGCGAGCTGTTGGCGCGGCTCTACCGCCCCGCTGGAACCGGCCCGTTCCCGGTCCTGATCGACCTGCACGGCGGCGCCTGGACCAGCGGCGACCGTACCCAAAATGTCGCGATCGCGTCGGTGCTGGCCGATGCCGGCATTCTGGTCGTGTCGCTCGATTTCCGCATGCCGCCCGCGAAACGCTATCCCGCGACGCTGGACGATATCGACGCGGGCATCCGCTGGACCAAGAAGCACGCCGCCGATTACGGCGGGCGGCCCGAGTGGGTCGGCGCCTTCGGCACGTCGAGCGGCGGGCATCTCGTCCTGCTGGCGGGGATGCGGCCGAAATCGCCCGATTCGCGGCTCGCCTATGTCATTTCCGGCTGGGGCGTGCTCGACCCGCTCTTGCGCTACCGCCTCGCCAAGACGGCCGGGGCGCAGAACTTCATCACGGCGCACCACGCCTTCTGGGGCGACGAGGCGGCGATGAGCGACGGCAGTCCGCCCGCCATCCTGGAGCGCGGCGAGACGGTCGATCTGCCGCCGGTGCTGATCTTCCAAGGCACCGACGACGAATGGGTGCCGCAGGACATGACCAAGCGCTTCGTCGCCGCCTACAAAAAGGCTGGCGGCGATATCGAGCTCGAGCTGTTGCCCGGCGCCAAGCACAGTTTCTTCCGCGAGGATTCCGGCGGCGCCAACGCCAAGCGCGCCATCGCCATCACCCGCGACTATGTGCTGAAGGGGACCAAGGGCTCCTGAATTTGGAATTACCCTCCCCCTTGATGGGGGAGGGTTGTGTTGTTTTAACCCGACAGCGCGGCGCTGGCGGCGCCGAGCATGTTGGCCGGTACGCCGCCTTCCTCGTTGGGGATGAACGCCGCCTCGTTATGTGGCGCCAGTTCCTTGAGACGCGACGCGACGCGCTCGGGATAGCCCGGCGTTTTGTGGAACAGCGCGCCCTCGACCAGGATTCCGGTCCGCGCGTCGCTGCCCCCCGTCGCGCGATAGGCGTCGATCAACGCCGCGAGCCCGGCCGCGATCAAATCCGCCGAGCGCTCCACGATCAGCGTCGCCGCCTCACCGAGTTGCGGATGATGGCGCAGCGCCGCCACGGTGCCGGCATCGACCGCCGGATCGTCGGGATCGAAGCCGGCCTTGGCGCACGCCTCGGCGCCAACGGCCGCGTGCAGCAATCGCGGCAGATAAGCACCGCTCACGGCTTTTTCGAACCAGTGGCGATTGCGCTCCTCGGGGCGCAACGACGCGTCGAGCGCGGCATCCCATTCCGTAAGGATCGCCGCCGGCTTGTACGCGCCGGATTCGAGATTGACCGCCATCGTCTCGTCGGCGCGCCAACCGTCCGGCGTGCCGAGCTTGGCGATGGCGCCGACCGGGAAGAACCCGGCCATGTTGGTGCCGGTGCCGACAATGACGCCGATCGGCCGCGCGAACTCGGGGGCCAGCGCCGCGCCCGCAAGCAGGCTCGCCACCGTGTCGTTGAGCACCGGAATGGCGTGGACATCTTTCCCCTGCCGCCGCAGCGCGTCGCGCAACAGGGCGCCCACCTTCTTGCCCTCGACATCGCGGATGCGGATGCCCTTGGTCCATTGGATCAGCACGGCTTCGCGTTGGGGCGTGATGGTCGCGGGATAGGAAAAGCAATAGCCGACCGCGATATCGCGCTCCGTCGCGACCGCGGCGACAATCTTGGCCTGCGCGTCGAAAAATTCGTCCGCGCCGAATTCGCGGCCGGTCGCTTGTAGCATCAGATTGTTTTCGACCGGCTCGCCGAGAAGTCGCGCCGCGCCGTTGCCGAATTCGACCTCGGCCGCGCGCATATGCGTACCGCCGACGTCGAGCGCCACCGCGCGGCCCGTTATGCCTGTGGCGGGCCGGCGCAAATAGGCGGGCAGCGCCAGAATTTCGCGGTCCGGCCGACGCAATCCGTCGAAGATCGCGGCCGCCATCGCGTCGCGCAACGACGCGAGCTGTGCCGTGGAAAGACGAAGAGGGTCGAGATTCGCCATCTAAAGCAAACTTGAACCACAAAGGCACCAAGACACCAAGATTTCCGAAAAACGCTCCTGCCGCAATTCCTCGTCATGGTCGGGCTTGACCCGGCCATCCATCGTTGAAGATAGACCCGCGGGTCAAGCCCGCGGGTGACGAAAACGGATGGTGCCTTGATGTCTTGGTGGTTCAAGGTTCTTAAGCCGGCCCTAGCAAGTGGCACGCCGCGACGCGGCCGTCGGGCAACGAGACGAGCGGCGGCTCCATCGGTGCGGCAGCGCGGCCATGACGTGCGGGCAGCGGGTGTGGAAATGGCAGCCCGGCGGCGGATTGAGCGGCGACGGAATCTCGCCCGTGAGCTTGATGCGCGCGGCGCGCCCGTCGGGCCGCGCCGGCAGCCGCGCCGAAAACAGCGCCTGGGTGTAGGGATGCGCCGGCGAGCGGCTGATCGAATTCGGCGGTGCCCATCTCGACGATCTTGCCGAGATACATCACCGCGATGACGTCGCACATATGCGCCACGACATCGAGATCGTGCGCGATCATCACGTAGGAGAGATTGAACTTGTCCTGTAGCTCCTGAAGCAGGTTCAGGATTTGCGCCCGGATCGAAACGTCGAGCGCCGACACCGGCTCGTCGAGAATGACGAGGCGCGGCCGCAAGGCGAGGCCGCGCGCGATGGCGATGCGCTGACGCTGCCCGCCGCTGAATTCGTGCGGAAAGCGGCTCGCGGCATTGGCGTCGAGCCCGACCACCGACAGCAGTTCCGTCACCCAATCGCGGAGTTCCTTCCGCCCCATCTGGCCTTGCGCCACCAACGGCTCGGCGACGATGTCGCGGACGCGCATGCGCGGATTGAGCGACGAATAGGGATCCTGGAACACCGCCTGGACCTGGTTGCGGTAGGCACGCAGCGGCTTGCCGGTCGCGTTCTGCACTTCCGCGCCGCCGAAGACGATCCGGCCGCCGGTGACGTCGTAGAGCCGCAACAGGAGCCGGGCCGTCGTGGTCTTGCCGCAGCCCGATTCGCCGACCAGGCCGAGGCTGGTTCCGGCTTCGAGCTTGAAGCTGACGCCGTCGACCGCCTTGATCATCGGCGCTTTGCTGGCACCGAAGCCGCCGCCGCGCCCGATCGGGAAATGCTTCACCAGATTGTCGGCTTCGAGAAGGTACTGGGTCATGTGGCGGATACCTGCCAGCAGTTGGCGACATGCGCCGATCCGACACGCGTTTCCGGCGGATACTCGCGGTGGCAGCGCTCGATCACGCTCGGGCAGCGCGGCGCGAAGGGGCAGCCGGGCGGCAGCATGGCGAGGTCGGGCGGCGAGCCCTCGATGCTCCTGAGGCGCCGCGCGCCGACCTCCGTCGCGTCGGGGATCGAGGCCAGCAGCGCCTTGGTATAGGGATGGCGCGGATGGTCGAAAATCTCGCGGATCGGCCCCATTTCGACGATACGTCCCGCATACATCACCATGACGCGGTCGCAGAGCCGCGCGGCAACGCCGAAATCGTGCGTCACCACGATCACGGAGAGGTGCTTCGAATCGCGCAGCGTCTCCAAAAGATCGAGGAACTGCGCCTGCACCGTGGGATCGAGCGCGGTGGTCGGCTCGTCCGCGATCAGCAATTGCGGATCGCACGAGATCGCGATGGCGCCGACGATACGTTGCAGCATGCCGCCCGACATTTGATGCGGATATTGCTTGAGGCGCGTCTCCGGCGACGGAATGCTGACCGCCGACATCAGCTCGCTCATGCGGTTGTGCGAGCGCGCGCGCCGCCGAGCCGCATATGGGCCCGGAGCGGCTCCGCCAACTGGCTGCCGACCGTGAACAGCGGATCGAGCGAGACCATCGGGTCCTGCAGGATCATCGACATCTGCTCGCCGCGCAGCCGGCGCATCTCGGTGCCGCTCTTGGTCAGCAGGTTTTCGCCATTGAACAGAATCTCGCCGCCGATCACGCGCGCGGCGCTCGGCAAGATGCGCATGATCGACAGCGCCGTCATGGTCTTGCCGGAGCCGGATTCGCCGATGATGCCAAGCGTCTCGCCGCGCTTCAGATCGAAACTGACGCCGTCGACGGCTTTCGTGACGCGCAGCCCGTCGCGGCCAAGAATATGCGTCTTCAGGTCCTTGACCTGGAGCAGGATGTCGCCGTGGTTCATGAGCGAAATTTGTCCGACTAGCCGAAGCGCACGCGCGGATCGATCACCCCGAACAGGAGATCGACCGCCAAGTTGAGGAAGACCAGGAAGATCGACGTCACCAGCACGCCCGCCTGGATCACCGGGTAGTCGCGGGTGAAGATCGATTCCACCATCAAGATTGCCGAGGCCCGGCCACGCAAACACCGATTCGACGATCACCGTGCCGCCGATCAGGAAGCCCAGCGTCAGGCCGCTGATCGCGATCACCGGCACCAGCGCGTTTCGGAGCGCGTGCTTCCACACGATGAACTGTTCGTTCAGACCCTTGACCCGCAGGAACTTGACGTAATCGGCGTCGAGCGTCTCCAGCATCGCCGAGCGCGTGATGCGCAAGGTCGAGGCGATCGGCACCAGCGCCAGCGTCACCACCGGCAGCACCAGATATTGCACGCCTTGCGCGCCGCTGGTCGGCAGCCAATGCAGTTCCACCGCGAACAGCAGGATCAGCATGATGCCGACCCAGAAACTGGGCATCGATTGGGCCGTGATCGAGAAGATGCGTGAGAGATAATCGACCAGCGACGATCGCATCCGCGCCGAGATGATCCCCATCAGCAGGCCGACGATGGTCGAGAGGATGAACGCGGAGAACGCGAGCTCCAGCGTCGCCGGCAGGCGGCTCATGATCAGGCCGAAGGCCGGTTCGCGGTAGCGCAGCGATTCGCCGAAATCGCCGTGCGCCACGTTCACCACGAATTTGTAGTACTGCACGTAATAGGGCGCATCGAGGCCGAGCTCGTGCTGCATCGCCTTGATGTCGGCTTCGCTCGCGTCCTGCGGCAGCAACAACAACGTCACGTCGCCGGACATGCGCGAGGTGACGAACACGATCAGGGAAACGCCCAGAATGGTGATGACCGCGAGGCGCAGGCGGCTGAAGAAATAACGCAACATACCGAACTACCTTTGCTGCCGGCGCGGATCGAATCGTTCTTGCAGCCAATCGCCGAGAAGATTGGTGCCGAGCACGGTGATGGTGATGGCGAGGCCGGCGAAGGTCGGAATCCACCACGCCGTCGTCATGTAGGGCCGGCCCTCGTTGATCAAGAGGCCCCAGGTGGTCGCCGGCGGCTGGATGCCGAGGCCGATGAAGGTGATGGCCGCCTCGATCAGCAGCGCGAACCCCGCTTGCAACGTCGTCAGCACGATCACGGTCGGCATCAAATTGGGCAGGATGTGACGCACCAGGATGCGCATGTCGCTGCAATTCGCGACGCGCGCCAAAGCGACGAAGCCGCGCTCGCGCAGCACCAGCGTCTCGCCGCGCACCACGCGGGCATAGAGCACCCACGACACGATGACGATGCTGGTCAGCACCGTCATGAAGCCGCCGCCGACCGCGCCGCCGATCAGGATGATGAGCAGGATCGCCGGGATCGCGAACACGACGTCGGCGATACGCATGATGATGTTATCGACGACGCCGCCGTAGAAGCCCGCGACCATGCCGGCGGTAACGCCGACCAGCGCCGACAGGACCACGCTCGACAGCGCGATGATCAGCGCGACGCGGCAACCTTCCATCAAGCGGCTCAACAAATCGCGGCCGAACTGATCGGTGCCGAGCAGGTAGCTCCAACTGCCGCCGTCCATCCAGGCCGGCGGATGCCGCGGCGACAGCAAGTCGATCGCGGTCGGATCGTGCGGGAACAGCAGGGAGCCGCACACGCCGAAAACCACCACCGGGGCCAGCAAGATGATCGGCAGCCACGGCAGACGCCGGAAGCGCCGCCAGTGAATCGCCATCGGCCGCATCGCGGACGGCTGGGTTTGGATGACGACAGTGGCCAAGCGCGAACTCCTCTGGCGCTACACGATGACGCGAGGAGCGAAGCGCGGTGGCAGCGCCGGAATCGACACGATTCGCGACACGACGCCTCCCGCTCCGCCCCGAATTTGCGAACTCTTACGGAGGCGCCGCGCGCTCCGCGAGTTTTATTTATTCGTAATAACATTAGCCCGAAGCGGTTGTCGAGACACCGGACGGTCGCGTGGCGGCCGATCCCGCTGCGCTACGCGAAAAATGGCCGGGCAGATTAAATGCCGGTTAGGTTGCGGCGGGGCATGGACAAGCCTTCGGGGCGAATGTTACCGTATATAACTATCTACAAACGAGCGACGACACGGCGATGCGCCGCGATCGGGATCGCCACCAAGGGAGGAGAGCGTTGACAATGAAATTCGGCTTGTTTGCGACCATGGCCGCGCTCGCGGCCGGGGCGCTGGCGTTCACCGCGGGTCCGGTCGCGGCCCAGGACCACACGCTGCGCGTCGCGATGAACGCGGACCCCGACGTGCTCGACATGACGCAGTCGACCAACCCGCCGCAAGGGTTGGCGACGATGGACAATGTCTACGATTCGCTGGACAACCAGGATACCAAGGGCAACCCGATCCCCGGGGTCGCCGAGTCCTGGGACTTTCAGGACGGCGGCAAGGTCATCGTTTTCCATATCCGCCACGGCGTGACGTTCCATTCGGGCGATCCGCTGACCGCCAAGGACGTGGTTTGGAGCCACGAGCGCTATCTGAAGAAGGGCCGCTTCTACGGCATCTTCACGCGCTTCCTCTCGAAGGTCGAAGCGGTCGACGATTACACCGTCAAGTTCACCTTCAAGCAGCCGGACGCCCAATACATTCCGGTGCATCCGCTGCCGATCGCGTCGAAGACCTATTACGATCGCGTCGGCGAAGCCGAATTCTCCAAGCATCCGGTCGGCACCGGCCCCTACAAGATCGTCACCTACGTCCCCGGCCAATATCTCGACCTCGAAGCCTACGACAAATATTGGGGACCGAAGCCGCAGATCAAAAAGGCGCGCTTCTATTTCGTGAAGGACGACAACACGCGCCTGGCGAAGCTCCAGGCGGGCGAAGTCGACATGATCATGGCGACGCCGTACGCCTCCTATGACGCGCTCAAGAAGGCCGGCTTCACCGAGGTCAAGCTGCCGGTCCATCCGACCCAGTCGGTGCAGTTCCACACCAAGAACCCGAACACGCCGTGGCACGATGTCCGCGTCCGGCAAGCGATCGCGTACGCCATCGACAAGGACGCGATCGTGAAGGGCCTGCTGCACGGCCTGCCGACCGACTATCCGCGGCTGATGCCCGACGAGATCGGCTACGATCCGAACCTCAAGGATTACAAATACAATCCGGCCAAGGCGCGGCAATTGCTGAACGAGGCAGGCTACGCCAACGGGTTCGAAATGCCGCTCCTATTACTCGACCGGCGTCTATTTCGGTACCGAAGAGACGGCGGAAGCGGTCGCGCTCTATCTGAAGCAGAACCTCAACATCACGACCAAAGCGCAGGGCATGGAGCTGATTCAGCTGCTCCAGACGATCTTCGGATCGGCGCAGAACCCCAAGGCGCGCTATGTCGGCGTCGCGGGCCTGCCGGTGGCGAATTTGGCGACAGCGCTGGAGGGCATCGGGTTGGCGTATTACGGCAAGGCATTCGGCGCCCTCTATGACAATCCGGAGTTGGACAAGCTGTACGAGGAAGGGAATTCCAAGCTCATTCCCGCGGACCAGGCGCCCTACATCAAGAAGATCATGGCGATCGAGCAGAACGACCTGTCGACCATCACGCTGTGGCAATATGTCGACGTCTACGCCATGAAGAAGGGCATCACCTACACGCCCGGCCTGCACAATCTCGAAATCGTCTATTTGCCGTGGGTCCACGAAAGCATGTAGCGGATCGAACGGCATGCGCGTTAGGACCGGCGGGACGCAAGTTCCGCCGGTTTTTTCTTCGCTTAGATCGAACCGGTTGCTGCCCCCTCCCTAACCCTCCCCCGCAGGCGGTGGAGGGAAGAAACGCGAAAGCGTTTCGGGTGGGGGCCTGACCCGGTGTTGCTGCGCGGTGGCGTAGTGCGACCCCTCATGCTAACTAGCCCGGCCATGGCGTACCTGACCATTCTGCTCGACGGCACCGCGTACGGGATGATCCTATTCATCATCTCCGTCGGCTTGACCGTGACGATGGGGCTGATGCGCGTCGTCAATCTGGCGCACGGCGCCTTCGCCATGGTCGGCGGCTATCTCGCCGCGATGATGATCCAATCGGGCATGCCGTTCTTCGCCGCCGCGATCGTCGCGGCGTTGGCGGTGGGATTGTTGGGCGCCGTCGCCGAGCTGACGCTGTACCGCCCGCTTTACCGCCGCGGCGAGCTGCCTCAGGCGCTGATGACGTTCGGCCTGACGTTCGTCGCGATCGCGGCGCTTGACCTCGATCTTCGGCAGCAACGCCAAGCCGCTGCCGGTGCCACGGTTCTTGAGCGGCCTGACCGATCTCGGCTTCACGCGTTATCCAACCTACCGCCTGTTCCTCATCGCCCTCGGCGCGTTCATGGCGCTGGTATTGTGGCTGATCATCGACCGCACGCTCTATGGCGCGCGGCTCCGCGCTGCGGTCGACAATCCGCGCATGGCGCGCGCGGTCGGGATGGACGTCAACCTGCTGTTCACCGGCACCTTCGCGGCGGGCTGCGCGCTGGCCGGGTTCGGCGGCGTGGTCGGCGCCGACATGCTGCCGGTCGAACCCTATTACGCGCTGCGCTATCTGGTGATCTTCCTGGTCGTGGTCGCGGTCGGCGGTATCGGTAATTTCAAGGGCTCGCTCGTCGCGGCGCTGGCGATCGGCATCGTCAGCACGGTCGGCACGTTTCTGCTGCCCGGCGCCGCCGCCTACATGGTCTATGCGCTGGTGCTGGTGCTGCTGCTGTGGCGGCCGCACGGCCTGTTGCCGGCGAAGTCGGCGCCATGACGGCGCGGCCGGAAATCTCGGCGCCGGCGCTGGCGCGGCTTCAGGTCGGCACCGGCCGCTTCGGCTGGGCGTGGCACGCGCTGCCGTGGGGCCTCGCGGTCGCGACCTATTTCTTCGCCGGTTCCTATCTGACGCTCGGCACCGCCGCGCTCGAAATGATCCTGTTCACCTTGTCGATCGACCTGGCGCTCGGCTATGCCGGGATCATCACGTTCGGCCAGGCGGCTTTTTTCGGCGTCGGCGCCTATGCCGCCGGCCTGTTGTCGATCCACCTCACGCCCGACCCGATCCTCGGCCTGTTGTTCGGCACCGGCGTCGCGGCGCTGCTCGGCCTGGTGACGGGCGCGCTCATCCTGCACACCGAGGGCGTGACGCTGATGATGCTGACGCTCGCCATCGCCTCAATGATCGGCGCGTTCGGCGAGCAAGCGGGCGAACTGACCGGCGGCGACAACGGGCTGCAGGGCATTCACATCTCGCCGCTGTTCGGCGTCTTCCCATTCGATCTCTGGGGCAACACCGCCTATCTCTACGCGCTCGGCGTGTTGTTCCTGTGGTTCGTCGCGGCCTGGCGTATCGTGCGCTCGCCGTTCGGCCGCTCGCTCGACGGCATAAGGCAAAGCCCGCGGCGCATGCGCGCCATCGGCACGCCGGTATGGTGGCGGCTGGTCGCGATGTACACGCTCGCCGCCGCGATGGCCGGCACCGCCGGCGCCTTGAAGGCGCAGACCAACCAGTTCGTCGGCCTCGATTCGCTCGACCTGCTGATCTCCGGCACCGCGTTGGTGATGTTGATCCTCGGCGGCACGCGGCGACTTTATGGCGCGTTCGTCGGCGCCGCCTTTTATGTCGTGGTGCAGGACCTCGCCGCCGAATTCGATCCGTTCCGCTGGATGTTCGTGATCGGCGGCTTGCTGGTGGCGATGGTGCTGTTCCTCGACGGCGGCTTGATGGGCGTCGCCGACTGGGTGCGCGGCGCGGGCGCGCGGCTGTGGCCCGGGGCCGCGCGCAAATGACCGAAACCGCCGCCGCGCTGTCGGTGCGCGGCCTTTCCAAGAGCTTCGGCGCGCTGGCGGTGGCGCAAGCGATCGACCTCGATCTCAAGCCCGGCGCGCGGCTCGGCCTGATCGGGCCGAACGGCGCCGGCAAGACCAGCTTCGTCAATCTCTTGACCGGCATGTTGCGCGCCGATGCCGGCGCCATCGTGCTGAACGGCGACGACATCACCGGCCTCAAGCCAGAGGCGCGCGTCCGCCGCGGCTTGGTGCGCACCCATCAGATCAATACGCTGCTGCTTGAAACCAGCCTGCGCGAGAACGTCGCGATCGCGGTCGCCGAGCGCGAGAATTTCGCCTGGCGCTTCCTGCGCTTCACGCCGCAGTGGCGACGCTGCCTGGCCGAGGCCGAGACGCAGCTCGCGGCGTTCGGCATCGCCGATCTGGCGCGACCGCACAGTGGCGGAACTGCCCTACGGCCAGCAGCGCCTCTTGGAGATCGCCATCGCGCTGGTATTGAAGCCGCGCGTGCTGCTGCTCGACGAGCCCGCGGCCGGCGTGCCGGCGGCGGAGGCGCACGCGATCCACGCGGCGCTCGACACCCTGCCCGCCGATATCGCGATCTTGATGATCGAGCACGACATGGACGTGGTGTTCCGCTTCGCGCGGGAAATCGCGGTGCTCGTGCAAGGCCGCGTCCTGACGACCGGGACGCCGCAGCAGATCGCCGCCGATCCGCAGGTCCGCGCGGTCTATCTCGGCCGGAGTGCCGCATGACCACGGCGCTTGCCGTCGAGGATCTGGCCGCGGGTTACGGCGCGACGGTGGTGCTCGACGGCGTGTCGTTCGATCTCGCCGGCGGGCGGCACGCTCGCCGTGCTCGGCCGCAACGGCGTCGGCAAGACCACGCTGCTGGCGACGCTGATGGGCTTCACCAACCGGCATCGCGGCACCATCCGCTTCGCCGACCGGCCGATCCAGGCGGTCGCCGTCGCACCGCCGCAACCGGCTGGGTCTCGGCTACGTGCCCCAGGAGCGCGAGATATTTCCATCGCTGTCCGTCGAGGAGAATTTGCTGGTGGCGCGGCGCGCCGGCGGCTGGACGCTCGGCGCGGTCGTACGATCTGTTCCCCGCGCTGAAGGAGCGGCGCCACAATGCCGGCAACCGCCTCTCCGGCGGCGAGCAGCAAATGCTGGCGGTCGGCGCGCGCGCTTGGTCGGCGCGCCGAAAGCTGCTGTTGCTCGACGAGCCGACCGAAGGACTGGCGCCGATCGTGGTCGACGCGTTGTCGGACGCGCTCGCCCGCATCCGCGACGAAAGCGGCCTCGCCATCATCCTGGTCGAGCAGCGTGTCGATCTGGCGCTGGCCTTCGCCCGCGACGCCATCGTGCTCGATCGCGGCCGCATCGTTTGGCGCGGCACCAGCGCCGCGTTACACGCCGATGACGCGACGAAACATCGCTTGCTCGGCGTAGCGGGATAGGATCGGTTTCCCATCCTGCATCCTTCGAGACGCGATGCTGCGCATCGCTCCTCAGGATGAGGTCATTCCTTTATGCCACGACAATCGGTCCTCATGCTGAGGAGGCGCCGACGGCGCCGTCTCGAAGCACGTGCGATAGCCGTGCCGCTTTAACTCCGGTAATCTTCCCCGGTTAAGGGGAGGATTGCATGAAGCGTGGTTGGTTCGGGCTCGGGGCGATCGCCGTCGCCGTGGTCATCGCGGCATTCATTTGGTTCAATAACCGGCCGGCGCCGACGCCGGCCGTGCCCACACCAGCGGCGGCAACCGCGACCACGCCCATGACGCCGGCCACGGCGGTTCAGCCGGCCGCCGCAACCGTGCCGGCCGCGCCGCCCGCGCAGGCGCCGCCGGCGTCACCACCCACCCCCACGATTGCCTTCGAACGGCTGAGCATCGATACCTCGAAGGCGGTCGCCGACGCGTGCCTCATCTTTTCGCAGAAGCTCGACCCCGCCGCGCACTATGACGAATATCTGGTGCTGACGCCGGCGGTGAAGCCGGCGATGCGCGTCGACGGCACAGAGTCTGTGCCTCGCGGGTCTGGCCTTCGGCGCGACCTACCAGGCCGAGCTGCGCGCGGGCTTCCCGGCAGCCGGCGGGCTGAAGCTGGCCGCCAGCCAGAAGGTCGAGGTCGCGCTGCGCAACCGGCCGCCGCTGGTGGCGTTCCGCGACGGCATGATCCTGCCGCGCGACAACGCCGCCGGCGTGCCGATTACCTCGATCAATGTCGCCAAGCTGACGATCAAGCTGATGCGGGTTCCCGACCGGTTCTTGTCGCAGATTCCGACTTCGTCGTTCAGCCAGCGCCAGGCCTATCATTGGGACGTGCAGAATTGGCGAAACCAAACCGCGGCGGTCTTGTGGCAAGGCACGATGGACGTGACGTCGAAGTCGAACGAGACGGTAACGACGCTGTTCCCGCTGGCCCAGGTGCTCAAGGACAAGAAGCCCGGCGCCTATATCCTGGTCGCGGAGGACGCGGCGCAAAAACAATCGGCGAACGAGCGACGACGACTACTCTCGGACGCGCGCGGTGCAATGGGTGATCGATTCCGACATCGCGCTCACCACGTTCGAAGGCGCGGACGGGCTCAACGTATTCGCGCGCTCCTTCGGCCGCGCCACGCCGATGGCCGGTCTGAAGCTGACCCTGATCGCGCACGACAACGACGAACTGGCGATGGCGACCACCGACGCCGACGGCCGCGCGCATTTTGATCCCGGCTTGACGCAAGGGGCGGGCGGCGCGGCGGCCACCGCGGTGATGGCCTATGGCGCCGACGGCGATTTCAACTTCGCCGACCTCACCCGTCCGGCGTTCGATCTTTCCGACCGCGGCGTCGACGGCCGTGCCCTGCCCGGGCCGGTCGATGGTTTCGTCTATACCGACCGCGGCATTTATCGCGCGCGCGAGACGGTCAACATCGTGGCCTTGTTGCGCGACCGGGCTGCCAACGCGATGCCCGGCGTGCCGGTGACGCTGATCGTGCGGCGCCCCGACAACGCAGTCTTTCGCCGCATCACGCTCCAGGATCAGGGCGACGGCGCTGTGCACGAGCCGCTGACCCTCACCGATACCGCGCCCCACGGCCATTGGAGCGTCGACGCCTATCTCGACCCGAAGGGTTCCTCGATCGGTCATGCCGAATTCGACGTGCAGGATTTCATCCCGCAGCAGCTCAAGGTCACGGTGACCAGCGCCGCGCCCTTCCTGCGGCCCGGCGAGCCGGTGAAGCTCGATGCCGACGCGATCTTCCTCTATGGCGCGCCCGCGGCCGGTCTCGACGGCGAGGCGGAAGCGACCATCGCCGCCGATCCGTCGCCGTTCGCCGCCTACCGCGCGTTCTATTTCGGCCTCGCGACCGACAAGTTCGAGGAAAAGATCGCGCCGCTGACCGTCGCCAAGACCGACGCGCAGGGCAAGACGCAAGTGACCGGCGCGTTGAGCGACATTCCCGACACGAGCTTGCCGCTGAAGGCGAGCATCCGCGTTTCGATCTTCGAGCCGGGCGGCCGGGCGACCACCGAGACCATCGGCTTGCCGCTGCGGACCAAGCCGCTGCTGGTCGGCATCCATCCCCTGTTCCAGGATGACGCCGCGCCCGAGGACGCGCCGGCCAATTTCGAGTTCGTCGCCCTCGACGAGACCGGCAAGCCGGTCACGCGCAAGGGCATCGACTATTCGCTGGTGCGCGAAATCACCGAATACACCTGGTACAAAAAGGAC
Source organism: uncultured Alphaproteobacteria bacterium (assembly GCA_963851285.1). Taxonomy (GTDB): domain Bacteria; phylum Pseudomonadota; class Alphaproteobacteria; order ATCC43930; family CGMCC-115725; genus JAATGI01. The sequence continues at coordinate 189,949 of CAWKOL010000016.1, forward strand.
AATCAGTTCCACTACGAGCGCTCGACCCACGACGCGCCGGTCGCCGACGGCACGCTCGATATTGGCGCCGACAAGCCGGCGACGCTGGGGCCGAACCCTGTCCTGGGGCGATTACCGGCTGACGTTACACGACGCCGCGAGCGGCGCCGCGACCTCCTACCGGTTCTCGTCCGGCTGGGGCGAAAACCTGGTCGCGGACCGGCCCGACAAGGCGGAAGTGAAATCCGACAAGAAGCGCTACGCCATCGGCGACACCGCGCATCTGTCGATCCGCGCGCCGGCCGTAGGCAAGGCGCTGATCGTGATCGCCAACGACCGCATCCTGTCGAGCCAGATCGCCGATGTCGGCGCCAACGGCGCGACCGTCGACGTGCCGGTCACCGCCGCGTGGGGCACCGGCGCCTATGCCATCGTCGCGTCTTACCGCGCGCTCTCCGACGGCAACACGCGGGCGCCGGTGCGCGCCATCGGGCTCGCCTGGCTGCCGATCGACGCGGCGGCCCGGACGCTGAGCGTGACGCTCGGCTTGCCGGAGCAGATCCTGCCGCGGCGCCGGCTCGACGTGCCGGTCACCGTGACGGGCGTCGGCAGCGGCAAGGCCTATGTGACCCTGGCCGCGGTCGATGAAGGCATCTTGCAATTGACCACGTTCGTGTCGCCGAACCCGACCGGGTTCTATTTCGGCAAACGGCGGCTCGCGGTCGATATCCGCGACGATTACGGCCGCTTGATCGACGCCAGCGGCACGGTCGGCGCGGTGCGGAGCGGCGGCGATATCGGCGGGCGCGCGCTCGACGTCGTGCCGACCAAGACGGTGTCGCTGTTCTCGGGCCCGGTCGTGCTCGACGCCTCGGGCAAGGCGACGATCCGGCTCGACATCCCGGATTTCAACGGCGATCTGCGCTTCATGGCGGTGGCCTATGACGGCGCCAAGATCGGCAATGTCGACCAGCATCTGATCGTGCGCGACCCGGTGGTCAGCGCCGTGACCTTGCCGCGCTTCCTGGCGCCCGGCGACAAGAGCCGCCTTAGCCTCGATCTCCACAATCTCGACGCCGCCGCCGGCACGTATCACGTCGCGTTCGCGGCGAAAGGCGCGGTTTCGTTCGCCACGGACGCCACGCGCGACGTCGCGTTAGCGAAGGGCGAGCGCAAGCTGATCGCGGTGTCGCTCGACGCCAAGGACACCGGCATCGGCACCATTGACCTTCATCTGACGGGACCGAGTTTCGACCTCACGCGCGAATGGCAAATCCAGGTGCGCTCGCCGCAACTCCCGGTATCGCGCGAGACGGTGGCGCTGCTCGGTCCGGGCAAGAAGACCAGCATCGATCCGCAGATTCTCGCGGACTATTTGCCAGGCACCGGCACGGTGACGGTGACGTTCGACAGCGTCCGCACCGTGCCGCTAGCGGGGTTGCTGCAATCGCTCGACCGCTATCCGTTCGGCTGCGTCGAGCAATTGACCAGCCGCGCCTATCCGCTGCTCTATTTCAACGACGTGGCGCTGCAAGCGGGCGCGAAGCAGGACAAGGGCGCTGCGGGACGCGTCCAGTCGGCGATCGACCAGTTGCTCGACATGCAGCGCGCGGCCGGCAATTTCGGCCTGTGGGCGGCGCGGGGCGACGAGGCGAAGGATTGGCTCAGCGTCTATGCGCTCGATTTCCTGACCGCCGCTGCGGCGCAGCACTACAACATTCCAACCGACGCGTTCGACCGCGGCCGTACGTGGCTGCGTAAGATTCTGGCCAACAGCAACACCGAGGTCCGCACCCGCCTTTATGCCGCCTATGTGCTGGCGCGCATCGAGGGCGTGAGCCTCGCCGACCTGCGTTACACCTTCGACACGTCGAGCGGCAAGAAAGGCGTCGACGCGTTCGCGGCGTCGCAAATCGGCGCCGCGATGGCGCTCGAGGGCGACCGCGCGCGGGCGCAAGCGGCGTTTGCCTTCGCCGAGCGCCTGCCGCTGATTACGACGCGGCGCACGCTGTTCGGCGACTACGACAACACCGACTATTACGGCTCGGCGCTGCGCGATTGGGCCGGGTTCCTGACCATGGCGGCGCGGGCGGACGAGACCGCCGCGATGGCCCGGCTCTACGACCGGTTCCAATGGGTCAACGAAAACGCCGACGATCTCACCACGCAAGAAAAGGCATGGCTGCTGTTGGCGATGGCCGCGATCACGGCGCATCGCACGCCGGTCGCGATCGACATGAACGGCACCAAGCTGACCGCGACGGACAAGGCCGTCACTCTCAACCCCAACGCGACGGAGCTTGCGAAAGGCATCGCCATCGCCAACGAGTCCGGCCACGATTTGTGGGAGTCGGTGTCGCTCCAGGGCATTTCCGCGACCCCGTTGCCCGCCGAGGCGAGCGGCCTATCGCTGATCCGCGAATACTGGACGCTCGACGGCAAGCCGGCCGACCTGTCCAAGGTGACGCAGAACGACCGGCTGATCGTGACGTTGCGCGGCGCCACCAGCGACGCGCGCCATCACGAGATCGCGCTCCTCGACCTGTTGCCGGCCGGCTTCGAGATCGAAGGCGTGGTCAAGGCCGACGAAAACGGCAAGACGCCGTATCCCTGGCTTGGGATGCTGCGCGCCCTGCGCCTCACCGAATCGCGCGACGACCGGTTCGTCGCGTCGTTCGTCGTCCATCCCGACGCGCCGTCGATCGTGGTCGACGACGCGAAGAAGGAAGAGACGCCCGGCTATCTCATCGCCTACATGGTGCGCGCGATCACGCCCGGGACCTACGTGTTGCCGGCGGCGGTCGCGACCGACATGTATCGCCCGGGGATCAAGGCGCGCACCGCGATGGGCTCGGTGACGATCGACGCGCGCTGATGCTGCGGCTTTCCTCGTCATGCCTGCGAAAGCAGAAATCTAGGTTTGCCTTACGTCGCACACTGTGGATCTCGGTTTTCGCGGAATTGACGATGGTCGGCATCACAATGATCGTCATCGCCGGCGACCGCCTGTCGCCGCCCGATTTGTCGCGCTATATGGGCCGCTCCGCCGTCGTCGCGGACAAGGACCGTCGCATTCTGCGCGCCTTCACCACCGCCGACGGCAAGTGGCGCCTGGCGGCGCGTGTCGACGAGGTCGATCCGCGCTATGTGACGCTGTTGCGCGCCTACGAGGACAAGCGCTTCGACGAGCATTGGGGCGTCGACCCCGTGGCGCTGATGCGCGCGGCGTGGCAATGGGGACGCGCCGGCCATATCGTCTCCGGCGGCTCGACCCTGACCATGCAGGTCGCGCGCCTGCTCGACGCGCCGAGACCGCGCGGCGTCGGCACCAAGCTTCAACAGATCGCGCGCGCGATGCAGCTCGAGGCGCGCTATCGCAAGGACGACATCCTGGCGATGTACCTGACGCTGGCGCCGTTCGGCGGCAATCTGGAAGGCGTGCGCGCCGGGTCGCTCGCGTATTTCGGCAAGGAGCCGGCACAGCTAACGCTCGGCCAGGCGGCGCTCTTGGTGGCGTTGCCGCAATCGCCGGAGCGGCTGCGTCCCGACCGGCACCAAGCCGCCGCGCGCGCCGGGCGCGACAAGGTGCTGGCGCGGCTCTTCGCGAACGGCGTCATCACCGCGCAACAGGAGACCGAGGCGCGCGGCGAGCCGGTGCCGGATCGCCGCCTGCCCTTCCCGTTCGCGGCGCCGCTCCTGGCGCAGCATTTGGTGGCGATGGCGCCCGGCGGCGAGATCGATACCTGGATCGACGGCGATTTGCAGCGCGCGGCGGAAAATCTGGCGCGCGGCGAGGCACGCTGGTTCGGCGACGATGCCGGCCTCGCGGCGATCGTGGTCGACAACGCGACGCGCCACGTCATCGCCTATCTCGGCGGCGTCGATTTCCATAGCCGGCACGCCGGGCAACTCGACCTGGCGCGACGCGCGCGCTCGCCCGGCTCGGCCTTGAAGCCGTTCATCTACGGCATGGCGTTCGACGACGGCGCGATCCATCCCGCGAGCCTGATCGACGACGAGCCGACGCGCTTCGGCGATTACGCGCCCAAGGATTTCGACCGCGATTTCCGCGGCACCGTCACGGTGCGCGCAGGCGCTGGCGGATTCGCTGAACGTACCGGCGGTCGCGGTGCTGGAGCGCGTCGGCCCGATGCGCTTCGTCGCCGATCTGCGCCAGGCCGGCGCGCGGCTCCGCACCCAGCGCCTGGTCGGGACGCCGACCCTGCCGGTGGCGCTGGGCGGCGTCGGCATCAGCCTCGCCGATCTCACCATGCTCTATGTCGATCTCGCCGATGGCGGCGTCGTGGCGCCGCTGGTCTATGCCGGCACGCCCGCGCCGGCGCCGCCGCGCCAATTGATGAGCCGTACCGCCGCCTGGTATGTCGGCGACATTCTCGCCGGTTCGTCGCGGCCCGACGGCTGGGGCGAGGGTATCGGCCTGACCTCGACCCGGACCATCGCGTTCAAGACCGGCACCTCCTATGGCTTCCGCGATGCCTGGGCGGTGGGGTTCAGCCAGACCTATACGGTCGGCGTCTGGGTCGGGCGCGCCGACGGCTCGCCGCGTCCCGGCCATTTCGGCCGCAACACCGCGACGCCGGTGATGCTCAAACTGTTCGAGCTGTTGCCCGCCGAGGCGCCCGGCTGGCGCCCGCCGCCGGCCGACGCGCTGCTGGCGCAAAGCAACGACGCGCTGCCGCCGGCGCTGAAACATTTCACCCGCACCGCGGCGGACGACGGCCCGCACCGCCTGCCGCCGCCGCGCATTCTGTTTCCCGCCGACGGCATGCTGATCGAGACGGTGCGATCCGAGCCCGACATCGTGCTCAAGGCGAGGGGCGGACACGGTGCGTTGTTCTGGATCGTCAACGGCAAGCCGCTCGGCCGTCCCAAGCTCGGCGCCGACATGTTCTGGCGGCCCGACGGCGACGGCTACGCGCGTATCGCGGTGGTGGACGAGGACGGCAACCGCGCCGCCGTGCGCGTCAGGGTGAAAACCGCGCGCTAGATAGAAAAAAATTGAACCGCCAAGACACCAAGACGCCAAGTTCTTCCACAAAGAAAAATGCCGAGCCACCCCGGCGGACGCCGGGGTCCACTTTTGCCGTGGATACCGGCTTTCGCCGGTATAGCGCGTTTCTTTTCTTCGCGCCTTGGCGTTTTGGCGGCGACTTTAATTCCCCCTAACCCAACGCTGTGCGCTTCCCTTGCAAGAACCGCCGCACGGCAGGGTCTGCCTCGAGGCCGATGGCGCGTTGGTAGGCGCGGTCGGCCGCGTCGCGGTCGCCCGCCAGCGCCAGCATCTCCGCGCGCGACGCCCAATAAGGCTGATACTCCGCCAGGCGCGGATCGGTCCCGACGGCATCGAGCGCCGCCAGCGCCGCGCGCGGCCCGTGCAACGCCCCGATCGCGACGGCGCGATTGATCGCCACGACCGGCGAGTCCGTCATCGCCAGCAGCGCATCGTACAATTGCAGGATCGCCGACCAGTCGGCACGCCCGGTCCGGCGCCGCACCGCGTGCGCCGACTGTACCGCCGCTTCGAGCTGGAAGCGCCCGACCGCGCCCATCGCGCTGGCGCGCAGCAACAATTCTTCCGCCTCGTCGATCATCGCGCCGTCCCAGCGCGACACGTCTTGCGCGTCGAGCGGCACGAACGCGCCGTCCGCGTCCCTGCGGGCCAAGCGGCGCGCGTCCGCGTGCAGCATCAGCGCCAGGAGACCGAGCGCCTCCGGCGCATCGGGCCGGAGCGACACGATCAGCCGCCCGAGCCAGATCGCTTCCTCGGCGAAGTCGCGCGTGCGCGCCACCGCGCCGGCCGGATCGGCCCAGCCGGCCGCGAAGGTCGCGTAGATCGCGTCGAGCACCGCGTCGAGCCGCTCCGGCAGCTCGTCGCGTTCGGGAACGCGGAACGGAATCTTCGTCGCGGCGATTTTGCGCTTGGCGCGCACCAGGCGCTGACTCATCGTCGCGGGCGCGACCAGAAAGGCCGACGCGATCGCGGCCACGTCGAGACCGAGCACGGTTTGCAGGATCAGCGGCGCGCGCGCCGCTTCCTCGATGGCGGGATGCGCGCACGCGAACATCAGCCGCAGCCGGTCGTCGGGAATTGTCGTGCCGGTCGTATCGCGCTCGGTCATTTCGTCCGCCAGAATTTGCAGCACGTCGCCCGCTTCCCGGTGGGTGCGTCGGCGGCGCGCCTGGTCGATCGACTTGCGGCGCGCCACGGCGAGCAGCCACGCCTCCGGCGCGCGGGGCACGCCGGCCGTGGGCCACGTCGCGAGCGCGGCGGCAAAGGCCTCGGACAGGGCGTCCTCGGCCCCCGCCACGTCGCCCGTGCGCGCCGCGAGATAAGCAACCAGCTTGCCGTAGCCGTGGCGCGCCGCCGTCTCGACGGCGCGCTTGCTGTCGGCCGCCGTCACCGCGTCACATTTGGACGATGGGACGCACTTCCATGACGCCGTACTGGGCGCCGGGGCAACGCGCCGCCCAGCTTAACGCCGCGTCGAGGTCCTTGACGTCGATGATAAAATAGCCGCCGAGCTGTTCCTTGGTCTCGGCATAGGGCCCGTTCAGCACCTTGGTCTTGCCGTTCTCGGTGCGAACGGTGGTGCCGTTGGCCGAGCGGTCGAGCCGGTCGCCGGCGCGCAGCACCCCCGCGTCCACCAGCGCCTTGGAATAGGCCATATAGGCGCCGGTCACTTCGGTGATGTCCTGGTCGCGGATTTGCTGCAACCCGGCTTCGTTCTGATAGATCAGCAACATGTATTGCATGGGGCACTCCCTTGGTTCGAGACGGCACCGAAGGGCGCCGTCACCCCTATGACGGCCGGACCGCCGCCAATTCGACATGCCGTCTAAAATAAATCATGCCAGGTCGAGACCGCCGGTCTCCGCCGGCACCGCCCGGTCGGGGTCGTAGATATGCTCGCCAACGAGACGCGCACAGAGCTGTGCCGCCGTCTCGCCCTCGCGCAGGTTTTCGGTAAGGGCGAGCAGGTCGCTCCAATCGTTGTCCGCCTCGGCGCGGACCACGCCGCGCGGATCGCGGCCGGCCGCGACATCCTCCATCCCCGCCAGAAGCAAGCGGCGCGCCCGGCCGATCGCGATATCCGACGTCACCAGATGTTCGTTGCGGTGATTGTGGATCGGCCCTTGCGATTCCGTGACGAACAGATCGTGGACCGGGAAATAGGTCCCCATGCCGAGATAGGACCAATCCATCTCGTCGCGATTCTGCAACCACCGATTTTCCGGCTTGCGCTTCGCGGCGTAGCCGTCGGCGCGCTCGCTGTCGATGCGCCGTTCCATCGCCTCCTTGTTCATGGTCTCGCGCGGATGGGAGAAGAACTCGAAGCGCCAATGATGCGTGTCGTCGATCGGCACGTGCCACAGCATGGTGCAGGAACCGCGCGTGCCGGAGCCGATAGCCGAATTGTTCGGCATGACGAAGTTGGTGACGCGCAGCACGCGCTTGCCGTCGGGAAATTGCCGCTCGGCGAAGATGCGGACACCGAAGCGCGTGTCCTCGATCGACAAGGTCGGGCGCGAATTGCCGACATAGACCGCCTGCAGGGCACGGCGGTCGCCGTCCTGTTTCTGCGGATCGAAGCGGTGAAGGTACGAGGTGTGAACCGGGTCGATATTGCCCTCGCTGCCCTGCAGGAAATTGCAATTGGAGAGCCAACGGTTCGCGACGACATGCGCGTCCGGCACGATGAACGGCGGATAGTTCGGAAACAACGGCGCGGGCGCCGGACCGAGATAGGCGAACACGGCGCCGCCACGCTCCCGCACCGGATAGGATTTTTGGCGTACCATGTCGCGATGGAGGCCGCCCTCCGGCTCGCCGGGCTGTTCGAGACAGTTTCCCTCGATATCGAACAGCCAGCCGTGATAGACGCAGCGCAACCCGCCATCCTCGACCCGGCCGTAGGAAAGATCGGCGCAGCGATGCGCGCATTGGAGGCCGAGCAAGCCGAGCCGGCCCTTATCGTCGCGAAACAGGACCAGATCCTCGCCCATGATTCGCACATGCTGGGGCGGATAGCCCGGCGCCACATCGCGCGCCAGTGCGATCGGCTGCCAGTAGCGCCGCAGCAGGTCGCCGCAGGGCGTACCGGGGCCGGTGCGGGTCAGCAACTCGGCGGGATGGACAGCGGATTTGGACATGGCTTGCTCCAATTCGTGCCGGATGAGTTTATCCGAGGCTGCCCCTAGAATGACAGCCACACGCCTTTCATGGAGGAACCCGATGATCACGCTTTATGCCGGCACCAGCCCGAATGTGCAGAAAATCTATCTGGCGCTTGAGGAAATGGGCCTGCCCTACCGGGCCGAGCCGGTCGACGTGTTCGGCGGCGCGCAGTTTTCCGACGCGTTCCTCGCCGTCAATCCGCTCGCCAAGGTGCCGGCGATCGCCGACAGCGACGGGCCGGGCGGCAAGCCGTTCAACTTGTTCGAGTCCGGCGCGATCTTGATCTATCTAGCCGACAAGACGGGCAAATTCCTGTCGACGGACCCCGCGATCCGCGCCCAGACCATCCAGTGGATGATGGTGCAGATGACCGGAATCGGCCCGATGTTCGGGCAGTTCGTCCATTTCCTGCGCTTCGCGCCGAAGCCCGGAAACGAATACGCGCTGAACCGCTACCGCACCCAGGCGCACCGCTTTACCGAAGCGGTCGAAAGCCGCCTGGCGCACGCGCCGTATCTCGGCGGCGACGACTATTCCATCGCCGACATGGCGACGTTCCCCTGGCTCCGCGGCGTTCCGGCGCTGCTCGGCGCGTCGGCGGCACAGACCTACCCGAAGGTCGTCGCCTGGGCCGCCAAAATCGGCGAGCGCCCGGCCACCAAACGCGCGCTGGCGGCGGTCGAGGAACTCCGCGCCAAGCTCACGGGCTTCGACAAAGCGCAGCCCGAGACACTCGACAGGGTGTTCGGCCGCGGCGCCCATACGGCGGCGTGACCGTTGAGCGCCCCTTATGGGCTGTGATACTGTGATAATATGAAAAATATCACAGTAACCGTGGACGATGATACGTATCGGCAGGCGCGGATCGTGGCGGCGGAGCGCGACACCTCCGTGTCCGCCTTGGTCAAGAAATTCCTGAGCGAACTCCGGTCGCAGGACAGCGAGTTCGCGCGCTTGAGTCGCCTTGAGGAAGAGACACGCCCGAAGATCGCCGACTCCAGCGGCTCCGATCAATTATCGCGCGATGAATTGCTTGAGCGCCGTCGGCGACTTGAACAATTGCGCGAACGAGTGCCGCCCAACTTCCGCGCCTCCGACAATTTGCCGCGCGACGAACTCCATGACCGCAAGCGCAAGAAATGACGGCGGTGCGCTTCCTTCGACACCAACATTCTGATTTATGCCGTCAGCCGTCGTCCCGATGAGATTAGGAAGCAGGAGCGCGCGGCCGCCCTGTTGACGGAAACCGATGGCGCGGTCTCCGTCCAGGTGCTCCAGGAATTCTATTTTCAGGTCACGCGGCCGACGCGGGCAGATGTCATTCCGCACGATCTCGCTTGCGATTTCATCCAGACCTGGCGCCAATTCCCGGTGCAGGAAACCACCCCCGCCATTCTCGATGCCGCGTTGGAAATCTGTCGGGTGCATCGCTTCTCTTTTTGGGATAGCGCCATCGTCGCCGCGGCCCAGGCGCTCGGATGCCGCGAGCTTTATACCGAGGACCTCGCTCACGGCCGCCGCATCGGCGATCTGGTCATCGTTAATCCGTTCCGCTGACCCCGCGAAGCGGCGTTCGCATCGCGAAAACCCTGCAATCCCGAACGCTTGCAAGCCGCTTCTATATCACTATAAATGGCGCCGCCGGTCTTCTCCGGCGCCCAACCCCCACGGATGTGAATGGCTGAGCAGCAGACCCCGCCGTTTCGCGCCGACCATGTCGGCAGCCTGCTGCGCCCGCCGCAACTGCTGGCGGCGCGCGAGCAGGCCAAGGCGGGACGCCTGCCGGCCGCCGCGTTGCGAGAGGTCGAAGACGAGGCCATCCGCCGCGTCGCCACGATGCAGGAGGAGCTGGGCCTGCAGGGCATCACCGACGGCGAGTTCCGCCGTCAGGCGTGGCACATGGATTTCCTCTATCAGTTCGGCGGCGTCACCAAGCAGCAGGATCCGCTGACCATTCGCTTCCATAACGAGAGGCGGCGACGTCGAGTTTCAGCCGTCGTCGCTCCGCGTCACCGGCAAGCTCAAGCTGGAGAAGACCATCTTCGGCGAGGAGTTCAAGTTCCTCCAATCGGCGGTGAAGAACGGGCGTGCCGAAACTGACCATCCCGTCGCCCTGCATGATGACCTATCGCGGCGGCAACGACGTGATCGACCGCTCGGTCTATCCCGACATCGCTGAATTCCGCGCACGATCTCGGCCGCGTCTATCGCGAGGAGATCGCCGGCCTGGCCAAGCTCGGCTGCGCCTATTTGCAGATCGACGATACCAGCTTCGCCTATCTCAACGACCCGGATCAGCGCGCCTATGTCGCGTCGCATGGCGGCGACAAGGACAAGCAGCATCTGATCAATCTCGCGCTGTTCAACGACGCGGTGCAGAACAAGCCGGCGGGCATGACGATCTGCGTCCATATGTGCCGCGGCAATCACCGCTCGTCGTGGGTGGCGTAGCGGCGGCTACGACTATGTCGCCGACGCGGTGTTCAACCGGCTCGATGTCGACGGCTATTTCCTCGAATACGACGATTCGCGCTCGGGCGGGTTCGAGCCGTTGCGCTTCGTGCCCAAGGGCAAGAAGCGCATCGTGCTGGGCCTGCTGTCGTCGAAGCGCAGCGCGCTCGAACAGAGAGACGCGATCCGCCGCCGCGTCGACGAAGCTACGAAATACGTGGCGCTCGATCAATTGTGCCTATCGCCGCAATGCGGCTTCGCCTCGACCGAGCTCGGCAACGCCCTGACGCTCGAACAGCAGAACGCGAAGCTGCGGCTGGCGGTCGAGCTGGCGCACGAAATCTGGGGCTGATTCTTGGAGATTACCTAGCACCCTTGCCGTCATTCCCGCGAAAGCGGGAATCCAGGGCAAACGACGAGCGGTCGCCCTGGGTCCCTGCTTCCGCCGGGACGGCGAAAATGTTTTTATGCCGTCAACGCGTACCTAATCATCATTGGAGAGGCAAATGGCCGAAAAGAATCTGGAAGAAATGCTGAAGACGCGTAACCCGGTCGAGATGCTGCGCAATTCGCAGCTCGGCGCTTATGTCTATCCGGTGGTGCCGCCCGAGTTCACCAACTGGCGCGACGAGCAGGTGGCGTGGCGCAAGACCGCCGTGCTGTTCGACCAGTCGCATCACATGGCCGAGATGATGGTCACGGGGCCGGACGCGTTCAAGTTCATGAACTATCTGACCATCAACAGCTTCGCCAATTTCCCGGTGAACCGCGCCAAGCAGTTCGTGCCGTGCTCCTATGACGGCTACGTCATCGGCGACGGCATCCTGTTCCATCTCGCCGAGAACCAGCTCAATTTCGTCGGCCGCGCGCCGACCGTCGACTGGATCCAGTTCCACGGCGAGACCGGCAAGTTCAACATCAAGATGGAGCGCGACGACCGCTCGCCCTCGCGCCCGATGGGCAAGCCGGTGACGCGCCGCCACTACCGCTATCCAGATCCAGGGCCCGAACGCCAAGCAAGTCATCGACAAGCTCAACGGCGCGCCGATGACGGACGTGAAGTTCTTCCACATGGACGAGATGAACATCGCGGGCCGCAAGGTGCGCTGCCTGCGTCACGGCATGGCGGGCGAACCCGGGCCTCGAAGTGTGGGGCCCTTACGCCGAGTACGAGGAAATCCGCGCCGCCATTCTCGAGGCGGGCCGCGAATTCGGCATCGTGCCGGTCGGCAGCCGCGCCTACGCGACCAACACGCTGGAGTCGGGCTGGATCCCGTCGCCGCTCCCCGCCGTCTATACCGGCGAGAAGCAGAAGGCGTTCCGCGAATGGTCGAAGCCCGACAGCTACGCCGCGACCGGCTCGGTCGCCGGCAGCTTCGTCGGCGGCAAGATCGACGACTACTACACCACGCCGTATGAGCTGGGGTACGGGCCGTTCATCAAGTTCGACCACGACTTCGTCGGCCGCGAGGCGCTCGAAAAGATGAAGGACAAGCCGCATCGCCGCAAAGTGACGTTCGCGTGGAGCCCGCAGGACGTGGCGAAGCTGTTCGCGAGCTTCGTCGATCCGACGGTCGAGAATTACAAATTCATCGACCTGCCGCTGTCGAATTACGGCTCGGCGACCTTCGACGCGGTGAAGAAGGGCGGCAAGATCGTCGGCCTCTCGATGTTCAGCGGCCAGACCTGGAACGAGCGGCTGATGCTGTCGCTCGGCATCGTCGATCCCGACATCAAGCAGGGCGACGAGTTGACGCTGGTTTGGGGCGAGGAAAACGGCGGCACCAAGAAGAGCACCGTCGAACGCCACAAGCAGACCGAGGTCCGCGTCAAGGTCGCGCCGGTACCGTTCAGCCGAGACGCCCGCGAGGGTTATGGCGGTGGCTGGCGCCTGCGCCAGACGGCTTAGTCGTCACGGCGGCCCCCTCCCGACAACGCGTTGTGTTGTCTTCCCTCCCCCGCCCGCGGGGGAGGGTAAGGGTGGGGGCTTTTTCCATGGGAGGAGCACGAAATGGCCCGCCTGCCTTATCTCCAACAATCCGACCTCGCGCCCGCGGATCGCGAGCTTCTGGCGCCGCGCTCGTTCGACAACAGCGTTCCGAACCTCTACCGCATCCTGGCGCATTCGCCGAAAATGATGCGCAAGCAGAACGCGCTGGCGCTGCACATCCGGCACGACAGCCGCCTCGATCCGCGCCTGCGCGAATTGGCGATCCTCCAGGTTGGCTATTCGACGCGGCAACCCTATGAATATTCGCATCACGTCAAGCTCGGCATGAGCTTCGGCGTCACCGAGGACGATATCCGCGCCATCGCGCTCGAAACCGCGGGCAAGCCGAGCAATCTCGACCCGCTGGGGAAGCTGGTGCTGCGCGCGGCGCGGGAGTTGGTCGCGGGCACGATGATGTCCGACGCCACGTTCGACGCGTTGAAGCAACAGCTTAACGGTGAATTGCTGCTCGAACTGGTGCAGGCGATCGCGCAGTATGTCGGGATCGTGCGCTTGCTCAGCACGTTCCAGATCGACGTCGAAGACGAGTACCAGCCGTACCTTACGAAATTCCCGCTGCCGGTTTGATTGTGTTTTCTTCTTTTTCCGTCACCCCCGGGCTTGACCCGGGGGTCCCAGGCCATCTGACGAGCCCGTCGCTCGCCTGAGATGGCCGGGTCAAGCCCGGCCATGACGAGACGTCTTATTTACCCTCGGGCGGCGAGGGACGCGCCGCCATCGACCAACAGCGCCACGCCGGTGACGAAATTCGCTTCGTCCGAGGCGAGGAACAGCGCGGCGTTCGCGACGTCCCAGCCCGTGCCCATCTTGTGGCGCAGCGGCACGCGCGCGTCGCGCTCGGCCGCCACTTCGTCGCGCGTGCGGTTGCTGACCCGGGCGCGCGTGTCGACCGCCATCGGCGTGTCCATCAGACCCGGCAGGATGCAGTTGGCGCGCACGCCATATTCCGCGTTCTGAATCGCGAGCTGCTGGGTATAGGCGATCATGCGCGGCCTTGGTCGCCTTGTAGGTGACGAGCGGATAGTCGAGCGTCGCCGCCGTCGAGGAGATATTGACGATCGCGCCGGCGCGTTGCTCGCCGCATGATCGGCAGCACGTGCTTGCACGCCATCACCGTGCCGCGCAGGTTGATGGCGACGATGCGGTCGAACGCCTCCTCGGTGATCTCGGTCGGCGGCGCGTCGCCGCCGGCGATGCTGACGCCGACATTGTTATGCAATATGTCGATGCGGCCCCAGCGGTCGTGCGCGGCCTTGATCGCGGCGGCCAGCGTCGCTTCCTTGGTGACGTCGGCGGCGAATAGGCGACGCCGTCGCCGCCGGCATTCGCGATCATCGCCACGGTTTCCTCGGCGGAGCCGAGATCGCGGTCGACCGCGAACACTTTCGCGCCCTGCCTGCGCGAAACGCAGCGCGGTGGCGCGGCCATTGCCCATGCCGGTGCCGGGCCCTTGCCCGGCGCCGATCACGATCGCGATCTTGCCTTCGAGGCGCGGCATGGCGCGGTTAACGCGGCGCCAGCCGCACCGCGCCGTCGATGCGGATGCATTCGCCGTTGATATGCACGTTGTCGATGATGTGCAGCGCGAGCTTGGCGAATTCGTAGGGATGGCCCATGCGCTTCGGGAACGGGATCGAGCCTTCGAGTGACGCCTTTGCCTCGGGCGTCAGGCCACCCGCGAGCGGCGTCAGGAAAATGCCCGGCGCGATGACGTTGACGCGGACGCCGAACTGCGCCAATTCGCGCGCCGCCGGCATGGTCAGCGCGACGATGCCGCCCTTCGACGCGGAATAGGCGGCCTGTCCGACCTGGCCCTCGAAGGCGGCAACCGACGCGGTCGAGATGATGACGCCGCGCTCGTTGTCCTCCATCGGCGACATCACCGTCATGTCGGTGGCGGCGAGCCGCATCATGTTGAAGGTGCCGACCAGGTTGACGTCGATGATGCGCTTGAAGGCGTCGAGCGGATAGGGCCCGTCACGCCCGACGATGCGGCGGCCGCCGCCGATACCGGCGCAATTGACCAGGATGCGGGCCGGCCCGTGCGCGTCGCGCGCCTTCTTGACGGCGTTCTCGCCTTCCGTGGCGTCGGCGACGTTGCAGACGACGGCGATGCCGCCGATCTCCTTCGCGACCTTCTCGGCCAACTCGGCGTTGCGGTCCACGACCGCGACCTTGGCCCCGCCCTTCGCGAGATACCGCGCCGTCTCGGCGCCGAGACCCGAGGCGCCGCCCGTAACGATCGCCGCATTCCCCTTGAGTTCCATGCTCTACTCCCGTTTTTGCTTGGTTCGATTGACCTATTGATAGCCGAAACCCGGGCACTGCCGCCACTTGTATGATTGAAATTACCCTTCGACGAACGTCACTTCTCCGGCTCTTGCCGACGCGATAGCGGCCAGGAGGCTCGGCACCGCCGCCTTGAGATCGCCGAGACGGTTGCTCTTAGCGCGGATAACGACGACCGCTATCGCGACGGATGCGACATCTTGCTGAAAGGCGAGATCGCGGTCGACCGTCACGAAGACATCGAACTGCGCCGCCGCGAGGGCCGGCAATTCCCCATTTTGGATCGTGGTCCAGCCCATTTGGCGGGCTGTTCGAATCTCGTGGCCAGCAATGTCGCGCGACAGGCGCCAGTCCACGCACTCGTCTAGGAAAATCCTCACGAAACCAATTCGACGAGACTGCCCTTCGCTTCTTCCAAGAAGGCGATGACCTTCTCGCGGCTTACCGAGGGAAATCCCTCGAGAAACGCGTCAATCAATTCGCCGGCCTCGAGATAGTCGAGCAGCGTTTGCACGGGAACCCGTGTGCCCAAAAAAACCGGGGCGCCGCCCATGATTCCGGGAGCGCGTGAGATCACTGACGTTACCATGGCACAGAGTCTAATGCGTGACCCAGAACGTGGCAACTCACGCCGGGCTTTTGGCCAGCATCGCCAAAATCACCTGAGCCGATGGCTTCTCCGCGTAAAGTTCCGCGACCAGTGCCTGGCGGTTGTCGAGCAGCGCGCGGGCGTTGAGCGAGCCTTTGTCGGTCATCTCGTGCTTGTCGATCGACGGCGGCTCTTCGAGGATCATGGCGCGGGTGACGCGCGTGGCGCTGCCCGTCGCCTCCTTCGCCAGCGCCGTCAGCAATTCGGCGAACCGGGCATGCACCGCGGGATGGCGCAGCACCGCGATCTCCGGCGCGTCCGATGGCAGATCGGCGCACAAAGCGCGGCATGCGACGCCGTCGGCGAGGATCAGCATGCCGAGCTCGTCGCGGTCGGCGCCGGTCATCACCAGATCGCGGATATAAGGCGCGAAATGCAGCACGATCTTGGTCTTGAGCGGACCGACGCTGACCCAGGTGCCGGTGAGGAGCTTGAAATCCTCGGCGATGCGGCCGTCGAACACGATGCCCTTCGACGCGTCGCGCTCGTCGAGTAGGCGTACCGCGTCGCCGGTTTTGAGATAGCCTTCCTCGTCATAGAGTTTGGCCGTGAGCTCGGGCTGGCGCCAATAGCCGGGCGTCATGCTCGGCCCCTTCATGCGCGCCTCGAATTTTCGGTCCTCCGGCGCGAGCTTGAATTCGATGCCCGGCGCCGGCACGCCGACCAAGCCCGCAAACCCGTCGGGCCAGTTGGCGCACAGCATGAAGGGCGCGGTCTCGGTCATGCCGAGTCCGGTGACCATCAGGATGCGCTCGCCGACCGTTTTGAGGGCCAGCTCGTCGAGCGCGTCCCAGATGAATTGCGGCAGGCCGGCCGCGGCATAGAACATCATCTGCACGCGGCCGAAAAAAATCTCGCGCAATTCCTTGTCCGCGCGCAGGAACGGGATCAGAAATTCGTACGCTTTCGGCACGTTGTAGTAATAGTTCGGCTTGATGTCGCGCAGGTTCCGCACCGTGCGCTCGAACTGGCCCGGCACGGGGCGGCCGTCGTCGAAATAGAACGAGCCGCCGTTGTAGAGCACGTTGCCGAAATCGGAATGCGCGAAGGTGTGATTCCACGGCGTCCAGTCGACCACAACCGGCGGCTGTTCGCGCAGCGTCGGCAGCATCTGGATCTGCATCTGCTGATTGGCGGCGAACATGCGCTGGGTCTGCATCACGCCCTTGGGCATGCCGGTCGAGCCCGAGGTGAACAGAATTTCCATCACGTCGTCGGGCGCGACCGTCGCGGCGGCGGCCTCGACCGCCGGCGTCGCCGACGTCGCCAGCAGATCCTCGAACGACGTCGCGCCCGGAATCGGATTGGCGCGCACGACGATCTCGGCGTCCATCGGCGCCGCGGCGGCAATCGCCTTTTGGTAGGCGCGCCCGTCGGCCGCGAAGATCAGCCCCGGCGTCAGCAAGCCCAGCACGTGCTTGAGCTTGCCGTGATCGGTCGAGACCAGCGAATAAGGCGGCGAGATCGGCGCGAATGGAATCCCGACATGCATCGCCGCGAGCTTCAACACGGCGTGGTCGAGGTCGCCTCCCGACAGCGCGGCGATCGGCCTGTCCACGGACAAGCCCCGCGCGATCAGCGCCTGTCCAACGCGCCGCACCTTGTCGAGCATCTGCGCGTAGGTAATGGTCTGCCATTCGCCGCCGGCGCCGCGCTGCCCGATCAGCACCTGGTCGGGTATGGCCTTGGCGAAATGAACGAGCCGGTCGGTCATCTTGACCGGGTAGGCGCCGAGCGCCGCCGCCGCGCGCAGCTTGATGGCGCCGCCGGCCGTCCGCTCCATCACCGTTTGCGACGGACCGAGACTGACCTTACGGATGGGCGTCATTCCTAACACCTTGTATCGCTTAGTATTTGACGGGTCGGCAGAATGCCGCTTAAATCGAGCCGAAGCAAGGCGGTGGGCAGTCGAAGCGCCGCCCGGGGGTACGCCCAATGGTGACGAATAAGCGCCGCATTCGCGTGGAGTGGGGCCACTGCGATCCGGCGGGCATCGTGTTCTATCCGCAATATTTCGCCTGGTTCGACGCCTGCACCACGCATCTTTTCGAAAGCGTCGGGCTGACCGCCAAGAACTTCTTTCGCGATTTCGCCGTCGAGGGCTTCCCGTTGCTGGAATCGAACGCGAAATTCCACGTTCCGTCGGCGTTCGGCGACGATATGGATGTGGAATCCACGGTCGCCGAGTGGCGGGACAAGGCGTTCATCGTGACGCATCGCTTCACCCGCGACGGCACGTTGCTGTTGGAGGGTCGGGAGACCCGCATTTTCGTGGTGCGGCACCCGGACGATGCGGCGCGGTTCAAGTCGATACCGGTGCCCGACGACGTGAAGCGGCGGTTCGGCGGGTGAGACTCGTTATGACTTTCCCCATTTCTCTAGATCGTCATGCCCCGGCTTGGCCGGGGCATCCACGAAGAAGTTTGCGGGCGAAAACAAAAATTCGTGGATGGCCCGCCTTCGCGGGCCAAGACGACAAAAGAAGCTCCCCCTGAAATGAGCGCGCCGAGCATCGCTGACTCGCGCGGCTTCGACCCGCGGGTCTGGCTCTTGGCGATCGGTACCTTCGCCACCGGCACGGACACGTTCGTCATCGCCGGCATCCTGCCCGAGCTGGCGCGGTCTTTTTCGGTGACGGTCGAGGCCGCCGGCGCGGTCGTGTCGGTGTACGCCTTCGTCTACGGCATCGGCACGCCGCTCCTGGCCCTGGTGGCGGGACGCTGGCGGCAGGACCGCGTCGCGCTGGCGGCGCTCGTCCTGTTCGTGATCGTCAATCTTCTGTGCGCCGTGGCGCCGACCTATGGCTTCCTCATCGTCATGCGCGCGGCGGCGGCGCTTTGCGCCGCGATCTACGCGCCCGCCGCTTACGTGATGGCGGCGGCGGCATCGCGCCCCGAAAAGCGCGGCAGCGCCCTGGCGGCGGTCGCGCTCGGTTCGTCGGGTTCGACCGTGTTCGGCGTGCCGCTCGGCACGTTTATCGGCAATCATTTCGGTTGGCCGGCGACGTTCGTCATGATCGCGGTCATCTCGCTGGCTGCCATCGCCGCGCTGGCCGCGCGCGGGCCGCGCACCACCGAAGCCGCGACGCCGCTGCCGCTCGCCGAGCGCGTCGCGCCGTTGGCGCGCCTTCGCGTATGGATCGCGCTGGCGCCGGTGCTCCTGATGTTCTGCGGCATCTATGCGTTCTACACCTACGTGGCGCCGCTGTTGGAGACGCGCTTTCCCGCCGCCGACGTTCCGCTGTTCCTGATCTGCTATGGCGTCGGCGGACTCGCCGGCAGTCAGTTGGGCGGCAAGCTCGTCGACAAATTCGGCGCGACGGCGCCGCTTATCACCCTTCTGTCGATCTTTACGTTGCTGAACGCGGGATTCGCGACCGCGCTACATTCCTGGATCGCGACCGCGGCGACGATGTTCGCGATGACCCTGTGCAGTTGGGCGTGTTTCGCCCCAATCCAGACTCGCGCGGTCGCGGTCGAGCCGGAACACGCCAATGTCATGTTCGCGTTGATCAACGCCTCGATCTTTTTCGGCGGCGCGGTCGGCGCGGCGCTCGGCGGCGTGGTGTTCGGCGCCTTTTCCGTGATTGCCCTGCCCTACACCGCCGCGATCCTCAGCGCGCTGGCCGTCGCCTTGATCGTTCAAGCCAGAGTATCGCGATCCTGAAACTCGATCCCCGTATTTGGCTGCTTGCCATCGGCACGTTCGCCGTCGGCACCGACGCGTTTGTGGTGACCGGGATTCTGCCGCTGCTCGCCGATTACTTCGCCATCAGCGTGCCCGCGGCCGGCATGCTGGTGTCGGTCTATTCCTTCAGTTACGGACTCGGCACGCCGGTCCTGGCGGCGGTGGTGGCGCGCTGGCGCCGGCCCGAGGTCGTGTTCTACACGCTGTGCGGTTTCGCCGTGGTCAATCTCGCCTGCGCGGTCGCGCCGAGCTACGGCGTGCTGATCGTGCTCAAGGCTGCTGCCGGCCTCTGCGCCGCGATCTATACGCCGACCGCCTATCTCCTCGCGACGTCGATGGCGCCGGAGCGCCGGCGCGGCGCGGCGCTGGCGGCGGTGGCGATCGGCCTCACCGTCGCCTCGGTGCTCGGCATCCCGATCGGCACCTGGATCGGCTACCATTTCGGCTGGCACGCGACCTTCGGCGCGATCGCGTTGACCACGTTGATCGCGGCGGCGTCGATCCGCCTCGGCCGCCTCGTCGACCCCAGCGCCGGCGCGATCGCGACGCCGAGCCTCGCGCGGCGCATCGAACCGTTGGGCCGCGGCGCGGTATGGCTGGCGCTGGCGCCGTGCCTCATCATGTATATCGGCAACGCGCAGGTCTTCACTTACGTCGCGCTGTTGCTCGAGACGCATTACAGCACCGCCGATTTGCCGCTGTTGCTGGCCGTTTATGGGCTGGGCGGGCTTGCCGGTAGTCCCTTGGGCGGCCGCCTCGCCGACCGGCTCGGCCCGGTAAAGCCGCAACTCATGGGCTTGACGCTGCTGATGCTGGTGCAACTGGCGATCCCGTTCGCGCTCGGCTCGGTCTGGACCACGTGCGTGGTGTTGTTCCTCGCCACCATGAGCAATTGGGGCTGCTTTGCCGCCTACCAGGCGCGCATCATGCGGATCGAACCGAATAACGCGTCGGTGTTGATCGCGCTGGTCAATACCGGCGTCTATATGGGCAACGCGATCGGCGCCGGAATCGGCGCGCTGTGGCTCAAGGCGATCCCGGTCACCGCCCTGCCCTATTCCGCCGCGGCGACCATCGCCGTCGCGCTCGCGGTATTGATCTTTTCGTTGCGGCGCCGCGCGCCGGCGCCGGCTTAGACCGTCTTGTACCAGCTCGGCCGCGATTGCAGCCGGTCGAGCCAAGCGCCGATCTTGGCGTACGGCGTCAGGTCGTAGCGCAGCATCGGCGACAATTCGAGCGAGCAACCCAGCACGATGTCGCCGAGACCGAAGGAGCCCGCGACATACTCGGTCTCGCCGAGCTGTGCCTCGAGCACCGGCAGGAAACGCTTCAGCCAGCGGTCGGCGGCCGCGATCTGCGCTTCATCCGTTGGCTCGTTGCGACGCGGCTTCTGAAACCGCTCGACCACCAGCGTGGTGAAATACGGATCGACATGGCAGGAGCAGAAGAACATCCAGCGCAACGTCTCGGCGCGCGCCCGCGAATCGTCGGGCCAGAGCGGGTTGGGTTTCGCTTGCGCCAGGTAGCACATGATAGCGCCCGACTCCCACAGCGCGAAATCGCCGTCGGTCAGGGTCGGCGCCTTGCCCATCGGGTTGAGCGCCAAATAGTCGGGGGCGCGCTGTTCGCCCTTGAGGAAATCGAGATTTTTCAATTCCAGCGGAACGCCGATTTCCGCGGCGGCGACGCGCACGCGCTTGCCGTTGGGCGAAATTGGAAAAGTGTAAAGGTCCATCGCAATCCTCCCTTGCGCGGCCACTACTAGCATATCGGCGGGCGCCAAGGCATGCTGGCCGCAACCAACCTGGGAGGCATTCATGATCGAGCAAACGGTCGAGATTCCGTCGCGTAATGGGCCGATTCCGACCTTCGCGGTGTGTCCGGACGGGCCGGGCCCCTATCCCGGCATCATCCTTTACATGGACGCGCCGGGTATCCGCGAGGAGCTGCACAATCTGGCGCGGCGCATCGCCAAGCACGGTTATTTCTGCGCGCTCCCCGACATGTACTATAGGCTCGGCTCGCTGCGCTTCAACATGGCGAAGACGCCGCGTCCCGACGGCTTCATGCAGACCATGTTCGCGGCGATGAACTCGCTGACCAACCAACTCGTCGTCGACGACACGGCGGCGTGGCTCGGCTGGATGGACGCGCAGGAAAAAGTCGCGCCCGGCCCGATGGGCTGCGTCGGCTATTGCATGAGCGGCCGGTACATCACCACCGTGGCGGCGCGTTTCGCCAACCGCTTCGCCGGTTCGGCCTCGCTCTATGGCGTCGGCATCGTCACCAAGGAAGAGGACTCGCCGCACAAGCTGGTGCCGAAGATCAAGGGCGAGATCTATTTCGGCTTCGCCGAGACCGACCCGCATGTCGCGGAGGGCACGATCCCGGCCCTGACCGACGCGCTCAAGACCGCGAAGACCAAGCACCTGCTCGAAGTCCTGGCCGGTACGCAACACGGCTATCAATTCCCCGAGCGCGACGTCTACGACACCGAGGCGGCGGAAAATTCCTGGGCCAAGATTTTCGGCATGTGGGACCGGACGCTGAAGGGCAAATAGCCGCTCGTCACGGTGCCAACGGGTCGGCGTAATGCTCGACCGTCGGCATCGGTTCGTAGAAATGGTGCAGGCGCCGACGCCATTCGGGATAGTTCGGCCCTTGTCGGAAGCTGATCGTGCGAATCGAGTCCCACGATGGGCGCGGTAACAGCGCCGACCCTGGCTGTTGTTTTCGATCTTCTCGCCTACGTCTCGACGCCGGCCGCGACGGGCGCGTTGTTCGCAGTTCTATGGGCGCGGGTCGATTACATCGAAGCGTGATCTCGGTTTACATGAAGGGCGCCGTCGAGCCGTCTAACTGTGCGGCGAGTGGCAACAGATCGACGGCACCGACGATCGCTGACACGCGCTATATCGTATCGACCTATGATCCAGCGAAGGTCAGCGAGTACGGTCGCAGGCTAGCTTTGCGATCGTTTCGACGATGGGTCTATGTCGTCATCCGTCGCAAGCGACATTAAGAATGAACCACGAGATGGCGCGAATTCGGCGCCCTCTTGCCGCGTGACCGGGCAGGGGTAGACTGTTCGTTGGGTCTACCCGTACACGCAGGTTCGGCGAACTCATGCGCCCGAAGGCTGACCGTCAATGGTGAAGATCATACTTTTGCTTCTCGCGCTGGCGGTGGTCTTCATCGGCTATCCATTACTAAACGAAGATACCGCCAGCCCGTGCAGCGCTCTGGCTCTTCGCGCAATCAATGAGGCTGGTCCAAAGGATAACGCGAGTAGTCCGGTCCTGAACACGCTCATAGTGCGCCTTGTCGGCGGCCCCGTGACGAAGGAGTACGCTTGGCGCCGTAACCCCAATTTGCCTCCGTTTATTACGTGTTCGGCGCTCTATTGGCAGACGGTCATCGATCCGAGTTCGACGGGTGAAGTATGGGCCGACCTTCGGGGCAGCGGGCTAGGAGGCACTAAATCTACTGGCAACGCCGTGCAACCGCGCCAGGCCGTGCCGCCAACAGTTCAGGATTATCCACCTCCAGCAGATAAGCCGCAGGATCGTGCCGACCAGACCGCGCCACCAACAGTGCAGGATTATCCGCCGCCAGCATATAGACAGCAGGATCGTGCCGACATGGACAGGCTAATCAACCAACAGCAACAACAACAGCAATAGGATGGCGAAGCGTCGCACGTATGGGGCATCATTCTCATGGCGTCGGGCCATCGGTGCGTCGGCAGCGAAGGGGAGGATTTCCCGAAAGATCGGAGTGCCGCTAACACGTTCGGGCCGTGATCGGAAAACCGGACGGGTAGTGAACAAGTATATCTCGCCGATCATCGCTCTCTTGATGCTGGCGCTCATTGGCCACTGCGTCGCGACGAATGACACATCAACCAACGCCAGCAACACCGCGACGACTGGCGGCGACCAATGATTTAGGCTCGAAAAGCGAAAGGGAAAAAGACAATGACGCCTGATCCGCGATTGTTGAAGGCCGTGTTGGTTGAGTTGTCGCAGCGTCAGCAAGGAATGACGCCCGACGACAGCATCGTCGTGCAACCCTTCATCGAAGGGCAAAACGTTGAATGGCCAGTGCGCGTAGAGGGTTATACTTGGGAGCAAATCGAGGCGGCTCTGCAATGGCTGCTGGACGGTGGATGGGTTAGCTCCGGGATCATCAGAAACCAACCGGCGATTGGCATATTCTTCAACAGCATTACGCCACGAGGCCGTGAGGAAATGCGCCGCTTGGGCATCTAGGCCAAAAGCAAACCATGATCACGCCACACTACGTCGCGTTGGCGTCGGTCATTCTTGGCGCTGTGGGCACCGTGTTGGTGTCACGATTATCTGAAGTCGTACCGAACCAAGTCATCACGTCAGCGGACAATCCATGGCACGTCGTCACCAAAGATGAATTTCTGTGGGGTCGCGAGCACGATCATTAACACAGCGAAGACGATGACGATTTTCCAGCCTGCCATTCGGTGTCTTACTCGTTCTTCTAACAGTAGCGTCGCCGATTCCCGCCCATGGTGCAAAACGTCCAAAAAAAATTGGTGGCAAGCATCTGGTGACGCTTTATTCAATGCGGCTTCCGTGCGCTGGTCACTTACTTCGTTGTCTGCAAGCGCCTGTGCGCGCAGCCGCCGTAATGGTCGTGACCCTGCCAGCACCGGGATTAAGAGAAGGTGAAGTTCGGCACTGTGCGTGTCGATTGAACGCGAACGCGCCCAATTCCAAACTGCTGTTGGCTAGTTCGAAGATCATTTCGCGCTCGCCGGGTCCGGGGGCAGCGTCGCGAGCTTGTCGCGGTCGGCGCTACGTCGCGCGTCGAACGCGGGCGGCGCCGATGGCTTGATTCTGGGCGGCGGCGCGGCCGGGCCGGTGATGACGTCGAAATCGTTGGACATGGGCTCCTCCTCTTCGGGAGAAGCCGCTCGGCGGGGCGGATGTCGTGGTCGCTAAAACACGAAAGCCGCCTCGGATCGGGCGGCTTCGGGGTTGCGATCGATACGCGCGCCTAAGCCGCCGGGCTGAACCAGCGGTACCAAAAGCGCGAGACGGTGACGGAACGCATCGCCATGGCGGCGACTATACGCGTCGCGTTTGCGAAAGCAAGAATGGCGCGGCCCTCGAGACGCCGCCGCTGGCGGCTCCTCAGGCTGAGGAATGTTGTGCAGTTTTCCTCATGCTGAGGAGCGCGCGAAGCGCGCGTCTCGAAGCACGCACCTACCACAACTGTTTCGACGCGATCCGCGCGCCTTCGACCAGCGCTTCGAGCTTGGCCCAGGCGATGCTCGCGTGCTTGACGCGCGTGCCGATGCCGCAATCGCTGCCGCCGGCGACATTCTCGCGCCCGACGAGCTTGGCGTAGCGCACCAGGCGCTGCGCCACCAGTTCCGGATGCTCGATGAAGTCGGTGGCGTGGCCGATGACGCCGGGGATCAGCACCGAATCCTTCGGCGGCTTGATGTGCTCGAACACCTGCCATTCATGCTCGTGCGCCGGGTTCGACGCCTCGATCGAATAGCTCTGCGCCGGAACCGAGAAGATGAGGTCGGCGATCTCCTTCAAGGGAATGTCGGCTTGGTGTGGGCCGTGGAAACTGCCCCAACAAACATGCAGCCGGACCTGCTCGCGCGGAATGCCCGCCAACGCATGCTTCAACGCGTCGATGCGCAGGCCGGCGTATTTCCGGTAATCCGCGACGGTCATCTCCGGATAGATCAGCCAGCCGTCGGGCAGATCGGGGTCGTCGAGCTGCAAGGTCAGGCCGGCGTCGGTGATCGCCTTGTATTCGACACGCAGTACGTTGGCGGCGGCTTCGAGGTATTCCTCGTCGGTCTTGTAGTAGACGTTGCGCAGCGCGTGCTCGAGCGTGCCGGGCGTGTTCGCCGGCAAGAACGCGTCCTCGACCTTCACCTTCGCCACGGCGGCCTTGAAATTATCGATGTCGCGCTGGAGCTGATCGTGGCCGACATAGTTCAAGGGGCCGGTGCACAGCGACACGGATTTCGGCGGGCCGGCGCTGGCGAAGCCGCCATGGCCCTCGGCGAAGTAATCGCCGAATTTCTTGGCGTCGCGCATCGCGATCGACAGCGGCACCGGCATGCCCGGCTTCCACGCCACGTCCTCGAAGCCGGTGATGCGCTCGAAGCAATAGTGTTGGAAGGTGATCTTGGAGAGCTCGCCGTCATTGACGCTGTCGACGCCGATCTCGGCCTGTTGCTTCACCACGGCGCCGACTTCTTCCTTGAGGCGGCGCCGATACGTCGCGTCGTCGACCTCGACGGGCTCTTGCGGCCGCCAGGCGGTGGCGTGCACGGCCTTCGACGCGACCATGCGCGCGAGGTCCTTCGCCTTCGGCAAGGTGCCGGCATGCGTTGTCTTGATGCGGTCGGTGGAACGAATCATTCTTCTTGCCTCCCAAAAGAAAAACTAACGGCGGTCGCTCGGCGGCAGAAACCGCAGCCGGTCGAGCGGAAAAGCATCGTCGATGTCGGTGCGGCGCCACTTCATCTCGATGGGGTGCGACGCCTCGTAGAACGACGCGGCGAGCTGGAACAGGCGCCGATCCTCCGGCGCGAGCGTGTCGAGCTCGCCGTGCGGGATGCGGTCGAAATAATCGAACACCGCCGGCATGCGCGGCAGCATCGCCTCGTAGAATTTGCGCGTCGTGTCGAGATCGGATTGAACGCGATGCTGTTGCCGCGCCTGCTCGTTCGGCAGGCCCCACGCCGCGACGAACGGTTCGAGATCGGCGAAGGCGGGGGGTAGGAGGGGTTCGGTCATCCCATCCCCCGGCCGTCCCGACGTGCGTCCTTCGAGACGCGGTCCTGTGGACCGCTCCTCAGGAGGAGGACATTTCTTTGTGCCATCGATAATCGTTCCTCATGCTGAGGAGGCGCAGAAGGCGCCGTCTCGAAGCACGCACCCCTAGGCAGCATCACGCCTGCGCCAGCATCGCGTCGGCGACGCGGTAATGATGCAGCAGCGCCAATTCCTGTCGCGACAGGTACGCGTCCGGCATCACGCCGGAACTCAGCGCCGCGTATTGCGCCTCGAGCGTGTTCAAATCCTCACGCAGCACCTCGCGGCCCCGGCTCCGGAAAAATTCCTGGCTCAACCGCTCGCCCATCGATTTGGGCTTGTAGGCGAACACCTCCTGCACCATCACGCTGCGGTTGGCGGCAAGCGGCCAGAACGTCAGCATCATGTGCCAATACTGGCCCGTCAGCATGACGTTGTTCGGGAACAGCTCGACCACGTCGAACAGCCATTTCTCGGCGCGCGACGGGTTGACGCCCTTTACCAGATTGTCGTGCCGGTAGGTCGCGGCCGGCAGCATCTTGTGGCCGTGTTGCCACGCCAGCGCTTCGGCCGGAGTCTCGTGATGATCCGGGTTGCCCGGCGCCGAATAGCGCGTGTGGTGCTTCATCAATTGCATGAAGGGGCGATGGCGCTGCTGGTTGCCCTTGCCGCCCTGATAATCCGGCACCGTGTTCCGGTGGATGTAGAGCGTGTGGTAGCCCTCGGTGAACGAATTGATGCCGAGGTTCCAGTTGCTTTCGATCTCGACCGAATAGCTCGCGACTTTTTCGTGGCTCTCGAAATAGCCGGGGTACTGGTCCCACATCTCCGCGAGCCACTCGCGCAGCGTCTCGCGCGGCTCGAAATTGACGAAGACGAAATCGTTCCATACCTCGCACGCCACCCCGAGCAGGCCGAGCGTCGATTTGTCGAGCGCCGGGAATTGATGCTCGTCGGTGACGATGGCGCATTCGCCTTGGTTGGTGAAGGCCCAGCCGTGGAAGCCGCAGCGGATCGCCGCCTCGCAGCCCGCGCCGCCGCGGATCAGCTTGTTGCCGCGATGGCGGCAGATATTGTGGAAGGCGCGCACGGTACCGTCATCGCCGCGCACGATGATGAGCGAGGTGTTGAGCGTTGGCAGTTCCTTGACGAAATAGCTCCCCGGCTGCGTCAGCCCGGTCGCCTTACCGATATAAAGCCAAGAGCGGCGGAAGATTTTCGCGCGTTCGGCGGCGAAGCGTTCGGACGTCACCTTGTCGGCGAGCGGCAGCCACGATTCGAGACTCTCGGCGTCGCCGCGAAACAGCGTCTGCACATCGTCCATGGCGTCCTCCCAACCGGCCCGCTAAAGCTATTATAGTTTCGCGCAGCGAACCATGCAGGCGGCGGACCTGTCAATCGAATGTCGGACAATGCTGACGATGGTAGCCATGCGCGTCATTCATGTATGATTGACGTACATCGTACATCCGGCTAAATTCCTTGTCTGCATGATCCTGTCTTATCGGGATAAACGGACGGCGGATTTTCGGGATAAACGGACGGCGGATTTCGCCGCGGGCCATTTCGTCCGAGAGTTCCAAGGGTTTTCCCGCCAGGCGTATAAGCGGTTGGAAATTCTGGATGCTTCCGGCGGCTTGTCCGAGCTTCGCGCGCTGCCGAGCAACCGCTTCGAGGCGCTCACGGGCAATCGTGCCGGCCAATATAGTATTCGGATCAACGGGCAATGGCGCCTTTGTTTTGTCTGGCCGAACGGCGCGCCCGGTCCGTCGTTGGTCGAAATCGTCGATTACCATTGAGGAGAATTCGAATGCCCCGTCCCGCAATCCATCCCGGCGAAATTCTAGCCGACGAACTTGAGGAACTCGGCGTTACGCCGACCGAACTGGCGCGTCAACTCAAGGTGCCGGCGAATCGCCTGACCCAAATCGTCCGGGGCAAACGCGCGATCACCGGCGACACGGCGTTGCGTCTCGGTCATTGGTTCGGCACTGGCGCGCAATTCTGGCTCAATCTGCAGTCGTCGTACGAATTACGTCTCGCCGAAGCGGTTGGCGGTACCGAAATTGCCCGATTGCCGAAACGTCCGCGCACGGCCCCGCGGGCAGCTTAGCGTTAGTGCCGAAGCCGCGCGTCTAATTCATCGAGCAGTGCCGCTTGGCCCTTGTTGATGCGCGCCCGCGCCTCGGCCAGCGTGAACCATTGGGCGCGGTCGATTTCGGGAAACGATCGCGTTCGGCCCGAGCGCGGCGGCCATTCCATCTCGAACGAATTGCTGACGATATGGGCCGTGTCGATGGCGGCGAGGACGGCCCACGCTTGGACGATTTTGCCGCCGGCCTGGCGGACCGGCGTCAGCGGCGTGACTTCGCCGGCGACGTCCTGCCCGGTTTCCTCGCGGAATTCGCGCCGCGCCGCCGCCAACGCGTCCTCGCCGTCCGCGATCTCGCCCTTGGGGATGGTCCAGGCGCCGGCGTCCTTGGTGCGCCAGAACGGCCCGCCGGGATGGACGAGGAACACGCGCAGCTCGCCCGCCGCGATCTTGTAGACCAGCAATCCGGCGCTGCGCTTGGGCATGGCCGATTTTAGCAGGTGCGTCCCTCGACTGCTCCCGCCGCGCTGGCGCGCATCGGTCCGCGCTCGGGATGAGGAGGTTCGGAGTTTACAAAATCCTCATAACAGAAAAACCCCCTCATCCCGAGCGCGGAGGCCGATCCGAACGGATCGGACGAGCAGTCGAGGGACGCACGGCGCCTTGACGGAAGCACGCCGCGAACTCATCGTCCCGATTGTCAGCGGATAGGGAAAACAGTCGAAAGGGAGCGCGCGATGGCGGACGCCAAGAAGAACTTCAAGCTCAGGAGCAATTTCGAGCCGGGCGCGTTCCGCGAGGCGGTGCGGCGCGCGCAATGGAAGGCGCTCGGCATTTCCGACGAGGACATGGAAAAGCCGAAGATCGCGGTGGTGAACACCTCCTCGGAGCTTGCGATCTGCTTCGCGCATCTGGACGGCATCGCCAAGGTGGTGAAGGACGCGGTGCGCGCGGCCGGCGGCCTGCCGTTCGAGATCCGCACCGCCGCGCCCAGCGATTTCATCATCGGCCGCGGCGGCCAGGGCGGTGGCGGCGGCTACATCCTGCCCAGCCGCGACCTGGTTGTGAACGACATCGAGATCGCGGTCGAAGGCGCGCAACTCGACGGCATGGTGTGCCTGTCCTCCTGCGACAAGACTCCGCCGGCGCACATGATGGCGGCCGGCCGTTTCAACATTCCGACCATTCTCGTCGTCTGCGGTTATCAGCCGTCGGGCGAAGTGAACGGCCATCACGTCGATATCGAGGAAGTGTTCTTCGGCTCCGTGCAGGCCGGGTTCGGTAAGCTTGCGCCCGAGCAGCTTCGCCTCATGGCCGACAACGCCATCAAAGGGCCGGGCGTGTGTTCCGGCATGGCGACCGCGAACTCGATGCACGTCGTGTGCGAGGCGCTGGGCATGTCGCTGCCGGGCAGCGCGCCGGTCCTCGCCAACAGTCCAAAAATGTTTCAACAGGCCCGCGATGCCGGCGCGCGCATCGTCGACATGGTGCTGGAGGATCTGAAGCCGCGCCAAGTCATGACCAAGGGTGCGTTCCACAATGCCGTCGCCGCGGTGCTGGCGGTGTCGGGCTCGATCAATTGCATCAAGCATTTGCAGGCGATCGCGGTCGAGAGCGGCCTCGACCTCGACGTGTTCGGCCTATTCAACGAGTTGGGCGGCAAGATCCCGGTGCTGTCGGCGGTGCGGCCTAACGGCGACGAGTCGATCGAGAATTTCGAGGCGGCGGGCGGCTGCCGCGCGCTGATGAAACAGTTGGAGCCGCTGCTCGACACCAAGGCGATGACCTGCACGGGCAAGACCGTCGCCGAGAATCTCGCGGGTATGATGGTGGCGAATCCGGAGGTGATCCGGCCCCGCGACCGCGCCTTTTCCAACGAGGCGCCGATCACGATCCTGCGCGGCTCGCTGGCGCCCGAAAGCGCCGTCTGCAAGCTCGGCCTGCGCGGGCCGGGGCGCGTGTCGACGTTCGACGGACCGGCGATCGTGTACGACAACGGCCCCGACGCGATCAAGGCGATCGAACGCGGCGAGGTCAAAGAAGGTCAGGCGTTGATCGTGCGCGGCATGGGGCCGAAAGGCGGGCCCGGCATGGCGGGGCCGGCCTCGATGGTGGTATTCGCGGTCAACTCGGCCGGCTTGCAGAACAAGATCGCGTTCATCAGCGACGGGCAGCTCTCGGGCCTGTGCAACAAGGGCCTTACGGTGGCGGAGGTATCACCCGAATCGGCGATCGGCGGGCCGCTGGCCCTGGTCAAGACCGGCGACCGCATCGTGCTCGACGTCGACAAGAAGATTCTCGATCTGGTCGTGCCGGAAGAAGAACTGGCGAAGCGGCGCGCCGCGCTGGGCCCGCCGAAGCTGCCGCATGCCGGCGGCTGGCTCGGCATCTATCAGCGCCAGGTGCAGCCGATGTCGACGGGCGCGGTGCTGGTGGAGAAGGAATGAGGGAAAAGTTGAACCGCCGAGGCGCGAAGAAGAATCCGTCACCCGCGGGCTTGACCCGCGGGTCTCAAGCAACTGACGGATATTTCCGTCGCTTGCTCTAGATTGCCGGGTCAAGCCCGGCAATGACGAAGTGAACTTCGCGTCTTGGTGTCTTGGCGGTTCAAATTTTTCTTTTCCCGACGGTCACGCCATCACCGAGCGCCCGCGCACCAGCGCCAGGTTGAGCAACAGCGCGATCGCCACCGAGCCGGCCATCACTAGGCTCATCGGGCCGGGCGTGCCGTCGGCGAGCCAGCCGATGACGGCGCCCGCCAGCGCCCCCATGCTGAACTGAAGCGCGCCCGACAGCGCCGCCGCGGAGCCGGCGCGATGCGGAAACAGCGCGAGCGCGCCCGACGTGGCGTTGGCGCCGATCATGCTCAACATCGACAGCATGACGAACGACGGGACGGCGATGCCGGCGATCCCGCCGATGCCTTGCGTTCCGGTGATCGCCAATAGCACGGCGCCGCCGAGGCCAATGAAAAGCCCGATGCGCAACAGCCGGTCGCTGCCGCGGCGAAGCACGATTCGGGCGTTGAGGAAGCTGCCGGCCATCATGCCGATGATGTTCAGCCCGAACAGAAAACCGTAATACTGCGGCGATACGCCGAAATGCTCGATATAGACAAAGGGCGAGCCGGCGATGAAACCGAACAGCGCGCAATAATAAAAGCCCAGGCCGAAGACATAGCCGACATAGCGGCGGCTTTGGAACAGCTCGCCATAGCCGAGGATCATCGCGACCGGGTGCGCCTGATTGCGCCGGGCCGCTGACAAGGTCTCGGGCAATGCCACGGCGCAGACGAGGGCGAGCACGCCGAACGCGGCCAGCACCCAAAAGATCGCGCGCCAATCGAACCACAACATGACTTGGCCGCCGATCAGCGGCGCCGCGATCGGCGCCACGCCCATCACCAGCATGTTGAGCGAGAACATGCGCGCGCCCTGATCGCGGTCGAACAGGTCGCGCACCATCGACTGCACCATGACCGGCACGGCGCAGCCGCCGACCGCCTGGAGAAAGCGCCACACGATCACCGCGGTAATCGAGTCGGCAAGCGCGCACCCGACCGAGGCAACGAGATAGAGCGCCAAACCGGCGAGCAGCGGGCGCTTGCGGCCGAATCGGTCGCTAAGCGGCCCCAGAAAGAGCTGGCCGGCGCCGAAGCCGACCAGAAACGCCGACAGGGTCAGGAGGGTCCGCGCCTCGTCGGCGGCGAAGGTCCGCTGCAGCATCGGCAAGGCCGGCAGATAGATATCCACCGACAAGGGCGCCATCGCGGAGAGGAAGCCGAAGGCGAGGATCAGCCAATGGATCGCGGGTGGCGACGCCAATTCTTGTTTTTCATGCGGCACCGCCATCTGCGGGCGATCTTAACCCAGCCGCGCCGACCCGAGCCATGAAAGAAAAGCCCGCCGGCATTGCTGCCGGCGGGCTCGAGATTAACACGCTCTCGCGAGCGATCGGACTAGAAGTGGAAGATCGATTCCACCTCGATCCGGTTATCGTAGCCTGCATTGCTCGTCGAACCCGCGCCAGTCGCCTGGAACGGACTATCGACGTAGGTCACGCGATACCAGGCATATTCGAGGCCGATGTCAACCTTCGGCACTGGGCTCCATACTAGGTTGGCAACAGCGCTCATATGAGACTCGTTGTCAACATTCTCCAGATTGAAGTTTGGTCCAAGCATCCCAATCGCCGCCGGCATAATTTGATAGTTCGAATTGTTGTCAACATGCGAGTAGCCAAAGCCCACGGTCGACCGCAATTGGTCGGTCCAGAAGTGCTGGTACGCGGCGTAGATGCCCCAGGAGAAGGGGATGTATATGCCGCACCAAGTCTCTGCCGCAGCCGTACCACCGCCGCAGGTCGGGCCAGCACCAAGTTCCGCACCTTGGTTGCCGCCGTAGTCGCCCATGTAGTGATCGACGCCCTGACCGAAGAAGACCCCGCCTTTTAGGGTGTCTTTGCCCCACGTGTTCAAGTGACCCGTGAAGTTAACGGCCCACCCGAGCTTGGTGTCATTCGGCACCGCACCGCCAGCCCAGGTATCGCCCGTAGGCGCTCCGGCATTAAGGGTCGGAGTGCACTGCACTTCCGCACAAGCCGATGAAAGTTCGTGCAACAAGAACGCGGCAGCGACATGACCCCAGGGTTGGTCCCAACGCGCCTTTAAGATCAGGTCGGGCCACGTGGTCCGGCCGCCAAGAGTACCGGTATTGAAGGGCGTATCGGGTCCGGCAGCGTCTGACACTAAACTACCAAGTGTCCCAGTGACGAGCGCCCCGTTAACGAAGGGGCTGAACAGCTGGTTCGGAAAGTTACCGATTGCGCCAGCCGCGACGCCCCCGGTGAAGTTCTGTTCCAAGGAGCCAGCGAGACTGAAGCCGTTCGGGCCTTTCCAGGTATAGCGGACACCCGGCTGAATGCCACCGAGCTGACCGGCGAGGGCCAACGGCTCACCCATCGTATCGGGGGCCGCATCGTCATCGCTCAACAAGCTGCCGTTCATGCCGGCCATCCACGGACCCAACGTGCCGAACGCGACGACCACGCCGACGTTCTGGAACGCCTGGCTGAAGCCCGACGGATCGTTGAGATTGCTGCCGGCGCCGAAGATCATCACGGTGCCCAGGTTACCCCAAGCAGTTGGCGTCGACGTGATGAAGCCGAACGAGAAGTCCTTGGCGGAGAAGTGGAAACCGCCATTGTTGTTCCCGTCCGAGTGACTGACGTTGCCTGTCGACGGGATGAACAACGGGATCAGAATGTCCGAGCTGATGCCCATCAACGCCGGATAATCGACGTCGTAGTCATTCGCGTCGTAAATGCCGCGGGTGCCCACCTGGCCGGTGATCAACAACGCGGTCGTCGTGCCCGGAATTTGGAAGAATCCCGGAGGCGCCCCTTGCGCGTTGGCGGCGGTCGCAGCTCCCAACAGCCCACCGGCTGCCGTGAGTGCACCCAGCGCCACGCCGAGGCTGAGGTTGCGAAGAGCTTTCATGAATGACCCCCAAGTGGGTTTCGTGTTTATGGCAAACGCGGTCGCGTTTCCATCCGCGAGCATTTCGCCCAATTCGCCAGCAAGAGACAAGGATGAAGGCGGGAGGGGTCCGATGATTTCCAAGTTCTGTTGCGGAATTGCAACAGTTTGACGGACATCCGGGCGACCCATCCCGGCGGGCCAGTCGTGCTGCACTGCAGCATACGCCGTCACGGCAGGCGCGGCAGGCCCTGGGCCAGGCCGTCGAGCACGAACTGAGCCGCCAGCGCCGCCAGAATCACGCCGGAGACGCGGCCCACGACGTTGGCGCCGGTCACGCCTAAGACTCCGGTCACGCGATTGGTGAAATAGAGCGCCAGCATGGCCAACGCCAATACCGCGACCAAGGCGGCGACAACGATGGCGATGTCGGCCGGATCGTTCGCCCGTCCCATCAGCAGCACCACCGAGGTCAGCGCGCCGGGGCCAGCCAGCAGCGGAAACGCCAGCGGAAACACGGCGATGTCGTTGCGCTGGTTCGCCTCCGCCTGCTCCGGCCCGGTCGGACCGCGGATGCCGGACGGCCGCGCGAACACCATGTCGATCGAGAGCAGGAACAGCAGCACGCCGCCGGCGACTCGTAGGGCCGGCAAGCTGATGCCCAACGCCCGCAACAGCCACTCGCCGCCAAACGCGAACACGATGAGAATCGCGGCCGCGATCGCCACCCCGCGCCAAGCGATCGAGTGACGCAATTCCGCCGACAAGCCATGAGTCAGCCCGCCGGTCGCGACGGCAACGCCGACCGGATCGACCACCACGAACAAGGTGACGAAGGCGGAGATCAGGTGAAAATTCATGCGGACCTGCAGGGGCGCTTAGCGTCCCTCGACTGCTCGCACCGCTAAGCGGTGCTCCGCGCTCGGGATGAAGAAAAGCTTTACCTCATCCCGAGCGCGGACCATCGGGCGGAAGCCCGATGGCAGCAGTCGAGGAACGCACGATGGTCTTCCAGACCTAAACCTTCTCTTTCTTTGCCGCGCGGTCGTTTCCTGTCTCGATCTCGCGGAAACCGTGGACCGAGAGGTCGAACTGGTTGCCCTCGGGGTCGCAAGCGCGGTACTCGGCATAGGGCCGCTCGGCCGGGCGCATTTTCGGCATTTCGACGCCGAAATCAGCGAGCTTCTTTTTCACCGCCTCCAGATCCTCGATCTCGAAGCCGAAATGATTGATGCCGACGGCGGCCTCGCCCTCGAGCCGGTGCGGCAGGATCGCCAAGGTCAGATAGCCGTCGCTCAAGAAGAACGCCACGTCGTTCGGCGCCTTGCTGATGATCTCCATGTCGAACGTCTCTTGATAGAACTGCGCCATTTTCTTGGGACTGCGCGTCATGATCGCCAGATGGCGGATGCGGGGCCGTGCCATGCGTGTTCTCCCGGCTGAGTGGATCGACGGGCCAAATCATCGCACCCGTTGAACCCGAAATGCAATTGAGCTAAGGCCGTTGTGCAACGATGCGGGGAGACCGGCCATGACCATGCTGAAAGGCGGATTGATTCAGATGAGCCTCAAGGGCGACACATCGATGACGCCCGCGGAAATCCGCAACCGGATGAACGACGCGCATATCCCGCTGGTCGAGCAGGCGGGCAAGGCCGGCGTCCAGGTCCTGTGCCTCCAGGAAGTGTTCAACCAACCCTATTTCTGTCCGAGCCAGGACGTGAAGTGGTACGCCGCCGTCGAGAAGATTCCGGACGGCCCGACCGTCACGCTGATGCGGGAATACGCCAAGAAATATTCGATGGTCATCGTCGTCCCGATCTACGAAGAGGACATGACGGGCGTCTATTACAACACCGCCGCGGTGATCGACGCCGACGGCGCGTATCTGGGCAAATACCGCAAGACCCACATCCCGCAGGTCGCCGGCTTCTACGAGAAGTTCTTTTTCAAGCCCGGCAATTCCGGCTGGCCGGTATTCCAGACCGCGTATTGCAAGCTCGGCGTCTATATCTGCTATGACCGGCATTTCCCCGAGGGCTGGCGCGGCCTGGCGTTGAACGGCGCCGAGTACATCGTCAACCCGTCGGCGACGGTCGCGGGCCTGAGCCAATATCTGTGGGAACTGGAGCAGCCCGCCTCGGCGGCGGCCAACGGCTGCTATATCGGCGCCATCAACCGCGTCGGCACCGAGGCGCCGTGGAATATCGGCCGCTTCTACGGCTCGTCCTATTTCGTCAATCCGCGCGGCAAGATCATCGCCAAGGCAAGCGAGGACAAGGACGAGCTGCTGATCGCCGACATGGATTGGGACATGGTGCGCGAGGTGCGCAACCTGTGGCAATTCTTCCGCGACCGCCGGCCCGAAACGTACGGCCCGCTCGCGGCGATCTAAGGTGCGAGTGAATTCCCCACTCCCAAGAAATCCCTCTCCGCCCCTGGGGGCGGAGAGGTTAGGTGAGGTGGGGGAATCGATGAGCTATCCCACCTCACCCTCCCGCGCCTTCGGCGCGGGTCCCTCCCTCTCCCCCCCATGGGCGGAGAGGGGAAAAGAAGAACGAAAGATCCCCATCGGCGGCGATGCGCATCTGGCGTTGTTCTGCAACATGCTGTTGGAGACGCATGACCCGTACAAGCCCGCCGTACTCGATTGGCCCAAGCTCGACGACGACGCGCGCGACCGGCTTGCGTCGCTGCCGATCTGGGATATGGCGGTGCAGACCGAAGGCC
Source organism: uncultured Alphaproteobacteria bacterium (assembly GCA_963851285.1). Taxonomy (GTDB): domain Bacteria; phylum Pseudomonadota; class Alphaproteobacteria; order ATCC43930; family CGMCC-115725; genus JAATGI01. The sequence goes on from CAWKOL010000016.1 coordinate 226,334, forward strand.
GCGCCAGCGTCAAAGTGATGGCCTATCTGGACTGCGTCGACGAGCCGCTTCTGAAGCGCGCCATCGAAATGAACGGGTTCGAGGAAGCGCGGCACAAGCGCGTGCTGCACAATCTCGTCGAAGCCTACGGGATCAAGCTCGCGCCCGAGCCGGACTATCCGACGCCGCGCGACGGCGAATGGGCGTTTATGACCATCGGTTACAGCGAGTGCATCGACAGTTTCTTTTCCTTCGGCCTGTTCGCGCTGGCGAAACAGTCGGGCTACTTCCCGCCGGCGCTGGTCGAGACCTTCGAACCGGTGATCCAGGAGGAAGCACGGCACATCCTGTTCTTCCGCAACTGGGTGGCGTGGCATCGCGCGCGCCTGTCGTGGTGGCGCAAGCTTGTCTTCGACGCGCGCCGTGTCGCGGTGTTCGCGCGCCTCGTCTGGCAACGCGCGATGATCGCGCGCGGCGCCGGCGGCAATAACTTCACGGCGACCGGTCATCGCGACATGGGCATCAACGTGACGCCGCGCGACGTGCTCGATATCTGCCTTACCGAGAACGACCGGCGCATGCAGCTCTATGACGCGCGCCTCTTGCGCCCGAATTTCGTGCCGCGCCTGGCCCGCCTCGCGCGCCGCTTCGTTTAGGGCGGCATTTCCGCTACGATCAAAAAAACCGCTTGGGCCAAAAAATCCTTGGGAGGGTATGTCCATGAAAATTCGCGCATTGCTCGCCGTCGCGGCGCTTGCCGCCACATCACTGACCATCGGCACAAATCACGCCGTCGCGCAGGAATTGACGGTCGCGACCAACGCCGAGCCCGACGTGCTCGACACGGCGAAATCCGGCTCGCCGCAGGGCTTCACCACGCTGAACAACGTGTATGAGAGCCTCAACTGGCAGGACGTCAACGGCAATACGATCCCGGCGCTCGCGGAATCGTGGGACATTCTCGACGGCGGCAAGGTCGTCGTCTTTCACCTCCGCCACGGCGCCACGTTCCATTCCGGCGATCCGGTTACCGCGCAGGACGTGGTATGGACGCATGAGCGATACCTCAAATACGGCCGCTTCTATGTCGGCATCGCGCGCTACATCGACCGCGTCGAGGCCACCGACGACTACACCGTCAAGATCACCTTCAAGCAGCCCGACGCGGAGTTTCTCGCGATCCATCCGATCCTGGTGGAATCGAAGAAATATTTCGACCGCGTCGGCGAGGCGGAATTCACCAAGCATCCGGTCGGCACCGGCCCCTACAAGATCGTCAATTACGTGCCGGGCCAATATCTCGACCTCGAGGCCTACGACAAATACTGGGGACCGAAGCCGCAGATCAAAAAGGCGCGCTTCTATTTCGTGCAGGACGCCAACACGCGCCTCGCCAAGCTGCGCGCCGGCGAAGTCGATCTGATGATGGCGACGCCCTACACCGTGGTCGACGACTTGCAGAAAGCGGGCTTCACCATCGCCAAGCTGACCTCGCAGCCGACGACCTCGATTCAGTTCCAGCTCAAGAACCCGAACGTGCCGTGGCACGACCTCCGCGTCCGCCAGGCGATTTCCCATGCCATCGACCGCAAGGCGATCATCAAGGGGCTGCTGCACGGCGTGCCGGTGTCGTATCCGCGGCTGTTGCCGGGCGAGACCGGCTACGACCCGAACCTCAAAGGCGACGACTACGATCCGGCGAAAGCCCGCCAGTTGATGAAAGAGGCGGGCTATCCCAACGGTTTCGACATGCCGTTCTACGTCCAGACCGGAATCTTTTTCGGCATGGAGGAGACGGCGGAGGCGGTCACCCTCTATCTCAAACAGAACATCAACGTCACGACGCACGCGCAGGGGCTGGGCCTCGCCGAGCTGATCGGCAAGATCTTCGCGTCGGGCCGCGACCCCAACGCCAAGTTCGTCGCCATCGGCGGCTATCCGATCGCGAGCCTGCCGACGCCGCTCTGGGGCATCGGCCTCGCCTTCTATGGCAAGAATCCGGCCGCGCTTAACAACAATCCGGAAATCGACCGGCTGTTCGACCAGGCCGAGGCAACCTTCGACCTCGCCAAGCAGGCGCCGCTCATCAGCCAGATCATGGCGCAGGAGCAGAAGGACCACTACATCATCACGCTGTGGGATTATGTCGGCGTTTACGCGATGAAGAAAAACGTTACCTACACGCCGGGCCAGCGCGGTCTCGAGATTCTCTATCTGCCCTGGGCGCACAAAAACGGATGAGTGGGTCGCGGTGTTCACGTTGATCTAGCCCGGAAAACACCGTTTAACCGCAGCGCGACTCCGGAATGGACATCCGCGACCAGTCCTCCGACCTTGGCCATCGCGACGCGCTAAAGATCACGATCGGGGTGCTCCTGCCCGTGTTCCTCGGCTCGCTCGACCAGACGATCGTCGGCGCCGCGCTGCCGACCATCGGCCGCGCCTTCGGCGATTTGCAAAACGTCCCGTGGGTGGCGACCGCCTATCTCCTCACCGGGACGGCGGCGACGCCGGTGGTCGGCAAGCTGAGCGACATCTATGGCCGGCGCGCGACCATGCTCGCGGCCATTGCCGTCTTCCTGGCGGGTTCGATCGTCTGCGCGCTGGCGCCGAGCCTCTTCGTGCTGATCCTCGGACGCGCGGTGCAGGGCTTCGGCGGCGGCAGTCTGATCCTCCTCGCGATGACCGTCCTCGCCGACATCGCGGCGCCGAAGGACCGGGCCAAGTACTACACGTATTTCGTCATCGTGTTCGCGAGCTCGGGCGCTATCGGCCCGGCGCTCGGCGGTTTCTTTGCCCAATATCTCGACTGGACGGTGATTTTCTGGATCAACCTGCCGCTCGGCCTGTTCTCCTTCGCGTTGTCGAACGCGCAGCTCCGGCGGCTGCCGCGGCACGGACGGCGGCACCGTCTCGATCTTCTCGGCGCCGGCCTGGTCATGGTGGCGACGGCGTCGCTGATGGTCGCCATCGATCTCGGCGGCAGCCGCTTCGACTGGGTATCGGCGCCCATGATCGGCCTCTGTGGCGCTGTCGGCGGCGAGCTGGGCGGGCTTCGTCGTGCGGCTGCGCCGCGCGCCCGAGCCGCTGGTTCCGCTCGGCGTGCTATCCAACCCGGTCGTCATTTTCGCCGCACTTGCCAATTCGATGGCGTCGGGCGCGGCCATGGTGCTGAACGTTTTCGTGCCGATATTCCTCCAGCTTTTTCTCGGGCTCAGCGCCTCGCATTCCGGCCTGCTGCTAATGACGCTGATGTTCAGCTTCAATGTCGGCGCGGGAATTTCCGGCCAGGTCACCGCGCGCGTCCGCCGTTACAAGGTGATGCCGATCGTCGGATTGCTGGTGGCGCTGTCCGCGACGGTCGCGCTCGGCTTCGTCGCCGACCACGTCGGCCTGGCCGCCATCGAAGTGCTGCTGACCGTCATCGGCCTCGGAATTCGGCACGGTGCCGCCCGTGGCGACGGTATCGTTGCAAAACGCGGTGGAGTGGGACCAGCTCGGCGCCGCGACCGCCTCCCTCAATTTCCTTCGCAGTCTCGCCGGGACAACCTTCGTCGGGGTGTTCGGCGCCATCCTAGCGTCGAAGCTTGGTACGGACATCCTGCAAGGCGCCGCCTCGGCGGCGGCGATGGGGGAGCGGACCGCGCTGGCCCAGACGTTCCAGGTCATATTTTTCGGGACCTCGGCGGGTTTTGCGCTGTCGCTGCTGGCGCTCTGGCGCATGGAGGAGCGCCCGCTCCGGACGAGCAAGCCGGCGGTGCGCCAGACGATCTGACCATCGCACGAGGGCGCGAACGCGGCGGCACGGGCGCAAAGCGGAAGGCCACGCCGCTGATGCCGGCGTTCGGCATCGGGTGAAAACAAGACATTGACCGGTGCGAGCGCGAATGGCCGAAATGGGCCGGTATCGCTCGCAGCAGGATTCTTCGCATGTCGGAATTTGACGCACTGGCCCGGTTCATCGCGGATGCGCAACGCGCCGTGGTGTTCACCGGCGCGGGCATCTCGACCGAGTCCGGCATTCCCGATTTCCGCAGCCCCGGCGGCGTCTGGTCGAAAATGAAGCCGATCTATTTCGAGGAGTTCGTGTCGAGCGAGGCGATGCGCCGCGAGGCCTGGACCCGCACCTTCACCGGCGCCATGGGCTGGACCGGCGCCAAGCCCAACGCCGGGCACTATGCGGTCGCGCGACTGGTCGCGCGCAACAAGGTCGCGGCCGTCATCACCCAGAATGTCGACAATCTGCACCAGGAATCGGGCGTGCCGGCGGACCGCGTCATCGAGCTGCACGGCAACGCCAGCTACGCCACCTGTCTCGATTGCGGCACGCGCCACGAGCTCGACGTGCTGAAACAGAGCTTCCTTGGCCGCGGCGAAATTCCGGCTTGCCGCGATTGCGGCGGCCTGGTGAAGACCGCGACCATCTCGTTCGGCCAGGCGATGCCGCAAGACAAAATGGCGCGCGCCGAGGAGGAGACGCTGGCCTGCGACCTGTTCATCGTGCTGGGCTCGTCGCTGGTGGTCTATCCGGCGGCGGGGTTTCCGGTGCTGGCGAAGCGCAACGGCGCGGCGCTGGTCATCGTCAATCGCGACCCAACCGAACAGGACGAGATCGCCGACCTGGTCATCAACGACGAGATCGGCCCGACCCTGTCGGCGGTGGTGGCGGCAGAGGACGCGTAGTCCCAGCTCCTGGTTCCCCCTATCCGTCATTGCGGGGCTTGACCCGGCAATCCAGAGCAAGCGACGGCATCGCGCCCATGGCCCTGGACCCCCGGGTCAAGCCCGGGGGTGACGAAAAGGGGCTTAGGGTCGCCGAAGCTCCGCCGTCGCCTTTTATCGCCTCGAACGGCGATTTGGACTGGCCCGGTTGGCGGTTTCGCGAATTGACGCGATATTTGGCGGTCGCTTTCCCACGCAAAGTGCCGATTTTTCGAAAAAAATCAAGGCGAAAAATGCCAGTTTTTATCGGGAAAACAGGCGCTTGACATATAAACGTAAATTACGTATATTCGAGGGTCGGCGGTTTGGAAATTGAAACTGGGCTGAAATATTAATTTTGCAGAAAGAACGAACCCAATTTTCGGCGGCGAAAGGCCAATTCTTGTCTGGGCCGGCAGAATCGCCTAGCGTCATCAATAATTGGTACGCCAAACAAAGGGAGGGAACGATGAACATGTGGGGTCTGCCGGTCGTCGCGTTGGCGGCGGCGCTGACGCTTCCGGGCGTTGGCGCACGCCGGTTTCGCCGACGGGGCCATCAAGATCGGCGTTTTGACCGATCTCTCCGGTCCTTATGAAGGCAATGGCGGGCACGGCTCGATCGCGGGCGCGCAGATCGCCGCCGACGAGTTCGGCGACAAGATCGACGGCACGCCCGATCGTCATCGTCTCCGCCGATCACCAGAACAAGCCCGATATCGGCGCCGCCATCGCCAGCCGCTGGTTCGAGGTCGACCATGTCGACGCCATCACCGACCTGGTGAACTCGGGCGTCGCGGGCGCGGTGCTGAACGTCGCCAAGAAGGACAACAAGCTGCTGCTCCTGACCGGCGCCGGGTCCGAGACCTTCACCGGCAAGAACTGCGCGCCGGACAATCTGGTGCAGTGGGTTTACGACACCTACGCCGCCGGCAGCGCCGCGGGCGAGGCGATGCCCTATCTCGGCAAGACCTGGTTCTTCATCACCGCCGATTATGTCTTCGGCAAGGGCGTGCAGGCCGGCACGACGCGCGCCATCGAGGCGCGCGGCGGCAAGGTGCTGGGCTCGGTGCTGCATCCGATCGGCACGTCGGATTTCTCCTCCTACATCCTTCAGGCGCAGGCGTCCGGCGCCGAGGTGATCGCCTTCGCCAATGGCGGCCAGGACACGATGAACGGCATCAAGGCGGCGCACGAGTTCGGCGTGAAGGCCAAGCTCTTCCCCGGCTTCGACCTGACCGAGATCAAGGCGATGGGCCTCGCCAACGCGGCGGGCACGCTCTATGTCGCCTATTGGAATCCGAACATGAACGACAAGGCGCACGCCTTCTTCAAGGAGTTCGTCAAGCGCACCGGCAAGCCGGTCGCGGATTTCCAGATCGGCACTTATTCCGTCGTGCGCTCCTATCTGCTGGCGGTGAAGGCGACGCATTCGACCGATCCGAAGACCGTGCTCGCCGCGATGCGCAAGATGAAGGTCGACGACGCCTTCACCGACAACGGCCATCTGCGTCCCGACGGCCGCATGGTCCACGACATCTATCTGCTCCAGGTCAAGACGCCGGCGGAATTGCACGGCGACTATGACTGGACCAAGGTGATCGCGACGATGCCGGGCGACAAGGTGTTCCGCCCGATCGACGCGCCCGGCGGCTGCGCCGCGTTCGCGAAGAAGTGACTTAACCAACCCTCTCCGCCCATTGGGGGAGAGGGTGCGAGCGAAGCGAGCGGGTGAGGTGGGCTTGTACGGTATTTCCCCCACCTCACCCTACCCTCTCCGCCCCGGGGGCGGAGAGGGAGTGGAGTGAGCATCTTCGACCGGCTGCGACAACGACTCGATCCGGCGCAGCGCCGGAAAGACCCGCATCCAGAGCAGCGCCACGGCGACGGTGGCGACGCCGCCCAGCAGCGCCGCCGGCACCGCGCCGAGGAGACCCGCGGTGATGCCGGACTCGAACTCGCCAAGCTGGTTCGAGGTGCCGATGAACAGCGAGTGCACCGCGTTGACGCGGCCCCGGACCGGGTCGGGCGTCGCCAACTGCACCAGCGAGCTGCGGATCACGACGCTGACATTGTCGGCGACGCCGACGAAATAAAGCGCCGCCACGGAAAGGAGCAGGTTGCGTCGAGAGCGCGAACACCACCGTCGCGATGCCGAAGCCCGCGACCGCGACGAACAGCTTGGTGCCGACGCCGCGCCGCATCGACATCCGCGACAGGAACAGCGACATGCTGAGCGCGCCCGCCGCCGGGGCGGCGCGCAGAAAGCCCGAGGCCCCACGGCCCGGTGCCGAGAATGTCGCGGGCATAGATCGGCATCAGCGCCGTCGCGCCGCCCAACAGCACGGCGAACAAATCGAGCGACACCGCGCCCAATAGGATCGGCCGGTGCCAGATGAAGGAAATGCCGGAAAAGACCGAGCGCAGTGTCGCCGGTTCGCGCTCTAACGGCGGGCGCTCGCGCCGCGACGATCGCCGACAGCAGGACCGCCGCGCCGAACATGAAGGCGGCCGAGACCGCGAACGGCACCGCGACATGCACGGCATAAAGCAAGCCGCCGACCGCCGGCCCGACGATATAGGCCGATTGGTTGGCCGACGACGCCATCGCGATCGCGCGTTGCAGCATCCCGGTCGGCACCAGACCCGGCAGCAGCGCCGACATGGTCGGGCGCTCGAAGGCTTGCGCCGCGCCCAGCACGACCACCGCCGCGAAAATATGCGCGACCTGGAGCCAGCCGGCGACGATGCCCCAGGCGAGAACGGCCAACACCGCGCTTTCGATAAACTGGCAGCGCCATGACGATGCGGCGGCGGTCGGCGCGGTCGGCGATGTGCCCGACCGGCAGGGTCAACAGCACCATCGGCACGAATTGCGCCAAACCGATGAAGCCGAGATAGTAGGCGCTGCCGGTTCTTTGATAGACCAGCCAGCCCGTCGCGACCGCCGCCATCTGCACCGAAAACGCCGACAGGCTCCGCGCCGTCCAGAACAGCGCGTAAGGACGATGGCGAAAGAGACGCTGTTGATCGACGGACGGGACGCTCAAGCCAGGGTGAACATCGGCACTGCCGGGCCGCCCTCGCTGGGTTTCCACGTCAGTTTCACCGCCTTGCCGATCGCGACGTCGTCGAATTTGCAATCGACGATGTTGGTCATGATCCGCGGGCCTTCCTCGAGCTGGACATAGGCCAGCGCGTAGGGCTCCGGCGCGCGCACCATGACGCTGAAGGAATAGACCGTGCCCTTGCCCGACGCCGTCTGCCATTCGGTGCGGTCGCTGTGGCAGAAGGGACAGATCGAGCGCGGATAGTAATGGAGCTCGCCGCAGGCGAGGCATTTCTTGATCAGCAAGTGGCCCTTGGCGGCCGCGTCCCAAAACGGCTTGGTTTCGGGATTGATCGCGGGCGGCGTGATTTTGCGCTCAGCCATGATGAGCTACTCTCTTTCCATGATCAGCGTGGCGCTGCCGTGCCGCGTGCCGAGCGAGCCGCCCGTGCCGTGCGCCAGCGCGATCTCGCAATTCTTGACCTGCACCTTCGGGTGGGCCTCGCCGCGCAACTGCCGCACGGCTTCGAGCACCTTGGTCATGCCGCCACGATTGCCCGGGTGGTTGTTGCACAGCCCGCCGCCGTCGGTGTTGAACGGCAGCTTGCCGCTGCCCCGAGATCAGATTGCCGTCGGCGACGAACTTGCCGCCCTGGCCCTTTTCGCAAAAGCCTAGATCTTCGAGCGTCATCAGCACGGTGATGGTGAAGCTGTCGTAGATCGAAGCGTATTTGATGTCGGCCGGTTTGACTCCGGCCTCGCCAAAGGCGGTCGGCCCCGAGACCCGCGCGCCGGTATAGGTGAGATCGACCTTGCCGCCGTTCTGATTCTTGGAGAATTCGCCGACGCCGAGGATTTTGACCTTCGGGCGCTTGAGGCTCTTGGCGATTTCGGGGCTGACCACCACCACCGCGCCACCGCCATCGCTGATAACGCAACAATCGAGCCGGTGCAGCGGCGTCGCCACCAAGGGCGAGCTCACCACGTCCTCGACCGTCACCACATCACGCAGCATTGCGTGCGGATTGTGCTGGGCATGATGCGAGGCCGCGACCTTGATCCAGGCCAATTGTTCCGACGTCGTGCCGTATTCATACATGTGCCGCATGGCACACATCGCGTACATGTTCAGCACCACGCCGCCATAGGGCGCCTCGAAATTCTGCTCCGGGAACAGATCGGGGCGCGCCGCCATGCCGCGCATCTGGCCGCCTTCGGCGCGCGGCCGCCCCGCCAGCGTCACCAGCGCCACACGGCACTTGCCCGCCGCGATGGCCTCCGCCGCGTGCGCGACATGGATGACGTAGGACGAGCCGCCGGTCTCGGTCGAATTGATATGCTTGGGCTTGATGCCCAGGTAGTCGATCATCGACAGCGCGCCGAGGCCGGGCGCGTCGCCGGCGCAGAAATAGCCGTCGACGTCCTTGTGGCTCAGGCCCGCATCCTCGAGCGCGCCCTTCGCCACCTCGGCATGAAGCTGCGGCAGCGACTTGTCGACGGCGTTGCGCGTCGGATGTTCGTAAATGCCGCCGATATAGGCTTTGCCGTTGATGCTCATGTCGCTCCGTTCCCCTACTCCGTCATGCGCGGGCTTGACCCGCGCATCCATCGATTTAATGGATGGATGGCCGGATCAAGTCCGGCCATGACGGTTCAATTCAATCGAATTGAACCGTCATTTTTCCGGCAGATACCGCGAGATCACGGTTTCCTTCGCCGTGATGAACTCGAGCAGCACCGGCACGCCCTTTTGCGTCTGCTCGATGCCGCGCTTGATCGCCGGCACGATGTCCTCGGGCTTCGTCACCCGTTCGCCATGACCGCCGAAGGCGCGCGCCATCGCCGCGTAATCGCCGGAAATGTCGGTCGAGCGGTATTTCTTGGTGGAGATCGGCATCACCGCCAGTTCGATCGCCATCGAGAAATTGTTGAGCAGCACCGACATGATCGGAATCCGCTCGCGCACCGCGGTCTCGAAATCCATCCCTGTAAAACCAATGGCGGCGTCGCCCCAGACGTTGATACAGAGCTTGTCGGGCTTGGCGAGCTTCGCGCCCATCGCCAACCCGAGGCCATAGCCGAGCTGCGTGGTCTTGCCCCAGCCGATATAGGAGAGCGGCGTCTTCGATACCCAGAACGGCGAGAGCTGATCGCGCGGGCTGCCGGCGTCGTGGGTGATGATGGTGTTGGCAACGTCGACCGTGTGCAGCAGGTCCCAGATCACGCGATAGGGCGACAACGGCGCGTCGTTCGAGGTCAGCTTCGGCATCCATTCCTTGAGCCAGCCTTGGCGCATCTCGGCGATTTCGCTCGCGACTTTCGATGCGTCGCGCGGCGCTTTCACCGTTTTGCCGAGCTTCCGCCAGGATCGCGTCGAGCGTCAGCCCGGCGTCGCCGATCAGCCCGACCGTGGCGTAAATGTCCTTGTTGAGATGGTTGGGATCGAGGGTCGCGTGGATGAATTTCACATTCTTGTTCTTCGGCATCGGCACGCCGAAGCCGGTCTCGGTGAAGCTGCACCCGATGCCGAAAATCACGTCGGCGCGGTCGAGCCAATGCCGCACCGGCTTCGGCACGGCGACGCCGCCCGAGCCGAGCGCGAGCTTATGATCCTCGGGGAAGCTGCTCTTGCCTTCGAGGCTGGTGCAAACCGGGATCGCCAGCAATTCCGCGAGCTGCTTCAGTTGCGGCCAGGCCTTCGCCCAATGCACGCCCTGCCCAGCAGTAGATCACCGGTGACTTCGCCTCGGCCAGCAGTTTCGCCGCCGCCCGCACCGCCGCCGGATCGGGGCCGGACTTGGTAACGATCACGGGCTTGTAATCGAGCTCGCCGTCGATTTCGGCGTTCCACAGATCGGCCGGCACCTCGACGATCGCCGGGCCGCCGCGGCCATTGCGCAGATTGGAGAAGGCGCGGCGCATGATGTTGGCGATCTCGCCCGGGAGCACCACCGACTCCGCGATCTTGGCGATACCGCGCATCTCGCGCGTCGCGCTGTAATTGGCGCCGACCTGCGCGATGCGGCGCGGATAGCCGCCCGGCACGACCAGGATCGGGATCGATTCCGAATAGGCCTGCGCGATGCCGCCATAGGCGTTTTCCGTGCCCGGCCCATGCTGCATGCAGAACGCGCCGAGCTTGTCGCCCGAGGTGACGCGCGAGATCGCGTCGGCCATGTGCAGGCCGATACGCTCCTGCCGCACGATCACCGGGCGGATGTCGATTGCCGCGGCGAATTCGATCAAATGGTTGACCGGATAGGCGGTGAGAATCTCCACGCCTTCGCGCTTCATGATCTCCGCGATCGCTTCGCCGACTTTCATGGGCTGCTCCTAGTTCGAGAAGTTGTCAGTTATCAGTAAGACGAATACTCCACTGACAAACTGTGAACCGAGAAACTCTTGCTCACGTCGCCGGGCCACGTTCCATCGAATAGGGCTGCCAGCGCCGTAGCGAACCCTTCTCCAGCACCGAAGGGTTGACCGGGCTGCGCGGCCACATGCCTTGCAGCGCCAGCGCGATCTCCTGGCCGACGCGGCGGCGCCGCGCCGGATCGAAGCGCGCCGAGGCCGACGCGACGTGCGGCGTCAGGATGACATTGTCCATCTTGAGCAGCGGATTGTCGGGCTTCGGCGGTTCGATCTCGAGCACGTCGAGGCCGGCGCCGGCGATCCAGCCCTGTTGCAGCGCCTTGATCAGCGCCGCTTCGTCGACGGTCGGGCCGCGCCCGGTGTTGATGAAGATCGCGCCCGGCTTCATCATCTTGAAGTGCTTTTCCTTGAGCAGGTGATGCGCGTCGGCGGTGGCGGGCGCGTGCATCGAGACGAAGTCCGACTGCGTCAGCACTTCCTCGAGCGTCGCCGGCCGTACGCCATAGGGCGACATCACCAACTCTTCGATATAGGGGTCGTAGGCGATCAGGGTAAGACCGAACGCCTTGGCGCGCATCGCGACGGCGCGCGCGACATGGCCGAACGCGATGAAGCCGAGCGTCAGGCCCATCAGCCGCGGCTGATTCAGCGCCGGCCGGCCTTCGCGCCAGCGCCCGTCGCGCACCATGCGGTCTTGCACCAGCAGGCGACGGAAGCTCGAGAGAAGCAGCATCATCGCGTGGTCCGCCACTTCCTCGATGAACGTGTCGGGGATGTTGGTGACGGGAATGCCCTTCGCGGTGGCGGCGGCGACGTCGATATAATCCGACCCGACCGTGCCGAGCGCGATGATCTTGGCGTTCTCCAGCCCGTCGATCATGCGCTTGGTGAAGTTGCGGCCCTTGGCATAGACGGCGTCGGCGTCATGGGCATTGGCGATGAATTCGTTTTCGGATTCCGCCGCGATTTCGACGATCTCCGCGTCGAGCGGCGTCAGCGCCTCGTTCTCGAAATCGTAATTGCCGGCGACCACCGCGAAACTCTGCCCACGCGGGGTCACTACCTTGTACTTCGCCATTCACCAGCCTCCCGTGTTCTTGTGCCGATTCATCGGGGGTTCGGCCGCCCTTGTCAAATGCCGGTGCGGAATAGCTAGGCGGCGTTCCTGACCCGGATTTCGATCGTCTTGCCGAGCACCGCAAAGGCACGTTCCAACTGGTCGAGCTTCGATGGATGCAAAAGATCAAGCAGCCGGTCCACTTGCGGCGGATGGCAGCCCAACCGTCGCGCCAACTCGGCCTTGGTGATCTTCGCCGCACGCATGGCGCGATAAAGCTCGACCTTGGCCGCGTCGAGCGGCGCGAGTGTGACGGTTTCCCGACCGCGCGCCGACGACGGCCGCGGAATGTCACCTTTCGCGTCCATGATGGCGGCAATGGCGCTAACCAGCGCATCCTCGGCGTGCCTGATCGCTTCCGCCTTGGTGCGGCCGACGGTGTGCGCGATCGCGATGTCCGGGAATTCCAACAACATCGTGTTGTCATCGCGCGCGACCGTGTAGGGATAGGAATACATGCTTCACCGCAATCCGAGTTGCTTCTTGATCTTCTCGACCAGGCCCTTGCCGAGTTCCTTTGCATTGCCGTGCATCGGCACGAACGAAATCTTGTCGCCCAACCGCACTTTCATATGACCGCCTTTGGCCGGCGTGAAGGTCGCGCCCTGCTTTTCGAGCCATCGCTTGAATTCGCAACTCTTCACGCCCGACCTCGTTCTCGTATATAAACAAAAATGTTGTAGACAACAACGGCGTTTATTTCCATTCTTCCGCACTGGCCCCGGCCAACGCCCGGACGCGGGCCTCGTCCTTGGCGAAATCGGCCGCGGCGCCGGAATAGACGATATGCCCGTCGTCGAGGACATAGGCGCGGTCGGCGATCGCCACCGCCGCGCGCACATTCTGTTCGACCAGACAGTACCGAGATGCCGGCAGCGCGCGCGGTCGTCACCACGCGGAATACCTCCTGCACCACGATCGGCGCCAAACCTTGCGACGGCTCGTCCAGGATCAGCAGCCGCGGATTCAGCAAGAGCGCCCGCGCGATCGCCAGCATTTCCTGCTCGCCGCCGGAGAGCTGTCGGCCTTTATTGCTCTTGCGTTGGGCCAGCGACGGAAACAGATCGAACACGCGGGCGATCGTCCAATCGCCCGGCCGCTCCAGCGGCACTTTGAGATTTTCCTCGACGGTGAGGTTTGGAAAAATACGCCGTCCTTCCGGCACGTAGCCGACACCGAGCGCGGCGACGCGGTAAGGCGGCCAATCGGTCGTGGCCTGGCCGAAAATCCGCACCGCGCCCTCGCGCGCCCGGGTCAGCCCGACCAAGCTCCTGCAGCGTCGTGGTCTTGCCGGCGCCGTTGCGGCCCAGAAGCGTGACGATCTCGCCCTCGCCAACGTCCAACCCGACGCCATGAAGGATATGGCTCTTGCCGTAATAGGTTTGCAGGCCTTCGGCCGCGAGCGCCGCGCCGCTCATGCCGCCTGCCCGAGATAGGCCGTCTGCACCGCCTCGTTGGCGGCGATCTCCGCGGGCGTGCCATCGGCCAGAACCGCGCCCTGCGCGAGGACCATGATCCGGTCGGCGAGATGGAACACCACGCGCATGTCGTGCTCGATCAAGATGATGGTCAGCTTCTGATCGCGATGCAGTTTGCGGATGAGTTGCGTGATGTCGTAGGTCTCCTGGTCGCCCATGCCGGCGGTCGGCTCGTCGAGCAGCAGCAATTTGGGCTTCAAGCGCCAGCGCCATCATGATCTCGGTGGCGCGCTGATCGCCGTGGGAAAGCTCGCCGACCGGCCTAGCCGCCATCGGCGCGAGGTTGCTGATCTCGAGCAAGTCGGTGACGCGCGCCTGCACCTCGGTCTGCGCGTCGCGGCGCAGAAAAGGGCGCAGGCGGTATCCCGACGCGACCTCGACCGCGATACGCAGATTGTCGCGCACCGACAGTTCGGGAAAAACCTCCGTCACTTGGAACGTGCGCGCCATGCCGCGCCACACGCGGCGCGCCGGCAGGAGACCGGTGATGTCCTCGCCGTCGAACACGATGCGGCCCGTCGGTCGGGCGAAAAAAGCCGGTGATCATATTGAAGAACGTGGTCTTGCCCGCGCCGTTGGGGCCGATCACGGCGCGCAACTCGCCCGGCTCGACCATCATGGTGACGTTGTTGACGGCCACCAGGCTGCCGAAATGGCGCGAGACGTTCTGGACTTCGAGCAAACTCACGGCGCCGCCCGCCGCCGCAACACGCCCAACAGGCCGCGCGGGAAGAACATCACGACCAGCACGAACAACAAGCCGATGAACGACATCCAGTTCTCGGTCTGGCTCGAGATATAGTCCTGCAGCACGACATAGATCGCGGCGCCGATCAGCGGCCCCCAGAAATTCCGCATGCCGCCCAGCACCGCCATGATGACGAAATCGCCCGATTGGTCCCAGCGCAGGTCGTGCGGATCGGCGAAATTATTCAGGAGCGCGTAAAGGGTGCCGGCGAGGCTGACGAACATGCACGAGATCACCCACGAAATCCAGATATGACGATCGATGGGGATGCCGAGAAAGCGCGCGCGGCGCTCGTTCTCGCGGATCGCCAACAGCGTGCGGCCGAACGGGGAGCGCAGCAGCGCGGCCATGATCAGCACCGCCACCGCGAACCAGAACAGGCACCAGTAGTAAAGCGCGTGGTCGCTGTTGAGGATGTCGATGCGAGCGAAGCCGAGATCGACCGGCAGGCGACGCCAACCGGAAAGCCCGTCATCGCCGCCGGTCACGGCGTTCCAGCGATAGGCGATGAAATAGAACACCTGGCCGAACGCGATCGTTACCATGGCGAAATAGATGCCGCGCAGCCGCACGATGAGCATGCCGAGAACCATGGCGGCGAGCGTGCCGGCGATCACCCCGACCGCCATGCCGGCCAACGTGCTCGGCACCAGATACTTGATGGTCAGGCCGAGGCCGTAGACGCCGAGACCGAAATAGGCGGCATGGCCGAACGACAGAACGCCGGTAAATCCCAACAGGAAATTGAGCGACATCGCGGCCAGCGCCAGCACGACGACGCGCGTGCCCAGCGTCGTGTAGCCGCCGATCCAATTGAGCCAGAACGGCATGGTCAGCAACAGCAACCACACCAGCGCGTCGACGGCGCGTCGGTTGAGCGTCATGTCAGAAACGGCCTTCCTCGCCCAAGAGGCCGCGCGGCCGCACCAACAAGACCAGGCCCATCATCACGTAAATCACCGCCTCGCTGGCCGAGGGCCAGAACACGGTCGTGACGCCCGACGCGACGCCGATCAGCAAACCGCCCAACAACGTGCCGGGCAGGCTGCCGAGCCCCCCGATGATGATCGCTACGAAGCTCGGCATGATCAGCGTCGAACCGATGGTCGGCTGCAAGCCCAGCATGCCGGCGGCGAGCACGCCTGCCAGGCCAGCCATAAAGATGCCGAGGCCGAAATTGAGGTTGCGCAGAATCCGGACATTGACGCCCAACACCGACACGGTCTCGAGGTCGAGCGTGCCGGCGCGGATGCGCATGCCCAGCCGCGTGTAGCCGAGCAGCAGGAACAGCGCCGCGACGACCACGATCACCAGCACAACCATGAACAGCCTGTAGCCCGTGAGGAAAAAGAATTCGTTTGAAAGCGGGCTCAACATCCAGCCCGGCACCGAAAACGGCAGGGTCGACGGCCCCCAAATGTATCGCGTGCCGTCTTCGAGGATGTAGGCGAGCCCGAACGTCAGCAGCAGGCTGTACAGCGGATCGCGGCCGTAAAGCCGGTTGATCAGCACGCGTTCGACCACGATCCCGAGCAGCGCGGTCAGCAGCGGCGCCAGGACCAGCGCGCCCCAAAACCCGACGAACGGCATCAGGGTGAAGGCGAGGTAGGCGCCGATGGCGAGGAAGCCGCCATGAGCGAAATTGATGACGCCCGACAGATTGAGGATCAGCGACAGGCCCAGCGCCATCAGCGCATAGAACGCGCCGATGATCAGCCCGTTGAACACGTTGAACAGAATGAGCTGGGTCATGGGGGGGACATAAAGGGTGCGTCCCTCGACTGCTCCCGCCGTGCTGCGCCCGGCGGTCCGCGCTCGGGATGAGGCGAGAAGTTCAATGCCATCGACCCACTCACCTCATCCTGAGCGCGCAGCCCGACCTTCGTTCGGGCGAGCAGTCGAAGGACGCACGATCGTTATGCAGCGACAGACCAATTCAGGCCGGCCATTTGACGTGGCAGCCGGTCTCGGCCACCGGCAGCGCCGCTTCGTCGCCCTTTACAAGCTGATCGACGTGGAACAGATCCTCCGGGTCTTTCTCGCCCTTGGCGACCGCGTGGCCGACATAGAGCGTCGGCATCAATTGATGGTCGCCGGCGCGGTAATAGGTCTTGTTCGGCATCAGCGCGATTTCCGGCGGCAGCACGAAACCTTCGAGCGCCTTGGCCAACGTCAACCCGTCGAGCGTCTTTTTTTCGTTGGCGACGAGCGCACAGGTCCAAACCGAGGTATAGCCGAACCAGTGCCGCGCCGTCGGCACCTTGCCGCCGGTGCGTTTCCTGATCTTGGCGACGAACTCGGCGACATGCGGCACGTTGGGTTGGTTCCAGTACCATTCGAACACCCACGAACCGACGCGCGCTTCGGGTGGCAGGCCTTCCAGCACTTCGAGCTCCTGCTGCGCGCCGGCGAGATGGAAACGCTTCTCGAGCCCGAACTGCACCGCCTGCTTCAACGAGTTGACCGCGTCCTGACCGGCGGTGAGGAAGATAATGACGTCGGGATTGGCCGCTTGCGCCTTGATCAGATAGGACGAGTAATCGGTGGCGCCGAGCGGCGTCAGCGACGCGCCGACCTCGGTGCCGCCGAATTTCTTGAGGCTCGCCTCGAACCCCTGCTGCAGCGTGTGGCCGAAGGCATAGTCCGGCGTGATGAAATACCATTTCTTGCCGTACTTATCGAACAGCACCTTGGAGATGGAATTTGTCTCCATCCGCGTCGTGTTGCAGACGCGGAACACGTTCCAGTGACAATCGGTGCCGGTGACGGAATCGGTATGACCGCCGGTCACGATTTGGAGCGTCCTAAGCTCGTTCGATACTTCGCCGGTGGCGATCGCCATCGCCGAATTCACGTTGCCGAGGAGGAAATCGACCTTGTCGCGCTGGATCAGCTTGCGCGCCTTTTGCACCGCCGTGCCGGTGTCGGCGCTGGTCGAAATCTTCCGATAGCAGCTCGACCTTGCGGCCCAGGATGCCGCCCTTTTCGTTGATCTCGTCGATCGCGAGCTGGCAGCCGATTTGCTCGTTCTTCCCGAGCTCGGCGTAGGTGCCCGTGAATGGATCGTCGAGGCCGAATTTCACGGTGTCGGCGGCGCGCGCCGTAAGGACGAAGGGCGAGGCGACTTGCGCCACGCCGGCCACCGCCGCGGCCTTGATGACGGTACGGCGATCGAGCACGTGCGAACGGTTCTTGTCGGTCACGGAAGCCTCCCTGTTGCCCAGGCGTTAAGCCTTGGTCGCGACCGGCATCCTCCTCCACCGTCGCACAGACACCGTAGCTGGCAAGGGGCTAGTCCGGCAAGGACTAGGCGGCGGCTTTGTAGTCCGCGAAGCCCTTGCCCTCAGCGACCAGGCGCTCGATCAGCGGCGCCGGCTTGAACACGTCGCCATGCAGCTTCTGTAGCTCCAGCATGCGGTCGCGGATTTTCTTCAGGCCGACGAGATCGGCATAGAACATCGGCCCGCCGCGCCACAGCGGCCAGCCGTAGCCGTAGACCCAGATCACGTCGATATCGGACGCGCGCAGCGCCATGCGCTCGTCCAGGATTTTCGCCGCTTCGTTAATCATCGGATAGATCAGGCGCTCGAAAATCTCCTGGTCGGGAATGGCGCGACGCGTGACGCCCTCCCGGCGCGACGCTTCCTTGATGATCTCCTCGACCTCGGGATCGGGCAGCGGCGCGCGGCTGCCTGGCTCATAGTGATAAAAGCCCTTGCCCGCTTTCTGGCCGACGCGGCCGCGTTCAGCGAGCGAGTCGCCGATGAAATTCTTGGCGCCGGTTTCCTGACGCCGCCGCCAGCCGAGCTCGATGCCGCCGCCCATGTCGGTCACGGCGTAGGGACCCATGGGGAAGCCGAATTCGGTCAGCACCTTGTCGATCTGTTGCGGCAAGGCGCCTTCGATCAGCAGCCGTTCCGACTGCATGCCGCGCGCCCGCATGATGCGATTGCCGACAAAGCCGTCGCACACGCCGACCAGCGCCGCGACCTTGTTGATCTTGCGCGCCACCGCCATCGAGGTCGCGACCACCCAGTCCGCCGTCTTCGCGGCGCGTACGATCTCCAGCAACCGCATGACGTTGGCGGGCGAGAAGAAGTGCAGGCCGATCACCGATTCCGGCCGCTTCGTCACCGCCGCGATCTCGTCGATGTTGAGCGCCGAGGTGTTGGTACCGAGGATCGCGCCTTTCTTGGCGAACTGGTCGAGCTTGGTGAAAATCTCCTTCTTCAAGCCCATGTTCTCGTACACCGCCTCGATGATGAGGTCGACATCGGCGACACCGTCGAGCTTGAGGCTCGGCTTGATCAGCGCCATGCGCTTCTCGATGTCGTCGGCCGTCAGACCGCCGCGCGCCGCCGTGTTTTCGTAGTTGCGGCGGATGACGCTGAGGCCGCGGTCAAGCGCCTTCTGATCCTGCTCGATCAGCGTCACCGGGACGCCGGCATTGGCGAAATTCATCGTGATGCCGCCGCCCATCGTGCCGGCGCCGATGATGGCGACGGTCTTGATCTCGACCGGCTTGGCATCGGGCGACAGGCCCGGGATTTTCGCCGCCTCGCGCTCGGCGAAAAAGAAATAGCGCTGCGCCTTTGATTGATCGGAATTGACCAGCTCCTGGAACAGCCGCCGTTCCTCGGCGATGCCTTGGTCGAACGGCAGGTTCACCGCCGCTTCGAGGCATTTCATGATGTGGTTCGGCGCCATCTGCCCGCGCCAGCGGCGGCCGTTGGTCTTGCGGAACTCGTCGAACACGCCCGGATTGGCGCGCGCCGCGATCATCTTTTCGTTGCGGTCGCGCACCAGCGGATAGGGCCCGCCTTTCGCCGCCATCTTTTCGGCGAAAGCGATGGCGCCCGCTTTCAGGTCGCCCGAGACGATCTCGTCGATCAGCCCGTGGTCCAGCGCGTCCTTGGCGCCGATCATGTCGCCGGTCGTGATCATCGCCATCGCCTTTTCGATGCCGACCAAGCGAGGCAGGCGCTGCGTTCCGCCCGCGCCCGGCAACAGGCCGAGCTTCACTTCTGGCAGGCCGAAACGCGCCGACGGCACCGCGACGCGATAGTGGCATGCGAGCGCGACCTCGAGCCCGCCGCCCAGCGCCGTGCCGTGGATGGCCGCGACGACCGGGATATTGCCGCCCTCGATCGCGCCGAACAGGTCGTTGAGGCCCGGGCCTTGCGACGGCTTGCCGAATTCGGAAATGTCGGCGCCGGCGATAAAGGTGCGGCCGTTGCAGATCAGCACGATCGCCTTGTTGGCGGGATCGGCCTTGGCTTGTTTGAACGCCTCCATGAGGCCCGGTGCGCAAGCCGGCGCTCAGCGCGTTGACCGGCGGATTGTCGAGGGTGATGACGGCGACCGACCCGGCGCGGTCGAGGCTGGCGAACTGGTTGATCTGGGCCATGGTGCGCTCCCCTTGTTCTTAGAAAAAGTTCTCGCCGGTCGCGAGCCAGCGATCCGCCTTGGCGTAATAGGTGTCGGTAATATCCTGCCGCGCGTCGCCAGGCAATTCCTGCGACACGCTATAGCCGCGCTGCATCATGCTGTAGCAGAGGAAGCGATAGTCGGGCCGGAATTTCTTGATCTCGTTCCAATCGACCGGCAGCTTTTCGCTCGGGTTAACGGCCGTCATCGTGTCCTTCATGTAGATGCCCATGAAGGATTTCATGCGCCAGCCCTGCTTGGTGCGCACGATCAGCGAATGGAAGCGCGCATAGTTCATCATGTCGACCTCGACGCCACCGAAATTGCTGCGCGAATAGATCGTGCCCGGACTTTCGCAGATCGCGCGGTCGCCGTTGACGCGGCACCAAGCCGGCCAGATCATGTGCTTGCCGCGCGAGCCGCGCTCCTCGTACATCACCTTGGAGGCGGCGGCGAACTCGGCGCCGGTGCCGAGGAACCAGGTGGTGCAGACCTGGGATTCGGCGATGTACATATCGGCGAGCTTTTGCCACTCCCGCTGATCGCGCCAGAAGCGTTCCAGCCGCACCAGTTCGTAAATCTCCTGACGGTCGATAAAATCCTAATTCATGCACGCCTCCCGCTTGCTGACGGTTTAGCATGACCCGCTCGACAAATGCGATGAAGCATGTTCCGTTGCGCGCGGACAGCGGACGGGGCGGATGATGCGGCAATTCGCGAATCTGGAAGAGTTGAAAGGCGCGGCCGGGCAAGTGCTGGGCGAAGGCGACTGGTTCACCGTGACCCAAGCGATCATCGACAAATTCGCCGAGGCCACGGGCGATTTCCAGTACATTCATGTCGACCCGGTGAAGGCCAAGGACGGACCGTTCGGCACCACCGTGGCGCATGGCTTTCTCACCCTGTCGCTGGTGCCGACGCTCGGCCGCTCGGTCTATCGCGTCGGCGGCATCGCCACCGGCATCAATTACGGCTCAAACCGGATCCGCTTCATCGAGCCGGTCAAGGTCAACAGCCGCATCCGGTCGAAGGTCAAGCTGATGTCGGTCGAGCCGCATCCACCGGGCCAACGCATCACCACCGAGGTCACCGTCGAGATCGAAGGCGTGGCGAAGCCGGCCCTGGTCGCGGAAATCCTGTCGATGATGATCCCGGCATAGCGACGACGTGTCGCTTGACGGCGCGGCGTACCACTCTAGCATAAGGCGATGCGGATCAGGCGGCACTGGTTCACGGCAAGCGCGGCGCTCGCGATGTTCGCGGCCGTCGTACAGACCATGCTGCCGTTGGTGCTGGCGGCGGACATCGCCGCTGCCGCCACCGCAACGCCGATTTGCCACGTGCCGAGCGGCGACGAGCAGAAGAACCAACAACCGGGCCCGGCCAAGTCCTGCCCAATCTGCACCGCGCTGGCGGCCACCGTCGCCGCCACCGCGCCCGCGCCGCCGGCGATTCCGCTGCCGCGGATCGTTGTTGCGCGGTTGCCCCTCGCGCTTCACGAGATCGCGGCGGACATTTCCGTCCCGGCCTCCTACCGCTCCCGCGCCCCGCCGCTCGCGTAACACCTGACACGATTGAGTTTTGGCTGGCTCGCTCGCGGGCCTCGATTCAATTTCCGGGGAGTTACGCATGTCCCGAATTTTCGCGCCGGCCGCTTTCGCCGGCCTGCTGATTGTGGCGGTTCCCGCGGCCCCTGCCTTGGCGCATGCCGTGTGCGGCAACCGTGTGTTCCCGCCGACGCTGGTTATGGACGATCCCGGCATGAACGACGAAGCATCGTTCCCGACAATTCAATACGCGCCGATTCCGGCCTCGGCCGGAACGCCCTCCGGCTCGAGCACGAGCTGGGGCTTCGAATGGGACAAGACCATCTTTTCCGCCGGGCAGAATATCTTTGGCTTTGCCATCAACGGCGATTACATCACGCAGCGCGGCGCCGGCGAGAATCTCAACGGCTGGGATAATTTCTCCATCACGCTCAAGGACCAGTTCTACTGCAATCCCGAGCATGAATTCATGATGTCGGCAGGCGTCATTCGCGATTTGGGCGCGACCGGCTCCGCCCAGTTGTTGCGCGCGGGCGCCATTCCGATCACCAGCGACACCGCGCCGACCTGGTATGTCGGGAAGGGCTTCGGCGATTTGCCGATCGGACCGCTTCGCGCCTTCGCCGTGACGGGCGAACTGGGTTATGCTTTTTCCGACGCGCCGAGCGTAATGCCTGGCGAATGGGACTATGCCGCGTCGATTCAATATTCGATGCCCTACCTGACGCAGCACGTACAGTCATTGCCGATCCCGGAATTTTTCAATCACCTGCTCGCGCTGGTTGAGTTTTCGTATTCGGCACCGACCGGACAGTCGACCACGGGCGTTATCGCCCCTGGCATTTTCTATGAAGCGGAAACCTGGCAGCTCGGCGCCGAGGCAATCATTCCGGCCAACGCCGCAACTCGGGCGACCCAAGGCACCGGGTTCATCGTCCAGTTCCATGTGTATCTCGACGACCTTATGCCGAACTCCCTGGGCAAACCGTTGTTCAGCTTTTAGGGAGGCGACAATGTGGAAGCTGGTCCTTGCCTGCGCCGTGCTGGCTATTACCGGCCCGACGTGGGCGCACGCCTTTCTCAACCACTCAAGCCCGGCGGTCGGTGTCACCGTACCGGCGCCGAAGGAGGTCTCGATCTGGTTCACGGAACAGGTCGAGCCCGCCTTCAGCCGCATCGAGGTCACCGACGCCGCCGGCAATCGCGTCGACAACGGCGGGACGCGTATCGACACGGTTAATCACGAACTATTGCATGTCGCGGTGAAGCCGTTGCCGCCAGGAACATACAAGGTGACGTGGCACGTCGTGTCGGTGGATACGCACCATACCCAGGGCGATTTCACCTTCACCGTCGCGCCATGAGCCTAGCGCTCGTCGCCGTCCGCTTCGTCTATTTCGTTGCCGCCCTGCAATTGTTCGGTTGGCTGATCTTCGATCTGTTGATCGGACAACCAGGGTGGGGACGACGGGCAGCGTCGCTCGCGATCGTGGCCCTCGTCGCGATTAGCGCATGGTTGGCGATCGAGACGACTCTGATGAGCGGCGAGCCGGTATCCGCCGCAACGCTCGGCCTCGTGTTGCGCGAGACTCAGTTCGGCACGCTATGGATTTGGCGCGCGGTTCTGCTTGCCGGTTCGCTCGCGTTGACCCTCTGGCGAAACCAGGTCGCAACCGTGGCTGCGGCGATCGGTGCGGCGCTGGTCTTGATATTAACCGCGGCTGCCGGCCACGGCGGGGCCGATGGGAGCGCTGTCCACCTGACGGGAGACGCGATCCATCTGCTGGCCGTCGGTGCGTGGCTGGGCGGCCTCGTGCCGTTCGCAGCCGCAATGCGCCGGCCCGCCGCCATCGTAATCGCCTGGCGTTTCTCCACGCTGGGCGTGGTCAGCGTTTGCGTGATCTTAGCGACGGGAGCGATCAACGCCTGGTTCATGGTCGGCAATATCCCGGCGCTGATCGGCACGCCCTACGGCCGCTTATTGCTGGTCAAGATTTTGTTGTTTTGCGTCATGGTGTCGGTCGCCGCGATCAACCGTTTCCGTTTGACGCCGCATCGCGACGTTGCCGCGCTGCGTCGCAACGCGCAGATGGAGACGGCGCTGGGAATCGTCATCGTCGTGATCGTCGCCGTGCTCGGCACCCTGCCGCCCGCCTACGGACAATCCGGGACCTGATCCATTCACAAAAAGGAGACAACAATGTTCAAGACTCTTTCGATGGCCGCGACCTGTATGGTCTGCCTCGCCACCGCCGCGCTGGCACAAAGCGGCACGATCAACGTCACCGACGTCTGGGCCCGCGCCTCCAACGTCTCGACCGGCGCCGTCTATATGACCATTGCCAATTCCGGCAGTACGGACGATCGACTGATTGCGACGCAATCGCCCGTCGCAAAGACGGTCCAGATGCACACCGAGATCGACGATCACGGCATCATGAAGATGCGTCCGTTGCAGTCGATCGACGTGAAGGCGAACGGCAAAGCGACCCTGGCGCCCGGCGGCATGCATCTCATGCTGATCGGCCTCAAGCATCGTCTGAAGAACGGCCAAACCTTTCCTCTGACGCTAACCTTTGAGAAAGCCGGCAAGATCGATGTGACGGTCGCGGTGAAAAAGGCAGGCTCGATGGGCAATTCGATGGGCGGCATGAAGATGTGACTGCCAAAACCGGCGTTTTTTAATCCGCCACTCATGTTGGTGTGCGGTGCGCCGGGTTATATTCATCGCCGGACATGACGAAACGTTTTCTCCCGATCGCCCTTGTCAGCGCCTTGTTCTTGACCGCTTCCTCATCGCGGGCAGCCGAGCCGACGGTCGGCGAGCCGGCGCCGCGGCTCGAAGCGACCGAGCTGAACGGCCAGACCTTCGATCTCGCGGCCGAGCGCGGCAAAGTCGTGATCGTCAATTTCTGGGCGACGTGGTGCGGCCCGTGCCGCGTCGAGATGCCGGCGCTCGACACGTTCTACCAAGCGTTTCGCGGCCAGGGCCTGGTGCTGATCGGCATCAGCGTCGACAAGTGGGACGACCGCCAAAAAGTCGCGGCGCTGATGGGCCGCTATTCCTACCCGGCGGCGATGATCAACGACGCGCAGACCAACGACTTCCCGCGCCCGCACGTGATTCCCACGACCTATGTCATCGATCGCGACGGCGTGTTGCGCGCGATCGAGCACGGAGCGACGCCGAAATCGCTGGCGGAGACCGTTCTGCCGCTGCTGCGAAAGAAGGCGACGCCGCCTATGCCGTCAGGAATGTCCGCGTCGCGCGACTAGCGCATTGGTTGGAAGAAATCGCGTTTTCCAATGTTGAGGCCGTTATGCCGCAGCAGGGCATAGGCCGTCGTGCAATGGAAATAGAAATGCACGATGCAGACATTGATGAGGTAGTCCGCCGCCTTCATCGAACGCGTCGACGGCCCGACCGGGAACGTCACCTCGGCGTCGTCACGGCCGGCGAATTGCTCCGGCTTGACGCTTTGGATGAACGCGAGGGTCTTGGCGATCCGCGCCTTGAGGTCGGCGAAGGTTTTTTCGTCGTCGGCGTGTTTCGGCACCTCGACGCCGGCGGCGCGCGCCGTGCCGCCCTTGGCCTGGTCGCACGCCGTCTGTACCTGGCCGATGAAATTGTACATGTCGGGAAAGAGCCGCGCCTGGAGCAATGCGTCGGGCGAGAATTTCTTTTCCGCCGCGTAGGCCTCGGCCTTGTCGATGATGGCCGATAGCGCCGTAAGGTGGCGAATGAAGGACGGAACGGTGGCTTGATACAGCATCAACGACATGCGAATCCCCTGTTGGTTGGAGCGGATCGAGATGGGTCAGGAATAGACATATCGGCTCGCGCTCGGCAATCGCGAAAAGCGCAAAGCGGTTGAGAAAATCGCGGTATTGGGCGGCAACCGCCGAAGCCGATGCCGACGCTAGCGGGCACGGCAATCGAACATGCCGCCGCACAATGTCTCCAAGAGGCCGAACATCAGAACGATGAAAGCGAGGTCGATCAGCGGTACGGAAACGATTCCGATGCCGATTCGGCTGGTCGTTCGGCTGGCCAACCGCCGGGAACAGAGCAGGCCGCCGACAAACGCCACCAAGCAGAACAACGGCAGAAGCAAGAAACCGGCGGCGAACAAGATCGTCACGCGGCTTTCGAGCGCGCCCTGGCAGCGAAAATGAACGCCGTCATCCATGCCATAAACAAGGCCGGGAGTATCGTTACCCCCCCAGTGATCGCGGCAATTCGCGTGAACAATCGCATCGAGGTGACATTATAGCGGGTGGGATGTCCGCATTGCGGACAATGTAGCGGGTCACGCCGCCTTTTCGAGCCCTTCGACGGCTGGGAGCGGCGGCTTGCCGAGGATCATGTCGGACGCCTTCTCCGCAATCATGACCGTCGGCGCGTTGGTGTTGCCGCCCGTGATCGCGGGCATGACGGAGGCGTCGACGACGCGCAAGCCGACGATGCCGCGCACCCGCAAGTACGGATCGACCACCGCGTCGTCGCCGGTGCCCATTGCGCAGGTCCCGACCGGATGCTGGGTTACGCCACAGAACTTGCGCAGTGCCTCCTCGATTTCGGCATCGGTTTTGTACGTGTCGCCCGGGACCAGTTCGGGGCCGAGGAAATCGGCAAACGGCTTTCGTGACATGAGATCGCGCGCGATCTTCACCGCCTCGCGCGCCGTCACCAGATCCGCCCGCGCCGAGAACAGGTTGAACTGGATGCGCGGCGGCGCCGCGGGATCGGCGGAACGCAAAGTCATGTAGCCGCGGCTTTCGGGGTGTAGCAGTGAATTGATCCAGTCGATTTTGTCGCCGTTGGGCTTACGCACGCCGGGGAACCAGACGCGGGTATCGAAGCCGACCGCGTTGACGTAGCACTGCATGTCCGGCCGTTCCAACTCGGGCCGCGTGCGGATGAACCCGACGCAGAGCAGCGGCACGCCGGCCATCGCGCCGGTGCCGGTGACGCGCCAGCGCGCCACGGCACGCGCCAGGCGATCGAAGCGGAATTGCGCGTCGAAGCCGGTCGGCGTCGTGCAGCGATGGCGGATCCACATGCTCGGATGATCGTGCAAATTGCGCCCGACACCGGGCAGATCGAGCACCGGCTTGATGCCGTGCGACGTCAGGTCGTCCGCGGGCCCGATACCGGACAGCATCAGAAGCTGCGGCGAATTATAGGCACCACCCGACAGGATCACCTCGCGCGCCGCGTGCACCACGAACGACTTGCCGTCGCGCCGATATTCGACGCCGACGGCACGCCCGTTCTCGATCGACCACGCGCCGCGTCGTCGCGCCGGTTTCGACGGTAAGGTTGCGCCGAGACAAGACCGGCGTCAGATAGGCGGCGGAACTCGACGCGCGATGGCCGCGATATTGGTTGAAATCCATCGGCCCGAAGCCTTCTGGCTCGGCGCCGTTGAGATCGTGGCTTTCGGGGAAGCCTGCGGCGGTGGCGCCCGGCCATGAACGCCGCGTACATCGGATGATCGCTGGCGCTCGGCACCGTGGCGAGCGGGCCCGGAACCGCCATGGTACATGCCCTCGCCGCGCCAATCCGATTCCATCCGCTTGTAGTACGGAAGGATGTCGGCATAGGCCCAGCCCTCGTTGCCGAGCTGGCGCCAATGGTCGAAGTCGCGCGCATGGCCGCGCGCATACATCATGCCGTTGATCGAGGACGAACCGCCCAACACCTTGCCGCGCGGCACCCGCAGCTTGCGGCCGTTCAGCGTCGGATCGGGCTCGCTTTCATAATTCCAATTGAATTCGCGCCGGCGCGACGCCGGCACGAAGGCCAGCGGCATCTGCAGAATCATTTTGTTGTCGCGCCCGCCCGCTTCGAGCAGCAGGACGGAAATCGCTGGATCCGCGCTCAGCCGATTGGCGAGGACGCAGCCCGCCGAGCCCGCGCCGACAATGACGTAATCGTAACTTGCCACCGTCCCTCCCGGCTTTTGACGGGCAAGGTACAGGGACGGTACGCGGCATATCAAGCCGCGACGAGCGCGGTCGGGCCTCCGCGCCGAGAGAAGCGAGGGCCCGGCGCTCGCGGACACTATTGTTGCGAATTGTGCGGAACGAGTTGCCGCGGCTGGCCCACCGTGCCCGCCGGCCCATTGTTGATCGGCGTGCCGGCATCGTTGTTCGGCAACTCGGCTTCGCTCTTCCCCATCGTCGACGCGCCGACATCGGCATTGGCGCCCGTCACCGATTTTGTCCCGGGGACGCCGTTCTGACCCGCGGCATTCGGCACCACGTTGGGACTGGCACGCCGGGATCGCCATGAAGAATAGGCACAGTCAACACACCGGCGACGGCAATTGCCGTTGCTGTCTTACTCAAAAATGTGACATGGTGGCCCCTCGCCAAGAAATCCTTCAGTGCCGGCTGCGTGCAGCGGCACACGTTCATCGCGGATTTCAAAAAGCCGCCCGCCCGGCCACTTGAAAGTCCGAACTGCTACTTAACTGCTACTTATGGTTAATTATTCATTTAGACGGTAAAGAGGCGAAGGACCGGTATTTCTCGGGGTCTGTCTTCGCTATCAAATAGCATTTCATGCTATTGTGAGGCGATTTACTGAAGGAATTCATCAAGAGGACATCGTAATTGGCTGAACAACTTGAGTCACTACTTCCAATTGCACCATTGATACGGGATGAGCTGGTACGTCGCCGCGTTCAGCGGCGAATGCCGGCGCGCCACTGGGCCGCAAATCTGCGGTGAGCGCGATCGTGTTGTTCCGCCGCGGCGACGGCACCGTGGCGGCGTTGGAGGATCGCTGCTCGCATCGCCACTATCCGCTGTCGCGCGGCAAGATCGTCGGCGACCGACTGCAATGCGGTTATCACGGTGCGTGTTTCGACGGCGCCGGGAAGTGCGTCGCGATTCCGGGCCAGGAAACGATCCCGGCGAGCTTCCACCTGCGCGCCTATCCGGTGTCGCGAACGCGACGGCGTCGATCTTTCGTGTGGCCGGGCGATCCGGCGCCGGGCCGACGACGTCGCTATTGCCCGATTGGCGGCTCAACGCGGCGTCCGACTGGGCGACGGTGCGCGGCCTCCATCATTTCCCGGCGAACTACCAGCTCGTGCTCGACAATCTGCTGGACCTGACGCACGTGCAGTTCGTACACAAGAATCTCGGCGGTCCCGGCGTCGCGGAAAATCCGCTGACATTTTCGGTCGACGGCGATGTCGTCAATACGTTCCGCATGATGCGCGACGTCGAGCTTGCCAGGCATTTTCAAGGCGCTGGGCAAGAGCGGCAAATTCGACCGTTGGCAGAAGCAAATCGTGCGGGCGCCGGCCTATGTCTATTTCGAAGCCGGCGCCGAGCCCGCCGGCTCGAACAATCCGCCGGGCGCGCCGCATCACGTCGTGATCCAGGGCATCACGCCGGAGACCGAAACCTCGACCCATTATTTCTGGGCGACGGCGCGGCATTTCGCCGTCGACGACGCGGACGATTTCCGAAAAAGATGCGCGCCATCACCGTCGACGCGTTCGACGAAGATGTCGCGGTGCTGGCGGCGCAGCAACGCTCGATCGATGCGGATCGCAGCGGCCGTCCGCTCAACGCCTTCGCCTGCGACGCCGCCGGCCTTGCGGTGCGGCGGATCTTGGCGCGGAAAATCGCCGCCGAAAAATCGCGGCCTAGTTACTCCGCCGCTTCGGCCAGGCTGGGCGGCGGATCGAGCGTGTCGATTTGCCGCCAATCGGCGTCGCCGGCGATGCGGATCGCCAGCGCCCGCACGGCGGCATAATCGCCGCCCGCTCGGCGCCGCGCCGGCGGCCTCGCGCGCGCCGCCTCGAGCAATAGCCGCCGCGTACGCACGATGGTGACGTCGCTCGAGCCGAGCTGCTCGCGGGTCCGGTCCATGATCGGGCCCATCGCCTCCTGCACGGCGAAATCCTCGAACGGCAGCGGCCGCGCGATTCCGGTCCAATGGCCGCGCTTCATCAGGTCGCGATCCTGGCTCCAGCGATTGTGCCAGCCGCCAAGGTCGGAGGCGAAATCGTCGCGGTCGCCCGACGTGTTCGCCATCAGGCGTTCGCGCGCGCCGCGACGGGATCGGCTTCGCCGGGTCATAGATGATGTACCATTGCGACGTGCGTCTCGTCGTCGATCGGCACCACGATGGTGACGAAGCACGCGCTCCCACCCGGCGTCGGGATGAAGGAATAATACGGCAGCACCACATCGCGGATGCGGGCATAGATACTGCCGTCGGCCATCGTCCGCAGCGCGCCCTCGCGAAAGCCGTAACCGCGCGGCTCAACTCGATTGACGCCGACGGCACTTTGCGGCTCAGCACGTGCAGTTCCGCGCCCTGCGCACCCTGCCAGCGCCGTGCTGGATCGCCGATCCAGCCAACATGCAGAATACCGGCATGCACGGTGTCGAGCGTGCCTTCGAAGCCCTGTAGCCAATTGCAGCGCAGCACCGCGCGGCGGATATCGACATGGCTTTCGGGCAGGCGCGCCAGTTCGAAATCGAACATCGGCGGCGGCGCCGCGCGCTTGCCGAGATAGACCCAGACCAGTCCGCCCGCCTCGTGAATCGGATAATGATTGATCTTGATGTTGGCGCAGAATGTCTCTTGCCGCTCCGGCGGTTCCGAGGGCGCGTCGACCAGCTTGCCGGCGACATCGATCTTCCAGCCGTGAAACAGGCAGCGCAGTCCGTTGCCCTCGTTCCGGGCAAGCGCCAGCGAGACGCAGCGATGCGGACACTCCTCATCGAGGAAACCGATGCGGCCGTCGGTGGCGCGGAACGCGACGTAATTCTTGCCGAAGAGCCGAACGCGCGCCGGCGCGCCGTCCGATTCGAGCGACGCCGCGCGCACCGCCGGCGTCCAAAATTCGCGCAGGTAATCGCCCATCGGCGTGCCGGCACCGGTCCGCGCGAGCAATTCATTTTCATCTGACGTCAACATGCCGCCTCCACACTCATCCCATGTGTCGAGCCTAGCGCAATCGCCGACGGAGGTGAATTGAGGCGGTCGATTTTCCAATCCGCGCGATGCCCGAAAAAAAGTGAAAATGTTTACCGATTTTTCCTAGCTATCGTGCTAAATCAATTGTTAACATCGCGCAATTGATCTTGTGACCGTCGCTTCGCGCCGACAATCTGGCTCCGAGAAAGCCAGAGAAAAATATCATGTCCGCGCTCGACCAATTCACGAACGTCATTCGTCTCCCGGTGGCCGATCAGGGCAACCCCGCGCGAATCATCACGACGGGATACGCGGCGCCTTTCGTGCCCCAACGGCTCGGCACGCTGCACGACATCGAATATCTTCAGGGCTACGATAGCGGCATCTATCGCGACCTCGACGTCGAGTTGACGCTCGACTATATGCGCCGACGCTTCGTCGCGCCGATCTCGCGGCATATCGACATCGCGAATTCAACGCTTCTAGATAGTGCCGCCGGTTTCGGTTGGCTCGCCTTCGCCTACGTGTTGGCCGGCGGCAAGCGGGCGACGCTGGTCGAGCCCAACGAGCGCCGGCTCGAGGCCGCGCGCGCGATCGCGCAGCGGCTCGGCATTGAGCGCCGTTGTAACTTTATTACCGCGCGCATCCAAGATCTCGATCTCGAGAACGACAGCGTCGACATCTTCACCAGCGTCGAGACGCTGGAACATGTCGGTCGCGAGAACATCGCCACTTGCGTGAGCAATATCGCGCGCATCGCTCGACAGGCGGTGATGTTGACGACGCCCAATTTCCTGTTCCCCGTCGTCGCCCACGACACGGAGCTGCCGCTGGCGCATTGGATGCCCACCAGATTGCGCCGTCGCTATGCCACCGCCAAAGGGCGCGCCAGTTTCGATCACGGCAACCAGTTCCCGCTGCCCTGGGACCTGGCGCCGCTATTGGCCAAGTTCCGACCGTCAAGTCGCTACCAGACGTTCGCCACCCGCCAGGAATACGATCGCTTCTACCCACACTACATGCCGTACGGCCCGTCCGAAGCGAAGCGCTATCGGACCAGCCCGCGGCGCGGCCAACGTCCGTTGCATATCGCGCTGTCGGCCGTGCTGGGCCGCTATTCGTTCGCGTTGGCGCCGAACCTGGCGTCAACGTGGCTTCGCCGCAAGCGCGGCTAATTCCTTCTCGATCAGATTCTTGGCGTCGTGCTCTTCGGCGACGCGGTTGTCCTCTTCGAGCATCGCCGCGCTGTCGCGGTCGGCGAACTGAATCGCGCCGAGATCGACAAAGGCCTTTCTGCACGCGCGGTCCCCACAGACCGATGTCGCGCACGGTCGGCACGATGCGGCTGAACAGCCGGGCCCGGAATTTTGTCGTCGCGAGCGCGTTCTCGTGGGCCGCGAGGCATTCTTTCACATCGAGCCCCGCCGCCTCCCAGGCGTAGATCGGTTGCAGCCGATCGCGCATCAGGTAGCACGCATCGACCAGGAACTCCTCGCGTCGATCGCGCTCGACGTCCGTGAGCTGCGGATAATATTCGCGAAGCGCCAGGCGCCCGAACGCGACATGGCGCGCCTCGTCCTGCATGACATAGGCGTTGACCTGCGCCGCCAGCCGGTTCCGCGCATTGTCGCGAATGCCCTGGAAGGCGGCTAGCGCCAGTCCCTCGATCACCACCTGCATGCCGAGATAGGTGAAGTCCCATTCCTGGCGCTCGATGACGTCGCCGATCAGCGCCTGGAGCGACTTGTTGATCGGAAACACGATGTCGAACTTGTCATGCAGCAGCCGGGCATAGGCCTCGACATGGCGCGCCTCGTCGACGACCTGCGTGGCGGCATAGAACTTGGCGTCGATGCCCTGAACCTGCTGCACGATCTTGGCGGCGCAGATCAACGCGCCCTGTTCGCCGTGCATGAACTGCGAAATGTTGAGCGCCTGGAGATAGCGGCGCAGATCGGCGATCTGCTTCGGCGAGAAGCGGTGCCACACATCCGTGCCATAAAGCGAAATGGTCTCGTCCGGCAGCTCCATCGGATTTTCGGGATCGAGATCCTGACTCCAGTCGATGCGGTCGACGCGCGTTCCATTGCTGGCGCTTGCCCTTTTCATAGAGCGCCAGCAGGTCGGAGCGCGCCTTGTCGTACTCCCAGGTGAACGTCGGTCTTGAGCGGCGCCTTGACGCGCCCAATTCATCTCGCCGACGGGAAGCACGTAACGGGATTCGGTCGACATCGGCATTCCTCCTTGCCGTTGCGTCAGCTCCGGTAACTGCCGTTGATGTCAATATAGCCATGGGTCAGGTCGCAGGTCCAGACGGTCGCCTTGCCGCGGCCCAATCCCAGATCGACCGCGATCTCGATCTCACGGCCTTTCATGTGTTCCGCCACCGGCGCCTCGTCGTAGCCGGGAACGGGGCCGCCATCCTTGGTGATGAGCACCCCGCCGATCGAAATCGCCAGCTTGTCGCGATCGGCGGCCTCGCCCGATTTGCCGACCGCCATGACGATGCGGCCCCAATTGGCATCGCCCGCCGACAATCGCGGTCTTCACCAGCGGCGAATTGCCGATGGCGAGCCCGATCGCGCGCGCCGCCTTCGCCGACGTCGCGCCCGAGACCCGAATGGTGACGAATTTCTGCGCGCCCTCGCCGTCGCGGATGATCTGTTGCGGCCAGGTCGACCATCACCTCGTCGAGCGCGCGGCGGAAATCCCGCAGCCGCGGATCGTTCGCGCGTGCAACGCGCTTATGTCTTGCCTGACCGGTCGCGCACAACAGCACCGTGTCGCTGGTCGAGGTGTCGCCGTCGACCGTGATACAGTTGAACGAGCGCTCGTTGGCGGCGCTCAGCAAGTCTTGCAGCACCCGCGCCGGCAGCGTGGCGTCGGTGAAGAGATAGGCCAGCATCGTCGCCATGTCGGGCGCGATCATGCCCGAGCCCTTGCAGAAGCCGTTCAGGGTGACGGTGACGCCATCGATCGTCGCCGTCCGCGTCGATAATTTGGGAAACGTGTCGGTGGTGAGGATGGCCTCAGCGGCGCCGCTGCCAAGCCGCGCTATCGCCGGCGACGCTTTTCGCCATCGCCGGCAGCGCGTTGACGATCTTGTCGACGGGCGGCGGCTCGCCGATCACGCCGGTTGAGGCGATGAACACGTCGCGCGGCGCGCATTTTGCCAGCTTCGCCGTCGCCGCGGCGGTGCGGCGTACCACCTCCACGCCGACTTTGCCCGTGAAGGTGTTGGAATTGCCGCTGTTCACGACGATGGCGCGCGCCTTGCCACGCTTCACCCCGGCACGGCACCAGTCGACGGGCGCGCCCCGCGTCTTCGACTTGGTGAAAACACCGGCAACGGTGGTGCCAGGGGCCAGCAGCGCCACCATGAGGTCGCGCCGCTCCTTGTAGCGGATGCCGCAATGGGCGCTGGCAAGGGCAACACCGGCGATGGGCGGCAGCGCCGGGAGATGCTCCGGCGCGAGCGGCGACATCGATGCCATGCTGGCAGCTACTTCTTGTCGGACGACCCGACCGGCGCCCGCGCCGGCGATGTCCCCTCGGCGGTCGGCTTGCCGTCGGGACCGATGATTTCGATCTTCGCTTGAGCGCGCAGTTCCTTGACCTTTTCGCCGATCACCTGGCCCTGGACGGCGACGACGAGCTGGCGTTTGACGTCCTCGAATGAAGGCGGCGGCGCGGCACGGCGATCCACCAGCTTGATGATGTGCCACCCAAACCGCGTCTTGACCGGGGTCTTGGTGAATTGGCCCTTTTTCAGCGCGAAGGCGGCGTTCGCGAATTCCGGCACCATCTGGTCCTTGGTGAACCAGCCAAGATCGCCGCCATTGTCCTTACCGGCGGGGTCGATCGATTTTTCCTTGGCGAGCTTGTTGAAGTCGGCACCGCGTTCGAGCTGCGCGACGATTTGCTTGGCTTCGGCTTCGGTCTTGACCAGGATGTGCCGGGCGTCGACCTCCTCCTGCGCGGGCATCTCCTTGATGAACTGGTCATACGCCGTGTGCAGCTTGGCGTCGGTCAAATCTTTGTTCACCAGACGCTCGATATAGAGTTGCCGCACGATTTCCGCCTGCGCGACCGCCAGTCGGCGCTTTACCTCTTGATCGTCCTGAAGATGTTCGCGCTCGGCCGCCTCCTGAATGAGCTGGGTGTTGATCAGCGTGTCGACCATCGCCGGCACCAGCTTTTCCATCGGCACTTCCTGGGTCTGCTTCGGCAGATGCCGGATCAGCTCCATGACCTGGGAGCCGCGGATCTCGTGCCCGTTCACGCGCGCCAGCACAGGATCCGGATTCGCGGTTTTGCCGGTTTCGGCAGGCTGCGCCACGGCTGCGAACGGCAGGGCAAAAAGCACGATCAAGGGCGCCGCCAACCAGGTGCGGCCGAAAAATGCGCGGGCGAGCATGAAACTTCCTTTCCGAGAACGCGCCATCGGCCGGCACGGGCGTCCGGCAGCCGTTGGCCGCGCCATCTTGCACATCGGCCGACCTAGGACAAGCGCTCAGGAGCGCCGTTAGTCGGAGTTGACGCTCGCGCCCGACGCCAGCATCGGTCCCGCAGGCACAGCGGCCCGGCGGCTCTCGGCACGCGCCAAATAGAAGACGCCTGCCCACAGAATGACGACCAGGGCGGCATGCGTGCATGTCGCCGCCACCGCCGCGCCCGGAGCGCCGAAACGCGGCACCAACGTCACGCATAGTCCGACATCGACGACCGGCAATAGCACCTGCATCCATGTGCGATAGCCGATATGGCCGCCGCTGATGAGGGCGTCGGCGCCAATATAGTAGAGCGCATAAAGCAGCGGCAGCGGCGTCAGCAGCAAGAGCACCGATCCGACCCCGTGGTAGTGCGGGCCAAGCAGCAGGACCGCGCAGGTCGACGCCACCGCCACACCGACGCTCGCGATGCCGCCCAAGGCCGCGCCGACCGGCAAGAGGTCCAGAGCGAATGCGAGGCTGCCCCGGGTGCCGAGCGAGCCGCGCTGAAAGAAGCGCACGTATGTCGAGTACATCAAGGCGCGCACCGGTACCGCCAGGACGTCGGCGATGCGAAACGCGGCGGCGTAGAGGCCGGCCTCGGACAAGCTCGACAGCGCGCCGACCAGCGGCTTATCGATGTCGCGAAAACCAACGAAGCTCCCCATTTGCAGCGCAAAAAATCCGCCCTCTTTCCAGTCGCCTGGGTTGGCCCGCCAAATCGGTCGGCCGAGGCGACCGAAGATCGACGCCATGCCGAGACAACCAGCCGCGAACGAGGCGCCGCAATAGAACCAAGCCCACGACTGGGGTGTGGGATCGACAGTGGTGGCGCTCCACACCACCGCGGCGACGGCGCGGAGCGCGTAAAGCATTACGCCAAGACTGGCCATGTCCCGGCCGCGTTCGAACGCCTGGTAACAATTGACCGCGAAGTAGTTGGCGCGCGCGCACAGCACTTCCGAAATCACAATAAGGACAATCGCCGTCAGCGGCAGACCGCTGAGGAACGGAACAACGCCGACGGCGAACGCCGCGAGAAGCGGTCCGCTGATTCCAAAATAGATCAAGGCCTGTCCCAGTGCCGAGGGGAAGCGATCGGGTGTCCGCGCAACGGTCCGAATCAGAAGCTGGTCGCCGCCCCAGCCGGAAAAAGCGGCGACGATGGTGGCCAGCGCCGACACGCCGACGAAGGCGCCGTACGAGCCCGCACCCATCGTGCGGGTCACGACGATGAAGTAGATCGCCTGCAATAAAATTTGCACGCCGAAGCCGACGGACATCAACCCGGTGTTTCCGGCAATCGTCGAGCTGAGCAACGCATCGATTTGGCGGCGACGCACTGATTTATCGATCATGTCGCCCGAATTATGGCCATGTCCCCGAGTACTTCCATAAACAATAGATGAATTGATGGGCCTATCCGGAACAATCATTCCGAAATACTTGGTAAAATTAATAAGAGATTCCGCGCAACTAACCCGCCGGAGAGGGCGCGACGTCGGCTTGGTGCGCACGCCGGCGTTTGACGGGCGCGCTACAGGAATTGCGCGTCTGTTCCGAGACCCAACAGGTGCCGGCCGACCGTTTCGTAATGCGACCGCCGCGCCTGGACTTGCTGCGCGAGCGCGTGAATGTCGCGGAAGCGACGTTCGAAGGGATTACGATCGAAAATCGCCGTGGTGCCGGCGGCATGATAGGCGATGTCGGCGACCGCGACGGCCTCCTGGATGGCATGGGTCGCGGCGAGCCGGATCGCCACGCGTTGATCGAGCGTGAACCGGTTGTCGTGCCGAACCGTCTCCCAGGCCTCGCCCAAGGTGCCCATCAGGTACATCCGCGCCGCCCGCAACCGTGCCTCCGCGACGGCAATGTCCGTCTGCGCCGGCGCGCTGTCGCGCAGCTTGATCCGGTAGCCGCGCGGCGTCTTTTCCCCGGCCAGCATCACCAGCGCATCAAGGAGACTCCGGGCCAAGCCCAGCGCGACACAGGCGAAGCCGCCGGCGAACAGCAGATGGGTCGTCATGGCGTAAAGCGGCCCGGTCTCGCGGCGCGTCTCGGGCACATCGCGGATTAGCGTGAACGCGGCTGGGACGAATAAATTGTCGACCGCATAGGCGTCGCTGGCGGTGCCGCGGAGGCCCACCACCTGCCAGATATCGGTCATCGGCGCCTCGCGCGCGGGAAACAGGACCGTGAGTTCGATCGGTGCGCCGCTCGGATCCAACCGCTGCACGCCGTCGGCCTCGAAAACGGGACAATGCGCCCCGAGCCAAGTCGCGTGGCGCCCGCCGCTGGCGAAGGACCAGCTACCCGTCACGCGGTAGCCGCCCGGCACGGCGTCGGCGCGCGCCGGCCCGGGCCCCCACGCCAAAACGGCGCGCGAATCGCCGAAGATTTCGCGGGCGCTCTCCGCCGGCAACCAGGCCGCGACGATGGCGCACACATTATTCTGGCACAGGCACCAGGCGGTGCTGCCATCGGCCTTGGCAATGGTTTCGATGATCCGCACGAAAGAAAGCGGATCGAGTTCGGCCCCGCCGAGCGAGCGCGGCAGCAACAGGCGGAACAAGCCTGCCTCGTGCAGCGCGGCAAGCAGGTGCGCCGGCAGCCGCCGCTCGTGCTCGATCGCGTCCGCGGCGGCGACGACGCCCGGCGCCAGCGCCTCGGCGCGCGCGAGGTAATCGGTCACGCGTTCTCCGTCGACCAAACCCAGGCATCGCGGCCCGGCATATAGGCAATATTCGTTTGCTCCGGATTGCGGTTCACCAGCGGCCGGTTGAACAGCGGGTGCCGCATGCTGCGAACCTCGTGCTCGATGGTGAACAGCAAGGCGCCGCTGTCGAGATCGACGATGTCCTTGAAGCGATATTGATGCTGGTCGCTTTCTTCCATGATCAGGCCCCGCTTCTTCAGCCGTTCGTAGGGGCCGGAAAACTCCGCGATATAGATTTGAACATGGTGCCCGTCATAGGGCGGGATCGGTTCGTCGGTCTCGCGGAACAGCAGGTATTGGTCCTTGCCGACATGGACCCGCGCGCGCAATCCCTCGTGATCGTCGATCAGCGGCGCCGGCGCGTCCATGATCTCGCGATAAAAGCGCGCGATGCCGGCCGCGCTCTTCGGCGGTACATCGAACGTGACGTACGGTAGGCCGAGATTGACGTGGCCGAACCAACTCTGCGGCGGATGGCAGCGCAGCCGGTTGCCCCAGGGCGACACCACGTCGATCGCGTCGTTGCCTTCGCGGAAATCGAAGCGCGTGCCCTCAAGCGCCGGCTTTACCCTCGCCAGCCGGCGGGCCAGCGCCGCCAGATCGGGCACCACCAGCCCGATGCGCCCGCGCAGCACTTGTGGCCCGCCGGTCGGCAGATGGAATTGGCTGCGACCGATATTGATCCACATATTGTCGGTGCTGGTCATCAGGTAGGGATCGCGCGTGAAGCCCAGTCCCGTCACGTGGAAGAGCGTGGAGATGCGCTGGTCGGGGATGCGTGTGTTGACGTGCTCCAGCGAGACGATATTGCCGACATCCTCGGCGGCGCGCTCGTACTGCTGATCCATCCCCGTATTCTCCCGCACGCGATTGATCGAACGGCGCCATTGAAGCGCGGATAGCGGCGGGGAGCAACCGGGCGCTAGTTGTCGGCGATCTTTTCGCGAAGCGCGCGCGTCAGGCCAGCGACCGTGCCGCCGTTGCGCTCGATGAGCGTCGCGAACTCGTCGCGCTGGGTCAGCAGCATGCTGACGCCATCGAACGTCGACATCGACGATCTTGCAATTGTCGCCGTCGCAATGAACGGTCCACGCCAGTCGCGTCGGCGGACCGCCGGTGGGTTTGATCAAATCGGTCGCGACGACGACATCGTCGCCTTTCGTGCGCGTGCCGCCGATACTGACGACTTGGCCCTCGTACTTATCTAGTTGCGCTGTCAGGCCATGAACCACGAAGCGGCTGTAGACGCCGGCGAAATTGCGGCGGTCGGTATCGCCCGCTCGCTTCCAGTAGCGCCCGACGACAAAGCGCGAGATGCGCGGCACGTCGAAGTCGCGCGAGAACAGCAAACCAAACGCCTGTTCCCGCTGCGCCGCCGTGTAATCGGGATTGACGACAATCGCCATGCCGCGATCGACCAGGTCCTTGACGAATACGCTCGCGACCGGCGCCGCGGCGGCGCTAATGGCGGTCAGCAGGACCGGCACGATGAAAATGCTGAAAACGGCGGCACGACGCACGGCGGCTTCGCTACTCCCTCCGGGCGGGTATTTCATTAACCGCCCGGATGTCACCAGAATCGCGATCTACAACTCCCTGAATTTGTTTCTGGTTCCATTGCAACGCGACGAGGGGCCGCCATCG
This sequence comes from uncultured Alphaproteobacteria bacterium, assembly GCA_963851285.1. Classification (GTDB taxonomy): domain Bacteria; phylum Pseudomonadota; class Alphaproteobacteria; order ATCC43930; family CGMCC-115725; genus JAATGI01. The sequence continues at coordinate 265,551 of CAWKOL010000016.1, forward strand.
CGCCGTCGGGAAGCGCCCATCCTTCATTTCCGCCGAATTGACAGAGGGTTTGACGCATCTTATCTCTGCTAGGGACGCTTCCCGCCGTGGTGGCGTTGCGGTAAATATGGCGAATACGAATCTCCTGATTTCCTTGAGGTCTCAATGATCGGCGGTCTCGCCCGGCGGTTGTTCGGCTCCGCGAACGACCGGTATATCAAGAGCCTGGCCGGCACGGTCGACGAGATCAGCGGTCTCGAACCCGAGGTTGAAAGGCTAAGCGACGCCGATCTGGCGGCGCGCACCGTGGCCTTCCGCAAGCGGCTTGCCGACGGCGAGAGCCTCGACGACGTCCTCCCCGATGCGTTCGCCACCGTGCGCGAAGCGGCAAAGCGCGTCTTGGGCCAGCGTCATTTCGACGTGCAGCTCATGGGCGGCGTCATTCTGCATCGCGGCATGATCGCCGAGATGAAGACCGGTGAGGGCAAGACGCTGGTCGCGACGCTGCCGGTCTATCTGAACGCGCTCGAAGGCAAGGGCGTTCATGTCGTCACGGTGAACGACTATCTGGCCAAGCGCGACAGCGAATGGATGGGCCAGATCTATCAATTCCTCGGCCTGACGGTCGGTTGCATCGTCCACGAGAAGGACGACAACGAGCGGCGCGAGGCCTACGCCGCCGACGTCACCTACGGCACCAACAACGAATTCGGCTTCGACTATCTGCGCGACAACATGAAGTTCCGGCTCGAGGACATGGTCCAACGGCCGTTCAACTACGCCATCGTCGATGAGGTCGATTCGATCCTGATCGACGAAGCGCGTACGCCGCTGATCATTTCCGGTCCTGCGGAAGATTCGTCCGAGCTCTACCGCCGCGCCGACGAGCTGATCCCCGTTCTGGCGCCCGAGGATTACGAAAAGGACGAGAAACAGCGCACTGTTGCGATGACCGAGAGCGGCGTCGAGAAGATCGAGGCGATGCTGAACGAGACCGGCATGATGGAATCGGGCTCGCTCTACGACATTCACAACGTCGCGTTGGTGCACCACGTCAACCAGGCGCTGCGCGCGCACAAACTGTTTACCCGCGACGTCGATTACATCGTCAAGGACGACAAAGTCGTCATCATCGACGAATTCACCGGCCGCATGATGGAAGGCCGGCGCTATTCGGAGGGCCTGCATCAGGCGCTCGAGGCGAAAGAGCACGTCACCATCCAGAACGAGAACCAGACGCTCGCCTCGATCACGTTCCAGAATTATTTCCGCCTGTTCCCCAAACTCGCCGGCATGACCGGCACGGCGATGACCGAGGCGCAGGAACTGCTCGACATCTACAAGCTCGACGTCATCGAGATTCCGACCAACCTGCCCTGCGTCCGTCTCGACGCGGACGACGAAGTCTATCGCAGCGGCCGCGAGAAGTTCGAGGCCGTGACCAAGCTGGTCCAGGAATGCCAGGCGCGAAAGCAGCCGGTTCTGGTCGGCACCGCCAGCATCGAAAAGTCCGAGGAATTGTCGGCGCTGTTCAAGAAGGCGAAGATTTCGCACCAAGTGCTGAACGCGCGTTATCACGAGCAGGAAGCGCTGATCATCGCGCAAGCCGGCCGGCCGGGCGCGGTCACCATCGCAACCAACATGGCGGGCCGCGGCACCGATATTCAGCTCGGCGGCAATCTCGACATGCGGCTGAAGCAGGAGCTGGCGGAGAATGCCGACCCGGTGCAGCGCGAGCAGCGCCGCGAGGCGATCCGCGCCGAGATCGCAGTCGCGCACGACGAGGTGGTCAAAGCCGGCGGTCTTTATGTGGTCGGCAGCGAGCGGCACGAAAGCCGTCGCATCGACAACCAGCTCCGCGGCCGCTCCGGCCGTCAGGGCGATCCCGGCGCCTCCAAGTTCTATGTCTCGCTCGAAGACGATCTGATGCGCATTTTCGGATCCGATCGCATGGACGGGATGCTCCAGCGGCTCGGTCTGCAAGAAGGCGAGGCCATCGTCCACGCCTGGATCAACAAGGCGCTCGAGAAAGCCCAACAGAAGGTCGAAGCGCGCAACTACGAAATCCGCAAACAACTCCTCAAATACGACGACGTGATGAACGATCAGCGCAAGGTCGTCTACGAACAGCGCAAGGAAGTGATGGCGGCGGAGCAAGTGTCGGAAACCGTCGGCGATATGCGCGAAGAGGTGATCGACGGCGTGATCGGGCGCGCGATCCGGGAAAACGCGCTCGCGGACCAGTGGGACACCGCGCTTCTCCACGAGGAATCGCTTCGAATTCTCGGCCTCGATTTGCCGTTCGCGGAATGGGCGGCGGAGGAAGGCATCGCCGGCGAGGAAATCCAAGAGCGGGTGGTCAAGGCCGTTCAGGAGAAAATGTCCGCCAAGGCGGCGCTGTACGGCGACGATTTCATGCGCATGGCGGAAAAGAGCCTGTTGTTGCAGTTCCTGGATCAGAGCTGGAAAGATCATCTTTTGCAGCTCGATCATTTGCGGCAGGGCATCAATCTCCGTGCCTACGCGCAGCGCGATCCGCTCAATGAGTACAAGCGCGAGGCGTTCGTGTTGTTCGGCGAGATGCTGTCGCATCTGCGCGAGCGCCTGACGGCGACCCTGTGCCATCTCGAAGTGCGCTTCGAACCGCCGCCCCCCGAAATGGGAATGGCGCCACCCCCGCCGCCGATGCCGCCGCCGCCTCGCGGGCTGCGCGAGAGCCGGCGCGAGCCCGCGATGGCGGGCGGCGTCGATGCGGCCGAGGCCGCGGTTGCCGCCGTCGCGGCGCCGTTCGCGCGGACGCCCCGTAATGCGCCCTGCCCCTGCGGCTCGGGTAAGAAATACAAGCACTGCCATGGGCGGGTTTGACCTATTTGGGCAGATGAACACGATTTAATGCCCGGTTAGGGCTGCCGAAAGGTCGTGTCAGGCCTAGTTCTTGGTCCACGGCTTGCCATATTCCGGTGCGACAGTTCTATTTCCACGCCGATTGGAGCCCGAGAGGTGTCTGTATGCTGCGCCGATTAAATCTTTTGGTGGCGACCTTGTTTGCGGCCGGTCTGGTCGCAAGTCCGCTTGTGGTCGGACTCGATCGTGCCACCGCGGAGACGGCCCTAAGTCCGCACGAGATGGCGGCATTGCCGAGCCTGGCGCCGCTGGTGAAGAAAGTGCTGCCGGCGGTCGTCAATATATCGGCCGAGGAAAAGAGCGATGCCGCGTCGTCCGATGAGGAATCCGACAACGGCACCGGGTCGCCGGACCAGGATCAGGGCCAAGATAAGGGCCAGGATAAGGGTCAGCAATTCGGGCAGAATTCGCCGTTCGACCAGTTGCTTCGCAAATTCTTCGAACAGCAGATGCCCGGCTTGGGCAACCGGGAGCCGCAGAACCTCGAGCGCGTGGCGCTCGGTTCCGGTTTCATCATCGATCCCGACGGCTACGTCGTCACCAACAACCACGTGGTTCAAGGCGCCGACAAGGTGACGGTGATTTTCCAGGACGACAGCAAGCATCCGGCCAAGGTGATCGGGCGCGACAGCAAGACCGACCTCGCCCTTCTCAAGATCAAGACCGACAAGCCCTTGCCCTATGTCACGTGGGGCGACAGCAATGCCGCGCAGGTCGGCGACTGGGTGCTGGCGGTCGGCAATCCTTTCGGTCTCGGCGGCACCGTCAGTTCCGGCATCATCTCGGCCCGCGGCCGCGACATTCATTCCGGCCCCTATGACGATTTCCTGCAACTCGACGCCGCGATCAACCGCGGCAATTCCGGCGGTCCGACGTTCAACCTGGCCGGGCAGGTCATCGGCATCAATACTGCGATCTATTCGCCCAATGGCGGTTCGGTGGGTATCGGCTTCGCGATCCCGTCGAGCCAGGCCAAGCCCGTGATCGAACAGTTGCGCGAGCATCATAAGGTGTTGCGCGGCTGGCTCGGCGTGCAAATCCAGGAGGTCACGCCGGAAATCGCGAAAAGCCTCGGCCTGCCGCGCGCGGAAGGCGCTTTGGTGGCGGACGTCACGGTGGACGGTCCCGCGCAGAAGTCGGGCTTCCAGCAAGGCGACGTGATCTTGAGTTTCGACGGTCACGCCGTGCATCACGTTCGCGATCTGCCGATCATCGTCGCGGACGCGCACGTTGGCGAAACCGCGCAGGTCAAGATCTGGCGCAAGGACCGGTCGATGAGCCTCAGCCCGGTGATCGTCGAAATGCCGAACAATCCGAAGCTCGCGGCCACCTCGACGCCGCCGGCGGAACCGAAGGCGACGCCGCAGCATGCGTCCGCGCTCGGCCTGAAGCTCGCGCCGCTCGACCAGGATTGGCGCACGCGTCTGCATATCGGCAAGAACGTGAAAGGCGTGGTGGTGACAGCCGTCGCCAACAACAGTCCATTCGCGCATGAAGGGCTCCAGCCCGGCGACATCATTCAGACCATCGATCAGGAAGCGGTGACGTCGCCGAAGGAAGCCGCGACAAAACTCGACGCGGCCCGCCAGAGCAAGACCAAGAGCGTGCTTTTGCTCATCAACCGCAACGGCAACAACGCCTATGTCGCGGTGTCGATGGACAAATCGAACGAGGACAATGGCTAGAACGGGGTCGTGAACCACGCCTTGGCGCCGTCACCGGCGCGGCCCAAGGCGGCAAGGGGATGTGTGAGGCCGGGCGAGAATGGTCATGCGTATTTTGGTGGTCGAGGACGACCGCGAAGTCGGCGCTTATCTGAAAAAGGGACTGACCGAAAGCGGCCACGTCGTCGCCTTGGCGGAAGCCGGACGCGAGGGGCTGGAGCGGGCGGCCAACGAATCGTTCGACGCCCTGGTCATCGACCGCATGCTCCCGGGCCTTGACGGCCTGTCGATCGTCGCGGCCTTGCGTGCCGCCAAAAATCAAACGCCGATCGTGGTCCTGAGCGCGCTCGGCGACGTCGAGGATCGCGTCGTCGGCCTGCGCGCCGGCTGCGACGATTATTTGCCGAAACCGTTCGCGTTGTCGGAATTGCTGGCGCGGCTCGACGCCGTGGTGCGCCGCGTCGGCGCCGAGACCAAGTTAAAGGTCGGCGATCTCGAGCTCGACCTTCTCGGCCGCACGGTCACGCGTGGCGGCACGGAGATCGATCTGCTCCCGCGCGAATTCCGGCTGTTGGAATATTTGATGCGCCATGCCGGTCAGGTGGTGACGCGCAACATGCTGCTGGAAAAAGTCTGGGATCATCATTTCGACCCGCAGACCAACGTCATCGATGTGCATGTCAGCCGGTTGCGGCAGAAAATCGACAAGGGTTTCGCCGCGCCGCTGCTCCATACCGTCCGCGGCACCGGCTACAGCTTGCGTCCCGCCGAATTTGCCGACGGGGAGACGATCTAGAAGTCCCTTGGCGCCGATCGCGAGGAACTTCTCTCGCCGTTGCGCGCGCAGCGCCGGCCCGTCCTGCGTCAGCAACGGCCGCAACTGCTCCTCGATCGCGGCGCCGACGGCGGCGACGGTTTCCGCCGGCGCGCGATGGCCGCCGCCGAGCGGCTCCGGCACCACCGCATCGACCACGCCCAGCCGTGTCAGATCCTGCGCCGTGAGCTTCAGCGCGTCGGCGGCGTCCTCCGCCTTGTCCGCCACGCGCCAGAGAATCGTGGCGCAGCCTTCGGGCGAAATCACCGAATAGACGGCGTGCTCCAGCATCAGCACGCGATTGCCGGCGGCAAGCGCGATGGCTCCACCCGAGCCGCCTTCGCCGATGATCGTGGCCACAAGCGGCACCTCGATCTTGAGGCATGTTTCGATGGCACGCGCGATCGCTTCGGCCTGGCCGCGCGCCTCGGCGTCGACGCCGGGATAGGCGCCCGCGGTATCGACGAAGGACAAGACCGGCAGCCGGAAATGATCCGCCAACTCCATCAGCCGGCGCGCCTTGCGATAGCCCTCGGGCCGCGCCATGCCGAAATTATGCTTCATGCGCGCTTCGGTATCGGCGCCCTTTTCGTGCGCGATCACCATGACGCTGGTATCGCGGAAGCGCCCAAGACCGCCGACAATGGCGCGGTCCTCGGCGAAGGCGCGGTCGCCCGCCAGCGGTGTGAAATCGGTGATTAGGCCCTTGATGAAGTCGGTGCCGTGCGGCCGATCGGGATGGCGCGCGATCTGCACTTTCTGCCACGGCGTGAGACGCGCATAGGCCTGACGAAGCTGACGGTCGAGCTTGGTTTCGAGCCGGGCTACTTCGTCGGCGATGTTGAGCTCGGCCGAATTGGAGAGATGGCGCAGCTCCTCGATCTTGTCTTCGAGCTCGGCGATCGGCTTTTCGAAATCGAGATAGTGACGCATCAGCGGGCCGACGCCATATCCGCTTTCTTCAGCAGCGCCTGGGCCTGCCGTATCGACGCGGCGTCGATCATCCGCCCGTCCAGCGTGACGGCACCATGTCCCTTCCGTCCCGCGTCATCCATCGCCGCGACGATCCGGCGCGCGCGCTCGACCTCGTCCGGCGCCGGCGTGAAGACCTCGTTGGCCAGCGCGATCTGCGTCGGATGGATCGCCCACTTGCCCTCGATCCCCATTGCCGCCACCCGCCGCGCCGCCGCGCGAAACCCGTCCGTGTCATGGAAATCGCCGTAAGGCCCGTCGATCGGCCGGAGGCCGTTGGCGCGCGCCGCGACGACGATACGCGACAACGCATAATGCCACGGATCGCCCCAGTGGCTTTCGCCTTTGTCGGTGCGCATGGCGTATTCCGGTACGGCGCCGCCGATATGGGGCGTGCGCGCCTGGATCGAGCCGGCATAATCGCCCGGTCCGAAATGCAGCGATTCGTTTCGCGGCGACGCCGCCGCGATGGCGTCGATGTTCTGCATGCCGAGCGCGGATTCGATTTGCAGCTCCAATCCGATGCGCTTCGAATAACCTTTAGCGCGCTCGATCTGCGTGACCAGCATATCGAGCGCATAGACATCGGCGGCGGTCCCAACCTTGGGGACCATCAGCAGCTCGAGTTTGTCGCCCGCCTGTTCCACGACATCGACCACGTCGCGATACATATAGGGCGTGTCGAGGCCGTTGATCCGGAGCGACATGGTCTTGCCGCGCCAATCGAGGTCGCGCAGCGCCGCGATCGCATTCTTGCGCGCGGCGTCTTTCCGCTCCGGCGCCACGGCGTCTTCGAGATCGAGCATCACGATGTCCGCGTCGCTTGCCGCCGCCTTGGCGAAAAAGCGCGGCTCGCTCGCCGGCACGGAGAGTTCGCTGCGGTTGAGCCGCGGCGTCTTTTCGGCAACTTCCGTGAAGCTCATTGCTTTTTCCGCGCCAGAGGATGATGCGTCGCGACCAGCTTTTGCAAGCGGTCGCCCATGACATGGGTATAGATCTGCGTGGTCGCGATGTCGGCGTGGCCGAGCATCTCCTGAACGCTCCTGAGATCGGCGCCCCGTTCAAGGAGATGGCTGGCGAAGGCATGACGCAACACATGCGGCGACAAACGCGTCGGGATCGAGGCCGGCCTCAATCGCCAATCGCTTCAACAATTGCGCGCAGCGCTCGCGCGTCAGGTGCCCGCTGCCGCCCCGCGACGAAAAGAGATAGCGCGATTCCGTCTTGGGCTTGAGGAAGGAACCGCGCACCGCGAGATAAGCGTCGAGCGCCACGCGCGCATGCTTCGACAGCGGCACGAGCCGCTCCTTGTCGCCCTTGCCGCGCACCACGAGGAACCGCTTATCGCCCCGCGCCGGCGCGAGCGGCAATCCCACCAACTCCGACACGCGCAGGCCCGAGCCATAGAGCAGTTCCAACAAGCATACGAGACGCGCGCCGTCGGCGCCTGCCGTGGCGCGCGCCGCCGCCAACAACGCCGATGCCTCGTCTTGGCTCAAGATCTTGGGCAGCGGACGTCCCAGCCGCGGCGCGTCGAGCGGCGCGGTCGGATCGTCGGGACGCACGCGCTCCAGCACCAGGAAGCGGAAGAACTGCCGCAGCGCGGACAATTTCCGTGCGGCGCTGCGCGGCGCCATACCGAGCCGGGACAGGCGGGCGAGATAGGCACGCAGATCGTCGCTGGTCGCCTCGTCGAGCGAAGCGGGCTTCACGAAGCGCGCGACGTCGAGAAGATCGTTCCGATAGGCGGCGACCGTGAGGCGCGCGGCGCCACGCTCGGCCGCCAACATTTCGAGAAAGGCATCGAGGTGACGCGGCGTCGGCACGGCGGCGGCCTTTGAGCCCATCAGAGATCCGCCGCCGCGGCCGCTTCGCGCGAGATCGCCCGCGCCTCGGCATCGAGCCCGGCGGCACGCAGCACCGCGATTACGCGCTGCAACAGCAGCGGTTCGGCGGTGAGACGGACACCGTCCTCCGCGACGACGAGACTGGCGAGGATCGTCTCGCCGAGACGATGACCGGCCGCCGCGCGTTGCAGCGCGAGCCATACCGCGGCACTCGGCACCGTCGCTCGATGCGCGCGTCCCATCTGCGCCGCAAGTTCCGGCGCCGACGGCGGCGCGCCGTAGTCGCTGGTCAGCGCCAGAAAAACGCCGATGGCGCCGCCCGAATCTTTTGCCCGCAACGACAGGGCCGCCAGCGCCTCGCCGGTCGCCTTGTCGTCGGGCCGCATGCCGTCGACCGCGCCGACCGCCGTAACCAGAGGATCGGCGGCCGGCATTAGCGGCAGCCACGGCACCGTGTCCTTGACGCGCCCCGCCGCGATCAGCGCCCGTACGAATTCGGGCGCGGCGTCCTTGGTCGCGTCGCCGGGACCCAGCGCGACGATTATCGGCGCCGCCATTGGGGCTGCGGCGAAATAGAGTTCGTGCCGGGTCGCCGAGTCGAGGAACGATGTCAGCGCCCGCGCGCGCTGCCCAGCGTCACCGCCTTGCTGGGCGGCAACGAACAGCGCCGCGCGCCCGGCCGGCGTGTCGCCGCCTTTCTCGTCGGCACCGGCCAGCTTGCCGTAGAGAGCCGCCAGGCGGTCGGGCGACCAGGCGCCGAGCGCCGCCGCGCGTTCGGCCGCCGCCAGCCGGTTCGGCACGGGCGCGCTGCTCCCGGCAAAGGCCGCGGCCGTCGCCGCATCCATCGCCGCGACAATCTCGGGCGGCAGCGGCCGCTTGCCGACACCCCATAGCGCCGCCTGCACCGGCGTCAGCGTCGCTCGCTTGTCGAGCCGGGCCGCATGCCCGGTCGCCGCCGCGACCAACGTATCGAACAGCGGATCGGGCGCGGGGTCGCGATCGTGCATGACATCCAGCGCCAGCGCCCCCTTGTCGCGGGCACCGGAGACGAATTGGCAAACGATGTTAGCCTGATCCCACCATACATTCTGATAGACCGTCAGACCGGCGGTCACACGCCGGCAACCGTCGCCGGTGTCGTTCGTGGCGAAAGCCAGTTCGATGCGCAGCCGATCCGCCGCCTCGGTCTTCTTATCCGGGAAATTGTCGAGAACCGTCGCGGCGCCGGCAAAATCGCCGAGCCGTGCCAGCGCGGCGGCACGCAATAGAAGCAGGCTCGGGCCGTCGGCCGGATCGGTCCCGCCGGGCGCCGCGGCGCCGCTGAGCAACAACCGGCGCGCCAAGCCGCGCAGCGCCGGCGATTCGGTCGGACCAAGTTGCACGAGGAGCGCGCGGAGAACCGCGCGCGCCGTGCCTTCCCACATGTCGCGCGGCAGGGCGGTTTCGTTCTTCGGCAACGCATCGGCCCAGCTCGGGTCGAGCGCGGCGAGCGTGGTGGCGCCAATGCCGGCCGGCGTACCGGTGCTGGACGGCGCGTCGCGATCGGGCACGGGCGGGGGCGCGACGAGGCGTAACGGGGCGCCCGGTTGCTGATCGTCCTGGGCCGACGACGGCGGCGACGCCGCGAGCATCCCGGCCACGGTCAACATCGTTAGCGCGATTCCGCTTCGCATCAACTCACTTCGGCAGGCGCGATTCGGGAATCACATGCTCGATCTTGCCGGAGGGCGGCGGCACGTCCGTAACCGCGAAATAGGCAACGCCGAGCGCGGCAACGACAATCAGGAAACCGATAACCGTCAGAAACACTCTCGCCATTTTCGCCGCGCTGGTTCCGTCCTGTATATGTTAGGCTGGTTTTATGGCCAAACGGCGGCAGTCTATCGGTACGGCATGAGCGTTTCAACGCGCCGCGCATTGTCACCATGAGCAATCTCCATCTGGGCCGCACGGTCGCCCTCATCGGTCTGATGGGCGCCGGCAAAACCAGCGTCGGCCGGCGTCTCGCCCAGGAACTGGGCCTTCCGTTCGTCGACGCCGACACCGAGATCGAGTCGGCGGCCGGACAAAGCATCGAGGAAATCTTCGAACGGCACGGCGAAGAGTTTTTCCGCGACGGCGAGCGGCGGGTCATCGCGCGCCTGCTCGACGGCCTGCCGCACGTGCTCGCGACCGGCGGCGGCGCCTTCATGGATGCGAGCACCCGCGCGCTTTTGAAAGAGCGCGCGATCACCATCTGGATCAAGGCCGACATCGACATCTTGCTGGCGCGCGTGGCGCGGCGCAATCACCGGCCGCTCTTGAAACAGGGCGATAAACGCGCGATTCTGGAAACGCTGATGGCCGAGCGGCATCCCATCTACGCGGAAGCCACGTTGACCATCGATTCGAGCGACGGTCCGCCCGAGGAAACGATCACCGCGATCATGGCGCGTTTGGAAGACTATCTCGTCGCCCATCCCGAGGCCGCCGCCGCGGCGGTGACGCCATGAGCGAAACCCTGCGCGTCGCGCTCGACCGGCATGGCTACGACATTCATATCGGCGCCGGGTTGTTGGCACGCGCCGGTGGGTTGATCGCGCCCGCGATTCGGCAAAAACGCGCCGTGATCGTGACCGACGCCAACGTCGCCCCGCTCCATCTTTCAGCGCTGACCAAATCGCTCGACGCGGCCCAGGTCGCGCATCGCGAGATCGTCCTGCCCCCGGGCGAGCAGACCAAGGACTTCACGCACTTCGCGAAACTGTGCGAGGACATTCTGACGCTCGGCATCGAACGCGGCACGCCGCTGATCGCGCTCGGCGGCGGCGTGATCGGCGACTTGACCGGCTTCGCCGCGGCGACGCTGCTGCGCGGCATCGACTATGTCCAAATCCCGACCACGCTGCTGGCCCAGGTCGACAGCGCGGTCGGCGGCAAGACCGCGATCGACACGCCGCAAGGCAAGAATCTGGTGGGCGCGTTTCATCAGCCGGTGATGGTGCTGGCCGACACCGCGACGCTCGCCACCTTGCCGAAGCGCGAATTGCTGGCGGGTTACGCCGAGGTGGTAAAATACGGCGTGATCCGCGACGCGGAATTTTTCGCCTGGCTCGAACAGAACGGCGCCAAACTGCTCGCGGGCGACGATGCGGCGCGGGACCGCGCGGTTCGCCGCAGTCTCGAAATCAAGGCGCAGGTCGTCGCCGCCGACGAACGCGAAACGGGCGAGCGCCAGATCCTCAATTACGGTCATTCCTTCGGCCATGCGCTCGAAGCCGAAACCGGATTCGGATCGACGCTGCTGCATGGCGAGGCGGTGGCGCTGGGCATGTGCCTCGCGGGCGATCTCGCGGCGCGACTCGGTCACTGGAAGAAAGATGAGGCGGAGCGCGTGAAGCGCCTGCTTTCCGCCGCCGGCCTGCGCACCAGCCTCGCGGCGCTGCCCGAGCGCGCCCGCGATCCCGCGACGTTGCTCGCCCATATGGGCCGCGACAAGAAGGTGAAAGGCGGCAAGATCACCCTGATCCTGCCGCGCCGCATCGGCGAGGTGTTCGTCACCTCGGATGTCGCGCCCGAAACCCTGTTGGATTTCCTCGGCGATGCCGCCGGCGCCGCCGCGCCGGCCGACGCCATCTCTTCCTGATTCATGTCCACCGAAAGTTCCGCCATGCCGCTATCGTCCGCCGTCGCCCGCGAGCACATCCATACGCGCCAGGTCCATTGCCAGGGCTTCCGCCGCGGCGACGGGCTATGGGACATCGAAGGCCACATCACCGACGTCAAGACCTACGGCTTCGGCAACCGCGAGCGCGGCGAGATGCCGCCGGGTTCGCCAATTCACGATATGTCGATCCGCCTCACCGTCGACGACACGCTGACGATCCAAGCGGTCGAGGCGGTGACGGACGCCAGCCCCTATCGCATCTGCCCCAACGTCACGCCGAATTTTCAGCGCCTCGTCGGCCTGCGGATCGGGCCCGGCTTCCGCAAGCAGGTCCGCGATCGCCTCGGCGGCACCGAAGGCTGCACCCATCTGGTCGAGCTGCTCGGTCCGGTCGGCACCACCGCGTTCCAGACCGTCATGCCGCTGATCCAGCGCGATCTCTACAAGCGCAGCCAGTCCGACCGAGGCAGACTCCGCGAAGCCGCGTCCGCGCCCGGCTCTGCTCAATTCCTGTTACGCATTTTCCGACGAGCGCGAGGTGGTCGCGCGCCAATGGCCCGAATTCGCCAAGAAGGCCGCGGAGTGACTAGGCTCATTGGGGCGTAGAGTCCGTCCACGGATTGAATACCGGAACGGCGGCGCGTCCGTAGTCGGACGTGTTGCGCGTCACAATCATCAAGCCGTGGTGCAGTGCCGTCGCGGCAATGATCAGGTCGGGTTGAGAGAAGGTGTGGCCCTGTCGCCGCCCGACCTCCACCAGCAGCCGCCATTTAAGCATTACGTCCTCGCTGATCGCCAATACGCGGCCATCAAACAAAGGCCGCACTTTGTGCGTCAACCAGTCGTGCAGCTCCGTTCTGCGCGCCGGATCGTCAACCTGTTCGATGCCGAACCGAATTTCCGCCAGCGTGACCGTGCTCACATAGAGCAGGTCGATCGGTTGCCGGGCGATGAAGGCCGTGACTTTTCGTTCCGGTCTCACCCGCCGAAGCTCGGACAGAATATTGGTGTCTAGCAGCCAGCCCGTCACAGTGCGACGTCACGCACCGGCATTGGGACGCGCGCCGGTTCGAGATCGACGTCGCGGAAAGGCGCGGTTTGCAAGGCGTCGATCAGCACCTGTCCCGTCGCCTCGCCTTTGAGGCGGCGAAATTCCTCAGCGGAAATCACCACCACCGCGTCGCGGCCATGGACCGTCACATGCTGCGGGCCATCATTCCGGACCCGCCGCACCAACTCGCTGAATCGGGCTTTCGCGTCTTGCAAGAGCCATCGATCCAACCGGCGGCTCGCCGTCCGCCGCCGTGATCGCGATTGTGCCATGTCGTCCGCCTAATTCTAGTCGATCTGACTAGAATGGTCTTTGTGATCGATACCTTCAACAGGATAATGGATATGCCTGAAGGAAGACCCACGGTTGCTCGCTTTCGTGGTCGCAGGCTCTCTTGAGTATCCGCTTTGCGAGATCAAATCCGCCCCGTTGGGCATTTCTGCTTTCTTGCAAGACGTCTTTGGGTCGCGCAGCCCGGAATGGCCGGCACTTCGGCCCAGTAGCCGCCCTCCTCTGCCTCATGAACCACGACTTTGATCGTCATGGGATCCCCTACAAGACGCCGGGCGACCTCTTCCATTTCGAAGCACTCGATGACGTCGCCGACTTGGATGTTCTCGTAATTCTCGAACGCCATCCCGCATTCGAAGCCGTCGCGTACCTCGCGGACTTCGTCCTTGAAGCGCTTCAGCGTCTTCAGCGTGCCCTCGTGGATCACGATGTTGTCGCGCAACAGCCGCACCTTGGCGCCGCGTTTCACGACGCCCTCCGTCACCATGCAGCCTGCGACCTTGCCGACCTTGGTGATGGTGAACACCTCGCGGATCGCGGCGTTGCCGAGGAACCGTTCGCGCGTGGTCGGCGACAACAAGCCGCTCATCGCGGCTTTCATGTCGTCGATCACATTGTAGATGATCGAGTAATACCGGATTTCGACGCCGTCGCGTCGCGCCAGCTCGCGCGCCTGGGGATTGGCGCGGACGTTGAAGCCGATGATGACCGCACTCGACGCCTTCGCGAGAATCACGTCGCTTTCGCTGATGCCGCCGACCGCGGCGTGAAGCACGCGCGTCGAGACCTCGTCGGTCGAGAGTTTTTCCAGCGACGCGGTGATGGCTTCGAGCGAGCCCTGCACGTCGGATTTGACGACGACCGCAAGCTCCTTCTTTCCGCCGGATGCCGCTTGCGCGAACATCTGCTCCAGCGTGCCGCGTCCGGCGCCGGCCGCTTGTTTCTCGCGCCGCAGATGTTGCCGGTAATCGGCGATGTCGCGGGCCCGGGTTTCATTCTCGGCGACGACGAAATCGTCGCCCGCGAGCGGCACGCCGTTGAGACCCAGCACCTCGACCGGCATCGCCGGCCCACCTTCGTCGATCGCCTGGCTACGGTCGTCGAGGAGCGCGCGCACGCGGCCCCACTCGCTGCCGGAGACGAAAATGTCGCCGACTTTGAGCGTGCCGGCCTGGATCAGCACGGTCGCGACCGGGCCGCGGCCGCGCTCCAGCTTGGCCTCGATCACGGCGCCGCTCGCCGGCCGGTTGGGATTGGCCTTGAGGTCGAGGATTTCCGCCTGCAGCAGGATCGCTTCTTCGAGCTTGTCGAGGCCGGTCTTTTTCAAGGCCGAGACCGGCACGTCCAGCACCTCGCCGCCCATTTCCTCGACCACCAACTCGTGCTGCAGCAATTCCTGCCGGACGCGGTCGGGCTTGGCGTCGGGTTTGTCCATCTTGTTGATGGCGACGATGATCGGCACGTTCGCCGCCTTGGCATGGCGGATCGCCTCGACCGTCTGTTCCTTGATGCCGTCGTCGGCGGCGACCACGAGCACCACGATATCGGTGACGTTGGCGCCCCGCGCGCGCATCGCGGTAAAGGCCTGATGGCCGGGCGTATCGATGAAGGTGATGCGCTGGCCGCTTTTCAAGTGAACCTGGTACGCGCCGATGTGCTGGGTGATGCCGCCCGCTTCGCCGCTGGCGACGTCGGTGCCGCGCAGCGCGTCGAGCAGCGAGGTCTTGCCGTGGTCGACATGGCCCATGATGGTGACGACCGGCGGCCGCGGCTCCAGCGCCTCGGGAGCGTCGGCGTCGCCGCCAAGGCCGATTTCGATGTCGGAAGCGGCGACGCGCCTGATCTTGTGACCGAACTCCGTAACCAACAGCTCGGCCGTGTCGGCGTCGATATTCTGGTTGATCGTCGCCATCACGCCCATCCGCATCAGCGACTTGATGACGTCGCTCGAACGCTCGGCCATGCGATTGGCGAGTTCCTGAACGGTGATGTGCTCGGGCACGACGACGTCGCGCACGACCTTCAGCGGTTCGGCCGACTGCAACAGGGCGCGCTGCTTCTCGCGTTCGCGAGCGCGGCGCACCGAGGCCAGGCTGCGCATACGTTCGTCATCGTCGGTGTTGATCGCGCGGGTGACGGTCAGCTTGCCGCTGTCGCGGCGGCGATGCAGCGCGTCGCGACGCGGCGCCGCCGCCGGCCGCTTTGCCGGGGCGCCGCCGGGACCGCGGCGCGGCGCCTCTTCCTCGGGCTCCGGCTCGACCTTGACCTTACCGGTGGCCGCCAGCGCCGCGACCTTCGCGGCGGCGGCCTTGCCGGCCCGTTCCGCCACTTCCGCGCGGCGGGAATCCTCTTCCGCCTTGCGCTTGGTTTCGACCATGCGGCGCTCTTCTTCCGCCTTCCGCTTGGCCTCGTCCTCGCCCTTTTTCTTGATCTCTTCCTCGGTTCGGCGAAGCACCTCTTCCGACGTCCTGCGGCTGAGCGCCTCCTCGGCGGCGCGGCGCTTCTCTTCGCGGTCGCGATCGGCGGCGTCGATCTCGGCTTGGCGGCGCTGTTCTTCGCGCGCCTTGGTCGCATCTTGCAGCGCGCGGGTACGGCGCGCGGCCTCCTCGGCGGTCAAGCCGTGCGGCAACACCACCGGACGGCGCGGCGGTTCGGCGCCGACCGCCGGCGCGGCGGTCTTCGCGACGGGCTCCGAGGATCCGGCCGGCTCGCGCTCCGGCGCGGCGGTGGGCGGGACGACACGCTTCTTCCTGACCTCGACCGTGACGGTCTTGGTCCGGCCATGGGGAAAGCTTTGCCGCACCTGGCCGGATTCGATCGGCTTGCGCAGCTCAAGCTTGCCGGCGCCGGGCCGGCCAAGGCTCAGCGGACGTTTGGTATCGGAATCGTTGGTCTCACTCATTCGCGTTCCACAACATCCAATTTCGTGATTCGAAAACCGTCGAGACGATTCAGTTCGCGCGCCAGAGCGTCAGCCAGACGACCCTCGCGCAGCGCCGCGTGCACGACCCAATCGCGGCCGAACGCGGCACCCAGCTCCGCGGCGCCCAACACCGACCACTCCGGCACGTCGGGCGCCAGTGCGCGCAACTTGCCGCGCCCGTCGCGCGCGCCGTCGGATGCGCCGAGCAGCAGACCGGCGACGCCGGCGGTCAGCATGCGCTCGACCTTGACGAAGCCCATCGCGGCTTCGCCGGCGCGACGCGCCAAGCCGATCAAATCGCGGCACCGCGCGACTAAAAGGGTTTCGACCCGGTCGGCCAAGGTCTCGTCCACGAGCACCGGCCGACGGGCCGCGCGTCCGAAGAGCCGCTTTGCCACCGCCGTCGTCACTATATCCCGGCGCGCCGTCAACCACAAACCGCGTCCGGGCAACCGCTCCGCGACATCCGGCACGATTTCGCCGTCGGGCGAGACCACGAAGCGCACCAGCGCCGCCTTCGGCAGCACCGTACCGGTGACGAGACAGCGCCGTTCCGCTCCCGTCTCGTCCGCCATGTCGCTATGCCGCTGCGCCGGCGCCAAGCCGGGTTACTCCTTTGCCGCTTCCACGGCCGCGGGTTCAACCGCCGGTTCGTCGGCGAACCAGTGCGCGCGCGCCTTCATGATGATGGCGTTGGCGGTGTCGAGTTCAAGCTTGTCGGCGGTGGTGTCGGCGATCTCCACCAATTCGTCGCCGGCGAGGTCGGCGAGGTCGTCGAGCGTCTTTACGCCCTTCTCGCCCAACGCGACCAGCAGCGCCGGCGTGACGCCGTCGAGCGCCGCGATCTCGTCGGAGACGCCAAGCTCCTGCCGCCGGGCCTCGCGTTCGGCGTCCCGCGTCTCGATGAAATTGCGTGCGCGCTGTTGCAGCTCGCCCGCGACCGTTTCGTCGAAGCCTTCGATGCCGGCCAGCTCGTCAAGCGCGACATAGGCGATCTCCTCAAGCGAGGTGAAGCCCTCCGTCACCAGCAAGTGCGCGATCACATCGTCGACGTCGAGCGCCTCGATGAACATCTTGGAGCGGGAGCGGAATTCCTCCTGCCGCCGCTCGCTCTCCTCGTCCTCGGTCAGAATGTCGATGTCCCAGCCCGACAGTTGCGAGGCAAGCCGGACGTTCTGCCCGCGGCGGCCGATCGCCAGCGACAACTGGTCGTTCGGCACCACCACCTCGATACGCCGCTGCTCCTCGTCCATCACCACCTTGGCGACTTCGGCGGGCGCCAGCGCGTTGACCACGAAAGTCGCGGGATCGGCCGACCAGGGAATGATGTCGATCTTCTCGCCCTGGAGCTCGCCGACTACCGCCTGGACGCGGCTGCCGCGCATGCCGACGCAGGCGCCGACCGGGTCGATGCCGCTGTCGTTGGAAATGACCGCGATCTTGGCGCGGCTGCCCGGATCGCGCGCGACGGCGCGAATCTCGATGATGCCGTCGTAAATCTCCGGCACTTCCTGCGCGAACAGCTTGGCCATGAACTGCGGATGGGTGCGCGACAAGAAGATCTGCGGTCCGCGCACTTCCTCGCGCACGTCGTAGATATAAGCGCGGACGCGTTCGCCCTGACGGAAATTCTCGCGCGGAATCAGCTCGTCGCGGCGCAGCATCGCCTCGGCGCGGCCAAGATCGACCACGACGTTGCCGAACTCGACGCGCTTCACCAGACCGTTGACGATGTCGCCGGTACGGTCCTTGAACTCCTTGAACTGGCGGCTACGCTCGGCCTCGCGCACTTTCTGCACGATCACGTTCTTCGCCGTCTGCGCGGCGATGCGGCCGAAATCGATCGGCGGCAGCGGGTCCGTGAGGAAGTCGCCGACCTGCGCCTCGGGATTGAGTTTCTGCGCCGCGGTCAGCGCGATTTGCGTCGCCTCGTTCTCGACCGGGTCGGCGACCTGGCGGAAGCGCATCAGCTTGATCTCGCCGTTCTTGCGGTCGATCTCGGCGCGGATGTCGTATTCCTGGCCGTACTTGGAGCGGCCGGCCTTTTGGATCGCCTGCTCCATCGCCTCCAGCACTTCGTCGCGATCGATGCTCTTGTCGCGCGCGACCGTGTCGGCCACTTGCAGCAGTTCGGGCCGCGGATAGCTCATTTGCGTCGTCGCCATGGGCCTTACCGTCTCTCCAATGCGTTGTCGTCGTGGGCGGCGGCTCGTTTGCCGGCCGCGATCAATTCGTCGGTCAAAACCAGTTTGGCGCGGGTGACGCCGGCGAGCGGCAGGCGCAGCACCGCGCCATCCATCTCGAGCGCGATCGCCTCGCCGTCGACGCCCTTGAGCCGTCCGCGAAACCGCTTGCGGCCGTCGATCGGCTCCTTCAGTTCGAGTTTGGCTTCATGCCCCGCGAAGCGTTCGAAATCCTGCCGCTTGACCAGCGGCCGGTCGAGGCCGGGCGAGCTGATCTCCAGCATATAGGAAGCGCCGATCGGATCGGCGACGTCGAGCAGCGCCGAAATCGTGTGGCTCAGCGTCGCGCAATCGTCGACCGTCATCGGCCGCTCGTCGACGCGCTCCGCCATGATCTGCAAGGTAGGACGATGCCCGCCGCCGGTCACCATGACGCGCACGATGCGATAGCCCGCCGCCTCGATCGCGGGCGTGATCGCGGCCTCAACGGTCGGGATATCGATGTACTTGACGCCGGACAAACCCGCTTTTTCCTCGCAAAACCCGCCCCGAAATAAGAAGGGTGGGCCTTGTGGCCCACCCTTTATCGATCGGGAACGTTGATTTGAGGCGGAATATAGCGATTTTCCGGCCCGCCGCAAGGGTGAGGCCGGAGATTGCCGCACCACCCGGCCCGGCAATCTTTTATAGTCCGCTCCAGGGGCCGCGGTGAGCCGCGTTCCCGCGGGGAGGCGCGCATGAAGTTCACCTGGTTCAACCTGATGCCGTGGCCCTATCTGCCGGACGATTTCCGGGAGAAGCACCGCTCGGTCTGGGTCGACATCGACTCAGCAGCTGTTCGACCCGGTGAAGAGCCACGAGGTCTACAACACCTATCATGGACCTGCTCGAATACGCCGGCACGCTCGGCTTCGACGGCATCGGCGTCAACGAGCATCACCAGAACGGCTACGGCATCATGCCGTCGCCCGAACATCATCGCCGCCGGCGCTGGCGCGCCGCACCAAGGACGCGGCGCTGGTCGTGCTCGGCAACTCCATCGCGCTCTACAATCCGCCGGTCCGCGTGGCCGAGGAATTCGCGATGCTCGACTGCATCTCGGGCGGCCGCCTGGTCGCCGGCTTCCCGGTCGGCACCTCGATGGACACCAATTACTGCTACGGCCAGATCCCGGCGCTGACGCGCGAGAAATACGCCGAGGCGCACGACCTGATCATGCGCGCCTGGACGACGCGCGAGCCGTTCGCCTTCAACGGCCGCTACAACAAGCTGCGCCACGTCAACATCTGGCCGCGGCCGATCCAGCAGCCGCATCCGCCGATCCACATTCCCGGCGGCGGCTCGGTCGAGACCTACGATTTCTGCATCGACAACACCTATTCCTACTCCTACCTCAGCTTCACCGGCTACATCCGCGCCCAGGCGCTGATGGACGGGCTACTGGGACCGCGTCGCCGAGCGCAACGCGCCCGACAACTCGCCCTATCGCGCCGGCTTCGCCCAGACCATCTGCGTCGCCGACACCGACGCGGAGGCCGAGCGGCTCTACTGGCCGAGCACGTGAACTACTTCTACAATCGCTGCCTGCACGTCTATCCGGGCTTCGCCGACGCGCCCGGCTATCGCACCATCAAGACCATCCAGACCGGCGCGCTGTCGCAATACGCGCCGCCGCGCGGCGGACTACGCCGAGCTGACCTGGAAGGACCTGATCGAAGGCGGCCACGTCATCGCCGGCAGCCCCGAGACCGTGCGCCAGCGCATGGAGGAGCTGATCAAGGGCGCTGCATGTCGGCAACATCTTCTGCCTGCATGCACGTCGGCGACATGCCGGCCGACAAGTGCATGTATTCGACCAAGCTGTTCGCCGAGAAGGTGATGCCGAAGCTGCGCAACATGTTCCCCGAATGCGGCGAGCGACGACCGCTTCTGGTGCCATCCGCTCGAGCAAGCGCGTCGACGCCGGGCCGCTGCTGCCGCGCCGACAGCGCGCCCGGCGCAGCGCCGCGTCAGCCGGTTCCGGCGCGAGTAAGGGGGATCGACCATGGAATCGAAAACCGTCGCAGACGCCGCACGTCGCCGGTCCGCTATCTCGAGGGCGGCACGGGCGAGCCGCTGGTCTTCCTGCACGGCGCCGGCGGCATGACGCGCGGACGACCCGTTCCTCAACGAGCTCGCCGCGCGCTTCCACGTCTACGCGCCGCTGCTGCCCGGGCTACGGCGACACCGAGGAATGCGCCGAGCTGCGCGACATGCTCGACTTCACGCTGCACACCTGGGACGTGGTCGAGGCGCTGGGCCTGAAGGACCCGATCCTGGTCGGCCATTCGATGGGCGGCATGATCGCGGCCGAGATGGCGGCGCTGGCGCCCAACGACGTGTCGCGGCTGGCGCTGATCTGCGCCGGCGGGCCTGTGGCTCGACGAGCATCCCGATCCCCGACATGTTCTCGATGCTGCCGTTCGAGATGCCGAAGCTAGCTGTTCCACGACGCGGAGGCCGGCGCGGCGATGATGACCGCGGGCATGGCAACTTCGACGATCCCGAAGTTCCTGCAGGACTATCCTGGTCCGCAACGCGCGCCAGCTCGGCATGGCCGGCAAGCTCCTGTTCCCGATTCCCGAGCGCGGGCCTTGCCGAGCGGCTCTACCGCATCAAGGCCAAGACCGTGATCGTCTGGGGCGAGAGCGACAAGCTGATTCCCGTCGCCTACGCCGAGCGCTTTCAGGCCGGCATTCCCGGTTCGCGCCTGGTCGTGATTCGCGAAGCCGCGCACATGGTGCCGGTGGAACAAACGGCGCAGACCGTGGCGGCGCTCGGCCAACTTCGCTGAGAGGATCGTCATGAGCCACGATGCCCGTCCGCGTCCCATAAGCCGGCGGGCCGCTTTGCGGCTGACGGCCTTGGGCGGTGCGGGCGCGCTACTGGCACCGCGCTATGTTTTCGCCGCCGAGCGGCCGCTGGATTATCTCGTCTTCGTCGACGGTAAGCGCAGCGGCACGTACACGGTCGAATTCGTGCCGCGCGCGCAAGGCTTCACCGCGACCTCGGCCATGTCGATCCGCGTCGAGCTCGCCTTCATCACCGCCTATCGCTATCAACAGGACGGGCAGGAGGATTGGCACGACGGCAAGCTCGTGGGCTTCGAATACGTCACCAACGACGACGGCAAGGCGGCGCTAGTGAACGGCAGGCGCGACGCCGATAAATTCGTGGTGACGGGGCCGAAAAGTCCGGGTTCCGCGCCGGGCGACGCGATGTCCTCGGGATTCTGGAACCACGCCATCCTCGCCGCCCGCCAACTGGTCGATCCCCAGACGGCCGAGCTGGTGCCGCTCACCGTGCGCGATCTCGGCCATCGCTCGGCCAAAGTCGCGGGCGCGACGGTTCACGGCGCCGAGTTCGCGGTCGAGACCTTCCTCAAAGGCACGGTGTGGTATGACGCGCATCGTCACTTGCTGGCCTCGTCGTTCGTGCAGGACGGCCACAAGGTCGAATTGCGCCGCGCCTGACGGCGACTATGATGACGCGGCGATGTGAGGAGAACCGGATTGCGTAACGATCTCACGCTCGAGTGGCCCAAGGAAGGGCTGCGCCGCGTCCCTTACGAGATCTACGCCCGCGCGGATGTCTACGCGCAGGAGCGCGAGCGCATCTTCGAAGGGCCGGTATGGAATTTCCTCTGCCTCGAGATCGAGCTGCCGAAGCCCGGCAACTATCGCGCCACCTTCGTTGGCGACGTGCCGGTGATCGTGGCGCGCGACCGCGACGGCGCGATTCACGCGTTCGAGAATCGCTGTCTTCATCGCGGCGCGATGCTGTGCCTCAAGCCCGGCAACGGCAAGGAAATCTCCTGCGTCTATCACAACTGGACCTACGACCTGACCGGCAAGCTGACCGGCGTCGCGTTTCAGCGCGGCGTCAACGGCAAGGGCGGCATGCCGGCGGATTTCTCGGTCGCGGGCCGGCATCTGCGCGGGCTCAAGATCGCGGTTTTCGCCGGTCTGGTGTTCGGCACGTTTAGCGACGACACGCCTGACATCGAGACCTATCTCGGGCCCGAGATTTCGGCGCGCATCCGCCGCGTCATGGCGAAGCCGATCCGCCTCACGGGCGGCGTCAGCCAGTATCTCCACAGCAACTGGAAGATCTACGCCGACAATCTGCGCGATTCCTATCACGCCAGCCTGCTGCACATGTTCTTCACCACCTTCAAGCTGAACCGGCTGTCGATGGAGGGCGGCATCGTCGTCAGCGAGAACGGCGGCAATCACGTCTCCTTTTCCAAGATGGCGACCGACACCAACGTCGATTACGACGCCGCGAAACTCCGTGCCAAGCAGGAGGATTTCGGCCTCGAGGACAAGACGATGCTGAACAGCCGCGACGAATTCGGCGACGGCATCACGCTACAAATCCTCACCGTGTTCCCGGGCTTCATCATGCACCAGATCCAGAACAGCCTCGCGGTGCGGCAGATTCTGCCCAAGGGCGTCGACGAGACCGAGCTGAACTGGACCTATTTCGGTTTCGCCGACGACGACGATGCGATGCGCGACCTGCGCCTCCGCCAGACCAATCTGGTCGGGCCGGGCGGCTATATTTCGATGGAGGACGGCGCGGTGGTGAATTTCGTCCAGCGCAGCTTGCCGGGCGGGATGAGCGACGCGTCGATCGTCGAGATGGGCGGCGCCGGCACGTCGAGCCAGGACACGCGCGTCACGGAATCCGCCGTGCGCGGCTTCTGGCGCGCCTATCGCGAACGCATGAGGATTTAGACGTTTGCGCCGTTGGAAATTGAACCCGAAGATTGGACGACCGCCGTGCGTCCCTCGACTGCTCGCACCACGCATTCGCGCGGTGCTCCGCGCTCGGGATGAGGTAACGCTTTTCCTCATCCTGAGCACGCAGCCCCGATGAAATCGGGGCGAGTAGTCGAAGGACGCACAACCGAGAGAAGCGAATGACCGACACTCGTTCCCTGGTCGAAATCCTGAACGCGCGCTATGTCGCGGCGATCGACGACGACCGGCTGGAAGATTGGCCCGCCTTCTTCACCGATCCGTGCCGCTACGAGATCATCTCCGCGGAGAATGTCGAGCAAGGCATGCCGCTGGGCGTGTTTTTCGCCGACAGCCACGCGATGCTGAACGACCGGGTGCAGTCGCTGCGCCGCGCCAACATTTACGAGTTGCAGCGTTATCGCCACATCGTCTCGTCGACGCTGATCGTCGGCGAGGAGAAGAACCTGGTGCGCGCGGAGGCGAATTTCCTGGTCGTGCGAATCATGCTCGACGGCGAGATGCGCCTCTTCATGTCGGGCCGCTATCTCGATGCGGTCGATGTGTCGGGTCCCGCGCCGTTGTTCCGCGAAAAGCGCGTCATCTTCGACAATCGCCGCATCGACACGCTCCTGGCCTTGCCGATCTAAGTCCTTTTCCGACCGCCCCGCGAACGCGGAGGTCCATGGGCCGTCTGGCTGGGCCGCCGATCAAACGCGAAGGCGCAAAGACGCGAAGAACTTCTTGGCGCCTTGGCGCCTTGGCGTCTTGGCGTTTCAAATGATAGCGCTATGGGTAATAACGCTTAACGCGTAGATTATCTTGACATAATCCGTAAAATGCGGTATTACCCGGCCGCATGAGAGAAAGGGGAGGGCGCCAGTCGGCCAATGAAAAAATTACGAAACGAACCCAATTTTTGGCTGATTTCCGCGAAAAACGCCGGAAAAACGAAGCTAAAACGAACCCAATTGGCCCGAAAACGAACCCAATTGGCGGCCGAATCAAAGCCACTCGGCCGCGAAACGCGTGACCGTGGGCGCGCGGAAAAGTCCCGTTCCGCTGGCGGGCCGGCCCTTCTATAAAGGCCCGTCTTTCCCGGAGTCCCATCATGAGCCAGAGCGCCTTGCAGAGCCGCCTCGCGAGCGGCGATTTCATCGTCACCGCCGAAGTCACGCCGCAAGTCTCGACCGACCCCGCCGACTTCGTCGCCAAGGCGACGCCGCTGAAGGGCCTCGCCACCGCGGTCAACGTCACCGACGGCGCCGGCGCCAAGGCGCACATGGCCACCATCGTCGCCGCGCATTACATGCAGCAGGCCGGCGTCGAGCCGATCATGCAGATGGCGTGCCGCGACAAGAACCGGCTCGCGCTCGAGAGCGACGTCATGGGCGCGCTGGCGCTTGGCATCAAGAATTTCCTGGTGCTGACCGGCGACGACCCGAAAGCGGGCGACCAGCCCGACGCCAAGCCGGTGTTCGACTTCAATAGCACCAATTTGTTGCAGATGGCGCAGACCATGCGGCGCGAGAAGAAGCTGCCGTCCGGCACCGAGATCAAGGGCGAGATCGATTTCGTCATCGGCGCCACCGACGTGCCGGTCGATCCGCCGGCGGATTGGAATCCGAAATCGCTGGTGGCGAAGCTCGGCGCCGGCGCCGATTTCATCCAGACCCAATTCTGCATGGATATCGACGTGGTGACGCGCTACGGGCGCCGCCTCATCGATCTCGGCATCGCGCCGAAGATGGCGTTCCTCATCGGCCTGTGCCCGATTCCGTCGGCACGCTCGGCGATCTGGATGAAGGAGAAACTCTTCGGCACCAATATCCCCGACGCGATTGTGAAGCGCATCGAAGGCGCCACGGATCAGCGCGCCGAGGGCCGCAAGATTTGTATCGAGCTGATGCAGCAAATGGTCGAGGTGCCGGGCATCGCCGGCGTTCACATCATGGCACCGGTCAATCCGTCCTCGATCCCAGGCGTGATCGAGGAAGCCGGCGTCACCAAGAAAAAACGCGCCAAAGCGTAGAGGCCGTCACCAAACCGCAACGCATTCGTCACATTAGTTTCCTGGATTCACCGCATATTGTGGCCTGTCCTTAAGTCCGAACTACGGGCGGGCCCACGCCATGATCGCGGACGATCCGGTCAAACATTCGGTCCAGCATTACCGCGCCATCTGGATTTCCGACATCCATCTCGGCACGCGCGGCTGCAAGGCCGAGTTCCTGTTGGATTTCCTGCGCGAGACCGAATCCGACCGACTCTATCTCGTCGGCGACATCGTCGACGGCTGGCAGCTCCGGAAGAATTGGTACTGGGCGCAGACTCATAACGACGTCATTCAGAAAATCCTCAGGAAGGCCCGCAAGGGCACCGAGGTCTGCTACACGCCCGGCAATCACGACGAGATGCTGCGGCCCTTCGCCGAACTTCAGCTCGGCAACATTCTGGTCGCCGACAAATTCATTCACGACATGAAGGACGGGCGGCGCCTTCTCGTTCTGCACGGCGACCAGTTCGACAGCATCGTGCGCTATGCACGCTGGCTCGCCCATCTCGGCGACACCGCCTACAACGTCACCCTTGCCGCCAATCATTACGTCAATGTCGCGCGGCGGCGGCTCGGTTATCCCTACTGGTCGCTCTCGGCCTATCTCAAGCATCGCGTCAAGAACGCGGTCGAGTATATCGACCGCTTCGCTGACGCCGTCGCCGACGCGGCGCGCAAGGAAGGCGTCGACGGCGTGGTGTGCGGCCACATCCACTTCGCCGAAATCCGCGACATCGGCGGCGTGCTCTATTGCAACGACGGCGACTGGGTCGAGAGCTGCACGGCGTTGGTCGAGCATCTCGACGGCAAGCTAGAGATCCTCCGTTGGATGGATCAGCGCGCGCTCGATCCGATGAACACTGCGCCGGTGCGGTCGCGCCAACCGGTCGAGGCATAACGCGGTGCCCGACAAAAAGGAACCGTTCGCCCTTTCTCCCCTCCCCCTCGATGGGGGAGGGTGGCGATCTGTGCCAGCAGAGCGCCGGGTAGGGGTGATCTCCCCATTTGCTCTAACGTCACCCCCACCCGAAATACCTCGCATCCGCTCGGCATTTCCTCCCTCCCCCATCGAGGGGGAGGGATTTCAAAAGTGAGAATCGCGCTCGTTTCCGACGCTTGGGCGCCGCAAATCAATGGCGTGGTGCGGACGCTTGGCATGCTGATCGACAATCTCAACGCCGCCGGTCATCCCGTCGCGACTATCACGCCCGACCTGTTTCGCACCATCCCTTGTCCGAGCTATTCCGAGATCCGGTTGTCGCTGAAGCCGCGCCGGCGCGTCGCGGCGCTGATCGACGGGCACCAGACGCAGGCAATTCACATCGCGACCGAAGGCCCGCTCGGCATGGCGGCGCGGCGGCTCTGCCTCGAACGCGGCCTGCCCTTCACCACCGCCTTCCACACCAAGTTCCCCGAATATGTCGCGGCGCGGTTCGCGGTGCCGATTTCATGGAGCTATACTTGGCTGCGCCGCTTCCACGCGCCGTCGCGGGGCGTGATGGTCGCGACCGAAACCGTGCGCCGCGACCTGGCGGCGCGCGGCTTCGAGAAACTCCAACATTGGGGCCGCGGCGTCGACGACCGGCTGTTCGATCCGGCGAAGCGCATCGACGATTACGGCCTGCCGCGCCCCATCTTCCTGTTCGTCGGCCGTGTCGCCGTCGAGAAGAACCTGCCGGATTTTCTCGATCTCGACTTGCCCGGCTCGAAGCTGGTGGTCGGCGACGGGCCGATGCTCGAAACGTTGAGGCACCGCTACCCTGCCGTTCATTTCCTTGGCACGCGCGAGGGCGAAGCGCTGGCGGAGGTCTTCGCCTCGGCCGACGTCTTTGTCTTCCCCAGCCTGACCGACACGTTCGGCCTGGTGCTGTTGGAGGCGCTGGCGTCGGGCCTTCCCGTTGCAGCGTACCCGGTTGCGGGCCCGCTCGACGTGATCGGCGACAGCGACGTCGGCGTGCTCGACCGCGACCTGCGCAAGGCGGCACTGGCCGCGCTCCAAATCCCCCGCGCGCAATGCCGCGCCTTCGCCCGGACCTATTCCTGGTCGGTCTCCGCCCAGCAATTCCTCGACAATCTCACGCCCTTCCGTTGAGGCGTGCTGGACATCTGTTCAGTATTGCTGTACACTTTACATATGCTTGCTGGCTTTCGGCACCGCGGTCTCAGGGAGCTGTGGGAACGTGGTCGTTCAGCGAAGTTGCGTCCCGATCTGGTAAGACGAATTCGTGATCGGCTCGGCGTGATGGAGCAAGCCGCGACACTTGACGATTGCCGCGTTCCGGGTTTCGATTTTCATGCGCTTCACGGCAAGCCAACTCGCTACGCGATCCACGTCAACGGGCCATGGTGCATCACATTTGAGTGGGACGGCCGCGATATGCGGCG
This sequence comes from uncultured Alphaproteobacteria bacterium, assembly GCA_963851285.1. Taxonomy (GTDB): domain Bacteria; phylum Pseudomonadota; class Alphaproteobacteria; order ATCC43930; family CGMCC-115725; genus JAATGI01. Next base: position 293,047 of record CAWKOL010000016.1, read on the forward strand.
GATCGACCTTGAGCAATATCACTGAACGGAGCACGACATGAGCGAGTATCAAGTCCGCCGTCCGCTGAAGGCGCCGCCGCCGCATCCCGGCAGCCTAATGCGCGAGATTTTGGCGGAACATCTTGTCCTCCCGCTCGCGGTCGCCGCCCGGCGCATGGGAACAAGCCGGGGAGCGCTCTATGGCGTACTCGACGGCAAGGCGAGCCTGACGCCGGACATGGCGTTGCGGTTCGGAAAACTCACCGGCGCCCCTGTTGAAGTGCTGTTGCGGATGCAGACGGCGCACGAGCTGTGGCATGCCGAACGACGCCTAACCGGCGCCCTCAAAAAGATCGATACCGCTAAACGCGCGGCGTGACCCCGCTTTCCTCGCACCGCTATTGCCGCTAGAGTTTCACGATGGCGCGGCTAACCATTCGTATCGACCTGCCGCCGGCCGGACAGATCGGCCCGGGCAAGGCGAAGCTGTTGGAGTTGATCGGCGAGACCGGCTCGATTTCCGCCGCCGGGCGCGCGCTCGACATGTCCTATCGCCGCGCTTGGCTCTTGGTTGACGCCATGAACCACATCTTCAAGGAACCGGTGGTGGCGACGATGCTTGGCGGCAAGGCCGGCGGCGGTGCGCACCTGACGCCGTTCGGCCGCGAGGTGCTGCAGCATTACCGACGCCTCGAAGCCAAGGCCACCTCGGCCTGCAAGGCGCACCTTGCCGCCCTCGAGGCCGCGCTGGCAAAGCCCGCCGTCGCGGCGAAACCGATACCGCACGATCCCGACGCCGGCAACTAGGCCGCAACGTCGATCAAGCGAGCCCGCCGCTCGCGGATCATAGTGGCTTCGTTCCTCGTGAGACCAAGCATGGATCCGGTCGGCAAAGCCTTGTGGTTCATCGAAACCAATCTCAGCGGCGAGCTGTCGCTGCCGGAGATTGCGTCATTCGCCGGCATATCGCGGTTTCATTTGCTGCGTGCCTTCGGTGCCGCCACGGGCTTCTCCGTCATCGGTTACGTGCGCCGCCGCCGCCTCAGCGAGGCGGCGAAACGGCTGACGGCCGGCGCCGACGATATTCTCGCCGTCGCGCTGGATCATGGCTACGCGTCTCACGAGGCGTTCACCCGCGCGTTCCGCGACCAATTCGGCATCACGCCCGAAGCGGCGCGGACACAGGGCGATCGCGCCAACATCAAGCTCGTGGAGGCAATGTCGATGGACGACAACCTGATCGTGGATTTGGCGCCGCCGCGTTTCGTGGACGGCCGCGCCATGCTGATCGCCGGAATCGGCGAGCGCTACACATTCGAGACCAACCAGGGCATTCCGCTCCAGTGGCAGCGGTTTGTCCCCTATATCGGCCACGTACCGGACCAAGTCGGGCGCGCCACCTATGGCCTATGCTGCAACCAGGACGGCCAAGGCAGCTTCGACTATGTCTGCGGCGTCGAGGTATCGAACTTCGCCGACCTCCCGCCGGAATTGCAACGCGTCCGCGTGCCCAAAAGCCGTTACGCGGTGTTTACGCACGAGGGCCACGTCTCGCGACTGCGCGCCGTGGCATACACGATTTGGAACAAGATGCTGCCGGGCTTGGGCCTTGAGGTCGCGGACGCGCCCGACTTCGAGCTCTACGACGGCCGGGTCGATCCGCAAACCGGGATGGGTACGGTCGAAGTCTGGGTTCCCGTTAAGGACGGGAAATAGACCTATCGTCCGTGCAGCCGCGCGGTGGCGCGCTGGTTGAGCCACTCGCCGCCGACCAGCGTCGCCAGCGACAGCGCCACCGATATGATCACCAGCCGGAGCGCCGCGGCGTCGGCGCCCGGGATTTGGGTGAACGTGTAGATCGCCAGCGGCAGGGTGCGCGTCTCGCCCGGAATGTTCGAGACGAAGGTGATGGTGGCGCCGAACTCGCCGAGCGCGCGGCCGAACGACAGCAGGACGCCGGTCACGATCCCGGGCAGCATCAGCGGTAAGGTGACGGTGGCGAAAATCCGCCAGCGTCCGGCGCCGAGGGTTGCCGCCGCCTGTTCCAGCCGCCGATCCACCATCTCGGCGGAGAGGCGGATGGCACGCTCCATCAGCGGGAACCCCATGACGCCGGCGGCGATCGCGGCGCCGGTCCAGCGAAAGGCGAAGCTGATATCGAATGTCGAATAGAGCCAGGCGCCGATCACGGCGTTGCGGCCGAGCAAGATCAGCAGAAAGAATCCGGTCACCACCGGTGGCAGGATCAGCGGCAACTGCACGACGCCACGCACGATGCTCTTGCCCGGAAAGCGCAGCCGCGCCAGCGCCAGCGCCACCGCGATCGCAAACGGCAGGCTCGCCGCCATCGCCACGGCGGCGACTTTCAGGCTCAACAGCAGAATGCCGATTTCGTCCTCGGTCACGGGGCCAAGCTAGAGCATTTCGCCAGGGCTGCAAAAGCGCCATGCGGCCTTCGAGACGGCGCTACGCGCCTCCTCAGGCTGATGACCATTGCACTGCTTTCCTCATGCCGAGGAGCGATGCGCGGCATCGCGTCTCGAAGCACACAATCTACACGCAGCGTTCTACGGCAGCACCGTGAAGCCCTGCTTATCGAAGGCCGGCCTGGCGGCGGGCGATTCGAGGAAGCCGAGAAACTTCTTGGCCTCGGGGTCCTTGCTCGCCGTGGTCAGCGCGATCGGATAGATGATCGGCGGATGGGTGTCGGCGGGAAATTTGCCGACGACGTCGACCTTCCGGTCGGCGGCCGCATCGGTGGCATAGACGATGCCGTACGGGGTTTCGCCCCGATCGACGAACAACAGCGCGCCGCGCACGTTCTCAGCGCTCGCCACCTTGTCCTTGACGTTGTCCCAGACGCCTAATTTCTCGAGTGCCGCCTTACCGTACTTCCCGGCCGGCACCGCATCGGGGTTGGCCATCGCGAGACGCCCATCCTTCAGCAAGCCCTTGAGATCGAAGCCCGGCTTGATGTCCACCTTGGCGGCGTGAGCGGCGGTGGGCGCGATGAGAACAATCTTGTTGCCGAGGAAATTCTTGCGCGTCGCCTTATCGATGAGATTGTGTTTTTCGACATCGTTCATCCAGATCGAGATCGGCGGAGATGAACAGGTCGGCGTTGGCGCCGTTGTCGATCTGCTTCGCTAGGGCGGACGACGCGGCATAGGACGCGACTATCTTGCCCCCGCCGGCCTTATCGTAGGCGGCGATAGCGTCGTCGAGCGCGTTCTTGAGGCTGGCCGCGGCAAACACGATGACATCCTTTGCCTGCGCCGGCGGTGCGGCCAACGTCAGCGCGGCCAGCGCCGCAGCCACCAATCCGACCCGCCATTTTCTATCCATCGCCGCCTCCGCGTTATGTAATTTGGAATATATCGGGCGGCATATGCCTGATCAATCGATCATGGCGGCGAGGGCGTCCCGCAATGGTTCCGGCACGCCAAATGTACCGAGATAACAGTCAAGATTGGCGAGCGCGTCGTCGAGCCGGGCGACCGCCACCGACGCGGGCGGCGGCGCGAGCGCTTCGAGGCGATCCTGCGCCGCGCGCTCCGCATCGAGCTCGGCCGTCTTCAGCGCCGCGTACAATGTCGGACGTCCCGCTTCCTTCACGTGGCGTCGGGCGGCACGAAGCGGCTCGATCACCCCGCGTCGCCAGGGGCCGATCCCATCTTCGGCCCTCGCCACGTCGGCGTTGCTCAGCCGCCCGCGTCCACTGATCCCGACCCAGGCGGCGAACAGAACTAGATTAACGTCTCTGCCATGCCGGTCCTGAAGCTCAAGACAGGCCGATGCGACGCCGGGGCGGCCATAGAGTTCGAGCGAAAAGCGCCAGAACGCGCCGGCAGCCGAGTCGGACTTAGGGCTGTTCGAACGCACCAGAATCATCCTTATCTGTTATACTGATTGTTAATCGGGTACCCATGGATCTCGAACGTCGAAGCCCTAAAGGCGAAGATCGCCGACCTGAAGAAGGAGCATCGCGAGCTCGACGAGGCCATCGCCAAGCTTGAGCAAGGCGGCTCCGACGGGATTCGGATGCAACGCATGAAGCGCCGCAAGCTTTCGCTCAAGGATCAGATCGCCAAGCTCGAAAGCCAGCTCCTGCCCGACATCATCGCCTGAACGACTATTCCTCGCCTTCCGGCGCGTCCGGATGGAGATGATGGTCTTTCAAGTCGGCGGCGATTTCCTGCACCGCCTTTGTCACGTTCGGATCGAGCCCGGCGCCGCCCTTGCGCCGAATACGCGACGATTGCGCGGCGCATGCGCGGGTCCCAATATTTCTTGAGATGGTCGGCGGTGTCGGCAACCGCCTGCGCTTCTGGGCGGTGATGGAAGAACTTGCCGATCTGGTTGGCCATGTAAGCGAGCTTCGCGTCAGGCGACATGATCCGCCACCGGTTGCAGGATGCGGTCGGGCCGCGTGAAGATTTCGAAGCCGTCGTCGCGCGCGACGCCGACCAGGGTGATGCCGGCCCGCTCCGCTATTCGGATGGCGAGCGCGGTCGGCGCCGAGACCGCGACCATCACCGCCGCGCCCATGATCGCGACCTTCTGCACCAGCTCGATCGAGACGCGGCTGGTCAACAGAACGGCCCCGCTCGACGGCGCAACGCCCTCCCGCGCCAGCGCGCCCGCGAGCTTGTCGAGCGCGTTGTGCCGGCCGACATCCTCGCGCAGCGCGACAAGCCCGCCGCGCGGCTCCCAGAACGCGGCGGCGTGGATGGCGCGCGCCGCTTTGTTCAGTTGCTGCGCCTCGCCCAGAGCCAGCATCGCCGCCGCAATCTGCGCCGGATAAAGCGCCAACCCGTCCGCCACCTGTCGGCAGATCGCGCATCGCCTCTTCGAGGCTTTCGATGCCGCATAGGCCGCAACCGCTCGGCCCCGCCATGTGGCGGCGGCGCTCGGTGAAGACGTCGCGGCTCGTATCCGTCAGGTCCATGCGCAGTTCGATGCCGAGGTCGGTGGTCACGGTCTCGATCGAGCGGATATCGTCCGGCGCGCTTATGATGCCTTCCGCCAGGCTGAACCCGGCGGCGAAATCCTCGAGATCGGCCGGCGTCGCCATCATCACCGCGTGTGTCATGCGGTCGTACGTAAAGGCCACCGCCGTTTCCGCGGGCACGACGCGCTCGCCCGCGACGAACGCGCCGCCCCGATAGGCGAGGCGCTTCACGCTCGATGTCGGCGACGGGACGGGAGCGGGTTCGGCCATTGCCCTATTTCGCAAACAAAATTCCCGTCATTCCGCCGCCGGCGCCGCCTCGATGATGCGGCGGCTCTGGCGCGCTTGGGCGTCATATTTTTCCTGCCAGTCCGTCGGGCCGTTCGAAGGCGCTACCTGCACCGCCGTCACCTTGTATTCGGGGCAGTTGGTCGCCCAGTCGGAATAGTCGGTGGTGACGACATTCGCCTGCGTGTCGGGATGGTGGAACGTGGTGTAGACCACGCCGGTCGCGACGCGCTCCGTCACTTTGGCGCGCAGGCTGGTCTCGCCGGAGCGGCTGACGAGCCGCACCCAATCGCCGTCGCGGACGCCGCGATCCTCGGCGTCGTGGGGATGGATTTCGAGCAGATCCTGCTCGTGCCATAGAACGTTATCCGTGCGCCGCGTCTGCGCGCCGACATTGTATTGGCTGAGGATCCGGCCGGTGGTGAGCAACAGCGGGAACCGTGGCCCGATCTTCTCGTCGGTCGGAACGTATTCCGTGATCAGGAAATTGCCTTTGCCGCGTACGAAGCTACCGATATGCATGATCGGCGTGCCCATCGGCGCCTTCTCGTTCACCGGCCACTGCATCGAGCCTTCGCGGTCCAGCCGTTCGAACGACACGCCGGCAAAAGTCGGCGTCAGGCGCGCGATCTCGTCCATCACTTGCGACGGATGGGTGTAGCTCCAGCCGGCGCCGAGCTTGTTGGCAACCAACTGGGTTATTTCCCAGTCGGCGTAGCCGTTCTTCGGCTCTACCGCCTTGTGCACCATGCCGATGCGCCGTTCGGCGTTGATGAACGTGCCGTCCTTTTCGAGGAAGGTCGAGCCGGGCAGGAAGATATGGGCGTAGTTCGCGGTCTCGTTGAGGAACAGGTCCTGCACCACGACGCATTCCATCGCCGCGAGACCGGCCGCGACATGCTTGGTGTCGGGGTCGGATTGCAGAATATCTTCGCCCTGGATGTAGATGCCCTTGAACGTGCCGTCGACGGCGGCATCGAGCATGTTGTTGATGCGTAGGCCCGGCTCCTTGTCGAGATGCACGCCCCATGCATGCTCGAACAGGCCACGGACCTTGTCGTCCGAGATATGGCGGTAACCGGGGAATTCGTGCGGGAACGAACCCATGTCGCACGAGCCCTGCACATTGTTCTGGCCGCGCAACGGATTCACGCCGACTCCGCGCCGGCCGATATTGCCGGTCGCCATTGCGAGATTGGCGAGGCCCATCACGGCGGTCGTGCCCTGGCTGTGTTCGGTAACGCCGAGGCCGTAATAGATCGCGCCGTTGCCGCCGGTGGCATAGAGCCTCGCCGCGGCGCGAACCTGGTCGGCGGGCACGCCGGTATATTGCGCGAGATGCTCCGGGCTGTTGTCGGGCCGCGACACGAACGCCGCCCAGTCGGCGAAGGCTTGCGTGTCGCAACGCTCCTTCACGAACGCCTCGTCGATGAGTTTCTCGGTGACGATGACATGCGCGAAGGCGTTGAGCATCGCAACATTGGTGCCGGGCAGCAGCGGCAGATGATATTGCGCCTCGACATGCGTCGAACGGACGAGATCGGTGCGGCGCGGATCGATCACGATCAGCTTCGCGCCTTCGCGCAGCCGCTTTTTCATGCGTGAGGCAAACACCGGATGGGCGTCGGTCGGGTTGGCCCCGATCACGATCATCACGTCCGCAATCTTCGACCGAATCGAAATCCTGCGTGCCGGCCGACGTCCCGAACGTCTTGGAGAGACCGTAGCCCGTCGGCGAGTGGCAGACGCGGGCGCAGGTATCGGTGTTGTTGTTGTGCAGGACCTGACGTGCCAATTTCTGCATCAGGTAGGTTTCTTCGTCGGTGCAGCGCGACGAGGTGATGACGCCAACCGAAATCCGGCCGTATTTCTTTTGCAAGCGCGTGAATTCCTTGGCTGTCCGCGCGATCGCCTCCTCCCACGACACTTCGCGCCACGGGTCGGTGATCTTGTCGCGCACCATCGGCTTCAGGATACGGTCCTGGTGGTTGGCGTAACCCCAGGCGAAGCGGCCCTTGATGCAGGAATGGCCGTGATTGGCCTTGCCGTCCTTCCACGGCACCATGCGCACGACCTCGTCGCCCTTCAGTTCGGCCTTGAAACTGCAGCCGACGCCGCAATAGGCGCAGGTCGTGAGGACGGTCCGCTCCGGCGGTCCCATCTCGATGTAGTTCTTTTCGAGCAAGCTGCCGGTCGGGCAAGCCTGCACGCAGGCACCGCATGAGACGCACTCGGAGTGGAGGAAGCCCTCGTCCATGCTGGCGACGATCTTGCTTTCAAAGCCGCGCCCATCGACCGTCAACGCGAACGTCCCCTGCACTTCCTCGCAGGCGCGCACACAGCGCGAGCACACGATGCACTTCGAGGGATCGAACGTGAAATACGGGTTGGAATTGTCCAGCGTGGCGGCAAGGTGATTGACCCCGTCACGGCCATATCGATTCTCCGCGAGGCCGACGAGGCGGATCATTTCCTGCATCTCGCTCGGCGTCTTGTCGTCCGCCGGAAAATCGGAGGCATACAGCTCCATCACGTTGCGCCGGATCGTCGTCAGCCGCTCCGATTGCGTCGTGACCTTGATGCCTTCCTGAACCGGCGTGGTGCAGGATGCCGGCAGGCCGGCACGGCCCTCGATCTCGACCAGACAGACGCGGCACGAGCCGAACGATTCGACCATGTCGTAGGCGCAGAGTTTCGGCACCTTGATGCCGGCTTCCATCGCCGCGCGCATGATCGAGGTGCCCTCGGGCGCCGTGACCTGCCGGCCGTCGATGGTTAGCGTTACGGTCTTGGTCGCCTTCGAGGCCGGCGTGCCGTAATCGGGTTCCTGAATCAGGGACATGAGTGACTCCTAGGCCGCCTTTCGGGCCAGGCCGAAATCTTCGGGGAAATGGGTCAGCGCGCTCATCACGGGGTAAGGGACGAACCCGCCCAAGGCGCACAGCGAGCCGAACTTCATCGTATCGCACAAATCGGTGAGCAACGTGGCATTGGCCTCGCGATTCTCGCCCTTTAGAATCCGGTCGATCACTTCCATGCCGCGCACCGAGCCGATGCGGCAGGGCGTGCATTTGCCGCAAGATTTCAACGGCGCAGAATTCCATCGCGAACCGTGCCATTCGGGCCATATCCACCGTGTCGTCGAACACCACCACGCCGCCATGGCCGATCAGGCCGTTCTTGGCGGTAAAGGCCTCGATATCGAACGGCGTGTCGAACAGGTCGCGCGGGAAATAGGCGCCCAGCGGGCCGCCGACCTGGACCGCGCGCACCGGCCGACCGGAAGCCGTGCCGCCGCCGACATCGTCGACGATCTCTCCTAAGGTGAGGCCGAAGCCGGTCTCAAACAAGCCGCGATACCGGACATTGCCGGCAAGTTGGATCGGCATGGTGCCGCGCGACCGGCCCATGCCGAAATTCATATAGGCGTCAGCGCCATGCGCCACGATCCACGGCACGGACGCGAGCGAAATCACATTGTTGATGACGGTCGGCTTGCCGAACAGGCCCTTATGTGCCGGCAGCGGCGGCTTCGCCCGCACCTGGCCGCGCTTGCCCTCGATTGAATCGAGCATCGAGGTCTCTTCGCCGCAGACATAGGCGCCGGCGCCTTCGCGGATTTCGAGATCGAATGCCTTGCCCGAGCCGACGACGTCGGCGCCGAGAATCCCGGCCTTGCGCGCGCGCTCAATGGCACGGTGCATGACGTGGATCGAATGCGGATATTCGGAGCGGATATAGATGAAGCCCCTAGTCGCGCCGACCGACACGCCGGCGATGATCATTCCTTCGATCAACGTGAAGGGATCGCCTTCCATGATCATGCGATCGGCATAGGTGCCGGAATCGCCTTCGTCGGCGTTGCAGACGATGTATTTCTGCGCGCCCGGTGTGTCGAGCACCGTCTTCCATTTGATGCCCGTGGGAAAGCCGGCGCCGCCGCGACCGCGTAAGCCCGACTTGGTCACCAGATCGATCGTCGCGGCCGGCCCGAGCAAAAGCGCCTTTTCGAGGCCCGCCCAACCGCCATGCGCGCGATAATCGTCGAGCGAATTGCGGTCGACGATGCCGCAGCGCGCGAAGGTGAGACGCGACTGGCGCTTCAGGAACGGCAGTTCCTCCGGCTTGCCGAGACGCAGTTTATGCGGCTTGCCGTCGAGCATGCCGGCGGCGAGCAGCGGCTCGACATCGTCCGCCGACACCGGGCCATACGCGATGCGCCCTTGCGGCGTCGCGACTTCGATCATCGGCTCGAGCCAATAGAGACCGCGCGACCCGGTGTGGACGAATTCGGCATCGATGTTGCGCGTCTTGAGCGCGGCAACCAGCGCCATCTCGACATCGGCCGAGCCGAGGCCGAGCGCACCGGCGTCACGCGGGATATAGATCTTCGCTTGGCTCATGCCGCGCGCACCCGGTCGATCAGCTTGCCGAGCTTGACATTGTCGAGACCGCCATAGACCTTGCCGTCGATCATCGCCGACGGCGCACAGGCGCACAGGCCGAGGCAATAGACCGGTTCCAAGATCACTTTACCGTCGGTGGTGGTTTCGCCCCAGCCGACCCGCAGCTTGTCCTGCGCGTGCTTGTGCAGCGCCTCCGCGCCCATCGCCTGGCACGCCTCGGCGCGGCACAGTTTCATGACGTGGCGCCCCGCCGGCGCATCCCGGAAATCGTGATAGAAACTGAACACGCCATAGACCTCGGCGCGACTCAAATTCAGCGTCCGCGCGATGATCGGCAGCGCTTCTTCGGGCACATAGCCGAACGTACGCTGCACCGCATGCAGAATCGGCATGCAAGCGCCATCCTGCTTCGCCGCGTCGGCGATGATTTCGGTGGCGCGGGCTTCGCTCCACGGTTCGTAATTCGGTACCGGCATGACCATCCAATCGGCTAATCCGATTACCCGGTCAATAACTTAGCCGTAAACCCCGCCAATTCAATAAAGGCTTACCGTCGATTGATAGATATTCTCTATCAGAGCCGGGCCGTTACGATCCCAAATCCGCGTCCAGCTCGTCGGCGACCTTGTACGCCTCGGCGACAAAGGCGGCGCTGACCGGGGCCATGGGCTCGCGGTTGGGGACGACCAGGCCGACGGTATGGACCGCGGTCGGCTCGACGATCGGAATCGCCCGCACCGCCCCGCTGAAACCCAGCGTTTCCGCCAAAATCGCGGGCATGACGCTCGCCCAGCGGCCGGTCCGTACGTGCGAAAACAACAGAATCATCGAGTTGCTTTCGAGGGTCGGCGGCTCGAGGCTGCCGGCTTCGCGCAGCAGCCGGTCGATGATGCGCCGGTTCTGCATGTCCGGGGTGAGGAGGCAAAGCGGAATTCGCGCCACCTCGGCCCAGGTCACCTGCTCGCGGTTTCCCAACGGCGAATCCGCCGCGATCATCAGCCGGTAACGCTCGCGATAGAGGGGCACCGATCGCACCCGCCCGAGCGGCTCATTGTCGAGATAGGTAATGCCGGCGTCGATCTCCAGATTGTCCAACGCGTTCAGCACCTCGATCGAGGAATTGGATTGGATGGTGAAACGCACCTCGGGATGCTTGGCCCGGAACGGCGTCGTCAGCGCCGACACCATAGCGAGCGCCGTCGGGATCGCGGCGAGGCGCAGATGCCCGATGAGGTGGCCTTGTTTCAGTGCGCGCACTTCCTGCCGCATGGCCCGGCTATCGCCGACGATGCGCTTCGCCCATTCGAGCACGCGCTCGCCCTCGGGCGTGAGGCCGCGATAGCGCGCGCTGCGATTGACCAGGAGTACCCCGAGCCCGTCCTCAAGCTGCTTGATGCCGGCCGACAGCGTCGGCTGCGTCACGCCGCAGGCCTCGGCGGCCTTGCCGAAATGCCGCTCCCGCGCCAGCGCCATCAGGAATTCGAGCTTGTCGATCACGCGAGCCAGAATATTCGCAACATCCCCGCTTCCCAAGCCTCCAGCCACGGCACCGGCATGGGTTGACGCTTGGGCCATCGCGCCGCACTTTTCTTCAGATGATCAAATGGTTCGAATCGCGGCTCGATCCGACCGGCCTCGTGCCCAGCGAGCCGCCGAGCGAAGGCTTGGCGCGCTTTTATTGGCATTTTGCCCGCCAGGTACGCTGGATCATCGTCGCGCTGTTCGCGACCGGGTTCGTCGTCGCGGCGCTCGACATCATGATCCCGATCTTCATCGGCCGCGTCGTGACGCTGGTGTCGGACCATCATCCGGAGCGCCTTTTCGTCGAGGCCGGCTGGCAGCTTGCGGCGATGGCGGCGATCCTGGTGCTCGGCAGGCCGGTCGCGCACCTGGCGCAGAATCTGGTCACCAACCAGATCATCAATCCCGGCGTCACCAACATGATCCGGTGGCAGAACCATTGGCACGTGGTGCGGCAGAGCTGGACCTTTTTCCAGAACGACTTCGCCGGGCGGATCGCCAACCGCGTGATCCAGACCGGACCGGCGCTGCGGGAAAGCATCGTCTCCGGCACCAACGCCGTTTGGTACATCCTGGTCTATGGCACCAGCGCGATGGCGTTGTTGTTTGCGGCGGACTGGCGGCTCGCGATTCCGATCCTGGGCTGGTTCATCTGTTATGCGGTGTTGCTCAAGACCTTCGTGCCGCGGATGCGCGAGCGCAGCCGCGCTTTATCCGAGGCGCGTTCGACCCTGACCGGGCGGATCGTCGACAGCTATACGAACATCCTGACGGTGAAGCTGTTCGCCCGCGCCCGCGACGAGGACGATTTCGTGCGCGAAGCGCAGGACCATCACACCGCGATGTTCCGGCGCCAGACACGCATGGCGACGGGGTTCACCTTCGCGCTCACGGTGATGAACGCCGCGCTGGTCGTCGGTACCGGGGCCGCGGCGATTTTGCTGTTCCGCGGCGGACATATCGCCTTGGGGACGGTCGCGACCGCGCTGCCGATGGCGTGGCAAATCACCAACATGGCGGGGTGGGTGGCGCAGAACGTCACGGGCATTTTCGAGAATGTCGGCATCGTGCAGGACGGCATGCGCTCCATCGCCGTGCCGCGCCAGATGCGCGACGCGCCGGGCGCGCGCGAGCTGGCCGTCCCCGCCGGCGAGATCCGCTTCGACAACGTCTCGTTCGATTACGGCCGCAACCGGCGCGCGCCGGTGCTGCACGACATCGACCTCACGATCGCGCCGGGCGAGCGGGTCGGCCTGGTCGGCGCGTCCGGCGCCGGCAAATCGACGCTGGTCAATCTGTTGCTGCATTTCTACGACCCGGCGGCGGGCCGCATCCTGATCGATGGCCAGGATATCGCGCGCGTCAGCCAGGAAAGCCTGCGCGCCCAGATCGCGGTGGTGACGCAAGATACGTCGCTCCTGCACCGCTCGATCAGCGATAATATCCGGTACGGCCGGCCTGACGCGACACAGGCGATGATCGAGGATGCCGCGCGCCGCGCCGAAGCGCACGAGTTCATTGTCGATCTCGAGGATTGGCACGGCCGGCACGGCTATGACGCGCATGTCGGCGAGCGCGGCGTCAAATTGTCGGGCGGGCAGCGCCAGCGCGTTGCCATCGCGCGCGTGATCCTCAAGGACGCGCCGATCTTGGTGCTCGACGAAGCGACCTCCGCGCTCGATTCCGAGGTCGAGGCGGCGATCCAGGGCCATCTCGGCGATTTAATGGAGGGGCGCACGGTGATCGCCATCGCGCACCGCCTCTCGACCATCGCGCGGATGGATCGGCTCGTCGTCCTTGAGCGCGGCATCATCCGCGAGGTCGGCAGCCACGCCGAGTTGCTGGCCACGGGCGGCGTCTATTCGCGTTTGTGGCATCGCCAGTCGGGCGGCTTCCTCGCCGAGCTCGACCGCGACACTGCGCCACGGCAACCAATCGAGGTCTAATCCGCGGCGGTTCGCGCTGCCCGAAGCGGCCGACGGAAAGACACGTCGCGGTTTAGAAAGCTTACCGGCCGGTCGACTATTTGATATTGAGATACGGCCAAGGGAGCAGACCATGCGGTGTCTGGTCATCGAAGACGAAGCCGACACGGCCCGTTACATCTGCAACGGGCTCGGAGAAGAAGGATTCGAGACGATTTGGTGCCGGAACGGCGCCGACGGCTTGCGTCTGGCGACCGAGGAGAATTGGGACGTCGTCGTATTGGACCGCTTGCTGCCCGGCAACGTCGAGGGGCTAAAGATCGTCGAGACGGTACGGGCGCTCGGCAAGACGACGCCGATCATCGTGTTGAGCGCCCTGGCCAGCCTCGACGAGCGGGTCAAGGGCTTGCGCAGCGGTGGCGATGATTATCTTACCAAGCCGTTCGGCATGTCGGAATTGGTTGCGCGGATCAACGCACTGTTGCGTCGGACGACGCGGATAGCCGACGCGTCGGAGCTACGCGTCGCCGATTTGCGGCTCGATTTGCGGCGGCGGCGCGCGGAGCGGGCAGGACGGCCGATCATGCTGCAGCCGCGGGAGTTTCGCCTGCTCGAATATCTCGTGCGTAATCAAGGCCAGGTCGTTACGCGCAGCATGCTGCTCGAATCGGTTTGGGACTATCGCTTCGATCCGCAGACCAACGTCATCAACGTGCAGATCAGCCGGCTCCGTCAGAAGATCGATCGGAATTTTTCGCCGCCCCTGCTCCATACGGTTCGGGGAACCGGCTATATGCTCTCGGCCGATGGCTAGGTTGCGCGCCAACCTCGCTGTCAGGCTTGCCATCGGGTACGGTACATTGATTGTTGTGACAATGGTCGCGATCGGTGGCGTCGTTTATCTGGGCACGGTCGGCGTCATCGAGCGTAGCATCAACGCCAAGCTTAGCGCCGAGTCGGGCTTCCTGCTGGGCGAATACCGGGTCCATGGCATCAAAGGTCTCGAACGCCAGGTCGGCAAGTTCCTCACCGACAAAATCGATCAAGACACCGAGGTCTATCTGCTGACGGGACCGAACGGGAAAATCGTCGGCAACATTGACGTATTGCCAAATCTGCCCGTCGATGAAATGACCGACCGCGAAATGATGCGATACGGACGTCCGTCGCTCAGCCGCATCCTGCCGTCATGGCTTCCCGGCGGTTACGCGTTGACCGTCGGTCGCGACCTGACCGACTTGGCCGCGATCCGACAGTTGGTACTGCGTTCCATGATTCTTGGCGCCATGATCGCTGTGCTGCTCGCGATGGGGGGAGCGCTTCTGTTCCGGCGCCAGCTCGAGGCGCGGATCGGCGCCATCAGGCGGACCGCCGAAGCGATCGACGGTGGCAATCTCGACGAACGAATTCCCGAGGAAACCGGGCTGGACGAATTCACCAAACTCAATCACTCGATCAACCACATGCTGGATCGGATTCAGCGCCTGATGGACGGCGTGCGCGATGTCTCGAACGCGATCGCTCACGATTTGCGCACGCCGCTCGGCCGGATTCGCGCCCTTCTAGACGAAGCCGTGTCGGCACCCGCCCCCGCTACGATCATGGCCGACCGGGCATGCGCCGCGATCGCCGGCATCGACGAGCTGACCTCGATCTTCGACAAACTGTTGCAAATCGCGGAAGCGGAATCGGGCGCGTCCCGTCAGTCGTTTCAACCGCTGTCGCTCGGCGATATCGTTCTCACCGTGACCGAGCTCTATGACGCCGCGGCGGAGGCGAAAGGCATTGCGCTGGTCGTCGACGCATCGCCGTCGGCGTTGGCGCTTGGCGACAAGGACTTGCTTGCGTCCGCCACCGCGAATCTCGTCGACAACGCGCTCAAGTACGCGGCCCCGGGCGCCACGGTCGCGGTCTCCGCGCGCGACGACCGCGATACGGTATCGATCGTGGTGCAAGACAACGGTCCAGGCGTTCCCGATAGCGAGCGCGCCAAGATCGTTACGCGGTTCTACCGCGTCGACCGGAGCCGCAGTCTCCCCGGGAACGGGCTTGGTCTTACCATCGTAAACGCCATCGCCGACCTGCACCGCGGATCGCTTCTGCTCGAAGACGCGAACCCGGGATTGCGCGCGCGTATCGTGATGCCGCGCCTCGATCCCGCGCTCAGGCCGAGCCCGAACGCGAACCCGGCAACCGTGTTTGAACTGGAGGCATAACAACGCGATCGGGCGACACCGATTATTTCAACCGGATCCGGGACAGCGTCGCGGCGCGTCATTCCTTTATGCTATGAAGCGCTTCGTCGGAACGGAGCGTAACGATGTCGGGCGATTTCGATCTGGTGGTGGCGGGAAGCGGAATCGCGGGTTTGACGGCGGCGTTGACTGGCGCGCGGTTGGGCCTGCGGACCTTGTGTTTGACGGGCGACGTGCTCGGCGGACAACTCCTGAGCATCAACAAGATCGATGGCTATCCCGGCTTCCCCGACGGCACCGCGGGCTACGATCTCTGCCCAATCGCGCAGGAACAGGCTGTCGCCGCCGGCGCCGAGATCGCGGCGACGACGCTGGACGGATTGATGCCGCGGGATGGGCGCTGGCGGCTGGCCACCGGCGAGGGAGAGATCGCGGCGCGCGGCGTGGTGCTGGCGACCGGCGCGGTGCTTAAGGAGCTTGGCGTGCCTGGCGAAGGGCGGCTCAAGGGCAAGGGCGTCAGCCATTGCGCCTCGTGCGACGCGCCGCTGCTGCGCGGCAAGCCGGTGGTCGTGATCGGCGGCGGCGATTCCGCGTGCCAGGAGGCGCTGACGCTCGCCGAGGCGGCGTCGAAGGTGACGCTGCTCCATCGCGGCATGGAATTGTCGGCGCAGCGCGCCTATCGCGACGCGGTGATGCAGCAGCCGAATATCGACATCCGCTTCAACCACGTCGCCGAGGACATATTGGGCGAGAGCGGCGTCACCGCCGTCCGCGCGCGCGACCGGGCGGGCAATGCCGCGACCGAGATCGAGGCGGCGGGCGTGTTCGTCTATATCGGCCTGGCGCCGGCAACCGGTTATCTCGACGGCGCGATCGTATTGGCGCCGGACGGCCGCATTCCGACCGACGCGGCCTTGCGCACGGCGCTGACCGGCGTGGCCGCGGCGGGCGCGGTGCGGCAAGGCTGGGCGGGACGTGCCGCGGCCTCGGCGGGCGACGGCGCCGCCGCCGCGATTGCCATCGCCGATTATCTTCGTCATGATCGGTGGCGCGATGGCTGAATTGCTGACCGTTCACGATCCCCGGGGTTACCCGCCCAAGGTCCAGGGCAAGCGCCTCGCGCCGCGGCTCGAACTCGCTCGACGGCAAGGTCGTCTATCTCGTCGACTGCCTGTTCGACAATTCCGAGCTGTTCATGGATCAGCTCAAGGATTGGTTCGCGCAGCATTTGCCGGCCGTCGAGACGCGCATCATCAAGCCGCGCGAGAGCTGGCAGGACGATCCCGGCATGCGCGCCGTTATCGAAAAGGAGGGCGACGCCGCGATTCTCGGCGTCGGCTTATGAAGCACCTGTAGCCCCACGGTCGTGGGGTTGACCATGGCGCTGGAAGAGCAAGGGGTGCCGAGCGTGGCCGTGCACACCCATACCTTCGCCCGGTTGGCGCGCGCGACCGCCCTCGCCAACGGCATGCCCCGCACCCGCCAGGCCTTCGTGCCGCAGCCGCTGGTCGGCCAGACCGCGCCGCAGCTTCGCGCCTACGTCGACGGTGCCGACCCGATCTCGAAACGTCCCTTCGTGCAGGAGATCATCGAAGGCATCACCAAGCCGCTCGACGGCGAAGACCTGAAGGGCCTGTCGTTCGAGCGCACGACGCCGCGTCTGGTCGCGCCCGGCACGGAAGACGATCTGCAACGACTGTTCCAGGACAATCACTGGACCGATTATCTGCCGATCGTTCTCCCGACCGAGGAGCGCGTGGCGGCGATGCTCAGCGGCACGTCGCACAAGCCCGACGAAGTCGTTGGCCGAATGCGGCCCGCCAATTTCCGCGAATTCTGGGAATACACCGTCGAGAAAGTGGCGGTGAACGCCGTGATGGCGGGCTGCCGGCCCGACTATTTCCCGGTGGTGCTGGCGCTGGCGGCGAGCGGCGTCTCGGCCAAGTCGTCGAGTACCACCTCGATGGCGAACATCGCCGTGGTCAACGGCCCGATTCGGAACCAGATCGGCATGAATTCCGGTATGGGCGTGCTCGGTCCCTACAACCATGCCAACACCACCATCGGTCGCGCCTATAATCTGCTGTCGCAAAATCTTCAGGGCGGGTCGGTGCCGGGCGAGAGCTATATGGGCTCGATGGGCAACCCGCTGAACTACACGGCATGCTTCGCCGAGGCGGAAGAACGCAGCCCGTGGGCGCCGCTCCATGTGCAAAAAGGCATGAAGCCCGAGGAATCGGCCGTCACCATCTTCTTCGGCGGCTGGTATATCGCGTCGGGCTTCGGGCCGCGCGAGACCTGGAAGGAACAACTTCACCGTGCGCTGGTGACCTTCAACTTCATCCCGCCGTTCCTGGTGATGGACCCGATCTGCGCCCGCTATTTCAACGAGCTCGGCTTCGACACCAAGGAAAAGCTGATCCAGTGGCTGTCCGAGAACTCGCTCCAGACCGCCCGGGAATATTGGGATGAACAATGGATTCAGACCCTGCACAAGCCGCTGGCGGTGGCGGGGGTCGAGCCGTTCGCAACGCGCCTCAAGGCGGCGCCCGATCAACTCATTCGCATCTTCGAGCCGAGCGACATCAACATTATCGTCGCTGGCGGCGAGACTCAGGGCGCCTGGAAAATGATCGGGGGGCGCCTGACCCGGACGATGCCGGTAGACGCCTGGCGGTAACGGGCGGGCTAGCCGGAGTACGAGGCAAGAACCAGTAATACAGCCACGATCCCCCCGCAGATCGCGAGAAACACCGTCACGCCACGTCGCATCGTATTGTCCATGGCATTGTATTTTAGCAGGGTTGGCTATGCGTTTCACGCCGGATCGTCCCGAGTCGCGGCGGTAGACGCGACCCCGGCGATCTGGAAATAATCCGCCATGACTGAGCGCGGAACGCATCCCGATCGTCGATTATCGGTGCCGGGTTCGGCGGCATCGGCATGGCCGATCGCGCTGCGCCGGGCCGGACATGACGACTTCGTCATCCTGGAGCGGGCCGCCGACGTCGGCGGCGTGTGGCGCGACAATTCCTATCCCGGCGCCGCGTGCGACGTGGTCTCGCGGATGTATTCCTTCTCCTTCGACCAGGATTACGCCTGGAGCACCGCCTTTCGCGCCGCAGCCGGAGATTTTCGCCTATATCCGCGGGGTGGTGGAGCGGCACGACCTGCGCCGCTTCATGCGGTTCAATACCGAGGTCGCGAGCGCCCGGTTCGACGCGGCCGCGGCGCTCTGGCGCCTCGAGACCGCGGCGGGCGCCGCGATCGAGACGCCGGTCCTGATCTCGGCGGTCGGCCTGTTCAACCGCGTCAAGATCCCGGACTTTCCGGGCCGCGACCGCTTCAAGGGCGTGCAGTTCCACTCGGCGGCGTGGCGGCACGATGTCGATCTGCGCCGGCAAGACCGTCGCGGTCGTCGGCAACGGCGCCAGCGCGGTGCAATTCATGCCGAAGATCGCGCCGTTGGCGAAGCAGCTCTATCTGTTCCAGCGCACGCCGCAATACGTGCTGCCCAAACGCATCTTCCCCGGCACCGGCGATTGGGACGCGCGGATGCAGCGCGTGCCGTGGCTGCGCGGCTTGACCCGGCTCAAGATTTTCATCGGCTATGAGCGGTTCGTGTTCCGCCGCAAATGGCGGCCGACGGCGCGGATGCGGGGCGAGGCGGCCTTTCGCGCCATGGTCGCCGCCAAGGTCGCGGACCCGGCGCTGCGCGCCAAGCTGATTCCGAATTATCCGATCGGCTGCAAGCGCCAGCTCGCGTCCGACGAATGGCTCGACACGCTGATCCGTCCCAATGTCGAGGTCGTCGACACGCGGCATCGCTGCCGTCACGGAAACCGGCATTCAGACCGCGGACGGCGCCGAGCGGACGGTCGACGCCATCATCTACGGCACCGGCTTCACGCCGACGGAATATCTTCAGCCGATGCGCGTCACCGGCCTCGGCGGGCGCGATTTGAACCAGGCGTGGCGCGAAGGCGCCGAGGCCTATCTCGGCATCGCCGTACCGGGCTTCCCCAATTTCTTCATGCTGTACGGCCCGAACACCAACGCCATCACCAGCATCATCTATCATGCTCGAATGCCAGGCGCGCTACATCATCGACTGCATCCGCGCGCTGCAGACGCGCGGCGCCGGCTACATGACGGTACGCAGCGGACCGCATCGCAGCTTCGTCGCGATGCTGCAACGCCGAATCGCGCCGACGGTGCAGGCGATGAGCATCTGTCTCACCTATTACAAGAACGAATTCGGCCGCGTCACGACCAACTGGCCGGGTTATGCTTTCGAATATCGCTGGCGCACCCGGGCGGTGCGGCCGCGCGATTACGATTTCGTGGGGAAAACGCCGTGAGCGGGAATGTGTCATCGGTCTACGAAGCCATCGCCGACGTCGATCCGGGCGCGATCGCGTTGGTGCATGGCGCGCGGCACGTCAGTTGGCGGGAACTCGACGAGCGCGCGGCACGGCTCGCGGCTTATTTCCAGGCGGCCGGCTTGCAGCCCGGCGCGCGCATCGTTATCGCGCTGTGGAATTCGGTCGAGTATGTCGAGACGCTGCTCGCGGCATGCAAGGCACGGATGGTGCCGGTCAATATCAATTACCGTGCCAGCCCGCGCGAGCTGCGTCATTATTTCGAGCGCAGCGACGCCGCCGCCATCGTGTTCCACCAGTCGCTGGGCGCCACGGTCGGCGAAGCGGCCGAGGCGCTGAAGCCGCCGCGCGTCATGCTGTGCGTCGCCGATCATTCCGGCGCCGCATGCCCGCCGGGCAGTGTCGACTATGGCGAGGCGATGGCGAAGACCGCGCCGATGCCGCGCATCGAGCGCAGCGGCGACGACCAGCTCATCATGTTCACCGGCGGCACCACGGGACTGCCGAAAGCGGTGCTGTGGCGGCATCGCGATATCTTGGCGCTGCTGGCACGCAACGCCGGCAACGCCACCACTTTCGAGCAATACGGCACCGCGGCGTTGGCCGCGCGCGAGGCCGGCACCCAGACGCACGTCTTCATGCTGCCGCCGCTGATGCATTCGACCGGCCTGTTCGGCACGATGGGCGCGCTCGCGGGCGGCGGCACGGTGGTGTTCTCGGAATCGCGCTCGCTCGATCCCGATCTAGTGTGGCGCGAGATCGCGCGCGAGCGGGTCGAAAGCATGACCATTGTCGGCGACGTGTTCTCGCGCCCCTTGACCGACGCGCTGCGGCGCTTGGCGCCGGCCGCGGCGCGCGACGCGGCATCGAGCCTCAAGATCGTGCGCAGCGTCGGTGTGCGCTGGTCGCCCGACGCCAAGGCCGACCTACTTGAGTTCGGCGACATGGTGTTGATGGACGTGCTGGCCTCGAGCGAGGGCGGCGCGGTCGCGAGCTGGGAAACCAAGAAGATCGACGGCAAGGTCACGACCAACTACACGCTGATGCCGCACGCCTTCATCATCGACGAGGACACCGGCGAGCCGTGTCGCGCTCGGCTCCGGCAAGACCGGCATCGTGGTCTCGGCGGGCATCCTGCCCGACGGCTATATCGGCGAGCGCGCCGACGGCAAAACCGGCACGTTCCGCGTCATGGACGGTAGGCGCGTCGTCGTCACCGGCGATTTCGCCCGCGCCGAGCTTGACGGCACGTTGACGCTGATCGGCCGCGGCTCCAGCGTCATCAATTCGGGCGGCGAGAAAATCTTCGCCGACGAGGTCGAGCAGGTGATCGCGCAGCATCCCGCCGTCGCCGACGTCATTGTCGCCGGCGTGCCCGATCCACGCTGGGGTCATCTGGTCGGCGCGGTGGTGGCCCTGCGCCCCGGCGTCACGGTTGACGAGACCGAACTTGCCGAGCTCGTCGGCAGCGAATTGGCCGGCTACAAAAAGCCGCGTCAGTTCCGCTTCGTCCCGGCCATCGAACGCAAGGCGACGGGCAAGGCCGACCGGCAATGGGCGGCGGCGCTGCTGGCCGAAAAGAACTAGCGCCGTCCTACCCTCGGGTGGTCCTAAAAGCAGTGATGCTAGGACTTGTCCATGGCGTTGTCGGCGATAAGCCCCGCGCCGTTGACGTAGCTTGCCGCGTCCGACACCGCAAAAACGATGAGGTTGGCGATCTCCTCGGGCGTGCCCCAGCGCGTGTCGCCCATGCCTTGATTTGTCGACCATCGCGTCCGCTCGCGCGCGGCATCCTCGGCACTGAGATTGCGCTTCACCATTTCTCGTTCCCATTTGGCGAAGCGCTCCGGCGTATTGATGAAGCCCGGGATCACGCAGTTGACCCGGATGTTGTGCGGCGCAAGCTCGCTGGCGAGCACCTTGGAGAATCGGATCTCGGCCGCTTTCGCCGGCCCGGTGCAGGAGGATAGGAACGGCGCGTTCAGGGTCATGATCCCGGTCTCGCCGCTCACATTGACGATACGCCCGCCGCCGCCTTGCGCGATCATCATCGGCACGATGCGCTGACAGA
The DNA here is from genome assembly GCA_963851285.1 of uncultured Alphaproteobacteria bacterium. Lineage (GTDB taxonomy): Bacteria > Pseudomonadota > Alphaproteobacteria > ATCC43930 > CGMCC-115725 > JAATGI01. The sequence continues at coordinate 314,765 of CAWKOL010000016.1, forward strand.
TTCGGAACTGCGCGAAGAAATTGATCCCCATGCCCTCGACAAGTTCGTCGTCGGTGACGTCGAGGAACGGCTTGTACGTCCCGTTGCCCGCGTTGTTGACGAGGATATCGATACGGCCAAGCTTCGCGCCGATGACGCGCGGCAGGGTTTCGATCTGCTCGACCTTGGTCACATCCAGCGAATGCGTTTCGATCTTGGCCTGAGTGGTTTGCATAACGTCGCGCGCCGCCTCGGCGAGCGCCTGTTCGCGGCGCGCGCAGATCAGAACTTTGACGCCCTCGCGCGCGAGCGCGCGGGCCGTTTCGAGGCCGATTCCCTTGCTGCCGCCCGTGACGAGCGCCGTCTTGCCCGCAAGCCCGAGTTCCATGGCTTCGGTTCCTCCCAAAATGTCATTTTATCGTTGCGCCTTCGGCGGTGGAATGGCCAGCCGATGGTCGGTTGTCGTCCAGAAAATTTCGCGCGCTGAACGGCTCGTGACATAAAAAAGGGCCGCGGCGAACCGCGGCCCTTCTCTTCGTCGGTATCGAACGGGATTTAGAAGTCCATCCCGTCCATGCCGCCCATGCCACCGCCACCGGCGGGCATCGAGGGCTTTTTCTCCGGCTTTTCGGCGACCATGGCTTCGGTCGTCACCAGCAAGCCCGCGACCGAGGCCGCGTTCTGAAGCGCCGACCGCATCACCTTGGTCGGATCGATGATGCCGGCCTTGACCATGTCGACATAGGTGCCGGACTGGGCATCGAAGCCGTAATTGGCGTTGTTGCTCTCGAGGATCTTGCCGACCACGATCGAGCCGTCCATGCCGGCATTCTCGGCGATCAGCCGAGCCGGGCTGGACAAGGCGCGACGCACGATTTCGATGCCGACCCGCTGGTCGTCATTGTCGTATTTGAGCTTCGCCAGTGACTTGGCGGCCTGCAACAGCGCGACGCCGCCGCCAGGGACGATGCCTTCCTCGACCGCGGCGCGGGTCGCGTGCATCGCGTCGTCGACACGATCCTTGCGCTCCTTCACCTCGACCTCGGTGGCGCCGCCGACGCGGATCACCGCGACGCCGCCCGCGAGCTTCGCCAGCCGCTCTTGCAGCTTCTCGCGGTCATAGTCGGAGGTGGTCTCCTCGATCTGCGCCTTGATCTGGGCGATGCGGCCCTCGATGTCCTTCTTCTTGCCGGCGCCGTCGATGACGGTGGTGTTTTCCTTCTCGATGCGCACCCGCTTCGCCTTGCCCAGCATGTCGAGCGTGACGTTCTCGAGCTTGATGCCGAGATCTTCGCTGATGAGCTGGCCGCCGGTGAGGATGGCGATATCCTCCAGCATCGCCTTACGGCGATCGCCGAAGCCCGGCGCCTTCACCGCCGCGACCTTGAGGCCGCCGCGCAGCTTGTTGACGACGAGGGTCGCCAGAGCCTCGCCTTCGACGTCCTCGGCGACGATCAGCAGCGGCTTGCCCGACTGCACCACCGCCTCGAGCACCGGCAGCATGGCTTGCAAGCCGGCGAGCTTCTTTTCGTGGAGCAGGATGTACGGGCTGTCGAGCTCGCACACCATCTTCTCGGCGTTGGTGATGAAATACGGCGAGAGATAGCCGCGGTCGAACTGCATGCCCTCGACCGTGTCGATCTCGGTCTCGAGGCTCTTCGCCTCTTCCACCGTGATCACGCCCTCGTTGCCGACCTTCTGCATCGCCTCGGCGATCTTCTGGCCGATATCCTTTTCGCCGTTGGCGGCGATGGTGCCGACCTGGGCGATCTCGTCGTTGGTCGAGACCTTCTTGGAGCGCTTTTTCAGGTCCTCGACTATGGCTTCCACCGCCATGTCGATGCCGCGCTTCAGGTCCATCGGGTTGAGACCCGCCGCCACCGACTTCACGCCCTCGCGGACGATGGCTTGCGCCAGCACCGTCGCGGTCGTAGTGCCGTCGCCGGCGAGATCGTTGGTCTTCGACGCGACTTCGCGCAGCATCTGCGCGCCCATGTTCTCGAACTTGTCGCTGAGCTCGATTTCCTTGGCGACGGTGACGCCGTCCTTGGTGATGCGCGGCGCGCCGAAGCTCTTATCGAGCACGACGTTGCGGCCCTTGGGGCCCAGCGTCACCTTAACGGCGTTGGCGAGAACGTCGACGCCGCGGAGCAGACGCTCGCGGGCATCGCCATGAAATTTGACTTCTTTCGCTGCCATGATTGATTACCTCTTTCCGATCGCGCCGTTAGGCGGCTTTCCGTTTGCTGGCGCCGGCACCCTCGAGCACGCCGAGAATGTCCGATTCCTTCATGATGATGAGCTCTTCGCCATCGAGCTTGATTTCCGAGCCCGACCACTTGCCGAACAGCACCCGGTCGCCGGCCTTCACATCGAGCGGATGAACCTTGCCCGAACTCGTCGCGGTTGCCGGGACCGACGGAAACGACTTCACCCTCTTGCGGCTTTTCCTTGGCGGTGTCGGGAATGATGATGCCGCCCAAGGTCTTTTCCTCGGATTCGATGCGGCGAATCAGGACGCGGTCCTGCAAGGGCCTGAATTTCATGGACAAACCTCCAATATGAATTGTCAATTCTGGCCCGGCGAAGGGGCTACTAGCACTCAGCTTCGCCGAGTGCCAAAGACATAAGAGAACACCCCCTGCCGCGTCAAGGGCAGTCGTCGAAAAAATGTGGCGGATTCGCCGCGAGTTCGGACCGAGATTGGCACTTGGCCCCGTCGAGTGCTGCTAACATACTGAAATATCACACTTTCTCCTTGATTTTAGACGGAACACAGTCGAGCCTCGCTTGGTTGGCATGAAGCGTGAATTGCTTCATCGCGCGTAAAGCAAGGAGCCGGCGATGAACCCGGTCACAGTTCCGAACCTGAACTACCGTCTGACGACCGCGGAAATCCTCTATCATCTGCCCGATCACCCGCATGTCCTGCAGAGCTTCATCTGGCAGCAGATCGATTTGGCGCCGGATTTCCCGGCCCTGCACCGCTTCTTGACGCATTGGCGGACGACCATCGTCGCGCCGCTCCATTCGGTAACCGTGGCGCAGTCACCGATCCTGCCCCGCGCCGAGTTGCGTCACGCCGCCGTGTCGCTCCAACTCCATTAGCGCTGGCGGCGGTTCCGGTTCGTACCACTAGATGTAGTGGAACGCCCGTCGATCGCGGGACGTTAGGGTTCTATGACCATGACCATCGACGACAGCCGTAGCGAAATTCTGGCGGAGGTCCGCGCCAAGCGCGAAAGCGCTCTCCGCTTCGCCCGGACCGGTGATGCGCGCGAAGAAGAACATTGGCTTGGCGTCGCGGCCCGGATGACGATTTGGATTCAGCATCTCGAACGGAGCGGTGCGCCGCCGGCGCGATGGCCCCATGGCACCGGCGACCGCATCAGGCCTATCGACTTGCCGCAGCACGCCCGCCCGGTCCGCGCCTTGGCGTCCGCCCAAGCGGCGGAATGACGAACGGACGGGGCCGCCTAGAGTTTCAACGTCCGGCCCGCGACCCAGACAAGCGCGATCGCGGCGGTCATCACCAACATGACGCTTCCCGTCGTGCCGAGCGCGCCGATGACGCCACCCGCAAGCGCCATGGCCGCGCCCAGCGCGGCATCGAAGAGATCGATCAGCCCATCCATAACGTCCCCATCCTCCGTGTCGCGCCCCGCCGTCGAACGGCCCGGCCCGAACGGCCCAAACCGGCACCCGCCGAGCCTGGACCTTCGGTTATTGCCAAGACGTTAATCGTCGGATTTGCGTCAAACGCCCGCTGCCCCTAGGCGGCGAAATAATGTAAAAGTCGTTCACATGAGTTGGACCGGGGCGCGGCGGACATGAGCGCCGTGGCTATCACCACGGCAATCTGCGCGAGGCGCTGATCGAGGCGACGCTGGCGCTGATCGCCGAGCTTGGCCCGTCGGGTTTCACCGTCGCCGAGGCGGCGCGTCGCGCCGGTGTCAGTCCCGCGGCGCCCTATCGTCATTTCCGCGACGCCGAAGCGTTGCTGGCCGAGATCGCGTTGCGCGGCTTCGAGCGTTTCACCGCGGCTGTTGGCGCAAGCCTGGAACGGCGGCAAGCCAGATCCGCTGCGCGCGTTCGAGAATGTCGGCCGCGCCTATCTCGCTTTTGCCCGCGACGAGCCCGCGTTCTACGCCGCGATGTTCGAGACCCGGATCGCGTTCGACGCCTACCCGCCGTTGCGCGGCGGCCGCCGAACGGGCCTTCGCCATTCTGCGCGACGCCGCCGAGCGCCTGGTCGCGACCGTTGCCGGCGGACAGCGGCCGCCCGCCCTGATGATCGCGCTCCATGTCTGGGCGATGGCGCACGGCGTCGCGTCGCTATTCGGCCGCGGCGACGCCGGGCGCGAAGCTGCCGATGTCGCCCGAGGAACTTGCTCGAGGCCGGCATACTGATTTATCTGCAAAGCCTCGGCCTGGCCGGCGGCGCGGGCGAAAGAAAGATCCGACCGGGCAGCCCTTGACTTCCCCCAGTGCCGGATGTATGTAAATCTTACTTACATTCATCGTGAGGCCAGCATGACCGGCGCCGCCAACAATCAGAAGCTATCGGCCCAATTGGGGCCAACGCCAACTGGAACAGGCTCCGGCAATCTGCCGCGGTCCTGGGGCGGTCATCCTTGGGGCGCACTGCCGCCCGTGGCTGCCGCCGCCCGCGACAAAGGGCCTGCGATCGTCGCCATGATCCTCGGCTTCATCTTCTGCTGGCCGATCGGCTCGGCGTCTTGGCGTTTCTGATCTTGAGCAGGCGCGCTGCGGCTGGCGCCGTATGCCGCCGGGTGGCAGGCTCGCGGCCCGGCAGGCAATGCGTGGACGGGCCGTGGCAGGACGCCGGCTGGCAGCGCTGGCGGCGGAGCGGCGGCACGCCGCCCTCCAGCGGCAACCGCGCCTTCGACGAATACCGCACCGAGACGCTGCAGCGGCTTGAGGAAGAGCAGAAGGAATTCGGCGAATTCCTCGACCGGCTGCGCTTCGCCAAGGACAAGGCCGAGTTCGACCAGTTCATGACCGAGCGGCGCAGCCGCCCCAACGAACCGCCGCCGGCGCCGGATCAGCCGCCGCAGGGCTAAGCCGACAGCGAAAGGTCCGCGCAACGCGGGCCTTTCTTTTTCAGGTGTCGAGGAACGAGCGCAGTTTGCGCGACCGGCTCGGATGCTTGAGCTTGCGCAGCGCCTTCGCCTCGATCTGGCGGATGCGCTCGCGCGTCACCGAGAATTGCTGGCCGACTTCTTCCAGCGTGTGGTCGGTGTTCATGCCGATGCCGAAGCGCATGCGCAGCACGCGCTCCTCGCGCGGCGTCAGCGAGGCGAGCACCCGCGTCGTGGTCTCGCGCAGATTGGCCTGGATCGCGGCGTCGACCGGCAGGATCGCGTTCTTGTCCTCGATGAAATCGCCGAGATGCGAATCCTCCTCGTCGCCGATCGGCGTTTCGAGGCTGATCGGCTCCTTGGCGATCTTCAGCACCTTGCGCACTTTCTCGAGCGGCATCGCGAGCTTTTCCGCCAGCTCCTCCGGGCGTCGGCTCGCGGCCGATTTCGTGCAGCATCTGGCGCGAGGTGCGGACCAGCTTGTTGATGGTCTCGATCATGTGCACCGGGATGCGGATGGTGCGCGCCTGGTCGGCGATCGAGCGCGTGATCGCCTGGCGGATCCACCACGTCGCATAGGTCGAGAATTTGTAGCCGCGGCGGTATTCGAACTTATCGACCGCCTTCATCAGGCCGATATTGCCTTCCTGGATCAGGTCGAGGAATTGCAGGCCGCGGTTGGTGTATTTCTTGGCGATGGAGATGACGAGGCGGAGATTGGCCTCGACCATTTCCTTCTTGGCGCGGCCGGCCTCGCGCTCGCCGCGCTGCACGGTCGAGACGACGCGGCGGAATTCCGACGGCGGCAGGCCGGTCTCGGCGAAGATCTTGGCGATCTCGGCGCGCAGCGCCTTCACCTCGATGCCGTATTTGTTGATCAGCGTGCCCCAGCCCTTGCCGTGCAGGCGCCTGACCCGCGCGACCCAGTCGGGCGCCAGTTCCTGGCCCATATGGTGGTTGAGGAAATCCTGGCGCTTGACGCCGCACGCCTCGGCGCGGCGCAGCAGCCGGCCCTCGGTCTGGACCAGCTGGCGGTTCAGTTCGTAGAGCTGATTGACCAGCAGTTCGATGCGCGCGTTGTTGAGGCGCACCGCCTTCATCGCCTCGACCATTTCGGCGCGCAGCTTGTCGTAGCGGCGCTCGGTCTGCCTTCGCCAGCTCCTCGCCCTCGGTCAGCGCGCCGAGCCGGTTTTCCTGCATCTTGTGAAGGCGCTTGTAGAGCGCGGCGATGGTGTCGAGCGCCTCCAGCACGCCGGGCTTCAGCTCGGCTTCCATCACCGACAGCGAGATCGAGACATCCTCGCCGTCGCGCGTCGCCCTCGCCGGCTGCCCTTCGGCGGCGGCTCGTCGCCGCTTCGGCTTCTTCTCTCGGATCCTCGGCGTCCTCGCCGGCCTCGGCCGCCTTTTCGGCGCCGGCATTGCCGTACGTGGCGTCGAGATCGATGACGTCGCGCAGCAGCATCTTGTTTTCGTTGAGCGCGTTGCGCCAGTCGATCAGCGCGCGCATGGTCAGCGGGCTTTCGCAGATGCCGCCGATCATCATTTCGCGGCCGGCCTCGATGCGCTTGGCGATCGCGATCTCGCCTTCGCGCGACAGCAGCTCGACCGAGCCCATTTCGCGCAGATACATGCGCACCGGATCGTCGGTGCGGCCGATATCGGCCTCGTCGACATTGCCGCGCGGCGCGCGGCTCGGCGTCCTCGCTGTCCTCGGTCGTCGGCTTCGGCCTCGGCTTCCTCGGCCTCGCCTTCCTCGCTTTCGACGACATTGATGCCAAGCTCGGACAGCATGGTCATCGTGTCTTCGATCTGCTCCGAGGACACTTGGTCGGCGGGCAGCGCCGCGTTCAGCTCGTCATAGGTGACGTAGCCGCGCTCCTTGCTCTTGGCGACCATGCGCTTGATCGATTGCGCGACGGAATTGAGGAGAGGCGCTTCCGACTTCTTCCCTGGCCTCGGGGGCCTCCGCCGCGTTCGCCGCTTTCGCCGCCATCGCTATCGCCACTCCTCATACTCAATCAGACGTTCGCTTATCCGCGCTGCTTGCGCTCGAACAACGGCCTGATGCCGCGTCCAGGTCTCGACGCTCATATCCGCCGCCAAATCCTGCTCCGCGGCCGCCACGTCGCGCGCCTCGCCAATCTGCTCGACCTGTCGGGCCAATTCGGACCAGGCTTCGCGGACGATTTCGGGATCGGCTTGGTGTCGGGCCGACGCCGCATGGTTCAAGACTTGGGGCGATAGAACCCGATCCACGACCGTGCCGAATCCGTTCTGGGTCAAGTGGAACTTCAATGTCCCGGCGTCAAGGTCCGGCATTAGAGCGTGAATTCTTAAAATTTCGTGCAGCAGCCTGTCAAGTTCGCGGTCCGGGAATCGGGTATCGGCGATGTCCTCGACATGCTCGTCGAGCAAAAACGGATAATTCATCAGTAAAGCCAGCCGGACTTCGGCATTGCGGCGGCGCAACAAAGCCGGGTCGGTCCGCGGCGGAGTCTCCGCGCAACGCGGGAGCTCGGCTTCCCGTTCCGGCCGGCGCCGGCCTTTTGCCAGATCGGGCCGCGGGCCGCGAAACGCCCGGAACAGCCGGTCCTTGAAAAAGCGCCGGTAGTGATCCTGAACCGAGCGGTCGGCGATCTGCCTGCACCCGCGCCTCGAGCCGCGCCTCAAGCGCGGCGCGCCGCTCCGGCGTGTCGGCCGGCTGCGCGGTCTCGAGGTCCCACAGCTTTTCGACGAGCGGCTGGGCCCGCGCCAGTACCTCGCGCATCGCGTCCGGCCCCATGCGGCGAATCAGCGTGTCGGGATCGTCGCCCTCGGGCATCACGGCAAAGCGGAGACTGCGCCCGGCCTTCAAGAGCGGCAGCGCCCGGTCGAGCGCGCGTCCCGCGGCGCGCTGCCCGGCGGCGTCGCCGTCGAAGCACAGCACCGGCTCGGCGGCGAGCTTCCACACTTCGTCGAGCTGATGCTCGGTCATGCGCGGTGCCGAGCGGCGCGACCGCCGTGCCGAAGCCGGCGCGGTGCAGCGCGATCACGTCCATATAGCCTTCGGTGACGATGGCCGAGGGATCGCGCGCCGCCGCCGCCCGCGCCGCCGGCCAGCCATAAAGGACGCGGCCTTTCTGGAACAAGCGGCGTGTCGGGCGAATTCAGATACTTGGGTTGGCCGTCGCCCATCACGCGCCCGCCGAACGCGATCACCTGGCCGCGCCGGTCCGCGATCGGGAACATGACGCGGTTACGGAAGTAATCGTAGCTGTCGGGCCGATCCTCCGCCTTGCGGACAAGGCCCGCCTCGATCAGCAGCGGCTCGGGGAATTGCTTACCGAGCGCGCGCTTGAGCGCGTCGCGCGAATCGGGCGCGAAGCCGAGGCCGAAGCGGCGAATCGCTTCCCCGTCGAGGCCACGCCCGTCGAGATAGGCGCGCGCCGCGGCGCCGCCCGGCGCGGCAAGCTGCGCCTGAAAGAATTGCGCCGCCGCCGTCATCGCGCCGGCCAGGGTGGCGCGGCGCTGTTCACGCTCGCGCTCTTGCGGCGTCTCGCGCGGCACCTCGAGGCCGGCGATCCGCGCCAGCTCCTCGACCGCTTCGCGGAAGCCGAGATTCTGCGTCTGCATGGAAAAGCCGATGACATCGCCATGCGCGCCGCAGCCGAAGCAGTGATAAAAGCCCTTTTCCTCGACGACGTGGAACGAGGGGGTCTTTTCCTTATGGAAGGGACAGAGGCCGGTATATTCGCGCCCGCGCTTTTGCAGTGTCACGCGCCGGCCGACGATTTCAGCCAGGCTGACGCGGCTGCGCAACTCGTCGAGGAAACCGGCGGGATAGGGCATCGGCGCTAGCTTAACATTTCAGTCACGAGACTCCTACATCGCCCCATTCTTCTTTTCCGTCACCCGCGGGCTTGACCAGCGGGTCTAAAGCCGCCGCTTCGCGTTTCCGTCAAGCCCGCAAGCGGGGAGGGTTGGAGAGGGGGCTTTTGGCGGGAATTTGATGCAAGATAAAGCGATGAGCGACATCCACGGCGGCGACCTGACCGACCGTTATGCACCGGCAGGCTGGCGGCCCTATATCCGCCTCGCGCGCCTCGACCGGCCGATCGGCACGTGGCTGTTGTTGTTTCCCGGCTGGTGGGCGATCGCGATGGCGGCGCCACCGGGCGCCTGGCCGGATTGGCGGCTGATGGCGTTGTTCGCGATCGGCGCCGTGGTGATGCGCGGCGCCGGCTGTACCCTCAACGATATCATCGACCGGAATTTCGATGCGCGAGTCGCGCGCACCCGCGTTCGTCCGATACCCAGCGACGCGGTGTCGGTGAAGCAGGCGCTGGCGTTTCTGACGGCGCAGCTCGCGATCGGCGCGGTCATTCTATTGAGCCTCGATCGGCTCGCGATCTTGTTGGGCGTGCTGGTGCTGGTGCTGATCGGCACCTATCCGCTTATGAAGCGCGTGACGTGGTGGCCGCAATTCTTTCTCGGCCTCAATTTCAATTGGGGCGCGCTGTTGGGCTGGGCGGCGGCGACCGGCGCGCTCGCCCTCCCCGCCTACCTTCTCTACGCCGGCGGCATCACCTGGACCCTAGGTTACGACACGATTTACGCCCACCAGGACAAGGAGGACGACGCGCTGATCGGCGTCAAATCCTCGGCGCTGGCGCTTGGGCCGCGGACGCGGCCGTTTCTTTATGGGTTCTACGCGATCGCGGCGGCGCTGTGGCTCGGCGCCGGATTCGCGGCGCATCTGGCGTGGCCGTTCTATCTCGGCCTCGGCCTCGCGAGCGCGCGATTACTGTGGCAGGCGGCGCGCGTCGATCTCGACCGGCCCGAGGATTGCCTCGCCAAGTTCAAATCGAACCGCTGGGCCGCGTGGCTGATCCTGTTGGGGATTATCGCGGGCCGGCTTCACGCTTGAACGGACGCGACAGCAGTACCGCGATCGCGTCGTCGATCGGCGCGCCGCGATGGAGGATCGCGTCGACGGCATCGGTGATCGGCATGTCGACGCCGAGGCGTTTCGCCAGCGCGGCCGCGGCGGCGGCGGAATCGACGCCCTCCGCCACGGAGACTCGCTCCGCCAGGATATCGCTCAGCGCGCGGCCCTGACCCAACGCCAGCCCCAACGAATAATTGCGCGATTGCGTCGCGGTGCAGGTCAGCACCAGATCGCCGAGACCGCACAGCCCCATCAGCGTCTCGGCACGGCCGCCCTTCGCCACGGCAAGCCGCACCATCTCGGCGAGACCGCGCGTGATCAGCGCGGCGCGCGCATTGTCGCCAAGCCGCCGCCCCTCGACGACGCCGCACGCGATGGCCAGCACATTTTTTACGGCGCCGCCGATCTCGGCGCCGACGACATCGTCGGAGACGTAAGGGCGGAAGGCTCGCGTGCCCAATTCATCCGCGAGCATTTTGCCGAGCGCCGGATCGCGTGCCGCCAGCGTCACCGCGGTCGGCAAGCCCCGCGCCACCTCGGCGGCAAACGTCGGGACCCGATAGAACGGCAATCGCGGCGTCCGGCAATTCGGCGGCGACGATTTCGCTCATCTGGGCGCCGGTGCCGGCTTCGATGCCCTTGGCGCAGATCACCGCCGGCACGGCGACGCGGCCGCACGGCCCGGCACGCGGCCCGCAGATATTGCGCCGGCACCGCGAGCAGCAAAATCTCGGCGCCGCGCGCCACCTCTGCCGCGTCCTGCGCAGCGCGGATGGCGGGGTCGAGCGCGACGCCCGGCAGGAAGAGCTCGATTCTCGTGATCGCGATTGATGGCGGCGACGACCGCCGGCTCGCGCGCCCACAACGCGACGTCGTGGCCGGCGCCGCGCAGCACTTGCGCGAGAGCGGTGCCCCACGCCCCCGCGCCGATGATGCCGATGCGCCGCAACCGTTCTGTCCGCTATTTGCCGAGCGTCTTGGCCGCCGCGCCGCAGACTTCGCTGTCCTGCGTCGGCGTGTTGCCGCCGGAGCAGCCGATGGCGCCGACGAGCTGGCCGTTGACCATCAACGGAAAACCGCCGCCGAACGGCGCGACCCCAGGCAAGCCGAGGATCGCGTTGTGGCCCTTGGCGAGACCGTCGCTGAACACCTCGGTGGGCGCTTTGTAAAGCACCGACGTCTTCGCCTTCTTCCGCGCGAATTCGACCGTCACCAGCACGGCGCCGTCCATACGCTCGGCCGCGACCAGATGGCCGCCGTCGTCAAGCACGACGATGCCCATATGTGCATTGCCCTTGGTCGCGGCGTCTTCCGCCGCGGCGATGAGCTTCTTCGCTTCGGCCAGGGTCATGCCCTTTTTGTCGGCGAGTTGCGCCGAGGCCGAACCGGCAAAGCCGAGCGCGACCGCGCCGGCCAGCGCCGCCAGAACCAACCGCTTCATGCGAACCTCCCTTTTGGTTGAACGCTAGGTCAGCAACGCCGCGCCCGCGGCGCCAATTTGCGCGTCCTGTTCCGAGGTCACGCCCGAGACGCCGATAGCGCCGACGCACTCGCCGCCCGCCATCAGCGGCAAACCGCCTTCGACCGGGATCGCGCCCGGCAGCGCCATCACGCCGACACGGCCGCCGCCGACAATGTCGCTGAACGCCTTCGACGGGCGGCGGAACAAGGCGGCCGAGCGCGCTTTCGCCTGGCAGACATCGACGCTGGCGGGCGGCGCGCCGTCAAGGCGTTGCAGCATCACCAGCCGCGCGCCCTCGTCGAGAATGGCGATCGACACGGCCCAATTGTTCTTGCGTGCCTCGGCCTCCGCCGCCGCCATGATCTCCTTGGCGGCTTCGAGCGTCAGGACGGTACGGGTCGCGAGTTTCGGCATGATGACCTCCTTTTTGTGGCGGCGATGGCGGATGTCGTGCCGATCAAATTACCCCTTCCCGTCACCCCCGAGCTTGACCCGGGGGTCCAGAGCGAGTGACGGGCAGCCCGTCGCTCGCTTGAGATGGCCGGATCAAGTCCGGCCATGACGATCGGAGAAAATTGCATCTGCCCGAAGCCGCCTCCGTTCTCTAGGATGCGCCGATCCTAGCCGCGCGCTAGGCCCAGGCAAAGCACGCTCGCGTGAGGGGACATGGCCGACCAACAGGCATTTCGCTTCGACGGCACGTTTTTCGAGACGCTCGGCATCCACATCGTCGAGGCGACGCGCGAGCGCGTCGTCGCCGAGATGGATGTGAGGCCGGAGCCGATGACGGTCGGCGGACGGCTTCACGGCGGCGCCATCATGTCGCTCGCGGATTCTGTCGGCGCCTACGGCGCGTTTCTGGCGCTGCCATCGGGCGCGGCCGGCACCACCACCATCGAATCCAAGACCAATTTCTTCGCGGGCGCGGCCGACGGCACGGTGCGCGCGAAAGCCGTGCCGCTTCATGTCGGCGGCCGCACCTCGGTGTGGCAGACGCGCGTCACCAACCAAGCCGGCCGCCTGGTCTCGCAAACCGTGCAGACGCAGATGGTGCTGACGAAGTGATGCCGTGCGGCCTTCGACACGCGACGTTTCGCATCGCTCCTCAGGCTGAGGAGCTAGCCGATAATTCAACCTCATGCTGGGGAGGCGGCGAAGCCGCCGTCTCGAAGCACGCCCTAGTACATATGCTGGCCGCCATTGACCGACAGCGTCGAGCCGGTGATGAAGCCGCTATCGTCGGACACCAGGAACAGCACGGTGCGCGCGATCTCGTCGGCATGGCCGAGCCGGCCGGTCGGAATCCGCGCCACGATCTTTTCCAGCACGCCGCCGGCACGGCGCGCACCATGTCGGTATCGATATAGCCCGGCGCCACCGCGTTGACGGTGACGCCCTTGCCGGCGCCTTCCTGCGCCAACGCCTTGGTGAAACCGTGGATGCCGGACTTGGCGGCGGCGTAATTGACCTGCCCGTACTGGCCGGCCTGGCCGTTGATCGAGCCGATATTCACGATGCGGCCGAAATTGCGCTCGCGCATGCCGTCGATAACCAGGCGGCACATATTGAAGCACGAGGTGAGATTGGTCGCGATCACCGCGCCCCATTGCTCCGGCGTCATGCGGTGTAGCACCGCGTCGCGGGTGATGCCGGCATTGTTGACCAGAATGTCGACCGAGCCGAGCTCTTCGGTAACGCGCTTGAGCCCGGCCTCGCAGGATTTGTAGTCGGAAACATCGAAGCGAAAGCTCTTGATACCGGTCTCGTCGGTGAAGCGCCGCGCCGCCTCCTCGTTGCCGCCGAAATTCGCCGCGACCTGATAATCCGCCCGATGCAGCTTTTCCGCGATCGCCCGACCAATCCCGCGGGTGCCGCCCGTGACCACCGCTACTCGTGCCATTTCTTCCTCCCGTTCAGGTGACAGGGATCAGGGATCAGGGATCAGAGATCAGAGGTCTTCTTTCCGATACCTGATACCTGATACCTGATACCTGACCCCTGTCATCTAGCCACGCACATCGCAATTCCCATGCCGCCGCCGATGCACAGCGTGGCGAGGCCGCGCTTCGCGTCGCGCTTCGCCATCTCATGCAACAGCGTCACCAGGATACGCGTGCCCGAGGCGCCGATTGGATGGCCCAGCGCGATCGCGCCGCCATTGACATTGACCCTGGCGGGATCGAAGCCGAGCTCGCGGTTGACCGCGCAGGCCTGGGCCGCGAATGCCTCGTTGGCCTCGATCAAGTCGAGGTCGCTTGCCTTCCAGCCCGCTTTTTCGAGCGCCTTGCGCGACGCCGGGATCGGGCCGGTCCCCATCACCGCCGGATCGACGCCGGCCGTCGCCCAGGAGACGATGCGGCCGAGCGGCGTGACGCCGCGCTTCTCCGCTTCCGCCGCCGTCATCAGCACCACGGCGGCGGCGCCGTCATTGATGCCCGACGCGTTGCCCGCCGTGACCGTGCCGTCCTTGGTGAAGGCCGGCCGCAGTTTCGACAGCACCTCGATCGTGGTGCCGGGGCGCGGATATTCGTCCTTGTCGACGATCTGATCGCCTTTGCGCGTCTTGATGATGACGGGAACGATCTCGTCCTTGAAGCGGCCCGCCTCTTGCGCGGCGACCGCGCGCTGTTGCGAACGGGCGGCGAGCTCGTCCTGGTCGTTGCGCGTGATCTGGTATTTCTCGGCGACGTTCTCGGCGGTATTGCCCATGTGATAGCCGTTGAACGCGTCCCACAGCCCGTCCTTGATCATGGTGTCGATCATCTGGACGTCGCCCATCTTGGTGCCGTTCCTGAGATGGAGACAGTGCGGCGACAGGCTCATGCTTTCTTGCCCGCCGGCGACCACGATGCTGGCGTCACCGGTCTTGATCTGTTGCGAGCCTAGCGCCACCGAGCGCAGGCCCGAGCCGCACACCTGGTTGACGATGTAGGCGGTGGTCGAGACCGGCAGGCCGGCGGCGAGCGCCGCCTGACGCGCGGGGTTCATGCCCTCGCCGGCGGTGAGGATTTGGCCCATCACCACTTCGTTGACCTCGTTCGGCTCGATATGACCGCGCTTCATTGCCTCGGCGATGGCGATCTTGCCCAGCTCGTGCGCCGCTAGCGAGGCCAACGCGCCGTTGAACGCGCCGATGGGGGTGCGCGCCGCCCCCGCGATGACGATGTCGGTGGCGTTGCTCATGGTCTCCCCTCCGGCTTTGGCAGATAGGCTTTAGATAGTCCGGCGCGACGGGTTTGGAAACCCCAAGCCGGCGTCGGCACGATGTCAGGTCCGCGACCGGCCGGCGCGGCGCTCGCGCCGGACGTTGGCGCGCTCGTAAAGCTCGGCGAGCTGATGCACGAGGAGCGCGGCGAAGAACAGCAGCGTCAGGATTTCGCCGACGACGCCACGGCCCGAGCCGAGCTTGTCCGGAAATTCGCGCACGCTCTGCACGATGCCGATGACCAGGCCGACACCGAGCACGACGCGATAGGGCTGACCCAGCCGCGTTTCCAGCCATTCATCGAGCCGATACGCCGGCCGCAGAAGCTCTTGGATCATACCATCCCCCGCCCTGGCAAAACTGCCTTGCCTCCCTCGACTACTCGCCCGCTCCTAAAGGAGCGGGCTGCGTGCTCGGGATGAGGAATAATCTTTACGGCACAAAGAACATCGCCTCATCCCGAGCGCGGAGCGCGGCACAGCCGCGCGAGCAGTCGAGGGACGCACGATTTCTAATGCGCCAACAGGACCGGGATCGGTGCTTCGGAGAGGATATGCCTTGTCGCACCGCCGAAGATGAGCTGGCGCAGGCGGCTTTGGGTATAGGCGCCCTTCACCATGAAATCGGCGTTCATCGCCTTCGCTTCGTCGATATAGATGGCGCCGGCGGCGCGGCCTTGCGCCGGGATGTGGCGCGCGCGTACCGGAACGCCGTGCGCCGCCAGGGTTTGCGCCATCGCCTCGGCGAGCGGCCCCGGCACGGTGCCGCCCTCGACCGAGACGACATCGACCTGTTTCGCCTTTTCCAGGAACGGCATCGCGAACGCGACGGCGCGCGCGGTTTCGCTCGATCCGTTCCACGCCACCAGGATGCGCTCGCCCAGGGATTTCGGCGCCTCGGGCGGCGCCATCAGCACCGGCCGGCCGCTTTCGAAGAGGGCGTCCTCCAGCGTTGCCTCGGCCAACGAATTGAGCTTGGCCGGCCGCTCCAGCAGAATCAGGTCGAAGGCGCGGCCCAACGTGCCAACCACCAGATTCTGCCGTCCCGACTCCTCGCGCCATTCCGCGCTCGGCCCGGTTTCGGCGCGCGGACCCACTGGAATCTCGTGTCGCTCCATGAAGCTTTGGAACAAGTTGCGCGCTTCGTTACGTTTCTGCTCGCTTTCATGCTCGACCGAACGGTCGACCTCGGACGAAATCGTGAGGCCCATCTCGCCGCCGAACACCACGGCATATTCCGCGGTCACCGCGTTGAGCCCGACGATGCGGCTGCCAAAGCGCTGCGCCACCAGCAGCGCCGTCTCCAGGAGCGGCACCGCCTGCCCGTCCCCGACAACGGCCAGCAAACTCTTCATTCACGGCCTCCCTGCTCAGTGTTACCTGGGCGTTTTGGGCCATTGTCGCCTGAACGCGGCTTTCGCTCAAGGTAGCGAGACGATCGTGTTAATTTATTACGATGCTACGGATTTCCCTCGTCGTCCCCAGCCACGCGTACCTTCCCAGCTACGTCGCCGCGCTGAAAACCGGCTGGTCGCCCGACAACACCCAAGACCTCCACGAGGAACATTTGGTGTCGATCCGCCGCGACGCGGCTGCGTTCCTGAACGATTTGGTCGCGGTCACGCGGAACGATCCGCCATGCCGATGGCACCGTCACCGCGCGTCTGCCCAACAAGCTGTTCTGGATTTGGGACGGCGAGTTCTGCGGCCTGCTCAGCCTGCGCTGGCAGACCGGCACCGACGCGCTGCCGGATTATTGCCCGGGCCATCTCGGCTACACCGTCGTGCCGTGGAAACGAGCGGCGCGGCTACGCCACGGCCGCCGTGGCGCAGGCACTCGCGGAGGCTCGGCGTACCGGCCTGCAACGATTGTTCGCCGCCGTCGACGCGGACAACATCGCGTCGCGCCGCGTCATCGAAAAGAACGGCGGGATAAAGGTCGGACTGGGCACCCGACAAGCCACCGGCAAGGCCGAGCCAGGCGCGATCGGCTATTGGATCGAACTCTGATCCTCCAGGATCATCGCGCGCGCCCTTTTCCGCGATCATCATGGTGGGCGCGTTGGTGTTGCCCGAGGTGATCGCCGGCATCACCGAGGCATCGATGACCCGCAAGCCGTCGAGGCCGATGAGCTTGAGCCGCGCATTCACGACCGCCAACGGATCGCTGGGCAAGCCCATCTTTGCGCTGCCGACGGGATGAAACACGGTGGTGCCGTCACGCCGCGCGAACGCCTCAAGTGCCGCCTCGTCGCTATCGGCGACGCCGGTCACCAGGCGACATTTCCGCCGGCTGGTAGGGCGCGAACGCCGGCTGCGCGAGCATGCGCCGCGTCACCCGCACGGCGTCGGCGGCGACGCGGCGGTCGCGAGCGGTGGTCGAGATAATTGTAGCGATGCGCCGGCGGCGCGGCCGGATCGCCGCTCTTGAGCCACAGCGCGCCGCGGCTGGTCGGCCGCCCGTCATAGACGCACACCGTCATCGCCGGATACGGATCGAACGCGCGATTCATCGCCGCGCCCATCGTGTAGGAAAAGGGCAGGATGATGAAGCACAGGTTCGGCCATTCCTGGCTCGGATCGGATTTCGCGGCCGCGCCCAGGGTCGAGGCCGTCATGGTCAGCGGCCCGCGCCGCCGCAGCGCGTAGTCGATGCCGATCCAGCGCGCGGCGCCACAGCGAATCGTATTGCTGATTGAGCGTGTCGAGGCCATCAAGCCGATACTTGATCCGCAATTGCAGATGATCGTGCAGATTCTGCCCGACGCCGGCGCGGTCCAGCACGACATCGATGCCGTGCTCGCTTGCAGATGCGCCGCCGGCCCGACGCCCGACAATAACAGGAGATGCGGCGAGCCGATCGCGCCCGCCGCCAGAATCACCTCGCGCCGCGCCGTCGCGGTTTCCGTCTTGCCGTCGCGGCGATAGGCGATGCCGGTGGCGCGGCGCCCGGCGAACGTCACGCGCTCGACCAGCACCTCGGTCAGCACGCGAGATTGGCCCGGTTAAGCACCGGCTTCAGGAACGCGCTCGCGCTCGACCAGCGCTCGCCGCTTTTTTGCGTGGCGTGGAAATCGCCGACGCCGGTCATGTCGCCGGTGTTGAAATCGTCGATGGCGGGCAGGCCGTATTCGACCGCGGCGCGGCGCGCGACATCGAGCACCTGCCAGTTGGCGCGCGGCGGATCGACGCGCAGTTCGCCGCCCGCGCCGTGAAATTCGTTGGCGCCGCCGCAGAAATCCTCGTGCGCCTTGAAGAAGGGCAGCACGTCGTCCCATCCCCAGCCGGCAAGGCCGAGCTGGCGCCAATGGTCGTAATCGGCGGCGACGCCGCGCCAATAGACCATGCCGTTGATCGCCGACGAGCCGCCGATCACCTTGCCGCGCGGCACGTCGATGACGCGATTGTCGAGACCCGGCTCGGGCTCGGTCTTGAAGCGCCAGTCGGCGCGCGGATTGCCGATCGAATAGCGGAAGCCGACAGGGATGCGGAACCAGCGCCAATCGTCCTTGCCGCCGGCCTCGACCAGCAGTACCCGGTTACGGGGATCGGCCGACAGCCGGTTCGCCAGCAGGCAGCCGGCCGAGCCCGCGCCGACCACGATATAGTCGTATTCCGTCATCGCTTCTCCGCCGCGTTTCCCCGCGCCACCATGACAAATCCGTCATGTGCCGTGAAGCCGTCGCCGCCTGTTTCTCCATCACGGACGTTCCACTCGTCGAGGAGGCGGACATGAGCGACATCGACCAGAAACCCATGGAACCGGTCGCGCATCAGCACAACGGATTGGTTTCGCTCCACCCGGCCGTGTACCACATCTTCATCGCGCTCGCGGTGTTGTTCGTGGTTGGAGCCTGGACATTTTTTGGCGCCGGCAAATACGCCGCGATCGTGATGGTCGTCGTGACGCTGTTCGTCGGCTTCGCCATCGGCATCGTGACCGATATGGCGCATATTTGGCGCGATCATCATGATCTGCGCGAGGACCCCGGCGAGCCGACCGAAAGCTTCCACGAATGGCTGCGCAGCCCGGTCAAGCTGCAATGGGGCACGGTCAGCGGCAAGAACGCCGCGACGATGGCGATATTGCCGGTCGCGGCCAGCGGGATTGGCATGGCACTGTTGGCGATCGCGCAGGCGGTCGCCGTCGGATAGCTAGGAGCTTTTTTTCGGCTCGAGCAGATCGGCGATACGGGTCTTGAAGGTGTTCGCCTTGTAATCGGGTACGGCATAGGCCCACGCGGCGACGCGCTTGTTCAGGTCGGCCGCTTCCTTCGCCGCCTTGCCGGTGCCCGACGCGATCAGCTTTACCCAATATTTTTTCTTGGTGACCGCCTTGCCGCTGTCGTCCTTCGACAGTTCGTCGCGCTCGATCATATAAACGGTGACGGTGAGGCCGTCGAACGTGGTGTAGACCGCCTGGCTCACGCCCTTGTCGGGAAACGGCACCTGGGTCGCCGGCATCACGTCGTCGAGGCTGAAATAATCGAGCCCTCGCGCCAGCTCGTCGAGCGCGTCGTCGCTCTTGAGCTTCTGTCCCTTGGGCACGCCGCCCGCCAGGGCCAGCTTGTCGCCTTTCTTGTCGCGCGCGATCGCGACCGTGGCGCCGTCGGGCGCGATGAACTTCGCCGACGCGATGGCGTCGTCGCTCGATCATGGCGATACGGCGGTCGACCCAATCGAGCGTGCCGTTCGGCAGGGTCAGCGAGCCGTTGGCGAGCCAGGACTGCGCCTCGCCGGGCTTGCGGACATAGATGCCGTCATTGCCGCCGCCGAAAATATCGTAGCGCCGCTTGCCGAAAATCATCTCGCCCATCAGCTTGCCGCTGGCGTCGCTCAGTGTGAGGAGCTGGGCGTCGCTGTCCTTCTTGCCGGGGTCCTCGACATCGAGCCGCGAATAAAGATCCGGGCTTCGCGGTCTTCGGCTCGGCGTAGCGCAGCGCCGCGAGGCCGAACAAGGTCGTCTTCATTTTTCCGGCGTCGGCGGGATAATCGTATTTCTCCTCGACCACCCAGACGCCGTCGCGGCGCACCAGCGTGGTCTTCGTCTCGCCGCGGATCACCGGTGAGGCGCGCCACGTCGCCGAGGCGCTGCGGTCAGGTCGCGCCATCACGGGCTGGTTGACGAGCGGGATCGCGTCCGCGACCGCTGCCGCCGCTCAGCGAGACCAGGACGGCGGCGATCACCGCCACGATGGTGACGCCAAACAAGGCAAGAACGCTGGATTGGCGCATGGTCGCGTCCCCGCTCAGCCGGCCTGGGCGCGGCGCCGGCGCCGGCCGAGACGCACGATGCCGAGCACGATCGCTACCAACCCGACCAGGATCGGGATCGCGCGCGATGTCGAAGATCTCGATCTCGGTGCGCAGCCGGTCGATATCCTGCGCGCAGCGCAAGCTGCACCGCGCGCAACTGACGCCGCACCTTCAACAACTCGGTGCGGAAATTGTCGAGCGTCTGCGCCTGCTCCAGCGCGTTGGCGCTGGTATCGGCGCCCTGCGCCTGCGGATCGCGGCCGGACAATTGGCGGATCTTGTCCTGGGTTTCCTTGAGCTGTTTCTCGAGGCCCTTTTCCGTGTCCTGGTAGCGCTCGTCGGCGGCACGTTGAATGTTTTGCACCAGCGTGAATGGCCGCACCGCGGTGCCGCGCGTGCGCAAGCCGATCAGATCGTCGCCGCCCGACAGCGTATCGATGGCGTTGGTGACGAGATCGCCGTTATTGGCGTTGGGGACGGCGACGTGCTGGCCGACGAAGTCCTGAATATCGACCCAGAACCGGTCCGCCAGCATGTCGGTATCGGCCACCACCACGACGTTGATCGGCTTCACCGCGGTCTTGATCTCGGCCGGCGCGCTCGATCTTCGGATCCGCTTTGTCGGTCCGCGGTCTTGTCCGTGTCGGCGGCCGCCTTCGGCAGGCCGTCGGGGAAAGCGGTCTTGGCCGGGCCGGTGATCCGCGCCGCCAGCGTCAGTTTCTTGCCCGAGGCCTTGAAACCGTTCAGCAGCGCGTCGACGTCCGGAGAAGCCCATGACTTTGCCGACATCGACGATCCTGGCTGTCGGTCGTGGTGAAGACCAGCGGCGTGAATTTGGTGGTGGCGCCCTGCGACCGGCTCGAGCACGCCGGCGGTGGCGAAATTGAGCTGGCGTCAGGTCGGCGGTGATCGGGCTGTCGTGATTGACGTTGTGGTCGTCGAGCGCGAGCCAGGCGATGTAATCGGCCGGCATGCGGGCTGACGGAGGTGCCGACATTGACGCGGCGCGCGTCGGTGCGGTCGCCCGCGACCTTGCCCGTCAGCATCTCGACGCCCCAGGCCTTGAACAGCGGCTCGAGATCGCTCGCCTCGGCGGACGGATCGAAGGCCTGCTGCTGCGCCTTCGCCGCCTGCGCCTCGGAGTAGGGATCGACGAAGACCAGCGACCTTGCCGCCCTTCATCACGTATTGGTCGATGGCGTAGAGCGTCTTTTGCGGCAGATGCTGCGGCTGCACGATCATCAGCACGTCGATGTCCGACGGGATGGTGCTCGGCGTCGGTCTGCGACGTCGTGGATGTCGTAGAGCTGCTTCATCTGCTCGTAGATCGCGTACGGCGTCAGCGGCGCGCCCCGCATCGCCGCCTCGAAATCGCCCTCGAGCGGCAGCGTCGACATCAGCCCCACCACGGTCTTCTTCGGAAACGCCAGGCTGTAGATCAGCTTGGTCAGATCGTATTCGAGGAAACGCTCGCGGTCGGGCTGGAAGAACTGGATGGTCTGCTGATCGTCGGTGGCGTTGGTCGCGGCAAGGCCGAAATAGACCTGGTCGCCGCCCTGTGCCAGCGCCACGCCCTGAAGCCCGAACGCGACGGCGCGATCTTCGGCGGACGAGAACGGCTGCGGATCGATTTCCTCGAGCTTGATCTTGCCGTGCGCCAACGCCGCGTATTGCTGCAGCGTCTCGCGCACGCGCTCGGCATAGATGCCGTAAGGCGGCGCCGCGGCGCCGAGCTGCGGCGAATAATAGAAGCGCAGCGTGATCGGCTCTTCGATCTTCGCCAGCACCTGCCGCGTGCCTTGCGACAGGGTGTAGAGACCGCTCTCGGTCAGGTCGATGCGCGAGCCGCGCAGTTCCTGCTCGGCGATGACGTTGACCGCGACGAACAGCACGATCGCGGCGGCGAGCGACCACCAGGCGGCGGCTCTGCGGGACAGATTGATACGCCCATCGCCTAGTCCGCCTTTTTCAGGTCGACGAGGATGGCGTTGGCGAACAGGCACAACACCGATCACCGAGACGAAGAACACGAGATCGCGCAGATCGATGACGCCGCGGATGATGGCGTTGAAATGGGTGAGGAAGCTGAAAAAGGCGAGATTGGCCATCACCCCCGGCGGCGCCCAGCCGTTGAGGAAGCTCAGCACGATCGACGAGCCGCTGACGGTGAAGAAAAAACACACCGCGGCGGTGACGACGAAGGCGATGATCTGGCTCTTGGTCAGCGCCGAGAGCGCGCCGCCGATGGCGAGATAGGCGCCCGCCATCAGGAAGCTGCCGATATAGCTCGCCACGATCACGCCGTTGTCGGGCGAGCCCAGGATGTTGACCGTGATCCAGAACGGGAAGGTCAGGATCAGCGCGATGCCGGCGAACGCCCAGGCGGCGAGGAATTTGCCCAGCACCGCCTGCGTCATCGAGATCGGCAGGGTGAGGAACAGTTCGATCGTGCCGCTCTTGCGCTCCTCGGCCCAGAGCCGCATCGACAGCGCCGGGATCAGCACCAGATAGAGCCAGGGATGGAACTGGAAGAACGGTTGCAGATCGGCTTGGCCGCGATTGAAGAAATTGCCGATGAAGAACGCGAACGTGCCCGCCATCGCCAGGAAGATGACGATGAAGATGTAGGCGAGCGGCGTCGCGAAATAGCTCGCGAGCTCGCGCCGGAAGATGATGAACGTGGTGCGCATATTGATAGAGGGCGTTAGGCCGCCTTCATGGTGATGTCGCGGAACACGTCGTCGAGCTTGCCGCGCTCGACACGCAACGCCGCCACCGGCCAGCCCGCGGTGCGGACCAGGTCGGTCACTTCGGCGATGATGGCGCGGCCCTCCTGCGGCACCACCAACAGCGCCTTGCCCTCGCCGTCCTCGATCAGCTCGATCGCGGCGACGCCGGGAAGACGCAACAGCGCGGTGCGCGCGTCGATCGGCGGATCGGCCAGCATCAGCCGCACGGAATTGTGGAGCCGCGAGCGCGCGGCGAACTTGCCGGGCGTGTCGTCGATCAGCACCTTGCCGCCCGCGATCACGATGGCGCGGGTGCAGACCGCGTCGACCTCTTCGAGGATATGGGTCGAAATCACGATCGCCTTTTCGGGCGCCAGCGCGGTGATGAGATTGCGCACCTCGTGCTTCTGGTTGGGATCGAGCCCGTCGGTCGGCTCGTCCAGGACCAGCACCTCGGGATCGTGCAGCAGCGCCTGCGCCAGACCGACGCGGCGCTTGAAGCCTTTCGACAAGGTCTCGATCGGCTGGTGCATGCACCGAGGCGAGCGTGGTGCGCTCGACCGCGAGCGCGATGCGCTTTTTCGCTTCGGCGCCGTCGAAGCCGCGGATGCGCGCGACGAAGGCGAGAAAGCCGGCCGGCGTCATATCGGGATAGGCGGGCGCGCCTTCGGGCAGATAGCCGACATGGCGCTTCGCCTCGATCGGCTGCGCGATGATGTCGAGGCCGCAGATCGCCGCGGTGCCGCGCGTCGGCGCCAGAAAGCCGGTGATCATCTTCATGGTGGTGGATTTGCCGGCGCCGTTCGGGCCGAGAAAGCCCAACACCTCGCCGCGTCCGACCGCAAAGGTGACGTCGTCAACCGCCGTCACCGGACCGAACCGCTTGGTCAGGTGCCGCACCTCGATCTTGGCTTCCATGCGAACGAACCGATCCTCGCATCCTGTTCTTTCGGCCCGGACCGATCGTCCGGGCCCCTCCCGGGGTCCCCGGATGTAGCCGGGGATGGCCATCCGAATCAAGCGAATGGACGATGAGGGCAACTTAATTCGTTGTAATAATGTCGCGGATATTCAATCGGGGGCGCGTCTATGTCCGGATTCAATCTCGATACGTGGCACGATTTTTTTGCCGCGCAGGCCGGCGCCGGCGCGGCGTTGGCCGGGCTCGTGTTCGTCGCGATCTCGATCAATTTGCAACGCGTGCTCTCGGTCAGGTCGGTGCAGGGCCGCGCCATCGAAGCGCTGATCCTGCTGGTGTCGCTGTTGATCGTCGGGTTGCTGGCGCTGATCCCCGACCAAGGCGAGATCGCGCTCGGCATCGAGTTCATCGTCTTCGGTTTGAGCCTGACCGGAATGTTGATTGCCGTCGGCGCGGGCCCAGGCAATGCGGGCGGCGCAACCCGGGGCCAGTATCTCTTTCGGCTCGTCATCGGCCAGCTCGCGGCGCTGCCGGTCGTGATCGCCGGCATCAGCCTGCTTACCGGCGACGGCGGCGGACTTTACTGGATCGCGGCCGCCACCCTCGCCGCCATCGTCGCCGGCATGATCGGCGCCTGGGTGTTGCTGGTCGAGATATTGCGCTAGGACGCGCGTTACGCCTTCGAGGTTTGCAGCAGCCGCTCGATGTCGTCGGTGATGCTCTGGTCCAGCGGCTTGACCTGGGACGGGTAGGCGCCCGCCAGTTCGCCGTACGGGCCGATCAAATATTTGTGGAAATTCCAGCGCGGCGCGGCCCCCTCGCCAGCTTCCCCCGCCGCCCAGCGATAAAACGGGTGCGCGTCGCCGCCGACCACCTTCTCCTTGGCGGCGAGCGGAAAATCGACGGCATAATTGCTCTGGCAGAATTTCTTGATTTCGGCGTTGCTGCCCCGTTCCTGCGCGCCGAAATCGTTCGACGGCACGCCGATCACGGTGAGGCCGTCGTCACGGTATTTCTCCCACAGCGATTGCAGCTCGCGATATTGCGGCGTGAAGCCGCATTGCGACGCCGTGTTTACCACCAGCACCGGCCCGCCTTTGTATTGGGCAAGCGGCATGGGTGCGCCGTCGATGGTGGTGAAGGCAAAATCATGTGCTTTGGCGGGCTCGGCCATGAACGATCCTCCGGTTCGAGAGGCCAGGTAACACGCATCAGATAGTCATTTTTTGTGAATGCGCGATAGACCCCCGCGCCGAATCCGGTTGCGCCGAAAGAACGCATCACCGAGACTAAACCCATGCCGTTATTGCCGGCGGCTTTGCTGCTGATAGCGCTCCTGAAGGGCGTCGCCATCGGTGTCGTGATCGCGTTGCCGGTCGGGCCCGTCGGCGTCCTGTGCGTGCGACGCACTGTGTTCGAGGGCCCGACCTACGGCTTCATTTCCGGCATGGGCGCCGCCACCGCCGACACGATCTTCGGCATCATCGCTGCCGCCGGATTGACCGTCCTCCGCGATTGGCTGTTGTCGTACCAAGATTGGTTCGGCGCGGCGGGCGGCGTCTTCCTGATGTTCATCGGCGTGCGAACGCTGATCGCGCCGCCGACCGAACGCGAGACCGTGCCGCTGTCCGGCGAGCGCCATGTGCGAGCGTATTTCTCGACATTCGGCCTGACCATCACCAACCCGATCACCATCCTCGCGTTCGCCGCGATTTTCGCGAAGCTCGGCGCCAGCGAAAGCGCGGGCATCTTCACCCTCGGCGCGCTGGTGATCGGCGTGTTCGCCGGCTCGCTGGTTTGGTGGCTGGCCCTTAGCTTCGGCCTATTCTGGCTTCAGCGCATCGCCGGCAGTTTCCATCTCGCGTGGCTCAACCGCATCTCGGGCGGCATTCTGACCATGTCCGGCGTCGGGCTTCTGGGCGCCGCGGTCCGGGCCCTGACGCGGATTTGACGGCTCTTGCCATCCCCCGGCGACGCCCCATTTCCCGATGATGCTCGACTCTCGCCGTCCGGGTTAACGGTGATGCGCGCCCTATTGCTCGTGGCGATTCTTATCGTTGGCTTGGCCGGACCGGCCTTGGCTCAATCGGCTTCGTCGCCCAATGCCGCGGCCGCGCTCGCCACCGCCGCGAAAACGGCGCCGGCCGCCAAGCCCGCGATTCCGACCGACGATCTGCAGAACCTCGTCACGACGTTGCAAAACGACAAGCAGCGGGCGCAACTGATTGGGCAGCTTCAGGCGCTGATCGCGGCGCAGAAGGGCGCGGCGTCGGCGAAAACCGCCGCGCCGCCGTCGGTCGAAACCGCGGCGCAGGGGATTGTCGCGGATCTCGCCGGGAAGTTCGAAACTATCGGCGGTCAGATGCTCGACATCGTCGGCATCGCGCGCGGTGCGCCGAAGGCGGTGGACTGGCTCGCGGCGCAGGCGACATCCCCGACCGCGCGCCCGCTATGGCTTGGCGCGTTGGCGCAATTCGCGTTCATCTTTGCCGCGGCCGCAATCGTCGCGTTCGTGCTCGGCCGTCTGCTGCGACAAACGCGTGCCCGCGTTGCCGCCCGGCGGGGCGAGCAATTCGGGCGCTGGCTCGCGCAATTTGTCGCGATGCTGGTTCTGGCGCTCGTCCCGATCGCGCTGTTCGCGACGGTCGGCACGTTGCTGCTCGCCGTCTTGAATCCGGCGTGGCCCGCGCGGCCGATCGCGGCGGTGTCGATCGCCGCCATCCTTCGCGCACAGGCGGTGCTGGCGGTGGCATGGACCATCCTGCTATCGGCGACCCATCCCTATTTCCTGCGGCTCGGCGAAGAATCGCGGACCTATCTCTGCATCTGGGTCCGGCGGTTTACGGTGTGGGCGGTTTATGGTTTCGCCCTGGCCGCGCTGGCGGCGACGCTGCGCGCGCCCGCCGCCATCGAGGATTTGATTCAGCGCCTCACCACGATCGTGCTGGCGGGCCTGGCGATCGTCTTCATCTTGCAGAACCAGGCCGCCGTCACCGCCTTCCTGCGCGCCGATGCCGACCAACCGCGCACCGGCACGGTCCGCATGATCCGGCTGGCGCTGGCCGATACCTGGCACATTCTCGCCATCGTCTACATTCTCGGCGCGTTCGGTTCCTATCTGGTCGATCTCCATGGCGGCGTCAGCTTCGTGCTGCGCGCCACCGCCGTTAGCGTCGCGGTACTGATCGGCGCCGGTATCGCGATGCGGCTCATTCATGTCTTGAACCGGCGCGGTTTCGAGCTGACGGGCGATATGCGCGGCCGGTTCCCCGGCCTCGAGGTGCGCGCCAACCGCTATCTGCCGGCGTTGGTGTTCGTCGTCTCGGCAGTCATTTACGTCCTCGCCATCGTGCTTTTGTTGCAAGCGTGGGGCATCGACGTGATCGGCTGGCTCGAGCTGCAATCGGTGCGGCACATCCTGGGCAGTCTCGCCTCGATCGCCCTCGTCGTCATTATCGCGGTCGCGGTTTGGGAGTTGGTCAACGCGGCGGTTGAGCGCGCCTTGCTCGGCGGCAGCGCCGCGCGCCAGGCGCAGGTCAGCGCGCGCCTCCGTACGCTATTGCCGCTGGCGCGCTCGACGGTGCTGATCGCGATCGTCACGATGGCCGGCATCATCGTGTTGTCGCAGCTCGGCGTCGATATCGGCCCGCTGCTGGCCGGCGCCGGCATTATCGGCATCGCGGTCGGGCTCGGTTCGCAGCAACTGGTCCGCGACATCATCAACGGCATGTTCATCCTGATGGAAAATACCGTCGCGATCGGCGACTACGTCGATGTCGGCGGCGGGCATGCCGGCAATGTGGAGGAACTGTCGATCCGCAGCATGCGGCTGCGCGACGGCAACGGCGCGGTTCACACCGTCCCGTTCAGCTCGGTGACCATGGTCGTCAACACCAATCGCGGCGTCGGCAACGCCACGGTCAGTGCCAGCATCGCACTGGGCGAGGACGTCGACCGCGCGGCGCGGATCCTCGCCGAGATTGCGACGGCGATGCGCCAAGAGCCGGTGTTCAAACAGCAGATGCTGAGCGATCTCCAATATTGGGGCGTCGACAAGGTCGACGGCTCCTCGGTGACGCTGGTCGGGCAGATCGTCTGCACCGACGGCGGACGCTGGCCGGTACAGCGGGAATTCAATCGCCGCGTCATGCAGCGCTTCCAGGCCGACGGCATCGCGCTCGCCGTACCGACGCAGGCGGTGGTCGTGCGCGAACCGAAAACCGAAAACCGCGGCGCCGTCGCACCGCAGGTGACACCGCTCCGCGCGCCGCGCGACCGCGGCTAATCTTCCTCGTTTGCCATTTTCTCCAGTGCCGCAACATCCGCAGCGCCGAGCAGTTTCCGCGCCAGATCGAGGGCGAAGCCGGCGCGGGCGAGCGCCGCCAAATCTTTCTGCCGGTGGGCCGCGCGGTCGCCGGTCGTGCGATAAGGGCCGAGCCGCTTGCGCCGCATCAGCGCGCAGGCGGCGGCGATCTCCGAGCCTTCGGCGGTTTCGTCGAGCGTCCCGACGGCGCGGTCGATTTCCGCGCGCGCCACGCCCCTTTGCCGCAGCTTGCCGCGAATCTGAAAGCGCGACGCGCCGGCGCGCGCCAGCCCCGCCGCCTTCGCCTCGGCGTAGCGCGCATCGTCGAGCAGGCCGGCCCCGACATAGCGCGCCAGCAGCGCCTCGACCAGCGCCCGGCCCTCCTCGGCCATCGCGGCGTCGTCGCGGGTTGCCTTCGCGATGCGGCGCATCAGCACGCGGCGCAAATTCTCGCGCGAGCTGGAATAGCGCTCGAGATAGAACGAGGCCGCTTTCTCCAACGTCGCCATGGTAAGCGCGCGCGGGGCCTGTCTTTCCTTCATGGCACCCATCCTACCACGCGCTTGTCCGCCCTCGAGACGCGCCATACAGTCCGCCCCCCATGACTGAGGCCCGGCTGCTTATCGACAAATCCGACCGGATCGCCGACGCGGCGCGCGCGGAATCGCGCCTGCGCGTGCGCCGGTTCGGCGCGGTCAATTGGCTCGGCTTGTGGACGCTCTATCTGCGCGAGGTGCGGCGCTTCCTGAAAGTGTCGATGCAGACCGTGATCGCGCCGGTGGTGACAACGCTGCTGTTCCTCGCGATCTTCCTCCTGGCCTTCGCCAGCCAGCGCGGCGCCATCGACGGCGTGCCGTTCGCGCAGTTCCTGGCGCCCGGCCTGATCATGATGGCGATCATCCAGAACGCTTTCGCCAACACCACGTCCTCGCTGATGATCGCCAAGATGCAAGGCAGCATCAGCGATATCTGATGCCGCCGCTGAGTCCCGCCGAGCTGGTCTGGGGCTTCGCCTTGGGCGGCGTCACGCGCGGCCTCATCTGCGGCCTCTCGGTCGGAATCGCCATGGTCCTCATCGTGCATGTCGGCATCGCGCACTGGTGGCTGGTGCTGTTCCACGCCGTCGCCGCGTCGCTGCTCTTGTCGCTGCTCGGCATCATCGCGGCGTTGTGGGCCGAGAAGTTCGACCACATCGCCGCCGTCACCAATTTCATCGTGATGCCGCTGTCGTTTCTGTCCGGCACGTTCTATTCAATCGACCGGCTGCCGGCGGTGTTCCGCGTCATCGCCAACGTCAATCCGTTTTTCTACATGATCGACGGATTTCGCGCCGGCTTCATCGGCCACGCCGACGGTTCGATCGCGGTCGGCATCGGCGCGATGATCGGGATCAACGCCGCGCTGCTCGTCCTGACCCATATCCTGTTCGCGCGCGGCTATAAGCTAAAGGCTTAAGGCGCCTGCCCCCCTGTTGCGGGTCGGGCAGGCAGGCGATAGGGTGGGCCTTCGTCTCCCAAGGATTCGTGCCGTGAATTATGTCAGCACCCGCGATGGCCGGCCCCGGCCCGAACGTGTCGAGTTCGAGGACGCGTTGCTGCGCGGGCTCGCGCCGGACGGCGGATTATACGTGCCGAATCAATGGCCTAGCTTATCGGCGAGCGAATGGCGGGCGTTGCGTGCCCGGCCCTATGTCGAGGTCGCGGCCCGCGTGATCGCGCCGTTCCTCGGCAATGCCTTCAGCCGCGCCCGTCTGGACAGGATTTTGGCCGAAACCTATGCCGGTTTCGACGACCCCCGCGTGGCGCCGCTCAAGGAACTCGCCTCGGGGTTGTGGCTGCTCGAGCTATTCCACGGCCCGACCCTGGCGTTCAAGGATTATGCGCTGCAATTGGTCGGGCGCCTGTTCGACGACGTGCTGACCCGGCGCGGGGGCCGGGTCACCATCATCGGCGCCACCTCGGGCGATACCGGGTCCGCCGCCATCGAAGCGATCCGCGACCGCGCCACCGCCGACATATTCATCCTCTACCCGGAGGGCCGGATTTCCGCGGTGCAGCAGCGCCAGATGACCACGGTGCCAGCGGCGAACGTCCACGCCATCGGCATCGCCGGCAGCTTCGACGATTGCCAGGACCTGGTGAAGGCGATGTTCGCCGATGCGCCGTTCCGCGCCGCCCACAATTTGTCGGCGGTCAATTCGATCAACTGGGCGCGGATCGTCGCGCAGACGGTCTATTATGCCTACGCCGCCCTGGCGCTGGGCGCGCCCGACAAGCCGGTCAGCTTCACGGTGCCCACGGGCAATTTCGGCAATGTCTATGCCGCCCATGTCGCGCGCATGATGGGATTGCCGATCGGCGATCTTGTCATCGCCACCAACCGCAACGACATATTGGCCCGTTTTTTCAACGACGGCGCGATGAGCTTGCGGCCGGTCGAGCCCTCCTTATCGCCCAGCATGGACATCCAAGTGTCGAGCAATTTCGAACGCCTGTTCTACGATCTTAAAGGCCGCGACGGCGCGGCCGTGGCCGACGCGATGGCGCGCTTCCGCAAGCGCAGGCACCATGCCGGTGACGCCGGCCGAGTTCGCCGCGGCGCGCAAGCTCTTTACCGCCTATTCCGTCGACGACGCCGAAACGATCGACGAGATCGCGCGGACCTGGCACGACCGCGGCGTGATGCTCGATCCGCACAGCGCGGTGGGTGTCGCGGCCGCGCGCGAACATCTGGCGAAGCACAGCGGCAAGGCGCCGATGGTCGCTCTGGCGACCGCGCATCCGGCGAAATTCCCCGACGCGATCGTGCGCGCCATCGGCGTCCGGCCGGCGTTGCCGCCGCGTCTCGCCGATTTGATGGAACGGCCGCGAGCGGTCGGTACGTCTCCCCAACAGCGTCGCGGCGGTCGAGGACTATATCCGCAAGTCACGCCCGACCGCTCCGGGAGGTCGCGGCATGAGCGTGCGTCTTTCCAAACTGTCGAACGGCATGCGCGTCATCACCGATACGGTGACAGCGTCGAGACCGTGTCGATCGGCGTCTATGTCGCCATCGGCACCCGGCACGAGCCGGCGCCGATCAACGGCGTCTCGCACATGCTGGAGCACATGGCGTTCAAGGGCACCGAGCGGCGCTCGGCGCTGGCCATCGCGTCCGAGATCGAGGATGTCGGCGGGCATCTCAACGCCTATACCTCGCGCGAGCATACCGCCTATCACGCCAAGGTGCTGAAGGAGGACGTGGCGTTGGCGCTCGATCTGCTCGCCGACATTCTCCAGCGCTCGATCTTCGATCCGGCGGAACTCGAGCGCGAGCGCGGCGTCATCCTGCAGGAGATCGGCCAAGCCAACGACACGCCCGACGACATCGTGTTCGATCATTTCCAGGAGACCGCGTTTCCCGGCCAGATGGTCGGCCAGCCGGTGCTGGGCCGCGCCGACATCATCCGCAAGCATGAAACGCGACACGGTCGCCAACTACATGCACGACCATTACGCCACCTCGCGCATGTTGCTGATCGCGGTCGGCAAGATCGAGCATGACGAGCTGGTGCGCCTGGCGGAGCGGCTGTTCACCGACATGGCGATGCGCAACGGCGCCGACGAGCGAGCCGGCGCGCTATGTCGGCGGCGATTATCCGCGAAGAGCGCGACCTCGAACAGGCGCATCTGCTGATCGGGTTCCCCGGCTTCAGCTACGCCGATCCCGATTTCTACGCCGCGTCGCTGGTATCGACCGCGCTGGGCGGCGGGATGTCGTCGCGTCTGTTCCAGGAGGTGCGCGAGAAGCGCGGCCTGGTCTATTCGGTCTATTCCTTCGCCAGCCCGTTCAGCGACGGCGGCGTCTTCGGCATCTATGCCGGCACCGGCGCCGACGCGCTGCCGGAATTGATCCCGGTGCTCGCCACGGAAATCCGCCGTCTCGACGACGGTTTCGGCAAGCGACGAGCTGGAGCGCGCCCGCGCTCAGCTCAAGGCCGGGCTTCTTGATGTCGCTCGAAAGCACCATGACGCGGGTCGAGCAGCAGGCCGGGCACATGCTGGTCCACGGCATGCCGTTCGATCCGGACGGAGCTGGTGCGGAAGATCGACGCGGTCGATCAGGACGGCGTGAAGCGCGTCGCGCATCGGATCTTGTCGGGCAAGCCGACCATCGCGGCGCTCGGACCCGATCGGCGCGCTTGAACCCTACGCGCGCGTCGCGGAACGGCTCGAAGCCTGAACACTGAGAGCGGCGCCGGTGAGTTCCAACCTGCTCCGACTGCCGCGTCTCTTTGCCGGCGCCGACCCGCCGGCGACGCGTCTCGTCGGCCGCCGCGTCACCCTGCGGCCGCCGGTGCGCGAGGATTACGAGGAATGGGCGCGGCTGCGCGAAGCCTCGCGCGCTTTCCTGACGCCGTGGGAACCGGTCTGGTCGCCCGACGCGCTGAGCCGCGCCGCGTTCCGCCAGCGCCTCTTCCACTACGCCGCCGAATGGCGCAGCGGTAAGGGCTATAATCTCTTTCTCTATCGCAACACCGACGGCGCGTTGCTCGGCGGCATCGGCCTCAGCCAGATCCGCCACGGCGTCGCGGAGTCCGGCTCGCTCGGCTATTGGATGGGCCAGCGCTTACGCCGGCCAGGGTTACATGACCGAGGCGCTGGCGCTGATGCTCGGCTTCGCCTTCGGCCGGTTGAAACTGCATCGCGTCGAAGCGGCGTGCTTGCCGCACAACCGCGCCAGCCGCGCGGTGCTGACGAAGAACGGCTTCCGCGAGGAAGGCTACGCCAAGGAATATCTCTGCATCGACGGCCGCTGGCAGGACCATGTCCTGTTCGCGATGCTCCACGAGGAGTGGATGGCGCGGCTCGACGCCGGCGGGAAATGAAGCGGCGGAACATGCCTGCGTGCTTCGACGTCGCGAAGTTGACGCGCCGCTCCGCGCTCGGGATGAGGTAGTTAGCGCCGTGAGCAATGTCTCCTCATCCTGAGCAGAGCGCGAACGGAGTTCGGGCCGTCGTCGAAGGACGCACGATGGTTTTGCCGCCAGACATGACCGAAATCGCTGAAGCCATCGCGCACACGCCGATTTGGGTGTGGCCGCTGTTCGTCGTCGTGCTGTTTCTCGGCGCGCGCAATTTGTGGCCGCGCGAGCGGCCGTTGTCGCAGATGTTCATTCTGCCGGCGATGATGCTGATCGTCGCGCCGTCTACAATCTCACGGCGAGCAGCGCCGATTTGACGTTGGTGATTGCGGCGTTCGTGGTGAGTTTCGCGCATCGGCGATCGGCGTCGGCTGGAACCTGGTGCCGAGGAAGGTGGTGGCGCTGCGCGATCGCGGCGCCGTTCGCATGTCCGGGCAGCGTCGCGCCGCTGCTCGTCGTCATCGCGCTGCTGATGTTGCGTTACGTGATCGGCTACACGTACGGCCGCTGGCCCGCGATGCGCGCCGACCCGGCGCTGGCGCTTGAATTCAGCGCCACCGGCGCGCTGCTCGCCGGCATCTGTGGGGCCGGATCCTATGTCTGGCGCAAATCTACCGCCGCGCCTAAGCGGCGGCGTCGATCGACGCTATCGACCCTATTGCTGATCGGACGGACCCAGATTCGTCGGGCCTTCATTCGATTGTGAATGTTGCTCGTGCGAACGTGGACGCGCATGGGGCCGGTAATGCGCCGGCCGGTAGCGACAACGATAGGGAGAATAGGCCCAACCGTAGGTGGGACACGGGTCGTGAGCCGATGGCGGCGTGCCGATACCGACGCCGAGGCCGTTGCCGAAATCCCAGCCGATATAGGGCTCGTTGCCGGCTTGCGCCGGAGCAACCGCGAGGGGCGGTAGCGCCGCCGCGGCGACGGTGAGCGCGCCGACCATAAGACAATGCCGCGTGACGGTCTTGAGGGACATTGGCTGCCTCCATCCAATGCAATTGGCGATTCACTAGTGGCAACAAGGGAGGCGGCACGACTGTTCCATGAATAAGGGTTCAGCACATCCGACGCGAGAATCGTTACACCGAAATCGGCAGATTATGCAGCTTCAGAAAACTGAGCCGGTCCCAATAGCCGCGCTGAAACGCGATCTTCCCGTCCTTCACGAGAAAAAAGCCGCAGCCGCGCAGGCCCAGCGGATCGCGCCATTCGAGGATCGCCCATTCGCCGTCTTCGAAAATATTCTCGACGATGCAAACCATTTGGGCTTGCGCGAACTCGCGCGCGAACATGGCGCGGATCGCGACGCGGCCCGTCACCGGCTCCAACGCAGCCTGATGATTGATCGCATCGTCGGCGTAGAACCCCGCCATCGCGTCGGCGTCGCCGCGATTGAACGCCTCGACCCACGCCGTGACCAATTCCTTCGGCCGCATCGCCCACTCCTGTCGTCGAACGCCGCCGTGGCGATTCGCGCTATTATAGCGGCGCGACGAGGAGTCGGGATGGGCGTGACATGATGCGGGGCTTGGCGCTGCCTTTGTTTCTGGCAATGACGCTCGCCGCGGCGGTCGCAGCGCGCGCCGCCGATGCGCTGACGCCCGGCGATCTCGCCTGGCTGAACGACAATCTCAATCTGCCCGCCGACAGCCCCGTCATTCAGACCCTGAGCGAGACGCAGCGGGAACGGCTTCACGGGTTGATCGACAAGACGCGGACCGGCGCCGACCGCAAGCGGCAAGAGGTCGTGAATTTCATTACCAAGACGGTCGGCGACAGCTTCGAGAATACGCTCGTTCAAGCCAGCGCGCCGCCGCCGGCCCAGCCGACCGAACTCGGCGACAACCGGACCGCGCTAGCCGGTGCGACGGCCAACCGGGCCCGCGCCGCCAGCATCGCCTCGGCCCGGAAATAGCTCATCAGATAGACCCGGATCGCGGCGGTCAGGTTCGATTCCACCTGCGTGCGCGCGATTTCGGTGACGACGTCGTTGAAGCGATTTCTGCTCGTTCCGGCAGACATGATGCAGCGCGTCCCACATCGCCGGCTCGAGCCGCACGCTGGCGCGATGGCCGGCGACCGTGACGTTGCGGTTGATGAGGGTCGAGGGCGCCGGGCGACGGCGGTTGCTGTTGGACGTCCAGGGTGTCGAGTCGACATGCCGGAGATCATAATGGTTAACGACGGAATCATAAAATTAACTATTTCTTCTTTTAGTTGTTATTCTCTTCGGCTGGTGTCAGCGCGGTCAGGCTCAGGGCATGGATTCGATGGGCCAATTCGTCGGCGAGGACGCCATAGATTGCCCGCTGTCGGGCCACGCGGTTCTGGCCGGCAAACGCCGCCGAAACAATGATGACCCGAAAATGCGTCTCGCCGCCGGGACGCGAACCGGCATGGCCGGCGTGCTGGACCAATTCGTCGACAATGTCGAGCCGCACCGGGGCAAAAGCCGCGGTCAGACGCGTCGCGCGATCCGATCGATAGTCGCTCATGATCGCAGTGGTGACCACGCCGAATCGCTTGTCAATTGCCGCGCTGTGATGGCTGGCGCCGCCTTGCCCGCGCTTGTCTTGGTCCCGGGCGCATCCCATACTGTATCGATGTCGCGGTCCATGCTGCAATTCGACCGATTTCGCTTCGAGGACGAGGCGCCGCCGCTGGCTCGCGGCTGCGACTTCCCGGGCTGCGCTTGCGCCGGCGAATACCGGGCACCGCGGACGCGCGCCATTGACCGAATTACTACTGGTTCTGTCTGGACCATGTCCGCTCCTACAACGCATCGTGGAATTATTATGCCGGCATGAACGAGGCCGAGATCGAGGCCGAGCTCCGCAAGGACATGGTCGGGCAGCGGCCGAGCTGGAAATTCGGCCATCGCGTCGCTTGGCGCTTCGGCAACGGCGTCAAGGATTTCGGCCTGTTCGATTTCGAGCAGGAGGCGCCGCGCGCCAAGCCGCGCGCGCGGCCGCCGACGCCGCAGGAAGTGGCGCTCGAGACCTTCGACCTGTACGCCTTCCCCTGACCTTGACCGCGCTTAAGGCGCGCTACAAAGAATTGGTAAAACTGCATCATCCCGACGCAAATGGCGGCGACAAGGCCGCGGAAGAACGACTTAAAATCGATCAACCAAGCCTACGCGACGCTGAAAGCCAGCTACTTTTCCTCCTGAGGTCCTATGAGTTCCGTCAACGACAGCGACCCAACCGATCGACCGGCCCGACATCACGGTGTCGGTGCGCCAGACCTTCGGTCTCGACAGCGACATGCATGTGCCGGCGTTCTCGCGCACGCGTCCGATCAAGTCCCCGACATCGACGAGGCCTATCGCTTCGATCACGACACCACGCTCGCGATCCTGGCGGGCTTCGCCTACAACCGCCGCGTCCTGATTGCCGGCTATCACGGCACCGGCAAGTCGACCCATATCGAGCAGGTCGTCGGCGCGCCTCAACTGGCCGTGCATCCGCGTCAATCTCGACTCCCATATCAGCCGCATCGACCTGGTCGGCAAGGACGCCATCGTGCTGCGCGACGGCGTCCAGGTGACCGAATTCCGCGAGGGCCTGCTGCCCTGGGCGTTGCAGCATCCGACGGCGCTGTGCTTCGACGAATACGACGCCGGCCGGCCCGACGTGATGTTCGTGATCCAGCGCGTGCTCGAAGTCGACGGCAAGCTGACCCTGCTCGACCAGAACAAGGTGATCCGGCCGCACCCGGCGTTCCGCCTGTTCGCCACCGCCAACACGATCGGCCTCGGCGACACGTCGGGCCTCTATCACGGCACGCAGCAGATCAACCAGGGCCAGATGGACCGCTGGAACATCGTCGCGACGCTCAATTACCTGCCGCACGACGACGAGGTGCGGATCGTGCTGGCGAAGTCGCCGAACTACGACAACGAGGAAGGCCGCCGCACCATCCACGCCATGGTGGCGCTGGCCGAATTGACGCGCTCCGGCTTCATCAACGGTGACATCTCCACCGTGATGTCGCCGCGCACCGTCATCACCTGGGCCGAAAACGCGCGCATCTTCAACGATCTCGCCTTCGGCTTCCGTCTCACCTTCCTCAACAAGTGCGACGAGATGGAACGCGCAACCGTCGCCGAATACTACCAGCGCTGCTTCGGGACCGAGTTGAAGGAGACCGGCGTCCCGGCGACTTTGGTTTAATCAGGGATCAGAGATCAGGGATCACGGATTCAGATGAAGCGCGCGACGTTACCTGCGTCTGATCCCTGATTCCTGATACCTGTCATCTGAACATGGCCGAAGCCGAAACCCCCGTCGAGATCTTCAAGCGCGCCACCGCCGCCGCGGTGCGGGCGATCGCCGAGCGCGAGGACATCAACATCGTCTATGGCGCCGAGCTGCCGGCGGTCGGCGGCACGCGCGTGCGTTTGCCGCTGCCCGGGCGCGAGCTGGGGCAGGAAGAGGCGTCGCAATTGCGCGGCGCCGCCGACGCCGCGGCGCTGCGGCTGCGCTATCACGACGACGCGGTGCATGCGAAGCGCCGCCCCGCCGCCGATCAGGCGCGGCAATTGTTCGAGGGCATCGAGCAGGCGCGGGTCGAGGCGCTGGGCGCGCAGCGCATGGCCGGCGTCGCCGCCAATCTCGCCGCGCATCTCGAAGAGCGCTGCCGCCGCCAGGGGCTTCGCCCATGTCACGCGAGCGCGACGCGGCGATGCTGCCCGAGGCGGTGCGCTTGCTGGCGCGCGAGGCGCTGACCGGCGCGGTGCCGCCGCCCTCGGCGCGGCGCATGGTCGCGGCGTGGCGGCCGTTCCTCGAAGGCAAGGTCGGACGCGACTTCCTCGAGCTTGCCAAGCACCTTCAGGACCAGGACGCCTACGCCAAGGTGGCGCGGCAGCTGATCAAAGACCTCGACGTCGATCTCGGCGACGCCGAGCAGGATTCCGAGCAGCGACGATTCCGAATCCGAAGGCGAGGATTCGGAACAGGGCGACAGCGAGGGCGAAGGCGGCGAAGGCGGCGCCTCCGGCGCGCAAGGCGCGCTCGAAGCCGGCGTGCCCGACGCCGACAGCGAGGAAGAGGCGAGCGCCAGCGAGATCGAGGGCGAGCTGATGCCGGGCACCGGCGAGGACGATCCCGGCCGCCCCGGCCGTCCTGGCCAGCAGCCGCGCTCCAACGCCAAGGACGATACGCACGTCTATCGGCCCTTCACCGCCGAATGCGACGAGGTGATCGACGCCGCGGAACTGTGCGATCCCGACGAGCTGACGCGCCTCCGGACGCTGCTCGATCAGCAGCTCTCGAATTTGCAGACCGTGATCTCGCGGCTCGCCAACCGGCTGCAACGCCGCCTCATGGCGAAGCAGACGCGCGCCTGGGAATTCGATCTCGAGGAAGGCTTGCTCGACACCGCGCGATTGACGCCGCGTCGTCACCAATCCGGTCTATCCGCTCTCTTACAAGCGTGAGAAGGAAACCAATTTCCGCGACACGGTGGTGACGCTGCTGATCGACAATTCCGGCTCGATGCGCGGCCGCCCGATCACCGTCGCCGCCATGAGCGCCGACATTCTGGCGCGCACGCTGGAACGCTGCGGCGTCAAGGTCGAGATCCTGGGGTTCACCACGCGGGCGTGGAAAGGCGGGCAATCGCGCGAACGCTGGATCGCCGCCGGCAAGCCGCCCAATCCGGGCCGGCTCAACGATCTGCGCCACATCGTCTACAAGGCCGCCGACTCGCCGTGGCGGCGCGCGCGCAAGTCGCTCGGCCTGATGCTGCGCGAAGGCATCCTCAAGGAGAATATCGACGGCGAGGCTCTGCTATGGGCGCATAGCCGGCTGGTCGGCCGGCACGAGCAGCGCCGCATCCTGATGGTGATTTCCGACGGCGCGCCGGTCGACGATTCGACGCTGTCGGTCAATCCCGGCAATTATCTCGAAAAGCATTTGCGCGATGTCATCGCCGAGATCGAGACGCAATTCGCCGGTGGAGCTGATCGCCATCGGCATCGGCCACGACGTCACGCGCTATTACCGCCGCGCCGTCACCATCGTCGACGCCGAGCAGCTCGGCGGCACCATGCTGGAAAAGCTCGCCGAGCTGTTCGACGAGGACGACGCGCCAAAGCCCCGCCGGCGCAAAGCAGCGTAGCGTGCAATTCAATCTTGCGTCCCTCGACTGCTCCCGCCGAGCAACCGCTCGGCGGTCCGCGCTCGGGATGATGGAGGTTGGGGCAATGAGGAATATTTCCTCATCCTGAGCACGCAGCCCCATCCCGTAGGGTCGGGCGAGTAGTCGAAGGACGCGCGTTAGTCATGCAGCCACGATCTGCTTGACCGCCGGCGCGTTCGCTTCCGCCGGCAGACAGCCCAAGCCGTCGAGTGTCGTGCGCAGCATCGCTTCCGTCGGCGTGTGCGGTTCGGGCCCGATCAGCGACACCAGCTTCGCGTTGTCGAGCCTGAGCGGCTCGCGCCACAGATAGCGCATCTCCCACAGGCCGCGCGCCAACGGCCACACCGGCCGTAACGCCCCGATCGCGAACCACGGGAAGCGTTTTACCCGAAGGTCGGGAACGCCGGCCGCGCCCCCGACCGCGTCGGTAAAATCGTCGCCACGCTCGAACCAATGGCCGCCGAAATTCACCGTCTCGGCCGGCGCAAGCGTATCGTCGATCTCGGCGAGACGCGCGACGGCTTCGCCGAGGTCCGGCAGATAGGCGAAGCCGTGGCCCACATCGCGCTTCCCCGGATAGGTGATCGCGCGAAGCGGCTTGCCCGGCTTCACCATCGCGGTGCCGAACCAGGAGCTCGGCGAATTCGGACCGATAAAGTCGTTGGCGCGCACCACCAACGCGCGCACCCCGTCCCGCGCCGCGTCGCGCAGCCGGCGCTCCATCGCGACCCGGATACGGCCCTTGGCCGTCAGCGGATTTTGCGGCGCGGTCTCGGCGACGAACGCGCCCGCGTCGGGCCCATAGTTATAGATGTTGCCGGGCAGGATCAGCCGCGCGCCCGATGCCTGGGCGGCCGCGATGCTGTTTTCGAACATGGCGAGGCCCCAATCGTCCCAATGAGCGTACCGGGCCGGATGCGCGCCGTGGAATAGGAACGCGGCGCCCGTCGCATGGCAAATGACCGAAGCCCGGTTCATCGCGTCGCCTTCGACCCATTCGATGCCCTTGAGGGCGGGGAGTTTCGCCGCCGCTTCGGCCGGGCGACGGGTCGCAGCCTTGACCCGCCAACCCCGCTTCAGGAACGCGCGCGCCACCTCGCTGCCGATGCCGCCGGTCGCGCCGAGAATCAGGATCGTGTTCGCCATGATGACCTCCATCGCCTATCCGATGGGGCCAAGATGGCACCAATCGTGTCCAACATAAATTGACGAAATACCTATCAGTGATATACATAAATATATGATCACGGTGCTCCAAGACGGTGTACCCACGCATTGTCGTCCCAGCGAAAGCAGGGACCCAGGGCCAAGGCACGCCGGCAACTCCGGATTCCCGCATCCGCGGGAATGACGAGAAGGGGGACGCCTAGACGTGGCTTCAACCGAGAACTGGGATTTGGCCCGCGGGTTCCTGGCCGTGGTCAATTCGGGCAGCCTGTCCGGCGCCGCCCGGGCCCTCGGCCTGACCCAGCCGACCGTCGGCCGTCAGATCGAGGAATTCGAGCGCCAGCTCGGCGTCCCGCTCTTCACCCGCTCGCGTCATGGCGTGAAGCCGACCCAGGCCGCGCTCGACCTAAGGCCCCATGTCGAGACCATGGCGGCGGCCATGGCGGCGATGAAACGCGCGGCCTCGGGCGAAGCCGAGGAGCCTCGCGGCACGGTACGCCTCACCGCGAGCGAGTTCATGGGCGCGGCGGTGCTGCCGCCGATGCTGGCGCGATTCCACGCGGCGCATCCCGGTGTCGCGATCGAGCTGGTCTTGTCGAACCGCCTCAGCGATCTCCTGCGCCACGAAGCCGACATCGCGGTGCGCATGGTGCGGCCCGCGCAGGCGGCGCTGGTCGCGCGCCATATCGGCGCGGTGCCGATCTCGCTTTATGCGCATCGCGACTACATCGCGCGGCACGGCATGCCGAACAATCTCGACGAAGTCGCGCGCCACACGCTGATCGGATTCGACGCCGATCCCTGGGGCGCGGGCATCATCGCCGCCAAGGGCGTGCCGGTGATGCGCGACCAATTCAATCTGCGCACCGATTCCGACCTGGCGCAATTCGCCGCGCTGCTCGCGGGTTACGGCATCGCCGGTTGCCAGGACGCGCTGGCGCGACGCCATCCCGAACTGGTGCCGGTGGTGCCGGGAAAGTTCCAGATCATGCTCGATTGCTGGCTCGCGATGCACGAAGACCTACGCCATCTGCGCCGCGTGCGGCTGCTGTTCGATCACCTCGCGGCGGGGCTGACGGCGTATCTCACGGGCGATTCCTGATCGCACCGGGTTCTCGGCGACGCTTCGCCAATCCGGCCGACGACGTCCCAGCGTCGTCGAAAATCGCATCAAATGGAGGTTTGCGCCGGTGGGGGGCGCGGAATGGCCGTTTTCCGCGCTTCGTGATGACGCAAAAGACGCGAAAGGCCCCGTGATATGGTCCGAAGATACCGAGAAATCCACAAATCCCTGGGAAATTTCAGGGATAAAGCGTCCCTTGACAAAATACCGCTAAATGCGTATATAGACTGCTGCCGTTGCGGTGGGTCCGATTTTTTCGTTGGAGTGGTAGCGAGAAATTAATTTCGCCGAACGAACCCAATTTCGTGAGGAAAATCAACGACGGAGGCTCGAAAAACGAACCCAAAACGAAGCCAATGCGAACCCAATTCGGAGCCAAATCGAACCCGATACCAAGCCGATTTGGCGGAATTGCCGCGCCGACGCGCCCCTGCTTTCGCAGGGGCGACGACGGATGTCCGGAGCCCCTAGTGCGGGCGATCGGTGTTGTTGACGTGCCGATCGCCGGCGAGCCAACGCTTCAGCTCTCTATGCGCGTCGCCGCGCCGCATCTTGTCGATCGCGGCCGCGTTCGGCGGATCGACGGTGAATTCGAGCGGCAGCTTGTCGGGACTCGAGACGTAGAGCGACAGGCAATAGCCGTGATCGATGGTGCGGAACTGAATGTCGTTCGCCTTCAGGCGCGTCGCGATATCGTCGAAGGTCTTCTGCGACACTTTGAAGGAGATGTGCCAGGAATTGCCGATCTCGGGATGGATCGCCTTGCTTTTCTCCCACACTTCCGCGTCGGCATATTGGAAGAACGCCAGCGCGCCGCCGTCGCCGACGGCGAAGAACGTGTGGCAGTAATCGACCTCGCGCCCAACCGTCTTGTTGAAGTTGCGCTCGCACCACGTCGCCACCAGCGGGATACCGAGAATGTCCTCGATGAAGTGCCGGTTCGCTTCCTGGTCCTTCACCGCGTAGGCGTGGTGATGGAGCCGCATCGGCAGCTCTTTCAGCAGTTTCGGCGTCGTGTCGGTCTGGACCTTGGTTTCGATCGTGTCGGGCATCGCTTCCTCCCGAATGCCATCGGCCGACAAGATGCGCCAACCGCCCGCGACGTCAAGAGCGACCGATCATGCCACGCCATGCGTTTTGAACCAGGCCAGCATGCGCCGCCAGCCGTCCTTGGCCGCGGCCTCGTTGTAGCTCGGCCGGTAGTCGGCGGCGAAGCCATGACCCGCGCCGGGATAAACGATGAACTGACATTCCTTGCGTGCGGTCTTGAGCGCGAAGGCGAAGGCCTGGACTTGACTGTTGGGAATGCCGTGATCGGCGGCGCCGTAAAGCCCGAGTACCGGCACGTGAAGCGCGGCGATCAGATCGGGCGGGTTCTTCGGATGGATCGCGTCGGTCGGATAACCGAGCGGTCCGTACCAGGCCACCGCCGCTTTGACCTTGGGATTATGTTCGGCATAGAGCCAGGTCTGGCGGCCGCCCCAGCAAAACCCGGTGGCGCCGAGCCGCGCGGTGTCGGCCTTGCCGGTGGTCGCGGCCCAAGCGGCGGTCGCGTCGAGATCTTCGACGACTTCGGCATCGGGAACCTTGCGGACCAGCGCCATCACCGCGTCGAGATCGGGCGCCGCGGCCGGTTCGC
Organism: uncultured Alphaproteobacteria bacterium; assembly: GCA_963851285.1. GTDB lineage: Bacteria > Pseudomonadota > Alphaproteobacteria > ATCC43930 > CGMCC-115725 > JAATGI01. The sequence continues at coordinate 357,628 of CAWKOL010000016.1, forward strand.
CGTGCCGGGCGTAAAGCTGCGCCGCGACCGCGAAATAACCCGCATGGGCGAGACGCCGGCAAATATCCTTGACCCATTCATGGACGCCGAAGACCTCGTGAATCACCAGGACGGTCGGAAACGGCCCGCCCGACGCGGGATAGGCGCGGTACGCGGGGATTTGTCCGTCGCCGACCGGAATTCGGACCTCGCCCGCCACCAGCCCGTCGGCGCTGGTGGTGATGGTCGCGGCCGAGACCGGCCGTACCGACATGGCAAATCCGCTCGCAAGCGTGGTGGCGACGAAAATCCGCCGCGTCACCCGGTCCGGCGGCAGCAGGCTTTGCCGGTGGTCGCGCAATTCATCCATTGTTGGTCCTCCCCGCGAACATGTCTTCGATCCGCAACATGTCCTTCATAAGCGATTCCTGTTGCAATCATGCGTCATGATTTTGTGGTCTGCACCGCCGCCTGATGCCCACTAATGGTAAAAAAAGTTAACATGGGATTCCTAATCCGATGACTCTTGAATAATCGCTAAATTTATGTAAACACTGGCATTTAGAGAGGTTGGCCCAACGGCTGGGGAGCCGTCGGGGGCAATGGCGAGGCATGTTGCCGCGCCGTGGAGATTTGCATGGCCGGACCGGCTGAATTGATCGACCTCGCCACCCAGCGTCAAGCGGCGCCGTCGGTCCTACCCAACGGCGTGGCGGCGGTCGTCGCCGCCCAGCATCTCCAGCAATTCCGTCTTCATTACGACGTCGACGAAAAGATTCTGTGGTGCCAGTTCGACTATACCGGCCGGCCCTGTTTCACGCCGCAGGTGTTGAACGAGGCCCAGCAAGTGCAGCGCCTGGTGCGCGATTTGAGCCTCGCCGCGACCGGCGCCGGCCAGGAGCCGCCGCTGCGGTACCTCGTGCTGGGCTCCCGGGCGCAGGGTATTTGGAATCTCGGCGGCGACCTCGAACTGTTCGCCAATCTGATCCGGCGCCGCGACCGTGCCGAGCTGACGCGTTACGCGCACCTCTGTTGCGAGGTCGGCTACACCAACGCGACGCTGTACCAGCTTCCGGTGATGTCGGTCGCGCTGGTGCAAGGCGACGCGCTGGGCGGCGGCTTCGAGGCGGCGATGTCGAGCAATCTCGTCATCGCCGAGCGCAGCGCCAAGTTCGGCCTGCCCGAAGTGCTGTTCAATCTATTTCCCGGCATGGGCGCCTACACCTTCATGGCGCGCCGCATCGCGCCAGGCCTTGCCGAGCGCATGATCCTCTCCGGCGAAATCTTCACCGCCGAGAAGTTGCACGAAATCGGCCTGATCGACGTGCTGGCGCCCGACGGCGCCGGCGTCGAAACGCTCTACGACGCGATCGGGCGGAGCGGCAAGCGGCACCAGACCCATATCGCGCTGCGCACCGCGCGCCGGCTGGTCAATCCGTTAGGCTTCGAGGAAATGGCGCGCATCGCCGAGCTCTGGGTCGAAGCGGCGTTCAAGCTCGAGGAAAGCGACTTGAAGCGGATGTTGCGCCTTGCCAGCGCGCAGGATCGCCGTCGCGAGCGCCAGCTCCAGCCGAGCTGACCAACGTCTAGGCGTTGCTCGGCGCCTTCAAGAGCCGGTCGAACGCGCTTTCGAGCTTAAGAAATTCCGACACCAGCTTTTCGAGGTAAGCGGCGCCGTTGAGCTGCAGATCGCGCGCGGTAACGTCTTTCAGCGCCGTGATGGTCTGGCAAAACCGCACCGCGCCGAGATTGGCGCCGCCGCTCTTGAGCGAATGTGTGAGTTCCTTGAAGGCGCGCAGATCTTGTTCGTTGATCGCGATGCGTAGCGGCTCGAAGAGGCGGCGCGCATCGTTGCGGAACGCGTCGACCACGTCGGTCAGGAATTCCTCGCCGCCGCCTAATGTCGTCAACGCCTCGATCACGTACTTCGTCGATCACCGGCCCCCCGCCTTCCGAGAAGAACCGTGGATGCGACGAGATCGGCGTCACGACCTTGCCGGTGGAAGTCGGTTGCGCCAGCGCCGCTTGCGGCGCGGCCGGCGCTGGCTGTTGCGGTTGAGGCGCGGGCGGTGCTGGCGGCGCCGCGTGGGGGAGGTGGTTCATTCGCGGGCGGCGCGGTCGCTCGGACCGATCGGCGTACCGAACGGCACCACCCGGACGTAGGTTTCGTCGATCGCGGCGACGAGCTGATTCGCCTCGACCGGCTTGGTCAGCACGGCGTCAAGTCCGGCGTCGCGGCAGAGCCGCTCGGTTTCGCTGGTGCCGTCGGCGGTCAGAGCGATGATCGGCAGGCGTGGTTCGGCGAGATGCTCGACCCGGTACATCTTGGTAACCTCGTAGCCCGACATCTCCGGCATGTTGATGTCCATCAGCACCAGGTCGAACCGCTCTTTGCCCATCGCCTCGAGCGCCGATGCGCCGTCGTTGGCGACCTCGACTTGATGCCCGGCCAATTCCAGTATTCGGCGCAGAATTTTGCAGTTGGCGGGATTGTCCTCGGCGACCAAGATTTTCAGCCGGCGCGCGGTGCGCACAGAGGGGCGGCGTGCCGATGGCGGCGGTTTCGGTGGCGACATCCGGCGTGGCGGTAGCGCGGTGGGGCCGTGCGGCGGCTGGGCCGGGGTTGCACGGGCGGCGCCGTCTGCACCGGTAGCGCCGCTGTCAGCGGTGGCGAGCGGCGCCGGTCCCGCGGCCGGCTCGCTCCAATCGGCAAAGCTTGGCGACATGCGCGTCGCTGGCGAACGCGGCGAGCAGCGCGCTGGCAAGATGGCCGTCGGTCACCGGCGCTTCGACCACCGAGGACAGGCTTGCGGCGCCAAACGTGGCGACGCCGCCGCCGCTGCCTTCGGGCGCGACGAAAATCGTGATCGGCGCCCGCTCGCCTAGTTGCGCCGAGCGATGAAGCTGACTCAACGCCGCGAGCGGATCGGTCCGTCCGTCGAGCAATAGGACCGGCCGCAAGGCGTCGGGCGACGTTTGCACGTCGGCGACGCGAGCCAGCGCGACGTCGCCTTCGCTCGACCATTGCACTTCCCCGCGCCACGCGCTGAGCCTGATTTGTAGGTAACGGGCGAGCTCGGGGTCTTGCGTGACCACCATGGCGAGCCGGCCGGCGAGGTCGGGCGGACGGCTCGAACCCGCCGGATCGGCATTCGAGCGGCAGGTCGATGATGAAGGTGCTGCCCTTGCCAATTTCGCTGTCGAGCGCGACCGTGCCGTCCATCAGCTGCGCGAGTTGCTTGACGATGGCGAGGCCGAGACCGGTGCCGCCATAGCGCCGCGTCACGGTGCCGTCGGCTTGGGTGAAGACGTCGAAGATCTTTTCCTGCACCTCGGGCGCGATGCCGATGCCCTCGTCGCGGATGGCTAGCCGCATTTCGACGCGGTTTCCGTCGCGCGCAAGCTGGGACGCCGACACGTCGATGCGGCCGCGCGGGGTGAATTTGATCGCGTTGGCCGTCAGGTTCATCACGATCTGGCGAATTTGGAGCGGCATGCCGCGATACGCCGGCGGCAAACGCGGATCGATGTGCAGGCTCAGCGCCAGGCCTTTCGCTTGCGCCTGCGGGCGCAGCATCGCGACGACGCCGCCGAGCATTTCATGCAGCACGAAATTCTCGAGTTCGGGTTGCAGCTTGCCGGCCTCGAGCTTGGAGAAATCGAGGATGTCGTTGATCAAGCCGAGCAGCGTGCGCGCCGCGAGCTGGATCGTCGCCAGCATGTCGCGCTGTTCGGCGTCGAGGCCGGTGCGGCCGAACAGCGACGCCCATGCCGATCATGCTGTTCAAGCGGCGTGCGCAGCTCGTGGCTCATAACCGCGAGGAAGCGGCTCTTGGCCTGGTTGGCGGCTTCGGCTTGAGCCTTGGCGATGGTGAGGCGGCGGATCAGATCGACGGCATAGCCGGTCGGCATCGTCAGCGCCAGATACACGCCCGCCGCGACCCAGGGCCTTACTTGCCAAACGGCGTGGTGAAAAGCACGGCGGTGAAACCGATGACACTCAGCAATGCCGTTCCGAGCAATGTCCGCACACCGAAGCGGAAGCCGAAGCCGAAGACGATCCAGAGATAGATCGCGAACCACGGCATCGCGAGCGAATTGCCGAGATGGAGGAACAACGAGACAAATAGGATGTCGCTGACGATCGCCGCGACGCGGCGCATCGGCGACGGCTGCGGCCGAAGCATCAGATGGATGAACAACAGCCACGACACCAGAATGCCGGCGATGTCGATGGCCAACAGCGGCAGCAGCAAATCCGGCCCGACATCGAAACGCACCAGGCCGCCGAGATAGAGCAGCACGCCGCCGGGGAAGAACAGGTGGACGATGATCTGCTGCGCTTCGCTATTGCGGCTTTCTCGGTAACGATGGCGCGCGCGATGCGCCGGTGCCTTGCAGCACCGTGGCCGCCGCGGCCAGCGCGGGGCCGAGCGTCAGCATCGCGAGCCACACCATCACCACGACCGGCGGATCCGACGCGCTCCAGCTCGATCAGCAGCAGCACGATCGGCGTCAGCAGGGCATAAGCGATGATGTGATTGCGATGATGCGCTGCTTGCGGCTGTTCAAGCCGGAACTGGCGGCGGCATTGGCTTGATGACGTTGGCGGCATTCGACGGCGGGCGGGGCTTCTTCGGCGACATTGCCGTTCGGCTGCGCCCGGGCTGCGCCCGACGCGGTCGCGGCGGCGGCCAGGGTTATGGTAGTGGCGGAGCAACAACATCTACCTGTTGGGTCTGCTGCGCCAGGAACAGTCTAGATATTGGGTACCCAATGCCATCATAATCGCGCTTCGTCCAAAAGCGCCACGCGTATTTTGTGGGTTAACGGATAAGTCGCAAACGAATTCATTGATGGAAGCGCCTCAACCTCCTGAAAACAGGCGCATCGATACGATTCTGGGCCACGCCGCGCCGGAAGCTCCGGCCCGCACCAGCCGCGCGTCGGCAGAACGATGGTGACGGTGGTGCCCGAGCCTTTGACACTATCGATGATCAGCCTGCCTTCATGAAGTTCGACAAGCCCGATCGCCAGAGGGAGGCCGAGGCCGGTACCGTGATGCTTCCGGCTCCACGGGCTGGCGACCTGGCCGAAACGCGTGACCGCGGTCTTGATCTCGTGCTTCGTCCATGCCGATGCCATGATCGATCACGCTGAAATACAGTCCGTCGGCTCCATGGTGCGCCGCGCACGATCACTCGACCGCCGGGATGGCTGAACTTAATCGCGTTGGTGATCAGATTGAGCAGCACCTGTTTGAGCTTGAGCGAATCGCCTTTGAATCCGCGGCAGGTCCGGCGGCACCTCCAGATCGATGCCGATTTCGAGCGACCGCGCACGCTCGACCACGAGATGCAGGAGGTCGCGAATCATCTGCGGAACCTCGACCTCTTCCTCGTCGAGCTCGATCCGCCCGGCCTCGAGCTTCGAGACGTCGAGAATGTCGCCGATAATGCTGAGAAGGTGCTGGCCGCTGGCGCAAATGTCCCGCGCATAGCTGGTGTAGCGCGCACTGCCTAAGGGGCCCATCACCTCGTCGGCCATGAGTTGCGAGAAGCCGATAATGGCGTTCAGCGGCGTGCGCAACTCGTGGCTCATATTGGCAAGAAATTCGGTCTTGCTGCGGCTGGCCAGTTCGGCTTCTTCCTTGGCGGCGATCAGCGCCAGTTCCGCTTCCTTGCGGTCGGTGATGTCGAGCGCGGCGACACGACGATCGACGATTGGCCATCGGCGTCGCGCAACAGGGCAAGGCTGGTGAGCACCCGCCGGTTCCGCCGCTCGGCAGCGAAATTTCCTGCTCCCACGGTCCGGGCGGCGCTCGCCGTCGATGATCTGGCGATGGCGTTCCAGCGCGGCCGGGTTTCGGCATCGCCGCGCAACGCGGTCGGCAGTTTGCCCGATCATGTCGCCGGCGGCGCAACCGAACCGTTGCGCGAAGGAGCTGTTGACGAACAGGAAGCGGCCGTCGCGGTCGGTCGGCATTGACCATCACCGGCATCGCGTCGATCACGCGCAGCAGCATTTCGTGGCTGCTTTGCAGCTCGTCGCGATGGCGCTGCTCGTCGATTTGAATCTTTTCCTCGAGCGTCGAGGCGCGCTCTTTCAGCATCAGTTGCTGGCGTTGCAGCGTCAGCAGATTGTGCGAGCGGACGCGGAATTCCCGATGATCGACCGGGCTGAGGAGATAGTCGGTGGCACCGGCTTCAAGCGCCTGAAGGCGCAAATCGCGATCCTCGTACGCCGTCACCACGATAATCGGCAGGTTGGCGCAGTTAGGATGTTGGCGCAGCTTTCGGATGAATTCGGCGCCGTTCATGTCCGGCATGTTGAAGTCGGTAATCAACAGGTCCGGCGGCGATTTGACCGAATCGGCAAGCGCCGCTGACCGGGTGCGCGAAGGTGCGCACCTCGATGTTTTCCCCAAGCGAACCGGCAAGCCGTTCGAGGATTTTCAGATTGGTAATTCGATCGTCAACGATCGTGACAGTTTGACGTCCCACGCTCGGTTTCGCCTCCTTTGGCGAACCCCACCAGGCGGCAACCCGCACTCTTCTCACCGATTCGCCGATCGCGCAAGCGTTACGGCCTTGTTAACAGTCGAGCCCGGTGAGCCCGCGCGCGAACGCCGCCGCCTCAAACGGGCGCAAATCGTCGATCCCTTCGCCAATGCCGATAAAGGGAACCGGGATGGAATACATTTCGGCGAGCGCCACCAGCACGCCGCCACGTGCGCTGCCGTCGAGCTTGGTCATCACGATGCCGGTGACGCCGATCAGATCGCGGAAGATCTGGATGTGCTGCAGCGCTGTCTGGCCGATGGTGGCGTCCAGCACCAGCAGCACGGCATGCGGCGCGCTCGGATCGAGTTTCTTGAGGACACGCTGAATCTTTTGCAGCTCGGCCATCAGGTCGGCCTTGTTGTGGAGCCGCCCGGCGGTGTCGATCAACAGCAGGTCGGCGCCCTCGCGCCGCGCCTTTTCCAACGCCTCGAAGGCGAGACCGGCGGGATCGGCGCCAGGCGCCGCCGTCACCACCGGCGCGCCGGCACGCTCGCCCCAGATCTTGAGCTGCTCGACGGCGGCGGCGCGGAACGTGTCGCCGGCCGCCAGCACTACACTTTTGCCCTCGTCACGATAGAGCTTGGCGAGCTTGCCGATGGTCGTGGTCTTGCCGCTGCCGTTGGCGCCGACGACCAGCACGACATTGGGCTTGCGTTCGGAATCAAGCACGAACGGCCGCTCGACCGGCAACAGGAACGGTTCGATAATTTGGGCCAGTGTCTGCCGGACTTCTTCGGGCGACACCTCCTGGTTGAACTTGGCGTAGCGCAGCCGCTTGGCTGCTTCTTGCGCCAGCCCCCAGCCAAGATCGGCCGAGATCAACAGCTCTTCCAGTTCGCGCAGGGCTTCGTCGTCGAGCGGCCGCTTGGCGAAGATACCTGTGATGCCGTCACCGATCTTGCTCGACGAGCGCGACAAGCCGGCTTTCAAACGGCCGAACCACGAGCGTCTCTTTTCCTCGGTGTCGCTCATAGCGGCACGCCCTTCAATGCCGTGTCGTCGCCGGCACCAAGCCGCATCGCGACAACGCTGCCGGTTGCAAGCGCGGCATCGAAACGAACCGGGGCGTAATGTTCGCTGCGGCCAAACCCGTCCCGTTCGATCAGCACCTCGGCCACGCTACCGACGCGGCGGGCGAGCGATCGCGCCAGCACTTGCGCACCCGACCTCACGGAGGCGGGCGCCACGTTCGCGAACAAGGTCGCGCGGTACCTGCGGCATGCGCGCGGCCGGCGTGCCGGGCCGCGGGACTGAAGGGAAAGACATGCAGATAATCGAGGCGGGCCTCCTCGACCAGCGCCAGCGTGTTGGCGAACATCTGCGTCGGTTTCGGTCGGGAAGCCAGCGATCAGATCGGCGCCAAGCGCGATGCCCGGACACAGATCGCGGGCCCGGATTGCAGCCGCCACCGCCTGGGCGCGGCTGTGACGCCGCTTCATCCGCTTCAGAATCAGGTCATTACCCGCCTGTAGCGACAGATGAAGATGCGGCATCAGCCGCGGCTCGTCCGCAATCAGCGACCAGAGCGCGTCGTCGATCTCCGCCACGTCGAGCGACGACAGGCGCAGCCGCGTCAATTCCGGAATGGCGGCGAGCAGGCCACGGCATACGGCGCCGAGGCTCGGCCGCTCCGACAAATCCAGGCCGTAAGCAGTGATGTCGACGCCGGTCAGCACCAGCTCGCGATAGCCGCGCTCGACCAGCAGTCGCGCTTGCGCGATCGCGGCGTCGATCGGCACCGAGCGGCTGGCGCCGCGGGCAAACGGGATGACGCAAAACGTGCAGCGATGGTCGCAGCCTTGCTGCACCTGAACGAAGGCGCGGGCGCGGCCGTCGAACGCCTCGACCAAATGCGGCGCGGTTTCCCGCAGCGCAAAAATATCGCCGGCGGACACCCGGTCGACGAGATCGCGATAGGTTTCGGGCCGCAATTTCTCGGCATTGCCGAGCACATGATCGACTTCCGCCATCGCCGCGAACCGCGCCGGGTCGATCTGCGCCGCGCAGCCGGTGACGATCAGTCGTGCGCCGGGCCGCTCGCGCCGCAGCTTGCGGATGGTTTGCCGGGCCTGGCGCTCGGCCTCCGCCGTCACGGCGCAGGTGTTGACGATGATCGCGTCGTCGAGGCCGGCGGCCTGGGCATGGCCGCGGATCGCTTCCGATTCGAAAGCATTGAGGCGGCAACCGAAGGTGACGATGTCGAGTGGCAAGACGGATCTAGCGAAACTGCGTGTCGTCGAAAATGCCGGTGAAGCTGACCGCGACGGGCCCGGTCATGATGACGCGATTGTCGTCGCGCCATTCGATCTCAAGCGTGCCGCCATCGGCCACGATCTCCGCTTTCCGTCCGGTAAGGCCGCGCCGTGCGGCCGCCACCAGCGCCGCACACGCGCCCGTGCCACAGGCGGGCGTGAGGCCCGCGCCGCGCTCCCACACACGCAACCGCAGCGTCACCGGCGAGAGGACTTGCGCGACGCCGATATTGCATCGCTCCGGGAACAACGCGTCGTGCTCCAGCTTCGGTCCGAGCGTCGCGATGTCGACGGCGCCGACGTCCGGAACGAAAAACGTGACATGCGGATTGCCCATGCCGGTCGCGACCGGATCGCGAAGCGGGCCGAGCGCCAGCGGCACGTGCAGCGTGTCGCAGTCGTGCGCCAGCGGAATGTCGCGCGATGCCGTCGCCGGCTCGCCCATATCGACACTGACGCGCTTCTTCCCGGCGGCGCGTGCCGAGATCAGGCCGGCGCCGGTCTCGATGGTGGCGCTGTCGCTCTTGCGCTCGCGCATGACGAGGTCGGCAATGCAGCGCGCGGCGTTGCCGCACGCATCGACCGTGCCGCCATCGGCGTTACGGATCGCCATGAAGAGTTGGGCGCGCTTGTCGCGTGGCGGCTCCAACACGATGAGCTGGTCGCAGCCGACCCCGGTATGCCGGTCGGCAATGGCACGCGCCTGCGCCTCGTCGAGCGCAAGCGGCGTCGCGCGCGCGTCGAGCACGACGAAATCGTTGCCCAGACCGTGCATTTTGATGAAGGGGACCGCCGACATGGGCGGCTATATAGGCCTAAAACCAACAACTTTGAACCACCAAGGCGCCAAGACACAAAGAAGGCTTCGGTTCTTGGTGCCTCGGTGTCTTGGCGGTTCTAATTGTCGGTCAGATCTTGCCGTAGTCCCCGTGGCGGCCAAGCCCATCGGCGAAGCGCGTCGCCCCCGCGATACCCTCTTTTCGCAAGGCCGCGAGGCCGCTTTCATATTCCTGGCGCATCGCGTCGCGGAGGCTAAGCCCGTGCTGGCGATAGGCCGACGCGCGGTCGGCGCGTACACATTCCTGAGGAAACCGCGCGATTTCCCGCGCCAATTCCTCCGCCGCTTGGCGCGCCGTACCGTCCGGCACGACCCGCTCGCACAGGCCGATGCGCAGCGCTTCCTCTGCAGTGCATTTGCGCCCGGTGAGGATCAAATCCATCGCCCGGCCCATGCCGACGATACGCGCCAGCCGCACCGTGCCGCCATCGATCAGCGGCACGCCCCATCGCCGGCAATAGACGCCGAAGAAGGCGCTCTCCTCCATAATCCGCATGTCGCACCACAGCGCCAGTTCCATGCCGCCCGCGACCGCGGCACCCGACACCGCCGCGATCACCGGCTTCGACAATTCGAGCCGCGACGGACCGAGCGGGCCCGGCGGGGTCTCGGCATAACCGAGTCGCGGATAGTTGAGCTTGTTGAGCCAGACGTCGGCGCCCGACGAGGACAAGTGCTTCAGATCGCCGCCGGCACAGAAGGCGCCGTGCGCGCCCCAAAACACGGCGACATCGGCCTCGGCATCGTGCTCGAAATCCAGGAATGCCGCGACCAGCTTCTTACCGGTCTCAGGGTCGACCGCGTTGCGATAATCGGGCCGATCGAGAATCACCGTGGTGATGCGTCCCGCCTTCTCGACGCGCACGGCGTTGGTCTCATTATCCACATTTTCCTCCGTACCGAAAAAAGCCCCCACCCGCCAACGCTTCGCGTTGTCTTCCCTCCCCCGCATGCAGGGGAAGGTTTAGGGTGGGGCCGCCGCTTAGAAGAAAGCCAGCGTCCGAATCTCGATGCTTTCGCGCGGCCGCGCATTTGCCGGTGAGGTCGGATCGTCGAACGAGGTGTGCGCGGTCCAACGCGCGCGCCCATCTTGCAACGAATTGTAGACTTTGAAGACGATTGCCTCGTCCCGCCGCATGCGCGGGAACCAGTGCCATTCGTGGCGCGGACTGTAATTGACCGAATAGGTCTGGCCGACGCGGTTGGGATAGCGCCGCTCGGAAATGACGAAATCCTCGAACGCGATGCTGCGCGCGTCGCAGATGCCAAGCGGATGGCTTTCGACCGGCAGCCGGATCGGCCGCCACACTTGGATGATGGCAAAACGGCGGGTCAGCAGATCCGCGGCCTCGGCGCCCATCAGGTCGCGGACGCGCTGCGGCCCCGACCATTCGGTGTAATCGTTATGGACCCGCTGCACCGGTTCGCGAATCTTGCGCGCCTCGCGGTCCGCGAGGTCGCCGGTGCGGAGCGTGTGGTCGAATACCACGACGCGCCTAGCGCCGCTTTCTTCTTTGATCAGCGTTTCCATCTCCGGATAGTAGACACGCTTGATTTCGTCGGCGTCGAAGAAATCCCGCATCTCGGTGTCGTGGCGGCGGAAATGAAAGCCGTCGCGCTCTAGCACAAACCCGCCTTCGCGCTTGCGGCCGTTCCGCATCGTGACGCGGTGCGCCTCGATGCTGTTGCTCGAGCGCACTTCGGTCGAGCCGGTCCCGCCGCTCCAGGTGTACGGCGTCTCGCCGGTATCCTTGTAGTAATTGACCGTCGTCTCGATCGTATCGGGCGCGGCGTCTTGGACGAGCGTGGTGTCGGACATGGCGTTCTCCTGTGCCGCTTGATGATAGGGACGCCGCCCCGCGTGGACAATGACCGGTGCGCATGGGCCAACGCGGGGAACGCTTGCCTCGTTGCCGGCCCGATGCTTGATTTGGAAAAGCCTTAGGAGTTTGGACATGTCGGCACTTTCCCTTAGCGGCAAGACCATCGTCGTCACCGGCGCGGCATCGGGCATCGGCGCGGAGACGGCCCGCTTCGTCCGCGCCCAGGGCGCCCGCATCCTAGCGGTGGACCGCAACGAACCGTCGGCGGAGGTCGACGCCTTCCACCGCGCCGACCTGTCCGACGGCGCCGCCATCGAGCGACTGATCCGGGCGCTCCCGGACGGCATCGACGGATTGGCCAACATCGCGCGACCCCGACCGCCCGAGGAAGTGGTGGCGGTCAACCTCGTCGGGCTCAAGCGGCTAACGCTGGGCTTGATCCCCAAGTTGTCCAACGGCGCTTCGATCGTGAACCTCGCCTCGCTGGCGGGATTGGACTGGCCTAACCACCTCGACGCGATCCTGGCTGCTTCGGACCTGACGTTCGACCGCGCGGCGGCGTTCTGCCGGGACCACGGCATTGGCCGCGACCGCAGCTATTTCTTCACCAAAGAGGCTCTGATCGTCTGGACCATGCAAAATCGGTGGTCTTGGCGAAAACGCGGCATTCGTATGAACTGCGTCAGCCCCGGCCCGGTGGAAACCCCAATCTTAAAGGATTTCCTCCAAACCCTCGGCGCGCGCGCCGAGGAGGACATGCGCATCATGAACCGGCCCGGCCGTCCCGCCGACATCGCGCCCGTGGTCGCGTTCCTCTTGAGTGAGGGCTCCGCCTGGATTCGCGGCGCGAACATCCCGGTGGACGGCGGCATGTTCTCCCATATCCAGGCCGGCCTGCACGGTTTCCAAGGTGCTTGACTCTTAATCAACCGTTCGATTGACTATCAATTGGATGGTTGATCGTAAACGGAACGGCGACGAGGCCTTGAATCGGGTGTTCGCGGCGCTGAGCGACCCGGTCCGGCGTCAGCTTCTGTCGCGGCTCGATGGCCACGCCTTACTGGTGAAAGAGCTGGCGGCACCGTTCGACATCTCGCTCCAGGCGGTGTCGAAGCACATCCACGTACTGGTCAAGGCCGGACTGGTGCGGCAGGAGCGGACGGGGCGCGTGTCACGGTGCCGCCTCGACGCTGGGCCGATGCACGAGGCCGCCGTCTGGGTCAACCGTTACAGCAAATATTGGCAGGATCAGTTCGACACATTGGCGCTGTGGCTCGGCGATACGCCGCCCAAGCCCAAGAGCAGGAGGAAAACATGAGCTATCGCGACACGACGAACAAACTGGCCGCCTTAAGGGGACAGATCGCGGCGCTGCGCGAAGAAATGCGCAAGACCCAGGGCGCGGTCGAGCCGGAACCGGTCGAGAATTACATCTTCGCGACAGCCGGCGGTCCGGCCCATCTCGCCGATTTGTTCGGCGACAAGGACACGCTGTTCGTGATCCACAATATGGGCGCGTCGTGCCGCTATTGCACGCTATGGGCCGACGGGTTCAACGGCATCTTGCCGCATCTCGAAAACCGCGCCGCCTTCGTCATTTCGTCGCCCGACGATCCGGAGAAGCAGCAGAAATTCAAGAACAGCCGCGGCTGGAAATTCCGAATGGTCTCGCACCAGGGCAGCAACTTCGCCGCCGATATGGGCTACCGGAGCGACAAGGGGCTCCAGCCCGGCGTCTCCGTCTTCAAGAAACAGAACGGCAAAGTCGTTCGCGTGTCGGACCAGGGGCTCGGGCCCTACGACGATTTCTGCGCGCTCTGGCACTTCTTCGACATGATGCCGGGTGGCGCCGGCGACTGGGCGCCGCAATACAAATACTGAGGAGGGGGAACATGACATTCGCCTTTACCGTCTCGGCGACAATTCCGGCGAGTCCGAAGGTGATCTACGACGCCTGGCTCGACGCCAAGCAGCACGGGCTGATGAACGGCGGCGGCAAAGCCACCGGCTCGACCAAGATCGGCGGCAAGTTCACCGCTTGGGACGGCTATATCAACGGCAAGAACCTCGAATTGGTGCCGGGCAAGCGCATCGTCCAATCGTGGCGCACCACGCAGTTCACCGACAAGGATACCGATTCGCAAATCGCGGTGACACTGGCGAAGGTCAGGGGCGGCACCAAGGTGACGCTGCGCCACAGCAACGTGCCGGACGGCCATGACGGCTATAAATCTGGTTGGAAGACGCACTATTTCGAGCCGATGAAGGCGTATTTCGCGGCGACGAAGAAGGCGTGACGCCGTTTCGACCTTGGAGCGGAGCGCGACACTGCGATAAACACGCGGCGTGCAGCCGTCTAATCCGTCACGCCGCGTCCTGGTGATCTTCAATCCGACCGCGGGCGCGCGGCGGCGGCGGCGATTTCATCGTGTGCTGAAGGAAATGGAGCAGTTCGGCTGCGCCGTTACGCTGCGCGCGACGCAGGCTCGCGGCGACGCCGAACGGATCGCGCGCGACGCCGACCCCGCGTCATTCGATGTCGTCGCGGTCGCCGGCGGCGACGGCACCATCAACGAAGTCATCAACGGACTGTGGGACACCCCGCTGCCGCTGGCGCTGATTCCGCTCGGCACCGCGAACGTGCTGGCGGGCGAGATCGGTCTTGCCACCAACGCCGTCGCCCGCACCATCGCCAATGGTGCGCCGCGCCCCATTTATCTCGGTCAAGCCAACGGCCGGCGTTTCGCGATGATGATCGGCATCGGCGTCGACGCACGCATCGTCGAAGGCATCGATCCCGGTCTAAAGCGGCGCGCGGGCAAGTTGGCCTATGTCGTCAGCGGCCTGCGCTCGATCCTGAATTATCGCGCTGTCCGTTACCGCGTCGAGATCGACGGCCGGCCCTATACCGCGGCGGGCATCATCGTCGCCAAAGGCCATTTCTATGGCGGCCGCTTCGTGGTCGCGCGCGATGCGCGGCTCGATACGCCGTCGCTTCACGCCGTGTTGATGGAGCGAGCGGGCCGCTGGAATATCCTGCGATATGGCGCCGCCATCGCGCTCAAGCGGTTCGACCGTTTGTCTGACGTCCGCATCGTGGAGGCGCGGCGCGTCGTCGTCAACGGACCCGACGGCGAGCCCGTCCAAGCCGACGGCGATCTCGATGGCCGTCTGCCGCTAACGATCGGCATCGCCGAAAAACCGTTGCCGCTGTTGTGCTAACGCAGCGTGGCGCAGGCGCGCTGGATGCGTTGGCACGCCTTTTCCAGCACCTCGGTCGAGGTCGCGTAGGAGATGCGGAAGTGCGGAGAAAGGCCGAACGCCGCGCCCTGCACCACCGCGACGCCCTCGCCGTCGAGCAGATAGGTGATGAAGTCCGTATCGTTCGCGATGGTCTTGCCGTCCGGCGTTCGCTTGCCGATCGTGCCGGCGCACGACGGATAGACATAAAACGCACCTTCGGGACGCGGGCATTGTAACCCCGGTGCCTGGTTCAGCATCGACACCACGAGGTCGCGCCGCTCCTTGAAGATGGCGTTGTGCTTCGGAATGAAATCCTGCGGTCCGTTGAGCGCCTCGACCGACGCGGCCTGGCTGACCGATGACGGGTTCGAGGTCGATTGCGATTGCAGCATGGTCATCGCCGCGATCAGCTCCTTCGGGCCACCGGCGTAGCCGATGCGCCAGCCGGTCATGCAATAGGCCTTCGACACGCCGTTCAGCGTCAGCGTGCGCGAATAGAGCTTCGGCTCGATCTGCGCGATCGTCGAAAATTCGAAATCGTCATAGAGCACGTGCTCGTACATGTCGTCGGTCAGGATCCAAACCTGGGGATGCCTCAGGAGGACGTCCGCCAGCGCGCGCAGCTCCGCCTTAGTGTAGGCGGCGCCCGACGGGTTCGACGGCGAGTTTAGGATCAGCCATTTGGTCCGGGGCGTGATCGCGGCTTCGAGCGCGGCGGTCGTGAGCTTGAAACCGTTCGCCGCCGGACAGGCGATCGCGACCGGCCCGGCCTCCGCTAGCGCGACGATGTCGGGATAGGTCACCCAGTACGGCGCCGGGATCAGGACCTGGTCGCCGGCATTGAGCGTCGCCATCAGCGCGTTGAACAACACCTGCTTGCCGCCGGTCGAGACAATGATCTGGTTGGGCGCATAGTCGAGGTCGTTCTCGCGCTTGAACTTGGCGCTGATCGCTTGTTTGAGCGCGGGCGTGCCGCCGGTGTCGGTGTAGCGCGTGTCGCCCTTGTCGATGGCCGCCTTCGCCGCCGCGCGGATGTTGGCGGGCGTGTCGAAATCCGGCTCGCCCGCCGACAGGCCGATAATGTCTCTACCCGCCGCCTTCAGCGCGCGGGCGCGGTCGGTGGCGGCGAGGGTGGGCGACGGTTGGATGCGCGACAGGCGCTCGGCAAGAAACGACATGGTGCTATCCGCTCGGAAATAACGGCCGGCAAGATAAGCAGAAATTCGCCGAAGCGGCTATACCGCAATGCAAACAAATCGGGCGGTCCGACGTTGGACCGCCCGCAAGATCGCAGGTCTTACTGGCCGACCAGGTTCGTCGGGCTTGCCGACCGACCCTGAGGACGAGGGTGGCGGGGCCATGGTCGCATCCGCCGGCACCATCGGCGGCCGGCTCATCGACATTGGCGGCGGCTCGCGGCGACGCAGCGGCGTAATCACAATCTCGACGCGGCGGTTGCGCGGCTCGCGCACGCCATCGGCGGTCCGCACCGCCGGATCGCTCTTGCCCAGAGCGCGGACGCTGATCTCGCGCGCGTCGACACCGTGCGCGATCATGTAACGCCGCACGGTCTCCGCGCGATGCTGTGACAGCACGACATTGTAGCTATTGGTGCCGGCAAGGTCGGTATTGCCCACCACCTCGATATGGGCAGGGCCTCCGGCTTGAGCCTCCGTTATCGCGGCATCGACCACGCGGCGCGCATCGGCGGTCAGATAGTACTTGTCGAAATCGAAAAAGACCGTGAATTGACGCGGCTGCGGCGCTGCGGCGGGCGGCGGCATCACATATGCCGCGCGCGGCATGACATATTGCGGGTAGTAATATTGCGGATAGTAATAGGCATAAGCGTACGGCGCATACGGCCAGTAGGCGTAACCCGGCCATCCATACAAACCGCCGTACCAGCTACGGCCGTACCAACCGCGTCCATAATAGCCGCGCCCGTAAAAGCCGGGACCACCCCGGCCGTGCCCGTAATAGCCGCGGAAATGATTCTGCGCCTGCGCCGGCGCGGTCATGGCGACCGTTGACGCGCCGGCAAACAAGGCAGCTATCGCCAACGCGCCCGCGACGCGTCGGAATCCGGCCAATCGTTGCCTGAACAAAGCCATCGCGCGCCTCCACGCTACGTCCGGGCCAAGCCGAGCCTGGCCGGTTAGCCCCATTATCCGGCGGCGCCTCGTCCCAGGCAAGCCGCCCTTATTCATAGGGCGTTAACGTTAGGCGCGTCCCCACAGGATTTTCGTCGCTCGGCGGGCGCCTTCGGCCATCGCCTCGAACTTGGCCCAGCAGATGAGCGGATGGCCGACCCGCGGGCCGATGCCGCAATCGGTGCCGGCGATGACGTTCTCGCGGCCCGACCAGCTTGGCATAGCGCACCAGCCGGTCGGCGATTAGGTCCGGATGCTCGATAAAATCGCTGAAATGCCCGATCACGCCCGGCACCAGCGTTGCGCCATCCGGCAGCTTTACCGTCTCGAACACGCGCCACTCATGTTCGTGGCACGGGTTTGACGCCTCGATCGAGTAGCTCTCCGCCGGCACCTTGAAGATCAGGTCGACGATTTCGGTCAGCGGAATGTCGTCGTGATGCGGCCCGTGGAAGCTGCCCCAGCAGACGTGGAGACGCACTTGCTCGCGCGGAATGCCTTTGAGCGCGTGGTTGAGAGCGTCGACCCGCAGCTCCGCATATTTCGGTACGCCGTCTTGTCCATGTCGGGAAAGATGTTCCAGCCGTCGGGCAGGTCTGGATCGTCGAGATGCAGCACCAGTCCGGCGTCGGTGATCGCCTTGTATTCCTCGTGCAGGCAATCGGCGATGGCGAACACCAGCGCTTCCTGGTTCGGATAGTAGTTGTTGATCATCCAATGCTCGGCGGTGCCGGGCGTGTTGGTCGGCACGAACAATTCCTCGGCGACTTGGTTGCCCGCCGCCGCGGCCTTGAGGTTGGCGATGTCGCGCTTGACCTGCTCATGCCCGGTATATTTGAGCGGCGCCAACGCAATGCGGCAGGCCGCCGGCGATGGTCGGGCGGCGATAGACCTTCTCGAAATATTCCGGGAACTTGCGCTCGTCGCGCGCGATCATGTTGAGACGGTACTGATACGCTTTCGGATCGGGCGCCCGCATTTCCAGGCCCGAGACGCGATCCATCACATAGTTGGTGAAGTTGACCTTGCCGAACTCGCCATCATTGACGCTGTCGAGCCCGACCTCGAGCTGTTTCGCGACGACGTCCTTCACCGCGGCCGGCAGTTCGGCGTCGAGCCGCGCTGGATCAGCGACCTTGCCATCCTGCGCGTGTCGTCAACAGATCGCGGATCAGTTTCGGCCGCGGCAGCGAGCCCGCATGCGTCGTCATGATCCGGTCGGTGCTGCGCATCGTCGCCATGGTCGATCCTCCCGTAAACAATTTGGCCGGCGCCAAGGCGCCGGCCAGGAGGATACGATCGAACCCCGCCGCGACCTTGATTTCCGCCGTCATCTTGCTGCGGAAATCCGATCGCGGGAAGCGCGTTATCAGCTTGACAGGTAGACGCCGGTCGCGGTGTTGCCGCTGCCGGAGCCGGCGCACGAGACGGTGATTTCGGCGTCGTTATAATCCTTATCGTCGGTGGTGCCGCCCATGTCGTTCCAATAGAGCGTCAGATATTGTCCGCCCAGGTTGTTGCAGGTGAAATAGGAATTGGTAGGCAGGGCTGAGACGCACGAGCCCGCGCTGGGCGGCGTCAGTGTCGTGGGGATGGTCGAGGTCAGCGACGAAATCACCGAGCAGTTGTTCGTCACCGCGGCATACCCGGTGTCGATGCTCGACACGTCATAGGAATTGCCCGAAGGCGGCATCTCATTTGAGAAGAACCACTGCGTCGGTGCCTTGGCACGAGCCGGTGACGGCCACATATTGCATGGAGTAGCCGAATCGACCGTTGCTGACCTCCTCCCACTGATATGAAACCGGCGCAGTCTGGTACTGGTTGCAGCCGTAATCGCTTAGTTCGCCGGTGACGTTTTGTAGGGCAAGGCCGATTTCCTGCGTCGAGGACGCGGTGATAGGTAACGGCCGCATTTGTGCTGTTGCCGGGGACGTTGCTGGCGAGCTTCTGGCTCGATGCAAAGTTGTTGGGGTTCGGAATCGTGCTCTGGCGCTGCCCGAGGTCATGAGCCAATACCACAGCGTATTGCCGTCGGCGGCGCTCGATTTGAAATTGTTGGCCGTCAGCGTGATCGTGACCGCGGGTTGACCGCCGTGGCGCTTGCCGACACCGCGAGGCTCGACGACACCAGCCGCATGAAGGTCGTGCCGATCGTCGCGGTCGCCTTGACCGTCACGGTATAGCCCTGGTTCGAGCCGGTCGTGACCTGCGACGCCGACACGTGGTCGTGATGCAGCCGATATGCGGAGGCAACAGCGTTCTCGTTGGACGTCAGATAGTTGCTGGCGACCGTTTGCGCGTTTGAACTCGAGGCGGCGTTGACGTAAGCGGCGGCGCCCGAGAGCGCCGCCGAGTTCGACGGTGGCTTGAAGCTGGGTCTTGAACTGTTCGAGGCGCGCGTAATCGACAGCGGCGCCGACCACCATCACGGTCGGGACGAACAGCAGGGCGACAGCGATGCGCGATCGCGCCGTTGCGGTCGCCGGACCAGCGCCCGCGCGGTCGTCGCCGACGCCGTGAAAGCGCGCGCTTCAGCGGGTTCGACGGGAGGGCGGAGAGGTTGGTCGGTGCTCATTGGCTTTCGCTCGATGTCAGATGCGTTTCAATGTTACGGTGCGTATTTGACGGTGCTGTTGCCACGCGGCCGCGCGAAGCCGTCGTTCGTGAAGGTGTAGCTGGCGCCCAGAATCATGTGGATCGGCGGCGGTATAGGTGTAGCTGGTCTGGACGACGATCACGCTGTCGCCGGCATTGGGCACCAGGCCCGACGCCAGCGTCGTCGTTGCTTTGCGGATTGCTCAGATTGTTGCAGTTCGCGGTCCAATCGACGCGTGGACGTGCCGTTGTAATTGGTGACGCTGCGCGACCTGGACGTTGAGGCCGGACGTGGTGAACGGCGACAGCATATAGGACGGCGGCGGTGCAGAAATCCGACGTCAGCGTGCCGGTCGGGGACGGGTTCTGCAGCGCGACCAGGTTGGCGATCGCGGGCGCCGCCTCGTCGAATTTCATTTTCACGCGCACCAGATTGGAGGCCTCGAACGTGCCGATGAACAGCACCACGAGCGTCGGCATGATCAGCGCGAATTCGACCGCGACGACGCCGCCGCGATCGCGCCACAAGCCGGCGATTTTGCGGAGCGCGTTCATCAGTAGGGCTCGACCTGGAAGGCGGCGGTCGCCAACAATTGTTCGTAATCGTTGGAGCCGGTCATGATCTTGCCGACCCACGGCACGATGTAGGTCGCGCTTGTAGATCACCTGGACCAACACGTCCTTGCCGGCGGTAGCCGACGGTGAGACCGCGGTCGGATAGGCTTGAAAAGCCGGTAGCCGCGCCGCCGCGATCCGAACGTGATCGGCGGCGAGATGCCGGCGAAGGTCGAGCCGGTCTGGACCCGGTACTGCAGCGGCGAGCAGCTCATGAAGCCGGAGATTTCGTTGCAGAGCTGCGTCGCGAACGCGGTGCCGCCGCCTTGCGACTGGCCGGTCTGAAGGAGGCGCGATGCGTCGCGCGTCGCGTTGTCGAGCACGCTCTGCGTCCACAGCGTCAGCCCGTTTTCGAGCACGCCCAAAACCAGCAGCAGAAAGATCGGCCCGATCATCGCGAATTCGAGTCCGGTGACGCCGCCGTCGTCGCGGAGCAAGCCGCGCAGACGCGCGCCGCGCGCGATACCGCGCGGCGCCTCGCTGTGTGCGACCTTTCCGCTTTTCCGCGCCCGACGCGCGAACCGAACCGGCGATCATGACTGACTCTCATCCGATCATAAAAATGAGCAATTGACCGAGCGGAGGATACGAGCCGCAAACTTAACAAATGCTTGAGCAAGTCTCGCATTTGTCGAAACTGATCGGATTGGATTTTGCGAGCTTTTTACACGGATTTTATCGATCGTCGAGCGGTCGCATACTGGCGCATGTGGGTTAAAGTACCGTAGTGGCCTAGCTGGTAGGAGACGGGAATGAAATATGTCTGCGATGCGCCCGGCAACCGGACTTGGTTCCGCATCGAAACCGAGGTCGAGGCGATGCAGGAATCGACGCTGATGCGCCACGCGGTCGAAAAATATTTCCGCAACGAATGGGAGAAGGCGGCGCAGACCTTCCAGCCCGATCTCCAAGATCGAGATCGAGCAGAATATCGGCCTCACCGCGCACATCCAGAAGCCGATGCCGATGTTCCTGACGCTTGCGCGACGGTGCCGGAAAAGGCCTCGCCACCGCCATGCTGCCGCCTGGCGGCGTCGACTCCGACACCGGCTTCCGGCCGATCGTCGTGGGCCCGAACAACGCCGACCCCTATCCGACGCAAGGCGACGCGATCGAGAAATTGGGCGAGCATTTCGGCATGACGCTCGACCGCGACCGTTGCTTTCCCTATCGTCGCGGCTGACATGGACAAACCTCTTTGGCGAACCGTCGGCCGATTGGCTCGAACGAAGCGGCATGAGCCGGTTCGCCCGCGTCGCAGAGCGGCGCTGGCAGCACAAGTTCGTCGATTACGAGACGCTGCATCGCTGGTCGATCGATCAGCCGCGCGAATTCTGGACCTCGCTCTGGGAGTTCGCCGGCGTGATCGGCGATCCCGGCGATACGGTGGTGGTCGACGGCAACAAGATGCCGGGCGCAAAATTCTTTCCGCGCGGCAAGCTCAATTTCGCGGAAAACCTGTTGCGCCGGCGCGACGACAGCGACGCCATCGTGTTCCGCGGCGAGGATCGCGTCCGCCGCCGCCTTAGCCATCGCCAGCTCTACGATGCGGTATCGCGCTTCGCCCAGGCGCTGACGGCGCAGGGCGTCATGCCGGGCGACCGCGTTTGCGGCTATCTGCCCAACATGCCGGAAACGGTGATCGCGTGCCTCGCGTACCGCCGCGATCGGCGCGGTGTGGTCGTCGTGCTCGCCCGATTTCGGCGTCAAGGGCGTGCTCGACCGCTTCGGCCAGATCGAGCCCAAGGTGCTGATCCTGGCGGACGGCTATTTCTACAACGGCAAATGGTTCGACAATCTCGACAAGGCGCGGGAGATCGTGTCGGCGCTGCCGAGCCTCGAGCGCGTCATCCGTGGCACCGTACGGCGGCACCAAAGTTCACCGCTCGGCCGGCATCGCCCACGCCGTCGCGTACGACGATTTCCTGGCGCCGTTCGCCGCCAGGGACATTGCCTTCGCGCGGTTCCCGTTCGCGCATCCGCTTTACATTCTTTATTCGTCGGGCACGACCGGCGTGCCGAAATGCATCGTGCATTGCATCGGCGCGGCGATTCTTCAGCACACCAAGGAGCATCTGCTCCATTGCGACATCAGGCCGGGCGACCGGGTGTTCTATTTCACCACCTGCGGCTGGATGATGTGGAACTGGCTGATTTCGGCGCTCGCCAGCGAGGCGACGCTGATCCTATACGACGGCTCGCCGTTCCATCCCGGCCCGCAACGTGCTGTTCGATTACGCCGAGGAGGAGCGCATCACGCTTCTTCGGCACCTCGGCGAAATTCCTCGACGCGCTGAACAAATCGGGGTTCGAACCGGTCAAGAGCCACAAGCTTGCGACCGTGCGCGCCTTGGGCTCGACCGGATCGCCGCTGGCGCCCGAGAGCTTCGACTTCGTCTATGAGAAGGTGAAGCGCGACGTGTTCCTGTTTTCGATGTCGGGCGGCACCGATTTGCTCGCCTGCTTCGCCACCGGCAACCCGCTTTGGCCGGTGTGGCGCGGCGAACTGCAATGCGCGGCGCTCGGCATGGCAACCGACGTCTTCACCGCCGACGGCAAGCCGGCCAAGGTCGAGGAAAAGGGCGAACTGGTCTGCACCCGCTCGTTTCCATCGATGCCGCTCGGCTTCTGGAACGATCCCGACGGCGAGAAATATTTCGCGGCCTACTACGCGCATTTCCCCAATGTCTGGACCCACGGCGATTTCGCCGCGAAGACGCGCCATGGCGGCTTCATCATTTTCGGCCGTTCCGACGCGGTGCTGAATCCGGGCGGCGTACGCATCGGCACGGCGGAAATCTATCGCCAGGTCGAGCAGATTCCCGACGTGCTCGAGGCGCTGGCCATCGGCCAGGAATGGGACGGCGACGTCCGCGTCGTGCTGTTCGTCAAGCTGCGCGACGGGGTCGCGCTCGACGAGGCGCTGGAAAAGCGCATCCGCAGGCAGATCCGCGACAACGCCTCGCCGCGCCACGTGCCGGCGCAAGATCGTCGCCGTCGCCGACATTCCCCGCACCAAAAGCGGCAAGATCGTCGAGATCGCGGTGCGCGAGATCGTCCACGGCCGCCCGGTCAAGAACCAGGAAGCGCTCGCCAACCCCGAGGCACTGGCGCTCTACAAGGACCTGCCCGCTCTGGCGAGTTGAATCACGACGAGGAAAACCGGCATGGCCGATGCCGACGCGCCGATCAAGTACATGGAACGCACGCGCGATTACTATCGCGCCCTCGGCTATACGAGCGACTATGTGTGGGCGAATTTCGCCGACATGCCGTTCGCGGCGCTTTCGAAGCCGCTGCCGCAATCGCGGATTGCGCTGATAACGACGGCAATGCCCAGCGACTTCGACGGGGTCAGGCGCGTGTGGTCGGGTAATGTCTCGTCGCCGCCGGCACGTCTCCATACAGACGATGTAGCGTGGGATAAGGAATCCACGCACACCAACGACCGTGAGAGTTTTCTCCCGATCGAAGCGGCATCGAAACTGGCGTCCGACGGGGTATTCGCCGGACTGACGGCGCGTTTCCATGGCGTGCCGACGGAGTACAGCCAGCGGAAGACGCGCGAGGAAGATGCGCGCGAGATATTGAAACGCGTCCGCGAGGACGGGGCCGACGCGGCGGTGCTGTGCCCGTTATGCCCGGTGTGCCATCAAACAATAAGCCTGGTGGCGCGCCACCTCGAGGCGAACGGAATCCCGACCGTCATTATCGGTTCGGCCCTGGATGTCGTCGAGCATTGCGGCGTGCCGCGTTTCTATTTCAACGACTTTCCGCTGGGAAATCCCTGCGGTCACCCGTGGCAGCCAGCGATGCAGCGCGACATCGTGCGTCAGGCGCTGCGTCTGTTCGAGACCGCGCCGGGCCCGCGGACAACGGTCAAATCGCCCTTTGGCTGGCATGAGGATGGGACGGTTTGGCGCGCGCGGTACGGACGCGTCGATCCCGCCGACAAGCAACGCCTCTTGGCGCTTGGCGAGGAACGCCGCCGCCAACGGTCGGCAAGGAAGAAGGCGTAGCGGGAGTGGCATTCTCCCTCCCCCTTCGAAGGGGGAGGGCCAACATGCTTCGATTACGCGGCGGTGCCTCCGACGGTGAGCCCGTCCATCCGCAGCGTCGGCTGGCCGACGCCGACCGGCACGCCCTGCCCGTCCTTGCCGCAGGTGCCGATGCCGTCATCGAGCTTCAAGTCGTTGCCGATCATGCTGATCTTGGTCAGCGCGTCCGGCCCATTGCCGATCAAGGTCGCGCCCTTGACCGCCGGCCCGACCTTGCCGTCTTCGATGAGATAGGCCTCGGTGGCCGAGAACACGAACTTGCCGGACGTGATATCGACCTGGCCGCCGCCGAAATTGACGGCATAAATTCCCTTTTTCACCGAGGCGATGATCTCGCCGGGGTCCTTGTCGCCCGCCAGCATATAGGTGTTGGTCATACGCGGCATCGGCGCGTGGGCGTAGCTCTCGCGCCGGCCGTTGCCGGTCGCCGCCATGCCCATCAGCCGCGCGTTGAGCCGATCTTGCATGTAGCCCTTGAGGATGCCGTCCTCGATCAGAACGTTGCGGCGCGACGGCGTGCCCTCGTCGTCGATGGTAAGCGAGCCGCGCCGATCGGGGATGGTGCCATCATCCACCACCGTGACGCCGGGCGCGGCGACGCGCTGGCCCAAAAGGCCGGCGAAAGCCGAGGTCTTCTTGCGGTTGAAGTCGCCCTCGAGTCCGTGCCCGACCGCCTCGTGCAGCATGACTCCCGGCCAGCCCGGACCCAGCACCACCGCCATGTCGCCGGCGGGCGCCGGCACCGACGACAGATTGACCAGTGCCTGGCGCAGCGCCTCGTCGACTTGCGCCTTCCATTGCGCCGGATCGAGGTAATGGTCGTACATGACGCGGCCGCCGGCGCCGGCCGAGCCGGTCTCCATGCGACCGTTCTCCTCGACCACGATGCTGACATTGAGCCGTACCAGCGGGCGGATGTCGGCGAAGCGGGCACCCTCGGGCCGGACGATCTGCACCGCCTGCCATTGCCCGGCGAGCGAAGCCGAGACTTGGCGCACGCGCGGATCCTTGGCACGGGCATAGGCGTCGATATCGGACAGGAGCTTGGCCTTGGTGGCGAATGCCACCGCGGCCAGCGGATTGTCCTCGGTGTAGAGCAGACGGTTGGTGCCCGGCGGCGCCAGCAGCGAGCGCGCCGTCATGGCCCTCCTTAACCGCGCGGACGGCGTCGGCGGCGCGGCGCGATCGCCGCCTCTGACAGGTCGGAGGAATGGGCGAAACCCGTGGCCTCGCCGGAAAGCGCGCGCAAACCGAAACCCTGGGATTGGTCGAACGAGGCCGTCTTGATGCGGCCGTCGTCGAAGCCCAACGCCTCGCTTTGAAGGTATTCGAGATAAAGCTCGCCATCCGCCATGCCGCGGAGCGTGTCGTCGACGAGACGTTCGATTCGGCCCCGGTCCATGCCGGTGCGGTCGAAGAACAAGCGGTCGGAGGTGATAAGGTCGGTCATGCTGTCCTTCTGCCATGACGGAGTTCGGGACGCCATTCGCGGACTGGCGAGGGGCGGTCTGCTAAGCCATTATATGGCCATCGGTTTGTGCGTCATAAAGTCGCGCAAGTGCGGTTGGCGTCAACCCGTCGCCAAGGCTATTACCTTGGCTCAGTCTTGGCCATTGGTTAGGGTGACTCGGGCCCCGTGGCAAGGCGCGCCGCGGTTTGGGGAAAGGCGAGAGAATGGGACGGATTGGCAAGCTAAGGACGATGGCTGCCGTAGTGGCGGGGTCGATCGCGGCCGGCGTACCGGCGATGGCCGAACAAGCGGTGGATTGGCAACTCGGCTTTCAAGCTGCGGCGACACCGGTACGCGAGCATATCGACACGCTCCACGACGAACTGCTCATCATCATCACCCTTATCACGCTGTTCGTGCTCGGCCTCTTGGCCTACGTGATGATCCGGTTCAACGCCAAGCGCCATCCCGTGCCGACACAGACTTCGCACAATTCCCTTCTGGAGCTGATCTGGACGGCGGTGCCGGTGTTGATCCTACTGGCGATCGCGATCCCGTCGTTCAAACTGATGTACTACATGGACCGGACGCCGACGCCGGACATGACGCTGAAGATCACCGGCCATCAATGGTACTGGACCTACGAATACCCCGACTCGAAGCTGCAGTTCGACAGCAACGTCCTCAGTGACGAGCAGGACAAGAAGGCGGGCGAGCCGCGCCTGCTCGGCGTCGACAATCCCGTCGTGGTGCCGGTCGGCGCGGTAGTACGCGTGCTGGTCACCAGCACCGACGTCATCCACAGCTGGTTCATGCCGGCGCTCGGCGTGCAAGAATACGCCGTGATCGGCCGCTCCAATTATCGCCTGGATGAAGATCGACCGGGCCGGCACCTATTACGGCGAATGCAACCAGATCTGCGGCCTCAACCACCCCTTCATGCCGATCGAGGTGAAGGCGGTGTCGAAGGATGATTTCGCCAAATGGCTCGCCACGGCGAAGAAGAAGTTCGCGCGCAACGACGATTCCATGCCGGCGGTCCGGCGTGGCCGACCGCACCGCGCAGTAGCGCCGCCTAGAGATTTACGAGGACAGAATGTCTCACGAAGCGACCTCTCCGCTCCACCGTTCCGCCGGCGACCATGCCCACGACGACGCCGATCACGGTCACGCCGACCACAAGCCGGGCTTCGTAAGCCGCTGGCTGTTTTCGACCAACCACAAGGACATCGGCACCCTCTACATCATCTTCGCCATCAGCGCGGCGATGATCGGCGGCGCATTCTCGATCATCATGCGCATCAACCTGATGCAGCCGGGCGATCCGCTGTTCCACGACAACCACCAACTCTACAACGTGATCATCACCGCGCACGGTCTGATCATGGTGTTCTTCGTGGTCATGCCCGCGATGATCGGCGGCTTCGGCAATTGGTTCGTGCCGCTGATGATCGGATCGCCGGACATGGCGTTCCCGCGCATGAACAATATCAGCTTCTGGCTCCTGGTCCCGGCGTTCCTGCTGCTGGTGTGCTCGACCTTCGTCGGCAACCCCGCCGGCGCCGGCGTCGGCTGGACGGTGTACTGCCGCTATCCGATGCGACCTATCACCCCGGCCCGTCGGTCGACATGGCGATCTTCTCGCTGCACTTGGCAGGCGCCTCGTCGATCATGGGCGCGATCAATTTCATCACCACCATCTTCAACATGCGCGCGCCCGGCATGACGCTGCACCGCATGCCGCTGTTCGTGTGGTCGATCCTGGTGACGGCGTTTCTGCTGCTGCTGGCGCTGCCGGTGCTGGCCGGTGCCATCACCATGCTGCTGACCGACCGCAATTTCGGGACGCATTTCTTCGATCCGGCGGGCGGCGGCGATCCGCTGTTGTTCCTCCACTTGTTCTGGTTCTTCGGCCATCCCGAGGTCTACATCATGATCCTGCCGGGCTTCGGCATGATCAGCCAAGTCGATCTCGACCTTCTCCAAGAAGCCGATCTTCGGCTATCTCGGCATGGCGTACGCGATGGTATCGATCGGCGTCATCGGCTTCGTGGTGTGGGCGCATCACATGTTCACCACCGGCATTTCGGTGGATACGCGGGCCTACTTCACCGCCGCGACCATGGTCATCGCGGTGCCGACCGGCATCAAGATCTTCTCCTGGATCGCGACCATGTGGGGCGGCTCGATCGAGTTCAAGACGCCGATGCTGTGGGCGATCGGCTTTCTGTTCCTGTTCACCATCGGCGGCGTCACCGGCGTGGTGCTGGCCAACGCCGGCGTCGATTTCGCGCTTCATAACACCTATTACGTCGTGGCGCATTTCCACTACGTGTTGAGCCTCGGCGCCGTGTTCTCGCTGTTCGCCGGCTTCTATTACTGGATCGGCAAGATGAGCGGCCGCCAGTACAACGAGACGCTCGGCAAGGTCCATTTTTGGACGACCTTCATCGGCGTCAACATGACCTTCTTCCCGATGCATTTCCTCGGGCTGGCGGGCATGCCGCGCCGTATCAGCGACTATCCCGACGCGTTCGCGGGCTGGAACATGGTGGCGTCGATTGGGTCGTTCATCTCCGCGGCCTCGACGTTGCTCTTCATCTACATCGTGTTCGACACGCTGCTGCGCGGCAAAAAGGTCGGCGCGAATTACTGGGGCCCGGGCGCCACCACGCTCGAATGGACCGTTTCCTCGCCACCGCCGTTCCATTCGTATGACGAGATTCCGGAAATCGAGCCGGCTCCGGCGCATTGATGGGTCGGCCCGGTCCGCGATGAGCGCAGCGTGAGCGAGATCAGCCTCCGAACCGCCGGCCTGCCGGCGTCGAGCGCCGGCGCCGAACCGCGCGACTTTTGGCTTCTCCTGAAGCCCCGGGTGATGTCGCTGGTGGTGTTCACCGGCGCGGTCGGGCTGTTCCTCGCGCCGGGCGGCGATCTCCATCCGGTTCAGATGATCGTCGCGGTGCTGTGCATCGCGGTCGGCTCCGGCGCCTCGGGCGCGATCAATATGTGGTACGAACGCGACATCGACGGGCTGATGGCACGCACTAAGAACCGGCCGTTGCCGGCGGGCCGCATGTCGCCCGGTGAGGCGCTGGGCTTCGGCGTCACCCTCGCGGTCGCGTCGGTCCTGATCATGGGCATCGCCGTCAACATCGTCGCGGCATTGCTGTTGGCGGCGGCCATCGGCTTCTATGTCGTTATCTACACCATCGGCCTGAAGCGCCGTACGCCGCAGAACATCGTGATCGGCGGCGCCGCCGGCGCGTTCCCGCCGGTGATCGGCTGGGCTGCGGTGACCGGCGATGTCGGCTGGCCGTCGCTGGTTCTGTTCGCGCTGATCTTCTTCTGGACGCCGCCGCATTTCTGGTCGCTGGCGCTCTACCGCGCCGACGATTACGCCAAGGCCGGCATTCCGATGCTGCCGGTGGTCGCCGGCGCGCGCGCCACGCGGCTCCAGATCCTGGCCTATACGTTGTTGCTGTGGCCGATCTCGCTGGCGCCGACGCTGATGGGCACGGTCGGCTGGGTCTATGGTAGCGCGGCGCTCGTGCTCAATCTGGGTTTCACCGCGCTCGCCCTGCGGCTCATGGTCCGGCGCGACGACGGCACCGCGCGGGCGATGTTCCGGTTTTCGCTACTCTATCTGTTCCTGCTGTTCGCGTTCCTGATCGTCGACCGGGTCGTTACCTGAGCGATGGACGGGGGAGCGGCCATCACCGTGGACGAACGGCAGAAACGCCAACGGGCGCGCAATCGCGCCCTGCTGATTGTGCTGTTGGCCTTGGTCGCGGCGTTCTATTTCTTGGCGATGGTTCGCACCGGAGGCCCGCATTGACCGTGGCGCCTAATCCATTTCCGCTTTTCGCAAGAGAGCCAGCATGACCGACCACGCCGAACCGCCCGTTCATCACAAGCATCCCTACCATTTGGTCGATCCGTCGCCCTGGCCGATCGTCGGCGCGACCGTGGCCGGCTTGATGGCGGCGGGTGGCGTGCTCTTCATGCACGGCTACGGCATTTGGCTGCTGATCCTCGCCGCGCTGGGCGTGCTCGGCGTCATGTTCGTGTGGTGGCGCGACGTCGTCCGCGAGGCGATCGTCGGATTCCACACCAAGGTGGTTCAGCTCGGCCTGCGCTACGGCATGTTGCTGTTCATCGCGTCCGAGGTGATGTTCTTCTTCGCCTTCTTCTGGGCGTTCTTCTCCTCGGCGCTGTTCCCAGTCGGCGGTCACTGGCCGCCCAAAGGCATCCTGCCGTTCAACCCATTCGACCTGCCGTTCCTCAACACGCTGATCCTGCTATGCTCGGGTACCACCGTGACTTGGGCGCATCACGCGCTGTTGGTGGGCGACCGAAAAGGCTTGATCCGTGGCCTGCTTGTCACCGTGATCCTGGGCGTCTGCTTCACCCTGTGCCAGGTCTGGGAATACACCCACGCGGCGTTCGGCTTCCGCGAGGGCATTTATCCCTCAACCTTCTTCATGGCGACCGGCTTCCATGGCTTCCACGTCATCATCGGCACGACGTTCCTGACAGTATGCCTGTTCCGCGCCATCGCCGGCCACTTCAAGCCCGATCAGCATTTCGGTTTCGAGGCCGCGGCCTGGTACTGGCATTTCGTCGATGTGGTCTGGCTGTTCCTGTTCATCTGCATCTATTGGTGGGGCGGCAGCGGCGCGCCCGCCTACGCAGGATAACGTCTGATTCGGAAGCTTTCGCAGGGACGACGAGGCGGCCGGTGACGCCGGCGTGGCCGCTGGTTGGACGCTGCCCGCGCTGCGGCCGGGGCGGGTTATATAGCGGCTTGCTGACGGTAGCGCCGGCCTGTCCAGCGTGTGGGCTCGATTTCGCCAAGCTCGATACCGGCGACGGCGCCATCGCTCTCGTCGTGCTGGTGCTCGGGGCGGTCGTGGTCGCGTTGGCGATACTGCTGGAGATTGTCGTCGCGCCGCCCTTCTGGGTTCATGTCATCCTTTGGGTGCCGTTGGTGATCGGCGGCGCCATCCTGCTGTTGCGACTGTTGAAGGGCTGGTTGATCGCGCAGCATTACCGGCGCATCGCGACGTGACGGCGCGGCGCAGCCTGTGGCTGCCGAGCCTGTTCTGGCTCGCGGTGTTTCTGATTCTTGTCGCGCTCGGCACTTGGCAGGTCCAGCGTCTACACTGGAAAGAAGGCTTGATCGCCCAGCGCCAGGCGGCCGTTTCCGGCCCGCCCATCGCCCTCCCCGAGACCTTGGACGCGGCAAAAGGACTGGCGTTTCGCCATGTCGCCCTGTCGGGAGAATTCTTGAACCGGGACGAGCTCTATCTCCACGCCATCGCCAATAGCGGCACCTCGGGCTATCACGTCATCACGCCGTTCCGGCTCCAGGACGGTACGATCGTGTTCGTCGATCGCGGCTTCGTGCCCGAGGATCGCCGCGATCCCGCGACACGCGCCGCCGGCGAGATGATGGGACCGACAACGGTAACGGGCCTATTGCGCGTGCCCGGCGGCGACCGTTCCTGGTTCACGCCGGCGAACCAGCCCGCGCAGGATCTATGGTTCTCCATCGATCTGCCGGCGATGGCGGCGGCGCTCCATCTCGATCATGAGCTGCCGATCTATGTCGACGCCGACGCGACGCCGGTGCCGGGCGGCTATCCCCAAGGCGGCCAGACGAATACCGCCCTGCCGAACGACCACCTACAATACGCCTTGACCTGGTATGGCTTGGCGATTGTGTGCGTGATCTATTATCTGCTCTTCGTCCGCGGCTGGATGAGAGAGAGGCGCGTGTGAGTCCGTACCAAGCGCTCCATGACCGTTTTGCCCGTCTCGGCGCGATCCGGGAAGCGCTGGGTATCCTGAACTGGGACGCGTCAACCAACATGCCCGACGGCGGCGCCGCGTCGCGCGCCGAGCAGCTCGCCACGCTTCGCGTCATCGTCCACGACGGTCTGACCGATCCGGCGCTGCCCGATCTGCTCGCCGGCGCGGAAGGCCAGAACGATCTTGATTCCTGGCAACGCGCCAATATCGCCGAGATGCGCCGCGGGGTGGCGCACGCCACGGCGGTACCAGCGGACTTGGTCGCGGCCTCCTCGAGAGCCTGCACCGAATGCGAAATGATCTGGCGCAAGGCGCGCCCGGCGAACGATTTCGCCGGCGTGCTGCCGGCGCTGAGCAAGGTGTTGGCGCTAACCCGAGAGACCGCGCAGGCAAAGGCGGCAGCGCTCGGCAAGTCGCCGTACGACGCGCTGCTCGACCAATACGAGCCAAGCGGCTCGACCGTTATCGTCGACCGCTTGTTTGGGGAATTGGCGGCGGCGCTCCCAGGTATGATCGACCGCGCGCTGTCGCTGCAAGGAGCCCGCCCGGCGCCGCCGTCCGGTCCGTTCCCGATCCCGGCGCAGCGCGCGCTCGGCGTCGATTTGATGAAACGCCTGGGTTTCGACTTCGACCATGGACGGCTCGATATCAGCGCTCATCCCTTCACCGGCGGCACCTCGGGCGACGTGCGCATCACGACACGGTATGACGAGGCGGATTTCCGGCAGGCCCTGATGGGCGTGCTGCACGAGACCGGCCACGCGCTCTACGAACTCGGCCTGCCCTCGCACTGGGCGCGCCAGCCGGTCGGCCGCGCCCGCGGCATGAGCCTGCACGAAAGTCAGTCGCTGCTGATCGAGATGCAAGTGTGCCGCGGCCGCAAATTCATGGCGTTCGTAGCACCGCTGATCCGCGCCGCGTTCGGCGGCTCGGGTCCGGCCTGGGACGCGGAGAATTTGTATCGCCTCGGGACGCGCGTCGAACGCAGCTTCATTCGCGTCGATGCCGACGAGCTCACCTATCCCGCGCATGTCATGCTGCGCTATCGCCTCGAGCGATCGCTGATCGCGGGCGACATGGCGCTCGCCGATCTGCCGCGCGAATGGAACAAGGGCATGCGCGAGCTGATCGGCGTCGAGCCGCCGAGCGACACGCTGGGGTGTCTCCAGGATATTCATTGGTACGACGGCGCCTGGGGCTATTTCCCGACCTACACGCTCGGCGCGATGAACGCGGCACAATTGTTCCAGGCGGCGAAGGCCGCCGACGCCGCGATCCTGCCCGGCATCGCGGCCGGCGATTTCAAGCCGCTACTCGCCTGGCTGCGCGTCAATGTGCATGCCAAAGCATCATCGCGCGCGACCGATGAAATCATGACCGAGGCCACCGGTCGCCCAACTGAGACGGCGCCGTATCTGAACCATTTGCGCGCGCGCTATCTCCGGGAGTAACTCATGACGCGTACGCAATTAACACCGCAAAGCCCACTCCCTACCCCTCCCCCGCGAGCGGGGGAGGGAAGAGAACGCGAAGCGTTTTCGGGTGGGGGCCTCAGCGGGTCGATATAAAGACAAGGGAGGCCCTATGTCTCAGACCACCACACCGCGCGGCTTCGACGCCGCCCGCTTGCAACATCTGAAAGCCACGATCGAGGCCGACGTCGCGTCGGGCCGCTATCACGGCGCCGGCATCATCGTTGCCCGCGACGGCCAGATCGGGTTGCACGAAGCCATCGGCCGGGTCCGTTCCACCAGTCAGAGCCCGGTGCGTAAGGATTCGGTGTTCAGTCTGCTCTCGGTCACCAAGGCAATCACCAACGTGCTGGTGCTGCGCGCCATCGAGCGCGGCCAGCTCTCGCTGTTCACCAAAGTGTCCTCGGTGATTCCGGAATTTTCCGGACTGCCGCGCAGCGAAATCACAGTCGAGCAATTGTTGATGCATCGCAGCGGCCTGCCCGCCGTCTACACGCCGCGGCCGGGCATGAATCTCGATCGGCTCGACGAGATCGTTTCGGCGATCTGCTCCTCGCTTCACGGCACCGACGAACCGGGCACGCGCGTCAATTATTCGCCGATGGCCGGCCACGCGCTTCTGGGCGAGATCCTACGCCGGACCGATCCGCAGAAGCGCTCCTACCGCAAGATCGTGCAGGACGATCTGTTCGGGCCACTTGGCATGAAGGACAGCGCGATCGGCGTCCGCGCCGACCTCAAGTCGCGCCACATCCCGCCGGAGATACCGCCGGAATTTCCGGCGACGCATCCGGGCTCGAGCAATCTCGGCACGCACGGCGCCTTCGAGGAGGAACATTCCGAGATGCCGTGGGTCGGTGGGTTCATGACCGTTGGTGACCTTTATCGCTTCGCCGAGATGCTGCGGCGCGGCGGCGAACTCGACGGCGCGCGCATCCTCTCGCCGCGCATGATTGATGTGGCGACGCAGAATCGAACCGGCGAGTTACCGAACGAGCTGTTCGCGGCGCGCGGCCGGACACGCGGCTGGAAACCGTCGCCTGCCTATATCGGGCTCGGCTTCCAGCTTCGCGGCGAGGAATTGAGCAGGCACATTTTCGGCACGCTGACCTCGCCGCGCACGTTCGGCAACCAAGGGGCCGGCAGCACGCTCTACTGGGTCGATCCCGAACTCGGCGTGACGTTCGTCTGTTTGACGGTGCGGGTGCTGGAAGACGGCGACAATATCGAGCGCTTTCAGCGCCTGTCCGATATCGCGGTGTCGGCCGCGATCTAGGGCAGCTCGTAACCGATCGCGGTTTCGATCTCGATCGTTTTCTTGACGGCGGGCCGCGCCATCATGCGCTCATAATGCCGATCGAGATTCGGCATCGACCCCGGTTCGGCGCCGAGCAACGGCCGGAACCGCCAATAAAGGCGGAACAGATGAATATCGGCGATCGAATACTGGCCCAGCGCCCAGTCGCGCTGGCCGAGTTTTTGCCCGGCTAAGGCAAAGATGGCGCGACCGGCCTCGGCGCCCTGGCGCCGCGCGTTATGCAGCGTCGCCGCGGTGAACGACATCCACGACACGGCCTGTGCCTGGGCCTCGATGCCGTCGGGCAACAACCCGGCCTCGGGAAAGCGCTTTGCCAGATAGAACAAGCAGGCCGCCACTTCGGTCAGCGGCCGGCCATCGACCAACAGCGTCGGCACCTTGCCCTCGGGATTGAGCGCCAGGAACCATGACTCACGCTGCTGCTTCTTGGCGAAGGAGATCGGCTTCGCCTCGAACGCCGCGCCGATTTCGTGAAGCGCGATATGCGGCGCCATCGAGCTAGAGCCCGGCGCGAAATAGAAGGTCAGCGCCGGTCCAGCCATCTAGAAGCTGAATTTTTCGCCAAGGTAGAAGCGCCGGACGTCGGCATCGGCCACGATGTCGGACGGCTTGCCCTCTTTCAGCACCCGGCCTTCATGGAGAATGTAGGCGCGGTCGACGATGCCCAGCGTCTCGCGGACATTGTGGTCGGTGATGACCACGCCGATGCCGCGATCCTTCAAATGAGCGACGAGGTCGCGAATGTCGTTGAGCGCGATCGGATCGATGCCGGCCAGCGGCTCGTCGAGAAGGATAAATTTCGGATCGGTCGCCAGCGCGCGGGCGATTTCGACGCGGCGCCGCTCGCCGCCCGACAGCGCCATCGACGGTGCCCGGCGCAGATGGGTGATCGAGAATTCCGCCAACAACTCGTCGATGGCCGCTTCCCGCGCCGGCCGCGACGGCTCGACGACTTCCAACACGGCGCGAAGATTTTCCTCCACGGTGAGGCCGCGGAAGATCGACGCCTCTTGCGGCAGATAGCCAATGCCAAGCCGCGCCCGGCGGTACATCGGCAGGCTGGTAATGTCCTGCTGATCGATGAAGACCGATCCGAAATCCGGCGCGATCAGACCGGTGATTATATAGAAGCAGGTGGTTTTGCCGGCACCGTTCGGGCCGAGCAGCCCGACCACCTCGCCGCGCTGGACCGAAATGTTGACGTCGCGTAACACCGGCCGCTTCTTGAAGCTCTTGCCCAGATTGTGCGCGACCAGGCCCCGATTATCCAACACCAGCCGCGGGCCGGTCGGCGCGGCTTGTTATGGGTTCGGCGGATGTCTTCATGGCTCGGTCGATCCGGCGCTTTCGGTCTTCCCGTTCTTCTGCCTCGCGGTAGTTGGCGCGCCGTTTTGCTTGTCGGGCACGATAAGCGCTTCGACCCGCCGACTCGCTTCCCCCGCCACCCGGTTGCCCGGCGGCCGCGGCAACAAATAGCCGATATTGCGATTGACGTCGACAACCCCGTAATTGCCGCGCATTTCGTCCTTGCCGCGGGTCAGCCGGACATGACCGCTCAGCGTGACGGTGCCGATCTTGGCGTCATAAACGCCGGTATCGCCGCGCCCGATCTGATCCTTTGACGAAACGAACACATGGCCGCGTCCATCGATGCGGGACACGTGCGCTTCTTCGCCGGGCGTATGGACGATAGTCGCCCGCAGCATGTCGGCGGCGAGCATCTTGCCGTCGTGAAGATCGACCGCGTCGCCACGGGCCACGCCAAGCTGGCGGTTATCATACCATTCGATGCTGTTGCGCGCCGTCAGCCGATCGTGCGGCGTGACGATCTTCATATGCTTGCCGGTCATCACCAGCAGCGTTTTGTCGACATCGTAATCGGCGTGATCGCCATAGCCGGTCTGCGTCGGCGTAACAAAGCGGACATTGCCGATCGCCTCGATGCCGGTAGACCTCCGTCGGGCCCTCATCCATGTCGCTGCCGACCGGCTGTTGCCCGGGCTTTGGGTTGGGCGGGTTCGCCGGTTTGGCTGATCGCGACGCGTCTGCCGCCTGCCGCTTCGCCTCTTTGGCGGGATGCTTGGCGTCGGCCTTATTCGTGGCCGGACGGTAATAGGCTCGCATTTCGTCGGCATAGACGGTGATATTGCCACGAACCGCTTTGACGTTGCCCCGCGCGATATAGACGCGATCGGCTTGGCGCCATTCGATGCCGTTATCCGCCGATGATATTGACGGGAATCGCCTTGCCGCCCCCGGCGCCGGTGTCGAGACCCAACATTTGCGTCGGAGCGGCGGGTGGCGCCGGATCCGCGGCGATACCGGCACCGGCCGCCAACATCGCAAACCCAGGACTGCCGCTGAAACCCCCAACAACCGAACGTTCACCGCGCCGCCTTCTGCTTCGGATTCGGCTCAAGCAACAAATCCGTATGTCCGGTGAAAATGATGGTGGCGCCGCGGTCGAGAACGCGGAAGCCGGCGGCGTCGACATGACCGAACGGGCCTTGCCCCGTGACATGCTCGTCGCCTTGCGCGGTGCTATGAACGAGATCGACGCGCGCACTGTCGGTATGGAATTCATCGCCGCGATCCGCAAACAACGCGACATTGCCGAACATGTCGAGTACCTTCGATTGCGGCTGGTAGGTGCCGGTATAGGCGCTCGCTTCGAACCAGCCCCCACTTTGCGTGGACATGTCGGCTTTCGGTCCTTCAAGTCCGATCAGGTCGTTGACGTCGTTCGAGAATTGCTCGGCGGCGTCGGCGGTAAGAACGAACGGGACGATTCTCGCGGTCGATGCCGGTATAACGAGCGTTCAACATGCGCAAATCGTGCGCCAGGCGCGGGTCGAGCTTGGGAATCACGCTGAAGCGATCGAGCCTGAAATCGAGGCGCGGCCAGATCACGATCAAAACCAGCAGTCCGAACGCGATCAGCGGCAGGATTTGTTTCGCCCTCGCCACGAAGCGGCTATAGGAGTCGAGCCGCGGCGGCCCAAAGTTCAGCGGTAATCCGCGACCGATGTCGGGCAGTTCGATCATGCGATCCCGGCGCGCAGACAATCGTGGATATGCAGGATGCCGAGCGGCTGGCGCTCCTCATCGACGGCGAACAGACTGGTGATCGTGAGTGCGTTCATCAGGCCGAGCGCCTCAAACGCCAGCGCATGCGGGCGGATGGTGCGGGGATGCGCGCTCATCACGGTTTCGACCGGCGATCGCAACAGATCGTCGCTCATATGGCGGCGCAGGTCGCCGTCGGTAATGATGCCGATCAGGCGGCTGCGGCCATCGACGACGCCGACGCAGCCGACGCTCTTTTGCGTCATCACCAGGATCGCTTCCGCCATCCGCGTGCCCGCGGGCACGAGGGGCATCGCGTCCTCGCGGCGCATCAGATCGGCAACTTCCAGCAATTTCCGCCCGAGCCTGCCGCCCGGATGAAGCGCATGATAATCGCGATGCGAGAAACCTTTGCGCTCCAAAAGCGCGACCGCCAACGCGTCGCCGAGCGCCAGCATCATCGTCGTCGACGAGGTCGGCGCCAGGCCCATGGGGCACGCTTCGGGCGTCGCCGGCAGCAACAGCCTCACGTCGGCGGCGGTCGCGAGCGTGCTGGCCGTGCCGCTCGTCATCGCGATCAGCGGAATGCGAAACCGCCTAGTGTGGGCCAGAATATCGGTCAATTCCTCGGTGTCGCCGGAATTGGACAGGGCCAACACCACGTCGCGCGGGCCGATCATGCCGAGATCGCCGTGGCTCGCCTCGGCGGGATGGACGAAAAACGCGGCGGTGCCGGTCGAGGCGAAAGTGGCCGCGATCTTCCGTGCGATGTGGCCGCTTTTTCCGATGCCGCTGACGACGACACGATCCTCGACATCGGCAAGCAGGCGGATGGCCGCGCTGAAGCTCTCGTCCAACTCGTCGATTAGCGCTTCGAGTCCGGTGATTTCGGTGCGCAAGACGCGCCGCGCCGCTTCGATGTCGGCGGCCGCCGTCAGTGCTCGCGATTGTTTCGCTTCCGTCACCGATCACTCCCCTCGGGGCGTGGTACGTGGCCACTATGCCGAGCCATCCCCGTAAAAGCAAACTTGCCACTAGCTATGAGAGAATTATTTTCAATTTTCACAATTAATGCTCAAAAATATCCTGTTGTGCCCAGCCGGCAAGGTCGAGCCGCGCGCGGGTAGGAAGAAAATCGAAGCAGGCTTGGGCAAAATCGGCCCGGTGCTCCCGGGCGAGCATGTCGTCAAGCTTCGCCTTCAATGCGTGCAGATGAAGGACGTCCGAGGCGGCGTAGCGGAGCTGTTCCTGGCTGAGTTCGGCGGCGCCCCAATCGGACGATTGCTGCTCCTTCGCGAGTTCAACGCCCAGGAGCTCGCGGCACAGATCCTTCAAACCGTGCCGGTCGGTGTAGGTGCGGACCAGCCGCGACGCAATCTTGGTGCAATAGACCGGCCCGGTCATCACGCCGAGATGACGGCTCATGGTCGCGATATCGAAGCGGGCGAAATGGAAAATCTTAAGCACCTTGGGATCGGTCAACAACGCGTTCAGGCGCGGCGCCGCGTATTGGCCGGCGGCGAACTGCACCAAATGCGCGCTATTGTCGCCCGCGGACAATTGCGCAAGGCAAAGCCGATCGCGATGCGGATCGAGGCCGAGGGTTTCGGTGTCGATCGCCACGCTCGAACCGAACGACACATCGGCGGGCAAATCGCCACGATGCAGCGTGATCTTGGGATTGGTGTTCTTGGAACCGCTCATATCGTTACGTGTCATGGTGCCCAGAAGAGGACTCGAACCTCCACGACCTTTCGGCCACAGGTACCTGAAACCTGCGCGTCTACCAATTCCGCCATCTGGGCTATGGGTTGGCGGCCAGTCATTAGAGAGCCATCACCGGTCTGTCAATGAGCGGCTCCGATTCGCGCGGCCTCAGGTTGCGAACGCTCGCATCGGGAAATGCTCTCCTGTATAGAGATAAGCGCGATGAAAAATCGACGGGTCGACCATAGTCGGCGGCGCCGGGTTCATCGGCCGCGACGTCGTGAAGCGGTTGGCGGCGCGGGGCGCCGTCATCGCGGTCGCGTCGCCCCATGCGGTGCGCGCCGGCTTCCTCCGCCCGATGGGCGATGTTGGGCAGATCGCGACGGTCGACGCCGGTATCTCCGACGAAGCGACGCTCACCCAATTGATCGACGGCTGCGACACGGTGGTCTGTGCCGCGGGAACCTTCGTCGCGCGCCGTTTCGATCTGGTTCACCATCGCGGTCCGGCCATGCTCGCACGATTGGCGGCACGCGCCGGCGCCCGGCGGTTCATTCATATTTCCGCGATCGGCGCCGCGCCCCATTCGGCATCGGAATATGCCCGTTCAAAGGCGGCCGGCGAAGCCGCCGTGCTCGCCGCCTTTCCGGCCGCGACGATCATCCGCCCATCGCTCGTGTTCGGGCCGGAGGACGATCTGTTCAATCGCTTCGCCGCCATGGCGCGGCTCGCGCCGGTATTTCCGCTTGATCGGCGGCGGCAACACGCGGTTCCAGCCGGTATTCG
Source organism: uncultured Alphaproteobacteria bacterium (assembly GCA_963851285.1). Taxonomy (GTDB): domain Bacteria; phylum Pseudomonadota; class Alphaproteobacteria; order ATCC43930; family CGMCC-115725; genus JAATGI01. The sequence continues at coordinate 397,363 of CAWKOL010000016.1, forward strand.
TCGGCGACGTCGCCGACGCCGCCGTCGCCGCGCTGGACCGGCCCGATTCGGAAGGCAAGATTTACGAGCTGGGCGGGCCAGAGGTGCTGACGTTCCGCCAATTGATCGAGCTGTTGCTGGAGGAAATCCACCGGCCGCGCTTGTTGCTGCCGGTGCCGGCGCCGGCCGCGGCCGTCGGCGCTTATTTCGCCGAGTTCCTGCCCGATCCGCCGCTGACCCGCGATCAGGTCAAGATGCTTCAGACCGACAATGTCGTGACGCCGGGCATGCCTGGCCTTGAAGCGCTGGGCGTCGTGCCGACCGCGCTCGATCTCATTCTCCCGACTTATCTCGACCGCTTCCGCAAGGGCGGGCGTTTCGCGCCGCTGACTCAGAGCCCGTAGCCGGATCGAGTGTTCTATTCAAGCGCGGCGAATCGCGCTTAAATTCATCGCAATGCGTTTGCTCTATCACCTTTGGCTATCGCCAGCCTGCCGCAAGATTCGGATTGCCCTCGCGGAAAAGGGTCTCGACTTCACCATGAAGGTGGAACGGGTATGGGAGCGACGCCCGGAATTCCTGGCGCTCAACCCGGCAGGCGAAGTGCCGGTGCTGATCGAGCCCGAAGGTGCCGTGCTGGCCGATTCGGGCGCCATCGCCGAATTTCTCGATGAGGTCTATCGGGACAAGCTGCTCATCGGCCTCAATCCGATGGACCGCGCCGAGGTGCGCCGATTGGTCGCGTGGTTCGACGTCAAGATGAACGCGGAAGTCACCGACAATCTCGTCGGTGAAAAAATGATGAAACGATTTCTCGGATTTGGCGAGCCGAACTCGGCACGCATCCGCGCCGGCAAGATCAATATCGGCCATCATCTCGATTACATCAGCTGGCTGGTCGAGCGGCGCCGCTGGCTTGCGGGCGAGCATTTTTCCCTGGCCGACGTCTGCGCCGCGGCGCATCTGTCGGCGCTCGATTATCTCGGCGATGTGCCGTGGGACGAGCACGAGCCGGCGAAGGAATGGTACGCGCGGGTCAAATCGCGGCCATCGTTTCGCGGCATCCTTACCGACCATATTCCGGGTGCGCCGCCGCCCAAGCATTATGCGGACTTGGATTTCTGAGCCGCCGCGCGAGGCGTATAATCGCGCCGCACATACTTCGGAGGGGTTTCGATGATCGGCTCGTGGCGGCGGCATGGCACGCGATTGCTGCTTCTGGTCTTCATCGGCGCCGGCCTGTCTGGCTGCGGCTATAACAACATTCCACGCCTCGACGAGCAGGTGAAGGCGGCGTGGAGCGAAGTGCTCAATCAATACAAACGCCGCGCCGATCTGGTGCCGAACCTGGTAGAGACCGTGAAAGGCTTTGCCGCGCAGGAAAAAACCGTGCTGACCGAAGTCACGCAGGCACGCGCCTCGGCGTCGCAAATGAAAATCCCCGACGACATCCTCACCAACCCGCAGGCGTTCCAGCAGTTCCAGGCCAATCAAGCCCAACTCGGCGGCGCCCTCGGGCGGCTCCTGGTAACGGTCGAGAAATATCCCGACCTGAAATCGAACCAGAACTTCCTTGCGCTGCAATCGCAGCTCGAAGGCACCGAGAACCGCATCGCGGTGGCGCGCCGCGACTATATCCAGGCGGTGCAGGCGTATAACACGGAGCTGCGCACGATTCCGGGACGCTGGTGGGCCGCCCTCCTCTATCCCGACGCCAAGGTCAAGGAGACCTTCACCATCACCGCCGCCGAACAGGAAACCCCCAAGGTCAAGTTCTAGGTCCCCGCGTCGATGTGGAATCCCAAACATCGTCTTGCCCCGGCTTGGCCGGGGCATCCACGACTAAGTTTGCGCAGAGACGAAAGGAAAAATTCGTGGATGGCCCGCCTTCGCGGGCCAAAACGAATTTATCTGATTTGGCTGATGGCGCTGGCGGCGCTCATTGCGACACCATTAGCAACAGCAGCGCCCACCTTTCCGGCGCTGACCGGGCGTGTGGTCGACGACGCGGGGCTGTTGTCGCCAGCGGCGCGCGAGCGCATCACGGATTGGCTCGCCCAGTTCGAGGCCGCGACCAAGCGCCAGGTCGTCGTTGTCACGGTGAAGAGCCTCCAGGGCAATTCGATCGAGGATTACGGCTATCAGCTCGGCCGCTTCTGGGGCATCGGCGAGAAGGACAAGAACACCGGCGCCATCCTTCTGGTGGCGCCGACCGAGCGCAAGGTCCGCATCGAGGTCGGTTACGGGCTCGAAGGTGAACTCACCGACGCGATCAGCAGCACCATCGTCAATCAGGATATTTTGCCATCGTTCCGCCAGGGCAATTACGAGGCGGGCATCGTGGCCGGCACCGCCGCGATCCTGAAAGCGCTAGGCTGGAACGGCGCCGAGACCGCGATTCCGCCGCCGCCGTCGAACGCCGTCCGGGCAAAGGGCAGTCCGTGGGCCTTCATTCCATTCCTTTTGTTCTTTGTCATGTTCTGGGTCTTCTTTTGGCGGATGTTGCGTCACCGTGCCGGCCCCGGTGGATTTGGCACCGCGATGATGGGCTATGGCATCGGCAGCATGATGGGCGGCGGGCTTCGCGTGGGCGGTGGCGGCGGCTTCGGCGGCGGGTTCAGCGGCGGCGGCGGTTCGTTCGGTGGCGGCGGCGCGTCGGGAAGCTGGTGAAGCGATGCCCGTCCTGACTCCATCGGAACGCACGCAGATCGAAGCCGCGGTCGCGGCCGCCGAGCGTCGCACGGTGGCGCGGTTCGCGGTGGTGGTCGCGCATGCGAGCGACGAGTACGGGCCCTATCCGATGCTGTGGGCGGCGATGATCGCCCTGATCGTCGGCAACATCGTCGCGCTGGCCTGGCCGGCGCTCGGCACATGGTGGATCGTCGCGGTGCAGGCGGCGCTCTTCATTGTTGCCGACCTGCTGCTGCATCTCACGCCGATGCGGTACCGGCTGGTGCCGTCGCGGATCAAAAAATCGCATGCGACCAAGCTGGCGCGGCTCGAATTTGCGGCGTTGGTCCATGACCGTAATCCGAACGAGATCGGCTTGCTGCTGTTCGTGTCGGAGGCGGAGCGGCACGTCGAGATCATCGCCGATCGCGGCATCGACGAGCGCGTCGATCAGGCGGCCTGGGACAAGATCGTCGCCGATTTCGTCGCGAGCGTCGCCGCCGGCACGGTGGCGCCCGCGCTGACGGCGGCCATCGCCGCCTGCGCCACGATCCTGGAAACGCATTACCCGGCGACCGGCGGCACCACCGGGTCGGGCACGGTGACGGAGTTGTGATGCGGCACGTCGCACGCCGTATCGACCATCGCCCTGGCACCAGCCGGCCGTATTCCTACTGCCCGATGAACCGCTCGTTCTAAAAGCAGGTTCGGCAAGTCCCCGAATCGTTGTGCTTGGCGTCGCCGGCCGCCTGGTTTATAGTGGGCATCGGCATTTTTCATTGATTTGTCCGGGGATTAGGCGTGTCTTCTCACACGTTAAGTGCGAATTTTCAATCCCTAGAGGAATACCCGTTCACCAGGCTCAACAATTTGTTGGCGCCGGTGACACCGCGCGCCAACGAGGCACCGATTCTCATGTCGGTCGGCGAGCCGCAGCACGAGCCGCCGGCCTTCATGGCCGACGTGATCGCCAAGAACAGCCATCTTTGGAACCGCTACCCGGCGATGGCGGGCACCCCGGCGCTCCGGAACGCTGTCTCTAAGTGGTTGACATTTAGATACAAATTGCCGGCCGGCATGATTGACCCGGACCGCAACGTCATCGCGCTGTCGGGTACCAAGGAGGGGCTTTACATGATCGCCTCCCTGGTCATTCCCGAGACCAAGGCGGGGAAGCGCCCGGTCGCGCTGATGCCGAACCCCTACTACCTAGTCTATAGCGGCGGGGCCCACATGGCGGGGGCGGAGACGATGCCGCTCGACGCCACCGCGGCGACCGGCTTTCTGCCGGATCTCGATGCCGTTCCGGAAGAAATCCTGGCGCGCACGGCGCTGTTCTATTTGTGCACCCCAGCCAACCCGCAAGGCGCCTGCGCCGACCTCGCCTATTTCAAGAAGCTGATCGCCCTCGCCCGCCGCTACGATTTCGTCGTCGCGGTCGACGAATGCTATTCGGAGATTTACGACCGCGTGCCGCCGGTTGGCGGGCTCGAAGCCTGCGCCGCGATGGGCGGCGACCTGTCGAACGTGCTCGTGTTCCACTCACTGTCGAAACGCTCCAACGCCGCGGGCTTGCGCATCGGTTTTGTCGCGGGCGATCCCGATCTCCTCGCCAGGTTCGGGCGCTTGCGCTCGTATGGCGGCGCGCAAGTGCCGCTGGCGTTGCAAGAGGCGGCGGTCGCGTTGTGGCACGACGAGGCGCATGTCGAGACCAACCGCGCGCTCTATCGCCGCAAATTCGATATCTGCGATGAAATCTTAAAAGGCCGTTTCGGCTTCTACCGGCCGCCCGGCGGTTTCTTTTTGTGGCTCGATGTCGGCGACGGCGAGGTCGCGTCGCTGAAACTGTGGCGCGACGCCGGATTGCGGTCGCTGCCCGGCCCGTATATCGGCCGCGTCAACGCGCAGGGCGTCAATCCCGGCCAACGTTACATTCGTCTTGCCATCGTGCATGACGACGACACGGTCGCGACCGGCATGCGCCGGCTGCTGCACGTGCTGTAGGGGCGACAGATGGTGAGCATCGCCGACGGCATGAGAGGACACCGCGCGACGTCGCCGAAGCTCGGACTCGCCCGTTCGGCGCTCGCCTTTATCGGTTTTGCCTTCCTGGTGGGCACGTTCCTGCTGGCGGCGGTACTCGCGACCTACAATCACAACGATCCGTCCTGGAATCACGCCATCGATACCGCGCCGACAAATCTGCTGGGCGCGACGGGCGCCAGGCTTGCCGACATGCTGGTGCAGTGTTTCGGCGCCGCGGCGTTGTTGCTGCCGATTATTTCGCTCGATTGGTCGGTGCGGTTGCTGGCGGGCCGGTGGCTCCGGCGTTTCTGGCTGCGCATTCTCTTGACGCTTCCGATCCTGGTCGCCGCGGCACTGGCATTGGCGATCGTGCCGCCGCCGCTGCGCTGGCCGCAGCATGTCGGGTTCGGCGGCGTAATCGGCAACATCGCGCGACATTATCTCGATCCGCTCGGCGCGGCCGCGCCGGTTTCGGCGATGGCGGCGGCGGCGTTGGCGGGGCTGATCCTGATGTACGTGTCGGGCTTCATCTGGGAACACACCGGCGAAACGGACGATGACGACGACGAGCCGGTACGCACCGCGCCGCGCCCGACGATCAAAGAGAAAAAGCCGCGCCGGGCCTGGTTCGCGGGCGCGATCGCGTGGCTGCGGCGCCCGCGAGCGGAACGGCCGGCGGCGCGCGAGCGGCTCGAGCCGGTCATCGGCGATGCCGAACCGGTACTCGAGCGCGAGGAGCCGCGCGCGCCGACCGCCAGCCGGACGCCGCGCAAGCCGGCCGACGTTGCCGTGCCGCGCAGCACGATCAAACGATCCGACACGTCGCGCCAGACCTCGCTCGATCTCGGCACCGAGGAGTTCGAGCTGCCGTCGCTCGATCTGCTGAGCGAGCCGCTGCCGCAACGCACCACCGCCGTGAACGAGGAGGCGCTACAGCAGAATGCGCGGCTCCTGGAGAGCGTGCTCGAGGATTTCGGCATCCGGGGCGAGATCCACAAGGTGCGGCCCGGCCCGGTGGTGACGTTGTACGAGCTCGAGCCCGCGCCGGGCATCAAGGCGTCGCGCATCATCGGATTGGCGGACGACATCGCGCGTTCGATGAGCGCGATCTCCGCGCGCGTCGCCGTAATTCCGGGCCGCAACGTCATCGGCATCGAGCTGCCGAACGCCAAGGCCGAAACTGTCTATCTGCGGGAGCTGCTCGCCTCCGAAGCGTACGAGCACGCCAGCGCGCGGCTTGCGTTGGTGCTCGGCAAGGATATCGGCGGCGCGCCGGTGACGGCCGATCTCGCCCATATGCCGCATCTTCTCATCGCCGGCACCACCGGCTCCGGCAAGTCGGTCGGCATCAACACGATGATCCTGTCGCTGCTCTATCGGCTGCCGCCCGACAAGTGCCGCTTCATCATGATCGACCCGAAGATGCTGGAGCTGTCGATGTACGACGGCATTCCGCACCTGCTGTGCCCGGTCGTCACCGATCCGAAGAAGGCGGTGGTCGCGCTGAAATGGACCGTGCGCGAGATGGAAGGGCGCTACCGCGCCATGACCAAGCTCGGCGTGCGCAACATCGACGGCTACAACCAGCGCCTCAAGGAAGCGCGCGCCAAAGGCAAGACGCTGACTCATCGCGTGCAGACCGGCTTCGACCCACGAGAGCGGCGCGCCGCAATTCGAGGAAGAGCCGCTCAACATGGATCCGCTGCCGCTGATCGTGGTGGTGGTGGACGAAATGGCCGATCTGATGCTGGTCGCGGGCAAGGATATCGAGGCCGCGGTCCAGCGCCTGGCGCAGATGGCGCGCGCCGCCGGCATCCACATCCTGATGGCGACGCAACGGCCGTCGGTCGACGTCATTACCGGTACCATCAAGGCCAACCTGCCGACCCGCATCAGCTTCCAGGTCACGTCGAAGATCGACAGCCGCACCATTCTGGGCGAGGCCGGCGCCGAACAATTGCTCGGCCGCGGCGACATGCTCTACATGGCGGGCGGCGGCCGCATCACGCGGGTCCACGGCCCGTTCGTCTCCGACCAGCGAGGTCGAGGCGGTCGTGAAATTTCTCAAGGAAAACGGCCCGCCGCCGTCCTACATCGACGATATCACCGAAGACGAGGATTCCGACTTCGGCGCCGCGACGGACGACACCGATGACGGCGAGGGCGGAAATCTCTATGACCGCGCTGTCGCGCTGGTCTGCCGCGAGCGCAAGGCGACGACGAGCTATCTCCAGCGCCGCTTCGGCATCGGCTATAACAAGGCCGCCAATCTGATCGAGCAGATGGAGAAAGCCGGCGTGATCTCCGCGCCCAATCATGTCGGCAAGCGCGAGGTCCTGGCGCAGGACGTGCCCGATTGAGCATCAGTTGTCAGTCTCCGGTTCGACTGATAACTGAAAACCGATGACTGATAATTCTTCGTGGCAATCCGACCGCTTTGCGTCCGCCGAGCGCGGCGCCAATCCGATGTTCGTCGGCGCGAATGGCGACCGGCCTCGTGTTCCTCCACGATGCGCAATTCCTGCCCGGCTGGTGCGTGCTGTTCGCGGCACCGCAAGTCGGCAAGCTCGAAGATTTGCCGCCCGAACGCGCGCGCGATTTTCTCGCCGACATGGCCAAGCTCGGCCGCGCCGTGAGCCGCGCCTGCGCGCCGCGCCGGGTCAACTATGCGATCTACGGCAACACCGCGCCGGTTCTCCATGCCCATGTCGCGCCGCGCTACGATTGGGAGCCGGCCGACCGCATCACGCAGCCGATATGGACCTATCCGGTCGAGCGATGGCGCGACATGCCGCTCGACTACGACCCGGCGCAACACGCGGCGCTGCGCGACAAGATCCGCGCCGCTTTGACGGAGGCTTGAGATGCCCGAAACGAAATTTCCCGCCGCGTTGCGCGCCGCCGATGTACCGCCGCAGGCGCGCAGCACCAATTATCCCGAGCCGTTCGCGTCGCGCGTCGCCGGACGTACCAAGCGCCGTCTCGGCGAGGCGTTCGGCCTGACCAATTTCGGCGTCAATCTGACGCGGCTGGCGCCCGGCGCGATATCGGCCATGCGCCACAGCCATGCCAAGCAGGACGAACTGGTCTATATCCTCGAGGGCGAGCCGGTGCTCGTTACCGATGCCGGCGAGACGCCGCTGAAGCCGGGCGATTGCGCCGGGTTCAAATGCGGCACCGGCGACGCGCATCATCTGGTCAATCGCGGCAAGACCGACGTCGTCTATCTCGAAATCGGCGACCGCACTGCTGGCGACGCCGTCGTTTATCCCGACGACGATATCGCCCTGACCGTGATCGACGGACGGATGCGTTTTGCGCACAAAGATGGACGGCCCTACTGATAGGCGGTCACACTTCCCATATTCGTCTTGGCCCGCGAAGGCGGGCCACCCACGAATTTTCTTGGTTTTTGAAAAAGATTCGTGGGTGGCCCGATCAAGCCGGGGCATGACGATAGAGAGAGCGAAATGGCTGAATTTAGCTCGTCGAAACGGCGTTTTCTATCCGGCCTAGCCATTGCCGGCGCGGCGGCATTGCTGCCGCGCGGTGCGCGCGCCGCGACGCCGCCGGCGGCGCATCTCACCGATGCCGACCGGGCCGACGTCGCCCGCATCGTCTCCTATCTCAACAACATCCACACCATGGAGTCGCATTTTGATCAGATCGCCGCCGACGGCAGCGATTCGTCGGGCATGCTCTATGTCCAGCGCCCGGGCAAGCTGCGGCTCGAATACAATCCGCCGATGCCGGTGATGATCATCGCGGATGGCCAAGGCATTTATTACTGGGACAGCAAGCTGCAGCAATTGAGCCAGACGCGAGTCGAGGACACGCCGGCCTGGTTCCTGTTGCGCCCCGACATCAAGGCCCAGGGTGACGTCACCGTCACCCATTTTGAGCGCCAGCCGGGCGTGTTGCGGATGACCATGGTCGAGACCGCGCATGCCGACCTCGGCAACGTCACCCTGACTCTCGCCGACCAACCGCTCGAGCTCCGGCAATGGACCATCGTCGACGCGCAAGGCCGCCCGGTCACGGTCACCTTGACCGACCCGCGCTTCGGCATGGCGATCTCGCCCTTGGAGTTCGACTGGATCGATCCGCGCACGACGCAGGGCCGCGTCCCGCATTAATTCCGGTTCATTAGCGGAATGAGCCTTGCATGGTCGCCGTTGTGCGACCAGGCTCGAACACCATGTCCGTCCGCCCGTTGATCGGCGTTCCCTGTTGCACGGCAATCGCCAACAACCGCCCGACTCATTGGGTCGCGGAGAAATACGTCGTCGCCATCGTCGACGCCGCCGACGCGGTGCCGATGTTGTTGCCGGCGATGGCCGACCGGTGCGACATCGCCGATATCGTGTCGCGACTCGACGGACTGTTGCTGACGGGCAGCCGCTCCAACATTGAGCCCACGCGCTATGGCGGCCCGCCAGATCCCGCCGCGCCGGACGAGGACGATCCGCGTGACTTGAAGCGCGACGCGATGACGTTGCCGCTGATCCGGGCCGCGGTCGCGGCCGATTTGCCGGTGCTGGCGATCTGCCGCGGGTGCCAGGAGCTCAATGTCGCCCTGGGCGGCACGCTGCACCCCAAAGTGCATGAGCTGGACGGGCGGATCGATCACCGCTCGCGTCACATCCCCCTCGAAGGCCGTTACGAATATGTCGCCCATCCGGTGCGCCTCGCCGCGGACGGGATGCTGACGCGACTCGCGGGCGCGGGCGAAGTGGTCGTGAACTCGCTTCACTGGCAGGGTATCAACCGCCCCGCGCCCGACCTGGCGATCGAGGCGATGGCGCCGGACGGCACCATCGAGGCGGTACGGCATCGCAACGCCGGCTTTGTCCTTGGCGTGCAATGGCATCCGGAATATCGCGTGCTGGAAAATGCCTTCTCGCGCGCCGTGTTCGCCGCGTGGGGCGACGCCTGTCGCCGCTATGCCACCGAGCGGCGGATGCGGGCCAGCAACGCAACCAGCGTCGCCTTCTCGCCGGCATCGAGATCGCCCGCGATATGAGCCTCGTGGGAGCGCACGCGCTCGACCAGCTCGCTCAGTAACCCGCGGCCGGCATTGCTGATATGGAGCGCATAGGACCGCCGGTCCTTCGGCGAATCCGCCCGCTCAACCAGTCCCCGCGATTCGAGCCGGTCGATGATCGCGACCAGCGTCGACCGGTCGATACTTAACGTTTGGCCGAGCCCGGTCTGACTCAGGCCGGGGTTGCGATCGATCACGACCAGCGCCCCGAATTGCGCGGGCGTGAGTTCGCCGGACCCCACCGCACGAGCAAAATCCTGGAATACCGCCAATTGCGCCTTGCGGAGGTGGTATCCGATCAGCTCGGTCAGGACCCCAAGATCGAGCGGATGGTCCTGTTCGGTCGTGTCGGCGCTGTCGCTTTTATCGTCTTTCGGCATGACCTTGGCGTTATTGGTGAAAAAGCAGCATGCCGGAGGACGAGGGGGGTGACAAGCCACTGGCCGCCGGCGCGGCTGGGCGCGACCTTTTGTGGCAGGGCGAACCCGTAACACACGCCAGGCATGCAGGCGCGCGTACGGCTGCCATGCAGTTTCCGCAATGTTTTCGGCGCGGCGAAACGCCATCTAATAGGACAGAAGCGGTCGGCGGATTCTATTGCCGTCCGTCCAGCGCCCCCCGACGTGGCGCAGGACCCGCGCTTCCGGCGCTCGGTCAATCCCCCCTGACCGGGCGCCTTTTCTTTTGCCCGTGCCAAGCGCCCACGATCATGCAACGTTCATCGATCGGAGGATGTCGGGACGGACATGATCGCGAGAGCGCTGATCGCCTTTTTTCTTTCGCTGACGGCCACCGACGCGGCGACGGCGCGGCCACCCGCCAACGCCGATCCGGCGCTTGCGCCCTGGTATGAGAGCTTACGTCGTCCGGACGGCATCGGCGGACCATGTTGTTCGGTCGCCGATTGCCGCAACGTCTCGGCGCGGACGACGCGCGACGGGTATCAGGTTCTGATCGACGGCGCATGGCGCGACGTGCCGCCGAGAGCGGTGATCAACGTCTCGAACCCGACCGGCAAGCCGGTGGCGTGCTGGGTGCGGTCGCCCGACAAAGGCGCGTTCGTGACCACGATCATGTGCTTCGTACCGGGTCCGATGACCTAGCGTGTCAACCGCAGCGCCTTTTCTTTTGCGGCGGCGGTGCGTAAATAAATCGAGGAGGCCGTCATGACAGGCACCAACCCTGCCCGCACCCCGGAGCGCGACGCGTTCTACAAGGAGATCGCGCCGGCCAATCTCGCGCCGCTGTGGGAGGTGCTGCACGGGCTGGTCACGCCCGAGCCGGTGACACCGGTCAAGCCCGCGCTGTGGAAATACGCGGAGGTGCGGCCCTATATTGAGCGCGCCGGCACGATCATCTCCGCCGCCGAGGCCGAGCGCCGCGTACTGGTGTTGGAGAATCCGGGCCTCAAGGGCCAGTCCTCGATTACCCATTCGCTGTTCGCCGGCATGCAGCTCATCCTGCCGGGCGAGGTCGCGCGCGCGCATCGTCACGCCGCGTCCGCGCTGCGCTTCATCCTCGAGGGCAAGGGCGCCTATACCGCCGTCGACGGCGAGCGCACTTATATGCAGCCGGGCGATTTCGTCATCACGCCGAGCTGGACCTTCCACGATCACGGCAACACGACCGACACGCCGATGGTCTGGCTCGACGGGTTGGATGTGCCGCTTGTGAACCTCCTCGACACCAGCTTTCAGGAACGTACCGCCGCCGAGACGCAGGAGGAGACGCGCCGGCCCGGCGATTCGATGGCGCGGTTCGGGTCGGGCCTGATGCCGGTCGATTGGAAACCGAAGACGCGGACCTCGCCGGTTTTTACCTATCCGTGGGAACATACCCGCGCCGCGCTCGAAACCATGAAGCGCGAGCAGGAATGGGACCCGTGCCACGGCCTCAAGCTCAAATTCATCAATCCCGCGACCGGCGAGCACGCCATGCCGACCATCGGCACGTTCATGCAGTTACTGCCCGCTGGCTTTTCCACCTCGCCCTACCGCGCGACCGATAGCACCGTCTATGTCTGCATCGAAGGCAAGGGCATGACCCATGTCGGCGACGAATTCTTCACCTGGGGGCCGCGCGATATTTTCGTGGTGCCGAGCTGGTACCGGCATTTCCACCACGCCGACGACGAAACGGTGCTGTTCAGTTTCTCCGACCGCCCGGTCCAGGAAAAGCTCGACCTGTGGCGCGAGGACCGGGGTAATCACTGACGCGGGCGCTCGGGGGTAGGGCTTTTCATGGCGATCGACGTTCCCCAGTGGCTCCGTGGACTCGGGCTGGAGGAGCACGCGCGCGCCTTCGCGAATAACGACATCGACGGTTCGGTATTGCCTGAATTGACGAGCGAAGACCTTGCCGCGCTCGGCGTCACGTCGGTTGGACAGCGGCGCAAGCTATTGTCGGCCATTGCCGCCCTTCGCGGTGGCCCGCCGGCGATCGCGCCCGCGACGTCGGCTTCCCTCGCCGACGCGGAGCGGCGACAAATCACCATCATGTTCTGCGATCTCGCCGGCTCGACCGAACTGTCATCGCGTTACGACCCCGAGGATCTGCGCGAGATGATCGCCGCCTACCAACGCCGCGTCGCCGAGACGGTCGCGCGCTTCGCCGGGTTCGTCGCCAAGTATATGGGCGACGGCGTGCTGGTTTATTTCGGTTATCCGCAGTCGCATGAAGACGATGCCGAGCGCGCGGTGCGCGCCGGCCTCGCCGTCATCGACGCGGTTGGCCGTCTCGATCTCAAGGAACGGCTCGCGGTGCGGCTCGGCGTCGCGAGCGGCTTGGCCGTGGTCGGCGACCTGATCGGCGAGGGCGCGGCGCGTGAGCGCGGGGTGGTCGGCGCGACGCCGAACCTGGCGGCGCGGCTGCAAGCGATCGCGCCGCCCGATGCCCTGGCGATTTCCGGCGCGACGCGGCGGCTCGTCGGCAATCTGTTCGAATGTCGCGATCTCGGCGCCGTCACGGTGAAGGGTTTCGACGCGCCGGTGCAGGCATGGCTTGTCCTCAACGAGAGCGCAGTCGAGAGCCGCTTTGAGGCGTTGCACGGGGAAACGACCCTGACGCCCTTCGTCGAGCGCGAGGAGGAATTGGAATTGCTGATGCGCCGCTGGCGGCGGACGGTTGGCGGCGAGGGCCAAGTCGCGTTGCTGAGCGGCGAGGCGGGCATCGGCAAGTCGCGCCTCTTGAGCGCGCTGCGCGACCGGCTCGCGGGCGAGACACACACGGAGCTGCGCCTATTCTGTTCGCCGCAACACGAGAGCAGCGCGCTCTATCCCTTCATCGCCCAGCTCGAACGCGCCGCCGGGTTCGCCCGCGATGATTCGGTCGACGCGCGGCTCGATAAGCTTGAGGCGCTCCTCGCGCCGTCCGCGGCGTCGCGAGAGGAACTCGCCCTCCTCGCCGAGCTTCTCTCCTTGCCGGCCGAGTCGCGCTACCCGCCGTTGGGCCTGAGCCCGCAGCGCAAGAAAGAGAACACCTTCGCGGCATTGTTGCGGCTACTCGAAGCCACGGCGCGGCGGCAGCCGGTCCTGTTCATCTGCGAAGACCTGCATTGGATCGACCCCAGTTCGCGCGAGCTGCTTGACCGCATAATCGAGCGCGCGGCCGCCCTGCCGGTGCTCCTTGTCGCGACCCACCGGCCAGAATTCGTACCGCCATGGAACGGGCTGCCGCAAGTGACGACGATGACCTTGACCCGGTTCGACCGGCGCGCCGCCATGGCCCTGGTCGACCGTATCGCCGGCGGCGCGGCCCTGGCGCGCGAGGTCGCCGCAGAGATCGTCGAGCGCGCCGATGGCGTGCCGCTGTTCGTCGAGGAGCTGACAAAGGCCGTGATCGAGGCGGGCGGCTCCGGCGAGGCGGTCGCGAAGACCCTGGCCGGCGCATTGTCGTCCACGCTGATGGTGCCGGCGGCCTTGCACGCCCCGCTGATGGCGCGACTTGATCGGCTCGGCCCGGCACGCGAAGGAAATTGCCCAGATCGCGGCCGTGATCGGCCGCGACTTCTCGTATCGACTGTTGGTGCCGATCGCCGCCCGCGACGAGAACGAACTGGCGGCGGCGCTTGGCCGGCTCGGCGATGCCGGCCTCGTTTTCTGTCGGGGCACGCCGCCCGCGGCAACGTATCTGTTCAAGCACGCGCTGGTCCGCGACGCGGCCTATGCCAGCCTGTTGCGCCGCCGCCGCGAAGAACTGCACGCCAAGATCGCCCAGGCGCTCGAAATCCGGCTTTCCCGAAACGGTCGAGGCGCAGCCTGAACTCGTGGCCCAGCATTTCACCAAGGCGGGGCTTCCCGAGCCGGCGGTCGCCCATTGGCAGCGCGCCGGCGAACGCGCGCTCGCACGCTCGGCCAACGTCGAAGCGGTCGCGCATCTCGGTCGTGGCATCGAGGTTCTGAAGACCCTGCCCGAAAGCGCGCGGCGCGACGAGCGGGAACTCGCGCTGCAGGTCGCCTCGATCGCGCCCTTATGGGCCAGCCGCGGATTGGGGGCGTCGGAGACCGAGCGCGCCGCCACCCGCGCGCTGGAGCTGAGCCGGATCGGGGCCGATACGCAGGCCTATTTCTGGGCGGTGTTCGGCGTGGCTTGGATCTATTTGTTGCGCGGCGACATGCGGCCGGCGCGCGAGCTGGCAGAGCAACTGATCGGTATGGCGGAACGTCTCGGCAATTCAGAGATGCTTTCCTATGCGCACTACAATATGGGCGACACATTATTGTGCGTGGGCGAACTGTCCGCTGCCAAGGACCATGTGGAACGCGCGATCGCCCTTTACGATCCCGAATGGGGTCACGCGGCGGCGTTCCAACATGGTCTTGACTGCGCATCCTGCGCCCATATGTTTCTCGCGCGCCTGCTCTGGCAGCTCGGCTATCCTGATCGAGCACTCCGCGTCAGCCAGCGGGCCGTCGAGCTGGCAAAAGAGGTGTCTCACTCGTTTACGTTGGCCAGCACGCTGAGCTGGAAGGCCGCGCTGCACCAATTGCGCCGTGAAGCGGATCGACCACGTGACATGGCCGAAGCCGCCTTGACGCTTTCGACGGAGCAGGTCTTTCCGTTTTTCGTGTCGCACGCGATGGTGCTGGGCGGTTGGGCGCTGGTCGAGCAAGGCCGCGGCGACGAAGGTCTTTTGCGCCTGCGCGAGGGCGTCGAGGCCTATCGCATGACGGAATCGACACTCGAAAGCCCTCACTGGCTCACCCTGCTGGCCGAGGGCTGTGGCAAGGCCGGCGGAATCGACGAGGCCCTGAAAATCTTGCGCGACGGTCTCACCGAAGTCGAACGCACCGGCATCGCCTATCACGAAGCCGAAATGCGCCGGCTCGAACGCGAATTGTGCCGGGGGCGCGATGACGCGCGGGCCGAAACTTGCTTTCATCGCGCGCTCGCAATCGCCCGCGCGCAGCAGGCGAAGTCATGGGAGTTGCGCGCTGCGACCAGCCTGGCGCGGCTGTGGGCCGATCAGGGAAAGCGGATCGAGGCCCGCGACCTGCTCGCGCCGGTCTATGACTGGTTCAGCGAGGGGCTCGACACCGCCGATCTGCAAGCGGCGAAGATGTTGCTCGCCGGGCTGGCCTGAGCCCGGCGCTTAAAGCGCGGTGCTCCCCGCTTTTGCCTTCGCCGCCTCTTCCGCCAGCAGCGCCTTCTTGTCGGGCTTGCCGATCGGCGTCATCGGCAGCGCTGGCGCGGAACTCGATGAAGCGCGGCCGCTCGATCGGCGACACCTTGTCCTTGAGGAAATCGCAGCAGCTTCGTCCTCGGTGATGGTTTCGCCGGCGCGCGGCTGAATCACCGCCTTCACCGTCTGGCCGCGATATGGGTCGGGCACGCCGATGACGATGGCCTGCGCGATTTTCGGATGCTGGTAAAGCACCTCTTCGACCAGGCGCGGATAGATTTTGTAGCCCGAGGCGATGATGATGTCCTTGATGCGGTCGACGATGAAGAGATAGCCGTCGGCGTCGAGATAGCCGACATCGCCGGTGTGGAAGCGCCCGCCCGCCATCGCGTGCGCGGTCTCCTCGGGCTTGTGCCAGTAGCCCGGCATGACCTGCGGCCCGCGCGCGCAGATCTCGCCGCGTTCGCCTTGCGGCAGCACCGTCAGCGCGTCCTCGGTCGAGGTGATCTCGATTACCGTGCCCGGCACCGGCAGCCCGGCCGAGCCGGTCCGCGCCGCGTCGAGCGGGTTGATGGTCAAGACCGGCGCGGTTTCCGACAGGCCATAGCCCTCCATCAGCTTGCAGCCGGTCGCGGCCTCGAACTTGGTCTTGACCTCGAGCGGCAGCGACGCGCCGCCCGAGACGCAGATCTTGATCGAGGACAGGTCGACGCTCTTGGCCTTGGGGTGGTTGTAGATCGCGGTGTAGAGCGTCGGCACGCCGGGGAGATAGGTCGGGCGCTTGCGTTTGATGAGCGCGAACAGATCGTCGATGGTGAAGCGCGGCATCAACAGCAATTCGGCGCCGCAGGCGATGCCGATATTCATCGCGCCGGTCATGGCGAAAACATGGAAGAACGGCAGCACGCACAGCACGCGCTCGATGCCGCCCGGCATTTGTCGCAGCCAGGTCAGGCATTGCTGCGTGTTGGCCCACAGATTGCGGTGCGTCAGCATCGCGCCTTTCGGCACGCCCGTCGTGCCGCCGGTATATTGCAGCACGGCGACGTCGCGATCGGGCTCGATCGCGTCGCGGGTGAGACTGCGCCGTCATTGGCGACGAGATCGCGGAAATCGACGTGCCGGGCATCGCGCGGCCAGCGCGCCGTGTCGCCGCGCTTGAACAGCCGATAGAGCAGGCTTTTCACCGGCGGCAAAATATCGGCCATGCGCTGCACGACGATTTTCTTCAGCGTGCGCATTGCCGAGCAGCGGCGCCGCCAGCGCGTAAAGCTGGTTCACGTCGAGCGTCACCAGCAGCTTCGGCGCCCGAATCCTCGACGAGATGGCGGATTTCGCTGCGCCGTGTAGAGCGGGTTGAGATTGACCACCGTGCCGCCGGCCAGCGACACCGCGAAATAACAGATCACATAGGTCGGCGAGTTGGGCAGCAACAGCGCGACCCGCGTGCCCTTGGTCACGCCGTACGCGGCAAAACCCTTGGCGGCGCGGCGCACCAGATCGCCGATCTCGCCATAGGAATAGCCGCGGCCCATGAAATCGAGGCACGGCTTCGTCGGCGTGCGCCGCCGCGGCGTCGAGCATCAATTCATGGATCGGCCGGCCGGTGTAGTCGGTGTGCCAGTCGATCCCCGCCGGATAGGATTTGAGCCAGGGCCAGGTCGCTGGATCGGCTTCTTGGATTGCCATGGTCCGATTATAGAACCCTCCCCCTTGATGGGGGAGGGTGTGAGAAGTCGGAGACTTCGAGCGGGTGGGGGTGGGAGAAGTACGGAGACTTCGAGCGGGTGGGGGTGATCTTTCCATCTACGTCGGCATCACCCCCACCCAAAATGTCTCGCTGCGCTCAACATTTATCCCTCTCCCATCAAGGGGGAGGGTATTTTCGCGTCATGAATTGCCTTCATGGGCACCGCCGATTTCGCCGTGCCGAGCCTCGCCGCGCTGATCGACGCCGGCCACGACGTCGCCGCCGTCTATTCGCAGCCGCCGCGGCCGCGCGGGCGCGGACATAAGCCCCAACCGTCGCCGGTCGCGGCGCTGGCGCAGGAAAAACGTATCGCGGTCCGGACGCCGGAGCGGCTGGGCGCCGACGAGATCGCGGCATTCGCGGCGCTCCAACTCGACGTTGCCGTCGTCGCGGCCTATGGGCTGATCCTGCCGCGAGCGGTGCTCGACGCGCCGCGTCTCGGCTGCGTCAATGTCCACGCGCTCGCTGCTGCCGCGCTGGCGCGGCGCAGCGCCGATCGAACGCGCCATCCTTGCCGGCGACCACGCGGACCGGAATCACCATCATGCGCATGGATGCGGGCCTCGATACCGGGCCGATTCTGCTGGCGGAGCCGGTGGCGATCGGCCCGCGCACGACCGCCGCCGAGCTACACGACGAACTCGCCAGGCGCGGCGCGCGCGCTGTTGATCGACGCGCTCGACCAATTTTCGCGCGGCCAGATCGCGCCGCGGCCAGCAGCCCGAGACCGGCGTCACCTACGCCAAGAAGCTGCGGCGCGAGGAAGGCACGATCGACTGGCGCAAACCCGCCGCCGAGCTCGACCGGCTCGTGCGCGCGCTCAATCCGCGTATCCCGACTTGGTTCACCCATGGCGACGAGCGCGTCACGCTGCGCGAGGCGATGCCCATCGCGGGTAGCGGCGCGCCCGGCACGGTGCTCGACGCCACACCCAGCGTGGCATGCGGCGACGGCGCGCTTCGGCTTTTGCGCTTGCAACGCGAGGGCCGCGCCGCGATGAGCGCCGCCGAATTCCTGCGCGGCCACGCGATGCCGCCCGGGACCGTTCTGCCATGCCCCGTTACAAACTGACCGTCGAATATGACGGCACCGGCCTGGTCGGCTGGCAGCGCCAGGCGAAGGGCCAGTCGGTGCAGGCGCTGCTGGAGCGCGCGGTCACGCTCTATTGCGGCCAGGAAATCACCGTTCACGGCGCCGGCCGCACCGACGCCGGCGTGCATGCGCTCGGCCATGACGGCGCATCTCGATCTGCCCCGCGCCGACGCGCCCGACAAGATCCGCGGCGCGCTCAATCATCACATGCGGCCCGCGAAAGTCGCGGTGCTAAACGCGGAACTTGTACCCGACGATTTCGACGCGCGCCGTTCCGCCAGGAGCCGCGTCTATCTGTTACCGCCTTCTCAACCGCCGCGGCCCGCCGATGCTCAACAAGGACCGGGTCTGGCACGTCGCGCCGCCGCTCGACGACGAGGCGATGGAAGAAGGCGCACAGTTGCTTCTCGGAAAGCACGATTTTTCCACCTTCCGCGATTCGTTGTGCCAGGCCAAATCGCCGGTGAAGACGCTCGACCGGCTGGACGTCGCGCGCGACGGCGACGAGATCCGCGTCACCGCGCAGGCGCGCTCGTTCCTCCATCATCAGGTGCGCAACATGGTCGGCACGTTGAAGCTGGTCGGCCTGCATCAATGGCGGCCGCAGCGCGTGGCCGAGGCGCTCGCCCAACGCGACCGCCGCGCCGGCGGGCCGATGGCGCCCGCCCACGGCCTCTATCTGGTCGAAGTGATGTACGACCGTCTTGACAGAGTGTAGCCTAAAAGCTACATATGCCATGCCGTACGACATTCAGGAATATGCAACAGCGACCGGCAAAGCGCCCTTTGCAGAATGGTTACGCAACTTGAAAGATCGTGTGGCACCGCGCGATTGACCGCGCGAATCGATCGCGCGGCCCATGGGAATTTTGGCGACTGGAAATCGCTTGGCGGCGGCGTTTGCGAGATGCGCGACAGTTTCGGGCCGGGTTATCGCATCTACTACGCCATCGTCGGCGGAGAGATCATTTTGTTGCTCGCCGGCTCGGCAAAACGGGACCAGGACCGAGTCATTGCCCGGGCAAGAGCGTATCGGGATGACTATCGAGCAAGGATAAGACCATGAAACCGAGCCGATCCTTCGACAAGACCCGCAGGGCGGTTCTCAAAGATCCGAACGTCGCCGCGGCCTATTTGGAGGAGTGCCTCCAGGACGGCGACTTGGCATTGTTCACAGCTGCACTGAAGCACGTCGCGGCGGCGCAGGGCGGCATGGCAAAACTCTCCAAGACCGCGCATCTCAATCGCGAGACGCTGTACCGTACCTTGTCGGACGACGGCAATCCGCGCCTAGATACGCTGGCGAAATTGTTGGCGGCGATGGGGATGCGCATCGGCGTGGTGCCCGCCGGCTAGCGGCTGTTACTCGATCACCTTGAGCAGATATTGATAAATCTGTACGCCCGCGACCACGATGGCGGCGTTGAGCAAGATCGACAGCACGCCGAGAACGATCCCAGCGGTCTCGACTTTCTCGTCGCCCTCGAACATGCCGAGCGCCAAGACGCATAGCGCGAACGCCTGCGGCCCGTTGCCCAGCGGGATCGGCAGCGCCAGCACCAGCGCGAAAATAATCAGCACAACGCCCAACGTGCGCGGTCGGTCGGTGGGCCGTCGCGCCATGAAGCGCGCGGGCCGCGGCTTGAACCAGCGCTCGAACCGGCGCAGCGCCGGCTCGGCGCGGGCGACGAAGCGCTTGAACCGCTCGCGCCGGATCCGGCGCCGCAACAGCCACGACGGCAGCAGCGGCCGGCGATGGCCGCGGAGAATTTGTACGCTCAACATCACGATGCCGAGCGCGAACGGCACGGAAAAGCCGGGAATGATCGGCCCCGGAATCGCGTTGGGCAGCGCCAGCACCAGCACCAGCAGACCAAACCCCTGATTGCCGAGCGCGGTTAGGATTTCGTCGATGGTGATGGTGTCGCCGTCCGATGCGTCGGCCAGCGCGTGCAGCATATCGGCGGCGCTGAGCGGCGGCGGCAAGGCGGGCAGCGGCGGCCCGGGCCTGGGTTGCGGCGTCAATAGAGGCTCTGGGTGATCCGGCTCAGACCGGCGCCGAGCACCAGGTCGATCAACACCAGCACCGTCGCGACGCCGGCGCCGGCGCCGGTCGCGACCCGCGCGATGAACCATTCATAGGCCAGCACCAGCAGCAGCACGACGAGCGACACGATGCTCGCCGCGTCGTCGGACAGGAGACGAAACGCGCCGATCAACGCGACGATAAGAAACAGGCCGGTCTCGAGAATCTGCGACCAGTTATAGGCGGTGACATAGTCGTATCCGCCGCCGCCGATGCGGAAGGCGCGGCAGAACGCCAATGCCGCCAGCGGATAGACGGCCCATCCCGCGACATAGCCGATGCTCTCGACCAAAAGAATATGAGCGACGCCGGACGCGGCCCAATCCTCCGGCGTCACGCGCAGCGCCAACAGCGCGACGAAGGCGGGAAAGCAGATAATCGCGGCCCAGAACGAATGCGCGGTGCCGTCGGGTCCGCGGTCGAACCAGGCCATCGCCTTGGTGTCGAGCCGCGCCAGGCGCCACGCGCCGTAGAGGCCCGACGAAACCTCGCGCAGACTGGGAAGCGCGGTCACGCGGGGAAATAACCTTCGAGCACGAGGCGGTAAATTTCGGTGAGAAGCGCCAAATCATGCACCGGCACGCATTCGTCGACCTTGTGCATGGTCTGGCCGACCATGCCGAACTCCGCCACCGGACAATAGCGATGAATGAAACGCGCATCGGACGTGCCGCCCGCAGTGCTGAGTTGCGGCGTCCGGTTGGTGACGCGCGCGATCGCCTTGGTCAGCAAGTCGCTGATCTCGCCGGGCGGCACCAGGAACGATTCGCCGCTGACCTTGATGGTGAGATCGTATTTATCTTTCGCCAGCGGGTCGAGTTTCTGCCGCACGTATTTTTCCAGCGACGCGCTCGACCATTGCTCGTTGTAGCGGATATTGAAGGTCGCGCGCGCCTGCCCCGGGATCACGTTGTTCGCCGGATTGCCGATATCGATGGTCGAGATTTCCAAGGTCGAGGGTTGGAAATGCGCGGTGCCTTGGTCGAGCGGGTCCGCCAGCACCGCCGACAACAACGCCACCAGCCGATGCGCCGCGTTATCCGCGAGGTGCGGATAGGCGGTGTGGCCTTGCGTGCCGCGCGCCGTCACCGTCGCGTTGAGACTGCCGCGCCGACCGATCTTGATCATGTCGCCCAGCGTAGCGACGTTGGTCGGCTCGCCGACCAGGCAGGCATCGAGCTTTTCACCGCGCGCCGCCAGCCATTCAAGCACCTTCTTGGTGCCATTGATCGAATCGCCTTCCTCGTCGCCGGTGATGAGAAGGCTGATCGACCCGCCGAAATCCTTGCCGCGTGCCGCGACGAATTGCGATGCCGCCGCGGCAAAACACGCCACCGCCGCCTTCATGTCGGCGGCGCCGCGGCCATAAAGCATGCCGTCACGGACCACCGGCGCGAACGGATCGCTGGTCCATGCCTCGCGCGGCCCGGGCGGCACCACGTCGGTATGGCCGGCGAAGCAGAAATTACGCCCGCTCGTGCCGAACCGCGCATAGAGATTGAGGATCGGGTCGGTGCCGGGCTCCGAAAATTCCTGGAGCTCGCAACGGAAGCCGCGCTTTTCGAGTTCGGCGGCGAGATGCGGCAGCGCCCCCCCGTCATGCGGCGTGACGCTGGGGGCGCGAATCAGCGCCTCGGCCAGCGTCAGCGGATCAATCGTTGCGGCCACGTCTCTAATTCCCTCCCCCTCGATGGGGGAGGGAGAAAATCGGGCGCGCCTGCGCACGATTTTGGGTGGGGGTGATACCGATCCAAGCGGGAAAATCGCCCCCGCCCGCTCGCAGCCAAAAGCTGCTCGCGACCTCCCCCGTCAAGGGGGAGGTGCGGAAGAGCGGATCAATCGTTGCGGGCACGTTGATAATCGTCGCGCAGCAGATCGTTGATCGAGGTCTTACGCCGCGTCTGCTCGTCGACGCGCTTGACGATGACGCAACAGTAGAGCGACGGGGCCGGGGTGCCATCACGCGACTGTTTTCCGGGCAGGCTGCCGGGCACCACGACGGCGTAGGACGGCACGCGGCCGGTGAAGATTTCACCAGTGGCGCGGTCGATGATCTTGGTCGAGGCGCCGATGAAACAGCCCATCGCCAGCACCGCGCCCTGCTCCACGATAACGCCTTCCGCCACCTCGCTGCGCGCCCCGATGAAGCAATCGTCTTCGACGATCACCGGGGCCGCCTGCACCGGTTCGAGCACGCCGCCGATGCCGACGCCGCCCGAGATATGGCAATTCTTGCCGATTTGGGCGCAGGAACCGACCGTGGACCAGGTATCGATCATGGTGCCGCGATCGACATAGGCGCCGACATTGACGAAGCACGGCATCAGCACCACGCCGGGCGCCACATAGGCCGAGCGCCGCACCACCGCGCCCGGCACGGCGCGGAAGCCGGCTTGGCGGAAGCGCGCATCGTCCCAATCCTCGAACTTGGCGGGCACCTTGTCGTACCAGGCGGCATTCCCGGGACCGCCGGAGATCGGCGCCGAATCGATGAGGCGGAACGACAAGAGGACCGCTTTTTTTAGGTATTCGTTGACGTGCCAGGCGCCATAACGCTTTTCCGCGACGCGCAGCTGGCCGACATCGAGCCCGTCGAGCGCGGCCTCGATGGCAACGCGGGTGTCGCCCTGGGTTGCCGGCGTGACACTGTCCCGGCTCTCCCAGGCCGCGTCGATGAGCGCGGCGAGTTTATCTTCGGTCATGGTGCGGTGGTCGCTGGTTGGGCCGGCACCATGCGGCAGCGCCGGGGTGTCCGTCAACCGGGCCGCCCGCCGCGGCCGTTCCGGGAGCGTCATCGGCGCCGGCGCCCCTCCGCCCGCCTGCCATGAAATTATCGCTTGCAATGTTCTTTATTTGTTCTCCGGAACTGCGCCGCAGCCGGGGGAAGTTCAAGGGAAACGGGATCGATTGTGCAGATTCGCGAGCGGATACGACCGAATACGACCAGCTCAGCCGCTGGTCGCGAGACGCCCGGCACGGTCGAGCCAGGATGTGAGGTTGTCGATAACGTAATGAACATAAGGCTCATCGGCACCGACGCGCGCCCAATCGAGCGGATTTTTCACCCAAGCCGTGGTCATGCCCAGCGCCGCGGCCGGTGCCAGGTTTCGGGCCATATCCTCCACGAAAAGTGCCGTTTCAGGACCGAATCCGTGCCGCCTTGTCAGCGATTTATACGCGTCAGGATGGGGCTTGGGCAGATAGGCGCTGGCCGCGATGTCGTGGACTGCCTCGATGTGGCCGCGAAGGCCGATCCGCTCCATCACCCGCTCGGCGTGGCGAACGGTCGCGTTGGTGAACACCAGTTTGCGCCCGGGCAAACGGTTGATCGCCGCCACCAACGTCGGATCGGCCGGTATGCCGCTGAGATCGATTTCGTGCACATAGTCGAGGAACTGGTGGGGTTCGATGCCATGATCCACCATCAGGCCGCGCAGGGTGGTACCGTGACGCGTGAAGAAATCGCGGCGCACGCGGTGCGCCTCGTCATAGTTGACGTCGAGCGCGGCCATAATGAAGGCCGCCATGCGCTCTTCGACTTGGCCGAACAGGTTGCAGGCCAGGGGATAAAGCGTGTTGTCGAGATCGAAAATCCAGGTCTCGATTTCGCCAAGCGGCCGGCCGCCCCGGCCGACGGGCGCATCCATGGTGACGGGCATGATCCTTGTTTGGCGAATTGCCGACGCGCGCGCAAACAGAATCTCGTCACCCCATATAATGGCGCGATGACCCTCGTCTCCCGCGAATCCCCGACAACCTACGAGCAACGGCAGATCGACGAGCTTCGGGCCTGGCGCAACGAACGCCCTGGTCTGATCGAGCGCGCGACCGGCGCCGTCTTGTCGCCGGTCGCGCGGCTGGTTTCGAACTTGGTACCGCCGACCGCGATCGAGGCGCTGTTGCGGGCGTCGGACTGGATGGCGGAAAAGACCATTCCGGCCACAGTCCCCGCCGCCGACGGCGTCGACCTCGAACAGCTTGACGCCGATGCGCGCACCATCCGCCACTGGGCGATCGCGTATGCCGGTGGCGAAGGCGCGGTCGCCGGCGCCGTGGGCTTCATGTCGTTGCCCGTCGATCTGCCCGCCATCATCGCGTTATCGCTCCGCACAATCCGGCGCATCGGCGCCGGCTATGGCTATGCCGGGACCGGAGAGCCGGAGCGGCAATTCGTCTATGCCGTGCTATCGATCGCCAGCGCCAATTCGGCGCAACAAAAACGGGCGGCTCTCGAAACGCTACACGGCATGGAAACGCAGATGCTGGCGCACAACTGGGCGGCACTCGGCGAACGGGCTGCACGGCGCGGAGTCAGCGCCGAAACCATGCTGTTGTTCGCGCGCGACGTGGCGGAGCAGCTCGGCTTCAACCTCACCAAACGCAAGGCGCTCGCGGCTCTACCCGTGGTCGGCGCCGCCATCGGCGCCACCGTCAACGCCTGGTACATGCGCGACATCGCCACCGCCGCCCAGCGCACCTATCAGGAACGCTGGCTTCAAGATCACGGCCTGTTACACGACTAAAGATTGTGCATTGCGTTCATGATATGACGTTAAGACGTCACGAATCAGCCGCCGGAACTTAAAGAAAGTTACATGATTTCAAGCATCTGCGACATTCAACCGCGATCAAACTTGCATGCCTGCCGAGCGTCCAGGGACGTTTCGCATTTGCACAAATCTTCCTATTTGAACTTTGGTTCCATTTCACCGAAGCATGCTTGTATGAGCTTCGGCATTCGTTCCGGAGATCTACGATGTCAATTCGCTCAATCGCCGTGGCGGCAGGTTTCGCCGTCGCGATGGGTGTCACCGCTCTGTTCGGTTCATTCGCGGCGTCCGATACCGCCGCTGCCGCGGCCGGCGCCGGCAACTTTGCCGTCGAGCCCACAATCCCGAACTATATGCTCCGCTGGGAGAATCCGATGCTGCCGCCGCAACCGGTGGCGCCAATTCTCGGCCAGTAACAAGATCGGCGGTGCGCGGCAAGCCGGCGTAGCTTGCCGCCGCCAGCCATTTTGCTCTCCCTCTGACAAATCGCGGGTTGTAAGCTTTCTCCGCCTAGATGGAGAGGCGCATGCCCGTCATTGACGTTCATACCCACATGCTGGGTCGCGAATGGTTCGAGATGCTGCGCAGGCATGGCGGGCCGCATTACGAAATTCGCCCATCGATGGACGTGCCCGAGGCGGTCTATTGCGACGGCGCGCCGTTCCTGACACCGCAGCCGGCGCATTTCGACTATGCATTGCGGATCAAGGAGATGACGCGCGGCCAAGGTCGATCTCGCGATCGTCTCGCTAACCGCGCCGTCATGTTATTGGGGCGGCCGCGACGTCAGCCGTGAAGCGGCAGTCTGGTCAATGACGAGATGGCGGAGGCGCAAGAGCACTTATCCCGACCGAATCCGTTGGTTCGCGACTTTGCCCTGGGAATATCCCGAGGTCGCGGTCGAGGAACTGGCGCGCGCCTGCGACCGCGGGCGCCGTCGGCGTGATGGTCATGGCCAACATCAATGGCCGCTCGCTGACCGAGCCGCATTTCGCGCCGATCTGGAAGGCGATCGACGCGCGCGCCTTGCCGGTGCTGGTGCATCCGACCTCGCCGCCGGGCACCGCAGCACTGGATATTGCCGATTACGGTCTGGTCGCGACGGTCGGCTTCATGATCGACACGACGCTCGCGATCGACGCGCATGATTCTCGACGGATTTTTCGACCGCTATCCCAACCTGAAACTGATCGCGTCGCACGCCGGCGCGACGCTGCCCTATATCGCCGGGCGGCTCGATTTTTGTTGGCAGAAGATGAAGGCGGCGCGCCAGCATATCGACCGGCCGCCGAGCGAATACCTGCGCCACATCTATTACGACGCGGTGTGCTACCGTCCTGAAGCGCTGGCGCTGGCGATCGAAATCGGCGGCGCCGATCATGTGCTTTACGGCTCCGACTATCCGCACAATATCGGCGACATGGTCGGTTGCCTTGCCCGCGTCGACGCCCTAAAGCCGGCGCAGCGCGACGCGATCCGCGGCGGCAACGCACAACGAATTTTCAAGATCTAAGGACATGGACGATCTTTCCCTCCTCGACGACCTAGTATCGCGAGCCAAGGCCGCCGGCGCCGACCAGGCCGACGCGCTGCTTTCGCAAGGCGCATCGCTCAGCCATGCTCAGCGGCTCGGTCGGACCGAAAAGCTCGAACGCTCGGAACATTTCGACCTCGGCCTGCGCGTTTTGATCGGCAAGCGTCAGGCCATCGTATCCGCCAACGAACGCGACCCCGCGGCTTTCCCAGAACTAGTCGCGCGCGCCATCGACATGGCCAAAGCGGTGCCGGAAGATCCATATGTTGGTCTCGCGGCGCCGGACGAACTGGCGCGGAACTGGCCGGATCTTGATTTGCTCGACCCCGTCGAACCTGCGCCTGACGATCCTGATCGAGCATGCGAAAGCCGCCGAAGATGCGGCGCGCGCCGTGCCGGGCGTTACCAATTCGGACGGGCGCCGAGCGAGGTTGGGGCCGAGGGCGGGTGGCTATTTTCGCCTCGAATGGCTTCCCGGCGGCCTATGAAGGATCAAGTCACTATGTCGGCGTTTCCGTGATTGCTGGCGAGGGTGTCGGCATGGAAACCGACACGATTATTCGTCGGCGGTTCATGCCGCCGATCTTGCCGATCCAGCTGCAATCGGGCTCAGCGCCGGCGAACGCGCTGTAAAGCGCCTACACGCACGAAAGGTCGGCACCGGAAAATATCCCGTTCTTTATGATCGGCGCGTCGCGGGCGGGCTGTTGCGGCATTTGATCGGCGCAATCTCCGGCTCTTCGGTCGCGCGCGGCACCAGCTTCCTCAAGGAAAAGATGGGCCAGCGGATTTTCGCGTCCGGCGTCAACATCATCGACGATCCGCATATCCGGCGTGGCCATCGCTCCAAGCCGTTCGACGGCGAAGGCGTCGCCAACCGGCGCCGCGACATCGTTGCCGACGGCGTACTGCAAACGTGGCTGTTGGACTCGGCTCCGCGCGGCAACTCGGACTGAAAACCACGGGTCATGCCAGCCGCGGCACTTCGTCGCCACCCGGTCCGTCGCCGACCAATCTGTGGCTCGAGCGCGGCGAAAGTAACCCGCGACGAACTGATCGGCACCGTGACACAAGGCTTGCTGGTAACCGAGTTGATGGGCATGGGCATCAACGGCGTTACCGGCGATTACAGCCGCGGTGCATCCGGCTTCTGGGTCGAAAACGGCGACATCGCCTATCCGGTCCACGAAATCACCATCGCCGGCAACCTTAAGGACATGTTCTTGTCTCTGGCGCCTGCAAACGACCTCGAATTCAAGACCGGCATCGACGCGCCGACGGTGCGCATCGACGGGATGACCGTGGCCGGACAATGAGGATCAGAGGCGATTGGCGACCGTCACGCCGCCATCGATCACGATGGTGGTGCCGGTGATAAACTTTCCGGCATCGGACGCCAACATCACCGCGGCGCCCGCAATATCGACGGGATCGCCAATGCGACCCAGGGGCGACTGCTTTAGCGTCGCTGAAAGAATTTCAGGATTATCCCAGAGCGCCTTGGCGAAATCGGTTTTCACCAGTCCTGGCGCGATACCGTTGACGCGGATGCCATCGCGTCCCCAAGACACGGCGAGATTTCGCACCAGCTGCATATCCGCCGCCTTGGTGACGGCGTAGGCGCCGAACGCCGTGTTGCCCATGATGCCAGCGATGCTAGAGATAATGATAATGACGCCGGCTTTGCGTTGCGCCATTTCTGGCCGCACCAACGCAGCGAGATTGAGATTGCAGCGCACATTGACCGACATCATCCGGTCGAAGATTTCGTCTGGCGTGTTTTCGATCGGCCCGTAATAGGGATTGATCGCCGCGTTGCAGACCAAAATATCGACCTCGCCGAATCTGTCGTGCGTTCGCTCGATCAAATCCTTGCGTTGCTCCGCGTCGCCGATGTGACAAGGGATCGACGCAGCTTTCCCGCCCGCCGCCTCAATCGCGGCGGCGACGACGGCGCATGGCTCGGCCTTGCGGCTCGAAATCACGACGTTCGCGCCGGCCAGGGCCATTTGTTCGGCGATCGCGCGGCCTATCCCCTTGGACGAGCCGGTGATCACGGCGGTCTTGCCCGTCAAATCGAAAAGTTTCATCGTGCTTACTCCCTTGCCATCAACTTAGCCGAGACACGGATTGTGTGCCACCGCGCTTGACAGGTCGTCCGTCGCGGGAGTACCCATCGCGACCGTGGTGATTTGAGCCGACCGGCTTGCGGCCACGTAAAAAATCCCGCTAAAAGGTCGGTGGCTGCGTTAGCCCTGGCCCCCGCGGGACCGGGGCTTTTTCATTCTCCAGTACGGTCGGCGTGCTTTTTTTGAGGAGCGACGCATGACCGACGTGTTTGACCCGATTACCTCGAGCTTGCGCCCGCAGACCCTGTTGTCACGGGGCGGCACATTGCGCAGCCCCTTCGGCGAGACCGACGAGGCGATCTTCCTGACGTCGGGCTACGTTTACAAACGGGCCGAAGATGCGGAGCAAGCGTTCACCAAGCCGGGCACCGCATATGTCTACTCGCGCTACGCCAATCCAACCGTCACGATGTTCGAGGAGCGGCTGCGCTTGATCGAGGGAGCCGAATCATGTCGCGGCCTCGCGAGCGGTATGGCGGCGGTGTTCGCCGCATTAGCCTGCTACGTCAGGGCCGGCGACCGCGTGGTCGCCTCGCGCGCGCTGTTCGGCTCCTGCGACTACATCGTCAAGCAAATCCTCCCGGGTTATGGCGTCGAAACCGAGTTGGTCGACGGCCGAGACCTAGACGCCTGGGAAAAGGCATTGTCGCGACCGACAAAAGCGGTCTTTGTCGAAAGTATCTCCAATCCCGCGCTTGAAATCATCGACATCGAAGCGGTGGCAAAACTGGCACATCGCGCCGGTGGTCTATTGTTTGTCGATAACGTTTTCGCCACACCACTATTGATGAAGCCGCTACGATTAGGCGCAGACATCGTGATCTATTCGGCGACCAAACATATCGATGGCCAGGGCCGGACACTCGGGGGCGCGATTCTTGGCCCGACGCAATGGATAACTGAACATCTCGCCAATTTCCTGCGTCACACGGGGCCGTCGCTCAGCCCGTTTAACGCTTGGATACTCTTGAAGGGGATGGAAACGCTCGACTTGCGCGTCGAGCGCATGTGCCAAAGTGCCGCTCGCGTGGCAGCGTTTCTGGAAGGCCATGCCAAGATCGAGCGGGTACTTTATCCGGGTTTGGCAAGTCATCCGCAGCGCGCACTGGCAGCCCGACAGCTTCAGGGCGGCGGAACGTTGCTTGCCTTTTCCGTACGTGGCGGCAAGGTGGGCGCCTTTCGTTGCCTTAATGCGCTGAGGCTGATTCTGATCAGTAACAATCTTGGCGATGCGCGTTCGCTCGTAACCCATCCTGCGACAACCACCCATTTCCGGCTGAAGCCGGAAGAGCGCGCCACACTGGGCATCGATGATGGCTTGATCCGGCTGTCGGTCGGATTGGAGGATCCTGGCGATCTCATCGACGACCTCGATCGAGCCTTGGCCACCGTTTAGTTTCCCGAGGGTTGTGGCCGCGCTTTCTTTCGCGTTAGTGTTCCGAGCAATAGCGTGACCTTGGGAGGAGCGTATGCGCGGCTTGATGATGGATCGACCGCTGTTGATTTCGAGTCTCATTCAGTATGCGGCCGAATATCACGGTGACACGGAGATCGTGACCCGGACGGTCGAGGGTCCAATCCATCGTTATACCTACGCCGACGCCCATGTGCGATCGAAACAGCTAGCCAATGCCATAACGAAGCTCGGCATCGGGATGAGCGATCGGGTCGCCACGATCGGCTGGAATACCTACCGACATTTTGAGCTTTACTACGGCATTTCGGGCATCGGTGCCGTGATGCACACGCTGAACCCGCGGCTGTTTCCGGACCAGCTGCGGTACATGGTCAATCATGCCGAGGACAAGATTGTTTTCGTCGATTTGACCTTTGTGCCCTTGGTGGAAAAGATGGCGGCGCAATGGCCGACGGTGAAGCGCTACATTGTCCTCGCCGATCGGGCGCATATGCCCGAAAGCAGCTTGCCGAACATGCTGTGCTACGAGGAATTGGTGACGGCAGAGAAGCCCGAATTCACCTGGCCGGTTTTCGATGAGAACACGGCATCGTCGCTGTGTTACACGAGCGGGACGACGGGCAATCCCAAGGGATCGCTCTACACGCATCGGTCGACTGTGCTGCACAGCATGGTCGCTTGTACCGCCAATGCGATGGGTTTCTCCACCGAGGATTCCGTATTGCCCATCGTACCGATGTTTCATGTCAACGCGTGGGGCGTGCCCTATAGCGCGGCGTTCGCTGGATCTAAGCTGGTTTTCCCTGGACCCAAGCTCGACGGCGCCAGCGTGTGCGAGTTGATCGAGCAGGAGGGTGTGACCATCGGTCTCGGCGTTCCGACGGTTTGGCTCAATTGCCTCCAATATCTCGAACAGACCGGAAAGAAGATCGAGACCGTAAAGCGTGTTCTGTCGGGTGGTTCGGCAGTGCCGCTATCGATGATCAAGACGTTTGCGGAAAAATACGGCGTCGCCTTCCTTCAGGGCTGGGGTATGACCGAAATGAGTCCCCTTGGCTCCGTCGGGCGGCTCAAGCGGCAGCATTTGACCCTTAGTCGCGATGAACAGCACGCCGTCCGCGCCCGGCAGGGGATTCCGTTATGCCTCGTCGACTGCAAGGTGGTCGGCTTCGATGGCAAGATCGCGCCTCATGACGGCGAGACGCGCGGCGAGCTGTACGTGCGCGGTCCCTGGATTGTCGCGGGCTACTACAACGATGAGGCCGCGACCAAGGCCGCCCTGGACGCGGAAGGTTGGTTTAAGACCGGCGACGTGGTTGTGATCGATCCCGAGGGTTACATCCAAATCGTCGACCGCAGCAAAGACGTGATCAAATCGGGGGGCGAATGGATCAGCTCGATTGATGTCGAGAACGCGATGATGGC
Organism: uncultured Alphaproteobacteria bacterium; assembly: GCA_963851285.1. Lineage (GTDB taxonomy): Bacteria > Pseudomonadota > Alphaproteobacteria > ATCC43930 > CGMCC-115725 > JAATGI01. Next base: position 428,684 of record CAWKOL010000016.1, read on the forward strand.
GCATCCAGACGTCGCCGAGGCCGCTGTGATCGGGTTACCGCATCCAAAATGGGACGAACGGCCGTTATTGATCGTGGTAAAAAAGCAGGGCCGCGATCCGCAACCGAACGAACTGCTGAATTTCTTGTCCGACAAGTTGGCGAAATGGCAGTTGCCGGATGAAGTCGTATTCGTGCCCGAGATTCCACACGGCGGTACCGGCAAAATACTCAAAACCCGTCTTCGTGAGATGTTCAAGGAGCATCGTCTGCCGTCGGCATGATCGCTGCGTCGAGCCGCCGCGCCTCCTGGCGCCAGCAAAATTCTTGCCGGCGATATAGTTTCAGATCGGCGAGCAGTCGACCGGGAACGATGCCGGCGCGGCGTGCTCGGCGGATCGCTTCGATTTGACTGCGGATTAGCGCCCCAAATAAATCCGCTTGGCCCCGGGCATCGATCAATAGGCGGCTTTCGGCGAAAACACGGAAATTTCGGCGGAGCGGTTCCGGAATCGGCCCGTCGTATCGCCGTTCCAGTTCTGCGAGCGCATCGAGCACGTCCACCATAATGCTCTCCCCTCGGTGGAGGGGAAGATATGGGGAAGCCTGTACGCTATATCAACGCCATATGCGTATTTTTGCGTTTGCTACAGCCAGCGCCATTGGCCGATGACCCGGCCTTGGATATAGGCCTCGTCGATGGTGCGTTCGTAGGGATCGTACTTGGGATTATCGGAGGTGATTTTGACGCGGGCCGGCTCGCTGTGGGGCAGCATTTGCACCCTTTTGACGACCAGCCCGAGCCCGTCCCAGACCACGAAAATCCCCGGCGGGCTGGGCTTTTTGTCGCCGGTATCGACCAGGATGCGTTGCCCCGGCTGGAGCGTCGGCTCCATGCTGTCGCCCATCACCGTGATGATCCGGAGATCGCCCGCCGGCGCCGCCGAATAGGCGCGCACGACCGTCGCCGGGATCTGCCAGGTATCGACCACCGTCTCGGCCTCGCCGGTGAGGCCGATGCCGGCGGCGGCGCGGACATCGAGCTCTTCGATCCGCACGATGCGTTTATCGTCGTCGGCCGCGGCGCCGAGCAGATGGGTGCCCGTCGCGTCGACCCCGGCGAGGGCATAGAGCTCCGCCGGATCGGCGCCGGCTTTGGCAAAAATCGGCACCAGCTTCTGAATCAGGTCGAGCGGCAGTAACGGCTTGCGGTAGCGGTCTTCGTAATGCTGGTAGGAGCTGCCATGCTCCATGCCGAGCGATTCCGCGACTTCGCGGATCGACAGCCCGGCGCGGCGTCGAATTTCCTTAAGGCGGCGCGATACCGCCGAAACCTCTCCTGGCATGACACCGGAGTGTAGCGCCAACACGCGGCACGAGCCATACGCTTTTTGCGAAACGTGACCTATGCTGGTCGATCTCCGTCGCGATCTCGAGAATCAGATGCGTGGGCTGCTCAAAAGTCTCGGCTTCGTCTTCGCCAAAGCCGGCCCTTGGGCATTGCCACGGCGGATCAATGATCTGCTTTGCGACGCACCCCAGCTGCGCTCGCTGCTCGAGCCCTTGATGGCGGCACATGCGGCGTTAGCCGCCCAGGTGACGCCCGGATCCACGAGCTCGCCAAAGCCAGTCGCACAGTACGCCGGCTCATGACCGTACCGGGGGTCGGGCCCGTCACGGCGCTCGCCTTTGCCAGCACCATCGACGATCCCAAGCGTTTTGCCCACGCAAGCGATGTGGGGGCCTATCTCGGCCTCACTCCTCGACGATATCAATCGGGCGAGCAGGATCGAAACGGCGGATCTCAAAGCGGGGCGATCGACTCACGCGCTCTTATCTCTTCGAGGCGGCTAATGTGCTTCTCACCGTCGTTCGGCGGCCATCGCATTTGAAGAGCTGGGCTGCCAAGCTCGTCAAACGCATCGGCACCAAAAAGGCAAAGGTCGCCGTCGCGCGAAAGATCGCCGTCATCCTGCACTGCATCTGGACTGACGGCACTGAGTTCGAATCGGGAAAGGCCATCGCATGACCAATTAATCAATTAGCTCCGCTTCGGCGGAAAAGTTCGTCCCTGCCGGGACGAGGGTGTCGGCGATCTCGAAGTTCGCCCCCGCGGGCAACGCACCGCGCTCTTCACATTGAGACGCCACACCGCTGAACACCATCATGCGGCGACCGATGTCGACCGCGAAAAGAACCATGACCCCGGCAGCGACGATATCCAGGGTTGACACAGGCCCCGCAATTAAAGAACGGGCGACTACATAGCATCGTCGGGAACCACCAACTTCCTCGGCACTAACGGCGCGACATTCGCATTCACGCGAGTTCGTCTCTATGCCGGAACAACGGACGTTCCTTATGCTCCCCGCGTCTATAACGACGAACTAAATCTATGTCGTCGCCACTATCAGTCCTCGTTCCAACCCGGCACGGCAGCGAAGCAGTCGGTCGGCAAAGCCGGCGCTTTCACGATGCTCAATCCCACCGCGTCTGGGGACCCTTCCGAGTACGTCACTCTTTCGCCGCCAATGATGGCTACGCCCGCGATCACGACCTACAACCCGATCAACGCCAACGCCAACTGGAACGACCTTACGGGGTCGACCGACGTGACGGTTAGCGTCGATCCGGCATCGACCGCCGGCGTCAACGGGTTTCTTCTCGCCACATCCAGCACGGTGGCCACGGCCGGCGACGTGCTTGCTATTCATTGGGCCGCTCAGGCCGAGCTATAGCGGTGACGGACTACTGCGGCAACTCCGGCGCCATTCCGGATTTGGGCGGCAATTCCGATCGGCGCACGACGCAGTTGCGCCTGCATGAAGCCGTATGCGCGGAACGGTACGCCAATCTTCTATCGCTTCTCGAATCGACCACGCGTCGCGTCGGTCGACTTGAGGTGCTTATCGTAATCGTGGCGGGCTCCGTCATTGGTGGATAGGCGGCATCATCTTCACGCTCGCCCTGAAGCTAGGGACACACTGAGACCCGGATCATCCCGGTTCCCGTCAGCCACCGCCCCGACAAGCTTTTTTCACCAAGGAGACAACGATGCTCAGCTATCTTTTGGCGCGAGCCAAGGAACCGTCGTCCTACGCGGGGCTCGCAACCTAGCTTGGAATAGCGGGCGTGTCGGTCGCGCTCGACGAGTGGCAGGCAATTGTCGGCGTGCTCACCGCCGCCGCCAGCCTGCTTGCAATCGTCCTGCCAGAATTCGGCGTCCGGCCGACGCTGCCGCCTTCGGCCAATTCCTGAGCAGGAGCGATCGCATGAAACAGGTCCTCGAATATCTCGCGGTCGCTGGGGCGGCGATATCGCTAACGGCGATTGCGGCTTGTTCCCAAGTGTCGTCGGCCGTCAGCATTGCCGTGACCGACGCGCCCCAGGTGGCATCCGCGCTCGAAACCATCTGCAACGACCTCGTCCGGCAGCCGAAGCGACCGCAAACGCCCTTGCAAAGGGCGGCGCCGCGGCCACAATTCAATCTGCCGAGACCAACTACGTCACGCCGGCTTGTGCCGCTGCCAATTCCGCGGCAACCGCCGTCGACAGTGGATGGCTGGCAAACGTTGTCGCGAGTCTGGTCACGACCGCGGCCAATGGTCAACAAAGTGCCACACCGGCGCCGTCGAGCGGAGGGAACTGAGATGCGGCGATTCGCAATGATGGGCATGCTGCTGCTCGCGGGTTGCGCGGCGCCGGCGGTCGTGACGGTATCGGCCTCACAACAGGCCGTGACAGCGATCGAACTGGAATACGTCAATAAATTCCTGGTGCCCGCTGCCGCCTACACTATGCTGCCTCGATGCCCCAAGCTGGAAGGCACCGCGTGCAGCGATCCCACCCTCGTTACGAAATTACGCGATACCCAAATCAAACTGCACAACACCATCTATGCGCTTCGCGATTTTTCGGATGCGTCGCCCCAGGCGGACGCCAGCGCGCTCGTTGCCAACGCGCGCAAGGAATTGGCCGCGGCCGAGGTAATGATCCCGGCCAGGAGGGCCTCGCAATGATCCTGGGGCTGACGATCTTAGGGTTGCTGGCGCGATACTTGCCGCTGGCGATCCAGGTGGTCCAGGCTGGTCTTGCCAGTTTCGAAGCGATTCATGCCGTGGCAAGCGGCATCCAGGCGAGCGCCGCAAATCCCACGGAAGCGGATCGCACGGCAGCCGAAGCCGAGATCGCCAAGCTGGAAGCGTTGCTCAACGCCAATCCGGGATGATGACGAGACTTGAGGATTGGTCGGAGTGATAGGATTTGAACCTACGGCCCCCGCCTCCCGAAAGCGGTGCTCTACCAGGCTGAGCTACACTCCGGCCAGCGCGCGATATACTGCCTTCTCGGCAAGGCGGCAACCGCAATCGACAGCTACAAGTCTAGGTCACCGACTCATAAACCGCATCCAGATTTTGGCGGCGGCGAGTTTGATGATGGCAAGGTAGTTTGCATCATGCTTTTCGAAGCGGGTGGCGACGGCTCTGAAATGTTTGATCTTGTTGAAGAAGCGCTCGACCAGGTTGCGGTAGCGATAGAGGAATGGGCTGAAAGCGGGGATGTTGACCCGGTTCGGCATCGGCTTGATGTTGGCCCAGGCGCCCTGCGCGGTCAGGCACCGGCGCAGCGCGTCGCTGTCGTAGGCGCGGTCGGCGAGCAAGATTTGACCGGGGCCGAGCTCGCCGAGCATGTCAGCGGCGCTTCGCCCGTCATGAGCTTGACCTTCGGTCAGTTTGAGCGCGATGGGCAAGCCGTTGCCGTCGACCAGAGCGTGGATTTTAGTGGTCAGTCCGCCGCGCGAGCGCCCCATGCATCGGGCTGGAGCGTCGTGCCCTTCCGCGGTCTCCGGCCCCCCTTTTTGACGTTGGCCGCGTGCTGATGGACCCGGATCGAAGAGGAGTCGATCATTTGCAGATCGCCTTCGTAAGCCCGCGAGACCGCGTCGAAAAGCCGGTCCCAGACGCCGCGTTTCCGCCACCGGACGAAGCGGTTGTAGCAGGTCGTTGGCGGACCGTAGCGCTCCGGGATGTCCGCCCACGGCGAACCCGTCCGCAGCCGCCAATAGATGCCGTTCAATGTCCGGCGGTCATCCACCCGCGCGACGCCGCGCGGTTTGTTCGGCAACAGCGGCTGGATGATCGACCATTCAAAGTCCGTCAAATCATACCGGCGAGGCATCATGGCTCAAGCTCCGTTCAGGAGCTTGAAATCAGAATTCGCCACCCAGCGGAATCCCCTTTATGAGTTTAAGACCTAGTGCTTGCGCTCGAGACAGAAATCGATTGCTTCCAAAAGTGCCCGTTTTTCCACACAGTCGCGGAATGAGGTCAGTGCCCGTCGCGCCAATTCGCCGTAGTGGCTCGCGCGTTGCCAAGTCGCGTAGAGACAGTCGTGCCGGTTCATCAATTCGATCGCCCGGGCGAGATCGCCATCGCGCTGATCCTGGTCTTCCAGGGTACGGCGCCAAAACGAGCGCTCGGCCTCGTTGCCGGCGCGAAACGCCAGTACGACGGGAAGGGTGATCTTGCCATCGCGGAAATCGTCACCAATCGATTTGCCGAGCTCGGCTTCTCGCGCCGAATAATCCAACATGTCGTCGATCAATTGGAACGCGACGCCGAGATTGCGGCCAAACGCGTCGAGAGCGACATCGTCGTCATCCGAACGGTCGCCTAGGATTGCCCCGATGCGGCACGCTGCGGCGAAGAGTTCCGCCGTCTTGTCTCTGATGACACGAAGATACGCGTCCTCATCGGTCGTCGTGTCGTTCGATGTCATCAATTGCAGTACCTCGCCTTCGGCGATCACAGCAGACGCACGAGACAAAATTTGCAGCACGCGCAACGATCCATCCTCGACCATTAGCTCAAATGCACGGCTGAACAGAAAATCCCCAACCAGAACAGACGGCTTGTTGCCCCAAACCGCATTTGCCGTGGCCAGGCCGCGACGCAGGTCGCTCGAATCCACGACGTCGTCATGCAGCAAAGTCGCGGTATGGATGAATTCGACGGCGGCGGCCAAAGCAACGTGCCGGTCACCGGTGTAACCGCAAAGCCGCGACGTCGCCAACGTCAGCATCGGGCGAATCCGCTTGCCGCCCGCCGCCACGATATGGCCCGCCAATTGCGGTATCAGTTCTACCGGGCTGTGCATGCGCTCGACAATCAATCGATTGACGCGAGCGAGATCGCTCTTCAGAAGGACGGTTAGATTCTCCAGCGAAGCTCGTGGCTTCGCCTGTTGTTCACCTGCGCTCACAGGACTGACAGGCAGCGCCACGCCGACACTCCACTGTTACGCCGCCTTGCTTGACGGCATGATAATCTGAAGCGAGCATAAGCCGCTCAAAGGGCCGGTCAAGTCCACCTCCTCTCCCCTTGAAGCGCGCATTGAAGGCTGGATGAAAGAGCTTACCCGAAGCAACGATCTTGTTTTTCTATCGTGGGCCCGCGCGCTCCTTGCGGATTCGGGAATTGAAACGCTTGTGCTGGACGGACATACGAGCGTCATCGAAGGCAGTATTGGTGCAGTCCAGCGCCGGCTGATGGTCGCGGACCGCGATCATGAGCGAGCCGCATCGCTCCTGCGCGATGCACCCGAGCAAAGGGCGTGAGCGAACAGACGCCCATCTCCGCCGGGGAACAGCAGGACGAAGTCACCGAAGATTTCCTCCTTAACGGCCGTGTTCGCCTGACGCAACCCGCACGCGGTTACCGGACGGCTATCGATCCGGTTTTTCTCGCCGCCGCCGTCCCCGCACGGGCCGGTGAAACGGTGCTCGATCTAGGTTGCGGCGTCGGCGCCGCTTCCCTTTGCCTAGCGGTTCGCGTGGCCGGCTGCCGCGTCGCCGGGATCGAAGCCCATCGTGGCCTCGTTCGCCTCGCCGGTGACAACGCCTTGCGAAACGGGCTGGGCGATCGGATCGAGATCCTCGCCGGCGACCTGCTGCGGCCGCCTCAGCGACTGGAGCCTGATAGTTTCGCGCACGTCATGGCTAATCCGCCTTATCTCCCAGGCGGAACGGCAACGCCGTCGCCGATCGGAACGAAAGCACGGTCGAATATCGAAGGTGATGCCAACCTTAGCGTCTGGGTCCGTTTCGCACTGACCATGGTGCGACCCAGGGGCACAATGACGTTCATCCATCGCGCGGATCGAATGGAGAGCCTACTCGCTTTACTTGCCGGCCGTGCCGGCGACATCGTCGTTTTTCCGATGTGGCCGGGAAACGGCAAAGACGCCAAGCGCGTCATCGTACATGCCCGCAAGGGGGTTGCTTCGCCAACCCGCTTGAGTGCCGGCCTTGTTCTCCACGAGGCCGACGGCCGCTATACCGAGGCGGCTCAATCCATACTGCGCCACGGCGCAGCCCTCCCAATCGGTATTCCTTCCGCTTAAGGCCCGATCTCACTCCGCGGCAATGCGCGCCGCTACTTCCAGCGCTGACTCCATCGATTCCCGCCGCAACCTTGCCCAAAGCCAATAGAGCAGGCACAAGCCAGCGCCGCAGGCGACTGTGACCTGTAAGCCAAGCAGCGACGAAATCCAGCCCATTACCAATGCGTTCAGCGAGGGCCCGGCACGGAACACCACCCCGTAAAGCCCCATAACGCGCCCACGCTTCTCCGGATCGACAACCGTCTGCACCAATGTTTGCGCGGCGATCCCCGTAGAAATCATGGCAAACCCCGCGAAAAACAGGGCGACGAGCGCGATCCAATAATTTCGGGTCGCGGCAAACGTTAAAATGCCGAGGGCCATTATCAGTGTATGGGTGACGATGAGATTGGTCAGCCCCCGAATGCCGTCCCGGCGTACCATCCACATGCCACCCATCATCGCGCCGACGCCCATGGTCGCGGTCAGCCAAGCCAGACCTTGCGGCCCGCGCTCGAAGACCGCATCGGCAAAGCCGGGGAACAAATCGACGAAACCGCGTACGCTGAAAGCAGTCAGCGCGAACAACAGCAAGATTTGGCCGATTCCGGGATGGCTGATCGCATAAGCATACCCGTCGATGGTATGCGTGACGATGCGCTGGCGACGCCCCGACTGTAGCGGCGGGGTGTCCCGCAATCCGGTCAAGGCAACGATGAAGGCGACATAGCTCAGGGCATTGAGCGCAAAAGCCATCGCCACACTGCCATTCGCGATTACCAAGCCGGCAATCGCCGGACCGATAAAACGAGCCGTATTGAAGACCAGCGAATTGAGCGCCACCGCAGAGCCGAGCAGGGGCGGCGGAACCAAATTGGACACCAGGGCCAACCGTGCCGGCTGGTTAAATGCGTTAGCCGCCCCGAGCGCCAGCGAAAACAAGAATAGACTGACGATCGTGATGTTACCCGTATAGGTCATGATCGCTAGGGCCGTCGCAATCGCCATTGCGACGATTTGAGATACCCGAATCATTCTGACTCGATCGATGCGGTCGGCCATGCTGCCCGCAAACGGACTAAGGACGAAGCCCGGCGCGGTGGTTGCCAGAGCGACCACTCCTAACCATGTCGTCGAGTGGCTCAATTGCCACGCCAACCAACCCACCGCGATCCGCTGGAGCCAAGTGCCAATCAGCGAGATCGCGTTGCCAATCGTGTACGTGCGATAGTTGCGCTCGCTCAGCGCCCGGAGGGCATTCTCAAACCCGCCCATCGGCGTTTTTCGCTCCCAAGGACCGGAATCCCCGACCAGCAGTTTGCGGTCGGTCGCCCCGTTTCTGTGAGAATGTTAGCAAAGTAACCGCCGTGCAATTTACAAATTCTTCTCGCCCCTGTATTCACTCGGCCGGACACGGTCCAGCGGCAAGGGGCTATGCGCGCAACGCGGGGATGCTGCGTCTCGCGGGAGCCTACCCAGGGCAGGCCGGACCTTCCTATAATAGAGGTTTGGGGTAAGGAGCGTCGCCGCGTCGGCGCCCTGGGGTGAAAGGTTAACGATGAAGCGCGTGTGGATTGCGGGCGGCTTTTTAGTGGTATTGGCTGCTGGCGGTTTCGGGTACCAGGCTCTGGTCGCGAGCGATGCCCGTTCTCAGACTCGACCGGGTTCGCCGGGCGGACCGCCTGCCGTGCCCGTTATCGTTGCGGAGGTTAAGGTCCAGCCGATGCCGGTTCAATTCGATGCCGTCGGCACGGTACAAACCATCGCTTCAGTTTCCGTGCGCTCGCGGATCGATGGACAGATTGAGCGGGTCCTCGTCCATGACGGCGATGACGTGAAGGCGGGCCAGGTCATCATGACGCTGGATCCGCGATTCCAGCAGGCGCAACTCGATCAAGCCCAGGCCAATTTGGCGCGTGATCGCGCCTTGCAAACCAACGCCTATCGCGACGTCAGCCGTTACAAGCCTCTGGCTCAGCAGGAATTCGTTTCCCGCCAACAGCTCGACACGTCCACCACGACGGCACAATCTACGTCGGCATCGGTTAAGGCCGATGAAGCCGCCGTCGAAAGCGCGCAGGTGATGCTCAGCTATTTCACGATCAGGGCCGCAATCGACGGCCGGATCGGTTATGTCAACCAAAAGGTAGGAAACGACATCAAAGCCAACGATGTGCCGCTGGCAACGATCAATCAGCTCAAACCGATCTATGTCAGCTTCCCCTTACCGCAGGCGGACCTGCCCCCGGTGCGCCGGGCAATGACGGAAGGGCCGGTGAAAGTCTTGGCGACGCCGGTCGGCGCTTCGGGCAAACCTGAGCAAGGCCTATTGTCCTTCTTTGAAAACAGCATCGACCCGACGACAGGCACCATCCAGGTGCGGGCGACCTTTGACAATCCGGGCGAAGCGTTGTGGCCAGGCCAATTTTGCAATGTGACGGTAGACTTGTCGGTACAGAACGATGCTCTGACGGTGCCCTCGGCAGCGGTTCAAGTCGGACAGACCGGCGATTACGTGTACGTGATCACGAGCGACAACAAGGCCCAATATCGCACCGTCACTGTAAGTCGGTCGATCGACGGTACCAGCGTAATTTCGAAAGGACTGTCGGCCGGCGAGCGCGTCGTCACCGACGGGCTGCTGCGAATTACCAACGGCAGTCGCGTCACGATACGCAGTCCCGAGGGCGCATCGAAGCCGGATAAGTCCTCATGACGCTTCCTGAATTGTGCATCCGTCGTCCGGTAATGACGACGTTGCTGATGTTGGCGTTCGTCGTTTTCGGGATGTTCAGCTATCGGTTGCTCCCCGTGGCGGCACTGCCGCGGGTCGACTTTCCGACGCTGTTCATCACGGCTTCGCTGCCTGGCGCCAGCCCGGATACCATGGCATCGGCAGTGGCGACGCCCCTCGAAAAAGCGTTCTCCAATATCGCCGGCATCGATTCGATGGTCTCGACTAGTGGTCAGGGCGCGACCGCGATCACCATCCAATTCGATTTGTCACGCAATATCGACGGCGCCGCTCTGGACGTCGAATCGGAAATATCCGCGGCCGAACGCTACCTGCCGCCGCAATTGCCGGCGCCGCCGAGCTTCATCAAGCTCAACCCGGCGGACCAGCCAGTCATGAATCTGGCGCTCGTGTCGGATACCATGACGCTCTACGACATGGACGAGTACGCCGAAACGCTGATGGCGCAGCGCATTTCGATGTTACCCGGCGTGTCCCAAGTCCAGGTTTATGGCGCGCAGAAATTTGCAGTGCGCATTCAGGCCAATCCCGAAGCGCTGGCGGCCAAGGGCCTGTCCTTCGACGATCTGATGAATGCGGTTTCGGCGGCCAATACGATCACCCCCGTCGGCCAGCTCAACGGAACGCATCTCGGCTACACGCTCGAAGCCAACGACCAGTTGGCGAAAGCCAAGGATTACCGGCCGATCGTCGTCGCCTATCGCAACGGCGCGCCGGTCCGTGTGAGCGACGTTGCGAAGGTCGTCGACAGCGCGGAGAACAACCTCGTTGCCGGTTGGTATGACGGCAAACGGTCTATCATTCTGGCGATCTTCCGCCAGCCCGACGCGAATACGGTCGAGGTCGTCGACAGCGTCAGGTCATTGTTGCCGGAATTCCGGCAACAGATTCCGCCGTCGGTCGAAGTCAAGATGCTGGTGGATCGCTCGATCTCGATCCGCAATTCGGTGAGCGACGTGCAATTCACCCTGATGCTCACCGTCTTCCTCGTCGTGATGGTGATTTTCGTTTTCTTGCGGAACGTCACGGCCACCATCATTCCGGCATTGGCGCTACCGGTGTCGATCATCGGCACCTTCGCTGGCATGTACGTCATGGGATATTCGATCGACAATTTGTCGCTGTTGGCCCTGACGTTATCGGTTGGCTTCGTGGTCGACGACGCCATCGTCATGCTCGAGAACATCGTTCGGCACATCGAGAACGGCGAAAAGCCGTTGGAGGCTGCCTTCAACGGCTCCCGCGAAATCGGCTTTACCATCTTGTCGATCACTTTCTCCCTCGTCGCGGTGTTCATCCCGGTTCTGTTCATGGCCGGCATTGTCGGCCGAGTGTTCCGCGAATTCGCGGTCACTATCAGCATGACGATTTTGATCTCCGGTTTTGTGTCGCTCACACTTACGCCGATGCTGGCGTCACGGCTGTTGCGGAGCGAACACGAGCGACGACACGGCTGGCTCTACCGCTTTTCGGAAGCGGGCTTCGATCACTTAATCGGCGGCTACGATTGGGCATTGACCCGGGTGCTTCGGTTCAAACTGGTAACGCTGTTCGTGACCATTCTGTCGCTCGTGGCGTCGCTGTATGTCTTCAGCGTCATTCCCAAGGGCTTCTTCCCGAATGAGGATACCGGCCTCATCCTCGCAGCGACTGAGACGGTTCAGGACATTTCATTCGACGCGATGGCGACGCACCAACAAGAAGTCGCGGCGATCGTTCAATCCGACCCCGACGTCGCCGACGTCGGATCGTTCATCGGCTCATCGCCGTTCAACCCTGGCCTCAATAACGGCCGTATGTTTATCACGCTGAAGGATCGCGACCAGCGGGTGAATCATGACACGATCGGACAGGTGATCCAGCGTCTGCGCCGAAAGGTCGCGCAGTTGCCCGGCGTTCAGACGTATTTCCAGGCGATCCAGAACATCAACGTTGGCGGGCGTCTGGCGCGCAGCCAATATCAATACACGGTCCAAGACAGCGATACCAAGGAGCTGTATGAGATCGCGCCCAAACTGCAGGCCGGGATCGTGAAACTGGCCGGCATTCAGGATGTGAACTCCGATCTCGAGTTGAAGAACCGGGAGCTCATCATCGACGTGAACCGCGACCTAGCGTCGTCCATGGGAATCACGGTCGACCAAGTCCGGCAGACGTTATACAGCGCCTATGGCGTTCGGCAGATCTCAACGATCTATGAGCCGGCAAACGACTATCAGGTGATCTTGGAGGTCGAGCCGAAATACCAGCGGAACCCGTCGGACCTCTCGAAGCTGTATTTGCGGAACGCGACCAATCAACCAATTCCATTGTCGGCGGTCGCGCACCTCCGCACCGAGCTTGGTCCTGTGTTGATCAACCACCAGGGCTTGCTGCCCGCGGTGACGATCTCCTTCAACCTAGCGCCGGGAGTTTCGCTAGGCCAGGCGGTCGAGGAAATTCATCAGCTTGAGCGGAGCATGAACCTTCCCGTTACGGTGGCGACGGGCTTTCAGGGCACCGCTCAAGTTTTTCAGCGATCGCTCAAAGGCCAAGGCATGCTGCTCATCGCGGCCGTGTTGGTGATCTACATGGTCCTCGGCATTCTCTACGAGAGCTTCATCCATCCGATCACGATCTTGTCGGGATTGCCCGCCGCCGGTCTCGGCGCGTTGCTCACGTTGATGTTGTTCCACATGGATCTCAGCATCATCGCGATTATCGGCATTGTGATGTTGATCGGCATCGTCAAGAAAAACGCGATCATGATGATCGACTTCGCCATCGCCCGACAACGCGAAAGCATCACCACGCCGGAACACGCAATCCACGAAGCGTGTCTTCTGCGTTTTCGCCCTATCATGATGACCACGATGTCGGCGATCATGGGCGGATTGCCGATCGCGATCGGGCTTGGCCAAGGTTCCGAGCTGCGGCGGCCGCTCGGTCTAGCAGTCGTCGGAGGGCTGCTCGTATCACAGGCCCTGACCCTATTCATCACACCGGTGATCTATGTCTATCTTGAGCGGATGCGACGCTTCTTCGGCCGCGCCGAGCAGCCGGCATTACAGCCGCAACCGCAGATCGCCAATCAGCATGTTGCCGAGCCGGGCGAATAAGGCGCCGCTTAAACTCTCGCGCTGCATCGTCGGCGCGTTCTTGATGACCACCCTATGGGGATCGGCCGTTGCGCTCGGCGCGCCTCGAGCGAGCGATCCCGCCGGCGAACACGATCAATGCGTCGCCGAGGCGGAAACCGATCCGGAGGCCGCGCTCGCCCGCGCCAAGCAATGGTCGAATTCCGGCGGCGGCTTCGAGGCAGATCATTGCGTCGCCATGGCATTGTTCGACATGAAGCACTACGCGGAAGCGGCGCGCCTTTTTGAAAAATTGGCGGCAGGCCTGGCTTCCGTTGGATTTGTCGAACAGGCGCACATCTATGATCAAGCGGGACAAGCGTGGCTCGTCGCGAATCAACCGCGCGCCGCGAAGATCGATTTTGACGCCGCGCTTCGACTGACCCCGAACGACCCGGATTTACTGATCGATCGCGCTGAAGCACTTGCCGAGGCGCAGGAATATTGGAGCGCGATCGACGACCTCAATCGCGCCAGCGATCTCGCGCCGAAAAAAGCCGAAATCTACGTCTATCGGGCAGCCGCTTACCGGGCGCTCGACGCATTACCCCTGGCGCGCCAGGATATCGACTATAACCTCAAGCTCGCGCCCAACAATCCGGTCGGTCTTTTGGAGCGTGGCAACATCAGGCGCTTGCAAGGCGATGTGCCCGGCGCCCGCCGCGATTGGATCAGCGTCACCAGAATCGCTCCAGGATCATCGGAAGCAGCCGCCGCACAAGACAATCTGGCACGGCTTGGCAAGATCCGGGAGGAAGCCTTTCCGCGCAAGGACGCGGACGGCCCGTCCTGACCGTCACGGTTTTCCGTAACCGCCACCCCCTGGCGTCTCGATAACAAAGCAATCGCCGCGCGCCATCGTCACGCTGTGGGTCGCGCCAAAATCTTCACGGCGACCGTCACCGCGTAGCACATAGTTCCTTCCCGCGGCGCCCGGCGAGCCTCCTTCGAGACCGAAAGGCGGCAGGATGCGGCGGTCCGACAGAATCGACGCTTCCATCGGCTCCCGAAACTTGATTCGGCGGATAACGCCGTTACCGCCGTGGTGTCTGCCAATGCCGCCCGATCCGTGCCGCAGCGAAAATTCCTCAACCAGAACCGGAAACCGAAATTCGAGCACTTCCGGATCGGTGAGCCGCGAATTCGTCATGTGCGTGTGAACGGCATCGGTACCGTCGTAGTCGGAGCCCGCGCCGGAACCGCCGCATACCGTCTCGTAGTATTGGTAGACATCATTGCCGAACGTGAAATTGTTCATCGTGCCCTGGGCCGCCGCCATCACCCCGAGCGCGCCATAGAGCGCATCGACTATGCACTGCGACGTTTCCACGTTGCCGGCGACGACAGCCGCTGGATAGCGCGGTCGCAGCATGGAGCCTTCAGGAATGACAATATTGAGCGGTCGTAGGCAGCCCTGATTCATCGGAATGTCGTCATCGACGAGCGTGCGGAAAACATACAATACTGCCGCCTTGCACACCGACGCCGGCGCGTTGAAATTCGAGGGCAACTCAGCGCTCGTGCCGGTGAAATCGATGGTGGCGCTGCGCTGCTGCCTATCGACGGCGACGCGAACCTTGACCACCGCACCATTGTCCATGGAATAGGCGAACGCGCCCTCCTTCGCGGCATCGATCACGCGGCGAACCGCCTCTTCGGCATTGTCCTGGACGTATCGTAGGTAAGCGGCGACGGTCGCAAGCCCAAAATGTTCGACGAGCCGGCGCATCTCGTGCGCGCCTTTTTCGCACGCCGCGATTTGCGCCTTGAGATCCCCAAGATTTTGCTGCGGGTTACGCGCCGGATAGGTCCCGGAACGAAGTAAATCCAATGTCTCCGCTTCGCGGAAACGGCCGCCATCGACGAGCAGGAAGTCGTCGACCAGGACTCCTTCTTCTTCGACGTTTCTGCTGAAAGGTGGCATCGAGCCAGGCGAGATTCCGCCGATATCGGCCTGATGACCGCGCGCCGCGACAAAAAAAAGGTGTCGTGTGCCGCCTTCATCGAACACTGGCATAATGACGGTAATATCGGGAAGATGCGTGCCGCCGTTGTAGGGCGCGTTCAGCATATACACGTCGCCCGGTTTCATCGTGTCCCGGCGGGACCGAATGACCGCCTCAACGCTCTCGCCCATTGAGCCGAGATGCACCGGCATGTGCGGCGCGTTGGCGATCAGGGCACCTGATCGATCGAACACCGCACATGAAAAATCCAATCGTTCCTTAATGTTCACCGAATAGGCCGTGTTCTGGAGCGCCACCCCCATTTGCTCCGCGACAGCCATGAATAGATTGTTGAAAATCTCCAACATCACGGGATCCGCGTCTGTTCCGATGGCAACACGCTTCGGCAGCGGCTCGACGCGCTCTAAAATCAAATTGCGCCGCTTATCGAGACGTGCACACCAACCGGGTTCGACGACCGTGGTCGCGGATGCTTCCTGGATAATCGCGGGGCCGATGAGTTCATTGTTTTGCGTCAGCGCATCCCGCGCGTAAAGGGGTGCTAGATAGTCGCGGCCCGCCGTAAACAGCGGCACCGTTGCCATCGGCGAGCCGGCTGTCCCCGAAAACGTCGTTTCGGGCTCTTCGAAAGAATTTCCCCCACCGATGGCTTCAACAGAGACGGCCTCGACGACCAGCGGCTTCGTGTCGGAAACGAATCCGTATCGCCGGCGGTGCGCCATCGCGAACGCCGCTTTAATCCCGAGTAGATCGCCGTAGGGAACGATCAGCGCCGAATCCGTACCCTCGTATTTTATGTGAAGCGACCGGCATACCGTGATGTCGGCGGCTGCAATGCCCTGCGCCTCGATTTCCGCCACCGTGACACGAGCCAATTCGCCGAACGTGCGCTCAAGACGCGGCAGGAGAGACTCGTTCAGTAGAGCTTCGATCGTCTGTTCGCGCAAGGCACGCAAATCGGCATGCCCGATGCCATAGGCCGACAACACCCCCGCCATCGGGTGTAGCAATACCCGCTTCATGCCGAGGGCATCGGCAACCAAACAGGCGTGCTGGCCGCCAGCCCCGCCAAAGCAGCATAACGTGTATCCCGTGACATCGTGGCCGCGCTGAATTGAAATTTGCTTGATGGCATTTGCCATATTCTCGACGGCGATCTTAACGAAACCTTCGGCGAGCTCGCGCGGCGCGAGGCTTCGTCTGGTCACATCGCCGATCTCAGAGGCAAGTGCCGCAAATTTGGCAACGACAATATCGCGATCGATAGATTGATCGCCGGCCGGGCCGAAAACGTGTGGGAAGAATTCAGGTTGGATTTTTCCAAGAAGCAAATTCGCGTCGGTGATCGTCAACGGACCGCCCCGACGATAGCAGGCCGGACCGGGATTTGCGCCGGCCGACCGCGGGCCGACTCTCAGCCGCCCGCCGTCGAAAAAGCAGATCGAGCCACCGCCGGCCGCCACGGTATTGATTCGTAACATCGGCGCGCGTAGCCGCACGCCCGCGATTTCAGTCTCAAGCCCGCGCTCATATTCGTCGGCGTAGTGCGATACGTCCGTCGAGGTACCGCCCATGTCGAAGCTGATGATCCGATTGAGATTAACGGCTTGGGCGCTTTTAGCCGCCCCGACCAGACCGCCAGCCGGGCCCGACAAGATGGCGTCTTTACCGCGGAACCGCTGTGCGTCGACCAATCCGCCATTTGATTGCATGAAGTAAATCGGCACGCCGGGGAGCTCGAGCGCCATTTCATCGACATAGCGCGCCAATATCGGGGAGAGGTAGGCGTCGGCAACACTGGTATCGCCGCGCCCGACCAACTTCATCAGCGCGCTGACTTGATGACTCGTCGACACCTGGCTGAACCCAATCGAACGAATAAGTTCGGCGACGCGACGCTCGTGTTCGGGATAGGCGTAGGCGTGCATGAAAAGAAGGGCGGCTGCGCGAATGCCGCCGCGGAGCGCGCGTTCCACATCGGCGCGAATCAGATCGAGATCGGGCGGGCGCAACACTTTCCCTTCGGCGGTGACACGCTCGTCGACCTCGATGACGCGTTCATAAAGCATTTGCGGCAAAACGATCTGCCGCGCGAAAATTTTCGGTCGATTCTGGTAGCCGATCCGCAACGCATCGCGAAAACCTTTGGTGACGATCAACAGCGTGCGCTCGCCCTTGCGCTCCAGCAGAGCATTGGTCGCGACGGTCGTTCCCATCTTAACGGCGGCGATCCGGTCGACCGGAATCGGCTCTTTGGGCGCCAGGCCAAACAAATCGCGGATTCCGGCGATTGCCGAGTTAGGATAGTGTTCCGGATTTTCCGACAACAATTTGTGCGTCACCATCGTACCGTCGGGTCGACGGGCAACGATGTCGGTGAAGGTTCCGCCGCGATCAATCCAGAATTGCCAACCACTCATGCGGTGATACCGCCCCCATGCCTTGATGGCGTCCGATGCGCATTGTATCGTTCTCCCGACATTGTGGGGACCAGGTTCGCATGAAAATTTTGATTACCGGCGGGTGTGGCTTTATCGGGTCCGCGGTGGTCCGGCACATTCTCCGCACAACCCGACACCACATCATCAATGTCGACAAAATGACCTATGCGGCGTCCGAGGCGGCTCTGGAGGAAGCGTCGGCAAGCAATCGGCATGTGCTCATTCGTGCCGACATATCCGATACTGCGGCGATGACCGCGATTTTTGGGGAGTCGCGGCCGGACGCCGTCATGAACTTGGCCGCTGAAACCCATGTCGACCGCGCGATCGACGGCCCCGCTCCATTCATTGAGACCAATATCGTCGGGACCTATGTGCTGCTCGAAGCGGCGCGCAATTATTGGAGCCGCCTTGGCGAATCGGCGAAAGCGCAGTTTCGGTTTCATCATATATCGACTGACGAAGTATTCGGCCAGTTGGCGCCGGACGCGGCGCCTTTCAACGAAACAACGGCATACGACCCACGTAGTCCGTATGCTTCGAGCAAGGCGGCATCGGACCACCTGGTGCGCGCTTGGCATCATACGTATGGACTGCCAACGTTAGTCAGCAACACCGCCAACAATTACGGTCCGTGGCAGTTTCCCGAAAAATTGATTCCGCTCGTCACCCTCAACGCGGTCGAGGGCAAGGAGTTGCCGGTCTATGGCGACGGCTCGAACCGGCGCGACTGGATCTATGTCGAAGACCACGCCGAAGCATTGGTGCAAATCGTGGAACGCGGCAAACCTGGTGCCACCTATTGCATCGGGGCGCGACAGCCACAGCGCAACATCGATGTGGTCCGGGCCGTCTGCAAAATTCTCGATGAGTTGAAGCCAGATCCCACGGGCACGCGCGAGCGGCTCATTCGTTTCGTGACGGATCGACCCGGTCATGATTTCCGGTATGAAATTGATCCTTCGGCGTCGGAAGCCGCGCTGGCTTGGCGCGCCTCACACACATTCGAGCGCGGCCTTCGCAAGACAGTTGAATGGTATTTGCGACATCAATCGTGGTGGCAAACCATTCGAGCCCAGCGTTACGGCGGCGAACGGTTGGGGCTCGTCTTGGCGCCATGAAAGGCATCATTCTAGCCGGCGGTTCGGGATCGCGGCTTTATCCCGTTACCTTCGGTTTGTCGAAGCAACTGCTGCCGGTTTACGACAAACCGATGATCTACTACCCGTTGAGTCTTCTGATGCTTGCGGGCGTTCGGGACCTTCTTGTCATTTCGACGCCGCACGATCTACCGCTTTATCGCCGCGTCCTTGGCGGCGGTGAACAGTGGGGGGTGCGATTTTCCTACGCGGAGCAGGCAAAACCGGAAGGGCTCGCGCAGGCATTCATCATCGGCGACACATGGATCGCAGGCGATCCGTGCGCGCTCATCCTAGGCGACAATTTGATTTTTGGGGAACATCTGTCCGATCTGTTGCTTAACGCGCAACAGCGGGACTTGGGCGCCACTGTGTTCGCATACCAAGTTCGCGATCCAGAACGGTACGGCGTCGTTGAGTTCGATGACAAAGGGCGCGCGATCAGTGTGGTCGAGAAACCGCGCCTACCGCGATCCCATTGGGCAGTGACGGGGCTCTATTTCTACAACTCGCGCGTGACGGATTTCACGCGTCGGCTCAAACCATCGCCGCGCGGCGAGCTCGAGATTACCGACCTTAATCGAATCTATCTCGACGAAGGCACTTTGAATGTCGAACGGCTTGGTCGCGGCTGCGCTTGGCTCGACGCCGGCTTGCCCGAAAGCTTGTTACAGGCGGCAAACTTTGTCCAAACGATCCAGGCACGACAAGGCATGCTGGTTGGTTGCCCGGAAGAAGTAGCCTACCGAAAAGGCTTTATCAATTCGGCGCAATTGCGCACGCAAGCGGCCCGGATGGCCAACACGGAACTCGGTCGGATATTGGTCGAGCTTGCGGAGCTTCCGCCCTTGCATCCCTGAGGATAATGGCAGGGCGATTGCCGGCATTGCCCGCCAAAAGTGTCGCGGAGTTGGCGTCCCCGGGGTGACTCGAACACCCGACCCATAGTTTAGGAAGCAAATTCAGGCGTTTTCGCCGAGCTACGAATAAGTACGATTAACTAACTGTTTCGACTTGGTAATCCGGATTTTGTTGCACGCCCGAAAACGAGCGACTACCCTCCGGTTTGACCTCTCCTGGTACCTATACGGTACCCAGAACGGCCATACTGTGGGACGGATTTTTCAGCCTCGCTGAGGGCGCCGCCGACGCGCGCGAATTCCGATCTACTTTGTGACCACTATTCGATTGCGCGTGACTCCCCGGACAAGTGGCGCGGGCTCGCAATCGCGCTCGCAATTGATCACGTTCCGGGATTCCAGGAAAAGGCCGGTGGTATGCGCGGCCGCAAAAAAAGTATGGAGTCTATGATTGAGATCGGTCTTCTTGGGCGCTTTATCCAACTGACAGGAAAGGGGTTAGCGTAAGCCCTCCCGAACTTGACATTTGAGACGACCGGTCATATTGATCTGACATGGTTAGATCCAACGTTCGTCAGAAGATCGTCGACGCCGGGCTCAAGGTTCTGATCGAGAAGGGCTTCAACGGTTGCGCTGTCCAGGACATCACGGAAGCGGCCGGTGTACCGAAGGGCTCCTTCTATAATCATTTCGAGAGCAAGGAGGCGCTCGGCGCCGAAGTCGTCGAGCGCTATGGCCGCGACAACCCGCGCCGCGCCACGCTCGCCGATAAATCCATCCCGCCGCTGCAGCGGTTGCGCGCTCATTTTGCGCGGCTGAACGAAGCCTACACCGACGCTCGCTTCGGACGGGGCTGTCTCTTGGGTAATTTCAGCGCCGAGCTCTCCGACCAAAGCCAACTGATCCGCGAACGGCTGGCAGACCTTTATCTCTCGTGGTCGACCGACATTGCCACCGTTATCGCCGAGGCTCAGACCAACGGCTCGATCGCCACCAAGGCACCGGCGGCCGATTTGGCAGCGTTTCTTCTCGATGCCTATGAAGGCGCTCTGTTGCGTACCAGGGTCGAAAAGAGCGGACGCGGGTTCGACCGCTTCATGACAGTCGCCTTTACCCAAATCCTCGTCTGACGTCGTGATCCGCCGCCGCGCCCCCTTTTTGGTCCTGTTCACAGATGACCGACCATCTTAGAATCAAGGAAAGTATCGATGACCATGGCGGTGACCGCACCTCGATCCATGGCGCGGCTGTACTGGCTGGCGCTGGGCACGTTCGCCATCGGCACCGAGGGGTTCATGATCGCGCCTCTGCTGCCGGAGATGTCCCGCGACCTGTCCGTGAGCCTCGTCAGTGCGGGTCAGCTGGTGACAGTGTTTGCCCTCACCTATGCGCTTAGTTCGCCGGTCCTGACGGCGCTCACGGGCGATATCAACCGGAGGCGCTTACTGATCGCCTCCATGCTGGCGTTCGCGGCGGCGAACCTCGTCGCATGGTCGGCGCACAGCTATCTCGGCCTGTTGGCGGCGCGCATTCTGCTCGCGGTGGCCGCCGGCCTCTATGTTCCGAACGCCAATGCCCTGGGGAGCGCCATCGTCGAGCCGTCGCGGCGTGGCACGGCCCTATCGATCGTCACCGGCGGCACGAGTGTCGCGGTTGCCCTGGGCGTACCTCTCGGCGCGCTCATCGGCGACCGCTTCGGCTGGCGGGTGAATTTCGCGATCGTCGGCGTACTTGCTTTGATCGCGACCGCAGGACTGCTGAGCGGGCTTCCCCGCGACATCGCTGATCGACTGCCCGTGGCGAATCTTCGCGAGCGCCTCACCGTGGCGCGTCACCCCGCCGTTCTTCTGGCCCTGCTTAGCACTCTGTTTTGGGCGACGGGCGCCTTCACCGTCTACACCTACCTCGCCTCGTTCCTAGCGCCCGCCACTGGAATAGCTGGATCGTCAGTCAGCGCCGTGCTGTTGGCATGGGGCATTGCGGCCGTGTTCGGTCTCAGGCTCGGCGGGCTCCTGAGCGACCGCTTCGGGCATCGGCCCGTGATCCTCACAAGCCTCTCGCTGCTGGCGCTCGCCTTCCTGGGCCTGTCGGCGAGCAGCATCCTCTTGCCACGGGAGGCGGCGCGCCCGGCGATCCTGTTGGCCATCGCCGTATGGGGCCTCTCGGCGTGGGCGTTCTTCCCGGCCCAGCAGGCGTGGCTTATCAGCATCGCCGGCGCGAAGGTGGCGCCGATCGCGCTTTCGCTGAATGCGTCGTTCCAGTTTCTCGGCTTTTCCGCCGGTGCCGCTCTCGGCTCGCTGACGATGGCCAATGCCTCCCCTCTGGCACTCGGCTGGGTCGGGGCGAGCTGTGTGGTGGCGGCGTTGTCGCTGGTATTGACCGCAAGCCGGCGCGAGCAGCGCCCGTCGCCCTAATCCAGACTGAGGGAGGTCAATAACCTTCGAGGCGGAGAATTTTTCGCAGATGAGGAAAGCACGACATGACTGACATGAACTTCGAGGCAGTGCGTTTCGTCGACGTGGACGGGTTACGGATCCGCTATTTGCGCAGTGAAAAGAAATCGGAAGTTTCCCTATTGCTCACCAACCCGTGGCCGGAAAGCCTTTTCGCGTTCCACCGCATCTGGCCCTCTCTTGCGGAACGAAGGGAGGTCGTCGCCGTAGACCTACCCGGATTCGGGGGGTCGGAAGGAAGAGCGGATGTACTTTCGCCGAAGGGCATGGCGAACTTCGTTCCGCGAATTCTCGACGCGGTGGACCTCCGCCGCGTTCACGCGGTCGGACCCGACATCGGGACATCTGCTCTTCTGCTATCGGCAAGCCAGCACCCCGATCGTTTCGAAAGCTTGGTTGTGGGGAGCGGCGCTACGGACGTGGCAACTGCAGCCGGACGGTTGAAGGACATCATCTTAGCGCCATCTGCGTCCGCGTTCGGTGGCGCCGACGGCGCGGAACTTGCTATCAGCGCAATTAAGCGAATGATGCGGACAACTCCTGATCCCCGCGTCCTGCAGGACTATGCGGCGTCATATGCAGGCCGACGCTTTGTTAAATCGATGACCTACGTCCGTGCCTATCCCACGGACCTTCCCGCCCTTCATGAACTTCTTCCGTCCATTCGAACGCCGGTGCTCAGCATTTGGGGCTCGCTGGATCCGCTCGTGCCGCCGATAAACGCCGAGATTCTCGACAAGTCGTTGCCGAGCACGCGTTCTCTGTTCCTCGATGGCTCGCACTTCGTCTGGGAGGATCAGGCAGATGCCTACGCCAAAGCGGTCCTAGAGTGGATTGAGGGTGACTACCAAACCGTCCGATAGCGGTTGCCTGCCGCGCGGCTAGCGATCTCCTCTGCTACGCTAATGTCTACTTTGAAGCTTCGCAGGCCGTTAGCAGAACCACCCGCATGGGCGTTTGTGTGCTTCCTGCCCCCCTCAGCTCAAAAGCTTATTTTGGCGTTGGTATCCTTGCGTTATCGCCAAAAGCCGAATAATCCTCAAAAGGTTCTTGGCCCACGACGCGATCGGACTATGCGTTTGGGGTCCGAATTGATTTTCCCGACGGGACCTCCAGTCGCATGGTGTGCCCGTTCGGATTGGGCACGAAGCAGGATCATGACGGACAACGCCCTGACACCCTCGATCTTCGTGACGCGACGGGATCAGGTATTTCCGACCTTCGAATCGGTCGAAATTGAGCGGATGCGCCGCTTCGGCACGGCCCATTCCTTTCGTGCCGGCGAAACGCTGGTCACAGCCGGCGCGGTCGGCGTCGGCCTCATCGTCATTTTGACAGGAACGGTCGACGTCACGCGTCGCAATCTCGCCGGCGACACACAGCCCCTAGTAACAGAGAGCGCGGGCACATTCCTCGGCGAGCTCGCGCAGTTAGCGGGACGCCCGGCGCTGACCGACGCCCATGCGCGCAGCGGCGTCGAAGCCCTGATCATCCCGGCCGACCGTCTCCGCCAATTGCTGATCGCGGAAGCGGAGTTGGGCGAGCGCATCATGCGCGCCTTGATCTTGCGTCGCGTGGGTCTGCTGGAGATCGGCGTCGGTGGCCCGGTGATCATCGGGCGTGCCGGTGACGGCAATGTGCTCCGGCTCGAGAGCTTCCTGCGCCGCAACGGGCATCCGTTCGAGAATCTCGACCCCGAGATCGATGCGGAGGCAAAGGCGTTGGTCGAGCGCTTCCATGTCGATCCCGGCCAATTGCCGATCGTTCTCTGCCCAAGCGGGCAAATGCTGCGCAACCCCGGCGAGGCGGAACTGGCGCGGTGCATCGGTCTGGTCGGTCCGATCGACCCGCAGCGCGTTTACGATGTCGCGGTTGTCGGGGCGGGTCCGGCCGGTCTTGCCACTGCGGTCTATGCCGCGTCGGAAGGCCTATCGGTGCTGGTGCTCGACTGCCGTGCCTTCGGCGGTCAGGCCGGGGCCTCCGCCCGCATCGAGAACTATCTCGGCTTTCCGACTGGCATCACCGGCATGGCGCTCATGGCGCGCGCGTACAATCAGGCGCAAAAATTCGGCGTCGACATGGCGATACCCGACGAGGTGATGGCGTTGGACCCGCCCGCGGAGCCTGACCGATGCAAGTTTGTCTTGAGGCTGTCGGGCGACGAGCGGGCGACCGCCCGCTCGGTCGTGGTGGCGGCAGGCGCCCGCTACCGGCGACCGGTAATCGAGCAGCTCGAAGCGTTCGAATCGACGAGCGTGCATTACTGGGCGTCGCCGGTCGAAGCGAAACTCTGCGCGGGGCAAGAGGTCGCGCTGGTCGGTGCCGGCAATTCGGCGGGACAAGCAGTGGTCTTCCTTGCGAGCCGGGTCGCGAAAGTCTGGCTGCTGGTGCGCGGCGCGGGGCTGGAGACGAGCATGTCGCGCTATCTCATCGACCGTATCGCGGGCCTGCCGAATGTCGAGATCGTGACGCACGCGCAGGTCGCGGCGCTGGAAGGCGGCAATGGCATACTGGAAGCGATCCGCTGGCGTCAGGGAACGGGCGCGAATGAAGCGCGCCGGCCGATCCGACACCTGTTCCTGTTCATCGGCGCCGACCCGAATACCGACTGGCTTTCCGGGTCCGGCGTGACGCTGGACGCCAAAGGTTTTGTCGCGACGGGAAAGGATGCCGGCGCCGATCGGCGGTTGCTCGAGACCAGCGTGCCCGGTGTCTTTGCCATCGGCGATGTCCGGGCGGGATCGGTCAAACGCGTCGCCGCCGCCGTCGGCGAAGGCGCGCAAGTGGTCGCGATCCTCCATGATTACCTTGCCGACGACGTCCGGCTGCTGTCGACCAGCGCGGCTCATCTCCGGCATTTGGAGCGCACATGACCAAAATCACCTACGAAATCGTCGAGCATGACGGCGGTTGGGCCTATCGGGTCGGGGACGTCTATTCCGAGACGTTCCCGTCCCACGACCTCGCGCGCAAAGCGGCGCAGCGCGCCGCCCGCGAGCAGGCCGTTGCCGGCGAAACGACCGGCATCACCTACGAGGATAAGCACGGCCGCTGGCACGAGGAAATCGCTCGCAGCGACGACCGTCCCGAAACCGACGTCGAAGGCTGAATATTCCGTCATCGGAGCGAACGGTCATGGCCACTCATTGCAAACACATGGCAGGGGTTCGCGACGTCACGCCTAGCGCGCTCGGCTGCGAAGAGTGCCTGAAGACCGGCGACCAATGGGTTCACCTACGGATTTGCCGCACCTGCGGCCATGTTGGCTGCTGCGACGAATTCGAAGAACAAGCACGCGACTAAGCACTATCACACCACGCACCACCCGATCATCGAGGGGTACGATCCGCCCGAGGGGTGGGGCTGGTGTTATGTCGATGAGATCATGTTCGATCTGTCGGATCGGATGACGCCGCACAACGGACCCATTCCACGCTACTACTAATGCCGAGGCTGGCGCGGCGCGGATGAGCACGGCAGTCCATACTCGATGCAACGCGGCGATCGCCCAGGCGAAAGAGGCCGGCCCTCGCTCCTCACATTCCCGGCTCGTCCTCGCTGCCACAATTCTGGCGTCGAGCCTCGATTTTATCGATGGCTCCGTCGTCAATGTCGGTCTTGCCGCCATCGGCCGCGGTTTCGAGGCGGGCGCTGCCGATTTGCAATGGGTTATCGATGCCTATTTGTTGCCGCTGAGCGCTCTTCTTCTTCTCGGTGGCGCGGCCGGCGATCGTTTTGGCGCGCGTCGGCTCTTGATCGTCGGCATTGCGATTTTTGCGGCCGCATCCGTGGCCAGTGCGGTCGCGCCGAGTTTGCAATTTCTGGTGATCGGTCGCGCGATACAGGGGGTAGGCGCGGCCATGGTCCTGCCCAACAGCCTCGCTCTCCTTGGCTCGACTTTTTCTGGCCCGGTCAAAGGTCAAGCTATCGGAATTTGGGCGGCGGCCGCGTCGGTTGCCAGTGCGATCGGGCCAATGATCGGCGGCGGGTTAATTGATGCAATCGGCTGGCGCGCAATTTTTCTCATGAACCTGCCGCTCGCCGTGGGCGCCATCATTCTTGTCTGGCTATTTGTCGAGGACGGGCCGGACGAAGCGCGTGCCCCGCTGGATCTCGCCGGTGCCGCGTTGGTAACAGCGGGTCTCGGCGCGCTCACCTGGGGACTCACGATTGGGGCGGGACCGCAAGGGAAGTCAATCCAAGCGGCTATCGCATTGGCGGTCGGCGCGTTGCTTTTGCTATCATTTGTTGCCCAAGAGCATCGTCAGGGCGATCGTGCAATGATGCCGCTCGCGCTATTCGGCTCGAGGAGCTTCGTCGGTCTTACGCTTTTGACACTATTGCTGTACGGCGCTTTGGCAGCGCTGTTCCTCCTGGTGCCTTATATGTTGATCGAAGCATCTGGATATACGGGAACCGCCGCCGGCGCGGCATTGGTACCATTTCCTTTGGTGCTCGCCACCGCCTCTCCGATGGTTGGCAGAGTTGCGACACGCATCGGGACGCGCGTGCCGCTTACCGTCGCACCACTCCTGGTCGCGGCCGGTTTCCTTATGGCGGCGCATGTTGGCATCGGTGGTAGCTATTGGACCAATCTTCTCCCGCCCATCCTTCTGATTGCTCTAGGTATGGCCGGTGCCGTGGCGCCGCTCACGAATGCCGTCCTGGGCGCGGTCGATAAAAATCATGCCGGATCGGCGTCCGGAATAAACAGCGCGGTTGCGCAAACCGGTGGGTTGGTGGCGATAGCATTGCTCGGTAGGACACTTTCCTTACACGGGGCAAGTCTGATCGCCAACGTCAACGTGACCTTCGTGATCGCCGCATTCGTTTCCGTAGGCGCATCGTTGAGCGCCCTCGCGCTTATAAGAGCCCGATGAAGGTTCCCGTGAGAGCAACGATCTGTTCTCGCCGAGGTGCACCGCGTTCCGTTGAATAAAAATCAAGGTGTGCTAGGCTTTATGTGACGAACCATGATCGGGGGCGATCATCGTAGGCGTTGGGCTCCTATTGTCGGCTGGTTTTGCCAACCTGAGTTTCGCGCCGCTGGCGGTGTTCGAGGCCGCCAACCTTGTGCTGGGCGAGCCTTTTTACGAATTGCATGTTGTCTCGGCACCCGGCGGGCACATCAGCAATTCTTTCGGCATGGAAGTGCAAACCGAACGCGCGTCCGAGGTTTGTTTGGACACGCTTTTGGTTGGCGCTCCACCGGACATCAGCCCGCTGTTACCGGACATCGTTGAATTTTTAATGGACGCGCCGGCACGAATCCGACGCATCGCATCGATCTGCGTCGGCGCTTTCATCCTGGGCGAAGCCGGCCTGTTAGATGGGCACCGTGCGACCACGCACTGGCTCTTTGGACGGGAACTGCAAAACCGTTACCCCCGCACACGCGTCGAGGTCGACCGCATCTTTATCGCGGATGGCCCAATCTGGACCTCGGCGGGAATGGCCGCAGGCATCGATCTTGCGCTCGGCCTCGTCGAACGCGACATCGGTGTGGCAAAGGCGCGCGAGATTGCCAGGATGATGGTCGTCCATCATCGCCGCGCCGGCGGACAATCGCAGCATTCGGCGCTTCTTGAGATCGATGCGAAATCGGACCGTGTGCAGGACGCGCTCCAATACGCCCGGTGCAATCTGTCAGGCGATCTGTGCATCGAGCGGCTGGCGACCGTTGCGTGCCTCAGCCCGCGACAGTTCAGCCGCGTGTTTCGCGCCGAGACCGGAATGTCGCCGGCGAAGGCGATC
Organism: uncultured Alphaproteobacteria bacterium; assembly: GCA_963851285.1. Classification (GTDB taxonomy): domain Bacteria; phylum Pseudomonadota; class Alphaproteobacteria; order ATCC43930; family CGMCC-115725; genus JAATGI01. The sequence goes on from CAWKOL010000016.1 coordinate 456,527, forward strand.
GGGAATTTGCGCCTTGAAGCGGCGAGGCTGATGCTTGAGCAAGGCCGTCTGGCCATCGAAGCCATCGCACAGGAGACCGGCTTCCGCGACCGGGAGAGGATGTGGCGCAGCTTTCTACGCGCGTATGGTCAACCGCCACAGGCCATCCGTAACGCCGCAGAACCGTTGGCGGCAATCTGACCGGGGCGCGGCTTGCCCGCCCGATGTCCCGAAAAGCGGCATTTAATGACATGGTGGCGTGACAGCGATCCACCCTACCTTGCGCATCATTTTTTTCGCCTGGGTAGGACAGGCAGATTCATGCGACGGAGCGCGCCATGTCAAAACAGACTAAACCAAGCATCGTCTTCGCTCACGGGCTTTGGGCCGACGGCTCATGTTTTCAGAAGCTGATTCCAACGCTTCAGGGTAAGCCTCCGCCGAGGGCCGCCTGGACGGGTTTTGTGGATCGGGGAACAATCTGTGTCGCGTGACGACACGACGATCGTGTCCACGAAGAGCTGATGGACACGATCGTTGATGTTGGTGACGAAAGGGGCGGAGGGAGCGACGACCGGCGAAGGTCGTCGTCGCCGCCGGTCTTGGTCGGCGGAAGAGAAGCGGCGGATCGTGGACGAGACATATGCGCCGGGCGCCTCGGTATCGATTGTGGCGCGGCGGCATGACGTCAATGCCAACATGCTGTTCACGTGGCGCCGCGAGATGGAAGCAGCCGTCGCGCCTGGGGCGAGAACGCGGTCAAATTCGTGGCGGCGACGATCGGGGCCGCGGCGACGCCCGTGACTTTGCCGGCACTTTCGGTAAATGCCGGCCGGATGGAGATCGTGCTCGCCGGCGGCGATCGGGTGATCGTCGGCGTGGACGTGGATGCGGCGGCGTTGACGCGCGTGGTCAAGGTTCTGGCGCGGCGATGATTCCGGTTCCCTCTGGGGTGCGGGTTTGGCTGGCGGTTGGCCATACCGACATGCGGCGTGGCATGAACGGACTGGCGCTGCTGGTGCAAGAGGCGATCGGCGCGATCCGCACGCCGGTGATTTGTACGTATTCCGAGGCGCCGGGGCGATCTGGTCAAGATCATCTGGCACGACGGGGTCGGCATGTCGCTTTATGCCAAGCGGCTGGAACGCGGCCGGTTCCTGTGGCCGTCGCCGGCGGACGGTACGGTGGCGATCTCCGCCGCCCAGCTCGCCTACATGCTCGAGGGGATCGACTGGCGCAACCCGCGTCATACGTTGCGCCCCGAGCGCGCGGGATAGAGACGGCGGCTTCGTTTTTTCGGAGTCAGCCACAGCGATTTATGATTCGATCATGGCATGGCCGCCGCCCTTGAAGACCTCCCGGAGGATATCGAGACACTGAAAGCGGCGCTGGTTGCCGAGCGTAACAAGCGCATTGACGAAGCGATCCGGGCGGCGCGGGTCGAGGCGGAATTGGCGGTGGCGAAAGCCCAGCCCTCCGACGATCAAGCCCTGATCGCCCATCAAGCCTGCAGATCGAGAAGCTCAAGCGCGAGCGCTATGGCCAGCGCTCGGAACGCACCGCGCGGCTGCTGGATCAGTTGGAGCTGCGACTCGAAGAGCTGGAGGCTCGGCGACCGAGGACGAGTTCGCCGCCGAGCTGGCCGTCGCCAAGACCACGAATGTGGCGGGCTTTACCCGCAAGCGGCCGTCGCGCAAGCCCTTCCCCGACCATCTGCCACGCGAGCGGGTGGTCGTGCCGGGGCCGACATCCTGCCCCTGCTGCGGCAGCACGCGGCTGCCCAAGCTGGGCGAGGACATCACCGAGACGCTGGAGTGATTCCGCGGCAGTGGAAGGTGATCCAGCATGTGCGGGAGAAGTTCAGCTGCCGCGACTGCGAGACGATCAGCCAGGCGCCGGCGCCGTTCCACGTGATTCCCCGCGGCTGGGCGGGACCCAGCCTGCTGGCGATGATCCTGTTCGAGAAGTTCGGGCAGCATCAGCCGCTGAACCGGCAGGCCGAACGCTATGCCAGGGAGGGCGTACCGCTCAGCCTGTCGACCCTGGCCGACCAGGTCGGCGCGTGCTGCGTCCGTGCTGATGCCGCTGTTCCGGCGGATGGAGGCCCATGTCTTGGCCGCCGAACGCCTGCACGGCGACGACACTACCGTGCCGGTGCTCGCCAAGGGCAAGACCGACACCGGGCGATGTTGGGTCTATGTCCGCGACGACCGGCCGTTCGGCGGTCCCGCTCCGCCGGCGGCAATCTTCCATTACTCGCGCGATCGCAGTGGCGCGCATCCTCAAGGCGCACCTCGAGCGGTGGCGGGATCCTGCAGGCCGATGCCTATGGCGGCTACAACAGCTCTACAGATCCGTCCGCTCTGCGGGTCCGATCCTCGAGGCTGCCTGCTGGGCGCACAGTCGGCCGTAATTCTTCAGCTCGCCGACATCGCTGCCGCCGCCCGGCGCAAGGCCAGGGCAAGACGCCTCAGGTGATCTCGCCGCTCGCGCTCGAGGCGGTGCAGCGGATCGACGCGCTGTTCGCGATCGAGCGCGAGATCAACGGCTTGAGCGTCGAGGAGCGGCGGGCTGTCCGCCAAGAACGGAGCGCCCCGCTTGTCGCCGATCTCGAGACCTGGATGCAAGAGCAGCGCGCCCGGCTCTCGCCCGGCCACGAACTCGCCAAGGCGATGACCTACATGCTGAAGCGATGGGCCTCCTTCACCCGCTTCCTCGAAGACGGGCGGATCTGTCTCAGCAACAACGCCGCCGAGCGAGCGCTGCGCGGCATCGCCCTCGGACGCAAATCATGGCTGTTCGCCGGCTCCGACCGCGGCGGCCAGCGCGCCGCCTTCATGTACAGCCTCATCGTCACCGCCAAGATGAACGACGTCGATCCTCAGGCCTGGCTCGCCGAAATCCTGGCCCGCATCGCTGGGCACCCCGCCAGCGGCTCGACGAGCTGCTGCCGTGGAATTGGCGACCACACGGAGCGCCGCCGCGGCCTGACCATGGCGGCCATCACCCGCGTCTTCACCATCGGCCGCGTCGCCCAGATGCTTGGCGAGAACGAGGACTGGCTGCACGACATCGCCAACGAGATGGAGCCGGAAGACGGTTGCCTGTGGATCTACGGCGTCGGCGAAAAAGAGATCCTGGCCTTCACCGACTTCGGTATCGATTGCCTGCGCCAGATCATCGCCGACAAAAAAGCGGCCGGAACCGCACCGCCCCAGCTCAAACCGGAATAAACCACCCTGCGGTCTTCACCGAAGGCTGACGCTTCAGGCGGAAGGCCACGACGTGATCTGCTCCCAGCACGGCGGTAGCCGCCGGTCATAAGCGCTTCGCCGCGATAAACGGCGCGGCGCACCTGGTCGCGCAAATAGCCTCTGGGGTCGGTCAAGTCGGCGTGGACGCGTCCCGGACCGAATAGAACGACCGCGATCTCGCGATGGGTGAAGCCAGCCAATCGCCCGTCCAGTGCCTGAAGGACTTTCCGTAAGCGCGGACCGCGCGGTTCGGCCGGAAAGTGACGCGGCGCGAGCCGGCCGGAGCGACAGAGCTCGTTGAAGCACTCCAGCGATCGCAACTGTGCTTTCACCCCGGGTGGGCGGATTACGGCGTCGATCATGAGGCGCACATCGTCGCGGATATTTGCGCCGCTTACGACAAGCTGAAGCGAATGTCCGTTATCCTGAAAGAGAAGATGCTGATCTCCGTCGGATGTCTGGAACAGAAAGATCGAGCACCGAATATCGGCGAGCCGGAACGACGTTCCATCGCGTGCAGCCGGTAAAGCCAGCGTGCGCATGACGTGGGAACTGAAGTTTGGATCCCAGAACACTGCCGCCGCGGTCGCATCTTGTATCGGTGACGTGCAGGTGAAGCACCCTCCATGGTCGGAGGTCGATCTCGGCGGTTGGCGCTTCTAAGATGGTCAGATTGCGCGCCTTTTGCAGTGTCGACACGGAGGGCGAGAGCTTTCGCCAAGCCGTTCCAAAACTGCGGTTGCGCCGCAGAAATTCCCAAGCCCATTCGCGACGGGTAAAATTGCGCGTGTAGTCATAACTCTCGGCACGTCGCCAATCCGGAACCCGAGAGCGTTTATGGTCTTTCTCCATGGAGTTGCCCCAAAGAGCTATGGCGAGGCAGAGCACATCATATTTTTGTATCGGCTTTACCTCGCCCCCATTGTGTTGCTGTTAGCGGCTCAGGCTGCACGGGCAACCGGCGCCCAGACAACTGGCCCTTTGATACCGCCCATGCTGCGAACCCGCCTTAGAACTCTCCGCGGATATCTCTAGGAAGCCGGCGACGGCGAGCGTATTTCCTAATGCCCTAGGTTGCCCCAGGCGCCGCAACGGCCAGCCGGCGCGCCGGAAAATCCGCTCCATCCGTGCATCGGTCACTGTGACGATGTCGGTCAGGTGGCGCGACAGGCCGAACTCGATCATGCCTGCGAACAGCGTGTAGGTGGCCTTCGCAATGCCTGTCCCAGAATTGGATTGATCGACCGGAATATCGAGGCCGAACCGGCTACTTTCCCAGATCGTCTCGGATGCCGGCGCGGTCTGCCCGTCTAACAACACCGGAAACGTATCCCGCAGCATGGTCGGGCCAAGGGAGGGCAGGAGTCGGACGCACCCTTGGACCTGACCTTGGCTGCTCATCAGTAGAAGATAGGCGGGATGAAGGGCATCGAATTCGTCGATCTCCATGTCGCCGCCGACCTGTACGTCCCAGCCCAACCTTTGCTTGAAGACCCTGAACCGAAGCCGGTACATGTCGGCAAGTTCGTCGACGAATACGCCGTAGAAATCGGAAGTGACAAGTCGGATCATGATCGCCTCCTTGGCAGGTTTGTTCTGCTCGATAGGAAGCGATCGGCTTTCATCCTCATATCGTGCAGCTGCACGAGGTGAAGTCGGGGAACTATTTCGGGGTCGATCTCGACGCCGCCAATTGCGCCACCGCTTGGTAGTTCGAATGGACGCCTAACTTGGCCTTAACGTTGTCGAGATGACAAGCAACAGTGCGACGGGAAATACCTAAGATGCGGCCGATTTCCCAGGCGGACTTGCCTTGCGCGGTCCACTCGAGGCACTCGAATTCGCGTGGCGACAATCGGATTCCGTCGATGCTGTTGGCTGTCTCAAGTTTCCGGCTGGCATGCGCGTGAAAGTATATCGCCATCAGTTGCAGGACATGCTTTTGACGCTCAACGCATTGCTGAAAAGTTGGACGCCGCTGATCGGCGGCAAAGGTCACTGCCGCTACTGGGCGGGCCGCTTGATGAATTGGGATCGTGAAGCCGTAACGAATCCCGAAATGCGCCGCCTCCTCGAAGAGCTGCCGCTGGGAGTCGGACAAAGACCAGGGCGTTATTTCGAGACCCCACTCAAATGGCTCGAAATTCATCAATGAGGCGCGGATGACCGGATCAATGCGTTCGTAATGGTTCCTGACGTGATAGTCAGTTCACGGGCGTGGATAGGTGGAAATCAAGCCAGGCGCGTCACCACGGCGCTTCGGTAGGGACAAATAGGCAAAACAGTTCAAGTCGAATGCAGCACCAGCATCGGCCAAGGCGCCTCACAAATCGTCGGCGCCCCCACTATTGGAAAGTCGATCGATGAACGACTGAAACACTCGGTACATAGTGGCGTCAGCAAGGATGTTTCCGTCGTCGATTAGATCTGGTCCCGCATAGCTGAACTCGATCGCGATCCGTCGCGCCTACCATCCCGGCTCCTGATTTGTACATTCAGCGATACCTCCCCAGCAACGGTCGCGCTTGCGACCCGACCGCGGTCTATTCGGCTGCTTCCCGCATGTGGTCCGCATAAGCGCCGCTTTCGCGCGGCGGCTCATCCGGATCAAAGCTCACGCCGGGAGGGTCGCGCCCTTCTTCGACATCGCGGATCGCATCCTCAAGCCGGCGCCTCCACAGGGCGATGGCGATGTCGCCATGAACCAGATGTTCCTGGGAATGCGCCGACCAGCCGATGGTCGATTGGGCCTCGTAATCACCTGGTGAAAGCTGGTGCTCCTCCTCGGTCATCTCCCACCACGTCTTGCCATCGTGCAACTCATTGATGCCGAAATGCTCGGCATTTGGTTTCGCTCGCCACAGCATGAACGTCAGGTAATGCGTGTCGTCGGTCGGAACGATGTAGTAGAAGTCGATGAAATTCGGAACGGTGGCGTGATTCGGCACGAACACTTCGGTGCCGCCGCGCACCTTTACGCCGCCCACCCCGGGCATGGGAAAGCCCTGCCTCACGCCGAACTCTGTCCGTTCGGCAACGATCGCGGTCTCCCGAACTCGGCCATAGGGCGGAATTTCATTATCGTCGGCGCCCTTTATCGTGATCCCGGTGAATTGGTCCCCACTATGTTGATAATGCAGCCACGGCACATGAGTCCCATCCAACGTCTGCTCAATGGCAGGCAGCCAATTGAAGTTGAGCGTGGGAATTTCCTCGCCTTTTGGCAACGGTCCGTAGCCTGGCACGGGGCGAACTTCGATGATTTCGTCAGGCCCAAGGTCCTCGAACATCTTCCAACGCGGCAGGACCGGCTTCTTCTCGGGCGGGCCCATGTAGGCATAGACGAGACCGTAGCGCTCCTGCACCGGATACCAGGGCTGGCGAACTTTGTCGCGTTCGCGCCCACCTCCGGCCTCGGCCGGCTGCACGAGGCAGCGTCCCTGCACATCAAACTTCCAGCCGTGATTGCAGCAGCGAATCCCGTCCTCCTCGATCCGCCCGTAATAAAGGCTCGTCCCGCGGTGCCAGCAGCGCTCATAAACAAGTCCTGGCCGTCCGTTCTTGTCCCGGAAGAGGATCAGATCCTCGCCGAGCAAACGCACCCGGCGCGGCTTATCAGATGTAAGCTTGGCTGACGTGAAACATGGCTGCCAGTAGCGGCGCATCAGCTCGCCCATCGGCGTACCCGGCCCGACCTCGGCGAAGCGCTTGTTGTGGGTCCGCAGCTTCATTCCATAAGCCGTGCCCGCGTCAATGCTAGAACCATTTGAAGCCATAGTCGGTCCTCCAAAGCCGTCGCTCGTGGAGCCCCCTGCCGGGACTCTTGGTCCGCGGCCGATAACTAGCCGCTTTGCAAAATGGTCGAGAAACTGAACAGCAGAGCGCACCGCCCGTCAAGATTAAACTGTCCATTCGGACAATTATGACTGGTTCAGGCGGCGGTGCGGGCGTCAGGTAACGGGGCACCGGCATGCCCAAGAACGCTGGGAGCGTCCTCGGTGGCGCCAGTCTTGGTGAGCTGCGATCCTGAGGCTCGATCGGGCGGCTCGACAGTTTTTGATCGCTACCTCTGGTGAAATGCGCGAGTGCCGAACATTTCGAACGAAACGTCCTCGCTATCGCGCTTGGCCTTTAGTGGACGCTGATCAAAGACGTCGTCCGCGCCTTCCATAATCCGCATCCAGTCGACAACTTTGTCACGGCGATCAATCCGCCATTGTCCTTGGCGCTGGCTGAATTTGTCGATGTAGCGCGACGCGATGATGAGATCCTTCTTCTCTGCCCCCATTGGCGTCAGGTGCCGCGCGATTTCGTAGGATTCGACGTCCGCCTTGTCGCCACTCAGATCAATCAGAATGTTCCCGATTAAGTGCTGGACACGGCTGGTAGTGTGCTGAATTTTGATCGCGCCTTCGATGAAAGCCGGTAGGTCTAGAGCATTCGGGCCACCCCACCGCACCTTTGCATCGGGATGGAAGCCCAACTCAATTAGGTCGCGATCGATCCGGTCCATACCTCGGTTGATACGGTAGATGCAGTCGCAAATCGCATCCTTCGAGGTCAATTCGTCCAGACGCTTGGCGAGCTCAGTCACTCTGGCGGAGAGGTCGGTGGGTGCTTCCATCTGCATTTTCCGTGTTAACCGAGCGCGGCGGCTCAATTGCCCCCGGGTGTCATCTATCTAGACCAAATGAACAGTAAATGGCAACCTCGTCTGCATTAGAAGGATGGCGGCGACGGACATTCGTTGACTGCCATAGCTAGGAGGACAGGTTCCATGGGCCATCTGGATGGTAAGATTGCGATCGTAACCGGCGGCGGACGAGGAATCGGGCGTGGGCATGCCCTTGCGCTGGCGGCCCAGGGTGCCGCGGTTCTAGTCAATGACTTTGGCGGCGCATTCAGCGGCGACGGGCGTGTCAATAGTGAGCCAGCTGAAGCCGTCGCTCAGGAAATTATCGCGGCCGGAGGGCGTGCAGCGGTAGACACCACTGACGTTGCAGACTGGGACGCCGCCGGCAAAATCGTGGAAAACGCGATTGGAGCGTTCGGCCGCGTCGACATCGTTGTGAATAATGCGGGAATTGCCCGTTTCGCGAAGATACATAACGCTACCTGCGAAGATTGGGAGCGCACGATCGCCGTCAACCTCACCGGTACCGCCGCGCTTTGCCATTGGGCGGCCGCGCACTGGCGAAAACAGGGGCCGGCAGCGGGTCGCCGGATCATCAATACCTCGTCTGGCGTCGGGCTCCATCCGGTGCCCGGTAATCCGATGTATGTCGCGGCGAAGGCCGGCATCGCGGCGCTTACCGTCTCCTGCGCGCTAGACCTCGCCGACCTCGGTGTGCGCGTTAATGGTCTTGCTCCCGTCGCGCGTTCCCGCATCAGCGAGTTCGTGGCAGGCGGCATGATGGCGAAGGTCCCCGAGGGCTTCGATCGCATGTCGCCGGAACACGCGGCGACCGTAGTGGTGTTTCTCGCCTCGCCCCAATGCCGGTTCACCGGCCGCATCATCGGCGTCATTGGGGACAACGTCATGCTTTACGACGGCTGGACCGTCGCGCGCCACGTGACAAATGGTCAGCGCGGTTGGACGGTCGGCACGCTGAGTGCCGCGCTTGCGGACTTCCCGGTACAACAGATTGCTCCGATGCAGAGCATCAACGGCGTTGAGGTCCTCAGCATGCCGCCCGACACTGTGCTGAAGCAGCTCGCCGCTATCGAAGGCGCCTGATTAGATTGGTGCGGTTCATCGCTTCGGCCTAGCGCGATTGGACGCGCGTGCTGTAACGGTCAAGCAGCACCGCACGGTGCTCCCGGAGCAGCATCGTCACCTTGAACAGCTCCTCGACTAAATCGACGAGACGGTCGTAATGCGGCGACCGCCTCATCCGACCTTCGTCATCGAACTCCTCTTGCACCTTGGGGACGCATAATTGTGTCGACGTCACCAGCATGCCGATCCATCGTCCGACGGCGGCCAGCGTCGTCGCTGTATTGAAGCTCTGAACGGCACCCGTGACCTGAGCGACAGCCAGCGGCTTGGCCTGGAATACGGGAACACCGTTCACGACGGGTGGTGTCGAATCCAGCTGCGCCTTCATCACACTCGATAAGGTGCCGTAGTTTTCCGGGCTGCACCAGAACTGCGCGTCGCACCACAGGAAGAGCTCGCGGAGTTCTTGAACTTTGGGGTCACCAGGAGCCGTCTCCGCGAGTGGGAGGGATGTCGGGTCGAAGATACGTGCTTCACCACCGAGATGTTGAAGGAGGCGCGCAGCCTCTTCGCTGAGAAGGCGACTAAACGAGCGTGCTCGTACCGAGCCGTGGAGCAGCAGGAACCGTGCCGGTGTCGCTGTGGCGCTGGCCCCCAAATTTCTGCTAGCGGAGGGAAGACGCGCCGCGTCGAGGGCTGGCAAGTCAGTCATGTCAATCTTTTCCGCGGCGAGTCCTGACGTCTCCCATTTATTGTTTTCTGATCCCGAGCTTGGCTTCGAGCGCTTCGATGGGCGCAAGGCCAGGATCGGCGTCATCGACGCACCCCTCGATCTGCTTCCACTTCCCGTTCTCGATGGTAATCATCCGGGTGGTGTGGTTGGCATTGTGTTCGGTCACCTCCGCGCCACCCCAGTACCAAGGTTCGCACAAGAGATCGGTCGCGTAGGGCTTCGCATTGCGCAACGCCGCGGTAATCGTCTTGCGATTGATCTCATTCGGATTCTCGATCGTGAGCATCGCCCGAACCGCGATGCGCGCGGCGACGTAGCCGAGCTGCGCGATGCTGTCGAGGAGGTCGTGCTCACCGCCATACGCTTTCTCGACCGCCCACCAATTCTGGTTGTCCGGTCCAGTGCTATCGAGCGGCGCGGCTTCGATGTTCACCCACAAGCGATCGTTCCAATATTTGCTATCGATCGCTCCCGGGAACGAGACGGTGTAGAAGGAAGTGGGAGCGATCCACTTCGTTTTGGCGGCGCCATCCTGTTGTTGAACCGCATTGAGGAGCTGCGCCCCCATATCCGGGGTCCCGTATACGAGCGCTGCGTCGGCATGTGTCGCGAGCAATTGCAGCACCAACGAATTGAAATCGGGCGAACCCGGATCGAAGTAGACGGTCGCTACCTTGACGCCGTATTTTTTCCCCCATTGCTCAAGTCCACCGCAAACATAGGGGGCGTCGGGGCCTTTGCCGTACGAGCACACAAGGCTCTTGATGCCGAGCTTCCGGCGCGCGTAGTCGGCAGCCCCGATTCCGGTTTGCCTGGCGCCGGCATTGACCTCCGCGATGTTCTTCGCCTGGAAACAGGCCGATGAAATGCCGACCCCGATCTCAAGGATATCCTGCTTCACGTAATAGCCGGCGTTAGCGATGCAATCGAAGAAACCCGCGCTGCCGATCATGACATCGACACCCTGGTCCTCGACCAGTTTCTTCGCCGCTTGTGCCGCAACTTGGAGATTCGATTGGTCGTCCTCGTCTCGATAGGCGAGCGGGCGGCCGTGAATGCCGCCGTTGGCATTCACACACTTGAAATAAGCGATGACGGCCTTGTCGGATTCCGCGAAGCTCCCAAATCCGGTCATCGAGGTCACTGCCCCAACTGGGATAGGCTTTCCCGTGGCAGGCTTGCCAGTATTCAAACCGCAATCAGGTGCGGCAAAGGCGCTCTGACCCGCCAGAGCGAAGAATACAAGCCCCGCAACAGCAGCCACGGTCCAAAGTGAACGCGACATATTAGTCCTCCCAATTCAAGTTCTAGCGGTCGCGCCGTGTCCGACGGTTCTCGGACATTTTCCTCAGACGCGCATAGGTTCGGTATGAAGCGGCGCTTGGCGGCTCCTGCCGGTACGACGAAGACGGGGGATTACTTCCTGTCCGAACAGTTCAAAGGCTTCCCTGTTCGCTTCCGTGCCACCATGACCATCGAGCATTGCCAAGAAATGCCCGGCGCCCGTCGCGCCGCATTGCTCCATGATCTGTTCGGCTACCTCGGCCGGCGACCCGGCGATATACTCATCGCCTGAAAGCTGAATGCCGCCCTGCGATTGCTGCGGCGCATCTGGGACCGGCCCGGTATTCACCCGATTGTCGTGCTTCAAAAAGATGTTGCGAACCTGATCCTCGACTTTTTGTGCCAGCGCGCGCGCTTTACCGCCGTCCTTGGCGATCGTTACGCCACGACGCAACCCGAAGAATTCCGGTTTGGCGTCGATGCCGACTTTCGACGCCTCCTCGCGATAGCCGTCGAATACTTTTTTCACCTGCTCTGTCGCACTGAAACCCGTGCAAATCTTCGTGCCGCGCTGCGCTGAACGGCGCGCGGAACTTTCGCTCACCACCGTCGTCCAGCGGTTTGGCGCCGGTCGTTGGAGTGGCATCGGGACGAGCGTCAGGTTGTCGAAGTTCCAAAATTTGCCGTGGTGCGTGATCGGTTTGCCAGGATGGGTCAGCGCCCAGTCGAGTACCTCTTGCGCTTCGGCGTTGCGCTCGCTGGCTTCAGCCACGCCGAGGCCGATTTGCGCCATTTCCGGCGGGATTCCGCTGGCCGTGCCGATCTCAAGCCGACCGCCGGTGAGATGATCGAGCATTCCGATTTCCTCGATCACCCGTGAGATCTGGTGATAGGGCAGCACCACGCCCATCACGCCGAGACGAAGTTTTTTCGTGAGCGGCGCCAGCGCAGCGATCAGCAGGTTAGGAGACGGGCTATAGCCGGGGCCGAAATGATGCTCGCTGAAGAAAATGCCTTCGAAACCGTAGCCCTCAGCGCGAGTCCATACGTTCCATTTAGCGCGGAACTCGGCCGCCACATCGGTCGGGGAGACATTGGCACGGGGCTTCGGGACCAAAATGCCTTCGTCGGTCGGCGCACGAAAGAATTCAAATATCCAAGGCTTTATCATTATCAATCATCCTCCCGCCGTCACCGCGTGAATCCAGTTCCACCCCGCAAAGGCGATCGCCCAAAGTCACCGCATGAACGGATGAAAGAAGCTGGTTCCATCGGGCCCAACCGCGCCAAAATAGCTCTTATATTGTTCATTTGCACTAAAAACTAACAGAGCACAAGAACCCCAAAGCCTTAAACCTTTTATCCTGGCCATCGCGAGCACCCCGGGTGGGAAATAAAGCCAAACACACCATAATTGGACGCTAGAGATCGCTGGAGGTGTCGAATAGCCCTGCGTTCCGACCAAGCGGATTTCAACCGCCTGCTTGACAGCGATGCCCAGAAAGCCATTATCTTGTTCGTTTGCACAAGACAAATGAAAAGTATGAAAGAGGCATGCGATGGCGGTGCCGAACCAAGGCCGCATGGAAGATCGGGCAGATCATCAGCACCTCGCAGCTGCGCACGTGATCGCGACCGAGAAGCTGTGTGAGCAGCTACAGATTCCCGCGGGAGCACGAGTGCTCGACATCGGGTGCGGTACGGGGCACGCGGCGATCGCGGCCGCGAGGCGCCACGCCAAGGTTACGGCCATCGACCTCAACGAAGAGTCGTTGTCTCGTGCGCGCCGTAGGGCTGAGGCGGAAGAGTTAAGGGGCATCGATTTTATGAACGCCGATGCCGCCGAAATGCCTTTTCCGGACGGCAGGTTTGACGTCGTTGTCTCATCGTTCGGATTGGTGTTCCTTCCCGATCAGGAAGGTGCGGCTCGCGAACTGGCGCGCGTTATGAGGCCCGGCGGCACAGTTGGGCTTACTGCCTACACTCGCCAAAGCATTCCCAGCCAAATCTACGATCTCGTCCATAGCGTCCTTCAACCGCCTGGAAAGCCGCTCCGCACGCATTACGAATGGGCCGGCGGCCCGCGCGTTGGTGAGTTGCTGAAACCGTATTTCCACGGAATCTATGTCGGCTACGACAGCTATGACAGCTGCTACATGTCATCGAGTGAGTCGTTTGATCATGTCTCGCGATCGAACCCGAATATCCGAACAGCACTTGCACGTTGCGACAAAGACCAGTTCGATCGATTCCGAGAAGGCTATATCGCAATACTAGATCGACATAATCGGGCCACCGACGGCAGCTTCATGGCCAACATGGAATATGCCGTCATCTCGGGAGTACGAGGTTGAACCGGGCGTAAGGGCGCAGCGGACTCATTACGGCTCTTCGATGTCCATTTTTTCCCCGGTTCGCCGCCGGGTTCGTCTCGAATGAGGAGGAAGCATGCCGACCTTGATTGGATCGAAACTGACCGACGAAGTCATATCGCGTTACAAGGACTGCCCGGATCCCAGGCTGAAGGAGATCATGAACAGCCTGGTGAAGCATCTCCATTCCTTTGCACGCGAGGTGAAGTTAACCGAGCAGGAATGGATCAAAGGCATTGAGTTCGTGACCTCGGTGGGCCAGATCTGCGATGAGATGCGCCAGGAATTCATTCTACTGTCGGACGTGCTTGGCCTGTCGATGACGGTGGTCGAGCTCAACCATGGCTCCGACGCGGGAGAGACCGAGGCGACGGTGCAGGGTCCATTCTATGTACCAGGCGCGCCGGAACTGCCGAAGGGCGCGATGGTCGACGGCAACCCGCCGGGCGACCCGCTCGACGTCACCGGGGTGATCCATGATCCGAAGGGCAAGCCGATCGCCAATGCGCTGATTGATGTCTGGCAGGCGGGCGAGGACGGATTCTAATCCAACCAGGACCCGGACAAGCCGAAATACGAGTTGCGCGGCAAGTTCCGTTCGGATCGCGACGGCACCTATCACTTCAAGTCGGTGCTGCCGAAGGGTTATCAGAATTCCGACCGACGGGCCAGTGGGCGTGCTGATGCGCGCGACGGGTCGTCCGTGTTGGCGCCCGGCGCACTTGCATTTCATGGTCTCGGCCGAAGGCTACAAGCCGCTGACGACACATCTCTTCGTCAAGGGCACCGAGCATATCTATGAAGACGCCGTCTTCGGCGTGAAGGAATCGCTGATTTAAGATTTCAAGAAAGTCGGACGGGGCAACGGGTACGCGCTGAAATACGATTTCGGCCTCCGTTCCGGGTCGTAAGCGTCGCTGGTCGAAGAACCAAGGATTATCGCCGATGACAACCCCCGCGGCACAAGCCGCCGCCTTTCCCGCCGTCGACCGCGCCGGCGAAGGCCGCAACGAACCCAATGCCGCCGACCGGTTGCTCCACGCGCTGAAGACGCACGGCATCGATTATTTCTTCGCCAACGCCGGCACCGATTTTGCCTCGATCATCGAGGGCTTCGCGCGCGCGTTCGAAAGCGGCACGCTGGTGCCGAAGCCGATGGCGGTGCCGCACGAAAACGCCGCGGTGGCGATGGCGCACGGCTTTTACATGATCACCGGCCGGCCGCAGGCGGTGATGGTCCACACCAATGTCGGCACCGCGAACACGCTCAACGCGCTGATCGACGCCAGCCGCGACAACGTGCCCCTCATTCTAATGGCGGGGCGGACGCCCCTGACCGAACACGGCATCACCGGCGCGCGCAACGCCTACATCCATTGGGGCCAGGAAATGTACGACCAGGCCGGGATGCTGCGCGAAGTGGTGAAATGGGATTACGAGCTGCGCCTCCCCGAACAGGTCGAGGAAGTGGTATCGCGCGCGCTCGAAATCGCGATGACCGAACCGCGCGGCCCGGTCTATCTGTCGCTGCCGCGCGAGGTGCTGGCCGCGGCCGCGGCGCATGTCGAGGCCTCGCCGCTGCGCGCCCCGCCGGCGGCGCCCTATCCCGATCCCGCGGCGATCGCGACGCTGGCCGAGTGGCTCGCGCGCGCGGAACGGCCGCTGATCGTCACCTCGGCGCTAGGCCGCTATCCCGCCGCCGCCGAGGCGCTGGCGAAGTTCGCCGACCGCTATGCCGTCGCGGTCGCGAACAGCGTGCCGCGCTTTGTCAACATTCCGCACTCGCACCCGATGAATCTCGGCCAACAAGTGGCGGCGGTGCTGGCGGAGGCCGATCTGGTGATGGTGCTCGACAGCGAAGTGCCGTGGGTGCCGGTGCGCGAGCATCCGGCGCCCGGCGCGCGCATTGTCCAGATCGGCGCCGACCCGACCTTCGCGCGCTATCCGATCCGCAGCTTCCCGTGCGATCTCGGCATGGCCGCCAATCCCGCGGCGGCGTTGCAGGCGCTCGATCAAGTGCTGTCGGGGAAGCTGCCCGCCGACGACAAACGCCTCGCCGCGCGGCGCAAGGCGATAAGCGAGCGCACCGCGGCGCAGCGCCAGCGCTGGGCCGACGACGCGGCGAAAGCGGGGCAGGCGCCGGACATCAATTATCTCTGGTTCAGCCACTGTGTCGACGAGGCCGCCGGGCCCGACGCCATCATCGTCAATGAATATCCGTTCCGCCTCGAAATGGGCCATCGCGAAAAGCCGGGCACGTTTTTCGCGACCAGCCCGGCGGGCGGGCTCGGCTGGGGTTTCGGCGCGGCGATCGGCGCCAAGCTCGCGGCGCCGGACAAGCTCGTGGTCGCGACGCTGGGCGACGGCTCCTACATGTTCGCCAACCCGACCGCGTGCCATTTCGTGGCGCACGCGCAGAACCTCCCGCTGCTGACGGTGATCTACAACAATTCGATCTGGAACGCGGTGAAGATGTCGACGCTCGGCATCTACGGCGCGGGCGCCGCAGCCCGGGCCCAGGGCAAGATTCTCGCCGATCTGACGCCATCGCCCCACTATGAGAAACTGGTCGAGGCCTCGGGCGGCGTCGGCTTCCGCGTCGACAAGCCCGCGGACCTGCCGGGCGTGCTGACGCGCGCGATCGAGGTGGTGACGAAGGAAAAGCGCCAGGCGCTGGTCAACGTCATCGCCGGCAACGCCGGCCGCGTGGCGTAGGCCAACGCGTCCCCTTACCTGAAATATTCCAATGGGAACGCGCCATTTCCGTCGGGGAAACTAATCCGCCAGGCCCCCATCGTCTAACGTCGACACCGTCATTTCCGCATGATGAACAATGACCTTCATCGTCCGAGGCTTTCCACCAGACGGTTCGCGAAAGAACAGACGTTGACAGAGGTCCATGTGCCTTTCCAGGAAACGCTCGTCGAACGGCGACTGGCCCATAGTGCGTTCGATTTCTCCTGCCAGCGTAAAGATGCGGGAAGCCGCGCCGATGAATAGATAGTGAAGATGGGCTGGATCTCCCTCGACATACCGGCCGAGACTCTGCACCCTTCGGATGAGATCAATGCCGCGATCTATATCCTTTCCGATAATGCTCCCGATAAGCGATTTCAGCGTGGCGGAATTTTTCGCGACATTATGTGACAGTATCCAGTTGAGCTCGGGCCGTTTCGCTGAAATTCGAATAAACAGGCGTTGCGCCTCTCGAAGAAGGGTGACGTCGTCGCGCCCTTTCAGCTCGTGTATCAGCCGTGCGGCCTCATTATGAAAGAACTGCAGTGCGTCCTCGGTGACAGCCCGCCATACGCTCAATTTTGTTTGGAAATGGTAAATAACAAGGCCATGCGGCACGTTCGCGCGAGTTGCTATCGATCGCGTCGTCGTCCCATCAAAGCCAGCTGCAGCGAATTCGACCGCTGCCGCCTTGACGATCTTTTGCCGCGTTACGGCTGCGCGCTGCTGTCGGCGGCGAATCGTGACGATCTCGGCGTTTGCGTTTTTTTTTGCGCTTTGCTTGCCAAGTCTTCGCTCCATCGGCTGTCCATCCGTTAGTTCGTGACGCGATACGGCTGTGGAGCCTCCTACACGATTTTGAAGCGCCGAAGAAGCCCGAACCTATGCGAGTACGAGACGCGGTATGGGAGCGGAAGCGAGAGGAGTCCAATGATACGATAGGATCGTCGGCGTCCCACTAACCGTACTAACTTGCCGCTACGTTGCTGTCTTGGTAATCAGCCGTCACGAGGCGGTTGAAGGTTGCCGCCGGTATCGGGAATCGCGACGTTCTCCAGCTTCGACAGAGAACGCGGGTGTATCACTGATCGCCGAAATGCGTCGATCGGCCGGTCGTTGGGCCTCGCTTGATCGGTCAACTCCCGTAGGACGCCACGTTGGGTCGCCTCGGGCGAGCCCAGGATCATCGATAAAATGCGCTGCTGAATCCCGGCGTTGTCGACGGCGAGAACATCATTCGGATCTACGATCGACGAAACCGACGATGCCCTCGCCCTTCTGATCTTCGAAATCTACCAGATCGAATGTCGCCATTGGCTCGCCGCCGAACGGCCGGATATCGAGCAAGGCCTCGCAAAACTTGGGCGCGTCCCAAAACTTGGGCGCGTCCTAAGTATTCTGGAGCGTGGCTTCACTGGGAAGAACTAAACCCTCCTCGCTTGGGTCGGCGTTTTTTTTTGGCCGATAAGTCCGGCCTCCGGCGGCCACGGGGCGCAAGCGGAAAGTTGCTTAGCTCGCGTCGTCCGACAACTCAGTAATATGCTGCGATATGCCGCGATATGCCGCGTTGATGTTTTAGTCAGGAACGCCGAGCCCCATCAGCTCGGTAAGATTGGATTGATCGCGGCGGAGGTCTTCAGATCGAGCTTGATGCGTGATGCGGCCCCGGTCCATGACGACGCATCGGCTTGCAACGTCGAGCGCAACGTCGACACGCTGCTCCACAAGAAGCACCGACAAGGTCCTCTCGCCGATAAGCGTGCGTATCGTCTCAACCAATGGTTCGACGATGACTGGAGCCAATCCTTCCGTTGGCTCGTCCATCAGGAGGACTTTAGGATTAGTCAAAAGGGCGCGTGCAATCGCCAACATTTGCTGTTCCCCGCCCGACAGTTTCCCGCCAAGTGAGTCGTGCCTTGCGGCGAGCGCCGGAAACAGGTCGAGCGTTCGCTCGGTTGTCCAGGAACCCGAACGGGCGGCGATCGCGAGATGTTCGCCGACGGTGAGGCTCGGGAATATTTCGCGCTGTTGCGGTACGTAGCCGATGCCCCGAGCGACGCGATCATGAATTGAAAGCCCCGAAATTTCCTCGCCGTTTATTTTGACTGAACCCGATCGATGCCGGGCTCGGCCGATCAGCAGCTCCAACAGGGTACTCTTGCCGACGCCGTTGCGGCCGACGATGGCGACGGTCTCTCCGGCCGCGATTGAAAGTGTAAAGTCCTCGACAATCGTCGTCGGACCCCACCCCCCGGATAAAGCGGCAATTTCAAGCATGATGAGGCGTCAAATCGAAGCGGGCTTGCCCGCCGGTGCCGAGATACACCGACCGCACTTGTTCGGAGGCCATGACATCGGAAGGCGAGCCGGTCATCAGAATCTTGCCGTGTACCATCACCGTTACGTCCGTTGCGAACAAGCGGACGATCCGCATGTCATGCTCGATGAGCAAAATCGCGATGTCCGATGGCAACGCCTCGATCGCACGCAACAGAATGCCGACTTCGCCGGAAGGAATACCCGCCGCCGGTTCGTCGAGCAGCAGCACCTTCGGTTCCAACGCTAGAGCGATGCCGATCTCGACGAGGCGCTGGCGACCATAGGCGATTTCCGCGACGCGACGATGCCGGTCCGGTCCCAGGCCAAGTTGTTCAATGATCGCGTCGGCGCGTTCGATCAAGGCGCCCCGTTTCGCGGCGGGCCTCCATAGATCGTGGCTCGCGCCTGCATGTTCGCACACCGCCAGGAAGATGTTCTCCAGCACACTGAGTTGGACGAACAGGCTGCTCACCTGAAAGGTTCGCACGAGTCCGCGTTTCGTCCGCCGCGCCGGATCGTCCCTGGTCACGTCATGACCGAATATTGCGATGCTGCCTTCATCGGCGCGAATCACACCGGAAAGGATACCCACCAGCGTTGTCTTGCCCGCGCCGTTCGGTCCGATCAACGCGCGGCGCGCACCGGGTGCCAGCACGAGATCAATACCGCGATTGACGACCAAACCGCCGAAGCGCTTGGTCAATCCTTTCGCTTCCAGAGCAGGCGCGATCATCACATAGCCCGCACGCCGCGCCAGCGCGACAGGAAGCGGCCAACAATGCCCAGGATGCCGCCGCCGCCGAGGCGCACCACCAGGATCAGAAGGCCGCCGATGAAGAACATCCAGTAATAGGGATTCCATTCCTGGGAAAAATGCTTGACGAGCATGTATAGCGGTGCGCCGATCAAGCCGCCGTAGAGCCCGCCGATGCCGCCGAGCACGAGCATCACCAGCCCATCGATCGCGGTATCGAGGCTAAAAACGCCGAGGCCCACAAATGCGTTGGTTTGGGTCCACAAAGCGCCTGCAGCGCCGGCGATGAACGCGCTGATGATGTAGCTGACGACGAGATACCGCAGCACCGGCGCGCCGATCAGCCGCATGCGATCGGCGTTCTCGCGGATTCCTTGCAACGCGACGCCGAAGGGCGACGCCATGATCCGGCGCGCTAAAAGGAACATCAATCCGAGCGAACCCAGCGTGTAGAGATAAGCGGTGCCGCCGGAGAGGGACCAGTGAAACCGGCCAAGTAGGGGATCCAACTCGATGTTGGACAGGCCGTCATCGCCCCCCGTAATCCAGGTCGCCTTGTTGGCAGCCTCGTAAAAGATGACCCCGATCCCGAGCGTCACCATGATCAGCGGCAGCCCTGTCAGCCGCAACACGAAAGGCCCGAGCACGCCGGCTAACAGTGCCGAAATCGTTGCACCGGCAAGAACTCCGGTAATCGCTTCGTGCCAACCTGCGATGGCGATCAGGGCGGAAGCATAGGCGCCGACGCCAAAGAACACGGCGTTGCCCAATGTCAGAATGCCGGCGAACCCCAACACAATATCGAAGGAGAGCGCGAACATTGCCATGATCAGCACCGAACTTGCGATCGCTAGGTGCTTCGGAAAAACGAAGTACACGAGGAACGCCAGCAGCCACCAAATCGGCTCGAGCACCCCGATCTGGTGTCGCGATAAGATTAGACTCGCGCGGCAGCGTCATGCCGCAGCCCATGCTGCAAAGAGCCCTTGGCGTCGCCAGATCATCAGCACGATAAGCAAAACGTAGATAATGAAGGCGCCGTAATCGGGTAGGAAGAAGCGGCCTGCCGTATCGACGATCCCGACAATGATCGAAACCCCAACGACGGCGCGTACATTCCCGAAGCCGGAAAGGGCGACCACCACCAGAACAAGGACGAGATACTTAAAGGGATAGATCGGCTCAAGCGGCAGCATGGGCGCACCGATAGCGCCGCCGAGCGCTGCCAGCCCGCTACCGACCGCGAAGGTGAACGAAAAGAGCCGCGGTACATTGATACCAGTGGCTTGCGCCATGCTGCGATTGTCGACTGCGGCACGGAGACGGGCGCCGAGATTGGTGCGGTCGAAGGCAAGCCAAAGTATACCGATGATGACGAGACATACGGTCATCGCGACGATGCGATAGACCTCGAAGGTGCGAAAGCCGAGATCGACGCTGCCGGCAAGCCAGGGCGGCAGGCGGACAAGATAAACGTCCGTGCCGAAGCAAAGAGTGAGCGCCGCGACCACAACAAAATTTATCCCAATCGTCATCAGTACTTGGTCGAGTTCGGGCGCGCCGTAAAGGTGAATGAACAACGCCCTTTCCGCCGCCACACTAAGGATAGCGACCACCGCCACCGCGATCACAGTCGCGGCCGCGAATGGCAGCGAACCATTGGTCATCAGGAAGATCGCGAGATAACCGCCGATGGCGGCGAAGGCTCCGTGGGCCAAGTTGATGACACGCATCAGCCCCATGGTCACGACAAGGCCAACCGAAATCAGGCACAGAACGAGTCCGTAGGACACGCCATAGAGGATAATGAAGGCTACGACCGACATCGGGGCAACTCAGATCGAAAGGTGGCGGGCCGCCACCCTCCGATCCTACTTGCCGAGTGGCGGTGGTTGCACCTGTTCGAAGGTCTTGATCACTACGTTTTGTAGTTTGCCGTCCTTCTTTTCTACCTCACGCACATAGAAATTCTGAACGAGCTCGCGGCTGGGCGCGATCGTGACGGGGCCGCGCGGGCTCTTCCAGGAATAGCCGATAATGGACTTGATAGCGGCCGCGCCATCGAACGGCTTGCCGGCCTGGCTCTCTATCATCTTGTACATGATGTGGAGGCCATCATAAGCGCCGATGGTAAAGGCGCTCGGTTCCGCACCCGGCCCGAATTTCTGATGGAGCACCGCCTTCAACGCGTTGTTCTCCGGATTGTCGAGGGCAGCCGACAAATAGATGATCGAATGAAATCCGATCACGGAATCGTCATAGAGGTGCAGGTCGTTATCCTCGGCCTCGCCTTGGCCGATGATCAGGATCTTCTTGGTCAGGCCGCGTGCCGCTAGCGCCTTGATGAAGCCGACAGCCGGCGCCCCGGGTGTGATGAAGACTTCCAGCACGTCGGGATTGGCATTGGCGATCCGTTCCGCAAAGGGGGCAAAATCGACCGTTTTGAGTGGGATGCGGTCCTTGCCGACCATCGTGCCACCCTCCGCAACGAATTTGGCCGCAAACGCTTCTTCAACGATATGACCAGGCGCGTAGTCCGCCGTGGCGGTGTAACCGCGCGACTTACCCAGTTGTCGTGACCACGTGGCGCCGAGCTCTGCTGGCAGACGGATATTCTGTCCCATCCTGATGTAGTAGGGCGACATGTTGAGCAGCACTGGTGTCGCGGCATTAAAGAGAAACAGCGGCGTCTTGGCTTCGTTGGCAACCGGCGCGGCCGCAGCCGCTTCGGGCGTCAGCATGAACCCGCCAAGCATCGCGACGTTGTCATTGACTACAAGCTCCTGAGCCAATCGCTTTGCCACTGAGGGATCGCTGCTACCAGTCTCGCTGTCGCGATAGATGAGCTGAACCTTTCGGCCACCCACTTCGGTGCCGTGTTGCGCGATATAGGCTTCGAGACCCTGGCGGAAGCCGGTGCCGGTGGTTGCGAACGGTCCCGAGAATGGACCGACGATGCCGATCTTAATGGTCTCTTCCGCTTGCGCTACTTGGTACGTTGCGGCAAGTACCGCAAGCGCAACGGCCGCCACAAGGCGGCTCGGAATGATGTTCACGATGTTGCCTCCCTTAATTCTTTTGTAGTGGTCTCACTTAGCCATCGCTGGTTCACGCCGCGATGGTGGAAAGAAATTTGGCACCAGGTCCTGCCAGCGCCCCTCGAGTGGAATGTCGACATCGCAAGGCGCGTTGACCTTGGAGAGGTCGGCATAGACACCGATCGGGTCGAGCCCCTTTTCTACCCGGCGAGCAGAATCGAGCAGCAAGCGACGGATTTTGACGATGGCTTGGTCGGACGCGACGAGATGCTCGATGGTGCGATCGTTGATCGGCGCCTGGGACATTCCCATTGCCACATCTTCGATCTCAATGCCGGTGAACCCCGTCCAATTTTCGCGCATCTTGGCGCGGTCCTGGCCGAAACGGTCATCCCAGGTTGCGCGGAACTGGCAATCCTTTTCGGACCAATAGCGCGGGTCGTCGATGCCAAGGATCTTGAGGATGGCCGGGCGATCGATCGGGTTCGGCCCGTGCAGAACGATGAATGTCGAGGTGTGTTCGTCATCCGCAGGCACTTCAAACACGGTAAAGTCCAGAGTCGGTGCAGGAATAACACGCGTGTAAGGCATGATCATCGGGTAGACGCGGACATTCTTGGTTTCCTCGCCGTTGGCGCCGGGCTTCGCGCCCTTGCGCGTGGCGCAATAGTAAAAGCCGAATTCCGTGTCCTGCGCTTCGAGGGTGGGTGCGTTGTCCTCGACCGGGAATGCCGCTGGATTGAGCGGATCCTGGTTGGCCGCGAACGTCCTGTCCATCCAACCCGGGCGCGCCGCGTTGCTGTGTAGGATACCGACATGCGAACTGTCGGCGCCGCCTTCCCACATCTGCACATAGTTCGCATGAACGTTGATTCGCACCACCGTGCGATTTTCGGCCGGTACGGCCATGAACGGAAAACGCCGCAGGGGCGGCTGCTGATCTTTGGGTCCCAAATAAGCCCAAACAATGCCGCCTTCTTCGATGACCGGATAGGCGTTCGCCTTTAGCGCTTTACACAGGCGCGGATCGGCGTGGTTCGGCGTGTCGACCAGGCTGCCGGCGGCGGTAAATTTCCAACCATGGTAAAGGCAGCGAATGCCGCCTTCCTCGACACGGCCGAGGGCCAAGGACGAGCCGCGATGGAGGCAATATTCGTCAAGCACGCCGACCCGGCCGCTACTGTCGCGAAATGCCACCAGCTTTTCGCCCAAGAGGCGTGCGCGAACCGGCGCGCAGTCCGGGCGCGGCAGTTCCGTCGATTGGCACAGCGGATGCCAATAGCGCCGGAGGGTCTTGCCCATCAGCGTGTCGCGGCCGACCCGACACATCAGTTCGTTCTCTTCACGAGACATCATGATCGGCATCTCCTCGTAGCCGGTAGTGTAGTTCTTCCGCGCAAGATCGTACCGCCGACATCCCTGAATCGCAATGACCCTTCCGTGGAAGACCTTTTGCATTATTGACTTCCCGTGTTCTTCCGTGGAAGGCTAAAGCTTATAGGCAGCATTCGCCGATGGAGAGCTCAATGTTGTCGAAAGAAGATAATGAGACGATGTGCCGGGTCGGTCCCGGGACCGCAATGGGCACGGCCATGCGCCGATTTTGGCTGCCGGCGTTGCTATCAGAAGAGTTGCCGCATCCCGATAGCAATCCGCGTCGGGTTCAGTTACTTGGCGAGAATTTCGTCGCCTTTCGCGACAGCGGCGGTAAGGTCGGGGTTCTCGACGAATATTGCTGCCATCGCAGTGCGTCGCTGACACTCGGCCGGGTCGAAGATGGCGGCATCCGTTGCATTTATCATGGTTGGAAGTTCGCTGTGGACGGCACGGTGCTGGACACCCCCAACGTCGCTGATCCGCGCTTCAAGGAACGCTTCAAGGCGAAATCCTACCCCGTAAGGGAGGCCGGCGGGCTGGTATGGGTCTACCTCGGACTGCCGGCCCAAATGCCCGATTTTCCGAAATGGCCTTGTTTCGACGTTCCTGCATCCAACCGCCTCCCTGTCTACGCTGTGGTGAACTGTAGTTTTGTTCAGGTGATGGAAGGGTTGGTTGATTCCTCCCACCTGACTCTGCTGCACACGTCACCACTCAAGACCACGGGTGGTTCCGAACTCGATTTCGCAAAAAAAACAGCGCACTTACAGTTTAATCCGGCCCCCCGCATAGAGGCAGAAGAGACCGATTTCGGGTTTCACTATGTTGCGATGCGCCCCGTGTCCGACGCGGCGCAAGATGGCGTTATCGGGCGCGTCGCAGCCTTCGTGCCACCCTGCTTTATTCTAAACCCGAACGGCGACTTGCTTTTCGCGGTCGTCCCGGTCAGCGACCACCGCTGTCTGTTTTTTCATGTCTGGTGGGACGCCGCGAAGAAAATCGGGGAGGAGCCGCTAAGGAGCCAACAGCTCGAGTTTGTTGGCCTCGATCAAGCCACGCTGGCGGCGTACGGCCTCACTCTACAGACCTGCGACACGCCGGCTGCCGCGAGCGCCGCAAACAACTACCTCCAGGATCGCGAAGCGCAGCGGCGCGGACATTTCACCGGCCTGCCGAGCTTCACACAGGAGGATGCTGCCGTCAGCATGTCGGGCGGGTCGATCCGCGACCGCTCCAAGGAAATCCTGTCCACGGCAGATGTTGCGCTGCCGAAACTTTATCGTGCGCTCCTGACCTGTGCCCGCCAGGCGAGCTCTGGTCAAGATCCGCTCGGCCTTCACGCCGACACCACCCGCATTGTCGGGGCCTCTGGCAAACTCGCGCCGGGCACCCACTGGCGGACTTTGGTACCGAACCACCGAGTGGTCACTGGCCCGCGCGCGCCGGACGATACCGTCGCTGCAGCGTAGCGGCCGCTCAGCCTTTGCCGGCGGGCGCTTCAAATCGTAGCGGCGGCAGAGCCGTCTCGTTACCGAGGCCGCCGTCGACCGACAGTACTTGGCCCGTGACATGCGAACTAAAGTCGGACGCCAGAAATAGCAGGGGAGCGGCGATTTCGTAAGGCTGCGCCGCATGCCCTATCGGAATCGCTTGTTCCACAAGCCGCCATTGATCGGGGGGGAGAATGACCTCGAGCCGCGGCGTCCGAATAAATCCGGGCGCCACGGCATTGACGCGAATTTTGTCTCTGGCCAGTTCCGCCGCCATGCAATGGACCAAGTGATGCAATCCCGCTTTGGCAGTCCCATAAGCCGCTTGATCGCGCACGCTACGCAAGCCTGCCATTGAGCCGACAAAAGTGATGGTGCCGCCCCCTGCCTCCTTCACGGCAGCGGCGCCGATTTGCAACGTGAGAAATGCATGCCGCAAGACCACGTCGAATTGGTCGTCCCAGGCCGCGTCGTCGAAAGTCCGGAGCGGCTTAAGGCGTGCGATGCCAACAATGTCGACGATCCCGGACACACCGCCCAGCCGTGTGCGCGCTTCGGCAAAAATTCGCTCGACGTCGCCGCGCTTCGTCACGTCCGCGACGATGGCGGTTCCGCCAACTTGAGCAGCAACGGCCTCGCCGCGTTCAGCATCGGCGTCAACGCATAGGAGTTTCGCACCACATTGCGACAAGGCGTGGACCGCTTGCCGACCGATTCCTTGACCGGCGCCAAGGACCACGAATCCTCGGTCCTTGAGATCGAGAAGCGAGCGATACTGGGGCACGGGGATGGAATCGGAAGCGCTCATCGGGCCACCCAATTGATGATCTTCCGTAGAAGATCATGTTGACGCCCGAACCGTCAAGCGCGTGCAAGGCGTTTGGATTGATTGTCGTTTCGTTTCTTCGTAACGCGCGAACGGGCCGTGCGGGGGAGATCATGGCCGAGTTCTGAGTCGGCGGCTTCGAGCGTCGCGATCACGCGCAGGCAAAATCGTTCCGCCGCGTCGCGTTCGCCCGCTGACATCGCAGCCATCGCAGGTCCAATGAATGGCTCGGTCGCGATAATATCCGACGCGCGGTCAATAACCTCTAACCCGCGAGCAGTCAGCTGTACCAGGAAACCGCCCCGATAATCCGGGTCGGGCAACCGCCGCACCAATTTCTTCTTCGCTAGCCGATCGACTTGCTTCGTGATTGCGCCCGAGGTCACTAATGTCGCCCTGAACAGATCGGTCGGCCGCTTCGCAAAGGGCGTGCCGCCGCGCCGCAATGCGAACAATAGACGCATATCTTGCGCTCGGATACCGAAGCGTCGCGGACACATTTTTGCAAACCGGCTTTCGATAATGCGGCCGATACGCTGCAGATATATCTGCAGCAGGAAATTCTGCAGGTCGAGGTCCGGCCGTTCCGTCCGCCATTGACGTGTTATCTCGTGAATCAAGCTATTTGTGGGAAGCCCCTTTTCCGCCACTGCCGCCCCTTTCGGATTTAGGTCCGTCCTTTCCTGAGGGTAGATGACCGTAATCCCAAGCTCGGCGCAACAGCGTGCGTGCGTCCGACCGCGCTTGCGGCCACATGTACCTTTAGGTACCTTCCATGGAAGAGCATTGAAAGCCGGGGAAAATAGGATCCATGGCCTGGGCATTGCGATATGCGTCTCATCTCGGCTATCGCGCTCCAGATACGCCCTTATATAGGCATGTCGTCGGTTCGCTCGATCCTGTTGCACACGTTGCGTTTGCGGCGTCGCTTGGATTCAGCGGCGTGCAATACGCGATGGCGAGAGCACGGTCGATTGAGGAGCAGGAGGCCGTCGGTCGGGCACTGGCGCGGCACAATATCGAAGCCGGCTGCGTAATCTATACGACACGCGACAAACTGGCGGCGCCGCTATGGAATCGCGGCGACAGTGAAACTCGGGCAGTGATCGCGGCCGAACTTTCCAGCGCATTCGAAACGGCGAAACGAGTCAATTCCCGCTATGTGGCAGTCCTAAGTGGCGCCGATCCGCGGCTACCACTCGCGTATCAGCGGGGAGCAATGACCGAATGTTTGCGGTGGGCCGGCGACCTTGCTGATCGCGCCGGCGTCACTCTATGCGTCGAGTCTATAAATCGACGTAGCTTGCCAAACATGTTGCTCCATCATATCGGTGATGCCTACGAAATGGTCATGGCCGTCGATCATCCCAACGTGCGGTTGATCTTCGACACTGCGCATATTCAGGCTATGGATGGTGATCTTCTCAATCACCTCGATACCTGTTGGGACGCGATCGCCCTGGTTCAGATCGCCGACAATCCGGGGCGGCTCGAGCCTGGCTCCGGCGAATTGAATTTCGCCAATATCCTGGGGGCTCTCTATCGCCGGCAGTATCGCGGCCTGGTCGAGCTCGAGCACGATTGGTCACTGCCCGGCCGCGACTCAGAACAGAGGGGCATCGATTTTCTACGCCAACTCGACGGCGGCATTCCACGGTAAGAGGATGGCCATGCGACTGAACGGCAAAACGGCTATCGTTACCGGCGCGGGCACGGGACTTGGGCTGGCCTTTGCGAAAAGGCTGGCGACCGACGGCGCTAACGTCGTCCTCGCGGACCTAAAGGGTGCCGAAGAATCCGCCGCCATGCTGGCGAAGGAGCGCCATCAGGTTCTTGGGCTGCGTGCCGACGTGTCATCGGAGGACAGCGTGACCGCAATGATTGCGGCAGCGGTCGAGCGCTTCGGCACCATCGATATTCTCGTCAACAATGCCGCCGTATCGGCCACGCTGAAGCTGACCCCATTCGAGGAATTGACCGTTGGCGAATGGCAGCATGTGTTGAACGTCAACACGATTGGCGTGTTTTTGTGCTGTCGCGGGGTGGCTTCCTCGATGCGGAAAAAGAAATCCGGGCGCATCATCAATGTCACGTCCGGCACTGCCTTCAAGGGCGCGCCGTTTCTGCTGCACTACATCGCCAGCAAGGGCGCCGTTATGTCGATGACCCGGTCGCTGGCGCGTGAGTTAGGGGGTGACAACATAACGGTAAACGCGGTGTCACCCGGTTACACGTTAAGCGAAGGCAATCTCGCGAATGCTCCATTCTTGGCGGCGCAGCGCGATGCGGCCATTGCATCGCGGGCATTGCCGCGCGACGCTTATCCGGAAGATCTCGTTGGAGCGGTCGCGTTTCTGGCGAGCGAGGATGCAGCCTTCATTACCGGACAAATTCTCGCGGTTGATGGTGGTTCGGTCTATCATTAGGAGGACCGTTCGCGCCGGCCTACCGGCGGCTGCACCGCATAAGTCTGCTTCAGTCGGCGCAGTGTGAAGCTCGATCGCGAATGGCGAATTCCTGGAATTTTGTAGAGTTTCTCGCGGAGGAAGCGTTCGTAGCCTTCCGTGCCCGCGACCGCCACCTTGATGAAGAAATCGTATTCCCCGGTCATGAGGTAAGCCTCGACCACTTCGGGCATACGCTCTAACGCAGCTTCAAATTTCTTCAAAATATCGTCGTCGTGTCGGTCTAGCGTGACCTCGATGATGACCGTGTCGGGCAGTCCGAACGCCGCCTGATCGAAGACAGTCACATATTTTTCGATGACGCCCTGCCGTTCCAGCGTACGCACCCGAGTCCAGCATGGACTGGCGGAGAGCCCGACGCGGCTCGCCAAATCGGCATTGCTGACACGCGCGTTGAATTGCAACTCGCGCAAGATCCGACTGTCGATCTCATCCATGGCTTCTTCCAGCAGATAGCGAGCACAAAAGGAAAGTGTCGTGTCGACATCTTCCGCAGAAGATTATGCCATAGTTCGGCGTTTTCGACGGGCAAATCGAAAGCACCTTTCCGTGCCTGGACCTTAATGTGCACTCCGAAGAAGACGGACGGCGGAGACGCACCATGGCCTTGTTCACTTTGCGGCTTGAACTCGCGGAACCTTATCAGGCCTCGGGCCGAGCATTGGATATCGCGCGAAAGATGGGATTTCAGCTGGTGCGGATGAGGCTAGACCGCGTCGCTCCGAACAGGCATCGCATGGACATTGGACTGCGAGCGGCGCGAACGGACCCATGGCGGTGGGATTGCTTCCTTCATCGCCTTGAAGGCACGCCGGGCATTGGAAAAGTCTCCTGGGACGGTGCAATGCCCGGTTGAACAAGTCGCACGCGATGGCGCAGCTCGTTAGCCTTGACGACAAGTATGAGGCACGTGATGGCACCGTCCTGATCAGCGGAGTTCAGGCGTTGGTACGCCTACCCATCATTCGTCACCAGCTTGACGTTGCTTCCGGCATCAACACGGCTGGCTTCGTCTCCGGTTACCGTGGCTCGCCGCTTGGGACGTACAACTCGCACCTGCGAAAAGCACAACATCTTCTCGATGCAAATCGCATCCGCTTTACGTCGGCGGTGAACGAGGAGCTCGGCGCGACGGCCGTGTGGGGAACGCAGTATGTCCCGCTTTACCGAGACGCACTTTATGACGGCGTATTCGGCATTTGGTACGGAAAGGGGCCTGGTGTCGATCGCGCCGGCGACGCGTTCAAACACGCAAATTTCTTCGGTACATCGCGTCA
Organism: uncultured Alphaproteobacteria bacterium; assembly: GCA_963851285.1. Taxonomy (GTDB): domain Bacteria; phylum Pseudomonadota; class Alphaproteobacteria; order ATCC43930; family CGMCC-115725; genus JAATGI01. The sequence continues at coordinate 486,150 of CAWKOL010000016.1, forward strand.
CGGCGGCGTCCTTGCAATCGCGGGAGACGACCACGCCTGCAAATCGTCATCGATGCCTAACCAGAGCGAATTCGCCTTCATCGACGCGGAAATTCCGGTCCTCCACCCCGCTGATATCGACGAGGTCCTCGAATTCGGAGTCAAAGGCATCGCACTGTCGCGATTTGCCGGTCTCTGGGTCGGCATGAAAGCAGTTGCGGACACCCTGGATTCGACGGCGACGGTTTCAATCGATTATTACCGTTACCGCTCGGTCGAGCCCGCGTTCGCATTTCCCTCGGGCGGTCTGAACGCGCGTCTCGGTGATTCTCCGCGGGCGCAAGAAGAACGGCATCGCAAGCATAAGCTTGCGGCAGCCCAGGAATTCGCGCGCGCAAATGCTTTTGATCGCATAGTGATCGATGGGCCGAACGCGCGCTTCGGAATCATGGCCACGGGCAAGGCCTATCTGCATGTCCGCCAGGCGTTACGGGACCTCGGCATTTCTGACGATCGGGCCGCGGAGCTCGGTATTCGTATCCTCAAGGTCGGGTTGGTCTGGCCCCTCGACCCCAAAGGCGCCCTGGCCTTCGCTGACGGGCTGCATGAGGTGTTCGTCGTCGAAGAAAGACGGGACGTGCTGGAGCATCAACTCAAGGCGATTACCCACCACCTCCCGGACGATCGTCGACCTCGCGTCATCGGGAAGCACGACGTCGATGGCCAGCGATTACTATCCGATCTAGCCGATCTCGATACCGATCAAGTCGCGCGCGCGCTCCTTACCCGCTTCCCCGACGCCTGGATGACGGGTGAACTCCGTACACGCCAGGCCGCGTTGACGAGCCAGGGCTCGGCCATTGGATCGGTCGAGCCGTTGCACAAGCGCAGCCCCTTCTTCTGCTCGGGGTGTCCGCACAACACTTCGACGAACCTTCCTGGCGGCTCGCGAGCCATGGCGGGAATCGGGTGCCACTTCCTCGTACAATGGATGGACCGGAATACCGAGGTCTACACGCACATGGGCGGCGAGGGTGTCCCATGGGTCGGTCAAGCGCCCTTCACGAGCGAACATCACATCTTCGCGAATCTCGGCGATGGCACGTACTTCCATTCCGGCACCCTCGCCATTCGTCAGGCGATCGCTGCCGGCGTCAACATCACCTACAAGATCCTCTACAACGACGCGGTCGCAATGACCGGAGGCCAGCCCGTCGACGGGTTCCTGTCGGTGCCGAAAATCGTGGCGCAGCTGGTGGCCGAAGGTGTCACGAGGATCGCTATTGTCAGCGACCAGCCGGATAAGCATCGCGGCGACCCGCTGATCCCCACAACGGTAACATTCGACCATCGCGACCGTCTTGACGCGGTGCAGCGGCAGTTGCGGGAGGTTGCCGGCTGCTCCGCCCTTATCTACGACCAGGGTTGTGCCACCGAATTGCGGCGGCGGCGGAAGCGCGGTTTGGTCGAAAAACCCCGCGAGAGGCTCTACATCAACGAAGCAGTGTGCGAAGGGTGCGGCGACTGCTCAGTCGCCTCGAACTGTATTTCGATCGAGCCCGTGGATACCGAGTTCGGACAAAAGCGGCAAATCGACCAGTCATCGTGTAATCAGGATTCATCCTGCGTTGGGGGATTTTGCCCAAGCTTCGTGTCGGTTTCTGGAACTGCAAAAAAACGAGAGCCCTCCCTGCCCACCCGTTTCGTCCTTTCCGAACCCATGCCGCCGGCGGTAGGCCAGGAAGGGTACAACATTCTCCTTGCGGGCATCGGCGGCGAAGGCGTTACGTCGCTTTCCGCAATCATCGGAATGGCCGCCCATATCGACGGCAAAGCGGTTCGCATCGTCGACCAACTCGGCATGGCGCAGAAAGGCGGTGGCGTTCAGGCGCACATCCGCCTCGCGCGTGAGGAGCGCCACCTGCAATCTCCGCGCATTGGTCTCGGTCAAGCCGATCTCCTGATTGCATCGGATATGGTGGTTGCCCATGGCGATGCGATCGTGCCGCAAATTGCCTCCTCCCGTACCCATGCGATCATCAATGGCGACATTGCCCCGACGGGTCAATTTGTGCGCGACAATGCGACGCTCTTCGATCGCCAAGGCATGATGAGTGCCATCCGGCGTTCCGCGCGCTCACTTGACGAGCTTCGCGCAACCGAAATCGTCGGCAGCGCGCTCGGCGATAGGATCTACGTAAATATTTTTTTGCTCGGTTATGCCTTTCAACGAGGATTCGTGCCGCTCACCGTGACTGCAGTGGAGCAGGCCATTGAACTCAACGGGACCGCAGTAGATGAAAACAAGAATGCCTTCGCGCTGGGTCGGCAATGGGCACTAAAAGGAACGGGTCCGGTGACACCGACCGAGTCCAGAAGCCTTGATGAGATCGTCGCCATTCGCGTACGCGAACTGACCGCCTATGCTAGCCGATCCTATGCCCGTGAATACAAGTCCTTCGTCCGACATGTCGCGGCGGCGGAAGCGCGCATTGCGCCCAACAGCACCGAGCTCGCGATCGCGGTGGCCAGCAACCTATTCAAGCTGATGGCGTACAAGGACGAGTATGAAGTCGCCAGGCTGTACGTTCGGCCGGAATTCCGAGAACAGTTGCGCCGGCAATTCGGGGATGGCGTCGGATTGCGGTTCCACATGGCTCCGCCGCTCTTATCGAGGCGCGACCCCAATACCGGTCTCTTGCGCAAACGAACGTTTGGACCATGGCTCTTCCCGGCGCTTCGCGTGCTGGCGAGGCTGAAGTTCCTCCGCGGAACGTCATTCGATATTTTTGGCTATTCGCCCGAGCGCCGATTGGAGCGAACGCTGGTGCGCGACTATCGTGACGGCGTTTCCCGGATACTCGCGTGTCTCACCCCTGACAATATCAGGCGCGCGATCGACTATGCGCGCGTGCCCGAATTAATTCGCGGTTTCGGCCATGTAAAAATGACCGCCGTCGAGAAGGCACGGATCACGGCCCGCGAGATCGAAATGCAGCTATGCGAGCGGCCAGCAATGACGGCCGCCGAATACCCGCGGATCTCCGATTCGGCCGGGTAACGATAGGTAGGTATCCGCGCCCGCGCGTGGCCAAGGCGGATTTCCTCCGCGCGATGTTCGCGGCGGCGGCCCACGAGCGGAGCCCCTCATCCTGACAAAGGTTCATGGGAGTTTGGTTGCCGATCACGAATCGCGTCTTGAGAAGTGCCTTGCGTGACCGGGACGGGACTGGTGTTTCATTTTAAGTGGTACCTAGGTGGTACCTATTACTAGGGTGATAAGACCGGAATTGCATTATGTACTTGAAAAGATTGGCGTCCCCGGGGTGACTCGAACACCCGACCCACAGTTTAGGAAACTGTTGCTCTATCCACCTGAGCTACGGGGACACATCCTGCTCTTGCGTCTTCAATCATAGCACCAGGCGGGAATGGGCTCAGCGTGGAAAGAACGCCTCGGTAACAGGATCAATCGCCGCAATCGTGCCGTCGGCTCTTTCAGGCGCAAACATTTTGAGCCGCATTAAATCCATGCCATCGCCGACAACCGCCGCGGCCGCCGTCTTATAGCGTCTGACAAAGATGCGCCCCGGTTGAGGAAAAACGCCGGAAGCGATCAGTGGGTCATTGGACTATCGTAAGGCGTATGACCTGTCATTGTACCGCTTCACCGTGGATGGCGAGGTCGAGACCCTCCTGCTCATCTTCTTCGGAAACCCTAAGACCGATGACCAAATCGATGAGCTTCAACAGCACGAGGCTGACTATTACGTCATAAACAATGACGATCAGCACGCCTTGGAGCTGGTACCAGACCTGGATGGCATTGCCCTCGATTAGGCCGGCGGTGCCGCCATATTCCTTGATCGCGAAAACGCCGGTAAGGAGTGCACCCGCCGCACCGCCGACGGCGTGAACGCCGAAACAATCGAGCGCGTCGTCATAGCCGAACGCCGCCTTTAGGACTGTGACGCCGAGATAACACAGCACACCGGCAGCGATGCCGATGACGAGGGCGCCAGCCGGGCCGACAAAACCGGACGCGGGCGTGATCGCCACCAAGCCCGCTACCGCGCCCGAGCAAATTCCCAGCACGGTCGGCTTGCCGCGTATGCCCCATTCGACGAACATCCATGTCAATCCCGCCATCGCCGTCGCAATCTGCGTCACGGTCATCGCCATGCCGGCTTGCATGTTCGCCGCGACCGCCGAACCAGCGTTGAAGCCGAACCAACCGACCCACAGGAGAGCCGCGCCAATAAACGTGAGAACGACATTGTGCGCGGGACCCGTGCTCTTGCGACGCCCGAGCATCAAGGCGCACATCAGGCCGGCAACACCGGAATTGATGTGCACGACCGTGCCGCCGGCAAAATCGAGCACGTGGACAAGTGCCTTGTCGTTGCCGCTGGAGAGGAACCCATCTGGACCCCAGACCCAATGCGCGATTGGGGAATAAACTAGTGTCGCCCACAGACCGATAAACCAAAGCATTGCGGAAAATTTCATCCGCTCGGCGAAGGCGCCCGCGATCAGCGCAGGTGTGATAATCGCAAACGTCATCTGGAAGCAGGCATAGACCGACTCGGGAATCGTCGGCGCAAGCGAGTTCGGACTGCCGATATTGCTGGAAACGTCACTCAGCATATCTTGAAAGAACACCCGGCTGAGGCCGCCCAAGAAGGGCGTTCCGCCGGTAAACGCAGTGCTGTAGTTGATGACGACGTAAAGCACGGTGACGAGGCACGTGATGGCGAAGCTGGTCATGACGGTGTCGCCGACATTCTTTTTTCGCACCATCCCGCCATAGAACAGACCAAGGCCTGGTATGGTCATCATCAGAACCAAGGCCATCGAGGTCAGCATCCAAGCGCTATCACCGCTGTTTGGCGTGCACTTGGTCATGTGATTCGCGTCGCATGCCGGCGGGCTTGCCGCTGCGGCCGTCGCGGCAGGCGCAGCCGCCGGCGATGTTGTCGACGCCGCGGCAGGCGGCGAAGTCGGCGCAGGCGCCGCGAGGGCCGGTTTGCTGTCTTGCGCTTGAGCCGAAGGGATCGAACCCAGGGCAGCGATGACCATGCCGGCAACAAGAATGGGGCCCACGATTTGGAGCCTCTTTGAAAACCGCCGCATTTAAATTTACCTCCGACTGGTCTTGGCCACTCTAGCCCCAACGACCAGGGCCTCAGCCGACTAACATCAAAATTCGTGCCAAGCGCGCCATTGACCACGAGCGCGCTTTTTAGCGGGTCAGCAGCGACACAAGCAGCGCCAGGGCCAGCAGCGCCGCAATCCCTTGCCAGACCCGAAGCGGCGCTCGCTCATAGAGGGTGCGCGGCCGACGCACTTTGTCGTCCACCCGGGTCGGGCCGGCCTCAATTTCCAGGCCGAATTCGCTCACATCGCTAAAGCGCCGCGCTGGATCGGCCGTGATCGCCCGCGCCACGACCGCATCGAGCCAGGCCGGGAGATCGGGACGTAGGGTAGAGAGTTCCTTCGGCAACGCAGGCCGGGACGGGCTAACGGCATCGGCATTGCCATAGGGATATTCGCCCGTGAACGCGCGAAATATGGTCACGCCAAGCGCATAAATGTCGGTGGCTTGGTTGCCAGGCTCCCCAGCCAACATCTCGGGTGCCATATAGGCCAGCGTGCCGGGAACGTCTTGCGCCGGAAAATCTTCCAGCCCCGGTACGCGCACGACGCCGAGATCGATTAGCTTCAGCGAACCGCCTCCTTCGAGGATGATGTTGTCCGGCTTGATGTCTCGGTGGATGATGCCCACACGGTGCAACGCGCCGACGGCGCGCGCCAGCCTGATCGAGATGTTGCGACCCTCCTCAAGGCCGATCGCCGGCGGTCGAGACAACCGGGCTTCCAAGAGTTCGCCCTGATAAAGGGGCATCACCGTGTAAAGACAAGTCTGACGCACTGGCGGCAGTTCGACGAAGGTCCCAACATTCGGATTGCGTACACGCGCGCCAACCCACGCTTCGCGGATGAAAGCAGCGCGGAATGTCGCCACGCTGGCAATCTGCGGTTTCGGAAATTTCAGCGCGACTTGGCCGCCTTCGATCTCGTCTTCGGCGCCAAACAACCGGCTGTATCGGCCATCGGACAACAATGCTTTCAGTACGAATCCATCAATCGTTTCCCCGCCTTGCGGCACTGGGATCACGGGCAAGCGATCAATGCTGGCCCCGATATCAGCCGAATCTGCGGTCGGCAAACCGACGATATCGAGTACCAGAGCGGTACAATTGTCGGTACCGCCGGACCGCAGCGCGGTGTCTACCAAGGCATTAGCCGTGTCACCGGGCGCCGAGCGGTCGCGCATCAAGTCGGCGATGATTTCGTCAGGCAAAAATCCGTGGACGCCGTCGCTACATAATAGAAAGCGATCGTGCAAAGCCACCGGCTGGGTCGTGTAGTCGAGGCGAATTTCCGGCTCGACGCCGAGCGCCCGATAGAGGATATGCGATCGCTCCGAACCCTCGTGACGAACATGGTCGGTCGTGAGGCATGTCAGCCTGCTGCCGCTGAGCCGATAGGCCCGTGTATCGCCAACATGAAGCAGGTGAGCGACGCGCCCCCGGAAAACCACCGCGGTAAACGTGCATCCCATGCCCGCCGTGTCCGAGCTATGGTGACCTTGCGAATAAATCCAACCGTTGAGCGAATCGACAATCTTGGCGCCAGCACGCTGCACTTCCATTGTTTCTGGAAGATCACAAAACCCGTCGAGAAAGCCACGCACGGCCGTCTCAGCGGCGACGCGCCCGCCTTTGGCGCCGCCGATGCCATCGGCAATCGCCGCGACAACGTCGCGCCGTGGGTCCGGCAATTCCGGACCGAAGACTGCGCCGGCAAAATCTTCATTCTCCGGACGTGGTCCAGTCTTCGACGCGAAGCCGACGCGCGCCTGTACCGTCACGTCATGGGCGATGGTCGCCACGCTTCGGTTGCTCATTTTGCGGCGTCATGCCGTCAGCGCGGCTGATCGAGGCTGCAATGATTGTGTCGAAGCCAGCCGCCCGTGCTTGAACCGAGTGCGGTAATCAATTCTCCAGAGACGCGATCCATCGAGTTATAGCCTTGGTCTGTCGGATCGAACCACGAAATCTCCGACCGCGTGATCGCTGCGGGGAATGAGTCGACCGTCTTTTTCCCGTAGTCGATCATGATTTGCCAATGAACGCCGCTAACCGGATTAGTGCAAGTGATGGAGATCGCGCCCCGCAGCGAGTCGGCGGCGCCTGACGGCCATGTTGTCGCAACGAAAATTGCCAATGCGGCGCCTAGTGTTCGGACTGAACGGACCACTTCGCCCCCCTCGCTGCTATCGGAGTTCCATACAGAAATCGCACTTCGTTGCAAAGCGCGGACATCGAATTGGTCACTAATCAGGCAAATTGCTCAAATTATGATCAGCATCGGCCGGCGCGATGCCCGATGACCAGGCAGACCCGGCTCCTGTTTCGGAGTTTCGACGCCAACATGCGAACGAAACTGGCATAGCTCTTGCCTCTTCCGTCGCTGTTTTGCCGGCTCATCCGGGCCCCCGCAAGCAGGGGCGTGTGGGCCCGGTTCGTTTCTTCGCAACGAAAAATGGGGGAAGATTCATGCTCGTACCTTCACCGAAATGGCTCGATACAGGCAACAACGCCTGGCAATTGGCCGCTGCGACGTTCGTCGGGTTGCAAAGCATTCCCGGCCTGGCGGTCCTGTATGGCGGCGTCGTCAAGAAGAAGTGGGCGATCAACTCGGCTTTCATGGTCTTCTACGCCTTCGCCTCCGTCTTGGTCGTGTGGGTCCTGTTCGATTACAACATGGCATTCGGGCCGAAATGGCTCTCCGTTGCCAGCGACTGGTTTCTCGGCACGCCGTCCCCAGCGACGTCGGCGGGATTCATTCTGGGCCAAGCGAGCGTGCCGGAGGCGGCCAGCGGTATGCCTGCCCTGACCTTCCCAATGGCGACGCTGGTATTCTTTCAGTTCGTGTTCGCCGCGATCACGGTGATCATTCTCGGCGGATCGGTGCTGGGCCGCATGAATTTCACGGCCTGGGTGATCTTCTGCCCGGTGTGGATGACCCTCGTTTATACCGTTGGGGCGTTCAGCCTGTGGGGCGGTGGCTGGCTGGCGACAATGGGGGCGGCCGACTTCTCGGGCGGTTACGTCATCCATCTTGCCGCTGGAACGTCGGGGTTCGTCGCCGCCGCGGTGATCGGACCGCGACTCGCGGCGGACCGCACGAACTTCCCGCCCAACAGCTTACTGGTCACGTTGATCGGCGCCGGCATCCTGTGGCTGGGCTGGAACGGCTTCAACGGCGGCGATCCCTACTTCGCCAACGCCGACGCCGGGGCCGCAGTGCTCAACACCAACATCGCCACCGCGGTGGCCCTGTTGGTTTGGACGCTGATGGACAAGATCGCCTATGGCAAGCCGTCGATCATCGGCGCCGTCAACGGCATGATCGCGGGGTTGGTGGCGATCACGCCAGGCGCCGGCTACGTCGATGGCTGGGGCGCCATCATCATCGGTATCTGTGCCGGCATCGTCCCGTGGTACGCCATGAACAAGCTCCAGAAGACCAAGTTCATGATGAAGGTCGACGATACGTTGAGCGTGTTTTCCACCCACGGCATCGCCGGTCTGATGGGCGGTCTGTTGGTTGGTGTCCTCGCCAACTCGAACATGCTCGAATATATCGGCACCGACAAGGACGCGCCTGGCGTGAGCGTAACGGGCCTACTGTACGGCGATTCCGGACATCAACTCCTGATGCAGGTTTACGCCGCCATCTTCATCATCGTGTACAATGTCATCGTCACGTTCATCATCCTCAAGGTGATTTCGATCTTCGTCCCGTTGCGCATGGACGAAGCGAAACTGAAGGTCGGCGACGACGCGGTACACGGCGAGACAGCGTACGCCATCGGCGTCGAAGGCGAATAAATCTCAAGAGCATAAAGAAAGGGCCGGAGCGCTCGCGCCGGCCCTTTTTCTTTTGCCCGAGACGATGTTGTTACTTCGCCATCGCGGGCGCGCGGCGCGGCTCGACCTTCACCGGCGGCGTCGGCTCGCTCATGGTGCGCGTGATTTCATCATCCGACATTTTGAGCGCGCGATGGAGCGCTTCGCCGCGCCACATCGGATGCGGCCTGTCGTCGCGCAGCGGCGGCTGGGCAACCTTGCCGCCTTCGTCGCGATACTTGGCCGGTGTCAGATAGGTCTTCAGCTCTTCCGCGTTGATGTTGCACTTCTCGACCACTTCCGGATCGATCCAGGCCCGTTCGTCAATTCCAACCGGGTTGGTCGAGAGTTCGAGCCGCAGTCCCTCCGGTCCGCCGAAATAGATCGATTTGCAGAAACCGTGATCGATCGGCCCGATGACGACAACGCCGCGCGAGCGGATGCGGTCGCGCATCGCGAGCAATTTTTCCTCGTTGCCGACATTGAAGGCGACGTGGTTGAGCGACGCCTTCTGCGGCACCGGCGGCGTTGTCGCGTCCACCGCGCCCTGCGGCGCCTGGACGAACGCGATATAGGAATGCTCGTTCAATTCCAGGAAGCCGTGGAAATAGCCGTTGGTGCCGTGCATCCAATAGAGCGCCTTCAGCTCGGCGCCGAGTACGTCGGTGAAGAAGTCGAGTTGCGCCTTCATGTCGCCGGTATTGAGGGCGAGATGGTGTACGCCGTTCGGCAGGCCCATGGGATTCCTCCTAAAATAGTTTGGCGGCATCATAATCCCCGCCACCCCCCGTGAGCAATCGTTCTGCGGGATGTTTCGAAACTGCGCTCCCTCTATAATCCTCGCCATGCTGATCGGCGTTCCAAAAGAGATCAAGCAACGCGAGTATCGCGTCGGGATGACCCCGGCGGCGGTGCGCGAAGCGGTGGCGCACGGTCATCGCGCCCTGGTTGAGGCCGGCGCCGGCGCGGCGATCGACCTGCCCGACGAGCTCTATCGCGCGGCCGGCGCCGACATCGCGCCCGATGCCGCCTCGGTCTATGACGCCGCCGACATGGTGGTGAAAGTGAAGGAGCCGCTCGCGTCGGAATATCCGCTGCTGCGCGCTGGCCAGATCTTGTTCACCTATCTCCATCTCGCCGCCGATCCGGTCCAGGCCGACGCCCTGATCGCATCGAACTGTATCGCGATCGCCTATGAAACGGTAACCGACGCGCGCGGCGGCTTGCCCCTGTTGGCGCCGATGTCGGAAGTGGCGGGACGCATGGCAATCCAGGCCGGCGCCCGAGCGCTCGAAATCGAGATCGGCGGGCGCGGCATGCTGTTGGGTGGCGTGCCCGGCGTGGCGCCGGCCAAGGTCGCGATCATCGGCGGCGGCGTGGTCGGCAGCAACGCCGCGCGCATGGCAGTCGGATTGCAGGCGCAGGTCACGATCCTCGACAAATCCTTGCCGCGCCTGGCACAGCTCGACACCGAACTGGGCGGGCGCGTCACCACGCTTTACGCCACGCGCGAAGCGATCGAATCGGCCGTACTCAAGGCCGATCTGGTGATCGGCGCGGTGTTAGTGCCGGGCGCCGCCGCGCCGAAACTGGTCGACCGCGCGACCTTGAAGCGCATGAAGCGCGGCGCCGTGTTGGTCGACGTCGCTATCGACCAAGGCGGCTGTTTCGAAACCTCGCACCCGACCACGCACGACGCGCCGACCTATATCGAGGAAGGTGTGGTGCATTACTGCGTCGCCAACATGCCGGGCGCGGTGGCGCGCACCTCGACCTTCGCGCTTGGCAACGCCACGCTGCCGTTCGTGCTGGCCCTGGCCGAGCTTGGCTGGCGCGGCGCGCTCCACCGCGACAAATACCTGCGCACCGGCCTCAATATCGCCGCCGGCATGGTTACGCATCCCGCCGTCGCCCAGGCGCTCGGCCGTAAATTTATCCATCCGGAAGAAGCGCTGACGTAGCGGTCAGCGCTTCAGTCCAAGCCCGTTGACGATCAGCGTCGTCAGCGTGTCGCGCGCGGCGTCGTAGAAATCGGCGTCGAGCGACTTGCGGTTCATGACCGCAGTCATCTGCACGGCGAAATCGGCGTAGGTCTGGGTCGCGGCCCAGATCACGAAAAACAGATGCGCCGGCGTCGATCGGCGCGATCCGTCCCGCCTCGATCCAGGTTTCGACCAGCGCCGATTTTTCCGCCACCAGTTCGCGCACCCGGCCGCGCAGAAACCCGCCGATATGCGGCGCGCCAGCCAGCATCTCCATCGCCCAGAGCCGCGACGCACCGGGGAGGCGCCGCGACAGATCGATCTTGCGCGCGACATAGCGGGACAGCGCGTCGGCAGGATCGGCGCCGGGATGCAGCTCCTCCATCGCGTCGACCCACATGCCGAGCACGTGGTCGAGCACCGCTTCGTAAAGCGCCTGCTTGGTGCGGAAGTAATAATGGAGATTGGGCTTGGGCACGCCGGCCAGACGCGCGATCTGCCGCGGTGCTGGCGCCGTTGAAGCCTTTTTGCGCGAACACGGTCTCGGCCGCCTTGAGGATCTTCGCGACGTTGCGGCGGCGGATCGCGCCTGGCCGCGCCGGCGCCTTCGTTTCATCTTCGCTCTACCAGTCATGAACACCGCCTCGATCAAATCCTCTCCGCCGATTGGGCGGGGCGTGACGCCGCGAAACATGCCCCCGGCATGTTTCGGACCGAACGTCCGGGGGACGTTCGGTCGGCGCCACGGGAGGGACCCATCGCAAAGCGATGGGAGGATAGTTGGGCTGATCGAGTGTCCCCCACTTCACCCTACCCTCTCCGCCCCTAAGGGCGGAGAGGAAATTTCGGTGCGCATCTTGATCAATCGGTCAAGATTTGCATACAGTGACGGAACGCGGCGTGGGGCGGGAAGGCGCGACATGGCGATGGAGAAGAGGGAGCGGCAAACCGGGGACAGCGAGCCCGACATCGCGTCGGGGCGGCTCGACGCCACGCGCTACGCGGCCAATTTCGGCGACCTCCATCCGCCGTTGCCGCGCGAACAGGCGCTGGTCGAGGCCAATCGCTGCTACTTCTGTTACGACGCGCCCTGTATCGAGGCCTGCCCGACCGGCATCGATATTCCGGGCTTTATCAAGAAAATCGCCACCGACAACGTCCCGGGGCGCGGGCATGCGCATCCTCGAGGCCAATATTTTCGGCGGCGCCTGCGCCCGCGTCTGCCCGACGGAAATTCTGTGCGAGCGCGCCTGCGTGCGGACCGCGCAGGAAGGCGACCCGATCCAGATCGGGCGATTGCAACGCTATGCCACCGATCCGATCCTGGCCGAGCCAAGGCATCCGTTTGCGCGCGCCGCAGCGACCGGCAAGAAGATCGCCGTGGTGGGCGGCGGGCCGGCGGGACTGTCGTGCGCGCATCGCCTGGCGCGGTTCGGCCATGACGTGACGGTGTTCGAGGCGCGCGAGCGGCTCGGCGGCCTCAACGAATACGGCGTCGCCGAATACAAGGTGCCGGACCAGTTCGCACGCCGCGAGGTCGATTTCATCCTCGGCATCGGCGGCATTTCGGCCAAGACGGGCCAGGCGCTGGGCCGCGACATTGCGCTTGTCGCAATTGCGCGAGGATTTTGACGCGGTGTTCCTCGGCATGGGGCTTGCAGGCGTCAAGGCGCTGGAATGCGAGGGCGAAGAATTGGCAGGGCGTGGCCAATGCGGTCGATTACATCGCCGATTTGCGCGCGGCCGAGGATTTGGCGCGTCTGGCGGTGGGACGGCGCATCGTGGTGATCGGTGGCGGCAATACCGCGATCGACATCGCGGTGCAGACCAAGCGGCTCGGCGCCGAGGAAGTGACGATGGTCTATCGCCGCGGGCCGGAGACGATGGGCGCAACCGCGCACGAGCAGGAATTCGCGCAAGTCAACGGCGTCACGATCCGCCATTGGGCAAAGCCGAAGCGGCTATTCATGCCGGCAACGGTCATGTCGTCGCCGCAGAGTTCGAATATACGCGGCTCGACGGCGGCAAGCTGGTCGGCACCGGCGATGTCTTTTCGCTGCCGGCCGACATGGTGTTCAAGGCGATCGGCCAGAGTTTCATCGCCGGCCCGCTCGGCGCCGACGCGTTGGAGCTGGAGCACGGTCGGATCACGGTCGACGACCAATTCCGCACGACGATCCCGGGCGTCTGGGCCGGCGGCGATTGCGTCGCGCGCGGCCAAGATCTGACTGTCGAGGCGGTGGAGCATGGCAAGCGCGCGGCGCTGTCGATCGACGCCGCGCTGCGGGGCTAGAGATCGGGAGCATCCATGGTCGATCTGTCCGTGAACGTCGCCGGCATCAAATCGCCCAACCCATTCTGGCTCGCCTCGGCGCCGCCGACCGACAAGGCCTACAATGTCGAGCGCGCCTTTCGCGCCGGCTGGGGCGGCGCGGTGTGGAAGACGCTGGGCGAGGACCCGCCGATCGTGAACACCGCATCGCGCTACGGCGCGATTTCGTACAAGGGCCTGCGCGTCGCCGGCTTCAACAATATCGAGCTGATCACCGACCGGCCGCTGCAGGTCAATCTCGACGAGATCGCGGCGGTGAAGAAACGCTGGCCCGACCGCGCGCTGGTCGTATCGCTGATGGTGCCGTGCACCGAGGATAGTTGGAAAAGCATCTTGAAGCGCGTCGAAGCGACTAACGCCGACGGCGTCGAGCTGAATTTCGGCTGTCCGCACGGCATGTCGGAGCGCGGCATGGGCGCGGCCGTCGGGCAAGTGCCGGAGTATGTCGAGATGGTGACGCGCTGGTGCAAGCAGGCGACGCGCATGCCGGTGATCGTCAAGCTGACGCCGAACGTGACCAGCATCTTGGCGCCGGCGCGCGCGGCGGTGAAAGGCGGCGCCGACGCGGTCAGCCTCATCAACACGCTCAACTCCATCGTCTCGATCGATCTCGATTTGATGGCGCCGGAGCCGACAGTCGACGGCAAAGGCACGCATGGCGGCTATTGCGGCCCCGCCGTCAAACCGATTGCGCTGCACATGGCGGCGGAAATCGCGCGCGACCCCGAATGCAAGAACATCCCGGTCTCGGCCATCGGCGGCATCGAGACCTGGCGCGACGCGGCGGAGTTCATGGCGGTCGGCGCGCGTGGCGTCCAGGTCTGCACCGCGGCGATGCATTACGGCTTCAAGATCGTCGACGACATGATCGACGGACTGGAGCGCTGGATGGAGAAATCGCGCTACGACCGGATCGAGGATTTTCGCGGCCGCGCGGTGAAGAACATCACCGACTGGCAGTATCTCAATCTCAACTACAAAACGATCGCGTCGATCGACCAGGACATGTGCATCAAATGCGGTCTGTGCCATGTCGTGTGCGAGGACACATCGCACCAAGCGGTCGCGGCGTTGCGCAATGATGGGCGCCGCTATGAAGTGATCGAAGCCGAGTGCGTCGGCTGCAATCTCTGCATGCATGTCTGTCCAGTCGAAGGCTGCATCACCATGAAGCGCGTCGACGGCGGCAAGCCGGCGCTCGATTGGACGCGGCATCCGAACAATCCGATGCGCAAGGCGGCCGCCGAGTGACCGCGCCGCACAATCTCAAAATCGACGGCGAGCGCTTGTGGTGGAGCCTGATGGAGATGGCGAAAATCGGCGCCACCGAAAAAGGCGGTAACAAGCGCCTGGCGCTCAGCGATCTCGATAGACAAGGCCGCGACTTGTTCGTGCACTGGTGCAAGGAAGCGGGCTGCGCCGTTACCGTTGACGCGATGGGCAATATCTTCGCGCGCCGCAAGGGCAAGCGCGACGATCTGCCACCCGTTGTGTGCGGCTCGCATCTCGACACCCAGCCGACCGGTGGCAAGTTCGACGGCGTCTATGGCGTGCTGGCGGGGCTCGAGATCGTCCGCACGCTTAACGACCTCAACTACGAGACCGACGCGCCCATCGAAGTGTCGGTGTGGACCAACGAGGAAGGCTCGCGCTTCGCGCCCGCGATGGTCGGCTCGGGCGTGTTCGCCGGCGTGTTCGACCTCGCCTACGGCCATTCACGCGCCGACCGCGACGGCAAGACCATTGGCGACGAACTGACGCGCATCGGCTATCGCGGCGCGTTGCCGACGGGCGGGCGAGAATTCCGCGCCTTTTTCGAAGCGCATATCGAGCAGGGCCCGATCCTTGAGGCCGAGCGCAAGACCATCGGCGTGGTGCAAGGGATTCAGGGCATCCGCTGGTTCGAGGTCACGGTGACGGGCGCCGAAAGCCATGCCGGCACGACGCCGATGAACCGGCGCCGCGACGCGATGCTGGGCGCGGCGCGGGCGATCGACCGGATCAACACGATCGCGCTCGACTTTCCGCCCGGCGTCTCGACAGTGGGGTTGGTTCAGGTCAGTCCCAATTCGCGCAACACGATTCCGGGCACGGTATTCTTCACCGTCGATCTGCGCCATCCGGACGACGCCACGCTCCTCAAAATGAAGGCGCGGCTCGACACGGCCCTGACCGAGACCTGCGGCGAACGGGGCCTGGCGGTCGACAACAAGGAAATTTGGTGGTCGCCCGCGGTGCATTACGACGCGAGCTGCATCGACGCGGTGCGGCGGGCGGCGACGGACATGGGCTACGCTCATCGCGACATCGTGTCGGGCGCCGGACACGATGCCGGCTACATCGCCCGCGTGGCGCCGGTTGGCATGGTGTTCGTGCCGTGCAAGGATGGCATCAGCCATAACGAGATCGAGGATGCGTCGCCGGACGACCTCGCCGCCGGATGCAACGTGTTGATGCGCGCCATGCTGGCCCAAGCCACCGGGGGATGACACGGTGGCAAAGATAGAAAGACTGCGCGATCGCAGCGGTGCCGAGGTGTCGCCCGCCGCGCGCCAACCGGCAGTAGAGGTGTCGAACCTCGACCTCGTGTTCCAGACCGCCGACACGCCGGTCACCGCGCTCTCTGACATCAATCTCACGGTCAACAAGGGCGATTTCGTCTCGTTGATCGGCCCGTCGGGCTGCGGCAAGACCACCCTCCTCCGGGTCATCGCCGATCTGGAACGCGCCACCGGCGGGAGCATCCGGGTCAACGGCGTTTCGCCCGAGCAGGCGCGCCTCGCCCGTGCCTACGGCTATGTTTTCCAGGCGGCCGCGCTCTATCCGTGGCGCACCGTTTTGCGCAACGTCACTTTGCCGCTCGAGATCATGGGTCATCGCGAAGAAGGAACAGCTCGAGCGCGCGGCCAAGGTGCATCGAACTCGTCGAGCTGACCGGGTTCGAGCGCAAATTCCCGTGGCAACTTTCGGGCGGCATGCAACAGCGCGTTTCGATCGCGCGCGCCTTGTCGTTCGATCCTGACCTCCTGCTCATGGACGAGCCGTTCGGCGCGCTCGACGAAATCATCCGCGACCGTTTGAACGAGCAGCTCCTCAATTGTGGGAGCGCACCGGCAAGACGGTGATCTTCGTCACGCACTCGATCCCGGAGGCGGTTTTCCTGTCCAGCCGCATCGTGGTGATGTCGCCGCGTCCCGGCCGCATCGTCGATATCGTCGAAAGCGACCTGCCGCGCGACCGCAATTTCGAAATTCGCGAGGATGCGCGATTCGCGGAGATCGCGCATCGCGTCCGGCTCGGCCTGCGCGCCGGACATGGCGACGCCGATGAATAATCTGGCGCAACGCGTGCGCGACGGCCACGACGTTGCCGGTGCTGGCGATTCTGGCGGTGCTGATCGTGGTCTGGTACGCGGGCGCCGTCTGGCTCAATTCGCAGCGCGTCATCGACGGCTACGACGACGATGACGCGATGAAGAACAAATGGACGATCGAGCGACCTGATCCGCGACACACTGTCGATGCAGCGGCCGGTGCTGCCGGCGCCGGACCAGGTGCTGATGGAACTCGACCGCTCGGTACTCGAAGTGGCGCCTACCTCGAACCGCAGCCTGCTCTATCACGCCTGGGTGACGCTGTCGGCGGCGCTGGTTGGATTCGCGCTGGGCGCGGCGCTCGGCATCGTGCTCGCCATCGCCATTGTCCATGTCGCGACGCTTGAACGGGCGCTGATGCCGTGGGTGATCGCGTCGCAGACAATTCCGATTCTCGCCATCGCGCCGATGATCATCGTCGTCTTGGGCTCGATCGGATTCGTGGGCTTGCTGCCGAAGGCGTTCATCTCCGCCTATCTGTGCTTCTTCCCCGTGACCATCGGAATGGTGAAGGGCCTGACCTCGCCGGAACCGTTGCAGATCGACTTGATCCGCACCTACAGCGCGACGCGCGCGCAGATGTTCCGCAAACTGCGCTGGCCCGCCTCGTTCGCGTTCCTGTTCCCAAGCCTCAAGATCGCCGTGGCGCTGGCGGTGGTCGGCGCCATCGTCGGCGAGCTGCCGACCGGCGCCGTGGCGGGCTTGGGCGCGCGGCTTCTCGCCGGCTCCTATTATGGCCAGACGGTACAGATCTGGTCGGCACTGGTGCTGGCATCGCTGGTCGCGGGCCTGTCGGTCGCCGCCGTCGGCTGGGCCGAGCGCATCACCCTCCGCCGCATGGGCGCCCGGCCATGATATTGCGGGCGCGGGACATCGTGTTGTTGCTGACCATGGTGGCGGGTGCAGCGGCGCTGTTTCTGCCGGTTGGCGCCGCGGGCCATTGGCCGACGCGCGATATGATCCTGTGGCTCGTGGCGCTGGCGATTGCCGCAGCCGCGTCGCTCAACGGCCTCGATCGGCGCCTCGCGCCGCCGCTGGCGCTGGCGGGCGCGATCCTGGGCGCCGTCGCGCTTTACGGCTTGCTCGAGGCCGGAGCACAAGGCTCGAGCGCCGCCGGCCTTTGGCTTGCCACGGTCGTGCTCGCGGTGCTGGCGTGGCGCGCGATGTCGGCGTTCGCGGCGCTGGGCCGCGACAGCAATAGCACCGCGGTCCACCTCGTGGCACCGATCCTGCTCGGGGTCTGGACCATTTACATGTGGCAGCTCGTGGTCGTCGGATTCGCCATTCCGCGCGTGCTGCTCCCGCCGCCGAGCGATATCGCGGTGGCGATGGTCGCGTCAGCGCGCGATCTGGCGCTCGATTTCGTGCAAACGTTCATCCGCGCCATGATCCCCGGCTATCTCATCGGCTGCGGCGCGGGCTTTCTCGCCGGCGTGCTCGTGGACCGCGTCCCGTTCATGCAACGCGGCCTGTTGCCCTTGGGCAATCTGGTCAGCGCGCTGCCGATCGTGGCGGTGGCGCCGATCATGGTGATGTGGTTCGGCTTCGATTGGCAGTCGAAGGCGGCTGTCGTCGTCATCATGACCTTCTTCCCGATGCTGGTGAATACCATCGCGGGCCTCGCGGCGCTGCCGCGCATGGAGCTCGATCTAATGCGCACCTACGCCGCGTCTTACGGCCAGACGCTGTGGAAGGCGCGACTCCAGGCGGCGATGCCGTTCATCTTCAACGCGCTCAAAATCAATTCCACCCTGGCGCTGATCGGCGCCATCGTCGCCGAGTTCTTCGGCACGCCGGTGGTCGGCATGGGCTTTCGCATCTCGACCGAGGTCGGGCGGATGAACATCGCCATGGTATGGGCGACCATCGTGGTCGCCGCCGTCGCCGGCTCGGCCTCGTACGGCGCGCTTGCGTTGGTGGAGCGAAACGTGACCTTCTGGCATCCCTCGCTCAGGAAGGTCCGATGATGGAAGCGGGGGATCGCAACGGAGGAGGAGTGGAAAATGAAACGTTTGTTGCTTGCCGCGGCGGCGGCGGGATTTATGGCCGCTACGGTCTCGGCAAATGCGGCCGATAAAGTCACGATCCAGCTCAAATGGGTCGCCGACGCGCAGTTCGCCGGCTATTTCGTGGCGCAGGACAAGGGCTATTACAAAGCCGTCGATCTTGACGTCACCATCAAGCCGGGCGGGCCCGACATCGCGCCTGAGCAGGTGCTGGCGGCGGGCGGCGCGGACGTCGTCGTCGACTGGATGACGGCGGCGCTGGCAGCGCGGGAAAAAGGCGTGCCGCTGACCAACATCGCGCAGATTTTCCAGCGCGAAGGGCTGGAACTGACCTGCCTCAAATCCTCCGGCGTCAAAAGCCCGAAGGACTTCAAGGGCCGGACCTTGGGCGTCTGGTTCTACGGCAACGAATATCCGTTCTACGCCTGGATGCATAAGCTCAAGATGCCGACCGAGGGCGGCCCGAACGGCGTCAAGGTACTGAAGCAGAATTTCAACGTCGATCCGCTGTTGCAGCACCAGGCCGACTGCATCTCGACCATGACCTATAACGAGTACAACCAGGTGCTCGAGGCCGGCATCAAGCCGTCGCAGCTCATCGTGTTCAAATATTCGGACGAGGGCGTCGGCGTTCTCGAAGACGGGCTCTACGCCAACGGCGACAAGCTGAAGGACCCGAAATATGCCGCGGTGATGGCAAGGTTCGTCGCCGCCAGCATCAAGGGGTGGGCTTATGCCGTGAAGCACACCGACGAAGCCGCGAAGATTTCACTCGCGGCGGACACGACCGGCGCGCAAAACGAGAAGCATCAAGTCTCGATGATGAAGGAAGTCGCGAAGCTGATCACCGATTCGAAGAACCCGATCGGCTATCTCAACGTCGCGGATTACGAACGCACGGTCAAAGAGCTGGAAGAGCAGAAGATCATCACCAAGAAGCCCGAAGGCGCGTACACCCATGCGATCTACGACGCCGCTAAAAAGGTCAAGGCGATGTGACGTACCCCAATTTTCGGGGTTGAATCAGCGCCCCTCGCCTCACGGCGAGGGGCGTTTTCTTTGTCCGGCCGCATTCGCGTCGTACGTTCCGCGACCGCTCGCGCCGCGCCGCGGATGAATATCCGGTCCTCCTACCGAGCACGCGGCCCCGATGAAATCGAGGCGAGTAGTCGAAGGACGTATGGCGACATTGCGGCGAACCGCCCATCGGTTAGAATCCCGCCATGTCGAATCTCGAGGCCGCAATTCGCGGCGGCGCGATTGCCTTGCTGTTGTTGCTGGTCGCGTTTGCGCTGCGGCCGGGATCGCGGTCGCATGCCAGGCTGCTCGGCGCGCTGTTCGCGTTCAGCGTCGCGTGCTATGCGCTGACCTCGGAGTCGGGTTTCGCTGACCAGGCTGCATGGTGGTTGGTCCCGTTCCGCGTCGTCAGCATGGCGACCACGGTGATGTTCTGGCTATGGTCGCGCGCCATTTTCGACGACGATTTCCGCCCGTCCTGGCGGCACGCCGCGATCTGGCTCGGCGTCGCCGCCGTCAGTCTCGGCTGCCTAATGCATCCACGGGCGCGCCTGTTCCTGGCGCTCGACCTGGTGTCGCTGGGCTTTGTCGGCCTCGGCGTCTGGGAGGCGTTGTCCGGCCGTGGCGCCGATCTGGTCGAGGGAAGGCGGCGGCTGCGGCCGCTTCTGGCCCTCGGCGCGGCGCTCAGTGCCGGGATCGTCGTGCTCGCCGAATTGTTCTGGCACGGTGCGGTGGCGGCGCCGCCGGGCAGCCTGATTAACGCCGCTGGCCTGTTGGTCATGGCCTTCGTCTTCGCCTTCACCAATCCGATGCAGGCGGAGTCGGTCGTCAATGCCGCGCCAACTCCGCGCCCCGCAATGGCCCCGCCGGCCGAGGCGCGCGAAACGCCGGCGCTGGCGGCACTCGTCCGGCTGATGGACGAGGACAAAGCGTATCGCGAAAGCGGGCTCAGCGTCGGAAGCCTCGCCAAGCGGCTCGGGGTCCCCGAATACCGACTGCGCCGCCTCATCAACGGGCAGATGGGTCACCGCAACTTCGCGAGCTTCGTCAACGGCTATCGCCTAGCCGAGGCCAAAACCGCGCTGGCCGACCCGAGCCAGGCCGAGGTGCCTATCCTGACCATCGCGCTCGATGCCGGCTTCCAGTCGATCGGCCCGTTCAATCGCGCTTTCAAGGCCGAGACCGGGCTGACGCCGACCGATTATCGCCGCGCGCGGCTTAACGGCGGGGCGCCGAAAGCAGCCGAGGCGGCTAGCCGAATTTAAAGACCTGGGCGAATTCGGGAATCGGCCAATCTACCGCCGGTTCCGGCGAGACGACAGGGGTAACGCGGCGGCAGGTAGAGGTCGCAACCGAGATCGAACCCGCGCCATGACCCTGCTTAAAGCCATCGTAATTTTAAAGCCATCGTAATTTTTGCCCCGCCGAGCGTGTTTCTCCTCTCCACGGTTGAGGCCGTCGTTTTGTGGCGCGTACGGCCGGAGAAATACAATTGGCCGGCGTATTGGGCCTCGATCGCCGACATGGCGATTCGCGAATACCCAGTGCGACTGCTCCTACAATTCAGCATCGCGACGCCGCTCTTCATTCTCGCGTGGCGGCATCATCTCTTCACCATTCCGCTTGGCACCATCGCCAGCGTCGCGGCGCTCTTTATTGGGCAGGAGTTTTGCTATTATTGGTTTCACCGCGCCAGCCATCTCGTGCGCTATTTCTGGGCGACGCATGCCGTGCATCACTCGTCAAACCAATTCAACCTCGCCGCCGCTTACCGTTTCGGCTGGACCGGCGGATGGACGGGCACCGGAGTATTCTATCTACCGCTGGTGTTTCTCGGCTTTCCGCCGATTGCGGTGTTCACCATGCTGTCGCTCAACTTGCTCTATCAGTTCTGGCTGCATGTCGATTGGGTGCCGAAACTTGGCCCGCTCGAATATGTCCTCAATACGCCGTCACACCACCGCGTCCATCACGCCGCCAACGTCGGGTATCTCGACGCCAATTACGGCGGCGTACTGATCGTGTTCGACCGGCTGTTCGGTACCTATGTCGAAGAGTGCCTTAACTTGCCTTGCCGTTACGGGCTGGTGCACCCGCTCCTTACCAACAACCCGCTCCGCGTCGGCCTCCACGAATGGGTCAATCTCGGCCGCGACCTGTGGCATGCCGGATCGTGGCGGGGGCGGATTACGACAATTCTCGGCCCACCGGGCGACCGTCCACCGCGAAAAGAGCCGATCCTCCTGCCCGTGGAGTAGGTTGGATTCCGCCTCGCGCCCGCTAAGATGCGCCTCGCGATAAGGGAGGCGCATCATGCACAGTATGGCGATCGTCGAATGGGGCAAGGCGCTGCAACCGGTGGACACGCCCAACCCCGCGCCGAAGGGCACCGAAGTGCTGGTGCGCGTCACCGGCTGCGGCGTCTGCCATAGCGACATCCACATCCAGGACGGCGTCATCGACATGGGCGGCGGCCGCAAGGTCGAATACGCCAAGATCGGCTTCCCACTGCCGCATACGTTGGGCCACGAGATCGTCGGCGAGGTCGTGGCTGCGGGGCCAGACGCCACGGGCGCCAAGGTCGGCCAGCGTTACGTCGTGTTTCCATGGATCGGCTGCGGCCAGTGCGACTTCTGCAAGCGCGAGCGAGGAGCTGCTCTGCGCCAACGGCCGGGCGCTGGGCGTGCGCGCGCCCGGCGGCTATGCCGACCATGTGCTGGTCCCGCACTCGAAATACCTCGTCGATTTCACCGGCGTACCGGAGGCGCTCGCCGCGACCTATGCCTGCTCCGGCCTGACCGCGTTCAGCGCCTTGAAGAAGCTAGCGCACTTGGGGCCCGAGGAAACCATTGTCATCATCGGCGCTGGCGGCGTCGGGTTGAGCGCGGTGATGATCGCGCCGGCCGCCGTCAAGGCGCGCATCGTCGTCGCCGATATCAGCGATCGCAAACGCGATGCCGCGCTGAAAGCGGGCGCCGCCGCAGTCTACGATAATGGCGACAAAGACGCGCTGAAAGCGTTGCGCGCCGCGACGCAATTCGGCGCGGGTGCAGGCGGCGCCATCGATTTCGTCGGCGCGCCGGCGACAGCGCAGTTCGGCGTCAACGCACTGCGGCGCGGCGGCACGCTGGTCGAGGTCGGACTCGCCGGCGGCGAGACGCCATTCGGCATTCTCACCTTCATGCAGCGCATGTTGACCATCACGGGCTCCTATGTCGGCTCGCTTGAGGAGCTGAAAGAGCTGATGGCGCTGGTCAAGGCGGGGAAAGTGCCCCCGATTCCGGTCGTGACGCGACCACTTGCGCAAGTCAACGACGTGCTGGCCGACATGCGCGCAGGAAAGATCAGCGGCCGCGTGGTGGTGACGCCGTAGCGCCGCCGCCGTCGGGGGGGGCGTGGGAGATGAGGGCGTGAAGGTCCTGATACTCGGCGGCGACGGCTATCTCGGCTGGGCGACCGCGATGCATTTGCGCGCACAGGGACACGAGATTTGCGTCTGCGACAATTACCTCCGCCGCAGGCTCAATTCGCAATTCGACAGCGAACCGCTGTTTCCCGTCCCACCATTGGACGCGCGGGCCGCGGCATGGCGGACGCATGGGGGCGGTGACATCGCGGTCGAGATCGGCGACGTCGCGGACTGGCCGTTCATCGATGGCGTGACGAAGCGCTTCGCGCCCGACGCCGTGATCCATTTTGCCGAATTGCCGTCAGCCCCGTTTTCCATGGCGAACCAAGAGTGCGCGGCCCTCGTCATGCACAACAATCTCGGCACCACGCTCAACCTAATCCACGCCGTCCACAGAAACTGTCCCGGCGCCCATATCGTCAAGCTGGGCACGATGGGCGAATACGGCACGCCCGACATCGACATCGAGGAAGGTTGGCTCGACATCTCGCACAAGGGCCGCCGCGACAAATTCCTCTTCCCGCGTCAGGGCGGCAGCCTCTATCACACCACCAAGATCATGGACACGGACCTGTTGTGGTTCTATGTGCGCACCTGGGGCCTGCGGGTCACCGATCTGATGCAAGGGCCGGTTTACGGGGTGGCGACGGCGGAGTCGCGGTTGGACCCGGCATTGATGCCGCATTTCTCTTACGATGCCGTCTTCGGCACGGTCCTGAACCGGTTCGTCGTCCAGGCGGTCGCGGGCATCCCGCTGACGGTTTACGGCGCCGGAACCCAGCGGCGCGGCTTCCTCAACATCAAAGACACGTTACAGTGCGTGCGGCTGGTTCTGGAAAATCCGCCGGGCGACGGCGAATTCCGCATCTGCAATCAGTTCGTCGAGGTGTTTTCCGTTCGCGAGCTGGCGGAGCGCGTGGCCGCGGCGGCGCGAAACCTGGGCATCGCCGCGACGGTGCAGCATTTGACCAATCCGCGGCAAGAGGCCGAGTACCACTATTACAACCCGGCCCATGCGACGCTGGCCGAGCTCGGATTGCAGC
The DNA here is from genome assembly GCA_963851285.1 of uncultured Alphaproteobacteria bacterium. Lineage (GTDB taxonomy): Bacteria > Pseudomonadota > Alphaproteobacteria > ATCC43930 > CGMCC-115725 > JAATGI01. Next base: position 510,269 of record CAWKOL010000016.1, read on the forward strand.
CACATCTCCTCACCGAGGATACGCTCGCGGAAATGATCGACATCGTTCGCCGCCACCGCGAGCGGATCGATTCGCGCCACATATTGCCGGCGGTTCGCTGGTAGGTGGCCGTTACCCTAGTTTCGGCACCCGGTGCGTGTCCATGGCGATACAGACATTCTTCGTCTCCATGTAGAAGTCGAAGGAATAGTCGCCGCCATCGCGCCCGATGCCCGACGCCTTCATGCCGCCGAACGGCGTCGGCAGATGCCGGTTGTTCTCCGAATTGATCCAGATCATGCCAGCTTCGAGCTTGCGCGCGAGACGCAGCGCGCGTCCCGTGTCGCGCGTCCAGGCATAGCCGGTGAGGCCGTAACGCACGTCGTTCGCGAACGCGATCGCCTCGGTTTCGTCGGCGAACTCGATCACGGTAAGGCACGGGCCGAAAATCTCCTCCTGCGCCACGCGCATGTCGTTGCGCGCGCCGAGGAACGCGACCGGCTTCACATAGTTTCCAGCGGCGAGGTCGACCGCGACGGATGCCCCTTCGAGCACACGCACGCCCTCCTTCTTCGCGACGTCGAGATAGGACAGGACCTTGTCGCGATGGCGCGGATGGATCAGCGGCCCGATTTCGGTCTCCGGTGCTAACGGATGACCGACCTTGAGCTTGGCAAGCCGCGCTTGCAGCCGCGTCTCGAAATCGCGCGCGATCGAATGCTCGACGAGCAGGCGCGACGACGAGGTGCAGCGCTCGCCGTTAAGGCTGTAGATCATGAACACCACGGCATCGAGCGCGCGGTCGAGATCGGCATCGGCGAACACGAGCACGGGGTTCTTGCCGCCCAATTCGAAATGCACGCGCTTCAGCGTCGCGGCGCCCTGCGCCATGATGGCGCTGCCGGTGGCGCTTTCGCCGACGAAGCCGACCGCCCTGATGTCGGGATGCTCCGTCAGCGCCTTCCCAACTTCCTCGCCCAACCCATTGACGGTGTTGAGCACACCCGGCGGCAGCCCGGCCTCGATCGCGATCTCGGCCAGCAGCGTCGCGGTGAGCGGGGACCATTCCGCCGGCTTGTGTACGACGGTGCAGCCCGCCGCCAGCGCCGGGGCGATCTTCCACGTCGACAGCATGAACGGGGTGTTCCACGGCGTAATGATGCCGACTGGCCCGATCGGCTCGCGCAGGGTGAAATTGATGTGATCCTCGGCTGGCAGCGTCAGCCCGTCGCGCGCGCCGGGCGCGCGGTCGGCAAAGAAGCGGAAATTCTCGGCCGAGCGCGCCGCCGCCGCCGCCATGAAGCGGATCGGCTGCCCGGTGTCGCTCAATTCGACCAGCGCGATTTCCTCGGCGCGCTTTTCGATCAGGTCCGCGAATTTGTGTAAGAGCGTGCGGCGTCTCGCCGCCGGCACGTCGCGCCAGGCCGGGAACGCTGCCTTCGCGGCTTTCGCCGCGTCGTCGATGTCGGCCGCATTGCCGGCCGCGATCTCGCCTAGGGGCTGGTTATCGACCGGCGAAATATTGGTGAAGCGATTACCGGAACGGCCCTCAACAGGCCTGCCGTTGATGAAATGGCCGAGCGGCGCCGCACGAAAACGCGCCAGATATTGTGCCGCCTTGTCGCGATTGCTTTCGAAGGTCGCGCCGGTCTGAGCCATGTTAGCCTCCTTTAGCGCGGCGGTTCGAGTTCAACGCCGTAGCGCGCATAGATCGTCTTGATGGTGCCGGCCGCGATCAATTTGTCCAGCGCCGCGTTGACCGCGTCGAGCAACGCCGCGTCGGGCTTCGCGACGCCGGCGGCGAGGTTCCAGTTGAGGTCGCTGTACCGTCGCGAACACCGCGACCGCCTTCATCGGCCGGCCGGCATGTTGCGCGTTGTAGTAGCCGATCGCGGTCGGCGTCACCGCCGCGCCGGCCAATTCGCCGGCCGCCACTTCGTCGAGCAGGTCGGCCTCGAAGCCGGCGGGCGAGGTGTGGACACCGTGTTGTCCCAGATACATCGCCGCCATCGAGCCGGGCAGGATGCCGATCTTGCCGGCGGCGGCGAGATCGGCGAACGCGCGGATGCGCCCGTTGTCGCCACGCACCGCCAGTACGACGCCGCTGCTGCCGTAGGGCTTCGACAATTTGAGACGGCTTTCATGCTGCGCTTCGGGATCGGCGATGGCGTCGAGCACGAAATCGCAGTCGGCGCGGTTGAGGTCGTGGGCCGACACCGTCCAATGGGTGTCGAGACCCGACGCCCATCGCCTTCGCCAGCGCCGCCGCGGTTTCGATCTGGAAACCGTGCCGCGTCGCCGTCCTTCGCCGAGAACGGCAGGGCGTTCGGGATGGGCGCATAGCACGATGGCGCCGCTTTCCTTCACCTGCTCCAGCGGCCGCGCCGAAATAGGCGATGCGAACGAAGCAAAAAGAAAAAGTGGGATAACTTTGAACCACCAAGGCACGAAGACACCAAGATTCGAACTTGCCTTGGTGCCTTGGTGTTTTGGTGGTTCGATTTTCGTTTCCATTCAATTCTCCGGCTTCAGGTTGCGGATGTAGCGCAGCAGCGCCTGGATCTGCGCGTCGTGAAGATTGCCGCCGAAGGCCGGCATCTTGCCTTCCTTGCCGTTCTTGATGCGGTTGACGATGAAATCGTCGCTGCGGGTCGTGTCCATCAGCTTCGGCCCGATGCCGCCGGCGACACGGCCGCCGCCCTGATGGCACCAGCCGCAGGTCGAGTTGAAAATATTGATGGCGTCCTTGTCGGCCTGCGCGGCGCTTTCGTCGGCGAACGCGGCGCCGGACCATCCCGATCAGCAATCCAACGGTCAAAACCAAGAGGCGCATCGCGAATCCCCAAAAGGAAAGGGCGGAACCGAAGCCCCGCCCTTTGTTGCTAAAGAAACCGGCAGCTCATTTCAATGCATAGACGATGAGCTCGCCCTGGTCGGTCGACTGCGCGCTGTACGGCAGACCGTAGGTGAACTGGTTGCCGAAGCGCGGACAGCGAGCAGCAGCCCGCGACCACGGCGACGTACTGCTTGCCGTGCGCCTCGTAGCTGATGATGCCGCCATTGTGGCTGCAGCCGTCATTGTGCTTCCACAGTTCCTTGCCGGTGGTGGCGTTGTAGGCATGGAGCCAACCCGCCGCGTCCGGCACGAACAGCAGATTGCCGGCCGTCGACATCGTCGCGGCGACGATCGGCGCCTGGAACTTGATCGAGAATTTCAGCTTGCCGGTGACCGGGTCGCGGGCATCGACATGGCCGAACGGCTTTTCGCCATTAGGACCGGTGACGGTGAATTCCGCGCCGACGAAAAGCTGCGCCTGCGGCTCCACGACCGGCGTGGTCTTGGCGACCTTGAGGTTCATGCAGGCCTCGGCGACCGCGCGATAGAACAGGCCGGTCTTCGGGCTGTAGCTGCCCGGCGGCCAGCCGATCGCGCCGGTGAAGGACGGGCAGATGTTCTTGTTGTCGCCCAGCGTCTCGCCGGTCCGGCCGATCAGCGCGCCGGTATGCGGGTCGATGTTCTGGACGAAGTTGCTGTTCTGGTTGGCGCGCCAGACATTGACGATCGACGCGTCGCCGCGGTTATAGACGAAGACATAGCCGCTCTTGTTGGGATGAACGACCAGGTCCTTGCCGCCGCGGTCGAGCATGATGAATTCGCCGACGGCGCTGTCGAAATCCCACAGGTCGTGCGGAATTTCCTGATGATAGAATTTGAGCTTGCCGGTATCGGCGTCGAGCGCCAGCACCGACGAGGTATAGAGATTGCTGCCGGGACGCGAGCCTTCGGTGTGCCATGTCCTTGCCCCAATCGAACAGCGGCGCCGGATTCGACGTGCCCCACCATACCGTGTTGGTCGCCGGATCGTAGGTGCCCGGCTGCCAGGCGCCGCCGCCGCCGACCTTCCAGCTGTCGTTGCCCCACGACGCCTTGACCTTCGGATCGCTGGCGTCGATCGGATGGTGTTCCCATACCGTCTTGCCGGTATCGGCATCGACCGCGAAGATCGTGCCGATCACCGGCCATTCGCCGCCTTGGGTGCCGATCAGCACCATGTTCTTGACCGCGAGCGGCGCGCCGGAGAAGCCAATGGTCAATTTCTGCGAATTGACCAGCTTCGCTGTCCCACAGCTTCTTGCCGGTCTTCATGTCGAGCGCGATGAGACGGCCGTCGATGGTGCCGACATAGACCTTGCCGCGCGAGATCGCGATGCCGCGATTGTCGGGGCTGTGCGTCTGTTTCGCGATGAGCGCTTCGTCGAGCTCGGGGAAGTAGCTCCATTTCACTTCGCCGGTCGCGCCGTCGAGCGCGAACACGCGGCTATAGGAGCCGGCGTAATAGAGCACGCCGTCGACCGCGAGCGGCATCGCCTGCAGGCCCCATTTCGACCGGCCCGGGCGTGTGCATCCACGCGACGTTCAGGTTCTTGACGTTCTTGGCGTTGATCTGTTTGAGGCCGCTGTAATTGTAATCGAGATAGGAGCCGCGAAAGATCAGCCAGTCCTTGGCATCCTTGTCGGCATGGTCGAGTTTCTCCGCCGACACCATGTCTTGTGCCAACGCCGGCGCGGCACTGAAGCCGCCGCCGCCGACCACGGCCGCCAGCAAGGCCGCCGCCATTATCGTCCGCGAACCGTTCATCTTGGTCTTCCCCCTGCGCGCCGCCAAACTCGTCGACGGCACTGCTGAAGCTTGTTGGTAGTTGAGCTCGCTACTCCCGGAAATATTCCCGTTCTGATGCGGGAAAATCGCCCGGGATCATGGCAAAACCTGCCCGATTCTACAAGCGGATAGAAAAGAGCGATATCGCGCCGGATATGACGGCTCAGGGACCGCGGCGCGCCGCCGATTTGGCGATAGACGAAGTCCGTGGCCGGGCCGAGCGCGTCGGCGCGGGCGGCGTCGAGGATCGGCGCGGTCGGGCGCGAGGGCGCAGGCCGGGTCGGTACGCGACGCATCGCCGGTGAAGGCGAAGGCCTGGCAGCGGCAGCCGCCCCAATCGATCTCGCGCCGGTCGCAGGAGCGGCACGGTTCCGGCATCCAGGCGGTGCCGCGATAGCGATTGAACGCGTCGGAGCGATACCAGGCGTCGCTCAGGCTGATGATCGTCAAGGACGGCCAATCGAAGCCCGGCAAGGTCTCGGCGGCGTGACACGGCAGCGCCTTGCCCGCCGGCGAGACATTGATGAATTGCCGCGCCCAGCCGCCCATGCAGGCCTTGGGACGCCGCGCGTAATAGTCGGGCACGACATAGTCGATGGTGAGCACGCCCTTGAGGCGCTCCCGCGCGGCCTCGACGATGGCGGTCGCGCGCTCCAGCGCCTCGTAGGTCGGAAACAGCGCGCGGCGATTGGGGATCGCCCAGCCGTAATATTGCACGTGCGCGACTTCGAGCCGCTGCGCGCCGAGCCGAACCGCCAGATCGATCACCGCCGGCAGACGATCGAGATTCTGACGATGCATCACCGCGTTGAGGGTCAGCGGCAGGCCGGCTTCGCGCACCAGCGCAGCGGCGGCGAGCTTTTTGGCATGCGCGCCGTCGAGCCCCGCGATGCGGTCGGCGTTGACGGCCTCCGCATCCTGAAAACTCAGCTGAACATGATCGAGTCCGGCGGACGGCGAGATCGGCCATCTTGGCGCGATCGAGCAAGCACGCCCGAGGTGATGAGGTTGGTGTATAGCCCGGCCGTGGTCGCGTGCGCCGACGAGATCGACAATGTCGCGCCGCGCCATCGGTTCGCCGCCGGAGAAATGCACCTGCAAGCACGCCGAGCGCCGCCGCCTCGCCAAGGATGCGGCGCCCAATCCGCGGTCGAAAGCTCGCGGCTGGCGCGGTCGAGCTCCAGCGGATTGGAGCAATAGGGACAGCGCAGCGGGCAGCGGTGCGTCACCTCCGCCAACAGCGCCAGCGGCGCGCGCGACATCCGGTCCCCGTCCACGTCGCGCCGGAGACGGCGTATCGGCTCATGCCGTGAGCGTACCCTTGTCCGTCAAGTCCTGCAAAAGCGCGGTCACGTCGCCGAGAATCTCCTCGCGTTGCGCCGAGAATTTCGCCATCAGCGCGTCGACGATGTCGTCGACCCTGTTCTTGCCGTCGACCATCTGCAAAATCTCGACCGATAATTCGTCAGGCAACAACAGCCGCTCCGGCGCCAGCACGACCCAGCCGCTGACGCGTCTCGTCGAAGCGAAACTTCACGTGCGGCGGAAAGCGCAACACGGTCGCGCCCTCGACCATGAGCCGTTGCGGCGTCGTCATCGGCACACCTCACCGGAAAATCCCCGTTATTGCGGAACAAAGGCCCCCGGCGGAATCATCTCTGGCTCGACATAGGCGAAATAAAGTGCGTCGAGCATCGCCCAGAGAATATCGCACTTGGTGCGGAGCGCCGCCATCACGGCTTCTTGTTCGGCGCGGTTGCGCGCATGTTCCTTCACATAGGCGAGCGCGAAATCGGAATCGCGCGGTGCCTGCGTCAGGCGCGGCGTGAAATAGGCGAGCGTGTCCATGGTAACGAACGCGTAGCCACGCAGCATGCCGTCGACGCGTTCGGCGATGATGCCAGGCGAGAACAGTTCGGTAAGGGAGGAACCGATCGCCTCAAGGATCGAACGATCGCGCACCAGCGCGACATAGGCATCGACGGCGAAGCGCGTCGCCGGCAGCAGGCCGTCGAGCGATTCGACATAGCGCGCGGTCGAGGCCGATGCCTTCGGCGAGCTTGAGCCAGCGCTCCATCCCGCCGGGTTTGTCGCCATCGCCGTCATGGTCGATCAGGCGCTTGCGCCATTCGCGGCGCAACGCCGACGTCGATAGCCGCGCAATCAGGGTCGCGTCCTTCACCGGAATCTGACGCTGGTAATAATAGCGGTTGAGCGCCCAGGCCTGGATCTGGCCGTGATTGAGCTTGCCGCCGTGCAAGAGCTTATGAAACGGGTGCAGACTGTGATAGCGCTCCGCGCCGATGGCGCGTAGCGCCGCCTCGAATTCCGCGGGCGAGAGAGGTTGGTCGGTCATGGCGATGGCCCAACAAAGCAAAACCGGAGCGACCTGACGGCCGGCTCCGGTTTCATTCGTCGTCGGCGCGCCAAGCGCGCCGGAAAACTTACTTCACTTCGGCGCAGGCGTAGGAATTGATTTCCATGCCAACAGCGATCTCGACGATCCGCGGTTTGGTCCACTTCATGGTTTCCTCCTAAGCGAAGCGGTATATTATCAAAAGAATAAGCGCGTGAGGAATACCGTATGTGGTCTCTAGGCTGCTGTCAATTCCGCTCCCTGGCATGGTTGTGCCGCCCTGTTTTTTGCTGCGGCTCGTCGCAGCCGCGCCCAAGCCGCGAGACCGGGCAACTGCCCACGGTGCGGGTCGGCACCCTTAAATTCGGCACGGTGAACTGGGAGCTCGACGTCATGGCGCGCCACGGCCTCGACCGCGCCCACGGCTTTACCCTGAAGACCGTGGATTTCGCCGGCAAGGACGGCGCCGACATCGCGCTGCAAGGCGGCGCGGTCGACATCATCCTGACCGATTGGTTGTGGGTGGCGAAGCGCCGCGCCATGGGCGGCGATTTCACCTTCGCGCCGCATTCGCCATGTCACCGGCGGGCTGATGGTGCGGAACGATTCCGGCATCAAGAGCATCGCCGACCTCAAGGGCAAGAAGCTCGGCATCGGCGGCGGGCCCGCGGACAAGAGCTGGATCATCCTTCGCGCCTACGCACAAAAGGCGGCGGGCTTCGATCCGGCGACAGGCGTCGACGCCGGTGTTCGCGGCGCCGCCCTTGCTCAATCGAGACGCTGAAGCGCGGCGACATTCCGGCCGCGCTCAATTTCTGGCAATACAATGCGCGGCTCGACGGCGCGCATTTCACCGAGCTGATCAAGGTCGAGGACATGCTGCCGGCGGTGGGCCTGCCCGCCGACATGCCGCTGCTCGGCTGGGTGTTCAGCGAGCGCTGGGCCAAGGCACATCCCGACCGCGCTACAAGGCTATCTCGCCGCCGCCGCCGAGGCGCGCCAGATCCTCGCGAACTCGCCGGCGGAATGGCAGGCGATCCGCGCCATGACCGGCGCCGACAGACGACGCCACGCTCGAAAAGCTGCGCGCCGCCTACGCGCGCGGCATCATCGCCAAGGAGCAGCAGGCGCCGGCCGATCTGACGCGCGAGGCACAGCGCATGGTCGGACTGTTGACCGGGTTGGGCGACCGCGCCGAGGCGCCGCCCGGCGGCACCGTGCCGCCCGGCACGTTCTTCGCCGGCTCCGTGAACCGTTTCGCGATGAGTTTCGGCGCGTGACTTCTCTCAACGATACCGGCTTGCGTCTTCTGTCGGCGCTGCTGTTGCTGGCGGTGTGGCAGGCAGCGTCGCTGTCGGGCAGCGCGCTGTTGCCCGGCCCGGTCGCGGTGGCGCGCGCGCTGATCGACGACGCCACGAACGGCTATCTCCTCTCCGATCTCGGCTACACGTTGGCGCGTGTCGTCGCCGCATTCATGGTGGCGATGGCGGCGGGCTCCGCGATCGGCATGCTGATGGGCCGATCGCCGCAGGGTCGATGGCCTGTTCGATCTGTGGCTCGTCCTCGGGCTCAACATCCCGGCGCTGGTCATCATCATCCTGTGCTACCTGTGGATCGGCCTCGACGAGACCGCGGCGATCTCGGCGGTCGCGCTCAACAAGATCCCGCAGACCGCGACCATCCTGCGCGAGGGCGCGCGCTCGGTCGACAGTTCGCTGCTGCAGGTGGCAGAAGTGTTCGGTCTGCCCTGGCCGCGCAAGATGCGCAGCACCTATCTGCCGCAGCTCTATCCCTATTTCATGGCGGCGACGCGGTCGGGCCTGTCGCTGATCTGGAAAATCGTGCTCGTGGTGGAGCTGATCGGCCGCTCCAACGGCGTCGGCTTCCGGCTCGGCCTTTATTTCCAGTTCTTCGACATTGCCAACATCCTGGCCTATTCGGCGAGCTTCATCACCATCGTCCTGGCGATCGAAGCGTTGCTGATCCGGCCGCTGGAGCGGCGCATGACGCGGTGGCGGCGATGAAGGCGCTCGACATCGCGATCGCGGCGAAAGATCTATCGCAAAGGCGGCGGCGTCGCGGCGCTGGCCGATCTCACCTTCACCGTGCCAGCAGGGCAATTTCTGTGCATCGTCGGCCCGTCGGGCTGCGGCAAGACGACGCTCTTGTCGATCGTCGCCGGGCTCGACCGCGATTTCGAGGGCACGGTCGGGCGCGGTGCCGACGCCCGCATCGGCTTCGTGTTTCAGACGCCGCGCCTGATGCCGTGGCTGTCGGCGCGCGACAATGTGCGCCTGGCGCTCGAACCGCCGCCGCGCCACGAAGGCCGCGCCGAAGCGTTGCTGCGGGAGATGAATCTGCACGACCAGCTCGAACTCGTTTCCCGCCCATTTGTCCGGCGGGCAGCAACGCCGCGTTGCGTTGGCCCGCGCCTTCGTCAATGAGCCCGAACTGTTGCTGCTCGACGAGCCGTTCACGTCGCTCGATGCGCCGACCGCGCAGCAATTGCGCGATTTGCTGCAGGCGCTGTGGCAAAAGCATCGGCCAACCGTGTTGTTCGTCACGCATGATCTGCGCGAGGCCTTGAGCCTGGGCGATCGCATCCTGTTCCTGTCGGCGGGGCCGGGGCGGATCGTGCTCGACCTGCCTGTGGAACTGGTGCGGCCGCGTCTGCCCGACGGCGCGGCCGTGGAGGCGGCCCGGAAGCGGCTGCTCGATCTCTATCCCGATTTGCTGCGCGGCCTCGACGCGCCAAAACGCGCGGAGGACGCGGCATGAGCGAGAACGGGGCGGCGGTGCTCGTCGTCGAGGACGTCGTGAAGCGCTTCGGCGACGTGACGGCGCTCGATCGTGTCAGCCTGCAGGTGGCGCCGGGCGAGTTCGTCGCGCTCCTAGGCCAGAACGGCGCCGGCAAGTCCACCCTGTTCCAGTTGCTGAGCGGCCTGTTCGTCGCCGACAGCGGCAACATCCACATTTACGGTCACGATATCGGCCGTGACCCGGTGCCGGCGCTCGCCGGGCTCGGCATCGTCTTTCAACAGCCGACGCTCGATCTCGACATTTCCGTGCGTGCCAATCTGCGCTTTCACGGCGGACTGCACGGCCTGTCGGCGCGCGCCCAGGATGAGCGTCTCGCCGACGTCATGGCGAAACTCGGCCTCACCGATATTTCGAACCGCAAGGTGCGTGAGCTGTCGGGTGGTAACCGGCGCCGCGTCGAACTGGCCCGCGCCTTGATGCACGAGCCGCACATTCTCCTGATGGACGAGCCGACGGTTGGGCTCGATCCTGCGTCGCGCCGTGACTTGCTGCGTCATGTGCTCGATTTACGAGCGCAGGGCGTCGGAATCTTGTGGGCGACGCATCTCGTCGATGAGGCGGAGAATGCCGACCGCGTCGTGATCCTGCATCGGGGCAAAGTGCTCCGCGAAGGCCCGCCCGCGACCCTGATCGACGAGACCGGGGCGGGCAACCTGGCCGCCGCGTTCATGGCGCTGACCGAAGCCAAGGGAGCACTCGCGTGAAAAAGACCGCTCACCACCAAGGCACCATGGCACCACGTTTTATTCGGCGCAACTTGGCGTCTTGGTGTCTTGGTGGTTCAACGTTTTTGTCGGCTTTGCTTGTTTCTGTGTCGGTTCTTGCCGGCACCAATCACATTTTCGTTAGCAACGAAAAGGGCAACGGGCTGACCGTGCTCAGCGCCACCGACTATACCACGGTCGGCCAGATCAAGACCGGCGCGAGGCCACGCGGTATGGTGTTCAGCCCCGACCACAAGCTGCTTTACGTCGCGTGCGGCGGCGTCAACCGCATCGACATCGTCGATGTCGCGGCAATGAAGGTGATCGGCCGCATCGGCCATATCGACGATCCCGAGACCTTCGATCTCGACAAAAAGGGCGAGCGCCTGTTCATCAGCAATGAGGACGCCGGCGAACTGTCGATCTACGATCTCGCCACAAAGAAATTGCTCAAGTCGATCAAGGTCGGGCTGGAGCCGGAGGGCGTGCTTCTCAACGCCGACGACAGCAAGGTCTATGTCGCGTCGGAGGGATCGAACCTGGTCAGCGTCATCGACACCGGGAGCGACAAGCGCACCGATATCGGTACGGACACGAGGCCGCGTCGCTTCGCCATGACGCCCGACGGCAAGGAGCTTTGGGTCTCGACGGAGCTCGCGGGCCGCGTCGACGTCATCGACGTCGCCACCAACAAAGTCACCGGTCATATCGATTTCCTGCCACCGGGCATGCGCAAGCAAGACGTGTCGCCGGTGGCGTTGGTGATCGACAAGTCCGGGGCGACGGCGTTCGTCACGTTGGGTCGCGCCAATCATGTCGGCGTGGTGGACGTGAAGAGCCGCACGAGTCACGGACTACATCCTGGTCGGCAGCCGGCCTTGGGGCATCGCGTTCGACAAGGATCAGAAGCGCCTCTTCGTCGCCAACGGCGCCAGCGACGATGTCAGCATCATCAACGCCGCCTCGCACAAGGTGCTGAAATCGGTGTCGGTCGGTCACTACCCGTACAGCGTCGCCGTCGATGAATAAGGCATTGGCCGCCGCGATCGTCTTTTTGGCCGCGAGCGCCGTGGCACGCGCGGTGCCGCTGTCGCATGACATCACAATCGGCTATGTCCAGGTTGCCGACGATCCACGTTACGACGACAAGGAGGGGCCGGCCGAAACCGTCATTTCGCCCCCTCGTCCGCTGCCGGGCGCCGAAATGGCTGTGGACGAGGTCAATATCGACGCCGCCGTGTCGGGCCGTACCTACAAGCTCGACCAAGAGGACGCGGACAGCGACGACACATTGGCGGCGACGGTCGATGCGATGGGGGCGAAGGGCATTCATTGGTTCGTCATCGACGCCGACGACGCTGCACTGGAAAAACTGGCCAAGGCCGAGCGTGGCAAGGACGTTATGCTGTTCAATATCTCGGCGCGGAGCGATGCCTTGCGCGGCGACGCGTGCCAACCGGAACTGCTCGACGTGATCCCGAGCCGCGCCATGCTGGCCGACGCGCTGGCGCAATTCCTGCTGGCGCGCAAATGGCCGCGTGTCCTGGTGCTGCAAGGGCCGCTGACCCAGGACAAGGCCGATGTCGACGCGTTCGGACACGCCGCGAAGCGCTTCGGGCTGACCATCACCGCAACGCGCGATTTCATCGTCAGCAACGATCCGCGCCACCGCGACCAGGACAATATCGCCCTGCTGACCGGCGATGCGTCCTACGACGTCGTCTATGTCGCCGACAATGACGGCACGTTCGCGCGCGCGCTACCCTACGCCACGATCTATCCGCGCCCGGTGATCGGCGCCACCGGCCTGGTGCCGACGGCGTGGAGCTGGACTTGGGATCGGTATGGCGCGCCGCAAGTCAGCCATCGCTTCAAGAAGCGCACCGGCCACGATATGGACGCAACGTCCTGGGCGGCGTGGCTTGCGGTGCGTGCGCTCGACGACGCGCTGCGCGAAAGCAAGGCAATCACGACGCAAGACGCCGACAAATATCTACTCGGGCCATCGGAGAACATCGACGGCGCCAAGGGTCCGCCCTTGAGCTTCCGCGCGTGGGACCATCAACTGCGCCAGCCGATCCTCCTGACAACGCCGGACGCAACGATCACCGAGGCGCCGATGCCGGGTTTCCTCCATCAGACCAACGTGCTCGATACGCTCGGCTACGACCGGCCGGAAACGAAATGTAAGTTCTAGCGGAGCCGTTCCGCGACCCGCGGCGGCACCTTGGCAGTCTTACCGGCGGCAGCCATACGCTTTTGATATTCGGCGTAGTTCGTCTTAGCGCCGGCCTTGTCGCCGGCGGCGTATTGCGCGTCAGCGAGATTTAGATACGCGGCAAGCGATCCGCCTCGGTGTCGACGACCTGACCCAGGACGTCGACGGCGTCTTTCAGGCGCCCGGCTTCGGCCAGGAAGAAGCCATAATCGTTGAACTCGCCGACCAGCTTTTTGTCTGCGGGGTCATCGCCTTGAACCGGGTAGGAGGAGACCACCAACGCGAGCTGGATCGTGCCGACAGCGGCTTGCATCGTCGCGACCGCGTTCTTGGCGTCGCCCTTTTTGTATTGGGCCGAAGCAGCGCGCCATGCGTCATCGAGCCGTCTGACGAACGCGGTTCGCGCCGGCAAATCGCCGAAATAGCCGACGGTGACGCGTCTTACGACATGGGGCGGCTTGGTCGTCAAATCAGTCGTCGTCTGCGCGATCAACGCGTTGTCCTGGCTCTGTTCTTCCTTGCGGAACGCGACCGCGCGGTGACCCGAAATGCGGTAGAGATAATCCTCGTAGGCAAGCGCCGAGTCGTGGACGTGGCAATAGAGCATGCCCTTCGCCATCGGCGTCAGCGCGCGGTCGTCGCTGTCGGTGTCGCCCGCGCCCGTGCGCTCAAGCGGCACGAATCGATGCGTCGCCGGCTCATAAATCCAATATTTCGCCGAACTATTGCCGCCGGCGAATTCGCCGGTGGTGATCGAGAGATCGCCCAATCCGTCACCGTTCAAATCGGTGGTGGCGACGGTAAAGCCGCCCGAAAAGTCCGACACGGCGATGCCGCCGGTGTCGAGCCGCTGATGCGGGCCGCCAGCCGGCGCCACGTCGAGTGCGGTGAGCTTCTTGTCGTCCCCCGACCCGGTGAACACAAAGGTCAGGTCGAATTGCGGTTGGCCCGGTCCGGGAGAGAAGCGGCACGGATGACAATCTGCGACCGGCGCGCCAAATGGTCCGGCCGCACCGACCGCCGCCCCTGTACTGACCAGCATCGCCGCCAGAACCACAATGGCACGCATTGTCATCCCACACCCCCTTCGACCGAAACAGACGCAAAATTAGCCCTGCTCAAGGAGGAAAAACACGCATAAGTTCCCACAGGAGGATGGGCATGGACGCGGGACACGCACTCAGGGCCTTCGCCGCCGTCGCGCGGCGCGAATTGACGCGCTTCGTCAATCAGACCGGGCGGCTCGCTTCGGCCGTGGTGCGCCCGGCGCTGTGGCTGATCGTGGTCGGCGCGGGCTTTCAGAACGTGCTCGGCATCTCCATCACGCCGCCGTACGAAACCTATGTCACGTATCAGGTTTACATGGTGCCGGGCCTGATGGGAATCGTGCTGTTGTTCCAGGGCATGCAGTCGTCGCTGTCGATGGTCTATGACCGCGAGATGGGCGTGATGCGGCTGCTGCTGACGGCGCCGCTGCCGCGCTGGTATCTGCTGCTGTGCAAGCTCCTAGCCGGCGTCGTGCTGTCGGTGCTGCAAGCGTACGCCTTCATGATCGTTGCGTTGATCGTCGGCATCGACGTGCCGCCATGGGGTTTTCTCTACGTGCTGCCGGCGCTGATCCTCGCAGGCGTGATGATGGGCGCGCTGGGTTTGGTCATGTCGGTGACCATTCGCCAGCTCGAAAATTTCGCCGGCACCATGAATTTCGTCATTTTCCCGATGTTCTTCCTATCGACCGCGCTCTATCCGCTGTGGCGCTTGAAGGAAAGCGGCGCCGACTGGCTCGCCCTCCTGGCGCAGCTCAATCCGTTCACCTACGGCGTCGAACTGATCCGCTTCGCGCTTTACGGCAAGGTCGATTGGGTCGCGGCGTTGGTCGTGATCGGCTGCGCGCTCGTGTTTTTCCTCGGCGCCACCTACGGCTACGACCCGCAGCGCGCGTTTCAGCGCCGCCCCGCGCCCACGGGGTGAGCGGCTCGATGCGGATTCGCATTCTCGGTTCGGCGGCAGGTGGCGGCTATCCGCAATGGAACTGCAATTGCGAATCCTGCGCGCGCGTTTGGCGGGGCAAGGCCAAGGCGCAGACACAGGTGTCGCTCGGGGTCACGGCCGACGACATGCATTGGTTTCTGCTCAATGCCTCGCCCGATTTGCGCGGGCAGATACTGGCAAACACCGATTTGCAGCCCAAACAAGGGGGGCGTCACAGCCCTGTCGCGGGCGTGGTGCTGACCAACGGCGATGTCGATGCGGTCGCGGGACTGCTCGACCTGCGCGAAGGCCAGAAGCTCGCGATCTACGCGACCCATACCGTGCTCGGCATGCTCGCGGCCAACAGCATATTCAAGGTGCTTAACGCCGATCTTGTGGCGCGCCGCGCGCTGTCGCTCGACGCGCCTGTGGCACTAACCACGCGCGACGGTGCCTCGACGGGCTTGCGTGTGACGGCGTTCAGCGTGCCGGGAAAGCCGGCGCTTTATCTCGAAGGACACGATATCGGCGCGCATCTGGCCGAGCGGTCGGAAAACACGGTCGGCCTCGACATCGAAGAGGCCGCGACCGGTGAGCGCTTCTTCTTCATTCCCGGTTGCGCCGCGATCGACGCAACGCTCCAGACGCAGCTCAACGGCGCGGCGCTATTGTTCTTCGACGGCACGCTGTGGCGCGACGACGAAATGATCCGCGCCGGCCTAGGCGCCAAGACCGGTAGGCGCATGGGTCATATCAGCGTCGACGGGCCCGACGGCACGATCGCGTCGCTCGCCAATGCCGGCATCGCGCGCAAGATTTTTGTCCACATCAACAACACCAACCCGCTGCACCGCGGCGACAGCGCCGAGTACGCAGCGGCGCGTGCCGCGGGCTGGGAGATCGGCCGTGACGGGATGGAGCTGGCGCTTTAGTTCAGCTTGGCGAGCATCTTGTAGCGGTCGATCGCCTGTTTGAGCTGCGCCACCTCGGGACAGCCGCCGGCGCAGGCACGCTTCAAGGTCGCGAGATTGATTTCGGCCTTCGGCAACTGATTGGTTTCGAGATAGGCCTCGCCCTCATATTCGAGCGCGCCTTTGTGCGTCGGGTCGATCGCCAGCGCGCGGTCGTAATAAGTTAAGGCCTGCTGATACTGGCCAAGCATGCGGTACGAAAAACCGAGCAAGTTCACCACATTGGCATCCTGCGGATTGGTTTGTGACAAGCCGTATAGAATCTTGATCGCGCCGGGATAGTCCTTGGCCGCAATCGCGGCGCGCGCCTTGGTCAGGCTTTGGGAGTCGTCGGCCGCCGCCGCCGGCGCTTTGTAGCTCGGGCTGTTGTCGCTATCCATCGCGCAGACTCCGTGCGGCAGGGCCAGACAGCCCAAAAGGCCGAAACCGATGACACTTTGGCGTAATCGATTCATGCTCCGCTCCTTCGCATCGCGCGGAATCAGTAGCGCGGCGTGCGCCTCGCCGCCGAGACAAATCTTTGTGAGGCGGCAAGCGCCGCGCTTAAAGGCCCAATTCCTTCATTATTTTGGCGCGATCGCGGTCGAGCGTCGGTGCGGGCTCGCGCGTCGGCGGATCCGGGAATACCGAGAATTTGAGCGGATTGCCGGCGAGCTTCAGCGTACCAGCGGCGGGATCCTCGACCGTGATCATCATATTGCGCGCCGCGACTTGCGGATGGTTGAGCGCCTGTTCGACATTGTTGATCGGTCCGCAGGGCACGCCGGCTTTTTCGAGGAGCGCGATATTTTCCGCCGTGGTGCGTTTCTGCAATTCCTCGACCAGTTCCGGCCGCAGCGTGTCGCGATTCTGCGCCCGTAGATCGTTGGTCCTATAGCGCGAGTCGGCAGCGAGATCGTTCCGTCCTAGCCCGTCGCACAGTTTGAGCCAAAGATTGTCGTTGCCGGCGGCAACAATCATCCAGCCGTCCTTGGTCTCGAGCGCCTCGAACGGCACGATCGAGGGATGGCGGCCGCCGAGCGGCCCGGGCACTTCACCCAACACGGTGTACCGCATCACCGCGTTCTCCAGCAGCGCAAGCTGACAATCGAACATCGCGATGTCGACCTTGGTCGCCTCGCCGGTCATGGCGCGATGCGCGATGGCTGCGTTGATGGCGACGGCGGTGTAGAGTCCGGCGCCGATATCGCCGATCGACATGCCGATGCGCGCCGGCGGCATGCCGGGATGGCCGGTGATCGACATGATGCCGCCCAAACCTTGCACCACCATGTCGTAGGACGGCTTGGTCGAGAACGGCCCAGTATGGCCGAAGCCCGACGCCGCCGCGTAGATCAGCTTCGGATAGCGCGCGTGCAGCGCCTCCCAACCGTAGCCGAGCTTTTCCATCGTGCCGGGGCGGAAGTTTTCGACGATGACGTCGGCCCGTTCCAGCAGCTTTTCGAAAATCGCCTTGTCCTTCGCCGCTTTCAGGTCGAGCGAGATCAATTCCTTGCCGCGATTGATCGAGGCGAAATAGGTCGAGACGCCGTTGACGTAGGGGCCGTAGGCCCGGGCATCGTCGCCGGGCGCGGGCGGTTCCACCTTGATGACGCGCGCGCCCATTTCCGCCATCAGGAAGGTGGCATAGGGGCCGGCGAGAATGCGCGAGAGATCGACGATGGTAATGCCCGAGAGCGGGCCGCGTGCGGTCATTTGATCAATCCATTGGTTCGATTGACGTTGTCTTAGCGTAGGCGGCGCGCAGCGACAATCGCCGTGCTAGGGTTACGATCCCAGGCAAGACAGAACTGGAATTCGCCGCCACCCGAGATCGCGATGCGATCTTTTCCCTTCCCCGCCTGCGGGGGAGGGTTAGGGAAGGGGCCGCCGATGGCGAGAAGGACGTCGATATGGTTCGGACAATTGTCGCATGTTGCTTAGGCGTGATGCTCTTCGTCGCGAGTGGTGCCTGGGCCGACGACGCGATCTCGACACAGGTCTTGCTCAAGACGAGCAAGACCAATATCGGTCAGCCGATCGAGTATCCGCACCGTGGCGTACCCGAGATCACGACGATGATCGTTACGATTCCGCCGGGCGGCTCGACCGCGCTGCATAAGCACCCGGTGCCGGTGGTCGGCTACATTCTCGAAGGGACGCTCGAAGTGCGCGCCGACAACGGCATGGTCAATCGTTACAAGGCGGGCGATTCGCTGGTCGAAGCGGTAAATCGCGCGCATCGCGGTACCAATATCGGCATCGTCCCGTGCCGTATCCTGGTGACGGGGATCGGCGTAAAGGGCCAATCCTACGCCGTGCCGGTGAAGCAATGAGCGACAAGATCCGCGACAACAAAACCGAGCATCGATTCGAACTTGAGGTCGAGGACGGCGTTGCCTTCGTCACCTACCGCACCATGCCGGGCGGCGCCCTTTATCTGCTCCATACCGAAACGCCGGCGGCGCTGCGCGGGCGCGGCATCGCGACACGGCTGGCGCGCGGCGTCCTGGAGACGATCCGCGCCCGGGGCCAGAAAATCCGGGTCGGCTGCGAATTCCTGATCGAATTCATGCGCCGTAATCCGGAATTCAACGATCTTTTGATTTAGTCTGGTCGTCGTCCGGGAATCGCGGCCGCATCGCGAAGATGATGATCATGTCCCAGGCATTGCGTATGCCGCAGATCAATACCAACACCGACGCGGCGGCGAGCACCTCGACCGCGTGGAAATTCGCGGCGAAACCTAGGATGCCAGCTGCTGCGATACCGAGATAACCGACAATGGGCAGCGCCGTGTACCACAGTGGATCGGTCCAATCGACGCTGAAGCGCGCCACGGTGCGCGACAGAACGGCAGCATAGACAACGCCGACAAGCCCGCCGCCGATCAGCACCACGGCAAAGCTGGGCCAATCGATCGACGGCGCCATCGTGAAAAGACTCGACAGCAGCACGGTCCCCAAATGCACGACGGTCGATGTCAGATAAGCATGGGACGCGGCCGAGCGTTCGCGCGTGATGATACCGACCGCGATCGAGACCACGACAAACATGGCGCCGATCAGCGTCGCGGCCGCCGCCGCGGTGGCAATGAAGAAATCGCGCCAGGCGTGGAGAAGTTCGAGCAGCAATCAGCCGCGCCGCAGCGCCTTCGCCGCGTCGACGGCGAAATAGGTGAGCACGCCGTCGGCGCCGGCGCGCTTGAACCCGATCAGCAACTCTAGCATCACGGACGGGTCGAGCCAGCCGCGCTCGATCGCGCCGGTCAGCATCGAATATTCGCCGCTGACCTGATAGGCGTAGGTCGGCACGCCGAACCGCTCCTTCACGCGCCGCACCAGGTCGAGATAGGGCATGCCCGGCTTCACCATCACCATGTCGGCGCCCTCGGCGAGGTCGAGCGCTACTTCGCGCAACGCCTCGTCGCCGTTGGCCGGGTCCATCTGATAGGTGCGCTTGTCGGCCTTGCCGAGATTGGATTTGGAGCCGAGCGCATCGCGGAACGGGCCGTAGAACGCCGACGCGTATTTCGCGGCATAGGCCATGATCTGGACGCCGGCAAAGCCCTTGGCGTCGAGCGCGTCGCGAATCGCGCCGACGCGGCCGTCCATCATGTCGGACGGCGCGATCACGTCGCACCCGGCCTCGGCCTGCACCAACGCCTGACGGCACAGAATCGCGACCGTTTCGTCGTTGGCGACGTCGCCATCGGCGCCGAGCACGCCGTCATGGCCGTGCGTGGTGAAAGGGTCGAGCGCAACGTCGCACATCACGCCAAGGTCGGGATGCGCCTTCTTCACCGCGCGGACCGCGCGGCACACCAGATTGTCGGGATTGAGCGCCTCCTCGCCGACCGGCGTCTTGCGCGCCGGCGGCGTCGCCGGGAAGAGCGCGATCAGCGGAATGCCAAGCGATTTCGCCTCGCCCGCGGCGTCGACCAACGCCGGGATCGACAGCCGGTCGACGCCCGGCATCGACGGGATCGGCGCGCGCGCCGCCGGCTCGTCGTGAATAAAAACCGGCCAGATCAGATCGGCGGAGGTGAGCACATGCTCCGCCACCAGGCGGCGCTGCCAATCGTGACGCCGGTTGCGGCGCATGCGGACGCGGGGATAGGCCCCAAAGGGTTGGCGCGGCTCGGACATGGTGAACGGGATGATAGGAGCGGCGGCCCGCAATGACAATCTGCCGGGGCAATTGGCCGCGCCTTTTCGGCTCATTTCCGCGGTTTTCGGCTCTAGTCGCGGCGAATACCGGGTGAATTAAAGGAAAAATTAATCGGTGATGGATAGGTTTCGAACCTTGGCAATCCATTTCTCTGGGACCGCCCGACATGTCCATGCTCCTCGCTTATCTCGATGCCATCGCCCTCACCGAGCGTCTGCATCGCCAGTTTCTCGAAATCGTCAAGGTCGAGCTCGAAAACAACGGCATGCACGATGTCAACAACGTGCAGGCCATGATCCTGTTCAATGTCGGCGACCACGACATGACCATCGGCGAACTGACATTGCGCGGCTGCTATCTCGGCTCCAACGTGTCCTACAACGTCAAGAAGCTGGCGGAGCATGGCTATCTGAGCCAGCAACGCTCGCTGCACGACCGGCGTTCGATCCGCGTGCGCCTCACCGAGAAGGGGATGGCGGTGCGCAACCTGGTGCTGCAGATGGTCGAACGTCATCTGAGCCAACTCGCCCAGAGCCCGCTCGACGAGCAGACCCTGGTCCACGCCATCGTCACCTTCCGCCGGGTCGACCGGTTCTGGACGCAGTCGCTTACCGTCGGCAACCGCATGGCGCGTCTGTCGCCCGCCGCGTAACCGCTCGGTCTTCGCTTTCGAAAATGGCCCGCTTCGGCGGGCCATTTTTTTTCGCCTAGAACGCCGACAGGCCCGTCTGCGCGCGGCCGAGGATCAAGGCGTGGATGTCGTGCGTGCCTTCGTAGGTGTTGACCGTCTCCAGATTCAGGAGATGGCGGATGACGTTGTATTCGTCGACGATGCCGTTGCCGCCGTGCATGTCGCGCGCGAGCCGCGCGATGTCGAGCGCCTTGCCGGTCGAGTTGCGCTTCAGCATCGAGATCATTTCCGGCGTCGCTCGGTGCGCGTCCATCAACCGGCCGAGCCGCAAACATGCATGCAGGCCGAGCGTGATCTCCGTCTGCATGTCGGCGAGCTTTTTCTGAATGAGCTGATTAGCGGCGAGCGGCTTGCCGAACGCCTTGCGGCCGACCGTGTAGTCGCGCGCGGCGTGCCAGCACGCGGTCGCGGCGCCGAGCGCGCCCCACGAAATGCCGTAGCGCGCGTTGTTGAGGCAGGAGAATGGGCCGCGCAGCCCCTTCACGCCGGGCAGTAGATTTTCCTCGGGCACGAACACGTCCTGCATCGCCACTTCGCCGGTCGATGAGGCGCGTAAGCTGAACTTGCCTTCGATCTTCGGCGTGGACAGGCCCTTCGCTTCTTTGCGCTCGATCAGGAAGCCGCGCACGTCCCCGGCGTCGTCCTTGGCCCAGATCAGCAGCAGGTCCGCGACCGGCGCGTGGCTGATCCACATCTTGCTGCCGTTGAGGACATAGCCGCCATCGACCTTCTTGGCGCGGCTCTTCATGCCGCCGGCATCGGAGCCATGATCCGGTTCGGTCAGGCCGAAGCAGGCCAGCAACTCGCCGGTCGCCATGCGCGGCAGATATTTTTCCTTCTGCGCCGCGCTGCCGAAAGCATGGATCGGATACATGGTCAGCGAAGACTGCACGCTGAGGCGACGACCGATAGGCCGAGTCGACCTTTTCCAGCTCATGCGCGACGAGGCCGTACGCGACATAGGACGAACCGGCGCAGCCATAGCCGGTGAGGGTCGAGCCGAGAAAGCCGAGTTCGCCCATCTCGCGCATCACCGCGACGTCGAACCTCTCCTCGCGGAATGCCAGCTTGACGCGGGGCATGAGCTTTTCTTGCGCATAGGCGCGCGCCGCATCGCGGATCATGCGCTCTTCTTCGGAAAGTTCGTCCTCGAAACGCAACGGATCCTGCCAGTCGAATTGGGCTTGGCTCGATTTATGCTCGGCTCGGCCGGTATCGGGCATCGCTACCTCCTTGGCTTGCTTGGTCGAAAGGCACCCCTTACCTTGGCCGCGGCATGAATTACCTGCTCCAGCAGCTTGTCAACGGCATTACGCTCGGTGCGATCTATGGCCTGATCGCCATCGGCTACACGATGGTCTACGGCATCATCGGCATGATCAATTTCGCCCACGGCGAAATCTACATGATCGGCGCCTTCATCTCGCTGATCGCGTTCATGGCCCTCGCGATCGCCGGCGTCAGCTACATTCCCCTGGCGTTGCTGTTGGTGCTGCTGATCGCAATGCTGTTCACTGCCGCCTATGGCTGGGCGGTCGAGCGTTTGGCCTATCGCCCGCTACGCGGCTCCTTCCGCCTGGCGCCGCTGATTTCGGCCATCGGCATGTCGATCTTCCTTCAGAATTACGTGCAGTTGCTGCAAGGCGCGCGGGTCAAGACGTTGCAGCCGGTGGTGCATGGCAGCATCCAGCTCGCCGGCGGCACGTTCGGGGTCCGAAATCAGCTACCTGCAGTTATTCATCATCGCGCTGACGGTGATTCTGATGGCGGCCTTCACCTATGTCATCGCCGCGACGCCGCTGGGCCGGGCACAGCGCGCCGTCGAGCAGGACGCGACCATGGCGGCGCTCTTGGGCGTCGATGTCGACCGCACCATTTCGATGACCTTCCTCATCGGCGCGTCGTTGGCGGCGGTCGCCGGCATGATGGTGCTACTCTATTACGGCGTAATCGATTTCTTCATCGGCTTCGAGGCCGGCATCAAGGCCTTTACCGCGGCGGTGCTCGGCGGCATCGGCTCGTTGCCCGGCGCAATGCTCGGCGGCCTCTTGATCGGCCTGATCGAGGCGCTGTGGTCGGGCTACGCCTCGGTCGAATACAAGGACGTGATGGTGTTCGTCGTGCTGGTGCTGGTGCTGATCTTCCGCCCGAGCGGCCTGTTCGGCCGGCCCGAGGTCGAGAAGGTATGAGCGCCAGGGCGGACGCGGCACCCGCGCCGTTAAACCACGCCGCTCCGCGCGGCTTTGCCATCGGCACCATTCTCAAGGAAGCGTTCCTCACCGCGATCGTGGCGTTGGTGCTGGCGATTCCGCTGGTCGGATTCCGCATCGTCGAATCGAACGGCACCACCGGGCTCGCCACACGCTTCTGGTGGGTCGGGGTCGGCGTCGCTTCGGTGTTCGCCGGCCGGTTGGCGCTGGGCATCTGGCGCGGCGCGTTGCCGGCGGGGACGGTTAGCGGCGCGTCGTGGCTCGAACCGGTGACACGCTATGGCCGGCGGCATGCGCGGATCACCGGACCGTTCGGCATCGCGTTCGCGCTGATCCTGCCGGCGCTGCCATTCGCGTCGCGCTCGGTGGTCGATCTCGCTACCAGCGTGGTGATTTACGTCATGCTTGGCTGGGGCCTCAACGTGGTGGTCGGGCTCGCTGGCCTGCTCGATCTCGGCTATGTCGCGTTTTACGCGGTCGGCGCCTATTCGTTCGCGGTGCTGGCGCACGATTTCGGGCTGACGTTCTGGGAATGCCTGCCGATCTCGGGCTTGCTGGCAGCGACGGCCGGCGTGCTCCTGGGCTTTCCGGTATTGCGTTTGCGCGGCGACTATCTCGCCATCGTCACGCTGGGCTTCGGCGAGATCATTCATATCCTGCTGCTGAACTGGACGTCGCTGACCCTCGGGCCCAACGGCATCGGCGACATTCCGCGGCCTGCCTTGTTCGGCCTGGTGTTCGAACGGCACGCGCCATCCGGCTTCACCACGTTTCACGATTTCCTCGGCATCGATTTCAGCCCGTCGCAGCGTATCGATTTTCTCTATTACGTCGTGCTGGCGCTGGCGTTGATCGTGAACGTGTTCACGCTCCGCCTCCGGCGGTTGCCGATCGGCCGCGCCTGGGAGGCGCTGCGCGAGGACGAGATCGCGTGCCGCGCGCTCGGCATCAACCCGACCAACGTGAAACTGTCGGCATTCGGCATCGGCGCGATGCTCGGCGGTTTCGCCGGCGCGTTCTTCGCGACGCGCCAAGGTTTCATCAGCCCCGAAAGCTTCACCTTCACCGAATCCGCCACCATCCTCGCCATCGTCGTGCTGGGCGGCATGGGCAGCCAGATGGGCGTGGTGCTGGCGGCGCTGTTGCTGGTGGTGCTGCCGGAACTGGGGCGAAGCTTCGCCGAGTTCCGCATGCTGATTTTCGGCGCGGCGATGGTGGGCATCATGATCTGGCGGCCGCAGGGTCTGTTGGCGCATCGCGAACCCAGCCTGCGCCTCGGCGACACGCCGCCATGACCGAGCCGCTCTTGGAAGTGTCGCATCTCGCGATGCGGTTCGGCGGCCTTGCCGCGATCGAGGATCTGTCCTTTACCGCGTTCGACCGTGAGATCACCGCGATCATCGGCCCCAACGGCGCCGGCAAAACTACGGTGTTCAATTGCCTCACTGGCTTTTACGCGCCGAGCGGCGGTTCGATGTTGTTGCATCGCGGCGGGAAGACCTATGCGCTCGAGCGCATGGAGGATCATCGTATCGCACGCGTGGCCGGCGTCGCGCGCACGTTTCAGAACATTCGCCTGTTCGTCGGTATGACGCTCCTCGAAAACCTGGTGGTGGCGCAGCATACCGAGCTGATGCGCGCCAGCATGTTCTCGATCGCCGGCCTGTTCGGCTTTTCGCCCTATCGCCGCGCCGAGAAGGCGGCGGTCGGCAAGGCACGCTATTGGCTCGACAAGCTCGACCTCATCGAGCGCGCCGACACGGTGGCGGGCGGCTTGTCCTATGGTGACCGGCGCCGCTTGGAAATCGCGCGCGCCATGTGCACCGGCCCGGCGCTGCTGTGCCTCGACGAGCCGGCGGCGGGCCTCAACCCACATGAATCGGGTGAGCTCAATGAGCTGCTGCTCGCCATCCGCGACGAGCAGCGTATCGGCATCCTCTTGATCGAACACGACATGAAAGTGGTGATGGGGATTTCCGATCATGTTGTGGTGCTCGATCACGGCCAGAAAATCGCCGACGGCACCCCCAACGCGGTGCGTGCCGATTCCACCGTCATCGCCGCCTATTTGGGCGAACCCGAGGCGTCCTTCGAGACGGAGCCTTCGGCTCCTCCTCAGGATGAGGACGGCGGGGCGCGGCGATGAGCCTCTTGTCGGTCGCGGAGGTCCACACCTTCTACGGCAATGTCGAGGCGCTGAAGGGCGTCGACCTCGAGGTCGCGGAAGGCGAGATCGTCGCACTCATCGGCGCGAATGGCGCCGGCAAATCCACCCTGCTCATGACGATTTGCGGTCGGCCGCAGGCACGCGCCGGCAGCATCCATTTTGCCGGGCGTGACATCACCCGGCACCCCGACGTTTTCGATCGTGCGCTTCGGGATCGCGCACGCGCCCGAGGGGCGGCGCATCTTCCCGCGTATGACGGTACTGGAGAATTTGCAGATGGGCGCGGGCACGGTCGATCCTTCGCATTTCGCCGAAGACCTCGACCGGGTGATGACGCTGTTTCCGATCTTGCGGCAACGGCAGACGCAGCGCGGCGGCACGTTGTCGGGGGGCGAGCAACAGATGCTGGCGATTGCCCGCGCGCTGATGAGCCGGCCGAAATTGCTGCTGCTGGACGAACCGTCGCTGGGCTTGGCGCCGCTGGTGGCGCGGCAGATTTTCACCGCCATCGGCGAACTCAACCAGCGCGACGGCGTCACCGTCCTGCTGGTCGAGCAGAACGCGCACCACGCGCTGCGCCTCGCCCATCGGGGCTATGTGCTGCAGAACGGCAACATCGTGTTGAAAGGCACCGGCCGCGACCTGCTGGCCGACCGCGAGGTGCGCGCCGCCTATCTGGGCGGGTGATATTGACGTTTTTATTGCCCTCCGGCGCCGGGCGAGCGGTGTCTCCCCGCCCGAGGCTTCGCGCCATACGGCGCGCGCTCGCACTTGCTCGCGACGGCGTCCCGCCGCTATACCTGATCAAACCCTTGAGGGAGAGTACGATGCGGATGCTGCGTTGGGCGATAGTAGCGGCGGTGCTGCCCTGCATGATTGGGATGGCGCGGGCCGACGAGATCAAGGTCGCGACCGCCGGGCCGATCACCGGCCCTTATGCCGCCTTCGGCGAGCAGATGAAGCGCGGCGCCGACATGGCGGTGAAGGACATCAACGCCAAAGGCGGCGTTCTCGGCAAGCAATTGGTCTTGACCCCGGGCGACGACGCCTGCGACCCGAAACAAGCGCGCAACGTCGCGAACCAGTTGGCGGACGCCGGCAACGTATTCGTCGACGGGCATTTCTGCTCCGGCTCATCGATCCCGGCGTCGGCGGTCTATGCCGATAGCGGGATTTTGGAGATCTCGCCGGCCTCGACCAATCCCGCGTTCACCGACGACGCCTTCAAGAAAGGCTGGATTAACGTGTTCCGCGTTTGCGGCCGCGACGACCAGCAGGGCAAGGTCGCCGGCGACTATCTGGCGGAGCATTTCAAGGGCAAGCCGATCGCGATCATCGACGACAAATCGACCTACGGCAAAGGCTTGGCCGACCAGACCCGCGCGACGCTGAACGCCGCGGGGATCAAGGAAGCGCTGGACGAGTCGATCAACGCCGGCGACAAGGATTTCTCGGCGCTGGTCAGCAAGATGAAGCAAGCCGGCATCGCCGCTTACTTCTATGGCGGCTATCACACCGAGGCCGGCCTGATCGCGCGGCAGTCGAAAGAGCAGGGCCTGAGCGCGGTGCAGATCGGCGGCGACGCGCTCGCCACCGACGAATATTGGAGCATCACCGGCGCGGCGGGCGAAGGCAACCTCATGACCTTCACGCCGGAGCCGCGTGCCATTCCACAGGCGCAGGGCGTCGTCGCCGAATTCAAGCAGGCCGGATACGACCCCGAGGGCTACACGCTCTTCACCTATGCCGCGATGCAGGTGTTCGCCGAGGCGGCGAAGAAGGCCGGCTCGACCAAGCTCGACGCGCTGTCGAAGGTCATGCACAGCACCAAGTTCGACACCGTGCTGGGCACGCTCGGCTTTGACAAAAAGGGCGACGTCATCGGCCTCGGCTATGTCGTCTATGTCTGGCACAATGGCAAACGGATCGAGCTGAGCCAGAAGGCGGCGGCGCTAAGCACCGGCACCAAGCGGGAGTAGCGGCAGCAGCGGAAAAGAGACGGCGCCGGGGGGACGACGGCGCCGTCTTGTGGACCGGGAATTAGCGTCGGTCAGTCGGCGGCTTCGCTGCCACCGTCGCCGCCGCCCGACACCATCATGGCACCGGCGACGAGGCCGGCATTGGAGCGGATGGCGCGTTCGATCGCCTCGCCGGTTTCGGGATTGTCCTTCAGATATTGCTTGGCGTTTTCGCGGCCCTGGCCGATGCGCTGGCCGTCATAGGAGAACCAGGAGCCGGATTTCTCGACCACGCCGGCCTGCATGCCGAGATCGAGCAGCTCGCCCCGCTTCGAAATGCCTTCGCCGTACATGATGTCGAATTCAACGACCTTGAACGGCGGCGCCATCTTGTTCTTCACCACTTTCACCCGGGTCTGATTGCCGACCACCTGCTCCTTTTCCTTGATCGAGCCGATGCGGCGGATGTCGAGCCGGACCGAGGCGTAGAATTTGAGCGCCTGGCCGCCGGTGGTGGTTTCGGGATTGCCGAACATCACGCCGATCTTCATGCGGATCTGGTTGATGAAGATCACGATGGTGCGCGACTTCGAGATCGAGCCGGTGAGCTTCCTGAGCGCCTGGCTCATGAGGCGCGCGTGCAGGCCCATATGGGAGTCGCCCATCTCGCCCTCAAGCTCGGCGCGTGGCACCAAGGCCGCCACCGAATCGACCACCAGCACGTCGATGGCGCCGGAGCGGACCAACGTGTCGGCGATCTCCAGCGCTTGTTCGCCGGCATCGGGCTGCGAGATCAGCAGATCGTCGACATTGCAGCCGAGTTTCTTGGCATAGGCCGGGTCGAGCGCGTGCTCGGCATCGACAAAGGCACAGGTGCCGCCCTGTTTTTGCGCCTCGGCGATGACCTGAAGGGCGAGGGTGGTCTTACCCGAACTTTCCGGCCCGTAGATCTCGACCACCCGCCCGCGCGGCAGGCCGCCGATGCCGAGCGCGATGTCGAGTCCCAGCGAGCCGGTCGAAACCACTTCGGTCTCGGTGGCGGCGTCGCGGGCGCCAAGCTTCATGATCGAACCCTTGCCGAAGGCGCGCTCGATCTGGCCCAGCGCGGCATCCAGCGCCTTTTGCTTATCCATGGTTTCCCGGTCCAAAAGGCGCAGAACAGCGGCCTGACTCATGATCCCACTCCCTTATTCCATAGGGTTCCGATGCTTGCAACCGGCTGGCTGTACCCGGTTTGTTCAATTATCCTAGGTTCATTTTTTGTTCCCGTCAACAAGGAAGTGTATCTGTTCCGGGACTTTTCGCAGAGCGCCGTACCGTTCACCGAAAAATGACCGATGGCGGACCGTTCACCCGCAGGAACCGCGCTAAAATGCCGCCGCCGGATCGAACCGGAAAGGGGAGGACATCATGATGCGCGTATGGCCGCTTTTGGCGCTGTTGCTGCTGTCGGCACCGGCCTTCGCCGCCAGCCAGGAACAGATGGACGCCAATAAGAAGACGGTATGGGCGCTTTACGACGCCGCCTTCAACAAGAAGGATATGGCGCTCGCCCGCACTTATATGGGACCGCACTACAAACAGCATAACCCGATGGCCAAGGACGACGTCGAGGGTCTCGCCGGGTTCGTCGCCTATCTCAAGGCCAAGTCGCCCGACTTCAAGGTCGAGCTACTGCGCGAGTTCGCCGATGGCGACTACGTCATCACCCATGTCTGGGGTCACAACGGGCCGAACGACCGCGGCTTCATCGCCATGGACATTTTCCGGCTCGAGAACGGCAAGGTGGTCGAGCACTGGGATTCGGTCCAGCCGATTCCGGAAAAGACGATGAACGGCAACGGGATGAAATAACGGCCGTTCCGTGCCACCGCATCCCGTCAGGCCGACACGACCGGTACCGGCAGTTGCGGCTTTTCGGCGGAAAAAAACACGGTGACGGCCACCGACGGCACACCGTCCAGCGCGCAATAGGCCGTGTTGGTGTGATGGACCACCGTCGTCTGCGGCAGGCTTTGCAGCCACGCGTTCAGCGCAACTTCCATTTTGCCGATTTCGAGACTGTTGGTGGCACGGAACAGCTTCATTTCCATGATTCTTCCCCCGAGACGCCGACGATCAGCGCCATAGTTCCTTGGTCGCAAGCCGCGCACCCTCGACCAACGCTTCGAGCTTCGCCCATTGGATCGAGGGGTGGGTGCGGCGCGTGAAGGTGCCTTGCGCAAAGCCGCAATCGGTCGAGGCGATGACACGGTCGCGCCCGACCAATTTCGCGAGCCGCACGATGCGCTCCGCCACCAACTCCGGATGCTCGACGATGTTGGTCGAATGGGTGACAACGCCCGGCAACAGCACCTTGCCCGGCGGCAGCTTCACCGCTTCCCAGACGCGCCATTCGTGCTCGTGCCGCGGGTTCGCCATTTCGAGCGAGAAACCGCCGACGTGCAGCTTCAGCACCAGATCGGCGATCTCCTTGAACGGCACGTCGGTGGTATGCGGCCCGTTCCAACTGCCCCAGCAGACGTGATAGCGCATGCGGTCTTCGGGCAGGCCAGCGATGGCGTGGTTCAGTACTTCGATGCGGAACGCGACCCATTTCAGGTAATCGGCCATGGTGCCGGGCGGCACGATGACGTCGTAATAAGTGGCAATATAGGCGTCGTCGATTTGCAGAATGAAACCGGCGTCGATAATTGCCTTGTATTCGTGCCGCAGCGCGTCGCCCAACGCCACGACATAGTCCTCGTCGTTCTCGTAGTACTCGTCCATGCGGTCGATGGCGACGCTTGACGGCGCGACGGCGGGATAGAACGCATCGGTGACCTTGACCCCGTCAAGCGCGGCCTTGAAGCGCGCGAGATCGGCCGCGAGCGCCGCGTGGCCCTTGTACGAAATCGGCCCCGTCACCGCCCAGTTGGAGATGCCGATCATCTTCTGCGTCGGATCGTACTCGGCATAGAAATCGGCAAAGTCGCGCCGGTCCTTGCCGTAGGTGGCGCGCGCGAACACGTCGGGCCTGGCGTTGGGCCGCTGCTCGAAGCCGCCGAGTCGTTCAAGGATGTAGCGCGACCAACTCAGATTCTTGCCGAACTCGCCGTCATTGAGGATGTCGATGCCGATCTCGGCCTGATGCCGGATCACGTCGCGCACCGCGTTGGCCTTTGCCGCCTCGATCGCCGCGGGATTGCCCTTGCCCTCGAGCAGCGCCAGCAATTCCGGCGGCCGGATCAGACTGCCGACATGGCTCGTCAGAATGCGGTTGGGCATGGCGGTCCTCTCCTATTGTTATCGCATCCTAGCAAAAGAAAAGGCCGCCGAGGTGGCGGCCTTTCGAGGCAGCGCGACAAACATTACGCCGCGGCGAGGCGGTGATTGTCTTGGCGCGTGAGCTGGTTCTGGGCGCGCATCGCGCGTTGCAGCTTGCCGAACGCGCGCACCTCGATCTGGCGGATGCGCTCGCGGGACACGGCATAGCGATGGCTCAGCTCTTCCAACGTCATCGGCTCGTCCTGGATCCGGCGGGCGAAGATGATCTCGCGCTCGCGCGGTTTCAACTGCTTCAGCGCGCCGTCGAGCAGATGGCGGCGCAACTGCGTCTCCTCCGCGTCGCCGATGCGCGACTCTTGGTTGGGCCGCTCGTCGGGGAGCATCTCGAGCCACTCGCTATCGCCCTCGATGCCCATCGGAGCGTTGAGCGAGGTGTCGCTCGCCGCGAGGCGGCGGTTCATCTCGATCACTTCGCCTTCCGGCACGTTGAGTTCGATCGCGATCTTGGCCACGATCTCGCGCGGCAGGTCGCCCTGCTCGAGCTCGGCGAGGCGGCTCTTGATGCGGCGCAGATTGAAGAACAGCTTCTTCTGCGCGGCGGTGGTGCCCATTTTCACCAGCGACCAGGAATGCAGGATGTATTCTTGAATCGAGGCGCGGATCCACCACAAGGCATAGGTCGAAAAACGGAAGCCCCGCGACGGATCGAATTTTTCGGCCGCCTGCATCAACCCGACATTGCCCTCGCTGACCAGGTCGGCCAGCGGCAGGCCATAACCGCCATAGCCACGCGCGATCTTGACGACGAGACGCAGATGGCTGCCGATAAGCTCGCGCAAGGCCGCCGGGTCGCGCTTGTCCCGCCAGCCGTGCGCCAATTCCTGCTCGCGCTCCACCGACAACATGGGGAACCGCTTTGCCTCTTCGACCAGCCGCACCAGGCTCGTATCGATCCTCTGGTCCATGTCAGACCTCCTCTTTTCTCCTCCCTGTTGATCAGCGGGGAGGCGCGGAACCCGTGGAGCGAATTCCCTCGCTCCTCTTATACGAACGATCCAACCGAAATGATGATGCCACGGGTCAATATGCCGCGATGCAACATAATAAAGGCCGCGAGCGGTCCAATTCAAGGACTAAATCGGTACTAATTCGTGCGCGCCGACGATACCAGAAATGTCAGAAATGCAGACCTATTCACGTCAATTTGATGCCTTCAGACAGCGGGCGCCGCGCGTCCGCGGGCAGTCGTCAGGCCCGGCTCGAACCGCCGTCGAGCGGCACGACCGTACCGGTGACGAACCGGTTGGTCATGAAAAACAGCACGATTTCAGCGATTTCGTCGGGCTGCGCCACCCGTTTCAAGGGCACGCGCGCCGCGGCGCCGTCGAGGAATTTCTTTTTTTGCTCGGGCCCGTAACGGTCCCACATCGGCGTGTCGACCGGTCCCGGCGAGACGGTATTGACCCGGATCGGCGCCAATTCCAGCGCCAGGCCCACGGACATCCGCTCCAGGGCGCCGTTGACCGCCGCGATCACCGACGCCCCGGCGGCCGGACGCTGGCTCAACCCGCCCGAGACGAAGGTCAGCGAGCCATCCTTGGCGATGGTGGCGGCCTTGGCGACGCGGAACGACGCCCAGAACTTGCCGTCCATGGCGGCTTGCGCGGCGGCGATGTCGAGCTCCTTGATCGGGCCGCGCCCTCCCGCGCCGGCGCTGATCACGACATGGTCCCAAACCGCGCCGTCGGCGAAGAACTTGGCGACCGAGGCGTCGCTGGTCGCGTCCAGGATCGCCGGCTCGACGCCGATTCCGAGACGCTTGGCCGCCGCCGCCAGCCGATCGTGATCGCGCGACGCGATCGTCACCTTGGCGCCAGCGTGGGCCGCGAGCTTGGCGACGCCCTCGCCCATGCCGGAACTGCCGCCGACCACCAGGACCCTTTTGCCGTCGAGCGCGCCCATCATTGCCTCCCTCTCCCCTATCGTCGCCGGGTTTGTATCAGATCGGCGTCGAAAGCGCCGCATTCCGCGCGGAATGGCTTCGTCTCAGTCTAAATTGGCTTCGTTCGTTTTGGCTTCGTTTTCTGGCCGCTTTTGGCTGTTTTAAGCCAAAAATTGGGTTCGTTCTGCAAAAAACTTCTCGCGCTTGCGCCGCGCGCCCTTAGGTCGGCTTGGCAGAGAGACCAGAACAATTAGGGAACATCTGTCAAGCAACTTTCGCTGTCACACGAACGAGACGGCGAGCCAGACAGCGACAGCGAGAAGCGGCAACGCCGCCACCGCGAAACCGGCATAGACCATTCGGTAGGCGCGCGCCGCGAACGCCACCCAGGCAATCGCCAACCCCGCCAGAAGCATGACGGGCGTGAGCCAGATCCCGATGAATACCGCCCAAGCAAACGGCGTTCCGCCGGCATCGAACACCATCGCCGAAAACATCAGCGGCACGACGCTGGCGAATACCAGCGCAATGTCCACGATCGTGGCGACGAATAAGCCGGCGAGCAACGCGCCTGGCCGCTTTGGCGATCTGGTCCCGCCGTCGAGCGGCAGGCGTGCGGCCTCGGAACATTCAACCCTCCCCCAGCCGGCTGGCAAAACTGGCGCCGGTAGCGTCATGATAGGCCCGCGTTTGATCAGATTCCCGCGGCCAGGGCAACGATCAGGGCGACGATGGCAAGCAAGGGAAGCGCCGCGAGCCCGATTCCGATATAGACGCCGACAGTGGCGCGCGCGGCAAACGAGATCCAAGCGACGATCAGGCCCAGGATCAGCACCAACGGCACCAGCCACGCCACGGTGAATTCGATCCAAGCCAGTGTGGTTTCGCCGGCGTCGAACACCATGAACGAGGTCAGCGCGAACGGGATGCTGACGCCGAACAGAAGCAGGCCGACGATCGTCGCGACCACCAGACGGATCAACAGGCCGCGACGGCGCGGCACCGGCAGGGGCGTTGCGGCGGCGGTCATACGTCGAGATTCGCGACTGAGAGCGCGTTCGACTGAATGAAGTCGCGGCGCGGTTCGACCAGGTCGCCCATCAGGGTCGAGAAGGTCTCCTCGGCCGAATCCTGGTGCGCGACCCGAACCTGCAACAAGGCCCGCGCGTCCGGATCGAGCGTGGTTTCCCAAAGCTGATCCGGATTCATCTCGCCCAGACCCTTGTAGCGTTGAATGTCGCCTTCCTTCGGCCCCAACGCCATTACCGCCTCGACCAGGCTGGTTGGGCCGACGACTGGCTGTTCCTTGTCCTTCGAGACGAGCTTGCCGGGTTTGCCGTAGGTCTTTTGCAGTTCGGCCGTGCGCTCGTCGAGACGCCGCGCCTCGGCGCTCTTCAAGAGCGCGGCGTCGAGCACGCGTCGCTCGGTCGCGCCGTGACGTCGGCGCGAGAGGATGAAGGCCTCGCCGGGCTTGACCTCGCCCTTCCAGCCGCGCTCGGCCAACGGCGCCAACAGATCGAGCCGCTGCGCCAGATATTTCACCGCCGCCTCGCCCGGCGCGCCGGCGTCGAGCAGCGCGGGATTGAGCAGGCCGGCGATCGCGGCCTGTTCCACCACGTCGAGGCTGCCGACCTTGCGCAACAACGGTTGCAGCATCTGGCGCACGGCGCGCGCCTCGGCCACCAGTGCCGTCAGGTCGTTGGCGGCGCGCTGCGCGCCGTCATGCTGATGGAACACGGCGTCGCGCAGGCCCGCGTCGACGCGGTACTGTTCCAACGCCGGATCGTCCTTGAGATACACGGCCTTCGAACCGCCGCGCTTCACCTGATAGAGCGGCGGCTGCGCGATATAGAGATAGCCCTTCTCGATCAGCGCCGGCATCTGGCGGAAGAAGAAGGTGAGGAGCAGCGTGCGGATGTGGCTGCCGTCGACGTCGGCGTCGGTCATGATGATGATGCGGTGATAGCGCGCCTTGTCGGCGTCGAATTCCTCAGGACCGATGCCGGTGCCCAAGGCCGCGATCAGCGTGCCGATCTCCGCCGAGGACAGCATCTTGTCGAAGCGCGCGCGCTCGACATTGAGGATCTTGCCCTTCAACGGCAGGATCGCCTGGAACTTGCGGTTGCGCCCTTGTTTCGCCGAGCCGCCGGCGCTGTCGCCCTCGACGATGAACAATTCGGACAGCGCCGGATCGCGCTCCTGGCAATCGGCGAGCTTGCCCGGCAGGTTCGCCATGTCGAGCGCGCCTTTGCGCCGCGTCAGGTCGCGCGCCTTTCGCGCCGCCTCGCGCGCCACCGCCGCCTCGATCACCTTGCCGACGATGCGCTTTGCTTCGGGCGGATGCTCCTCGAACCATTGCTGGAGTTTTTCGCCGACAATGCCCTCGACCACGGCGCGGACCTCGGAGGAGACCAGCTTGTCCTTGGTCTGCGACGAGAATTTCGGGTCGGGTACTTTGAGCGACAACACACAGGTCAGGCCCTCGCGCATGTCCTCGCCCGAAAGCGCGATCTTCTCCTTTTTGAGGAGGCCCGATTCCTCGGCGTATTTGTTGACCGTGCGGGTCAAGGCGCCGCGGAAACCGGCCAGATGAGTGCCGCCGTCGCGTTGCGGGATGTTATTGGTGAAACACAGCATGGTCTCGAAGTAGCTGTCGTTCCACTCCATCGCGACCTCGACGGTGGTGCCGTCGCGCTCGCCGAGCATGCCGAGCGGCTTCGGCGTCACCGCCTGTTTCGAGCGGTCGAGATATTTGACGAACTCCTCGAGCCCGCCTTCGTAGTGAAGATGCACAGTCTTGGGCTCGACGCCGCGCGCGTCGGTGAGGTCAAGCGCCACGCCTGAGTTGAGGAACGCCAGCTCGCGCAAGCGATGTTCCAAGGTCTGGAAATCGAACTGGGTTTTGGTGAAGGTCGCGGGCGACGGCAGGAAGGTGATTTCCGTGCCGGTGCGATCGGCGGGTTTCGCGGGCCCAACCTGCGTCAGCGGCGCCTCGGGATTGCCGTCCCTGAAGCGCATGTAATATTCGTGGCCGCCGCGCCAGACGCGGAGATCGAGCGTGGTCGAGAGCGCGTTCACCACCGACACGCCGACGCCGTGAAGCCCGCCCGAGACCTTGTAGGAGTTCTGGTCGAATTTCCCGCCGGCATGAAGCTGGGTCATGATGACTTCGGCGGCGGAGACACCCTCTTCTTCGTGGATGTCGACCGGAATGCCGCGGCCGTTGTCGGTCACGGTGCAGGAACCGTCCGCGTTGAGCGTCACGGTGATGGTGTCGCAATAACCGCCCAGCGCCTCGTCGATGGCGTTGTCCACCACCTCGTAGACCATGTGGTGCAGGCCCGAGCCGTCGTCGGTGTCGCCGATATACATGCCCGGGCGCTTCCGCACGGCGTCGAGGCCGCGCAGAACCTGAATCGACTGGGCGTTATATTCTTCTTCGGGGATCGGGTCGGTAGGTTCGGTCATCTTATCCCTGTCACAACATCCAGCTGCATGACGATGGTGCGTCCTTCGAGACGGCCGCTTCGCGGCCTCCTCAGGATGAGGAAAAGCGGGTCGTGGCCCAAACCATCCTCAGCCTGCGGAGCGCGCGCAGCGCGCGTCTCGAAGGCCGCACAATGGAAAAACATTCATGTCGAAATCACCGCGTCCGCGACGGTGCGGAATTGCGCCGTGCCGGCCATGCCGTCGAACAGGCTCCGGTCGGTGCCGGTGAGCCAGGCTTGACCGCGCCCCGTCGCGATCTCGGCGAAGAGCGCGTCGCGCCGCGTCCGATCGAGATGGGCCGCCACTTCGTCCAACAGCAGAATGGGAACCTCGCCGCGACGCCGCGCCATGAGCCGGGCAAACGCCAGAACGATACCGATCAGGAGCGCCTTTTGCTCGCCGGTGGAGCATTGCGCAGCCTGCATATGGGTGGTGCCGTGCCGCGCCGCAAGATCGGCGCGATGCGGCCCCAGCGTTGTGATTCCGGCCGCCGCGTCGGCCCGGCGCGCGGCCGCGAGACGGCGGCAAAATTCCTCCTCGGCGGCCAAGGCGGGCATGGATTCGAGTAGGGACGCGACGTCATCCTCCAGAGCCAGGCGCGCCGCCGGAAAGGCGCCCGCGGACTGGCCAGCGGCCTCGTCGAGCCGCGCCACCGTCTCGCGCCGCGCCGCCGCGACCGCGACGCCGTGCTCCGCCATGCGCGCTTCGAGCGCGGCAAGCCAGGCGGGATCGACGGGACGCTCGTCGGCCAGGAGCCGGGCGCGCTCGCGCATCGCCTGTTCATAGGCCGAGACGCGATGGGCATGGGCCGGATCAAAACCGTAGACCAGGCGGTCGAGAAAGCGGCGCCGCGCCGACGCCGCCTCGGTGAAGAGCCGGTCCATTTGCGGCGTCAGCCAGATGACGCAAAGATGCTCGGCGAGAGCGGCTTGCGTGCGGGATGAATTGCCGTCGATCTGCACCACGCGGCGTTCGCCCGTGTCGCTGGCGGCGTCGCGGCCGGTGCCGATCTCGGTGGTACCGCGCGGTCCCGTGACGGTGGCCGCGACTGCCCAGGCACCGGGCGGCAAAGCGGTCGGCCGCGCCGGCGGCACGCGGCGGTCGATGTCGCCGAGCTTGGCGCGGCGCAAGCCGCGGCCAGGCGCCAGAAACGAAACGGCCTCGAGCAAGTTGGTCTTGCCGGCGCCGTTAGGGCCGGTGAGCACCACCGGGCGCGGCTCCAGCGCCAGGCGCGCGGCGCCATAGCCGCGGAAATCGGTGAGCGCCAAGCGCGTCACCGAGGCCGCGGAAAACACCCGCTCTGACGCCAGGGAAACCGCCAACCGTTACACCCGCATCGGCATCAGCACATAGATCGCGCTAGGATCGCCGGCATCTTGCATCACCGCGGGCGAGGCCGCGTCGGCGAGCTCAATCGCGCGCCTTCGCCCTCGATTTGCGCCGTGATGTCGAGGAGATAGCGGGCGTTGAAGCCGACCTCGAGCGGCGCCGCATTATAGCGCACCTCGAGCTCTTCGCTGGCGGTGCCCGCTCTCGGGGCTGGTGGCCGACAAGTTGACGCTGCCGCGCTCGATCGCGAGCTTGACCGCGCGCGAGATGGTCGAGACGCGGTCGACCGCCTCGGCGAAGGGCTTGCTCTCGATTTCCAGGATCTTGTCGTTGCCCGACGGAATCACGCGATCGTAGTCGGGGAAGGTGCCGTCGATCAGCTTGGAGTTGAGCACCGTTTCGCCCATGACGAAGCGGATCTTGGTGTCGGACAGCGAGATCACGATGTCCTGGTCGGCGGCGCCGTCGGCGTCGAGGAGCTTGCGCACCTCGCCCACCGTCTTGCGCGGCACGATCACGCCCGGCATGCCGGAGGCGCCTTCGGGCAGCGGAATCTCCATGCGCGCCAGGCGATGCCCGTCGGTCGCGACGGCGCGCAGCATCGGCACCTCGTTGTTGCGCGCGGCATGGAGATAGATGCCGTTCAGATAGTAGCGCGTCTCCTCGGTCGAGATCGCGAAGCGGGTGCGGTCGATCAGGCGCTTCAGCTCGGTGCCCGAGACGGTAAAAGCGTGCGCGAGATCGCCCGTCGACATCAGCGGGATAATCCTCCGGCGGCAAGCAGGCGAGGGTGAAAGTCGAGCGGCCCGAACGCA
This sequence comes from uncultured Alphaproteobacteria bacterium, assembly GCA_963851285.1. GTDB lineage: Bacteria > Pseudomonadota > Alphaproteobacteria > ATCC43930 > CGMCC-115725 > JAATGI01. Next base: position 547,966 of record CAWKOL010000016.1, read on the forward strand.
GCACCAATTGGCCCTTTGTCCCCGCTCGGAATCGAGCTCGATCTGCGAGCCTTCGCGCAGCTTGCGCACGATGTCATAGAGCGTATGGGCGGGCGCGGTCGTGGCGCTGCCCTTGGCCCCCTTGGGCCGGCGCGTGGGCAACGATCTCGATGTCCATGTCGGTCGCCGAGAGGGCAAGCCGGCCGTCCTCGCCCTTGAGCAGCACGTTCGACAGGATCGGAATGGTGTTGCGACGCTCGACGACGCTCTGGACATGGCCCAGGGCACGAAGCAAGGCGGCGCGTTCGATGGTCAATTTCATGGCGTCGATTTCATGGCTGCGGATGGAGGTTCTTTGCGAGCGCTCAATCTGGGTCAGGGGCCCGATTTTCCGGCCTTTCCCCGCCCTCGCCGCCCAGCCCCCTGCAGCTCGCGCGAACGGGTTAAAACCATAGCACAGAACGGCAACAATGCTAATGCCGGGTTGCGCGATTCGCCGACGCTCGCTTACCCCGGTTGGGGCGACGATTCGGTGCCCGCCGAGGGGCACTATCGATTAAAAATTACGGTTAAAGAAATCGCGCAAGGGCGATAATAATTAGTAATTCTTCAATCCGTCGGCTGCAAACTCCGCTTCCGCGGTGCCTCTTCTTGGGTAACGTGTGGATGTCAACGCGAGGTGTGCGATGGACGTTGTCAAATGGTTCGGGATTGTACTCGTAAGCGTCGTGATGGGGATGGTGTGCGGCGGTTTCGCGCTGTTGGCCGAGCCGTCGGTGTCGATGGCGATCCGTGTCGCGCTCGAGATCATCGGCACAGCGATCGTCCTGCACCAAATGGTCGGCATCAAGGTGATCGCCGACACGATCGAACCGCATCACGGCAAACAGTTCGACTAAGTCGGGCGTTCGCCCGTCTGCAGCATACGCGTCAAAATGGCGAGATCCTCGGCGAGGGTCTTGTCGGCGACGCTTAATTCCTCGATGCGCCGGATCGCGTGAATCACCGTGGTGTGATCGCGGCCGCCGAATTTCTTGCCGATCTCCGGCAGTGAGCGCGGCGTCAGCATCTTGCATAGATACATCGCCACCTGACGCGGCCGGGCGATCTCCCGGGCGCGCCGCGCCGAGTGCATGTCGGCGGAGCGGATATTGTAATGCTCGGCGACGCGCTTTTGAATCTCGTCGATCGTGACGCGGCGGTCGTTCTTTTTCAGCAGGTCCTGCAGCACCTCTTCCGCGGAATCGACGGTGATCTCGCGGCCGATGAATTGCGCGTGCGCCATGATGCGGTTCAATGCGCCCTCCAATTCGCGGACGTTGGACGTGATCTTGTGCGCCAGGAATTCCACCACCTTGGGCGGGATCACGAGGCGCAGATGGTCGGCCTTCGCTTGGAGAATGACGAGCCGCAGCTCGTAGGTCGTCGGATGCACATCGGCCACCATGCCGTGGACCAGGCGCGACCGCATGCGCTCTTCGATGTCGAGATCGCTCGGCGACTTGTCGGCGGAAATCACGATCTGCCGGTTCATGTCCACCAGCGCATTGAAGGTGTGGAAGAACTCCTCCTGCGTCGATTCCTTGCCGCCGATGAATTGGAAATCATCGATCAGCAGCACGTCGACCGAGCGGAACAGTTCCTTGAACGGCATCGTGTCCTTCGAGCGCAGCGCGCGCACGAACTGGTACATGAATTTTTCCGCCGACAGATAGATGAAGCGGCGGTTCGGGCGATGGCGCCGCACTTCCCACGCGATGGCATGCATCAGATGCGTCTTGCCGAGGCCGACACCGCCGTGGAGGAACAACGGATTGAACGGCGGATGCGTGCTTTCGCCGATCGCCGCGTCGGCGACCCGCTTCGCCGCCGCATGGGCGAATTCGTTGGGCTTGCCGACGACGAAATTCTCGAAGGTGAAGCGCGGGTCGAGCAACGCGCCGATGCCGCGGTCGTCGCCGTCGAGGATGTCGCGCGGTGCCGGCGTGGCAGGCGGCGGATCGGCGTCGGTCTGATCGGCTGCGCGGGCGACGCCATTGGCGACGACAAATTCGATCGCCGTGACCTTGCGGTTTTCTTCGTTCCAGCGCGCGCGCAAGCGGCTTTGATAATTTTGCCGGGACCAGTCGCGATTTGTCGGCGTCGGGACGGCGATCCAGGCACAACCGCCGTCGACGCGCAGCAGCGTCATCGGCTTTATCCAGATATTATAGACAGTGTCGCCGTATTCGTCGCGCAACCAAGCCCGCAGGCGCGACCATTGCAGCTTGATTTCCGGACCGAAACCGCCGCGCTCTTCCCCACCGTTTGTCGACGCCGCCATGTGTTTGCCAACGGCCTCCTTTTGCCCGCTGGCGCGGCCGAATTTTCGCCGCGCGCGTACTCCTACCGAAAAGGGCCACGCCCCTTCCGCCTCTCTTGAAAACCCGAAACGTTGATTACGATTTAAATCGAACTAGCTCGCGTCGTCCGCCGACGCGCCGTTACGCACGTCGCTCTGGCGTCGGCCCAACCGGAAGCTTGTTGTCGCGACGCCCGCCGATCATGTCCCCTCGTTCTTCGATGCCGCGGACCGTAATGTCACTCTACCGACAACGACTCCGAACTCCGCAACAACTGCAATGAAATTTACACAGAAATTTTTTCGCTGTTGCAATCCGCACCACATGCGACTTGATGTATTGCGATCGCAACGCGCTCACAGCGCCTTGATGCGCGCGGAAAGCCGCGACAATTTCCGCGATACGGTCCGCTGTTGCGCGACGCCTTTCTTCACGCCGCGCTGCATCTCCGGCTGCGCCGCCTTGAAAGCGTCGCGCGCCGCTTCCTTGTCGCCCGCGGCGATCGCGGTTTCAACTTCCTTCACGAACGTGCGCAGCGCGGCTCTTGCGCGACTGTGTTGACGGCGGTTCGGCGCACGGTTTGACGGTGGCGCTTTGCCGCTGACGGGTGATTGAGCCATGTCTCAAATCCAATTTGAGCGGAAGGCGTGGTGTATATCGAACCGCGCGGGCGCGTGGCAAGAAGAGTCCGCCACGCGCGGCGTCAACGATTCTTGAACGCGGGCTTGCGCTTCTCGATGAAGGCCGCCATGCCTTCCTTCTGATCCTCCGTCGCGAACAGCGAATGGAAGAGACGGCGCTCGAATCTGACGCCTTCGTTGAGCGTCGTCTCATAAGCACGGTTGACGGACTCCTTGGCCATCATCGCGGAAGGCCGCGACATCGAAGCGATCTTCTCCGCCATGGCGAGCGCTTCCGCCATCAACTTATCCGCCGGCACGACGCGGCTGACGAGCCCGCTGCGCTCCGCTTCCGCGGCGTCCATCATGCGCCCGGTGAGGATCATGTCCATCGCCTTGGCCTTGCCGACGAAGCGCGTCAGCCGCTGCGTGCCGCCGGCGCCGGGAATGATGCCGAGCGTGATTTCGGGCTGGCCGAATTTCGCGGTGTCGGCGGCGACGATGGTGTCGCACATCATCGCGACCTCGCAGCCGCCGCCGAGCGCGAAGCCGGCGACCGCGGCGACGATCGGCTTGCGGCAGGTGGTGATGCGTTCCCAACCCTTGGTGATGAAATCGGCCGAGATAGACCGACATATAGCTTTGCCCCGCCATCTCCTTGATGTCGGCGCCGGCGGCGAACGCCTTGTCGCTGCCGGTGACGATGACGCAGCCGATGGCGTCGTCGGCCTCGAAGGCGTCGAGCGCCTGGCCTAGCTCGCGCGACCAGCGCCGCGCACAGGGCGTTGAGCGCCTTCGGCCGGTTCAGCGTGACGATGCCGACCGCGCCCTTGGTTTCGACCAGGATGTTTTCATACGCCATGGTTCGCCTCACTTCTGATGTTTCGCGCAATAAAAGGTCGAGCGCGCGTTCTGCACGATGCGCTTGATGCCCGGGCGCAGTCGCAGGCGGGCATTTCTCGCCTTCCTTGCCGTACACCGCCCATTGATGCTGGAAATAGCCGAGCTCGCCCGACGCCTGCACATAATCGCGCAAGCTCGAGCCGCCGGCCGCGATCGCGCGCGTCAGCGTGTCGCGGATCGCGCGCGCCAGCGCGTCGGCGCGCGCGCCTTGCACCGTGCCGGCGCTGCGGCGCGGCGACAGCTTCGCGCCGTAAAGCGCCTCCGAGACATAGATATTGCCGAGACCGGCGACGATGCGCTGGTCCAGCAGCGCGGCCTTGATCGAGCAGTGTTCTTGCCCTTGAGCACGCTGCGGCCAAGGCTCGGCCCGTTGAATTCGTTGCCGAGCGGCTCGAGCCCGAGATGGCGCAACAGCTTGTGCTCGTCGAGCCTCGCCGCCGCGACATGATCCATCATGCCGAAGCGGCGCGCGTCGTTGAACGCGACGATCGTGCCGTCGTCGAGCGTGAACACGACATGATCGTGCTTCGCCTGTTGCCATCGCGCCGTTCGGCCTCGTGGATCACCATGCGTCCCGACATGCCGAGATGCGCCAGCAGCACCGCATCGTCCTCGCAATGGATCAGGATGTATTTGGCGCGGCGGCCGACGCGCTCGATGCGCTTGCCTTCGAGCTTGTTCTTCAGGCCTGGCGGCAACGGCGTGCGCAGATCGGCGCGATTGAGCGTGACGTCGCGGAAACGCCGGCCCGCGAGCCGCGCTTGCAGCCCGCGGACGACGGTCTCGACCTCCGGTAGTTCGGGCATCAGCCGACGGCTTAGGGTCCGTGCTTCGCCGCGCTGGCGCAGCGACCCAGGCATGAGCGACGTGCGTTGATCCTGAGCCCGGGATTCGCCGAGGTGACGAAGACAAAGATGGCGACGAGGCCGCTCACCCTTTCTTCGTAATTTTATCGACCTCGGCGATCTCTTCCGCGGTCAGCGCCCAGTCGGCGGCCTTGGCGTTGGCCTCGATCTGCTCGGGCTTGGTGGCGCCGGCGATCACGCTCGCCACTTGCGGCCGCGCCAGCAGCCAGGAAAACGCCAGCTCGAGAATGGTGTGGCCGCGGCTTTCCGCGAACGCGCAGCTTGTCGACGATGTCGAGATTGGCGTCGCTAAGGAACCGCGCCGACAGCGGCGACTGCGCCGACGAGCCGCGCCTTCCGGCTTCGCCTGATTGCGGCGGTATTTGCCGGTGAGCGCGCCGCTCGCCAGCGGGAAGAACGGCAGGATGCCGAGCCCGTATTTCTGCGCCGCGGCCGACAAGCTCGCGCTCCACCGTGTCGCGCGCCAAGCAGCGAATATTCGTCCTGGCACGAGATGAAATGGTTGAGGCCGCGGGTCTTCGCCGTCCATTGCGCCTCGACCACCTGCCAGGCCGGCATGTTGGAGACGCCGACATAGCGCACCTTGCCCTGGTGCACGAGATCGTCGAGCGCGCGCAGCGTCTCCTCGATCGGCGTGTCGGCGTCGGGCCGGTGCAGTTGATAAAGATCGATCCAGTCGGTCTTGAGCCGGCGCAGACTGTCCTCGACCGCCTGCCATGATGTAGCGCCGCGAGCCGCCCTTCTTCACCCCGGCCTGGTCCATCTGCATGCCGAACTTGGTGGCGAGCACGATGTCCTTGCGCCGCGCGCCCAGCACCTCGCCCATCTGCTCCTCGGACGAGCCGGGCGTGCCCGGCGCATAGACGTCGGCGGTGTCGAACAGGGTGATGCCGGCGTCGAGCGCCTTGTCGATCACGGCGCGCGTCGCGGCCACGTCCATGCGGCCGAACTTGCCGAAATTGTTGCAGCCCAATCCGACGACCGAGACTTGCAGGCCGGAATTGCCGAGGCGACGCAGTTTCATCGTTCGATCCTTCCAGGGGGCTTATGGCGCTGCGCAATGCTCTCGGGATATTTTCGCACATGACGTCATCGGAAACAAGCGCCGCAAACAACAACGACCCCGGCGAAAACGCCGAGGCCGAGGCGGATTTCGGCTATCGCCGCGTCCAGGCCGGCGACAAGGCCGGGCTGGTCAGAGGCGTGTTCGACAGCGTCGCGTCCGCTACGACCTGATGAACGATCTGATGTCGGGCGGCGTCCATCGCCTGTGGAAGGCGGCGCTGATCGAGCGGCTGGCGCCGCGACCGCGGCGAGACGTTCCTCGACGTCGCCGGGCGGCACCGGCGACATCGCGCAGCGCATCCTGCGCCGCGCCGGCCCGACCGCGCGCGTGATCCTGTGCGACATCAACGAGGCGATGCTGAACCATGGCCGCGACCGCGCCATCGACGCCAATATCCTCGCGGCATCGATTATGTCGTCGGCGACGCCGAGCAACTGCCGATCGCGAGCCGCAGCGTCGACGCCTATACCATCGCCTTCGGCCTCCGGAACGTGACGCGGATCGACGCGGCGCTGCGCGAGGCGCGGCGCGTGCTGCGGCCCGGCGGGCGGTTCTTCTGTCTCGAATTCTCCCATGTCGCGCCGCGGCGTTCTGGCGCGCGCCTACGACCTTTATTCCTTCAACGTCCTGCCCGCGCTGGGCCAGATCGTGGCCGGCGACCGCGAGTCCTATCAATATCTGGTGGAAAGCATCCGCCGCTTCCCGCCGCAGGCCGAACTGGCGGAGATGATGCGCGCCGCGGGGCTGGAGCAGGTGCGCTGGCGCGATTTCACCTTCGGCGTCGCGGCGCTGCATTCCGGCTGGCGGCTTTGATGTCGGGATCGACTCGGCATCGACTACCCTTTCATCCGTCATGGCCGGGCTTGACCGCGGCCATCCCAGGTAAGCGACGCGCGGCGGCCTTGAGACCCCCGGATCAAGTCCGGGGGTGACGAATGAGGGGGAAATCGCCTTCCCCTGTCACCGAAACTAGTCGACGTCATGAATCGCGCCTGGCGCGCCGGCCGCCATCTCGTCCGGCTTCTCACCATCGCGGCGATTTTGGCGCGCTACGACGCGGCGTTTCCGCTTGGAGCGCGTCGGCGGGGCGCGCCTTCTGGCGTGGTGGTTCCATCTCTGGCGCCGCCGCAGCGCCGAACTGCGCGATCTGCGCCCGGGGCAGCGCCTGGCGCTGGCGCTTGCAAGCGATGGGGCCGGCCTTCATCAAGCTCGGCCAGGCGCTTGTCGACCCGCGCCGATCTGATCGGCGAGGAAATGGCGAGCGACCTCGCCGCAACTGCAGGACCGGCTGCCGCCGTTCCCCACGCGCCGCAGGCGCGCGCCGCCATCGAGCGCGAACTGGGCAAGCCGATCGCCGAACTCTACGCCGCGTTCGACGACGAGCCGGTCGCCGCCGCCTCGATCGCGCAGGTGCATTTCGCCCGCACCACCGAGGGCGATGCGGTCGCGGTCAAGGTCTTGCGTCCCGGCATCGCGGCGGCGATGGCGCGCGACCTCGACCTGTTCACCTGGCTGGCGCAACTGGCCGAGCGCTGGCAGCCGAGCCTGCGCCGCCTCAAGCCGGTCGCGGTGGTCGAGACGATGCGCGAGACGGTGCGGATCGAGATGGATTTGCGCCTCGAAGCCGCCGCGGCGGACGAACTGCGCGCAGAATTTCGCGGGCGACGACGGTTTTCGCGTGCCGCGGGTCGATTGGACACGCACCGCGCGCACCGTGCTGACGCTGGAGCGGGTCGGCGGCGTTCGCGTCGACGATCGCGACCGCGTTGCTGGCGGCAGGCTTCGATCTGCGCGACCTGCTGGCGCGCGCCGCCGCCAATTTTTTCTTCAGGTGTTCCGCGACGGTTTCTTTCACGCCGACATGCATCCCGGCAATCTGTTCATCGACCCGGACGGCGCGTTGGTCGCGGTCGATTTCGGCATCATGGGGCGGCTCGACCGCGCCACGCGGTACTTTCTCGCCGACATGCTGGTGGCGTTTCTCAATCGCGACTATCGCCGCGTCGCCGAAGTGCATTTCGAGGCCGGCTACGTGCCGCGCGACCAGTCGCTCGACGCTTTCGCCCAGGCGGCGCGCGCCATCGGCGAGCCGATCTTCGGCCGGCCGGTGGGCGAGATTTCGCTGGGCCGCTTGCTGGCGCAGTTGTTCCAGGTGACCCAGCAATTCCAGATGGAGACGCAGCCGCAATTGCTGCTGCTGCAAAAGACCATGGTGCTGATCGAAGGCATGGGGCGGCAGCTCGATCCGGCGATCAACATGTGGCTGTTGGCGCGGCCGCTTGGTCGAGGAATGGATGCGCGCCAATCGCGGCCCGGAGGCGCGGCTCGGCGGACATTATCTCGCAATCCGCCGAATTGCTCGAACGCCTGCCGGTGACGTTGCGCCGTGTCGAGGATTTGCTGGTCACGATCACCGAGGAAGGCGGCGTGCCGCTGCATCCCGATGGCGCTCGAGGCGCTGGCGAAGCGCGGCGCGATCGAGATTCTGGGCTGCCGCTATGGATCATCGCGCTGGCGCTCGCCGCCATCGCGATTGCGCTGTGGTGACCGCATGACGAAATGGCTCGCGTCGATGGGCGTCCTGCTGTTGGCCGCTGCCTGCGCGCCGACGCCGACCCCGACCGCGCCGCCGCCCGGTCCGGTGCCGGCCTTTGCCCTCAAGAATGACGAGCCGTTCAACCGCGCCGACACGGTGGCGATTGCGCATGCGCGAATGGCGGCTGTTCGGTTCGAAGGTCGACGACGCGCCGCCGCAGGACCGGCCGGTGCCACAGCCGCAGGACAAGCCCGAGCGCCAGCCCGGCTTGTGGGAGCGTGTCGGCGAATATTGGTGGGTCGGGCTTGCCGTGCCGCCCGGCCAGCGGCCGCCGCGCGAGGAAGGCTGGACCGGCAAGCACGACGAGCGGGCGGCCTGTTTCCGGCATCGGACGATGGCCGCTATGCCTGGTCGGCGGCGTTCATCTCCTATGTCATGCGCATCGCCGGCGCGGGGCCGCGTTTCCCTACTCGCGCCAACCACGCCACCTATGTGAATGCCGCGGCGGCGCGCCAATCGCCGATCCTGCAAGCGCTCGCGCCGGCAGCCTATGCGCCGCGCGCCGGCGATCTCATCTGTTTCGGCCGCGGATGGGCGCACGGGCGCTGAAATTCGCCGACCTGCCGACCGACGGCGGTCTGGCCGGGCCATTGCGCCATCGTGGTGGCGGCACAGCCCGGCACGCTCAGCGTGCGTCGGCGGCAATGTCGATGACGCGGTGACGATGACCCATGTGCCGGTGACGGAAACAGGCATGCTCGCCGGCCCCGACGGCGTTGTACTCGACACGCGCTATCCCTGGTTCGTCGTCTGCGCGTGCTCTACGACGCGGAAGCCGAGCCAGCGGGCGACGAGTAGCCCCGGACCCTGGTTCCCGTCATGGCCGGGCTTGACCCACGGCTGTCCGGTTGAGATTTCAGTTCCATTGTATTGCCGATTGGGAGGTTGGGGCGACAGGCGGCGGCTCGGTTTGGAGCAGGCGGTCGATGCGTCTGCGGTGGAGGAGGTTGGCGCGGACGAGGCGTGCGAAGGCGAGCGGGCTTTGCACGGCTTTTTGCGCGGCCTGAGCGAGCCGCAAGAGCAGGAAGGCGATGAGGGCGACGGCGATCTGGATGCGGACGGCGTTTTCGGAGGTACCGAGAAAGCGGGTGATTTTGAGAACCTGCTTGACCCAACGGAAGAACAGTTCGATGGCCCAGCGCCGCCGGTAGAGGTCGGCGATCTCCTGGGCCGGGGCGTCGAGATCGTTGCAGAAGATGCGCAGCACCTTGCCGGTCTCGGTCGTGACCTGGACCTCGCGCACCGGGTCCTGGAACGGGTTGCGGCGGTTTCCGGCTTGGCGGGCCGGCAGATAGCCGATGCGGTCGCGCAGAATGCCGCCGCCCGTCGGCACCGGCAGTTCGCGGACCACGGCCAGCGGCGTATTGCGCTTGAAGCGGGTCACGATCCGGCATTGCGCCCGGTCCAGCTTCGCCCACCAGGCATAATCGTAATAGCCGAGGTCGAAGACATAGGTGGCGCCGGGTTCGATCGGCATCGCCCGGCCCGCCACGATGTCGTTGACATTGGCGGCGCTGATCGCGGCATAGATCGGCCGGTCGGCGTCGGGATCGTAGATGACATGGAGCTTGGCGCCGCAGACGCCGGTCGAGAAACGCGCCCAAGCGGCGCTGATGCCGTTGAGCCGCACCCCGGTCGAATCAATCAGATACGTGACGTCGGCCAGCTTGCGGCGCAGGCCCCGCCGCGCCTGCCGCATCAGCGTCGAGAGAAGCTCGCTGAACACCGACGCGGGCCGCCCGGCGTTGGCATCCGTCAGCGTCGAGCGCCGCGCCGGCGCAGCGCCTAGATGATAAAGCCGCGCCTCGTGACTCTTCAGCCCAGTCTCGATCTCCCGCAGGCTCGTCGCCCCCGACAACTGCCCATACACCAGCGCCACGAATTGGCTCTTCGTCGTCAAGCGCCGGACCCGCGCATCCGCGCCGTGCTCTTCAACTAGCCGATCGAACTCACCCCACGGAACATGCTTCAAGACATCGTGCAAAACGCTATTCTGGTGCCGCATGACGTTGACCCTTTCCGTGTCCCGATACGTCGCCAAACGCTCGGAACTCAGAAGAATCAACCTCATGCGCCTTGTCCACAAAATCTCAACCGGACAGCCGTGGGTCAAGCCCGGCCATCTCAAGCCATGTGACAGGCCCGTCGCTCGCCTGAGACCCGCTGGTCAGGCCCGCGGGCGACGACGAATGTTACGAGAGAAAGCAATCAAATCGTATAATCGTACCGCGCGGCATATTCGCCGGCGATGCCGGCCTTGTGCGCGCGGGTGCACAGTTCCTCGATGGTGGTGGCGTCGAGCTGCTTCATCGCCGCTTCCTGCAGTTCGAGCCATAGCGGCCGCACCACGCGGCGCCCAGTTCGGCGCCGGCGTCGTCCTCGATCGGGTCGTCGCGCCTGCTCCAGCGAGCGCACCACGCGCACGATCTCGCCGACCGTGATGCGCCGCCGCTCGCGCGCCAGGCGATAGCCGCCGCGCGGGCCGCGCACGCCGACCAGAATCCCGGCGCGCACCAGATGTTGCAGCACCTGTTCGAGATAGCGGCGCGGGATGCCTTGGCGCTTGGTGATTTCGCCCGACTGCACCGGCAGCGCGCCGGCATTGTAGGCGATGTCCAGCACCGCCTCGATCGCGAACAGCAGTTTCTTGGAGAGGCGCAGCATCACACGGCGAAGAAATCGGCGATGCGCGCGGCGAGCCGCTCCGCGACCTCGCGCTTCGACAGCGCCGGCCAGTCCTCGACGCCGTCGGCGTCGATGACATGGACGGTGTTGGCGTCGCCGCCGAACGTGCCGGTCGCCGGCGGAGACATCGTTGGCGACGATCCAGTCGCAGCCCTTGGCCGCGCGCTTTTTCTGTGGCGTGCGCGATCAGATCCTCGGTCTCGGCGGCGAAGCCGACGACGAGGCGCGGGCGGCGATTGCCGGGCTGGCTCAGCGTCGCGAGGATGTCGGGATTTTCGGCGAGCTTCAGCGCCGGCGGCGCGCCGTTTTTCTTGAGCTTCTGCGTCGCGGCCTCGACCCGCCAATCGGCCACGGCCGCGGCGCAGATCGCGATCTCGACCGGCAGCGCCGCCTCGCACGCCTTGAGCATGTCGCGCGCGGATTCGACATGCGGCGCACCGTGACGCCGGGCGGATCGGGCTCGGCGGTCGGGCCCGGCGACCAGCACCGTCTCGGCGCCGGCGCGCGCCAGCGCGGCCGCGATGGCGTGGCCCTGCTTGCCCGAGGAGCGGTTGGCGAGATAGCGCACCGGGTCGATCGGCTCGTGCGTCGGGCCGCTGGTGACGAGCGCGCGGCGGCCCTTGAGCGGACCGGCCGACGAGCATCGCCTCGATGGCGGCGACGATCTCCAGCGGCTCGGCCATGCGGCCTGGCCCGGTCTCGCCCTCGGCGAGCGCGCCGTCATTGGGGCCGATGCGCTTGATGCCGCGCGCTTCGAGCAAATGCAGATTGGCCTGCGTGGCGTCGTGCAGCCACATGCGGTGGTTCATCGCCGGCGCCACCAGGATCGGCCGGTCGGTCGCTAGCAGCGCGGTCGAGGCCAGATCGTCGGCGATGCCGGCCGCCATCTTGGCGAGCATGTCCGCCGTCGCCGGCGCCACCACGACGAGATCGGCCTCTTGCGCGAGGCGCAAATGGCCCATTTCGCTTTCGTCGGTCAGCGAGAAAATGTCGGCATAGACCTTGTCGCCGGTGAGGGTCTGGACCGAGAGCGGCGTCACGAACTGCGTCGCGGCGTCGGTCAGGATGGCGCGCACCGCCGCGCCGCGCTCGCGCAGGCGGCGGATCAGGTCGAGCGATTTATAGGCGGCGATGCCGCCGGTAATGACCAGCAGCACCCGCCGATCGGCAAGCGACATGGCCGGTCAAATTAGGCGAGCGACGGTTAAATAAGCAAGAATTTGTGTGAAATCCGGGACCTTTGCGCCCGGCGCGCGCGTTTTCCTCCGTACATCTGCCCGCTACGCGGGCGACATGGAGGACCATGGGTCTACTGCTGTTATCTTGCTGTTGCTGATTCTGTTCGGCGGCGGCGGTTATTACGGCTATCGCGGCGGCTATTACGGCGGCGGCGGATTCGGCATTCTCGGCGTGATTTTGATCGTGCTGCTGGTGCTCGCCGTCTTCGGCCACTCCAGCTACCACTATTACTAGCCTAAGGTGTTCGGGCGTCGGGCCGCCCGGCTTCGGGCGGCTCTTTCGCGTATAGAGCCTTCTTCGATTTGACCACGCGCGGCCGATAGGCGGGCGTACGCAGCGCCGTGGCCGCGGGATTGTGCCGCCGCGGCTTGCGCTTTGCCGGCTTCGCGCCGTGCGCCATCGACTAGACGGCGGCGAACCGCGCCTTGAGCCAGGCGCCCATGGCAGCCAATTCCTCCGCCGCCTCCGGGAATCACGTTCAGCGACAGGCACGGAAAATCGTGGATCATGCCGCTGACGCGCTTTTTCACCACCGGCACGCCGGCGGCGATCAGCCGGTCGGCATACGCCTCGCCCTCGTCGCGCAGCGGGTCGTATTCGCGCCGTGAGGACATAGGCTGGCGGCAGGCCCTTCAGATCCTTGGCCTTCATCGGCACGATCTTGCGGGTCCTCCCGGTCTCGGGGGCCGCGGATATAGTGGCCCTCGAACCACTGCATCAGAGCCAGCGAGAGGAAATAGCCCTCGGCATTGTCGCGATAGGACGGCCGCGTCGTGTCGGTATCGACCCAGGGGCAATTGAGCAATTGGCCGCAGAGTTTCGGGCCGCCCTCATCGCGCACGCGAATCGAAATCAGCGCCGCGAGATTGCCGCCGGCGCTGTCGCCCACGACCGCGATCCGGCGCCGGTCGGCGCCGATCTCGCCGGCATGCTCGCCCGCCCAGCGCGTCGCGGCGAGGCAATCCTCGACCGCCGCCGGCGCCTTGTGCTCCGGCGCGAGCCGATAATCCACGGCCATGACGATAGCGCCGCTGGCGAGGCACAGATGCCGGCAGGCGGCATCGTGGCTTTCAAGATCGCCGACGACAAAGCCGCCGCCATGGAAATGAACCGCGAGCGGAAACGGGCCGACGCCGAACGGCGTGTAGAGGCGTACCGGAATCGGCCCCGCCGGCGCAGGAATGCGCGCGATTGAGCGACCGGCCCGACCGGCGGTGGCGGCGGTTGCAGCGCGCGCGCCGCGTCGAGGCTCGCCCGCGCCTCCGTGACCGGCATGGTGTTGATCGGCGGCAAGGTCTTCATGAAATCGAGCCAGCCGGCGATGACCGGATTAAGCGCCATTGGGTTTCTCCTCCCCTGAATCGTTTCCGTTACATCGCGGCGAAGCGCGCCTTGAGCCAGGCGCCGAACGCCGCGTTTTCCTCCGCCGCCTCCGGCACGACGTGGAGCAGACTGCTCGGGAAAGCGTGAATCATGTTGCTGTAGCGTTTCTTCACCACCGGCACGCCGGCGGCGGCGAGCTTGTCGGCAAGCGCCTCGCCTTCGTCGCGCAGCGGATCGTATTGCGCCGTCAGGACATAGGCCGGCGGCAGGCGGCTGAAATCCTTGGCGCGGAGCGGCGCCGCGTGCGGATGCTGGCGATGCCGCGTGTCCGGCAGGTAGTGCTCGGTGAACCAGCGCATCGTGTCGCGTGGTGAGGAAATAGCCGTCGCCGTTCTCGCGATAGGACGGCAGCGTCATGTCGTAATCGGTCACCGGGCAGTTGAGAAGCTGGCCGCAAAGCGCGCGGCCCGTCCTCGTCGCGCGCGCGCAGCGCGACGACGGCGGCGAGATTGCCGCCGGCGCTGTCGCCCGGCAACCGCGATCCGCCGCCCGTCGCCGCCGATCTCGCCGGCGTGCTGCGCCACCCACATGCGTCGCGGCATAGCAATCGTCGGGTGCGCGCGGGGAAGCGATGCTCCGGCGCAAGCCGATAATCGACCGACACGATTAGGCTGTTGCGTTGAGACAGAGATGGCGGCACGCCGCGTCGCTGCCGTCGAGCGAGCCGACGACAAAGCCGCCGCCGTGGAAATAAGACGGTGATCGGAAACGGGCCGATACCGAACGGCGTGTAGAGGCGGATCGGGATCGGCGCCGCGCGGACCGGGAACGTCGCGATTGACGACGTGAGCCACCGCGGGCGGCGGCGGCAACAGTTTCAGCCGTGCGGCGCCGGCGGCGCGCACCACATCGACCGGCAGCGTATGGGTCGGCGGCAAATTCTTCATCAGATCGAGCCAAGCAGCGGCGCCCGGATGAAGCGACATCGGCATTTCTCCCGCATGATCGACGATGTCCCCGCGACTATTGTTATCATGGCGGGGCGGAAAAGAAATCGGGAGAGGAACATGGCCGAAGCCGGAACGACGATGCCCTTCGTCGAAAGCACGCTCGCCTACATCGATCCGGCTTACGGCCCGACCACGATCTACGAATATAAGCGGGAAGCGACGACCCATCACTACGATCCGCATCGCGTCCACATTCACGACGCCCGGGCGGAGCCGGGCCTGTCGCATCGACCGCAACGGCTTCACCCTGATCGAGCATCGCTCGGCGGTGACCGATTTCCGCGACGCCGGAGCAGGTGAAGCGCCACTATTATCCCGAGATCGAGCGGCTGGTCGCCGAACTGACCGGCGCCGAAAAGGTGGTCGTGTTCGGCGACGTCTATCGCACCGACGATCCGGATCGGGCGCCGCTGATCCCGCCCGAAGCCCGGCGCGCGCGGCGACCAGGTGTTCAGCGATTCGGCGCGCGCGCGAGGGCACCATCCCGCCGCTGCAGCCGCACGAGCCGGCCAACAATCCGCACATCGACTTCAACGAAAAGACGATGCGCCGCATGGCGGCGGAAATGCTCGGACCCGAGGCCGAGAAATATGCCAACAAGCGCGCGGTGCTGATCAATCTGTGGCGCGGCATCGAGACGGTGCGAGCGCAAGCCGCTCGCGGTGTGCGACGCCAGCACCGTCACGAAGAGGCCGATCTGGTGCTGGGCTTGATCGGCACGCGGCCCGAAGACCCGGGCGATTTCCTCGAAGGCTTCAACGTCGCCTACAGCCCGGCGCACCGCTGGTACTATTACCCGCGCATGCGGCCCGACGAGTTGCTGGTGTTCAAACTGTGCGATTCCGACCGGTCGCGGCCGCAGCTCACGGCGCACACCGCGTTCGACGATCCGTCGAGCCGGCCCGGCGCGCCGCCGCGCCGTAGCCTGGAGATCAGGACGATCTCGTTCTTCGCGGAATAATGGTTCTCAGTTGTCCGTTTTCAGCCGTCAGTCCGCGTCGATAACTGAGAACTGGCCACTGACAACTGTGGACCTGGCTATTCCATCGCCACCATGTCGGGCTTGTCGCCGGGGCGGTGCTTGCTTACGCGCATGAACAGCAGGAACGGAATCGTCAGCAGCGACAGGATCATCATGACCTTAAAATCGTCGTTATAGGCGACCATGGCCGCCTGGCTGGTCACCAAGCCGTTGAGCTGCTCCAGCGTCCGGTCGAATGCAGATCGAAATTGTGGAGCAGCGGATTGAACGGCGAGACGTGCTGCGCCAGGCTCGAATGCATGGTCTGGGTATTCTCGGTCAACAGCGACCTGCATCAGGGAAATGCCGATGCTGGAGCCGATATTGCGCATCAGGTTGAAGAATGCGGTGCCCTCGGCGCGGTGTTGTTGCGGCAGCGTCGCGAACGCGGCGCTGGTCAGCGACACATAGGCGAAACCGACGCCGAAACCCTGCGTCAGGCCGGACCAGATCACCGGCCATTTGTCCATCTGCAGGTCGAAATTCATCATCTGCCATAGCGACAGCGCGCTGAGCGCGAAGCCGAAGCCGATCAGGATGCGCGGATCGACCTTGTTGGCGATCCGCCCGACCACGGCCATCGACAGCATGGTGCCGATGCCGCGCGGCGCCATGATCAGGCCGGTGGTGACGACCGGATAGTTCATCAACTGCTGGAACAGCGGGCGGGATCAGCACCAGGGTCGCGAACAGGATGATGCCGACGATGAAAATAAAAGCGTTGCCGGTGACGAAGTTGCGGTCCTTGAACAACGCGACATGGAGGAACGGATGCTCCGCCGTCACCATGCGCACGATGAAAAAATAGAAGCCGAGCGCTCCCAGGGTCGCTTCGATCACGATTTCCGGCGAGCCGAACCAATCCTTGAGCTCGCCGCGGTCGAGCATCATCTGCAACGCGCCGACGCCGAGCGACAAGGCGCCGAAGCCGAAGAAATCGAAACTGCGCTTTACATGCGGGACTGTCTTTCACCGCCGCCAACAAGCCGAAAAACGCCAGGATGCCGATCGGCACGTTGATATAGAACACCCAGCGCCAGGAATAATTGTCGGTCAGCCAGCCGCCCAGCACCGGGCCGATCACCGGCGCGAAGGTGACGCCGAGGCCCCACATCGCCATCGCCTGACCGTGCTTGTGGGTCGGATAGATGTCGAGCAGCACCGCCTGGCTGATCGGCACCAGCGCCGCGCCGGATAGACCCTGCAACAAGCGATAAATCACCATCAGCGGCAGCGACGTGGCGACGCCGCACAACGCCGACGAAACGACGAAGCCCGCGATCGACAACAGGATGATCTGCTTTCGCCCGAACCGGCCCGCAAGCCAGCCCGAGAGCGGCGTCATGATCGCCGCCGCGACGATGTAGGACGTCAGCACCCAGGTGATCTGGTCCTGGGTCGCCGACAGGCTGCCTTCCATGTGCGGCAGCGCCACGTTCGCGATGGTGGTGTCGAGCGCCTGCATGAAGGTCGCGGCCATCAGCGACGCGGTCAGCAGCCCACGCCCGCCGGTGGCGGGTGCGATCGTTTGAGCGGGCGCGGTCGCCGTGGCGCTGGCGTCGGGCATCGCGGTTTAATCTAGGGACGAAACCGCCCGCCCACACTGCATCTTTTCGTAAAGCGGCGTTGCGCCGCGTTATTGCGCGGTCATCGCGCCGTCGACGATCAGCGAATGGCCGGCCATGTAGGAGGCGTCGTCCGAACACAGGAACAACACCGCCTTCGCCTGTTCCGACGGATCGGCCCAGCGACCGATCGGGTGCAGCGCCTTGACGTGCTCCTCGGCGCCCGGCTCCTGGAACCAATTCTTGAGCATCGGCGTCGCCGTGCCGCCGGGGCAGAGCGCGTTGATGCGGATGCCTTGCGACACATATTCGAGCGCCGCCACCTTGGTGATGCCGATGACGCCATGCTTCGCCGCGCAATAGGCGCCGAGGCCCGGATTGCCGACGACGCCACCGACCGACGCGGTGTTGACGATGGCGCCACCGCCGCTTTTCAGCATCGCGGGAATTTCATGCTTCATCGACAAGAACACGCCGGTGAGGTTGACGGCGAGGACTTCATTCCACGACGCTTCTTCGATATCGACGGTGAGATAGCCGTGGCGTTCGATGCCGGCATTGTTGAAGGCGACGTGCAGCCCGCCATGCGCAGCGACCGCGGCCTCGACCATGCGGCGGCAATCGGCGGCCTTGCTGACATCGGCCTTGACGAAGATCGCGGCGGCGCCGGAATCGCGGATCGCTTTCGCAGTGGCCTCGCCGTCCTTGTCGCTGCGGTCGACCACCGTCACGCGGCCGCCCTCGGCTCCAAAGGCTAGCGCGGTCGCGCGGCCGATGCCCGACGCCCCGCCCGTTACCAATACCGATTTGCCCTCGAAGCGTTTCGCCATTGTTTCCTCCGCCAGTTTTGCGGTTATGCTAATGAAAACCGCTTGTGGAGGAAACCATGCCTGATTCGGCGCCCCCGTTCGATCCGGTCAGCGAATCCTTGGCCTACGTCTATAGGGAATACGGGCTTAGCGACATCCATATCGGCCCGGGCGAGGCCGAATCGCCCTGGATCGAGCTGCTGCCGGGCGTGCAGACCCGGCATCTCCAGTTCGACGTGCGGCGCAATGCCTGGACCAGCATTATCTGGTGCCAGCAGGGCGGCACGATCGGTCGTCACCGCCATCGTGCCCCCGTCGACGGCTATGTCATCGAAGGTAGTTGGAAATATCTCGAATACGACTGGGTCGCGATCCAGGGCAGTTTCATCCATGAAAGCCCCGGCGTGATCCATACGCTTTAATGGGAGGGAGGCATGAAGACGCTATTCACCTTGTGCGGGCCGCTGGAATTCTATGACGACCACGACCGGCTCATCGGCATGCACGACGCCTTCATTCTCATCGACAATTATGTGCAGCATTGCCGCGCCAAGGGACTGAAGCTGAACCCGAAGATCTTCATCTAGCGAGGGAATCATGACGGCATCCGACAGCAAGGCCCTCGCGCTCGACTATCTGCGGCTTTTGGAAAAGGGCGATTTCGACGCCGCCTTCGCCAAATTCGCACCCGACGGCAAGGTGACGGTGATGGGGCGGACCAGCTCGGTCGCCGATTTCGCCAAGGTGGTGCGCGAATTTCGCGGCAACGTCGTCGGCGACATGACGCTGAAAGTGACGAGTGCCATCGCCGAAGGCGACAAGGCCGCGGTCGAGGTGACCGGCGGCGCCAATCTGATCAAGGGCGTGCGCTACGACAACCAGTACCACTTCGCCTTCGAGTTCAAGAACGGCAAGATCGCGCACTTGAAGGAATATATGGATACCGCCACGGCCCAGAAGACCTGGGAAGCGCTGGGTCAGGCGCCGCCAGAACGCGATTGGAAATAGCGCGGCGCGTCAGACTACCGCCAACCCGCCGCCATCGATGGCAGGACATGACCGGTGACATAGGACGCCGAGTCCGACGCCAGAAATAGGATCGCGCGCGCGATCTCGTTGGGCTGCGATATGCGGCCCATCGGCGTGCTTTCGGCGATCGCCTCGGTCGGCACATGGCCATCGACCATGCGATGCAAGAGACCGGTCTCGACCGCGCCGGGCGCCACCGCGTTGATGCGGATGTTGTGCCGTGCGTTTTCGAGCGCCGCGGCCTTGGTCATGCCGGCGACGCCGTGCTTCGACGCGGTGTAGATCGCGATGTTGGCGATCGCCTTGAGGCCGGCATTGGACGACATGTTGACGATGGCGCCGCCGCCATTCGCCCGCATGTGCGGAATCTCGTGCTTCAGCCCGAGGAAAATGCCGCGCAAATTGACCGCGATGATGTTGTCGAAATCCGCGACCGTCATGTCTTGCAGCGGCGCGAAGCGGCCTTCAGTGCCGGCATTGTTGACCGCGACATCGATGCGCTTCCACCGCGCGACGGTCTCCGCGATCAGCTTCTGGATCTGCGCCTCATGCCGCACGTCGGTTTCGAGGAACAGCGCCTCGCGCCCGCGCTTCTTGATCTCGGCCTCGACAGCCCGGCCGTCGGCTTCGCCCAGCCCGCCGATGGCGACATTGGCGCCGGCCTCGGCGAACGCGATCGCGGTGGCGCGGCCGATGCCGGTGGTGGCGCCGATCACCAAGACATTGCAGCCCTTGAAATCCGTCGGCGTGGTCATGCGCGGCCTCCCTGTCTTTGCGTTCGCCGCGACATTATAGTCTCGCCCCAATCCAGCAAAGGGAGCGCGCGATGCCCGACCAACCGCCAGATCTTGCTCAAAAGCCGGCCGAATGCCGCGCCGAGCGCCGAGAATTTCGAGCTGGTGCGCACCGAGGCGCCGGAGCCGAAGGACGGCGAGGTGCTGTTGCGAACCCTGTTCCTGTCGCTCGATCCCTATATGCGCGGCCGGATGAATGCCGGCCCGTCCTATGCGGCGCCGGCCGAGATCGGCAAGCCTATGGTCGGCCGCACCGTCGCGGAAGTCGTGACGTCGCAGCAACCCGACCTTCGGCAAGGGCGACATCGTTCAAAGCGACAATGGCTGGCAGGAATACGCGATCTCGAACGGCGCCGGTCTTAACAAGCTCGACCCGAGCGTGGTGAAGCCGATCTCGCTGGCGCTGGGCTTATTGGGCATGCCGGGCATGACCGCGTACGCCGGATTGACCGAAATCGGGCAGCCGAAGGCGGGCGAGACGGTGGTGGTGTCGGCGGCCTCGGGCGCGGTCGGCTCGGTGGTCGGCCAACTCGCCAAGATCAAAGGCTGCCGCGCGGTCGGCGTCGCGGGCGGGCCGGAAAAGTGCAAATTCGTGGTCGAAAATTTGGGCTTCGACGCCTGCATCGATCATCGTGCCGACAATCTGCGCGAACAGCTCGCCGCCGCGTGTCCAAAAGGCGTCGACGTCTATTTCGAGAATGTCGGCGGCGCGACGCAGCGCGCGGTGTGGCCGTTGTTGAACAATTTCGGGCGGGTGCCGGTCTGCGGCATGATCGCGGCCTATAACGATCCGAACCCACAGACGGGACCCGATTTGCGCTCGGTGCTGACCAAGCGCATGACCGTACGCGGCTTCATCGTCAGCGACCTCGCGCCGAAATACCCGCAGGCGCACCGCGAGCTCGCGGGTTGGTATCACGAGGGCAAGATCAAATACCGCGAGGACGTGGTCGACGGGCTGGAGCGCGCGCCCGAAGCCTTCCTCGGCCTGTTGCAAGGTAAGAATTTCGGCAAGCTAGTGGTCAAAGTCGGGTAATTGCCCGAAAAACCGGGCAATTGTTTCACGATTATTAACGGGTCGACCGCCAGAGTGGCGGGCAATGACCGCTCTGGCGCAAGAACGGGCCGCGCGCGACGCGGCACCTTATTTATCGCGCGACGACATGGCCGCGCGCGCAGGCTTGGTGCCGAGCCTCGACGGGCTGCGCGCGGTGTCGATCGTTCTGGTGCTGCTGGCGCATCTGGTCAACGACCGCTGGTTCCCCGGCGGTTTCGGCGTGCTGACGTTTTTCGTCATCAGCGGCTTCCTGATCGCGCGGCTGTTGTTCGCGGAATACAAAGCGCGCGACACGATCTCGCTCGCCGCGTTCTATATCCGCCGCGTGATCCGGCTTTATCCGGCGGTGCTCGCCTATACCGTCATCGTGTCGGCCGTCGTTTTGATCGTGGCGCCGAGCCAATTCGATTGGCCCGAGCCCGTCTCGGCGCTGTTCTATTTCGCCAACTACCTCTTCGTCCATTACAGCGTCGACCACGTCACGGTGACGATGCCCTTCACCCACTTCTGGTCGCTGTCGATCGAAGAGCAGTTCTACATCTTCTTTCCGGCGCTGCTGTTGTTACTACGCGCGCGGCCGGCGTCCGTCGCGGCGTTGGCGTTGCTCGGCTGCGCGGTACCGCTGGCCCTGCGATTGTTGGGCGCGATCCAACATCCCGAATTGATCGATACCGAATATTTCTATCTGCGCACCGAACTGCGCATCGATTCGATTGCGTTCGGCGTGCTGGTCGCGGCGCTATGCGAAATGCCGCGCGGCCGCGCCCTGATCCAATGGCTGATCCGGCCGATACCTGTCGCGGTTGCCGGTGCGATTATGATCGGCTGCTTTGCGTGGCGCGATCCATTCTTCCGCGAGACCGCGCGCTATTCGGTGCTGGCGATCGTCATCGCCATCGGCCTGTGCGCCGTGGTCTTCAGCGGCCGCTACGCGCCCGCCAATGTCATTCTCAATTCAGCGCCGGTCGTGTGGATCGGCAAGCTCAGCTATTCGCTTTATGTCTGGCATCTCGCGACCAGCGAGGCGGTCAAATACTGGCTCGCGGGGCAACCGCATCTCCGCGTCGCGCTGGTGGCGCTTGCGGTATGTTTCGTCATGGCGGCGCTGTCCTATTACGGGCTGGAGCAACCGCTGATCGGCCTGCGCCGGCGCTTCGGCTCACGGATGGCGGAGCGCCCTGCCTTGGGCTGACCCTCACCCGTCGCCGCTAACGGGGCGCCACCCTCTCCCATAAATGGGAGAGGGGATATTCCCGGCTCATCGACTTGATCTTCCCCTCGCCCGCTTGCGGGAGAAGGAGGGACCCATTGCGCAGCGACGAGAGGGTGAGGGCCTAAGCCGCCGCGTAGATCGCGGCCTTCTTTACCTCGGGACCGACATACTCTTCGTACTTCTTGAAGTTGGTCTCGAAGCGCTTGGTCAAATCGCGGGCGGTGTTGTCGTATGCGGTCTTATCGGACCACGTGTTGCGCGCCATCAGGACGTCGGCGGGCACTTCGGGACAGCTTTCCGGCACGAGGAGGCCGAAGAACGGCTCTTTCCGCACCGGCACGTCCTTGAGCCTGCCACTCAGCGCCGCCCGCACCAGCGCGCGGGAGTAGGCGATCTTCATGCGACTGCCGACGCCATAAGCGCCGCCCGACCAGCCGGTGTTGACGAGCCAGCACGCGGCACCGGTCCGTTCGATCCGCTCGCCGAGCATCTTGGCGTAGACCGAGGGATGACGCGGCATGAACGGCGCGCCGAAGCACGTCGAGAAGGTCGCCTTGGGTTCGGTGACGCCGATCTCCGTGCCCGCGACTTGCGCGGTATAGCCCGAGAGGAAGTGGTACATCGCCTGTTCCGGCGACATGCGCGCGATCGGCGGCAGCACGCCGAACGCGTCCGCGGTCAGCATAATGACATTTTCGGGATGCGGCGCGACGCCGTTGACGTCGGCGTTGGGGATGAAATCGAGCGGATAGCAGGCGCGCGTGTTTTCGGTAAGGCTGCCGTCAGTCAGATCCGGCACGCGGGTCAACGGATCGAGCACGACATTTTCCAGAACCGTGCCGAACCGATGCGTTGCCGCATAGATTTCTGGCTCGTGGGCTGCGGAGAGATTGATCGCCTTGGCGTAGCACCCGCCCTCGAAATTGAAGAGGCCGC
This sequence comes from uncultured Alphaproteobacteria bacterium, assembly GCA_963851285.1. Lineage (GTDB taxonomy): Bacteria > Pseudomonadota > Alphaproteobacteria > ATCC43930 > CGMCC-115725 > JAATGI01. The sequence continues at coordinate 571,019 of CAWKOL010000016.1, forward strand.
GATCGCTCCAGCCGTGCTCGTCATCGCCGATCAAGGTGCGCGAGCCGTCGGCGGACAAGGTGGTCTTGCCGGTGCCGCTGAGGCCGAAAAATACCGCGCTGTCGCCACGGTCGCCGACATTGACCGAACAATGCATCGGCAACACGCCCTTAGCCGGGAGCATGAAATTCAAATAGCCGAACACGCATTTCTTGATCTCGCCGGCATATTCGGTGCCACCGATCAGCACCAGGCGTCGGCCGAAATTGACCAGGATAAACGTGTCGGACGCGATGCCGTCGGCGAGCGCGTCGCCGAAAAACTTAGGCGCGTGGAGGATCGTGAAGTCGGGAACGAAATCGGCTAGCTCCGCGATGTTCGGGCGGATGAACATGTTGCGCACGAAGAGGGAATGCCACGCGCTGTCGCTGACAACGCGCACCTTGAGGCGGTATGCCGGATCGGCGCCGCCGTGCAGGTCCTGGACGAACAGTTCCTTGCCCTGGAAATAAGCGCGCACGCGCTCAAGCATGCGATCAAATACGGTTTCCGAAATCGGCTTGTTGAAGCCGCCCCACCAGATGTCGTCCTTGCTCGACGGTTCTTCGACGAAATATTTGTCGCGCGGCGTGCGGCCAGTGAACTTGCCGGTACGGGCGACGAACGCGCCGCCGGCGGCGATTTCGCCCTCCCGGCGTCGAATAGCGTGCTCGTAGAGAAGGGGCGCCGTCAGATTCCAATATTGCGCGGCCGCGTGGCGTACACCCGATTGATCGAGTCCGTAATCGCTGGCCGTGCCCGTGACGGCGTAGCTTGCGTTCGTCAAGGCGTTCCCTTTCCGAGAATTTCGTTACACAACGTCCCTGGCCGGACTTTATTCGGCGTCCCTGCTCTTCGATTGACTTTTCCTGCTGGCGAAGTCAAGGGCAGCAAGGGTCAATTGCTTAATTTGCGCGCGAAAATAACGCGGCCGCCTCGATCCAGGCAATGCGACCGAACCCCCCAACCAAGTGGCCACGCGACGGCGCCAGGCGATAAAGCCCGAAATCGCGCATCTCCGCCCAAGCCGCCGCGCCAGGATGCCGTGCGATATAACGCATGAGTGCGTCGGGCTCCGGCGCCAGCGTGATCTGTCCCATCAGGGTCAGGCGGGGCCCGGCAAGCGGATCCGCCATCCCGCCCGTCCCGTCGAACAGCAGAGAAGCCCGGTCGTCACGATTTATGTTCTTGGTGTGTTCCGCCAAGTCGGACAATAGCAGCAGCGGAAGGCCATATCGGTCGGAGGCCACAAGAACTAGCGAAACATAAGGCGGCCCTATTGCTATCTAAAGTAGCGAACGCGGCGCGATCCTTTTCAAGCAATCGTTTCGCGATTACGATATTCTCGTCGGGGACGCTCATCGGCCGGTCGCCATATGAATGGGTTGACGCTGATCCATCGCCATGGTCGGATTTGCCACAATTTGGCATAGACGCCGCTATTGACGGGAACGGCCTTAGTTTCAACGGGTTCCGAATACTATAGCGGCTAGTGATGACCGGCCGAAAGGCAAAGGGAGCTAGGCTTGGCCAATTCGATCGCAATCGTGGACGACGACCGTAACATCCTGACCTCGGTGGCGATGGCGCTTGAGGCCGAGGGGTTCCAGGTCCGTGCTTATTCGGATGGCGCCGAGGCTCTCAAAAGCCTGACACAGCGTCCCGCCGATCTTGCCATCCTCGACATCAAAATGCCGCGTATGGATGGCATGGAGCTGCTATCGCAGCTCCGCAAGCAAAGCGCCATGCCGGTGATCTTCCTGACATCGAAGGACGACGAGGTGGACGAGGTTTTGGGCCTGCGGATGGGCGCCGACGACTATATCCGCAAGCCCTTCTCCCAGCGCCTGTTGGTCGAGCGTATCCGCGCCCTGTTGCGGCGCGGTGAGTTGCAGCATGAAAGCGCCGACGCCGAGCCGGTGATCCAGCGCGGCGAGTTGACGCTCGATCCGAGCCGTCACCAATGCGGCTGGAAAGGCCAGAATGTCGACCTGACGGTGACCGAGTTCCTGATCCTCAAATCGCTGGCGCTGCGGCCCGGGCATGTCAAAAGCCGAGACCAATTGATGGATGGCGCCTATGGGGAGCATATTTACGTCGACGATCGAACCATCGACAGCCACATCAAACGGCTGCGCAAGAAATTCAAGTTGATCGATTCGGATTTCGCGCAGATTGAAACCCTCTATGGTGTCGGATATCGCTACCGCGACGGATAACACAGCGGAACAAAACTTCGCCGAGACCGCGGACGAGGCGGCTCAAGCCCGCGAGAGTCCTCGCCGCCCGTCCGGCGTGTCGCCTCTGACAAAACGGATTCTCGGGGTCAACGTCATCGCCCTAGTTGTGCTGGGCGTCGCACTTTTTCAGCTTGGCGGGTATCAGAGAAGCCTGGTCGATACGGAACTCGCGGCGCTGAAGACGCGCGCGCAATTGTTCGCGGCGGCGATCGGCGAGGGTGCCGTGACCGAAGCGTCCGGCGGCAGCGAGGCGCTGTCGCCGGAGCTCGCAGGCCAGATGACGCGCCGATTGGTCGAGCCGACCAAACGGCGCGCGCGTCTGTTCGATACCGACGGCCGGATGCTGGTCGACACCGCGACCTTATCGGGCTCGGGCAATGTTCAGGTCAGCGAACTGCCGCCCCCCGACCAGGCGGCATTGGTCCAGCGCGTTCTCAATCGCGTTTATCAATTGTTCGTCCAGCTCCTACCCGACAATTCCTATCAGGACGAATCGAGCATCCCGATCGAAAGCCCGGGCGATTATCCGGAGGTCCGGATCGCGCTTGGCGGTGAGATCGGCGACGCCGTACGGCGGCGCGCCGACGGCGGGCTGATTCTCTATGTCGCGGCGCCGATTCAGCACTATCGCCAAGTGCTCGGCGCCTTGTTGTTGAGTTCGGAAGGCGGCGACGTCGAACAGGCTGTGCGCAACGTCCGTTTCACGATTTTCGAGGCCTTCGCCATCGCCTTCGTTCTGACGGTGTTGCTGTCGCTTTATCTCGCGCAAACGATCGCCTTGCCGCTGCGCCGCCTTGCCGACGCGGCGGAGCGGATTCGCCGCGGCCACGGCCGGCAAGTGACGTTGCCCGCTTATACCAAGCGCCAGGACGAGATCGGCGACCTCGCCCGGGCGCTTCACGACATGACCGGCGCCTTGTGGCAGCGCATGGACGCGACGGAGCGCTTTGCCGCCGACGTCGCGCACGAGATCAAGAACCCGCTGAGCTCGGTCAGAAGCGCCATCGAGACTGCCGTCCGCATCACCGATCCCGAAAAGCGGCAGCAAATGCTGCTTCTGGTTCTGGACGATATCGAGCGGCTGACCCGGCTCATCAACGACATTTCCGACGCCTCGCGGCTCGACGCGGAGCTCAGCCGCAATTCGATGCAAAAGGTCTCGATCGCGCACGTCCTTGAAGCGATGGTCGAGGTTCATCAAGCGACCAACACCGGCAAGAGCGTGGCGCGCATCGAGCTGGTCCGCTCGAGTCCGCGCAACACCGCCGCGGGCGACCTTGCGGTTTGGGGCCATGAGGACCGGTTGGTGCAGGTGTTCCGCAATATTATCGCCAACGCCATTTCGTTCAGCCCCGCGACCGGCACCATCCGCATCGTCGCGTCACGCCAGTCCGGCTATATCGTCGTCACCATCGATGACGAGGGACCCGGCATCCCGCCGGGAAAACTCGACGCGATTTTCACCCGGTTTTATTCCGAGCGGCCCGAGGGCGAAAAATTCGGAACTCATTCCGGGCTCGGCCTGTCGATCTCGAAGCAGATCGTCGAAAGCCATCACGGCACCATCCATGCCGAAAATCGCATGGACCGGAGCGGCAAAGTGCTGGGCGCGCGTTTCGTGATTCGGCTGCCCGCCGCTTAATCTTCCCTCCCATTGACATTACTCTTGTTGCGGCGCACCACAGCGCCCCATGATTCGCATTCACGGTACTGCCATCGCCCTTGGGGGCGACGGTGTTTTGTTGCGCGGGCCCTCGGGGAGCGGCAAATCCGACTTGGCCTTGCGCCTGATCGACGGCGGGGCCCGCCTCATTGCCGACGACCAAACGGAGTTGCGCGATATTGGCGGCGCCGTGCGGCTGTCGGCGCCTGCGACCATCGCCGGGCAAATGGAGATCCGCGGCATCGGTATCGTCGCCGTGCCGCATCAGGCGTCGGCGCCCCTGCGCTTGGTAATCGATCTCGTCTCAGCCGAGACGATCGAGCGATTGCCCGACCCCAGGTCGTGCCGGTTTTTCCGGTACGACATTCCGTTGATCGCCCTGGCGCCGTTCGAAGCCTCCGCACCCGCCAAACTGCGCGCGGCCCTTGCCGCGGCGAGCCGTCCCATCGCCAATGCCGCCGACGGCTGAACCGGGGTCCCGCGACGCGCTGTCGCGTCTGGTGATCGTGACCGGACTGTCGGGCGCCGGACGTTCGACGGCGCTTAAGGCGCTGGAAGACCTCGGCTATGACACCGCCGACAATCTGCCGCTGTCGCTGTTGCCGGCCCTCCTCGGCTCCGTGCCAACGGGCCGGCCCCTTGCCCTCGGGATTTCCGTGGCCGAGCGCGATGAGCCAGTCGAGGCCGCGATCGCGGCGCTCGACCGGATCGCCCCCGATATCGAGCGCCGGCTGACCTTGGTGTTCCTCGATTGCGACGACGAAAAGCTGATCCATCGCTATACCGAGACGCGGCATCGTCATCCGGCGGCGGGCGACCGCCCGGTGAGCGACGGCATCGCGGTGGAGCGCCGCCAGGCGTGGCCCTTGCGCGCCAGAGCCGATCTCGCTATCGATACCACCGCGCTCAACCCGGGCGATTTGAAGCGATTGCTCCATGGCTATTTCGCGCTCGATTCCGTACCCGGCATCGCGATCTTCGTAACCTCCTTTTCCTATCGCCTTGGCTTGCCCCGCGACGCCGATCTGGTTCTTGATGTTCGCTTCCTGCGCAATCCCCATTACGTCCCCGCTCTGGTGCAACGCACGGGCGAAGATCCCGCCGTCGCCGCTTATATCGAGGCAGACCCGGATTTCGCCGGCTTTTTCCAGGGGCTTTGCGACTGGCTCCAACCGTTGCTGCCGCGCTATGAAGGCGAAGGCAAGAGCTACTTCACGATCGCCGTCGGGTGTACCGGCGGGCGTCATCGTTCGCCTTATGTTGCGGCGCGTCTCGCCGCCAAATTGTCTGACCAGGGCTTTCGTGTTGCCGTTGACCACCGCGACCTTCGGCGGGGCGACGGTTCGCCCGTGTTAGGGGGGTAACGCATGATTGGAATGGTTCTCGTCACGCATGGCCGGCTCGCCGCCGAATTCATCGCGGCACTCGAGCACGTGGTCGGCGGACAAAAGGCCATCGCGGCCGTGTGCATTGGCCCCGACGACGATATGGAAAAGCGGCGGCAAGATATTCTGTCGGCGGTCGCCGAGGTCGATGACGGTTCCGGCGTGGTCTTGTTGACGGACATGTTCGGCGGCACACCGTCCAATCTCGCCATTTCGATCATGGATAAAGGCAAGATCGAAGTGATCGCCGGGATCAACCTGCCGATGCTGATCAAGCTTGCGGGGCTGCGCCAAACCGAGACTCTGGCAAACGCGGTGCGCGGGGCGCAAGAAGCCGGCCGCAAATACATCAACGTCGCGTCCCAGCTTCTGGCCGATGTAAAATGACTGAGCCGGCGGACGGCGCCGAGCCCGAATTGCGGCGCTTGGCGACCATCCGCAACCGCCGCGGGCTCCACGCCCGAGCCGCCGCCCGGTTCGTCAAACTCGCGTGGGAATACGACGCCGAGGTGACCGTTGCGAAGAATGGCACCGAGGTGTCGGGACGTTCGATCATGGGATTGATGATGTTGGCCGCCGGCCCCGGAACGGAAATCGAGTTGCGCGCCACCGGCCCGCAGGCGGCGGAGGCCCTCGGTGCCTTGGCGGCGCTGATCGGCGGCGGCTTCGATGAAGACTGACCGCGGCGAACGCACGCTTACTGGCCTCGCGATTTCGCCGGGCATCGCGATCGGGCCGGCGTTCGTCAGCGACGACGGCGCCGTCCACGTGCCGGAATATCGCGTCGCGCACGACGACATCGCGGCCGAACGAAGACGCCTCGCCGACGCGGTAGCGCTGTCCCTGAAGCAACTTGCCAAGCTCAAGGTCAAGGCCGCCTCTCTGCCTGGCGCGGCGGCGGAAGAAGCGGGATACCTTCTCGACGCTCATGTCGCGATGTTGACTAATTCGCGGCTGGTGCGCGGCGCCGACCGACGCATCGGAGACGAGCGCCTCAACGCCGAGCGCGCGGTGCAGGTGGAACTGGGCCAAATCGGCTCCAGCTTCGCCGCAATGGACGATCCTTATCTCGCGGCTCGCGGCGACGACATCCGCACTGTCGGCGCCCGCCTGATCCGAAATCTGACCAAGACGCCTTATGTCGCGCTGCAGCGCCTCGCCGCCGGCAGCATCGTCGTCGCCGAGGAACTGACGCCTGCAGACACGGCCTTGATCGACCCCAGCCGGGTCGCCGCGATCGCGACCGCGCTTGGTGGCGCGGAAGGCCATACCGCGATCATGGCGCGCGCCTTGGGTTTGCCGGCGGTGCTCGGCGCCACCGGTCTGCTGGGCCGGGTCGAGCCGGGCGACATCGTCATCGTCGATGGCGGCATGGGCCGGATCGTGGTCAACCCCTCGGCCGCGACGCGCGCCGCCTATGAGCGCCAGCGCGAAGAGCTCGAACAGGAGCGGCGGCGTCTCAGCCGATTCCGCCGGCTTCCGGCAGTGACGCGCGACGGTGTCGAGATCACGCTTGAGGCCAATCTCGAGTTACCGCGGGAGCGCGAATTGGCCCAGGCGGCGGGGGCGCAAGGGCTTGGGTTGGTGCGCACCGAATTCCTTTACATAAATCGCGACGATCTGCCCGACGAGGACGATCAATACGCCGCCTATGCCGCCCTGGTGCGCGGCATGGACGGCAAGCCGGTGACGCTCCGCACGCTCGATATCGGCGGCGACAAATTGGCGGGATCGATCGCGTCCAGTGGGCCGAACCCGGCGTTGGGTTTGCGCGCGGTGCGCCTTGCCCTTAAGGAACGGCGATTGCTGGACGTGCAGCTGGCGGCGATGTTGCGGGCGAGCGCGATCGGCAACGTGCGCATCCTGGTGCCGATGATCGCCACGCCCGACGAGCTTCGGAGCGTGCGTGCGGCACTGCACCAGGCGGCGCGTCGGCTGCGCCGACGCGGCATCGCGGTTCCCGATCCGTTGCCGCCGTTGGGCGCGATGATCGAAATCCCAGGCGCGGCCTTGGCGGCCGACGCGCTTGCCGCCGAGGCCGAGTTCTTTTCCATCGGGACCAACGATCTGATCCAATATACGCTTGCCATCGACCGCGGCGACGAGCAGGTCGCCTATCTCTACAATCCGCTCCATCCGGCGGTGCTGCGGCTCATTCAGTTCGCGGTCGAAGCGGCGCTTCGCGCACGGATTCCCGTCAATTTGTGCGGCGAGATGGCCGGTGATATTCGCTTTACCGCCTTGCTGTTGGGACTGGGTCTCAGAAACCTGTCGATGGCGCCGAGCAATATCGGCCGCGTCAAGGAGCGCGTCCGTACCCTCGATCTTCGCGCCGCGACCCAACGCGCCCGCGCGATCATGGACCAAATCGACGACGCCCGGATCGCCAGCCTTGTCGACGATTTTAACGAAATGCACGGGACTTGACGGCAACTCGGTACCCGCATGGCACAATCGCATCGACTGCCGTTGATCGGTTATAATTCATCCACCAATTGTCTTTAGAACGCGCCATCGGACGCCCAGCGCACCACTCATCGTCGCTAAGAAACATTGAAAACCGGAGTTGCCGTGGGCGTTACCATCACCATCATCCTGCTGGTCGTCATCGCGCTGATCGCGGCGGTGACGGTGCGCTGGCGGCTCGGCAAGTACGTGGAAAAGATTGCCGAGGAGCGGAACCGCTATCTGGCGGAATTGTCGGCCGCCGAGCACGAGCGCGAGGTCGCATCGCAACAGATCTCCACCAGCCTCGCGCGGGTCGCGGCGACCGCCGGGACGCTCGACGCGCTTCCCATGCCGGTCTGGCATCGCCGCAAGGGCGATCTGTCGCTGATCGAGGTGAACGAGGCCTATGCCGTGGCCGTCGACGGCACGCGCGAGACCGCGATCGCCGAGCAGCGCGAATTGGGCATCGCCGTTCTGGGCGAGGACGGCCGGGCCCTGGCGCTCCGCGCCCGTACGGTCAACGCGGCGCAGCGCGAAAGCCATCACATCGTTGTCGGCGGCTCGCGGCGGCTGTTGGAGATCACCGAAGCGCCACTTCCGTACTCCGACCGGCTTGTCGGGTTTGCGCGCGACTTTACCGACATCGAGGCCAAGGAAGCGGAATTGGCGCGCCATGCCGACGCGCAGTCCGAGGTGCTCGAAAGCCTCGCTGTCGCGATCGCCATTTTCGGCGCCGACATGCGACTCAATTTTTTCAACCGCGCCTTCGCCGCATTGTGGCAGCTCGATAGCGACTGGCTCGACGGCAATCCAACCATCGACGAGTTCCTGGAGCAGCTGCGCGAGCGGCGCCGGTTGCCGGAGTTCGTCGATTTCCGCGCCTACAAGCGCGACGTCCAGGCGATGTTCACGGCGCCGGCACCACCGCCGCCGGAGCTGATGCATCTTCCCGACGACCGCACGCTCCGGGTCTCGGTCGCGTCGCATCCGATGGGCGGCTTGATTTTCGTCTATGACGATGTCACCGACCGGCTGGCGCTCGAACGTTCGTTCAACACCCTGACGGAAGTGCAGCGCGAAACGCTGGACCAACTAAAGGAGGGCATCGCGGTTTACGGCACGGATGGCCGGCTCAAATTGTCGAACCCGGCATTTGCCGCGATCTGGCGACTAAGCCCCCACGACCTCGAGGGCGAACCGCATATCAACGAGATTGTCGACAAGACCAAGGTGCTGATCGATCGTGGCGGCGATTGGCCGGCGCAACGCCGCGATTTCGTGGCGCGCTGCATGAGCCATACCGCCTTCGACGAAAAGATCGAGCGGCGCGACGGTTCGATTCTGCAATTCGCCGCGGTGCCACTGCCGGACGGCAATATCCTTTGCCTTTATCTCGACGTCACGGACACCACCAAACTCGCGACCGCGCTGACGGAGAAAAACGAAGCGCTCGAAGCCGCCGATCGGCTCAAGAGCGAATTTATCGCCAATGTCTCGTACGAACTGCGCACGCCGCTCAACGTCATCGTCGGTTTCGCGGAATTGCTGGTGGCGCAATATTTCGGCCAGCTCAACGAGCGCCAGATGGAATACGGCAAAGGCATTCTTGGCAGCGCGCAGGCGTTGGCGACGCTGATCGGCGATATTCTCGATCTATCGACCATCGAGGCCGGCTATTTTGCGCTCGATCTCCAAGACGTCGAGATCGGCGATCTGCTGTCCAGCCTGTACACGCTGGCGCGCGAGCGAGCGCGCGAACGCAATGTCGGCTTGCAGCTCGACGTACCGGCCGACATCGGCAAGGTGCGCGGCGATCCGCGGCGCTTGAAGCAGGCGCTCTTCAACCTTCTGTCCAACGCGTTCAAATTTACGCCGGCGGGCGGCGAAGTGACGCTGGCAGCGCGGCGTGTCGAGGGTGGCGTCGCGCTTAGCGTTTCCGATACCGGCAAAGGCGTCGCCGCCGAGGATTTCTCCCGGATCTTCGGCAAATTCGAGCGCGGCACAGCGCCTCGTGCGGGCGGCATCGGCGTTGGATTGGCGTTGGTCAAGAGCATCGTCGAGATGCATGGCGGGCGGGTCGAGCTCGACTCCGTCCCGGGCATCGGTACAGCCGTGATGTGTTTTCTGCCGGACGCACCGCCGGCTCAGCCGCCGGGGTGAAGCGGCGCCACGCCCGTCGTCGTCGAATATTGGAAATGCAGCGCCTCACCCGGACGTACGAGCGGGAAAATAGCGCGAGCCGCCTGCGCCGCTTCCGCGAATCCGGTCAGGATCAGCTTGAGCTTGGCCCGGTAGGCGGCGATGTCGCCGATAGCGAAAATCCCCGGCACCGACGTGGCGCAGGTCGCGGGATCGACAACCACATGATGCTGGTCGAGCGCCAATCCCCAATGCGCGATCGGTCCCAAATTCATGGATAGGCCGAAGAACGGCAGCAACCGGTCGGCCTCGAGCCGCCGCTGCTTGCCATCGAGATCGGCGACAATGACGGCCTCGAGGACACCTGCTTCGCCCTCGAGACTGTGAAGCTGATAAGGCGTGACCAGTTCGACCTTGCCCTGGTCCGCCAGACGCCGAAGCCGGGCCAGCGATTCGGGCGCTGCCCTGAACTTGTCGCGGCGATGCACCAACATCACCTGCGCCGCCACGTCGGCCAGCGACAGCGCCCAGTCGATCGCCGAATCGCCGCCACCCGCGATCACCACGCGGCGGCCGCGGTAATCCTCGCGGCGCCGTACCAGGTAAAGCACGCTCTTGCCTTCGAATTGCTCGATCCCGGCGAGCGGCGGGCGGTTCGGGCCGAAGGCACCGACACCCGCGGCGACGATCACCGCGCCCGCCTCGACGGCGTATCCGTCCTCCGTCGCAAGGCGGAAGCCGTCCTCCGCCAGCCGGTCAAGCCGGTCGATCCGGTGACCAAGATGGTAAAGCGGCGAAAACGGTGCCGCTTGCTCGCCGAGACGCGCAATTAACTCCTGGGCTTCGATCACCGGATAGCCGGGAATGTCGTAGATCGGCTTTTCGGGGTAGAGCGCGGCGCATTGCCCGCCCGGCATGTCGAGCACGTCGAGCACATGGCACGACAGGCCGAGCATGCCGCACTCGAACACGGCAAAAAGACCGACCGGCCCGGCCCCAATGATCGCGACATCGCGATGTTGAATTGTTGTCATAGCGTCGCCGAGAATGGCCGCGCGTGCCCCGGCGCGCAATGCCGGATCGAACTGTTCCCCATCCCACCGAAACGGCCTAAGAAAAGGGAATGGCACGACGCGCGATCGATCTTGCCGACGAAGCGGCCACGGCGCGGCTGGCAACGCGGGTCGCGCGAGCCGCGCGGACAGGTGATACGATCGCGCTTGCCGGTCCGCTTGGCAGCGGCAAAACCACCTTCGCCCGCGCCTTTATCCGCGCGATCGGTACTGGCGACGAGGATGTTCCAAGCCCGACCTTCACCTTGGTCGAAACCTACCGCTTCGCCGGACGGCCGCCGATCTGGCATTTCGATCTCTACCGACTTGACGCGCCGGACGATGTCTATGAACTCGGTATCGAGGAAGCCTGGGCGGAGGGGATTTCGTTGATCGAGTGGCCGGAGCGCATTGCCGCCTTGCTCCCGACGGGCCGCCTCGACATCGCGTTGACACCCGGCGACACGCCGGCGCGGCGACGCGCGACAGTTAGCGGCGGCGCGCGGTGGCAGGATTTGTTCCGTGACTGACCGCGCCGCGTTGATCGACCATTTCCTGAGCGCGCAAGGTTGGATGGGTGCGACGCGGACACCGCTGGCGATGGATGCGTCGTTCCGCCGCTACGTGCGTCTGGTCGACCGAACGCGGCGCGCGATCCTCATGGATGCGCCGCCGCCCCGGGAAGACGTACGGCCGTTCATCGCAGTCCAACGCGTGCTCGGAGCGCTCGACCTGAGCGTGCCGGAGATTATCGCGGCGCAAATCGAGCACGGGCTGTTGTTGCTCGAGGATTTCGGCGACGGCACCTATACGCGTCTCCTGGCGGCGGGCGAAGCCGAGGAACCGCTCTATGCCCTCGCGGTCGACGTGCTGATCGCGATGCATCGTCGCTTCAATTCGGCACAAGCGCCAGACCTGCCGCCCTACGATGAAGCCCGGCTCTTGGACGAGGCGTTGCGCTTCGTCGATTGGTACCTGCATCTGGTGACGGGTGAGACGGTGACGCCTGCCCTGCGCGAGGATTATGTCGACCGCTGGCGCGTGGTGCTGCCGACGGCGCACCGCATGCCGTCGACCCTGGTACTGCGCGATTATCATGTCGACAATCTGATGCGCCTGTCGGGCCGTGCCGGCGTCGCCGCTTGCGGCTTGCTCGATTTCCAGGACGCGGTGCTCGGGCCGGCAACCTACGATCTGATGTCTCTCCTCGAAGACGAACGGCGCGACGTGCCGCTGCCGCTGCGCCGTAAGATGATTGCCCGCTATCTCGATGCGTTCCCGACGGTCGACCGCGACGCTTTCGCGGCGTCTTACGCCGTAATGGGCGCGCAGCGGCACGCCAAGAATATCGGGCAGTTCGCGCGGTTGAAGCTGCGCGACGGCAAGCCGCACTATCTGAAACACATTTCGCATATGTGGCGCCTCTTGATCGAGGATTTGAGTCATCCCGATCTAACGCCGGTGCGGCAATGGTTCGACGCGACGGTGCCGCCCGAATGGCGGCGCGTGCCCGACACGCTCGCGGCATGAACGTCCCCGAGACCGCGATGATCAAGGCCGCGGGGCTCGCCACGCGGATGCGACCCGTCACCGAGACCATTCCCAAGGCCCTGATCGACGTCGGCGACAAGCCGATTATCGACCATGCCATCGACCGTCTCGCCGCGGTCGGCGTGACCCGCGCGGTGGTCAACACGCATTATCTCGGCGACATGCTCGCGGCGCATCTGGCGGCGCGGCGCGACATCGAAATCGTGCTGTCGCCCGAGCCGGAATTGCTCGACAGCGGCGGCGGCATATTCCAGGCGCTACCGCAACTCGGGGAGATATTTTACGTCGTCAATGCCGATGTATTTTGGCTCGACGGCGCGGTGCCATCCTTGGAGCGGTTAGCCCGGTGCTTCGATTCCGCGGGGATGGACGGGTTGCTGCTGATGCAGCGCACGGTGACCGCGGTCGGTCTCGATGGGCCTGGCGATTTCATGATGGATCCGGTGGGCCAGTTGCGCTGGCGCAAAGAAACCGAGATCGCGCCCTATTTCTTTACCTCGATCCAAATTTTGCACCGGCGGTTGTTTGACGGCGCGGCCGGCGGAAAATTCTCGCTCCATCCCTATTGGACACGGGCCATCGAGGCCGGCCGACTGTACGGCATTGTGCATGACGGCGAGTGGTATCATCTCGAAACGCCGAAAGGCCTTGCCGATGTCGAGCGGCGGCTTGCCTCGCGACGTATCGAGCGCTGAGCGGTGACCTTCCACACCATCCCCGCCGAATTGCCGTTTCTCGACACGCTGGTCGCCGGCGTCCTGATCCGTGCCGGCGACGATCCGCTGGCGCTGACGCGCACCACCATTCTGCTGCCGACACGGCGCGCGGTGCGCAGCCTGACCGAGGCATTCCTCCGGGCCAGCGCCGGGCGCGCGATGTTGCTGCCGCGCATGGTCCCCGTCGGCGATCTTGACGCCGAGGAGCTGACGATCAACGGCGCGGACGGCGATCTGACAATTCCGCCCGTTCTCCCACCTTTGCAACGTCAGCTATTGCTGTCGCAGTTGGTGTTGAAATTGCCGCTGGGCGAGCAACTGACGCCCGGCCAGGCGGTGCTGCTGGCGCAGTCGCTTGCCGAGTTCCTCGACACGGTACAGACCGCGCGTTGCGACATGGACGCGCTCAAAAGGCTGGCGCCCGACAAATTCGCGGAACATTGGCAGCAGGTGCTGACCTTCCTCGGCATCGTCACCGACAATTGGCCGGCGATCCTGGCGGCACACGGCGCGCTCGATCCGGCCGAGCGGCGCAATCGCGTACTCGCCGCTCGCATCGCGGCGTGGGCGACGGCGCCGCCCCAGGACCCGGTGATCGCAGCCGGCCTGTCGGCCGGCATCGCCGCGGTCGGCGATCTAATCGCGGCAGTCGCGCGTCTGCCGCAAGGCGCCATCGTGCTCGCCGGTCTCGATCTCAATTCGTCGCGCCTCGATGCCGTCACCGCGGACCCAACTCATCCGCAACATCTCCATGCCCGGCTCCTGGCCCAATTCGCCCTGGTGCCCGAGCAGATTCCGCCGTGGCCCGGTTGCGGCGCGGTGGCGCCCATACCGCGGCGCGCCCTGATCCAGACGGCGATGGCGCCGGCCAGCGAAACCGACACCTGGCGCCGGAGCGCGCGCTTCGCCAAAGAGGCCGTCGTCGATTTGCATCGGCTCGATTGCGCCGGGGCGCAAGAGGAAGCCGAGGTGATCGCGTTGCTGATGCGGCAGGCGCTGGAAACGCGCGAGCGAACCGCGGCGCTGGTGACGCCGGACCGCGGCCTGGCACGGCGCGTCGCGGCGGAGCTGACACGGTGGGACATCGCGGTTGACGATTCTGCCGGCGTGCCGCTTGATCAGGCGCCGCCGGCCGTGTTCCTTCGCCTCATCCTGGACGCAGCGGTCGAAGCGCTGGCGCCGCTGCCGCTGCTTGCCTTGCTCAAGCATCCGCTGGCGGCCGGCGGCATGCCGGCTGACCAGTTCCGCGGCCGGGTTCGGCGTCTCGAACAACGATGCCTGCGCGGCCCGCGGCCGGGACCGGGTCTGATCGGTTTGCGCCAAGCCCTCCCGTTGGGCGACCGCGACCTTGCCGATCTTTTGTCGCGGCTTGACGGCGCGCTGCGGCCGTTGATCGCGCTGCTCGAAGCGCGGAACGCCTCGCTCGCCGATCTGGTCGCGGCCCATGTCGCGGCAACGGAACAGTTGGCGCGCAGCCACGACGAAAGCGGCGCCGACCGACTGTGGCGCGAGGCGGCCGGCGAGACGGCGGCGCAATTTGTCGCCGAGCTCAACGCGGCCGCCCCGTCCCTCCCGACAATCGCGGGCGCCGACTATCCGGCGCTGTTCGATGCGTTGATGGCCGGTGCGGTGGTGCGGCCGCGTTATGGGCTGCATCCACGTCTCGCCATTTGGGGCTTGCTCGAAGCGCGGCTGCAGCGCGCCGACGTGACGATTCTCGGCGGGCTTAACGAAGGCGTCTGGCCGCCGCAGACCGAGACCGACGCCTTCCTGTCGCGGCCGATGCGCCAGGCCTTTGGCCTGCAGGCACCGGAAGAACGCATCGGCGTCGCGGCTCACGATTTCGCGCAAGGGCTCGGCGCGCCGGTGGTGTGGCTGACCCGCGCCAAGCGCGTCGAGGGCGCACCAACCGTGCCGTCGCGCTGGTTGTTGCGCCTCGACACGGTGCTGCGCGCCGCCAAACTCGACGGCGCACTCGATGCGGGGACGGAACCGCTGGCGTGGCAGGCGATGCTCGACGCGCCGCCGCGGTCGGAATGGCGCCGCGTCGCGCAACCGCGTCCCTCCCCGCCGGTCACAGCCCGGCCGCGGCAATTGTCGGTGACGCAGATAGAGACACTGATCCGCGATCCCTATTCGATCTATGCCCGGTTCATTTTGGGGCTGGACCCGCTCGACCCGATCGACGCCGCGCCCGACGCGGGGGCACGGGGCAGTTTCATTCACCAGGCCCTCGAACAATTCTTGAAGGCGCATCCCGATACGCTGCCCCGAGATGCCCAACGGCGACTGCGGGCAATCGGCGAAAAATTGTTCCGGCCGTGGCAGGACCGGCCGGAGTTGCGCGCCTTCTGGTGGCCGCGCTTCGAACGCGTCGCGCGGTGGTTCGTCAAGACCGAGACGGCACGGCGCCAACGCCTCGACCAGATCCACAGCGAAATCGACGGCCGCACGGCGATCGCGGCGCCCGGTGGCGAATTCGTGCTGAAAGCCAAGGCCGATCGCGTGGACCGGCGCCGTGACGGCAATCTTGCCATCGTCGATTACAAGACCGGCAGCCTGCCCCGCGGTTCCGATTGGGAGCTGGGCTACGCGCCGCAATTGCCGCTGGAAGCGGCGATGGCGGAGGCCGGCGCCTTCCCCGGTATCGCGGGCCGCGTCGCCGAGCTCGAATTCTGGCGCCTGTCCGGCGGCGATCCCGCCGGCGAAATCAAGCCGCTGGCCAAGACCGCGGCGACGTTGCGGCAATTGATCGACGAGGCGATACCGGGCCTGCGGCGTCTTATCGCCGCCTACGATAACCCGGCAACGCCGTACACCGCCGTGCCCCGCAGCGAATACGCGCCGCGCTATAACGACTACGCGCATCTCGCCCGGGTCAAGGAATGGGCGGCGGCGGATGGCGGCGACGAATAGTCAGAGAACGGCGCGGCCCTTCAAATATGTTTGCTTGATTGCGCGGTCGTCGCCCAACGTCATCAGTACGAACAGTTCTTCTTCGAGGTCCCGCGCCGTCGCCATTCGATGCGCCATCGCCGGCGTGGCGCGCGCGTCGAGCACGACGATATCGGCATAGGCGCCCGGCGACAGCGTGCCGATCTCCGCGTCGAGGCCGAGGGCCACGGCATTGCCACGCGTCATCAAATCGAACGCCGCGAGCGCCGAGAGATTCTGGCCTTGGAGCTGCAATACCTTGTAGGCCTCGGCCGCGGTTTGCAGCATTGAATAAGACGTGCCGCCACCGACATCGGTGGCGAGCGCGATGCGAATGCCCACGGCGGCAAGCCGCGCATAATCGAACAGGCCGCTGCCGATAAACAGGTTCGAGGTCGGGCAAAACACCGCCACCGAGTTTGTGTCGCGCAACAACGTCACTTCGCTGTCGTCAAGGTGGATGCAATGACCGAGAAGCGAGCGCGGGCCGAGTAAGCCGGCGCGCGCGTAAACCGCCGTGTAGCTGGGGTCGGCGGGAAAGAGCCGGCGCACCGTCGCGATCTCGTCGTGATTCTCGGCAAGGTGCGTCTGCATATAAACGTCGGGAAATTCGCGCAGCAACACGCCCGCGGCCGCGAGCTGCGCGTCGGTCGAGGTAATCGCGAAGCGCGGCGTCACGGCGTAGCGTTGGCGTCCTTTGCCGTGCCAACGCCGGATCAGATCGCGGCTCGCCGCGATCGAATCCTTGGCGGCGTCGAGCAACGGTTTAGGCCCGTTGCGGTCCATGATCGCGGTGCCCGCGATCATGCCGGCGCCGCGCGCCTCGGCGGCCGCGAACAGCGCTTCAACAGACGCGGGATGCGCCGAGCCGTAGCAGCAGGCCGTGGTGGTGCCGCACCGCGCCAGCTCGTCGAGGAAGAATTTGGCGTGGCGCGCGGCGTGCGCGGGATCAGCGAATTTCTGTTCCTCGACGAAGGTGTATTTCTCCAGCCATTCCATGAGCTGCGCGCCGTAGGACGCGATCACCTGGGTCTGGGGGAAATGGATATGCGCGTCGATGAAGCCGGGGAGGATCAGCGCGCCTGGATGATACGCGACCGACATGTTGCCGATTCGCGCTGCCATTTCGGCGGCGGGGCCGACCGCCTCGATGCGCCCGTCCGCCCCTACGAGGACCACGCCGTCCTCGATATAGGCATAGCTACCGGCGTCGCCCGCGCCGGTCGGCGCGCGGCGAAAGGTCAGAACCCGGCCACGGACGGCACTCAACGACATGATTCGGCCTGGATGCAGGCCCGCAGGCGGGCTTGACGCCGGGCGAAGCGTCCACCCGGACGCTTCGCTCGAACATGCTGGGTGGCATGTTCGAAGCCGTCAAGGGAAGCAAAGCGCAGCTTTGCGGGTGGGGTCTGAAACCGGACGGCACGACGCATCAATCGACCGAGGCCGCCAGGGTCATGCTGAGATGGGCCAAGGGCTTGCCACTCTCCTTGGCCCAGCCGTTGAACGCCGCCTGGATCTTGGCGCGATCGGCCTTGCCCTTTGGCGTGCCCTCGGACACCCCCCATTCGTTGAGGGCCTTCACCACCCAGTCGCTGAGCGTGAACGTGTCCTTCCCTGCCATGCGCAGGAATTGCGGGCCGGAGCCGCCGCCCAAATGGGCGAAGCGCTTGGCGAGATCGTCCCACAACCCAACGACATTGTCGCCCGGCCAGTCGGCGAGGTAAGAGCCGACACCGCCCTTTTCGGCGGCCAGCGCGACCACCGCCGCGCCGTTGGCATGCAGCGCCTGGAGCTTGCCGAGATGGCGGATCAGTTTGGTGTCTTTCATCAACGCCTCGATCGCCTCGTCGCTCATGGCGCGGACGCGGCGCGGATCGAAACCGTAGAACGCCTTTTCGAAGGCCGGCCATTTGGCATCGACCATCTCATGCTTCAACCCGGCACGGAAAATCCGCAGCCCGATCAGCGACAGATAGCGGTCGTCGGGCACTTTCCGCAGCTCGGCCGCGCTCTTGATCTTCGGGATACGGTGCTTGACCCGGTCCTGCAGCTCCTTCTCGCCGACCCGCTTCACTGCCGCTTTTTCGATCTTCGCGAATGCGACCATGACCCCTCCGTTCAGCTTCGCAACTTACCGCCGGTCGCCTTTTCCACCGTCGTGATCAGCCGCTGGGAGAAATTGTCGATCTGCGCGTCGGTCAGGGTCGCGTCGGCCGGTTGCAGCCGAACGGTAATGGCGAGCGACTTCCAGCCGTCCGCGATGCCCTTGCCTTGATAGACGTCGAACAGGCGCACCTCGGCGATCAGCTTCTTGTCGACGCCCCGCGCGGCGCGGAGCAGCGTCTCGGCGGCGAGATCGGCCGGCACGATGAAGGCGAAATCGCGCTCCACCGGCTGGAACGGCGACGGCCGCAACAACGGACGCGCCTTGCCCTTGGCGCGCGGCTGCGGCAAGGCACCGAGGAAAATCTCGAACCCAACCGCCGGTCCGTCGACCTTGAGCGCCGCCAGCACGCCCGGATGAATCTCGCCGAACTGGCCAAGCTTTTTTGGCCCGAGCTTCAACGTGCCGGCGCGGCCCGGATGATACCAGGCGGGCGGATCGCCGCCGATCTGCACGTTCTCCGCCGCGACCCCGGCCGCCGCCAGTGCCGCCATCGCATCGGCTTTCGCCATGAAGGCATCGACCGGCCGGCCCGGATCGTCCCAGCGTTTGACGCCGCTTATGCCGACGCGAACGCCGGTCGCCATTTCCTCCTGGCCCTCCGGCGTATCGTCGCGATAGTGCGGGCCGATCTCGAACAGCGCGGCGTTGGGCTCGAACCGGTCGGCGTTGCGCTGCGCCGCGGTCAGCAGGTTCGGCAGGATCGAGGGCCGCATTTGGTCGAGGCCCGCCGCGATCGGATTAACCAGGCGCAAGCTCTCCGGCGCGCCGCCGAACAGCGCCCCCTGCTCCGGCGGCAGGAAGGAAAAGGTGATCGCTTCGATCAGGTCGCGCGAGGCTAGCGCGCGGCGCACCGTGTCGGCGCGGCGTTGGGCGGCGTCGAGCGCCGGCTTCGGCAAATCCGAATCGCGCTTCAGCGGCACCGCCGGGATTTTGTCATAGCCGTGGATGCGCAGCACTTCCTCGACCAGGTCGGCCTCGCCGACAATGTCGGCGCGCCAGGACGGCGGTTCGACCGAGAGCGTCGCGCCGTCGCCGGAGATTTTGAACCCGAGCGATTCGAGGATGCGGTGCTGTTCCCGCGTATCGAGATCGAGGCCACCCAGCGTCTTAGTGCGGGCTGGACGGAACGCGATCTCCCGTTGCCAATGCGGCACCGCGCCTGCCTGATAAATCTCGCTCGGCTCGCCGCCGCAGAGTTCGAACACAAGTTTGGTCGCGAGTTCGATGCCCGGCCGCGTGAATTCAGGATCGAGGCCGCGCTCGAAGCGATAGCGCGCGTCGCTTTGGATGCCGAGCTTGCGCCCCGTCGCGGCCGTGCGCACCGGATCGAACAGCGCCGCCTCGATGAACACGTCGGTCGTGGTTTCGGAACAGCCGGTGCATTTCACCGCCGATGACACCGCCGAGACTGACCGCGCCGCGCTCGTCGGCAATCACCGTCATCGCGCCGTCGAGCGCGTATTCCTTGCCGTCGAGCGCCTTCAGCTTTTCGCCGGGCCGCGCGCCGCGGAGGCGGAGATCGCCCTTCGAGCTTCGCCGCGTCGAAGACATGGAGCGGCCGGCACCGGTCGAAAGTGAGGAAGTTGGTGATGTCGACCAGCGCCGAAATCGGCCGCAAGCCGATGGCGGCAAGGCGGTCCTGAAGCCATTGCGGCGACGGTCCGTTTTTCACGCCGCGCACCAGCCGGCCGAGGAACAGCGGGACACGCCTTGTCGTCGGGGCCGTCGAGATGCACCGCGATCGGCGACGGGAATTTGCCCGGTACCCGCGCGATGTTTTGCGGCCTCAGCGTGCCGAGACCCGACGCGGCGAGATCGCGCGCCAGGCCGTCGCACGCCGAGACAATCGGCACGGTTAGCCGTGATCTTGATGTCGAGCACCGGATCGTCGAACCCCATCGCCGCGGCGAAACTCGCGCCGGCCGTCAGGCCGGCCGGCAGCTCGATGATGCCGGTATGATCGTCGGAAAGGCCGAGCTCGTAGCCCGAACACAACATGCCCTGGGATTCGACGCCGCGAATGGCGCTTGCTTTCAGCACCGCGCCGGTGCGCGGAATCACCGAGCCGACCGGCGCGAACACGGCCAGCATCGGCGCATGCGCGTTGGGCGCGCCGCACACGACCTGCACTTCCTGGCCGCCGATATCGACGCGGCAGAGTTTGAGCTTGTCGGCGTTGGGATGTTTTTCCGCCGACATGACGCGCGCGACGATGAAGGGCTTCAGATCCTTGGCGCGATCCTCGATGCCGTCGACCTCGAGCCCGCGCATCGCCAGCGCCGACACCATTTGGTCGAGAGACGCCGTCAGATCGATATGGGTCTTGAGCCAGCCGAGCGTGGTCTTCATGGCTCAGAGACCTCCGACCATCGACGGCACGTCGAGCGGCATGAACCCGTAATGCCGCAGCCAGCGCAGATCGCTGTCGTAGAAGGTGCGGAGATCGGGAATGCCGTATTTCAGCATGGCGATGCGCTCGATCCCCATGCCGAAGGCGAAGCCCTGATACTTGGTCGGATCGATGCCGCCATATTCCAGCACCTTCGGATGCACCATGCCGGAGCCGAGAATCTCGAGCCAATCGCCGCCGGCGCCGATCTTCAATTCGCCGCCGGCGCGCGAGCAGCCGATATCGACTTCGGCCGACGGCTCGGTGAACGGGAAATAGCTGGCCCGGAACCGCACCGGCAGATCGTCGATGCCGAAGAACGCGCGGCAGAAATCGATCAGGCAGCCTTTGAGCTGGCCCATATGCGTCGTCTCGTCGATCACCAGCCCTTCGACCTGGTGGAACATCGGCGAGTGGGTCGCGTCGTGGTCGGAGCGGAAGGTGCGGCCGGGCACGATGATGCGGATCGGCGGCTTTTGCGCCAGCATGGTGCGGATCTGCACCGGCGAGGTATGGGTGCGGAGAAGCTTGCGCTGACCTTGCGCCGTTTCGGGGAAATAGAAGGTGTCGTGCTCCTGCCGCGCCGGATGTTCGGGGGGGATATTGAGCGCGGTGAAATTGTAGAAATCGTCTTCGATATGCGGCCCTTCGGCGACGCGGAATCCCATCTCGCCGAAAATCGCGACCACTTCGGCAATGGTCTGGCTAATGGGATGGATGCCGGCCCGCGATCTCGGCCTTGACCGGCAAGGTGATGTCGACGCGCTCGGTTCCGAGCCGCGCTTCAAGCGCCGCCGCCTCGAAATTTTCTGGCGGCGACCGCGAGTTTTCCCTCGATGCCGGCGCGAATCTGGTTGAACCGCGCGCCCGCCGCCGCGCGTTCGTCCTTCGGCAAGGTGCCTAGCGATTTCATCCAGCCGGTGACGACGCCGTTGCGGCCGAGCGCGCCGACGCGAATTTTCTCGATGTCGTCGAGACTCGCCGCCGCGTCGATAGCCGCCGCGATCTCCTGTCCGTATGCTGCCGTGTTCGGTTCGTCGCTCATGGTTCGCTCACGAAAAAGGGGCCTGGTCGGCCCCTTCGTCGCATTCGGGACTTCTCGTCCCAGTATGACATGCGCCGCGTCGCGGGGCCTAGCGGGAGGTCCCGGTGGTAAATCGACGCGATATCTTTGTTTTGCCCTCAAACGCCGGGCGGCGCGCGTCCGCGCGCCTTGGCTTCGCTCCGCTTACGCTCCGCGGGCGCTCAACGCGCCAGTCGCTCGCTTGCGCTCGCTCCATTATTTTCCCAATGCCGCTTGCGCTTGCAGCACGATGGCCTTGAAGGCTTCGGGCTCGCGCACCGCGAGATCGGCAAGGATTTTCCGGTCGAGCTCAATGCCCGCCTTGCTGACGCCGGCGATAAACTGCGAGTAGGTCATGCCGAGTTCGCGCACGCCCGCATTGATGCGTTGAATCCACAAGGCGCGGAAATTACGCTTCTTGGTGCGGCGGTCGCGGTAGGCGTATCGCAGCCCCTTCTCGACCTTCTCGATGGCGATGCGATAATTGGTGCCGGCGCGGCCGCGATAGCCTTTCGCCAGTTTCAGCACCTTTTTGTGCCGGGCGTGCGTGGTGACGCCCCGTTTGACGCGCGCCATGGCCTAGCCCCGCAGATACGGCATGTAGGTAAGCACCAGCCCGGTGTCGCCCGGCTGCAGCGTCACCGTGCCTTTGGCATTGCGCTTGGCGCGCTTCGATTTGGAGATAAGGCGGTGGCGCTTATGCGCGTTCGCCGCCTTGATCTTACCCGAGGCGGTGCGGCTGAAGCGCTTCTTGGCCCCGCTCTTGGTCTTCAGCTTGGGCATTTTCGTCCTTTCAGAGAGGGTGTTACGCAAGGGGCGCTAGGCATGCCCTGTCGAGCCCGGCGCCGCCGAAGCGCGGGGTTATAGCGGCAGGAGTGGGCAAAAACAAGGGTGGAGAGCGAAACCGTCAGCCCGCGAGTTTCTTCCGCACCAACGCGGCACCCTCGGCCAGCGCTTTCAATTTCCCGAACGCAACCGCCCGCGGCATGTATTTCATGCCGCAATCGGGCGCGGGCATGATGCGCTCCGCCGCGACATGCGGCAGCGCGCGCTCGATGCGCTTCGCCACCTCGTCGGACGTCTCGATATTGTGCGTTCCGAGATCGATGACGCCGAGAATGACGGTCTTCTTGTTCAATTCCTTGAGGACCGCGAGGTCCATCTTGGGCTGCGCCGCTTCGATCGAAATCTGATCGACGCTGGCGTCGGCGAGCTGGGTCAGAAAGGAGTAGTAATCCGGCTTTTCCCTCACGACATGGGCATAGCCCATGCAGAGATGAATCGCGGTTGGACCCGCAATGCCCTCGAGCGCGCGGTTGATGACCTTGACACCATAGCGGTTGGCCTTCTCCGGTCGCGCCTGGAGCCACGGTTCGTCGAGCTGAACGATGGCGATGCCGGTCGCCTTGATGGCCTTCAGTTCCTGATTGACGGCGACGGCGTAGTCCATCGCCATTTCTTCGTCGTCTTCGTAGAAATCGTTTTGCGCCTGCTGCGCCAACGTGAACGGACCAGGCAGCGTGATCTTGGTGGTATGCGTCGCCTCGGCGACCAGGAACACGGCGTCACGCGCCTCGACCGGCCCCTTCCACTTGATTTTTCCGGTGACGCGTGGCACCGGCATCGTGCGGTTGCCGCCGGCACGGCCGGCCGCCGCGCCGGGATGCGCCAAATCGATACCGTCGAGCGCGAGCGCGAAACGGTTGGAGTAACTCTCGCGGCGAATTTCGCCGTCGGTGATGACGTCGATGCCGGCTTTCTCAAGATCGTGGATCGCGAGCCGCGTCGCATCGTCCTGTGCCGCTTCACGGAATGGTTCGGGAATGCGCCACATTTGCGGTGCCCCGATGCGCGGAATCCCTTTTGCCGCATCGTGGTCGACGAGCCAGTCGGGTTGCGGGTAGCTGCCGACGATGGTGGTGGGAATAAGCGGCAAACGAGTCGGCATCGGTATCGCGATTCCTTCGAGATAACACATGCTCGCCGCGCGCATTGTGACCTTGCGTTGCTTCGGCAGGCGCGCCAAGCTAGACGCTTGGCACGGCTATCGCAAGCCGCCTTGGCTGCATGACGGGATCGCATCGGCGTCTCTTCGCTAGGCGGAAAAAGGAGAGCGAGATGAAATTGGTGAGCTTCACGCGCGGCGGCGCCGCGTCCTATGGCCTGATTCTCAACGACGGCAGGATTTTAGATTTGCCGCAGGCCGCGAGCCTGGCCGGCTTGCCCTCGCCCGGCGCGAACATGATCGCCTTCGTCGCGGGCGGCGCGGCGGCATCACAGACGGCGCGACGCCTCGAGGACGATGCCGGCAGCGCTAAATTGGCACCGGCGATCGCGGCGGCGTCCGCCGTCAAGCTAACGGCGCCGATTCCGCGGCCGGCCAAAAATGTGTTTTGTATCGGCCGCAACTACAAGGAACATGTCGCCGAGGGCTATCGCGCCCGCGGACAAGAGATAAAACTGCCGGAAGCCCCGCAGATTTTCTCCAAGCCGCCGACCGCCGTTATCGGTCCCGACGACGAGTTCCGCATCGATCCGAACGGTATCGAGCGTTATCGACTACGAGGTGGAGCTTGGCGTGATCATCGGACCCGGCGGCGTCAATGTTCCAGCCAACAAGGCAATGGATCACGTCTTCGGCTATACCATCATCAACGACGTGACGGCGCGCGATCTACAGCGCAAGCACGATCAATGGTTCAAGGGCAAGGGGCTCGACCGGTCCTGCCCGATGGGTCCGTACATCCTCACCAGGGACGAAGTGCCGAATGTCGGCGAGCTGGAACTGACGCTGACCGTGAACGGCGAGCAGCGTCAGAAATCCACCGTCAACATGATGATCTTCGACATCCCGACGATCATCCGGAACTTGTCGTCGGGCATGACGCTCGAAGCCGGCGACGTCATAGCCACCGGCACGCCGTCGGGCGTCGGCTTTGCGATGAACCCGCCCGGCCTATTGAAGGCGGGCGACATCACCGTCTGCAAGATCACGAAACTCGGCGAGTTGACGACGCGGTTCGTCGCGGTGTAGCCCGGTCGAGGTTGCTCGCGCGCCGAACGGCAAGCATTCGCGGCCGGAGGCTTCGCACCGCCCGACGTGGAGACGCGGTCGCGGCGATCTGCCACGCCGGCGTTTCCGCGCCGGCAACGCTTGTCGTCGCGAGCGACGCGCGGCGCCGCGACTGTACGACCATGAACCAGATGACGGCCGCGACCATCGCCGCGTTCGCGATTGAGGCGTAGGCCGCGCCAATGGTGCCGAAGCGCGGCACCAAGACGCCGCACAACAGAATTGGCATCAGCGACAGGCACGCATAGGCGAGAGCCCGTGTGCGCTGATGTCCGGTCGAGGTGAGGATGTCGCCACCGATCGCCGACAGGCCGTTGAATACCGGCAGAAAAGCGAGACAGGTCGCCACCGGCACGGCGGCGTCAAACTTGGCGCCGAGAATCAGCGGCAGATAGGGCGCGCCGAACGTCAGAACGATCCCGGCGAACAGCGTGTAGCCCAGGGTCAGCGGCAGGACTTTAAGCGCAAACCGGAAGCTCTGTTCGATCCCGTTATGGCCGTGTTTGAAAAATCGGGCATAAAAGGACGCGGTCAGGGCGCGTAGCGGCATTCCGGCGGCGTCGACGATGCGGAACGCGGCGTTATAGAGGCCGGCCGCGACCGGGCCGGCGATATAGGCGACGGTCGGCTTGTCGATGTCGCGGACCGCGCTGTCGGCGATGAACGACAGGCAGAAATGAAAGCCCAGCCCCAGCTCATCACCCGCGAAAAACCACCGCGGACGGCCCAACCGCCACGCGGTGTAGGCGACCGCCGCCAGACCCGACAGGACGGGACCCGCCAAATACCATTCGGCCCACGTCGCGATATCGAGTGAACTGCACCACAGGATTGCCGCGCCACAGGTGGCGAGGCGGATCAGACTAAAGCCGGCATTCAGCACCATCAAATCGCCGCCGCGCTCGAACGCCATGAAGCACGACACCGCCAGAACATGGAGCCGGGTGAAAAACAGTTCGCCGAGCGCGAATGCGGTAAAGGCGAACGCCGCCATGCCGACCGTCACGGTTTCGATGCCGTAAACCAGAACGCCGAGCGGCAGAGCGGTCAACACCGTCTGGATCAGGGCGTTGCCGAAATAGGGCCCGAACCGCTCGGGTGCCGCAGTGACGTGGCGGATCAGGATATGGTCGGAACCCCAGCCCGCGAACGCGCCGAATACGACGAGAAGCGCGGTCACGCTTGCCACCACGCCGTAATCGTGCGGACCGAGCGCGCGCGCCACAATCAGGAAATATCCGAGCTGGCCCGCCAGCCGGACAATAAAACTGAACCAGGTAACGGCGAAATTGAGCACGTTCCGAAACCGCGTATTCGGCTGAAGGATCACTGCACCACGGTCCACGGCGCCCGCGCCGCCCGACGAGCCGACCACGGCCCGTCGGTTCCGGTCGCGCCGAGTTCATCGGCACGGGCCGGTCCCATTAGTCGCCGCGGGGCAACCTTCCAGTTGGGCGCGGTGACAGCCGGCGCCGTATCGCGACGGCCATCACGGGGAAATGGCATCACGACGGCATCGGCCAATTCGCGCCGGTCGAACGTGCCCGCGAACCCGGCATGGAGCGACGCCGCCAACCCGACATCGCCGGCAACGACGACTTGCGACACCGCCGTTGCATAAGGCTTGACCGCGAGCAGCCATGGCAGGCGCGTGCCGTGTTCGAGCACGAAATCGAACGAGACGATGCCGGATAAATTGAGAGTCCGGACCGCGACGGCGGCGATGTCATCCATGGTCGCGTGGCGGATCATTTTCGCAACCAGGGCAAGACCGCCATCTAAAGGTTCGGCGTTGCCGCCGGCCAGCACCGTGCCGTCGCGACAGACGACGGTGCGCGTGGCGGCGACGCCGTCGATATATTGCTGGAGCGATACGATGCGCAACCGTTGCTGCAACAGATCTGACAAGCGGTGGAGCTTGTTTTGATCGCGCCACAATTTTGTCACTTGAGACGTCCCGGTGATGCGGTGATAGGCAGCGACTCCACCCTCCATGCTACGCACGATTTCGGCGCGCGAGCCCGACCATCCACCGTCTTCTTTGAGCATCACGGGCAACGGCACCGATTCGAGCAGGACGCGCAACATCGCCTCGTCGTCGACCTCGACCGAATTGGGAACGGGCAATCCGTGCTCGCGCGCGAAATGCTGGAGCTCGGCCGCGCTTGCAACGCGATCGTGATTGCCGAGATCGCCCAACGATCGCGCAATGGTGCGCGCGATCGGCGAACGCAGACGACCCGCGTCGCTGCGCATCTCGTAAAGCGCGCGCAAATGCTGGAACGACGCATCGTCGGTCGGCACGACCAGATCGGGCGACAGATCCTGCATCACCCGTTCAATGGTGTGGCGGAATTGCAGCGGCCGGGCGAGGAACAGCGAAACTGACGCGTCGTGGAGGACGTGGCCGCCCGCTTGGCCGTGGACGAGGGCGACGCCGAACCCGGCATGTTCCAGGGCGCGCAGAAACGGTTCGACGGCGGCCCAAGATTGCGTTGTGACGACAAGAACGCGGGATTTAACTTGCGGCATCGGGACTTGGCTCCTCCGGGACCGCCATTTGGCCGGGAAGCCGTAAACGCCTTCTTAAGAAACCCACCGTTTATCGGCTATTTGGGCAAATAAAACGCAAAAGCTCCTAAAATGTGATCAGTCGGGCATACAGGGGTCAGATGCGGGTTGAGAGCCAGATCGCGACACGGGTCCCCGCCTTAACTGCCTCGGTCATCGGGCGGTACGCCGGCGCGTCGGCGGCGCCCTGCGCCAGCGCGGTGTCGCGGTGCTCAATCTCGTCGCCGCGAAATTCGGCGATGGTTGCCGCCAGACCCGGGGCATCCTCGCCGATTTCCTCGATCTGACGTTGGTAATGTTGGTCGATTACTTCCTCGACGGCGGCCGTGCAGGCCATCGCGGCGCGCTCGCCCAATAACGCCGAGGCGGCACCGAAGGCGAAGCCCGCGACATGCCAGAGCGGCGACAGCACAGTGGGCCGAACCCGGCGCTCGACCAGAAGCTTGTCGAAGGTATCGAGATGTCTCTGTTCTTGCCTCGCCATGTGGCGAATGACCGGTGCGGCGGGCGAGCGGCGCAGCACCGCAAGCTGACCGTCGTAGATGCGGCGCGCACCGTATTCGCCGGCATGATCGACGCGAATTATGCGCGCCAGCGCCTCCCGCTCGTTGGGATCGCCCGGCAATCTGTCGCGTGTCATCGTTTTCCCAATCGCGCCGCTAGGCGCCATGACACCACGACCAGAACGATCGACATGACGAAATTGCCGTCGACCAACGGGTCGAGGCCGAACACCGACCATTGTATCTCGTCGCAGCGCACGGTCGGCGTCGCCAACAATTGCTGGCGCAGCGCCTCGACCGAGCCGGCGCCGAACGTCGTGCCCGTGCACGCTGTCGGGCCGGCGAACCAATGTTGCTCGACACCGACATGGTAGAAGGCGAGCACCGCGCTGGCAACGAAGATCAGTCCGGCCAGGATCAGCGCCGCGTGGTTAACGCCGCGCCGGCCGATGACCAACGCGACGGCAGAGAGCGCGATCGCAGCGTAATAGGGCCAGCGCTCGTAAAGGCACAATTCGCACGGCCGGAGCCCGCCCCAATATTGCGCGATCAGCGCGCCGCCGACGATGGCGACGGACAGGATCAAGACAGACAGTGGGGCGGTGCGCGGCATCGCCTAAAGATAGGCGACCGCGACGAAGCCGCCTACCAAAAGAACGGCGAACGCGCTGGTCACCAGGGTAAGCCGGCGTTCGATGAAATCCCGCACCGGGTCGCCGAAAAAATACAGCAGCCCGGCCACGAGGAAAAAACGGATCGCGCGCGATACAATCGACGCGGCGCCGAACGCCGCGAGCGGAAAATGAAACGCGCCGCTCGCGATCGTCACGATCTTATAGGGAATCGGTGTCATGCCTTTGATGACGATGAGCCATGCGCCCCAGTGAGCATAAGCGGCCTGCAACTGCTCATAGCGGCCCATCGCGCCGTAAAATTCCAGGATCGGCCGGCCCAACGCCGCGAACAGATAGTAACCGATGGCGTAGCCGACAAACCCGCCCACGACCGACGCGACGGTGGCGATCGCGGCATAGCGCCACGCCCGATCTCGTGCCGCGAGCACCATCGGAATCAGCAACAGGTCGGGCGGGATCGGAAAGATCGAGCTTTCGATAAAGGCGATGCCGGCCAACGCCCACGCCGCGTTCGGGCCCGCGGCGAGCCGCATCATCCAATCATAAAGCCGCCGCAACATCGCGCTGTCAGTTCGCGTGCGGCGGCCGGCGGCCGAAAAAATTGACGGCGCGGATGGTCATCACCACATCGCCGTCCTGATTGGTCAATTGTCCTTCGGTCTTAAGGATGCCGCGATCCGGGCGGCTCTTCGACGCGGTCGCCTCGACGATGCGGATTCGCCCGGTGAGCCGGTCGCCGGGCTTCACCGGCTTCAGCCATTGGATGCCCTCGATCCCGGGCGAACCCATGCTGGCCGTGTCGTTGATCAAGCCATTGACCAGGAGCGACATAAACACGCCGACCGTTAGCCAGCCGCTGGCGATCAGCGTGCCGAAGGCGCTTTTTTTCGCCGCTTCGGGGTCGGTGTGAAACGGCTGCGGATCATAGTCGCGGGCAAACGCGACGATCTGATCCTCGGTCAGCGAACGCGAGCCCAGCTCGAACGCATCGCCGACCGCGAAATCCTCGAAATAGCGCAATGCCTTGCTCCCGCCGGAATATGCCTTCATAAGCGCGCGCCAGGCCGCGGCGCAAGCGCCGACCGGTTGCATTTCGATTGGTTTGGCGCCAAACCAATCGGTGACGACGGGAGAACGCGATGACGGATCGGATCAAGGGGCGCGACGGCGGCGAAGCGGTGGTGGATGCGTTTCGCCGGCTGGGCATCGATTACATCCTGTCCTCGCCCGGTTCGGAGTGGGGTCCGGTCTGGGAGGCGCTGGCGCGCCAGCAACTCGGCAACACGCCCGGACCGCGCTTCGTCGAGACCTGGCACGAGAACCTCGCCGTCAACATGGCGTCGCGGCTACACGCTGATGACCGGGCGGCCGCAAGCGGTGCTGCTTCACGCCGGCGTCGGCCTGTTGCACGGCGCCATGGGTATCCTGACCGCGCTTCAAGGGGAAGTGCCGATGGTGGTGATGTCGGGCGAGTCCGTCTCGCTCGGCGAGGATCCCGATCTCGCCATCGAGCCGCAATGGTATGGCGGGTTGAGCGTCGGCGGGCCGGAACGGCTGATCGAGCCGATGGTGAAACACGCGCGCCGGATCGCGAGCCCGTTCACGATCCATGAGAGCATCGTGCGCGCCGGCGAAATGGCGGCGCGCTCGCCGCGCGGCCCGGTCTATCTGAGCTTGGCGCTGGAGCACATGCTGCATCCCTGGGCGCCGGCGGCGGATGCACGGCAGGCACCGCCACCCCCGCGGCAACAGCCGCACACCGACGAGGTCGCGAAAATCGCGGCGCTGCTGCGGCAGGCGCGCAACCCGATGATCGTCGCCGAAGCGTCGGGCCGCGACCCGGCGGCGTTCGCGGCGCTGGTGGCGCTGGCCGAGCGCGGCGCCATTCCCGTGATCGGCGGCATCAATTCATGGTTCGCGAATTTCCCGAGCGACCATCCGCTATGGCTCGGCATCGGCGAGTACGGCGCGCTCGCAGAGGCGGATCTGGTGCTGCTCGTCGGCGGTCGCGCGCCCTGGTATCCGCCGCACCGCCGCCCGACCAAGGGCACGATCGTCGCGATCCACGACAATCCGTTGAAGACCCACATGGTCTATCAGAACCTGCACGCCGACCATTACCTCGATGGCGACATCGCCGCATCCCTGGATTTGTTGACCGCGGCGTTGCCGAAAGACGCCGATGCGGCGCGGCGCCAGCACTGGCAGCGCGCGCACGCGGCCTATGTCGCGACACGACGCGCGGAGCAGGAAACGGCGCGCGCCGAGGACGGCATCGACCCGGTGGCGGCTTGCGCGGCGCTGGGCGAGGCCCTGCCCGAAAGCGCGATCGTCGTCGACGAGACCATCACCCATCACCCGATCGCGCGGCGGCATTTGAACTTTACCCAGCCGCAAAGCTATTTCCGCGTCTTCGGCGGGCTAGGCCAGGGCCTCGGCATGGCGCTCGGCGTCAAGCTGGCGGCGCACGGCCGGCCGGTGGTGCTGGTCACAGGCGATGGCGGCTTCCTCTACAATCCAATCGTGCAGGCGCTCGGCGCCGCCAAGGCGCACGGGCTGCCGATCCTGGTGGTTGTGCTCAACAACGGCCGCTATCAGGCGATGCAACAGGGCCATGTTCATCACTATCCGGCGGGCGTTTCGGTCAGCGCCGATTTGTTCTATGGCGTCCATATCGCCGCCCCCGATCTCGCCGAATTCGCCAAGCCGTTCGGCGCCTACGGCCGTAAGGTCGAGCGCCGCGAGGAATTGCCTGCGGCTCTGCATGAGGCGCAAACGGCGGTCGCTGACGGCAAGACGGCGATCCTCAACGTGGCGGTCACGCGCTAACGGATTGGCACCGCCGCCGGGTTTGTGCTAACCACCCGCCCCGGTGCCGCCGGTGTGGCGGAATGGTAGACGCGACGGACTCAAAATCCGTTTCTCGCAAGGGAGTGGGGGTTCGAGTCCCTTCACCGGCACCAGCAAGCTCGACCATCAGCGGGCGACGGGACGGCGCGCGGCGAGCGCTGCGGACAGCGTGCCTTCGTCGAGATAATCGAGCTCGCCGCCCATCGGCACGCCTTGGGCAAGCCGCGTCACGGTGACGCCGGATTGATTGAGCCGTTCGGCGAGATAGTGCGCGGTGGTCTGTCCCTCGACCGTCGCGGAAAGCGCCAGGATCACCTCGGTGACGCCATCGCGGGCGACACGCACGACCATCGGCTCGACGCGCAGCTCATCGGGGCCGATGCCCTCCAGTGCCGAGAGGTTGCCGCCGAGCACATGATAGCGGCCGGCGAAGGCCCCGCTGCGTTCGATCGCCCATAGATCGGCGACGTCCTCGACGACACACAGACGCGTGCCGTCGCGGCGCGCGTCGGCGCAGATCGCGCAAGGATCGGTTGTGTCGAGATTCCCGCATTGGCTGCATGACCGAACATGCGCGGCCGTGTCGGAGAGCCCTTGAATCAGGGGCAACAACAGGCTTTCGCGACGTTTCAGCAAATATAGCGCGACCCGCCGCGCGGACCGCGGCCCCAGTCCCGGCAATTTCGCCAAAAGCTGGATTAGCTGCTCGATGTCAGTCATTGCGGCGGGAAATGCGGCGGCAGCAATGCGCGAATTCGTGTTTAATCTTGCGGCAACTCATGGCTAGCATAGCATAGACAGCGGCGGAGACTGCGGCAATTCGGGGGAGATCGGCGGGAGTGCCGTGACGACGATTCTTTTAATCGACGACGACCCTTTGGTCGCGTTCACAGTCGAGCGGATGCTCGAAGGCGGCGGCTTCACCGTGATCCGCGCCGCCGATGGCGAAAAGGGCCTGAAGATTCTGAAAAGCGAAAAGGTCGATCTCATCATCACCGACATCATCATGCCGGTGAAAGAAGGCATCGAAACCATCCGCGAAATTCGCGAGCACGATTCGGAACTGCCGGTGATAGCGGTTTCGGGTGGCGGCCATGGCTCCGGCGGAAATTATCTGCGTATGGCGCAGGCGTTGGGCGCAACGGAAGTGCTGGCAAAACCATTCGATCAAGAGGATCTTCTCGGCGCTGTAAAGCGCTGTCTCAAGCAGTAGGGGGGAACCATGTCGTTGGAATCGACCACAGAAGGACTTCGCGCCAGAGCGGCGTCGGCGGCGCCGCTCGGACATACCGTCCGCTTCGATTTCGGCGGCGACGGTACGATAGTCTGGGACGGAACCGGCGCCACGCCGGTTGTCAGCAACGAGGCGAAGGACGCCGAGGCCACCATCATCATGAGCCTCGCCGATTTCGAGGCCATGGCCGCCGGCACGCTCGACGGCACCATGGCCTACATGACCGGCCGCCTGAAGGTCGACGGATCGATGGGCGTCGCGATGAAGATTGGACAAGTGCTCGCCGGCTAATCGCCTTTCCGTTTCATCAGGTGCGGTAACGCCGTTGTAACAGGCGGCGAATAAGCGTGGCCAAGCGTCACGCAACGCTTCCGCTCGGCAAAAGATCGCGCTATGTCTCGCCCGCTTTTCAAGCCTGTCCGGACGGGGGAACGATGGCCGAGCGTTGGGGTTTGCCGATCGTCGCGTGGCCGCAGCGTCTGCGCCCCAATTATTGGGACGGCATCGCGTTACCCGTGGTGATCGGCGCCATCCTGCTGGCGGGCTGGGCCAGCCAGCAGATGAGCGTCCCGTACAAGGTCGGTCAGGTCCTACCTATTTCTCTGGATCCCTGGGAACTGCCGTTCTATGGCGCGCGCACAGTGTTGCGCATGCTGGTGGCGCTATTCGCGTCGCTGATCTTCAGCCTCGCCTATGCCGCCGTCGCCGCCAAAAGCAAGCGGGCCGAGAAGCTGTTGATTCCGGTGCTCGACATTTTGCAGTCGGTGCCGATCCTCGGATTTCTGTCGATCACCGTCACGGGCTTCATCGCACTCTTTCCCGGCAGCCTACTCGGCTACGAATGCGCCGCGATTTTTGCGATTTTCACGTCGCAAGCCTGGAACATGACGTTCAGCCTGTACCAATCGTTCCTCGGCGTCCCGATGGATTTGCGCGAGGCGGCGCGCATGTATCACCTGACGGCGTGGCAGAGTTTTTGGCGGCTCGAAGTGCCCTATGCCATGCCGCAGTTGACCTGGAACATGATGATGTCGGTGTCGGGCGGATGGTTCTTCGTCGTCGCGTCCGAGGCAATCAGCGTCGCGGGCAACGACGTCAAGCTGCCCGGCATCGGTTCCTATATCGCGGTGGCGATCGAGCAACGCGACCTTGCGGCCGTCGCCTATGCCATCGTCGCGATGTTGATCCTGATCCTGATCTACGATCAGTTGCTGTTTCGGCCGTTGCTGGCGTGGTCGCAGAAATTCAAGGTCGAGGCCATCGGTGGCGACGAGGTCGAACCGCCTTGGTTCCTGTCGATGTTGCAGCATGCGCGCCTGTTCGCGCTGGTCGAGAGCGGCGTCGATATTCTGCGCTCGGCGTTGAGCCGCCTGCGCCGCGCCTTGCCGTCGGTGCCGCGCCCGGCGCCACGCTCGGGCGACACCGCCAAATTCTCCAGCCGGTGGATCGATATCGTGTGGAACGCCGCGTTGCTGCTCCTGACCGCCTTCGTGGTCTGGCGGGTGGTCGAATTCGTCCGCAGCGAAGTGACGCTCCAGGAATTTCTTCACGTCCTGTTCCTCGGATTTTGTACGCTGGTCCGCGTGGTCGTTCTGATCGCGCTTGCGGCCATCGTCTGGGTGCCGATCGGCGTCTGGGTCGGATTGCGTCCCAATTTGGCGCATCGCGTGCAGCCGATTGTTCAGTTCCTTGCGGCCTTTCCCGCTAATCTATTCTTCCCGGTGGCCGTGTTCCTGATCGTGCGCTTCCATCTCAATGTCGAGATCTGGGTCAGCCCTCTGATGATCCTCGGCACGCAATGGTACATTCTATTCAATGTCATCGGCGGCACGCTGGCGCTGCCGACTGACTATCAATATGTCGCCGGGAATCTTGGTGTAACGCGATGGCTGTGGTGGCGGCGCCTGATCCTTCCGGCGATTTTCCCGGCCTTCGTCACCGGGGCCGTGACGGCATCGGGGGGCTCGTGGAACGCCAGCATCGTTTCCGAAGTGGTGAAATGGGGCAACACCACACTGATCGCGACGGGCATCGGCGCCTATATCGCCCAGCAGACCGATGCCGGCGATTTTCCCCGCATCGCGCTCGGCGTCGCGGTGTTGTGCATTTATGTCCTGCTGTTCAATCGCCTGCTGTGGCGCCGGCTCTATAATCTGGCCGAGGAACGGCTGCGGCTCGACTGATATCACGAAGGGAATGGCGCCATGGCCGAGAACGGCTTCCTCATCGCCGCCGAGAGCGTGTGCAAGACCTACCAGGCGCCGGACCATGCTGGCCGCTTGGTACTCGACCATATCGACTTCAATCTCAAGGAAGGCGAGATCGTCGCCATTCTCGGCAAATCGGGCTCGGGCAAGTCGACGTTCCTGCGCGTGCTCGCCGGGTTGACGGCGCCCTCGGCCGGCAAGGTTGTATATCGCGGCCGCGAGGTGACCGAGCCCGCCACTGGCATCGCCATGGTGTTCCAGACCTTCGCCTTGTTTCCCTGGCTTACCGTCCTTGGCAATGTCGAGCTTGGCCTGGAGGCGCAAGGCGTTGGACGCGCCGAACGCCGCGAGCGCGCGTTGAAGGCCATCGACGTGATCGGCCTCGACGGCTTCGAATCAGCCTATCCCAAGGAATTGTCGGGCGGCATGCGCCAGCGCGTCGGCTTCGCCCGCGCGCTCGTGGTCAATCCCGATATCCTGCTGCTCGACGAGCCGTTCTCCGCGCTCGACGTCTTGACCGCCGAAACGTTGCGCGGCGACTTGCAGGATCTGTGGGTCGAGCGGCGAGTACCGACCAAGGGCATCATCCTGGTCTCGCACAATATCGAGGAAGCGGTGGAAATGGCCGACCGCATCATCGTGTTCGGCTCCGACCCCGGCTGCATCCGCGCCGACATTGCGGACACGCTGGCACGGCCGCGCGACTGGGCATCGGCCGGATTCCGCCAGATCGTCGATCAGGTCTATGGTCTGCTCACCACGACGCCGCAGGGCGCGGTCGGACGGCGCGCGCGGGGCGACGCCGGCGCGCCCGACGGCGGGATCGGCTATCGCCTCCCGAGCGCCTCGATTCAGCAGCTTACCGGCCTGATCGAGGCGCTGTGCCAGCCGCCGTTTTCCGGCCGCGCCGACTTGCCGCATCATCGCGGAGAGCACGCAGATCAGCGACGAGGACATGCTGGTCCTGGTCGAGGCCATGCAGCTCTTGGGCTTCGGCAATGCCTCCGGCGGCGATATCGAGGCGACGCCGGCGGGGCGCGCCTTCGCCGACGCCGACATTCTGCACCGCAAACAGATCTTCGCCGAGCATATCGGCAAGCACGTGCCGCTGGTCGCGCATATCCGCAAGGTGCTGGACGAGCGGCCCGGCCACACGGCGCCCGAAAGCCGGTTCTTGGCCGAGCTCGAGGATCATCTCTCCGAGGAAGAGGCGCAGCGCGTCTTGGAGACCGTGATCAACTGGGGCCGCTATGCCGAGCTGTTCGCTTACGATTACGATCGCGGCACCTTGAGCCTCGAAAATCCTTGATCGCGCCACCCTCCCGTTGGTTCGTGTTCATGCTCGCCGCCATGAACGCGATGACCGCGCTGGCTGTCGACACGTCGCTGCCGGCGATGCCGATGATCGGCCGCGAGTTCGCCGCCAGTCCCGAGCGGGTTCAGCTCACACTCAGCGTGTTCATGTTCGGCTATGCCTTCGGCCAGATCCTGGCGGGGCCGTTGTCGGACCGGTTCGGGCGGCGGCCGATATTGCTGGTCGCATTGAATTGTCCCGCACGATCCCGCATAGGAGTCAAATGCGAGGAAACATAAAGGGTTTCGAGCCGGGACTATCCTCCACCATCCCTTACTGTACCGAACCATCCCTAGCTGTTTAGGGCCAAGGTTGGGACCAAACTGCCATTCTACGGCCCCAAACTCATGGCGGGCCGGTGGCGGCGGTAAGCGGCCCTCAGGGGGCCGCTGGCGAGCAAGTCACGGCTGCCACGAGGAATGATGCCTCGCGGGTTATCGGCGCTGGGTGGGCTTCGGTTTGGCCGGCTGTTGCTGCGGCGAGCATGTCGTCGATCTATGCGCGCCAGTTCAAGGACGGCGCCTATCGCCCTCAGGTTCTCGGCTAATGGTTGACGAAGCTCGATCAGTTCTATGCGTCGCTTTACCCACTGGCGCTCGCCGCGCCAGAGGCCGCATGATGACCGCGCGTCGTAACGATGACGTCGCGGCGATGGAAACGGTCATCGTAAACCGGGGGCTACGTTAGCACCATCCGGCTCTTGACTAAGATATTGGAGGCGCGTGGTATCAGCCGCTTTGTCCTGTCGCGCCTGAAGGCAGCGGCGGACCATCTAACGCCGCACTATGATTGACGCCAGCGACAAGCAACTTCTCGATTGGATTGCGAGCCTACCGCCGCGTTACGAATTGGTGGTGCGGATGGCGATACGCTACCAAGCCAAGAACCTAGGGCCGGCGTGGGCGCCGCGTATCGACGCGCTTATGGGATCAACTGAAAATCAACAGCGCGGCCAAGATGGCTCGTAACCTGTTGCGCGACGTGCACAAGGCCGACGCGGTTATCGAAGGATGGTTGGCGGGTTCGTCTTGAAAAGCGCGATATCCCTCGCCCACATCTCGCTATCGGTGCCGTAGAAAACCGTTAGCGCGATCCATGTGTTCCTCGCTCCCCTCATTGGAGGCAGTCAGGGCCGCCAAGGGTGACTGGCCGATGACGAAGGGTTTGCAACTCGGCTGTTGATCCGTGGCGTCGCGACTTGTTGCTTGGCCGGCGCTGTGGCACCGCGCACTGGCACGGGCGAGGGCGTCGAACAGGCTGAAAGAAGGAAAGCGGCAAGGGCAGCAATGGCCCAAGGCGTAGTATGGCTAGACATTTTTGCACCTGTATTTGGTGGATTGATTTGCCAAAAGATAGCACGACAATTGGGGGAACAAAAGGGGAAACCGTTGGGCCGCTATGGCTTCAGGCCCACGACATGTCGGCACGATTGGAAGCACCATCGCGGACGGCCTTCATATGTCCATTTACTGCGACGCGATGGACTGCCATCACGGTGCCAGCATTGACCTGATACGATTGCGTGACACGCTCGGCGCTGATCTTTCGTCGCTGATTTTGTGGAGCGTAGCAAGTGCAGTCGGTGCGGCGCACGATGGCCGAAGCTTTCAATCCGCGTCGCGCCGATCAACACGGGCGGGTTTCGATAGCGGCGGGACAGTCAGTCTTTGATTAGGCCGGCGCGCTGTAGGACGGTCACGATTGTTTGCGCCCGCATTAGACGGCTCGTGATGATCTGTCGATCGCTTCCATGCCTCTTTCATCGGGCGAATATACCAAGCCGTACGGTACGGCTGGCCCTCGATAGCGCCCTTGCCGTTGCCCAAGAAACCGTGCGCCTTGACTGTCGCCTCGATGATGTCGAGAAGCCATCCCGCGTCGTGATCGCTCAAGCCATCCTTGATATCGTCGCGCGGCTGAAACCGCAGCAATATGTCGGCCACAAGCTTAGTGCATTCGTCAAACTGCTCCGGGGTCATCGTCACTGCTCATGGGCAATACATACTGTTGATTTGGTTTTGGTTAAACGCCGCCCAATCGAAGTACTGGCCATCGTTAGTAGGCAGCCAACCCTCATCGCAATGCGGGCGTCCTTGGAAGGCTTGCAAAGCTTGCCCCACTTGCGTGGGACCACTACACGCAGTCAATGCGCCTAAAATGAAAAGCAACGCCACTGTATTTCATCGTCCGACCTCCTAGCCGACAGACAGCATGCGACGGCTAGGGTTGACGATCCGTAAAGAAGAAAGCGCCCCGCGCTGCAAAGCCACGGGGCGCTCGATCATCGCATGCGGCTTCAGAAGGCGGGAATGCTTCGACCAGGGCGACAATCACCGACCGCCCTGCTATCGCGGGAGACGGTCGGGGTTCAATCCTTGTGCTTGTGTTTTCGCTTCTCCGGCTCAGAGCCGCGGTAACGCCAGCGCACAGACCGCCAAGCAAAACCGGCGTGGCAATCACCAGCAGCCCAAGACCATGGCGGCTCATCGGATGCTCAGCACGATCGCGGGGATATGGCTGTGGCCGAGCCGCTTTGCAGCGGCGACGCGGTGCGCGCCGTCGATCACAGCATGCATGCCATCGCTGCCACGAGGATCGACGCGAATCGGGTCGAGCAGTTGGCGGATCTTTCATTCGCTGAGCCAAGCGGTCGGTGCGGCCGCCATCGGGGAAAATCACCTGAAATCGCAGCTTGCTGATCTCGATGACCGGGCACGGGTATTGTGTTGCATAGTATTGCATGATCGTTGTCCCTTCCTAGTCGTACCACTCGGTTTCGGCACCATCAGCGATGCGGACCGGAGCATCATGGCGCCGCTTGACCTGAGAGCCGAGCATTCCCTGCACCGCGTAGCGGCGCATCGTGACGGCGCAGCGCAGCGCGCTCAGAATGTCGTCGTTCACTTTCACCAGATCGAGATTTTCGGTGCGGTGATACTGCCGATACTCATCCCAGAAATCGCCAAGGTGCGCTGCCGCCTTGAACCGCCCGGTGGACATGCGGACCTGAAGATCGAGAATTTCCGCTTCGGTATTGATCTTGCCGTCGCGCGTCTGAGCATGCTCGGGCAACATCTTCAATCCGGTCTGTTTGTACGTCTCGATCAGCGGCTCGCCCGTCGCCTGCCCGCGGTTGCCGGCATCGCGCGGCCACGCCACGGGAACATTCGCTGCAATCTGCATCATCGTGAATGCATGCATTGGCGGAAGCTCATCCCGATCCTGAAAGCGTGTAAGAGGCGGATCGTGTCCGTCTCCCGGTCGTGTTCGATCAGTGCCGCCGCGAAGGGGTGATAGATGCCTGGATTCGATGCCCCAAATCTTCCACGTCTCGGGGCGGATTTGGGACAACGAGATTTGTTCGGAAATGGTGTCTTCGGCGAACTGGAATACGCGGCCAACGCCTTGCATCGGTACGCCATAGGCGCGTGCTTCGCGCTCGTGCGGCAGGAACGTGGCGATACGGCGGACGCGTTCGTCGGGCGCGATATGTTCGGCTTCAGCGATGCCCATGCCGACGCGGGCACGGTCGGGCGAATCTTCATCGAAGAAACGCAGCACCACATCCGACCGGCCGCGCAATGGCGTGAAGGTCAAGTACGCGATACCCTTCGTCGCGGTGAGACGCGCCAACCCTTCCGAGTAGATGCGGAGGTCGGGTTCCTCGTCGAACCAAATGACGTAGACAGACTGCCCCTGCCACTTTTCTCTGCCTTGTT
Source organism: uncultured Alphaproteobacteria bacterium (assembly GCA_963851285.1). Classification (GTDB taxonomy): domain Bacteria; phylum Pseudomonadota; class Alphaproteobacteria; order ATCC43930; family CGMCC-115725; genus JAATGI01. The sequence continues at coordinate 610,933 of CAWKOL010000016.1, forward strand.
CATACGACTTAAAACTAAGCACCGAGATTCCACCCGAGGCGTGGCGTATCTGACGCTGTCGAGCGCGTCGCTGGCGCCACGAGCAAGTGAGCGATCGACGATCAAGGCGCGCGGAATGAAGCCGGTCCCGGACAATTCCTCCACACCTGGTTCGCCGAGCAAGATCCGCTGTTGAATGTCGCGGACGGCAACCGTGCTTTCACCGCCCGCCCATGCGCGAACAGGATGATTGAAGCGGCGTCCTTTCCAAGTTGGGGGTAAAGGCCGGTAATATGATGGCCATTTCATAGGCGCCCGTGGTGCTCTCGCCGATCTGGTTGCCCGCGACAAGCAGGCGCTCGGTCTTGGTGCCACCGAGATCGAGAAATTCCTGTTGCTTGGGATAGGGGCGCCATGTCGCGAACTTGTTGAACTCGACCAGCTTTTCGCGGGCCTTCAGTTCATCGACGACTTGCCGCATCCGGGCGATATTCTATTTTTGTTCTTCGGCCATGACACGCACTCCCTATTTCTTACGCAGCGCCACGAGACGAGCCTTTTCCGCGAGGCGTTCGCCCTGACGGAACAATTGCGTGACGACGGCAACACTTTCGAGCGCGCCGCCGCGCATCAGTTCGGCCTTGAACTCGCCCTTCGGGATGCGGTTGAACGCGCGTTGCACGTTGTCCTGAATATCTTTCCAGGTGGTGCCAGGCGGGACGTTCCGCTCGATCGCCATATGCATCCCGGCCCAACGATCGGCGCGCTTGTCCTCGGGCGTGGCTTGCCACTCGTCCATCGAGGTCATGATGCTATCCATAAGCGACTGCCCGACTTGCGTCGGCAGTTGCATCGCCGCGAATGCGCGATTGAACTCGGACTGCAAGGCGCGGGCTTCGTCGATCGCCACGCCTTCCATGCGCTCGCGACCGAATGTCAGTTCATAGTCGCCGGTCTCGGGCGGGCTTAGAGCCTCGTCGAACTGAATTTCCTCAGGGGTACGCACTTCAGGCGCTTCCTCAACCCGCACGACGCCATAGTCGCGATCCATCGCGTCCTGCAACGTTTTCTCGTAAGCGTCGATCTGCGCCTGGATCGCAGTCTCGGGCAACTTCGCCTTGACGCCAGCTTCGCGAATGCGCGCGCTGCCGCCGTGAACAGAGCGTCGGCCATTTCAATCGCCTGGTTAGTGCCAAGCCCCTCCCGCGCCGCTGGCGAATTGAGGTGTGGCATTGCCGCGGGTTGGCCGGCGCTGGCTACTGACTTGCCGAAATTGGCAATCGCCGCGTCTACCGTGTCCTTGCCGTGGCGCTGCACCAGCGTTTCGGTAAAGGCAGCGCGCTCGACTTCGCTGGCCTGCCCCCAAGTCGGCGGCAGGACCGTGTTGTCACTCGTGATCGTATCCATGATTTCACTCCATCGTTAAAGACAGTCATCAAGGCCTTCGCGGCCGGTGATGACAGGTTGCGTATCGGGTTCGACCGGTGCCACGAATGGGGGGTTTTCCTGAGTGGCGACAGGGTGAAATTCGGCATCGATCACCGGGTGCAGCAGTTCGCGGCGCACGGCCGGCGAGAGATTGAACTTGTCGGCCAGTCGCTCGAACTCGGACTGAAGTTCTTTCGCGGACATGGCCTTGTGATCGACAGTGACGGTGTGCTTCGTCTCAGTGGACAAGCCCGCGCGGTCCAGGATGCCGAACGCAATCTTCGCCCGGACACTTTCATCGGCTCGGTCATTTTCAAGAATGCTGTCGAGAACACGGACCGCTTTCGGCAGGCGGGTCTTCACCAGGACGCGTGCCAGTTCCTCGATTGCTGCTTGCATCAATGGATGCGCGGCAATTCGATATGCGTGATCGCCCGCGCTCACCTCGGAATAGCCCGCCCATTTGGCAGCGCCCTCCTGCGACAAGCCCAGTATTGTGAAAGCATAGACAAACTTGCGCTGACGCTCGTTTTTGAGCGCCTGCATCGCGGGGCCAAGCTCAATATCGAGTCGGGTAAGGTGAGATCGTTGGTCACGCGCGATCTCCTCGATATAACCAATTAAGTTCCGGATTTTTCGGAAGCGCGCGCGTATACGGCAGATCGGTCTCCGGTTTTTTCCGCGCCGCGATATGGATTTGAGCGGCTCGGGTTTTTTGCCGCGCCGCCATAATTTGAGCGGCTTCGGGTTTTTTCCGGCCCGCGATATGTTGACAAGATAGGGCAAAATCGCGACGAACAATGTTCCCGACCCCACGCCACCAGCCCCCGGTCTTTTGCGCGTCAATCCTGCGGGTCGGAAATTTTCACTAGCACCAGGACCAGCAGGAACCATGGTCACCGTGGGCGAGCAACCATGGTCACCATGGGCACAAATAAAGACCCGCCAATATTTGGTTCGGCCTTTGGGCATGCTGAAAACGAGCATGGCATTGAGATTGATCGAGGGTGAGCATGGGAATGGTCCTAATCGTGGCCCTAAGCGCGATCAATTCACCGCTTTTGCGACTGGTTGCAGCGCTGCAACGCGAGCCTTCTCAGCGGCGTCTAACGCCTCGAATAGTGGCAAGCGATGCTCGGCCCTAATGGTTCGCGGCTCGTTGTTAGTCATGCCAAACTTGGCGAGCAGACCGTCAACGGTTGCGGCGTCGAGCGTGAAGCGCGATCCCCTGATAGCAGCGACCAGTTCGCTATCGCCGATGATCCGCGTGTCAGCGGCGTTCTCTGCGGGTTGAAATTCGCCTCCAGGTCGGCGAGATCGTCAGCAGCAGGACCAGTCTCAACAACCGGCTTAGCTGGCATCGTTGGCGCTTCGATTGGCGCTTCAGCATCACCGCGCAGCAATTGCTTGATGCGTTCAATCTCAAATCGTTGGCGTTCCATCAGCGGAATAAAATCCATCGGTCGCGATGCGAACTTGGTATCAGGACGTTCAGCAACGAGTTCGAGGTGATGCTTGGCGCCTGGCATCGGAAACTGACGATCGGCGATCGATCCTTCAGGACCGGAACCAATTCTCCACAGTTCAGTCTCGATCGCGGCCATGAGGCGCTTGTAGTTTCCTGGTGCTGCCCAAAGCGGCCACGTCCACCCCGAAAGACCGGCGACACGCGCGGCCTCATCGCCGGCAGTGATCGCGGCGCGGAACTGAAGCTCGCATTCCATCGCGGCGGTTTGGTATTTCTCCACCGCATTGAGGTAGTCGCGAAGCAGCTTGCCGATGTTGCTGATCTGAAGACGGCGGATTACCGCCTTGCTCTCAGCAAGCTCAGCAGCCTCACGCTGTTTAGCCGTGGCGAGCGCAGCGTTGGCATTGGTGAACGCCTCACGCGCCGCGGTGACCTGAACATTGAACGCAGCCATGGCGGCAGCCGCATCAGGCTTACCGAGCGCAACGTCGAGCGCGAGATCGCCTCGCTTTGCCTCGAGTGTGTCGAGTGCAAGCTGAGCATCGGCGAGTTGGCGGTCGAGATCAGGCACAATCGACGGAACCGGCCGCTTGCCGGTGAACAGGTTAGTGACTTTCATGACGACACCTCGTTGTTAAAGCAGTTTGTGAAGCCGGGCTGCAAACCTCAAAAGAATGAAATGATACATTATAACGTAGTTGTTGCGAATGAGTCTTAATTGCATACCGCCAACAGCTACATAATGCGGGGGCCGCGATAAAATTGGTGTTGTAATGCGGGTTTCGGGGGTTAATGCGGAAATGCGGCCTATCCGCCAACACCACACCCCCGCTCCACGCGCTCCACAAAAACCCCCAAAAAATGGCGTGGAGCGGGCTGTGGAGCGGGGGCTTGCACATGAGCGCACTCCCGCTCCACACGGCTAATTTTCTCAATGATTTCATAGCGCTCCACATCCGCGAGTGTGGAGTGTTACGAAAAATGCCCAGACCGCGCTCCACACCTCCATATGCGGTAAAACCGCATGTGGAGTGTGAGAGGGAGGTGCGATAGAAATTCCCATTCTCGTGGACGAGGTTTGTCATAGTTCATCCCCCTCGCCGGCCTGCTCCATCTCGGCCTCGATCTGCCCGCCGAACTCGTCAGGGATGAACCGCGCCAGTTCGCTTTGCACCCTGCCGCCGACTTCACGGAACCGGCGCTCGAACCAAGGCCACAGGGGTACGTGGTCGGCGCTGCTTTCCGCGCGACCGCCTCTGGTTGTCGAGCGCGCGCTGTTACGAAGACGTTTGACCAGATCGCCGACTTTTTCGAGCCGCTCGCTATCGGTTTTCCACACCCCGGTCTCGGCATAACTCACAATGTCCGTCGCCAGCACCAACGTTGTGCGCGACCGATCCGCGCCGATCGCCTTCAGGCGCCACAGCGCGCGCTTGACGTTCATCACGTCGCTTTCCCATGCGGCGTTGCGCTTGCGAGCCTGACGTTCCTCGGCCGCGCTCAGCGCCATAAAGACCAGATCGGTACTATGACCGCCGATCGTCTTGCCGAGCGCGACGGGACTGCCTTTGACCGTGAATGGTTGGGGCTTGGGGCCGACGCAAAACTTCGGCTCGAACTCGCATCGTATCTCGAACGGGTCTTTGCCGATGCGAATGAGGTGCGGCGTGACCGGCGCGTTATCCATGAACGTTTGCGACCCGGCAATGCCGGCATCCGCTCCACTCTTGGGCTGGTGGGCGGTGCAGATCATCGTGGCGCCGAATTCCTTTATCAGGTCTTCCATCGTCTTGTTGAACTGGGCGCCGATCTCGTGGTCCTTCTGGTTGTTCGCGCCAATCGAGCGCTTCAGCGTCTCGTTGAGAAAAAGCACAAACCGCTCGCCTGTCTCTTTTTCGACGCGGCGTATCTCGTCGAAATACTTTTCGGCGTCAGGATCGTAAATCGGAATAGCGTCGGCCACCGTGAAGACCAGCCCGTCGAGCGAGCGCCCGTATTTCTTTTCGATGGCGGTCAAACGGCTCTGCTCAAAATACTCAGGGTCTTCACCAGCGAAGACCAAGACCGGACCAGGACGCAGAACCTTGAACCCGCTTGGGATTTCACCGCTTGCGACCAGGGTGTAGGCGGATACTCCGGCTGATCCCTAAGAGCCTGCCAGCCTCGGTCACGCTAACGGCCAGGCGCTCCATCTGCGCTTTGCCGGCGCCGATCAAGGCGGCTCGATCAACTTTGGTAATGCCCATCGGATAGTTCCTTTTTCCTAAACTCTGCAATCGCCACTTGACTTCATCGTGGTAAATAGTCACGCTCTTAGTTGCGAGCGGCCACATTGGCTTGCTTAAACCGTCATGTTGCGCGAATTGTAGCCCATGGTTAAACGAAAGTCAAGATTTGTCGGTAATCTTCTAACCCTATCGTATAGGTAGACTAAATATGGCTGAAACACAACCAACGGTTCAATGCATAATCCAGTTGCCGCGAGGGGTGCGAGATCGCCTTGTGGCGGAAGGCGGCAGCGTCCGGCTGAGCAAAATTATTCGCGAGCGGCTTCAGGCCGGTTTTGATCTCGACGCGCTCGACCCCGGAACGGCCCGCCTCGTGGAAGCAGTTAAGGAACTGGCAAAAACCCTCGGGCCAAACGGAACCTGGCACCGCGACGCGTTTACTTTTGCAGTATTCAAAGCGGCCCTCGTGGGGCCTTACTGACGGGCTGGCAGCCTGAAGGCGAAGCGATACCTAACCCTGAAGCTGGCGCCACCGCGGACTTGTTCCGCCTGCTCAATAAAGATGACAGTCCCGAGACGGTCGGTCGCACAACGGCGCGCATCGTTCTAAAAAATCTGAAAATGGAAAAGAGGAAACCATGAGCAAGCAGCGCAAACGTGGCCACAACGAGGGAAGCCTTCAGCAGCGGGGCGACACGTTCCGGCTGCGTTATCTCAATGCCAAGGGTGAGCGCGTGTCGATCACGTTCAATCCGGTGGCGAGCGCGGATGGCAGCCCGAGGGACCAAGCCAAGGCTAAGCTAGCCGACCTGTTGCAAACAGTTCGCAAGGGCGAGCATATCGCGCCGAGCCGCGACACGGTGGGCGCTTGGTTCGCGCAGTGCGGAATTGCGGCGTGAGCATCTTTCGCCACGCAGCCATGAGAGATATGGCGATCTCGTTCGCGTTCATATTCTGCCCGCACTGGGTGCCGTGAAGCTCGCAAAAACTCACCACTGATGATATCCATGATTTTTTCGCGGTGCTGAAGACAAAGACGATCCTATCCACCGGCCGCAAGCTGGCGCCCGCGACGGTCCGGCAAATTCACACAGTCCTGAAGGCAGCCTTGTCCGCCGCTGTTGAGGAGAAGCGCTTACCGTCGAACCCCGTCACCAAGACCACCACGCCCGCCAGCGCCAAGCCCACGCGCTTCCGCGTACTTAGCGCCGCGGACCTGAAGCGCCTACTCGCTGGGTTTGTCGGCCGGGAGCCTTACTATCTTGTCACAGCCCTCGCGATCGCCACCGGCGCCCGCCGTAACGAGCTTCTGGCGCTGCGGTGGTGCGATATCGACTTCGATCGCTGTGTCGTCTCGATCACCAGGTCGGTGCAGGAAGTCGTGATCGCTGGTAAAGGACAACGCAGCGTCAAGGGGCCGAAGTCTGATCGCGGCACCCGGTCCCTTATTGTCGAGCCGGCTGTGATTGACCTACTGCGCCACGAGCATGACAAGCACCTGCGCATCTGGGCCGAAGTCGGTGAACTCGATACCGTCGATCTGTCGCTGGTACGGCTCCCGGCCGAAGCTCTGATCTTTCCCGGCCAATCGCGACCAGGGCCGACCTGACGGAGTTGCGTGACTGTGGCGCGGTTACCTCAGCGTTCATTCACCGCGCCCGCGAGTTGGGGTTCAGCGGTATGCGGTTTCATGACATACGGCATTCGGTCGTCACAATGATGCTCGATCAGAAAATTCCGCTTCATACCGTCGCCGAACGGATAGGGGATAGTCCTGCAACAATCCTTGCCAATTATGCCCCACCGCATCACCGAAGGCGATCAAGCCGCTGCCGATACCATCGCCGCACTCGGGGTGCTGGCGCCTCGGGCATAGCGACTGTCGCCGACTTGGTCACGATATTCATGCCCGTTTGCTTGCCGCAGTGATCGAACTTAGCAAATTGGCAATAAATTCCGGCGCACGGTGCTGGCGCCACAAAAAGGATGATGACGTGGGCCAAGCCAAACGCAGGCGCGCTGAGATCGAGCAGATCAAGCGTTCGCAAATCCTTCATAGGATTGCCTTCACGGCGAAGCGGAGACGTGTTCTCCTACGGACAGCAGGGAAGGTAGGCATGTCCCGTTTGAGCTTCGTCTTGGCTACATTTATTGCGGCGTTGGTGATCGCGGGAGCGGCGCAAGCGCAGGTTCCCGACCACAACTGTGAGATGCCGACCCCTGGCACGCCGGCCTATTCGTATTGGGTGCTACACGGTTTCGGTCTGCCGCGGGCGCCAGCGGGCTATTACTATCCGCAGGGCAGCTGCACTGCCATTCCGATCCCAGGCTATGGCCAACCGTCCCGACCGGTTTACCCGCAACAGGCCGTTCAAAACGAAACAGTCAAATCGGACCAGGCATGGGAGTCGGAGGACGCCAACGGAGCGTGTAGCCGCCTTCATGATCGACGTACAGATTCTTCCGGCTGACATCGCGGCCTGCCACAACCACTACGCTTCGCAGCCCCAATGCCTCGACTATAAGGGTTTCGCCTCGGGATGGTTTGACATGCGCAAAACTCAAGATGACGCCTTCCAATATCAGCCGCAAATGCTCGCCAGCATGGGGACTGGTGTTGGTGATCGCGATGTCGCCATCTGCCCCTCCGGAATACAGAGCCAAGCTTCAGCGCTTGCTGTCAGTAGTCCAGACTATCGATCAATCCAAATGGAAATCGGGTTCATCCTTCGCTGCTGTCGCCTACAAGCGGTGTATGGTCGGCAATCCCTTCTGAATACTATCGATCACCTGCGACCTCGCTATTCGGTGTGCTCAATTCGTACCGCAACGCGGCTCGAAGAGTCTCTCCCTTGATGGGGGAGCGACCAGTGAGGTCGATCAGTTCGCGCCGCATGGGTGCAACTGGCTTAAGATCACGGTCGAGTTCGTAAGGGTTGGGAAAATGAGGGAATTTGAGCTTCTGAGCGGAAATGACGGTATCACGCTCCGGGCTCGGAACAATAATCTGGAACACCTCATTTCCGTAAGTAAGAACAAAAGTTACTGTACGGGACTGGTAAATTATGAGCTCTGCGGCGGGGCGAGGTAGTTCAGGGTATTTCCGTGGATTGCTGTCACGAGGCCGGGCATGCCGTGGCGCACTATTATAATTGGATGAAAACGCATCGGGAGCCGATCTCAGATGCCGTCGAGCGTATTCAAGTTCTTCCGACTGGTCAGAGCATGCATGTAACCGGACATACTGAGCGCGGCCTCCGCGCCGTCACGCATGGGCGTGACGCATTCGAGCTAATGGAACGTGTACAGCAAGAAGCGCATCAGCATTTCGATTTGGTGGAAGATCAGGAACCGCCTCAGGCACAAATCGTCATCATCAATGCGTGGATACGTCAAAAACTATCGGAGGTAAATTTCGACTTCACGGCATGGTTGAAGCTCGTGGCCTTCAAGTCCGTAGCCGGTGGATGCGCTGAGGCTCGGCTGCTTGGCGTCGGATCGGACGAAATATTAATGGCCGTGGGTTGTGAGGATGATCGGGATATCTGCACCACCATGGGGCACAACGCAGGTTTTTCGCGCGATCAAGTAAACCAAGAAATGAACGACGCTGTGGAGATGGCGGATGCTCTTTTGAGTCTATCAAAGCCGTGGGCCGCTACATTGGAAATTGCCCGCGCAATCGTAGCGAAGGACGGTCGGCTAGACGGCGCGGAATGCTACGCTGTGTTCATGCGCGGTATGAACCCCGCCCCAACTGAATAGAAAGGCTGACCGTCGGGCTTGATCTGAGCAGACTGCCGCAAACTTGCCAACGAATGGAGGCACTGAATATGGACTGCAAGCGCATCGCAAATCGGAGGTGAAACCATGATATGTGTTCACATCAAGCGGTCGGGCGCCGCAATTTTGCTGATCGCGTTGGCGGTCCTTCATGCCGGCAAGGCGGATGCGGCCGACGAGAGTACTGCAATAACCTATTGTGTGGATAATGTTCGCAACAATAACCAGGCCGCCTTCCATAACCCATATATGGCGCAATTCGACGCTTACTACGACCCGAGTGTTGGCTTCATTAAGATGTTCGGTAGCAAGCGGGATTTCTTTGAATTTGAGAAATGTATGTTGCAGCAGGGATGGCCTCTAACTGAAACGCAACCACACTAACCGGCCGTCGGCCTGCGCTCGATACTTTCACCGCCAAGCCGCCCATTGACCTGAGCAGACTACCGCACCACCTGATCTCCGTCTCTCCGTAAACTCAGCCGGCGCCCACAATCGAGGCGCCGGCTTTTTCATTTGGGGCCAAGTTTAGGGCCAACTCTCGATTTGTTCTCTTTGTGGTACAGGCGGATCAAAGGGTTAGCGGTTCGACAGACCGATATTGCTGGTCGGCCTGTCGGTCTACACGCTTTGCGGCTTCGGCTGCGCGCTTGGCCGGCAGCATCGACACACTGATCGTGCTGCGCTTCGTCCAGGCGCTCGCCGCCGCGGTCGGGCCGAGCATGAGCCGCGCCATCATCCGCGATTATCACGGCGGCCCGCGCGCCTCGCACATGCTGTCGTCGGTGCAGTTGGCGATGGGCTTTGCGCTGGTGGCGGCGCCGATCATCGGCAGCCTGATCCTGTCGGTATCGAACTGGCGCGGCATTTTCGTGTTCCTGGCGGTGTTCGGCGCCGGGCTGACCTTCGTGGTGTGGTGGGGCTTCGCCGAATCGCTGACCCTGCCCGACCCGCAAGCGGTGCATCCCGCGCGCCTCATCAAGAATTTCGTGGCGTTTTTCAGCAACCGCATCTGCGTCGGCTACGCCCTGATCAATGGCTTCATCCAAGGGCGGATTGCTGGCCTTCATCTCCGGTATTCCGTTCGTCATGGCCGACGTGTTCCATGTCCGGCCGACCAATTTCGGCTTTTATTTCGCGCTGGCCGCGACCGGGCTGATTTTCGGCGCGTCGCTGAACCGGCGCTTGGTGCGGCGCCTCGCGCCCGAGCGCATTCTGCGCGGCGGCCTGTTCGTGCAGGCGAGCGCCGGCTGCGTCCTGCTGCTGCTGGCGTGGTTGATGGTGCCGAGACTGCCGAGTCCGCTGCTCTTCATGCTGCCGGTGATGGCGTATAGTTTCAGCCAGGGCCTGGTGATGCCCAACGCCATCGCCGGCGCGATGGAGCCGCTGCCTCATATGGCGGGATTCGCGGCGGCGCTGCTCGGCGCGGTGCAGATGGGATCGGGCGGCGTCACCGGCTATATCGTCAACGCCCTCTATAACGGCACGGCGCTGCCGCTCGCCGGCATGTTGGCCCTGCTCGCCTGCTGCGGACTCACCGCGTATCACTTGGTGATTTATCGGCGGAGTTAGGTCCTCGGCCGTAGCGTCGGGAACGCGATGACGTCGCGGATCGACGCGCTATCGGTCAGCAGCATCACGAGGCGGTCGATGCCGATGCCGAGACCGCCCGCCGGCGGCATACCGTATTCGAGTGCCGTGACAAAATCCTTGTCGAGACGCTGCGCCTCTTCGTCGCCGAGCTCCCGCTCGTGCATTTGCGCCTCGAACCGCGCGAGCTGATCGACCGGGTCGTTCAGCTCCGAATAGGCGTTTGCATATTCGCCGCCATGGATGAAGGTCTCGAACCGTTCCGTCAGACGCGGATCGTTGCGATGCGCCTTGGTCAGGGGCGAGACCTCGCGCGGGAAATCCATGACATGGATCGGCTGAATCAGCGTCGACTTCGACGCGCGCCTCGAACATCTACATAGAGCGCGTGGCCCCATTGCGCCGTATCGGGAAGCTCGATACCGAGGCGCCGCACCTCGTGGCGCGCGTCGGCGTCGCTCTTGATCGCGAGGAAATCGATGCCGGTGTGCTCCAGCACCAGATCGGCCATCGGCGCGCGCTTCCAGGGCGGCGTCAGATCGATCTCCTGTCCCTGATAGGTCACGCGCGTGGTGCCGCGGACCTCGCGCGCGGTCTCCGCGATGAGATGTTCGGTCATCTCCATCATCGCGAAATAGTCCACATAGGCCTGATACAGTTCGAGCAGCGTGAATTCGGGATTGTGCCTTGGCGAAATTCCCTCGTTGCGGAAATTGCGGTTGATCTCGAACACCTTGTCGCTGAGGCCGCCGACCAGCAGCCGTTTCAGGTAAAGCTCCGGCGAGATGCGTAGATAAAGATCGATGTCGAGCGTGTTGTGATGGGTGATGAAGGGCTTGGCCGCGGCGCCGCCCGGAATCGCCTGCAACATCGGCGTCTCGACCTCGAGAAAGCCGCGCCCCATCAGTAGCCGCCGGATCGACGCCATGATCCGGCTGCGATCACGCAACGTCTTGGTGCTGCCGGCGCTCATGATGAGATCGAGATAGCGCTGGCGGTAGCGTGTCTCGACATCGGCGAGGCCGTGATGTTTCTCCGGCAGCGGCAACAGCGATTTGGTCAGCAGCGTCAGCCGGGTCGCGTTGACCGTTAGTTCGCCGCGCGGCGTCCGCCGAATCTTGCCCTCAACGCCGACAATGTCGCCAAGATCGAGCAGTTTCAGGAGCTGAAATTGTTCGGACGGCAAAAAGTCTTTGTGATTGAAGATCTGAATCTTGCCGGTCGCATCGTGCAGATCGACGAACATGCCGTTGTTGCGCATGGCGCGCACGCGGCCGGCCACTGCGACCGCGTCGTCCGTGTTCGTTCCAGCAACCAGCCCCGCGTATTTCGATTCGAGGGCCGCGGCCGTCGCGGTGACGGGAAAGACGTAGGGGTACGGCTCGACGCCGAGTTTCCGCAGCGCCTCCAGTTTCTCAAGACGCGCGGCCCGGAATTGATTTTTTTCGGTTTCTTCTTCTCGTTCTTCAGCCATGGCGGCTCATTTCAGCGCGTACGACGTGAGTTCCATCGAATACGGCGAACCGGCGCCGGCATCGATCCTGACGAATTGCCGCACTGCCGGCGCGTACCAGGCGACGGTCGTGACGCCGCCGATTTTTTCGCGGACCCGCAAAGCGTCGAACGTGCCGGCGGGAACCGCGATTTTTTCCATCGCTTCGATCTTACCGCCCACCTCGACAATGCCGACGCGATTGCCGAGATCGAATTTCGACTCGCACGACCATTCCTGGCCGACCTTCCACGGCGCCGGCGGCATAACGCAGACCGGCGGGTTGTAATGCAGAAATACGGTTTGACCGGCCATGTCTTGCGGCTGCATCACCAGATCCCAGCCTTTGGCGAAGCGGATTTCTTGGCCGCCGAGCGACGGCGATTGAATCTGGGCGATGATGGCGCCGTCGGCCTTCACCTCGGTCACGGTCAGCGATTGTTGGCCGATGCTGCTTTGATAGACCCAGCGATCCCCCGGCACGATGATTGGCGCGTCGACGGTCTGAGCCACCGCCGGCACCGCAAGGGCAAGCGCGACCGCGCCGGCAAGAATGAGATGTTTCATGGCTGCAATCGGGTTCTTGGCATGGACGACGAGCCAAGGGAATAATGGTATTTCGTCCGCCGCGCCAGTCGGCAATGGCGGCAGGAAAGGATCATGTCCGATACGCGCGATTTTGCCCGGGGCTTGTGCCGAGGCGCTACGCGATTGCTGGCACAACAGGGCTTTGCCGCCTTAACAGAGGTGCCGCTGGCGAACGGCCGACGCGCGGACATTCTGGCGCTGGGCCGCGACGGCGAGATTCGCATTGTCGAGGTCAAATCCTCGCTCGCGGATTTCCGCGCCGATCATAAATGGCCCGAGTATCGCGATTTTTGCGACCGCCTCTATTTCGCGGTCGCTGCGGAATTCGCCGACGCGTTGATCCCGCTCGATTGCGGCTTGATCCACACCGACGCCTGGGGCGGCGCCTTGGTCCGCGAGGCCCCGCTGCTGACGCTCGCCGCGCCGCGCCGGCGCGCCGTCATGCTGCGCTTCGCGCTCATGGCGGGGCAGCGTCTCAACCAACTCCTCGATCCCGAATTCGTGCCCAACACCGCTTTGTGACGGAACAACGGCGGGATGACCGTTGTTCTTGGTTCTTCGGCCCGACCAAAGAACGAATTCGAGCAGCCAGCCATGCGCTAGATGGACAGTGGTCAGGCTGCCGCCGCGTCAGCTACGCGGCGCGTGCTTGCCCAGAATGCGCTGCAACGTTCGGCGATGCATCTTGAGCCGCCGCGCGGTTTCGGAAACGTTGCGGTCACATTGCTCGAACACGCGCTGGATATGCTCCCAGCGAACCCGGTCGGCCGACATCGGATCGGCCGGCGGCGGCGGCAACGTCGCCTCGGTCGCGAGCAGCGCCGCCTCGACCGCGTCAGCGTCGGCGGGCTTCGGCAGGTAGTCGAGCGCGCCGACCTTCACCGCCGCCACCGCGGTGGCGATGTTGCCGTAGCCGGTCAGGATGACGACGCGCGCCGAAGGTCGCGCCTTGCGCAACGCCTTCACGACATCAAGGCCGCTGCCATCGCCGAGGCGCAGATCGACCACCGCGAAGGCGGGCGTCGTGCGCGTCGCGGCGTCGATGCCGGCGGCCAGCGATTCGACGGCCGTAACGATGAAGCCGCGGCGTTCCATCGCGCGCGCCAGGCGCTGGCACAGCGGCGCATCGTCATCGACGATCAGGAGCGTGCGCTCATGCGTCCGGCAAGTCCGGCCAAGGCGCCGGGCACGGTCGCGACCGTCATTCATCCATCATGCGTCTACCTCGATTGCCAAAGACGGCGTCTCGGTGCCCTCAAGCACGCCGCGCCGCCATTCCACTACCACCTGCGCGCCGCCTTCAGCCAAGATTGGCGAAGGAGAGACGCGCGCCGGTACGTTCCAACAACGTCTGGGCGATGAAAATGCCTAATCCCATATGGGACTGCGTCTCGAAAGTGCGACCCGACAAATAGGGTTCGCCGATGCGGGCGAGAACCTGTTGCGGGAAACCCGGCCCGTCATCGACGATATCGATGGCGGCGCTGTCCTCGCTCCAGCTCACCGTAATGGTGGTCTCGCGCACCGCGAACTGGGTCGCGTTCTGAATGAGATTGCCGAGACCATGCATGATCTCGGGGCTCGGCGTCACCATCGGTTCGGGCACCGGCGTCGCCGCTGGCGCCGCGCGCCGCCGCGTTGGTCTGGATCACGGTGACGCCGCGCTGCGTCGCGGCCGCGCGATAGGGTTCGCCGGCGACCTCGACCAGGGCGGAGAACGGCATGCGTTGCGGCGGTTCGCCTTCGCTTTCGCGGTGCTGCGCCAGGTCGGCAAGGATGGTGCGGCAGCGCTCGCTTTGGCTGAGCAGCAAGCGCTGCATCCTCGGCATGCGGGCTGGTCTTGGGCAGATCGCGGACCAGTTCCTTGGCGATCACCGCGATGGTGGCGAGCGGGCTGCCGAGCTGATGCGCCGCCGCCGCCGCGAGGCCGCCGACCGCCGAGACGCGCTGCTCGCGGGCCAGCGCCAGTTGCGTCGCGGCGAACGCGTCGCGCATGCGGCGCGCTTCCTCGGCAACGCTCCAGACGTAGAAGGCGACGAACAGCGTCGACAGCACCAGCGCCGTCCACACGCCGAGCACATAGAGCAGGCTCGGCTCCGGCGCGGGCTCGTACCAGGGCAGCGGCAGATGAAAGATCGCGAGCAGGCTGATCGCGAGCACGGTCAGCGTGGACAGGCCGATGACGCTGCGCAGCGACAGGATGGTCGCCGCCACCGTCACCGGCGCCAGCATCAGAATCGCGAACGGATTCTGCAGCCCGCCGGTCAGATAGAGCAGCAGGCCGAGCTGGATCATGTCGTAGCCGAGATAGAGCGAGGCCTCGCGGTCGCCGAGCCGCGCGCTGCCGTGGCGCGACAGCGCTGGTGGCGACGTTGAGCGCGGCCGAGGTCGCGATCACCGCCATCACCGGCCAGATCGGCAGGCGCGAAATCCATGATCAGGCCCGCGAACACGACCGCCGCCGCCTGCCCGCCGATCGCCACCCAGCGGATGAAGACCAGCTTGCGGAGGCTCACCGAGACGTCGGTGCCGAGCCACGCCGGTCGGGCGATGGTTTTGCCGGTGTCGCTCATGGCAAGGAATTATAGGTCAGCAAGGACCCGAAAACGAAACCGCCCGTGGCGCGGGCCACGGGCGGTATCGAACGTCATACCCGACGGGCTCAGTTGCGGCGCACGCCGACAAATTGCAGCAGCATCAGGAACAGGTTGAGGAAGTCGAGATAGAGCCGCAGCGCGCCCATCACCGCCTTCTTGCCGGCGACGACCGAGCCATCGCCCGCCCAATACATTTCCTTGATCTGCTGCGTGTCCCAGGCAGTGAGGCCGGTGAACACGATGACGCCGATGATGGAGATCGCGAATTGCAGCCCAGGCGAGCCGAGGAACATATTGACCAGGCTGGCGATGACGATGCCGATCAGCCCCATGAACAGGAACGAGCCCATCCCGGTCAGATCGCGCTTGGTCGTATAGCCCCACAGGCTCATGCCGGCGAACATCGCGGCGCAGATGAAGAAGGTCAGGGCGATGCTGGCGCCGCGTATAGACCAGGAAGATGAAGCCGAGCGACAGCCCGACCAACCCGGCATAAACCCAGTAGGTCGCCTGCGCGGCGCCCAGACTCATCTGGTTGATGCGGAAGCTCAGGAACAGCACCAGCCCGAGCGGCGCCAGCACGATAACCCAGATCAGGGGCGTGTGGGCGAGCGAGACATAGATGCCGCTCGCGGCCGCGAAATAGGCGACGATGCCGGTCAGCGCGAGGCCGCCCGCCATGTAATTGTAGACGCGCAGCATGTACTGGCGCAGGCCGACATCGATATCGACTTGCGGAACCGCGGTTTGCGCGGTCCAGCGGCTGCCTTGATTTTCGGACATGGTCACCCTCGAAGGGTTGGGGAAACTATCACCTAATATGATCGCAACGGGCGGCGAATTCAATGACTCGGGGTAACCCGAGAATTAACGTTGGTTGGACGCTTTATGGACTTTTTCGACGCTTTCGAGGTGCCGGCGAGCAGTTTCTTGGGCGCCACGGCGCGATAGCTCTCCTCGATCCAGCCTTTGAGCAGATCGACCGGCGGTTTGGCCTTGGGGCCGAAGTTCGCCGTCACCCAGCCGCTGGCGCCCAAGCCCGTAGCCGGTCGGCTCGGTGAATTTGCTGGTCGAGCGCATAAGGCGCCGATTGCGGCAGCTTGACCGAAAGGTGCAAGCCGTCCGCGTCGACCCGCATGAACAGGAAGGTCTTGCCCTTGACCTTGATCGCCGATTCGCCCCACGGCAGATCCTCGCGCGTCTCGGGAAAGGCGAGCGCATGTTTCCGCAACAGCGGCGAAGACCGGCTTCATCCGACGAAGCGGCCGGAGCGGTAATCGTCATAGGCCTGCGATGATTTCGGCGTCGCTGGTCATGACGAAGGGGCCGCGGGCCACCACCGGCTCGTCGATCGGCGCGCCGGAATAGAGCAACGCGCGCAACGGCGCCCGCGCGACGAGGCGCAGCGTGTCGTCACCCGATTCGTCCGACGGCTCGAACCAAGCAACCTCGCCGGCACGGATATTGGCCTCGCCCGCGCCGACGGTCGCCTCGCCCTCGAGCAAATGAAGAAAGCCGCGATCGCCCGCCGGCACTTCAGGCACCACGTCGGCGCCGGCGTCGGCGCGAATATCCATCAGCGTCATCGGCCAGTCGCTGCCATGCGGCGCCGCGATATCGCCGAGCTTGCCGGCATAGAGCCGTACTTCGGCGCCTGGCCGCTTTCACGACCGGCACGTCCGCCCCAAGCTGGTTGACATAGCGCGCCGGAATCATTTTCTGCCGCGCCGGCAGGTTGAGCCAGAGCTGTAGCGTGTGCGCAGTCTCGCGCTCATGCGGCAGCTCGCTGTGCAGCACGCCGTGGCCCGCCGTCATCCACTGCACGTCGCCCTGGCGCAACACGCCGTGGCCGCCGGTATGGTCGCGATGTTCCAGCGCGCCGTCGAGCACGACGGTCACGGTCTGGATGCCGCGATGCGGATGCGTCGGGAAACCCGCGGGCGCGCGAAACCAATCCTCGACCAGCACCAGGAACGGCGAGATCGCGGCGAAATCCTCCGGCGCCACGATCATGCGGTTGGCATGGTCGGCGCCGCGCCGGTTAACGGCGCCCGCCGGCACGATCCGATCGATGATTTTGTCCATCGCCACTCTCACTCGTTCGCTAAATAGGGCGCCGGCTTGGCGCCGAGCGCGCGCCATGTTCCGGCAAAACCGATGATCAGCGTGATCAGCGCGCCGATCAAGCCCGAGGCCAACGGCCGCGCCCGGCACGAAGACGAAATCGGCCTGCATCGCGCGCGTCATCACGTAATCGGCGGCGACGTGCCGATGGCGATGGCGAGCGCCGCCGTAACTAGGCCCATCGCCGCGAACTCGTAGAGGAAGGCGCGCGTCACCGTGCCGCGCGTGGCGCCGAGCACTTTCAGCAGCACCGCCTGATAGACGCGGCGCCGCTGTCCGGCGGCGACCGCGCCCGCCAGCACCAGCATGCCCGCGACCAGCGCCACCGCCGCCGTCGCCCGCAAGCGCGACCGCGACCGCCGCGACCACCGTGCCCAATTGGTCGAGCACGTCTTTTACCGCGATCGCCGAGACGTTGGGGAACTGCGCCGCGACCGCGCGCTCCAACGGCACGATTGCGTCGGGCGCGGCGCGCGCGGTTTCGATATAGGTCTGCGGCACGCCGTCGAGCGATCCCGGCGAAAACACCATGACGAAATTGATGCCGAGCGACGCCCAGTCGATCGCGCGCAAGCGAGGTGAGCCGCGCCGTCATCTCATGGCCCAGCACGTCGACGGTGAGATCGTCGCCGAGCTTCAGGCCAAGACCGCGCGCGATCCCGGCATCCATCGAGACTTGCGGGCGGCCGTGGTAATCGGCCGGCCACCACGATCCGGCGACGATGCGCGAGCCGCGCGGCAACACGAGCCGCATAAGTCAGGCCGCGCTCGGTCTGCAACGTCCAGCGCACATCGTCGGACACACGCGCCTTCTCGACCGGCACGCCGTTGAGCTTGACGATGCGGCCGCGCAAGCTCGGCATCGCGTCGCTTTCGCGCGACGCCCGGCGTCGCAGCCAGCAATCTGTCGAAGGCCGGCTTCTGATCCGGCTGCAAATCGATGAAGAAGAAGCTCGGCGCGCGATCGGGCAGTTCGGCTTCGAGCAGGCGCGAAAAATTGGCCTCGATCAGCGCGATCGCGACCAGCACCGCGAGGCCAAGTCCGAGCGACGCGACGATCGCGGCGGTCGGCGCGCCGCGGCGATGGAGATTGCCGAGGCCCAGCCGCGGCGCGGTGCCGCGCGGATGAATCCGCCGCGCCACCATCATCAGCCCGACCGCGAGCACGCGGAACAGGATGCAGCGACCCGACCGCGCCGGCGATGAACCACAACGCGATGTCGCGGTTCGCCGCGGTGGACGACCGCGAGCGCCGCGAGCAGCAACGCCGCGACGCCGGTGGCGATGCGATAGGGCCAGCGCGGCGCGGCGGTCGGCGGCTCGATCGCGGCGCGGAACAATTGCGCCGGCTGCGGTCTCGCAGGCGCGACGCGATCGGCCACAGCGAGAAACGCCAGCGTGGTCAGCAGCCCGAACAACGCCGCCAGTGCCAGCGGCGCCGGATAAAGGCCGAGCGTGCGTCGGCACCAGCGCGGCCGGCACGAAGCGGCAGCGCGACCAACGGAATCGCCGCGCCTAGCGCCAACCCAATGACGATGCCGAGCGCGGCCAGAATCAGGATCTGAATCAGATAGGTCGCGAACACGATGCGGCGCGGCGCGCCGACGCTCTTCATCGCCGCGATGGTCGCGGTCTTGGCGGCGAGATAGGCGCGCACCGCATTGGCGATGCCGACGCCGCCGACCAGCAGCGCCGTCAGCCCGACCAACGTCAGGAACAGCGTCACCCGGTCGAGCAGACGCGCCAGATTGGGCGCGGCCTGGCCTGGCTCGCGGATGCGCCAGCCGGCGTCGGGGAATTTGGTCGCGCAGAGTTGAAATCCAGGCGGAATTCGCGCCGATGCCGGGCGCAAGACGCAGTCGATAGGAATAGTCGATCAGGCTGCCGGGCTGGACCAGGCCGGTCGCGGGCAGGGCCGCGGCCGCGATCATGACATGCGGGCCCAAGCGCGAAGCTGCCGCCCGACGCGTCGGGCTCCAGCGGTCAGCGCCGCGCGCAAAACGAAGCGTGCCGTCGCCGACGCGGAACGATGTCGCCGGCATGCAAGGCCAAGCCGCGCGATCAGGTCGGGCGCCGCGGCCGCGCCCCACGTGCCGTCGCGTTGCGCGAGGGCAGTGTCGAGCGGCATCGACGGATCGAGCGTCACGGACCCATAGAGCGGATAGGCGGCGTCGACCGCGCGCAACTCGATCAATGCCACCTGCTGGCCGTCGTCGCTGCGCGCCATCGCCCGCATTTCGGCGACGCGCGACACCGTGCCGTTCGCGCGCATGAAGGCCAGTTCTGCCGCGGTCGCGGTGCGATGGACGAGATGTAATTCGACATCGCCGCCGAGCAAGGCGCGCGCGTTGACGCCGAGCCCCGCCGCCACGGACGCGGCAACGGAGCCGACACCGGCGATCACCGCGACGCCGAGCGCTATACAGGCAAGGAAAATCCAGAACCCCCGCAATCCGCCGCGCAATTCCCGCAACGCCCAGCGCAGCGGCAGCATCGTCACAAAATCCTCCCGTCGGCCATCGGCACGATACGGCCGCAGCGTTTGGCGAGCGTATTGTCGTGCGTGATCAACAGCAGCGTCGTACCGCGCTCGGCGCCCAAGCGGAACATCAAATCGATCACCTGGCGGCCGGTCTCGGTGTCGAGATTGCCGGTCGGCTCGTCGGCCAGGAGCAATTCGGGACGCGGGGCCAGCGCGCGTGCCAAGGCGACACGTTGCTGCTCGCCGCCCGAAAGCTGGCTCGGATAATGCGTCCGCGCGTTGCGCGAGGCCGACCTCGCCGAGCGCCTCCCGCGCCGCGCGCGTGGCGTCGCGGCGGCCGGCCAGCTCCAGCGGGATCGACGACGTTCTCCAGCGCGGTCATCGCCGGAACCAGATGAAATGCCTGGAATACGATGCCGACATGGTCGCGGCGGAAACGAGCGCGGGCATCTTCATCGAGCGGCCCGATGTCTTGTCCGACGACGGTGACGCTGCCCGCGGTGGCGCGCTCAAGGCCGGCGACGATCATCATAAGGCTGGTCTTGCCGGCACCCGACGGCCCCATCAGCCCGACCAATTCGCCGGCCGCGACGCGCAAATCCACGCCGCGCAACACGTTGACGGGTCCGGCCGGCCCCGGCAGGGTAAGCGTCACCGCATCGAGATCGATGATCGGTGTTGGGAATTGGCATGTCGTGGCGAATGAATACCGGCGGGATTACGACAACACTAATCAAATGGTCGTTGTTCGTCGCGATTGCCATGGCCGCGCCGTGTTACGCTGACGCGGCGATCTTTCGCCTCCTGGTATTGGGCGACAGTATCGGCGCCGGCTATGGGCTTGCCCCGCGGCAATCGTTTCCAGCGCAACTGGCGGACGATCTGATGTCCGCCGGCCTTTCGGTCGACGTCATCGACGGCAGCGTCTCGGGTGACACCAGCGCTGGCGGTGCCGCCCGAATCGCCGACGCGCTCGGCCGGCATCCCAACGCAGTCCTCTTGGAACTGGGTGCCAACGACGCGTTGCGCGGCATCGATCCCCGGAGATGACATACGACAATCTCGACCGCATCTTGTCGCGGTGCGACGCGGCCGACATTCCGGTATTGATCCTGGGAATGAAAGCACCCGCAAATTGGGGGCACGATTATCAAAAGCGGTTCGACGCGATCTATCCTCGCCTCGCAACCACGCATCACGCGATGCTTTATCCGTTTCTGCTCGCCGGCGTCGCGCTGAACCCGGCGCTCAATCAAGCCGATCTGCTGCACCCCAACGCCGCCGGCGCGGCCGTTATCGCGCATCGCCTCGTGCCGGCGGTGATGAACCTGATCAACAGGAGCAAAAAGGCGCCCTGACAATGCTGCGCCTTTTCACC
The DNA here is from genome assembly GCA_963851285.1 of uncultured Alphaproteobacteria bacterium. Lineage (GTDB taxonomy): Bacteria > Pseudomonadota > Alphaproteobacteria > ATCC43930 > CGMCC-115725 > JAATGI01. The sequence goes on from CAWKOL010000016.1 coordinate 632,070, forward strand.
GGGATCGACCTGCCGCCGGAATTGAAGCTCCACCTGTCGACTTTAGGCGGCGGGCTGCCGGGCGCGCGCTGGGTCGATGCCGGCAATTATCACATCACGCTGCGCTTCATCGGCGAGGTGAACGAGGCGACGGCAAGCGACATCGACGTGGCGCTGGCGCGCATCAAGGCGCCGCGATTCGAGCTTGCGCTCGCCGGGCTTGGAACATTCGGCAGCCGCCAATTATGGGTCGGGGTCGAACGCAACGACGCACTCTTCCATTTGCGCGACAAGATCGAAAGCGTCCTGGTGCGGCTGGGCCTCGAACCTGAAGGCCGGCGCTACCAACCTCACGTGACCCTGGCGCGGCTCAAAGGCAGCGACGCGAAGTTGCAAACGTTCATCGAAAACAATGCACTTTTTCGCGCACCGCCGTTCCCGGTGACGCGCTTCAGTCTGATTGCCAGTTATCAGAGCAAAGCCGGCTCGATTTACGAAGATCAGGCCGATTACCGCTTGAGTTAGGCGTTTCGGCCATGTTTCGGCCACTCGTCGCCCCTGACGTCCCTAAAAATCCCCAACATCGCCGCGCCAATTCCATGGTGCTCGACCATATTAGCGGCTTGACCCTGCCTGTGCCTCGCCCAGGGGCGGCAGAACCGAAAGGAGCCTGTTATGACCAAGTCATCCATGACCAAGTCATCGCGAATTCGGGTTTTCGGGCTTGCGGCCGCCGCAGCGTTTACGGTTGGGACGCTGGCAACAGCGCCCGCAACGGCGCAGGTCGTAAGCCAGTACGCCTATCACAACGGCTACTCGGATCATCACTGGGGATACGGCGGCTATTACGACGGCTATGTCGGCTCACGCGGCGCGTATAACGATAGCGCGGCGTGGCAGCGCGGCTACGACTATCCGCCGCCCTATTATCCGAGCAATTACGGCTACGGCTACCCCTACTATGACGGCTACTATTCCTACGGTTACCCGGCGCCCGGCGTCGGCGTTCAAGTCGGCCCCGTGGGTATCGACTTGTGGTAATCGCCTCGTCCGAGCCTGAAATTATGGAACGGCCGGCCCAGGGGCCGGCCGTTCGCACTTGGCGCGACACAGTTCCGCCACGACATTGTGGCCGGCGCCGTTGCAAGATTCCACCACGACGCCGTGTTCCTTCCATCTTCGTTTGCCACATTGCCGTCGTTCCGCCCGCCGCGCCGATTTGGCGCGTCGTTTAGGCGCTGGGTTTCAACAATTCGGAAACGAGGAGAAAACGATGTCGAATTTTGTCCACGCGCGCGGCGTGATGGCGCCCTTCGCACTGACACTGGCTACCGCGGCATTTCTGGCCGCCGGCTCGATGACGGCGCCCGGTTATGCCCAAATCGCGACGCACGCCAAGCCTGCGGCGGCATCAATGCGGCCGGAATCGGTCGATCAGCGGATTGCGCAGCTCCACCGCGAGCTCAAGATCACCGCCGCCCAAGAGCAGGACTGGCAGGCGGTCGCCCAGGTGATGAAGAGCAATGCGGAGTCCATACAGAACCTGGTTCAGCAGACGCGCAGCGAAGGACCGCGCGGCCAGCGCACCGCCCTTGAGGATTTGCAGAACTATCAGAAATTCGCGCGGGCGCACGCCGACGGCTTGGAGAAACTGAGCACTGCGTTCGCCACGCTCTACAATTCGATGACGCCGGAGCAGAAAGCGAACGCGGACAACGTGTTCCGCGAACGCGAGCGGCACCGGCCGACGAGCCATAGCTAGCCGATCGAAAGGAGTTCCGTCATGAACGTTTCGATCCGAACAACGATGACCGGCGTCGCGACCGCCGTCTTGTTCGCCGTTAGTTCTCTTGTCGTGACGTTGCCCGCGATCGCCCGCGACTGGCATCACGGCGGCATTCACCATGCCTACCATCATGGTTGGCATCACGGTTACGGCTATAGCAGCGGCTATGTCGGCCCTTACGGCGGCGGCTATTACGCGCCGGGCTATTACGATCCGGGCTACTACAATCCGCCGCCCGTGGTTTATGGGCCGCGGAATCGGCGTCGGCGTGAATCTGCCGGGCGTAAGTATCGGTGTCGGCATTCCGTAACCGCCGCTGAGGTAAAATGAAAACGGCGGGCGACTTGCCCGCCGTTTTTTATTGCGACCACTTCTTTACTTGGGCTGGGCGGCGGTGCGCAGGTACGGCTTCACCGTCTTGAAGCCCGGGAAAATTTTCTGCGCTTCGTCGTTGCTGACCGAGCCTTGGATGATGACGTCGCCGCCCTGCTTCCAATTCGGCAGGCGTCGCGACGCGATGCTTGTCGCCAAGCTGGATCGAGTTCGATGACACGCAGAATTTCCTCGAAGTTCCGTCCCGTCGCCATCGGATAGACCAGGATCAGCCGAATCTTCTTGCTCGGATCGATGACGATGACGTTGCGCACCGTGAGATTGTCGGCGGGTGTGCGCTTCGCCGGGTCGCCCGATACGGCTTCCGGCAGCATGTCGTAGAGCTTCGACACCTTGAAATCGGCGTCAGCGATCATCGGGTAATTCGGCGCGGTGCCCTGCACGTCCTTGATGTCGTTGGCCCAACGCTTGTGATCGTCGACCGAATCGACCGACAGCCCGATCACCTTGACGTTGCGCTTGTCGAATTCGGGCTTGAGATTGGCGACGGTGCCGAGTTCGGTGGTGCAGACCGGCGTGAAATCCTTGGGGTGCGAAAACAGGACGCCCCAACTATCGCCGAGCCATTCATGGAAATGGATCGGGCCCTCGGTCGAATTCTGGGTGAAATCGGGCGCGATCTGATTCAAACGCAAGGTCATACTCTCCTCCTCGATCTTGAGTTTCGTTAGGGACGCGGCGACAACCGCGGCAGCCACCGCCGCCGCGTCGATCAATTCCTCGGTATTGCGCGTCAACGCATCGGGATCGGCGCCGGCGGCGCGCCAACGACGGCGCAGCAACGCGACCTCGTCGGTACGGCCTTGCCATTCGGGTCCGAACAGGTCGCCGAGTGCGCGTTTCAACCGGACCGCCAGCGCCGGACTGGCGCCGCCGGTCGAGATCGCAATGGCGAGATCGCCACGCCGCAATATCGCTGGCATGTGAAAGTCGCTGTGGGCCGGATCGTCCTCGATATGCACCAGCGCGCCGGCGGCGCGGGCACGTCCGGCGATACCGGCTGCATAGGACGCGCGGCGGTCGGCGATGAACACCAGTCGCGCGCCGACGAGGTCTGCTTCCGTCGGCAATCGGTCGGGAGCGAAGGCACGCAGCCGGGTCGCGCCAGCCTCGCCGAGCAATTGCCGTCGCTTCGCCACGGCTCTGCCGTCCCCAATCAGGACGACATCGCTGCGGGCCAAATCGAGCACGATAGGCAGCATCCAAAGAAAGTAGCCCACCCCCGAACCAGTGCCAAGGGGTTTACCCCACAAATATTTTGTGATTTAATTTTATATAACATGGGGAAATAGCTATTTAGCGGTGTGGTTATGGCAACCATTGCTATGACGTACCATCATTGCGCCTCTATAATTCTGCTTATGGACAAGCTGGAGCGCGACGCGGCCGCCTGGAATCCGGCGCAATATTTGAAATTTGGCGGGGAACGGCTGCGCCCGGGCTATGAGTTGCTGGCGCGGGTCGACGACGACTTGCCGCCCGGCCCGGCATACGATTTGGGCTGCGGCACTGGCGAGCATGTCAGAGCCATCGCCGCACGTTGGCCGGACCGCCATGTCGTCGGTCTGGATCATTCAGTCGACATGCTGAACAAGGCCGGAGCGGCGCCGACACCCCCAATCTTGTCGTGGCAAGAGGCCGACATCGCGGCGTGGTCCCCGCCCGAACCCCCGGCACTGATTTTCTCCAACGCGACGCTGCATTGGCTGCCCGAGCACAGCGCGCTATTCCGGCGACTGATGCGGATGGTGACGCCGGGCGGAACGTTGGCGGTGCAGATGCCCGGCAATTTCCACGAGGCCTCGCACACCTTGATCCGCGACCTCGCCCTTACGCCGAAATACCGCGCCACGCTCGGCGCGTTGACCGAATCGGGCGGCAGTCTGCGCGACGACCTGGTAGAGGCGCCGGATTTCTATTACGGCACGCTGGCGCCGCTCGCCGGCGGCGGCCTCGACCTTTGGCAGACGACCTATCTGACCGCGCTCGCCGGCGAACGGCCGGTGCTGGAATGGATCAAGGGCTCGATTCTCCGTCCCGCGCTCGACCGGCTCGATCCGAGCGAAAGAGCCGGGTTCGAAGACGAACTCGCGGCGCGCCTCGCTGCAGCCTATCCGAAACGCGCCGATGGCATCACCCTGCTTCCGTTCCGCCGCTTATTCATCGTCGCGAGGAGGGGATAATGAATTATTGGCTCTTGAAGACGGAGCCCGACACGTATTCCTGGGACCAACTCGTCAAGGACAAGACCACGAACTGGAGCGGCGTGCGCAGTCCGGCGGGCCGCGCCAATCTGATGAAAATGAAAAAAGGCGACCACGCGTTCTTCTATCATACCGGCGACGAGCGGCAAATTGTTGGCGTTTGCGAGGTGACGAAGGAATCCTATCCCGACCCGACCGACGAGACCGGGAAGTTCGTCCAGGTCGATGTCCGCGCGGTCGAGCCCGTGCCCCGTCCCGTCACGCTCGCCGCGATCAAAGCCGATCCCAAACTGGCGCAGATGCGGCTCGTGCGCGAAGGGCGGCTCTCGGTTTCGCCGGTGACGCCGGACGAATGGAAGCTCGTTGCCAAGATGGCGGGGCTCAAGGCCTAGCGCGATGGCGGAGCAGGCACCTCGCCGCATCGACGTTCACGCGCATTATCTGCCGCCGTCCTATTATACGGCGCTGCGCGAGGCCGGTATTACGATGGTTGACGGCGGCATCCCCATACCGAAATGGCGTGTCGAGGATTCGCTCGCGATGATGGATCACCACGGCATCGCGACACAGATGTTGTCGGTTTCGTCGCCGAGCGTGTACCCATTCGCGGCCGATAAGGCGGTGACGCTCGCGCGCGCGGTGAACGACGAGGGCGCCGCTTACGCCAAGACGTATCCGACACGCTTCGGCCTATTCGCGACATTGCCGCTCGACGATGTCGTGGCCTCGGTCTCCGAAATCGAGCATGCGTTCGACAAGCTCGGCGCCGACGGCGTCGTGCTGATGACCAACGCACGCGGCGTCTATCTGGGCGACAAAACGCTCGACCCAGTTTTCGACGCGCTCAACGCGCGTCAAGGCGGTGGTGTTCCTGCATCCGACCTCGCCGGCGTGTTTCGAGGCGCTGGCCATGGGACGCCCGGCGCCGATGATCGAGTTTCCGTTCGACACGACGCGCGCCGCGACCAATCTCGTCTTTTCCGGCACGACGCAACGTTGCCCCGACATCAAATTCATCCTGCCGCATGCCGGCGGCACCCTGCCCTTCCTGGTGCAGCGGATTGTCGGCGGCAACCGGCTCAGCGCCGCAGCCGATGGACTCCGCGACCGCGCTCGCGGAGATGCGGCGTTTCTATTGCGACACCGCCGGCGCCGCCAACGTGCATGCGATCCCGGCGCTGCGTCAGCTCATTCCGATGTCGCAGATTTTGTTCGGCTCGGATTATCCATTCACGCCGGAGGCCGGTGTCGAGCGCTTCGTCGCCTTTCTCGATTCGTCGGCGCTGTTCAATGCCGAGGACCGCATTGCCATCGCGCGCGAGAACGCATTCAACTTGTTCCGGCGGCTCGCGGAGAAATAAACGCGTCCGCGATCCGCTGATCCATCAGGTGTAGCGCAGCTTCGCCAGAAACGCGTCGATCTGATCGAGATTGGTGAAGGCGAAGATGATGGTGCCGAGGCCGCCGTCGCCGATGATCTGCGTCTTCATGCCGGTGAGGGTTTCGAACTCGCGTTCGAGCGCGTGGAGATTGACGTCGGTGTGCGGCGCGCCGGCGCGCGGTTTCTTCGCGGCAGACTTCTTGCCGCCGGTACGGGCGCGCGCCTCGACCGCGCGCGCCGACAGGTCGTGCGCCACCGCCTCGTGCGCGATCGCGAGCGCGTCGGGATGACCGACCAGTGGCCGGACCTGGCCGGCGCTGAGCTTGCCGTCCTCGACCAGCGCCAGAACCTCCTCCGGCAATGTCAAAAGGCGCAGCGTATTGGTGATATGCGGCCGGCTTTTGCCGGTGGCGCGCGCGATGTCTTCCTGCGTGTGGTCGAATTCGCCGACGAGGCGCTGATAACCGCGCGCTTCCTCGATGGCGATTGAGGTCCTGGCGCTGCACGTTTTCGACCAGCGCGATTTCGAGCGCTTCGCGATCCGAAATCTCGCGCACCAGCACCGGCACTTCGACGAGCTGCGCCATTTGCGCCGCGCGCCAACGCCGTTCGCCGGCGAGGATTTCGTATTCGCCGGCGCGCTCAGGATGCGGCCGCACCAAGAGCGGCTGCAACACGCCTTGCGCGCGGATCGAGTCCGCGAGCGCCTCCATCTGCGCCGCGTCGAAATTGCGCCGCGGTTGAAAACGCCCGCGATGCAAATACTCGATCGGCACCGTCCGCGACCCCGCCGCGGCACCAGGCGCGCCCGTCGCGATCGTCTCGTCGTCGTCGCCGAGCAAAGCCGACAGGCCGCGCCCAAGCCGCGGCCCTTTCTTTTCGTCGCTCATCGAATCCCCGCCTCTCGCCGGCGCTCCCGCGCCAACAATTCACGCGCCAAATGGACATAGGCCTGCGCGCCGGCCGAATGAAAATCGTAGAGCAACGCCGGCTTGCCGTGCGACGGCGCCTCGCTCAGGCGCACGTTGCGCGGGATCACCGTCTCGTAGACGGCGTCGCCGAAATGCGCGCGCACGTCGCCCTCGACCAGGACCGAGAGATTGTTGCGCTTGTCCGCCATGGTCAGAACCACGCCTTGGATCGCGAGCGCGGGATTGAGCGCGCGTTTGATGCGGTCGACCGTGCGCGTCAGCGCCGTCACGCCTTCGAGCGCGTAGAATTCGCATTGCACCGGAATCAGGATCGCGTCGGCCGCGACCAGCGCGTTGAGCGTCAAGAGCCCGAGCGAGGGCGGACAGTCGATCAGCACGAAATCGAACCCGTCGAGCCGGTTCGCCAGCGCATCCTTCAGCCGGTATTCGCGGCGGTCGAGGGCGATCAGTTCGATTTCCGCGCCGGACAGGTCGGCGAACCGGCCGGGCACTACGAACAAATGGGGAACAATGGTCTGCCGCAATGGTCTGCGGTAGGCTAGCCAGGCCCAAAAGCAATTGGTAGCTGGAATTCGACCGATCGTGCCGCGAAATCCCGAGCCCGGTCGAGGCGTTGCCTTGCGGGTCGAGATCGACGAGCAGCACCCGCTTTTCCGCCGCCGCCAGCGCCGTGGCCAGGTTCACCGCCGTGGTGGTCTTGCCGACGCCACCCTTTTGATTGGCAATGCAAATCACCCGCGGTCCGGCGAGCCGCGGGCGATGCAGATCGGGCGGCGGCAGCGACGCGGCGTCAGGGACGCTCGACACGGGAAACCCCCTCCAGCTTCAAGATACAGCCGGATTTGTCGGCGACGCTCGGCAGCGGTCTCGGCCAGCATGTTCCAATCTTTCGCGGCGTCGGTCAATTCGGCCGCGACGCCTTTGCCCTTGAGAAACAGGCAGACCGTGTCCGGGCCGATGAAACGACTGGGCCAGCGCCAGCAGATCGCAGAGATTGGCGCAGGCGCGGGCCGTGACGACGTCTGCGACGGCAAGTGATGGACGATTTTCGGCGCGGCGCGACATGGAGGATGGCCGGCGCGCGGGTTAGGCGGATGGCTTCGGCGAGGAACACGCCTTTGCGCCGGTCCGATTCGACCAGATGAACTTCGGGCACGCCGAGAATCGACAGGATCAGGCCGGGCAGGCCGGCGCCGCTGCCGAGATCGACGCAGGGTGCGCGTGCCGGGCGGCACATGCGCCATGAGCTGCGCCGAATTCGAGGATGTGGCGCTGCCAAACATCGCCGATGGTGTTGCGTCCGACCAAGTTGATGCGGTTGTTCCAGGCCGAGAGCAGGCGGACATAGTCCTCGAGCCGGGACAATGTTTCACGTGAAACATGGGTGACGCGGGCAAAGCCCTCGGCGGTGAGGGTCACGCCGCGACCGAATCGGCGGCCGGCCGGCGCTTGACATAGCGCAGCAGCGCCGCCAGCGCCGCCGGCGTGACCCCGGAAATCCGCGCCGCGGCGCCCAAGGTCGCGGGCTGCGCCGCCGCGAGCTTGGTGCGGATTTCGTGGCTCAGCGAGCCGACCGCGGCGTAATCGAGGTCGCGGGGCAGGGCCAAGGCCTCGTCGCGGCGGAAGGCGTCGATCTCCGCCTCCTGCCGCGCGAGATAGCCGGCATAGCGGGAATCGATCTCGATCTGCTCGGCGATGGCTGGCGAAATCGACGACAATTCGGGCCAAATTGACGACAACCGGCCGATATCGAGGTCCGGATTGGCCAACAAGATCGGTCACCGAGCGGGACACGCCGTCTTCGTTGACGGCGAGCCCTTGGGCGCGCAGCGCGGTCGGGCTGAGCCGCAGACCGGCCACCAGCGCCCTCGCCCGCTCCAACTCGGCCATTTTGGCCGCGAACGCCCCGGCCCGTGCCGTCCCGACGCAGCCGAGCCGCCGGCCCAGCGGCGTCAGGCGCTGATCGGCATTGTCGGCGCGCAGCACCAGCCGGTATTCGGCCCGCGACGTGAACATGCGGTACGGCTCGGCGGTGCCGCGCGTCACCAGATCGTCGATCAGCACGCCGATATAGGAACTGGCGCGGTCGAGGGTGAATTCGCGCTTCGCTCTGCCGCCGTTCGCGCCGCCGGCTGCAGCGCCGCGTTGAGCCCCGCCATCAGCCCTTGCGCCGCCGCCTCTTCGTAGCCGGTGGTGCCGTTGATCTGCCCGGCCAGGAACAGGCCCGGCACGCGCCGCGTCTCCAGGGTCGGCCGCAGCTCGCGCGGGTCGATGTAATCGTACTCGATGGCGTAGCCCGGCCGGACCATTCGCGCCCGTTCCAGCCCCGGAATATGCTTCAGCAATTCGGCCTGGACCTCACGCGGCAGCGAGGTCGAGATGCCGTTGGGATAGACCGTGTCGTCGTCGAGCCCTTCCGGCTCGAGGAAAATCTGGTGCCGGGTCCGGTCGGGAAAGCGCACCACTTTGTCCTCGATCGAGGGGCAATAGCGCGGGCCGGTGCCCTGGATCTGGCCCGAATAGACCGGCGCGCGGTGGATATTGGCGCGGATCAGCGCGTGGCCGGCCTCGGTGGTCGCGGTGATGTGGCACGGGCGCTGCGGCGTCGACGATCCGCTCGGTCAGGAAGGAGAACGGCACCGGCGGGTCGTCGCCCTCCTGCACCTCGAGCGCCGGCCCAATCGATGGTGCGGCCGTCGAGCCGCGGCGGCGTCCCGGTCTTGAGCCGGCCGAGCGCGAACCCGGCGCGCTCCAGGGTCGCCGACAGGCCGAGCGACGGCGCCTCGCCGACCCGGCCCGGCCGGAATCCGCTCCTCGCCGCAATGGATCATGCCGCGCAGGAACGTGCCGGTGGTCAGAACCACCGCGCCGGCGCGGATTTCGGCCCCGTCCGCGGTCACGACCCCCGCGACGCGGCCCTGCTCCAGGATCAAATCCTCGGCGGCGGCGGCGCGGATGGTCAGATTGGGCTGCTCGGCCAGGATCGCCTGCATGGCCTGGCGATAGAGCTTGCGGTCGGCCTGGGCGCGCGGCCCGCGCACCGCCGGGCCCTTGCTGCGATTGAGGATGCGGAACTGGATGCCGGCGCGGTCGGTGGCGCGGCCCATGACCCCGTCAAGCGCATCGATCTCCCGGACCAGATGCCCCTTGGCCAGGCCGCCGATGGCCGGGTTGCACGACATCTCGCCGATGGTTTCGATTTTGTGGGTGAGCAGCAGGGTGCGGGCGCCGAGGCGCGCCGACGCCGCCGCCGCCTCGCAGCCGGCATGCCCGCCGCCGATAATCACCACGTCGAACCGATCCATGCCCGCAATTTAACGGGGTGCGCGGCCGGAATCGAGCGCGATTAGCAATGAGCGCGCGATAGGCGAGGATGAATGTTTCACGGGAAACATAATTTGAATGATTCCAATTTTAACCAATAGCGCAATATTCAGAAAAATTGCTGCGCACCAATTAGAATTTTGTTCGCGCTTGTACCGTTGACTGATGGCGACCCGATGTTGCGCAAAAAGATGATGCCAGCCCTAGGCGGAGGCCACCGGGCTGGCATCGGGGTCGCCAGAGCTGCCAAGGGGGTCTTGTTGTGCTCCGGCCATTAATCATTGCATTATCTCTGCCCAGTTTCAACGGTCGATAGGAGGTTCTTGTGTTCCGTTGGGGGAGTGTGAAACATTTTTAATGTCGGGAAACTGCTCTCGATCTCTCCATTGGGGTGAGCACCCTTTGGCGCTAGTCGCTCTCCTGCACTAGCGTCTTTTTTTGACGTACGCTGATCCAGAGTTTGTTGCGGACTGACAGCGAGCCGATGCTGCCCATATCTAGAAAAATAAATATATTGTGTACAAGATGTAGTGGCGACTCTGGGAGAAACCTGCACTATCATCTACATATAGATAAATCGGCCCTATATAGCACAAAATATGGATTGACGAACAGCCCGGAAGCGGCGCAAAGCTGCCGTCCGGGCGTCGTCTAACGGAAGGATACCTTCGGGTTCCATCGAAAGGAGCCGCAAGCCGCCCGGGGGAGATGCCTGGTTCGAATCCTAGCCGCCTAACCAATTCACCTAGCCGCGCCGATCCACCGACTTGGCCTAGTAAAGACCGCCCCTTCCATAAGGGCGGATAACTCGCTGAACTTGGGCACCCTTCGGGATGCCCCTTCTTTTGGGTCAAGATAACGACTTACCCACAACATATATTCCGCCGTCGCCGTGAAGGCAACAGGATTTGTACATTTGGTGCACCAAATGTACATTGGCGGAATGGGAAGCCGATTTAATCTTGGTGAGCCGTGGGATATCGAATTGACGGCGTTCTGCGCGGCGGTGATCGACATTGACCGAACGAAGGTGGTTCGGCGCGCGGTTATGGCCTACATCAAGCAATTCAACGCCGCGAACGAAGGTGTCCGGCTAGAATACGAGCGGATTTGAGCCGAGATGATCGAAGGTCAAAGCTGCGGCAAAGTGACCGCCCTTAGGCCGCCAGCGACAAACGGAAATTAGAACCGTGGCAAAGAAACCACCCGAACCAGAATTGAGCGACGCCGAGATCGCCGAGCGCATGGAACGCGCTATCAAAAAATCATTTACGATGCCGCCGCAGCCCCGACCAGCACGCAAACCAAAAAACCGCAAGAAGTCTAAGTAACATCCGGTACTCGGAGTTCGTGGACGGATAGTCCGCCTAGCGTAATTCTGCCCCGCTATGTCGGGGGACGAACGAGTAAAGTAAAAATTTGGGAAACGGATTAGGGCTGGGACCCATAAACAGGATTCCCATCGTGTGCGAATTGTGATTCACGATCTCCGAAGGGAGATCGCTGATGGATCGAGATTATTTCTGGCTCAACGACGAGCAGTTCGAACGGCTTGGGCCGCATCTTCCGACTGACACGCGGGGCAAGCCGCGGGTTGATGATCGCCGCGTGATCAGCGGGATCGTGCATGTCCTGATGTCCGGCTGTCGATGGAAGGATGCGCCATCCGTCTATGGTCCGCGCAAGACACTCTATAACCGGTTCGTGCGCTGGGCGGCCAAGGGCGTGTGGTCGAACATGTTCTACGCGTTGGCAACGGCAGGCGGCCCACCGGCCGAGGTGTTGATCGACTCTTCCGCCGTGAAGGCTCATCGCTGCGCGTCGGGTGGAAAAGGGGGGAGCAGAACCAAGCGATCGGCCGGTCGCGCGGCGGGCGGACGACAAAAATCCACGCTCTGACTGATCGCTTCTGCCGCCCCATCGCGTTCTTGCTGACGGGCGGCCAAGTGGCTGACTGCGTGGCTGCCGACGCGCTGCTCGACCAGATGTCCGCGACCGATCTCGTCCATGGCGACAAGGGTTATGATACCGATGCCGTACGTCGGAAGATCGAGGCCAAGGGAGCGGCGCCGAACATCCCGCCGAAATCCAACCGCGTCTGGAAAAGCTGCTTCTCCCCATACCTTTATCGCCATCGCAACGCTATCGAGCGCATGTTCGGTCGCCTCAAGGACTTCCGCCGCATCGCAACCCGATACGACCGTCTCGCCAAAAACTTCCATGCAGCCGTCTGCATCGCAGCCGCTATCTGCTACTGGTTATGAGTCCTCGCCCTAGGGAACTGCGTCTCGCACGCGGTCTGTCCCAAGAAGACCTTGCGCTCCGGTGCGAGTTAGACCGTAGCTATATTGGTGGCGTCGAGCGCGGAGAGCGCAACGTCAGCCTCGTGAACATTCATCGCATTGCGGCGGCACTCGATGCGAAGTCGGCAGACCTATTCGGCTGACGGCGCGCGCCATGAGCGAATATTTTGCAAAACTGACAGAAGTAAAAAATCGCACCGTTTTGCAGCTGCAGCGCAAAGGTGTCGAAGATTTCCGAACAATTCGAAAAGTAAATTAGCTCTTTGAGAAACGAGCCGCGAAGTCCTGAGGGAATCCCTAATCGTCGGGAAAGTCGAACGAAAGCTGCTTACCCACAGGTTTGTCCACCCGTTTGCCGAGGTTATTCCGCCGCATCGCCCAAAATTCCTTCCGGGTGATCCGCCGCTTATTTGAGGGAGGCGTGTCCACCAGTGCGGCGATACGTCAGCCGCTTGCCGCTGGCACCCTTAACCGCCCGCTCTGTCCGCTCCGCATCCTCGACGCCGAGCGCCGACCGATTGGAGTACCGGAAATCGAACTCGTTCAAGTACCGCTGCAAGTGCTGTTCCCCGCAGTGCTGATAAACGCCGGTCATGCCCCGCTTGAACACGCTGAAAAATCCCTCGACGGTGTTTGTCGATGCGGTTCCCCGGACAAACTCTTTTCGATAATGCCGCAACCGCTCATGCTTCGCGAATGACCGGCCCGGATACCGATAAACGTTCGCTTCGTCGATATTGAGCGTGCTTTGCGGGTCGATATTTTCCGTCAGGATTTTATCGACGGTCGGCATGTCGAGCTTCTCGAACTTGACCGACCGCGCCCGGCCCTTCCGCTCGACCAGCGTCAGCACCCTCATCTTGGTGCTGTGGCCCCGCTTCTTCTGCCAGCCCCGGCCCTCGACGTACACGGCGTCCGGCGGCCCTAGGTATGTCTCGTCGGCCTCTACAGCCTGTCCCGTACCGCCAAGCGGCGTCGGATTGTCGTCCCGCATGGCTTCCCTAATCCGGTGCGACAGGAACCATGCTGACCGATAGGTGATATTCAACGTCCGGGCCAACTGATGCGAACTCATGCCCTTCTTGGACGATGACAACAGGCGAAAGGCCAAAACCCATTTGTGCAATGCAATATGCGACCGCTCATAGACCGTTCCCATCCGCACGGTGAACTTGTCCTGACACTGGGTGCAGTAATGCCAGCCGGGCCCCATGCTCGGGCCGTTAAGGGGCCGCGTCCACTCCGTCATGCCGCAAATCGGGCAAATTGGGCATTCGGCTACCGTAACCGCTCCAAATGGAGCCGGGCGGCTTCTTCGTCGTGGTAGATCGGATCGGACATATCGGTCGGCGTCATTGCTACTCTCCCTACCGATCAATATGCCAGATCACTACCTTTCAGTCAAGTATACAATCGCGATTTTATTTCTATAATCAACTAATAGCGAAGTTCCGCGAACGTCCCGCGCGCGACTCGCCTGTCGCGCCAATATCTAGCGTCGTTCGGATTTGGGCGCGGCCCCGCTTAATCCTTCTTGTTCTTTTTATATATCAACCTCTCGACCAAACCGTCGCCCGCGGCGGAAACCCGACGGGCCTCTGCCGGACTTTGGTATTTGGCAGAGTACGGTTCGATGCGCTCGATAACGCCCTTTTGAGCATCAACCGTCTGTAGGTAAGCGCGAGTCATGCAAACCGATCTCTGGTACGCCGGGGCGAGGGTGGAAAACGCCGGTGCCGCGAGGTGAGAAGGCGATAAGGCGAGACCCTTGAGGTCATTACGGGTCAGGGTGCATGCCTGTCCCGCCGATGACAGCATCGCCATCGTCGCGGCCAACAGAAAAACCCTCATTTTTCGACGCCTCCAAATGGTTGCTCGGGCAACAACGTAGACCACAAACCCGATGCCATCGGCAGATTTCGAGACCGCGCGATGCGCCGGCCCTGTTAGATCGTTTGGGCGACGGGGTCGGCCGGCATCTGACCGCGCGATGTTAGCAAGCTGTGGGTAACAGGGTAGGAACGGGGATAACTCGTATAAGTTGGGGAGAAGCGTGTGCATATCGCTAAATGGGATAGACACTGTCACCAATCGTTCTAGCATCATACTGCGCGGTTACTGGGACCTCCAAGGCTCGCGGGGCCGCGCGAGCATCTTTCCAGGCCGTGCCAGAGGGCGCCCATCCTCCCGGGCGCCCTCGTTTTGTGTGCGGCCGCCCTATGGAAAACCCGCGCCCTTGCGAGCGCGGGTTTCCCGTTTGTCGGACGCTAGCCGTTACGGGCCGACATGGATGCCGATGACGCCCGGGACGCCCACCGTCACGCCCGGCGCGGGAGCCGGCGGCGGGGGCGGCGGCGGTTCGTCGACGACCACCGGCGCGGGCCCTTCCTCGCGATAGGTGGTCGTGGTCGTGGTGGTCGACTGCTCCGCCGGGGGCGGCGGCGGGGGCGGGGCCACCGCCTCTTGTTCCGTCGTGGTTTCGGTCGTGACCTCGTCGGCGAAGGCCGGCGCCGTAAGCGACAGCGCGGCAATGCCGGCGATCGAGGCGGCAAAGAGCGTGCTGCGCAGATTGCTTGTCATGGTCGGTTCCCTTTCCGCGGACCGCGACTCGATCCGCACTGCTGGTGATGAATGGGCGGCGAACGCCGATCGATCCGCATGCGGCCAACATTCCTCATTCGCGACGAAGGCAAGGAATTTGCGGCGACGGCGTGGCGCACTCGGTCCCAAACGAGAGAACCCGCGCTCTCGCGAGCGCGGGCTCCCCTTCGACCGGAGCGCCGATGCTACCAGCCGAAATGCAGGCCGATCACGCCCGGGACGCCGACGGTGGCGCCGACCGGCGGCGGGGCCGGCTCGACATAGGTGTAGGCCGGGGCCGGCGGATAGGCATACTCGTCGTCGTAATACACCGGCCCTGAACTGTAGTAGGTCGTGACCGGGTAATACGGATAGTAGTCGTTATAGGTTCTCACCGTTCGCGTCGTGGTCACGGTTTGCGCGAGGGCCGGGACCGCGACGGCGCCCACAGCCACGCCCGCAAGCACCGCGGCCAGCGCGGCGCCGCGCAGTTTGGCACCCAGGCGATTGCGTTCGTATCGTGTTCATGATGCGACTCCTTTTCCAGCGGACCACATGTCCGCTCCTATCCGCGTCAATGACTCGGGCGCTGCAATCGATCCGACTGTGGCATAGATTTCAGTCGTGGCGGCGCCGCCGCATTCGTGGCGGCGGCGTGGCCGTCGCCTTTGAGCCTTGCCCGCATTTTTGCTTTACGTTATAGGCAAGCACCGGCGAAAAAATCGCCGGCTTTTCGGGAGGAACGATTGAGAAATTACCTTTGGGCCGCCGTCGCGGCCGGCATGGCCATCGCGACGCCGGCGCTTGGCCGAAAACGCGCCCGGCATCACCGACACGGAAATATTGATCGGCCAATCCTCGCCCTATAGCGGCCCGGCGTCGCAATACTCCGCCAACAGCAAGGTCGAGATCGCCTATTTCCAGATGATCAACGATCAAGGGCGGCATCAACGGCCGCAAGGTCAAGATCATCAGCCTCGATGACGGCTACAATCCCGCGAAGACGGTCGAGATGACGCGCAAGCTGATCGAGGAAGATCACGTCGCCTTCATTTTCTCGACCATCGGCACGCCGACCAACGTCGCGATCCGGAAATATCTCAACGAGCGCAAGGTGCCCGACGTGTTCGTCGCCTCCGGCGGCGATTTCTGGGGCGATTATCAGCATTACCCGTGGTCGATCGGCTTGTTGCCGAGCTATCGCGTCGAGGCGACGATCTACGCCAAATACATTCTGGCGCATCATCCCGACGCCAAGGTCGGGCTGCTCTATCAGAACGACGATTTCGGCAAGGATTACCTCAAGGGCCTGCAAGACGGGTTCGGCGCCGATTTCGACAAGCGCGTGGTGCAGGCAGGAGACCTATCAGGTCACCGATCCGACCGTCGATTCGCAGATCGTGTCGTTGCAAGGCGTCCGGCGCCACCGTGCTGGTCACCGGCACCACCTTCAAGTTCGGCGCGCAGGCGATCCGCAAAGTCGCGGCAGCTCGGCTGGCACCCGACGCACTTCATTTCCTATGTCTCGTCGTCGGTCGGCGGCACGCTGAAGCCCGCCGGCATCGAAAACTCGGTCGGCCTCATCACCGCGCAATACACCAAGGATCCCGAGCGACCCGCGCTGGAAGGACGATCCCGGCATCGGCGCGTGGCGCGCCTTCATGACCAAATATCTGCCGGGCGTATCGCAGACCGACAACAATTACATCAACGGCTATCAATATGCCGAGACGCTGGCGCAGGTGCTGCGCCAATGCGGCAACGATCTGAGCCGCGCCAACATCATGAAACAGGCCGCGAATCTGCACGACCTACACGAAGGCGTGCTGTTGCCCGGCATCGCCATCAACTCGTCGCCCACCAACTATCATCCGGTGCGGCAGATGCAGCTGGCGCGGTTCGACGGCAAGAGCTGGGTTTTGTTCGGCGACATCATCGCCGCGAATTGAGCGCGCGAAGAGGGACGGGCGCTCATCGGGGCCGGGATTAGGTCACGTCGCGGTCATGCGCCTATTGGATCGGTTTTTCGGGAGATCGCGCCGCGCCGCCGCGCCGCATTACGAGCGCGACTATAACGAGCACGTCGCCAATCTTCGTCGCACGCACCCGCTCGACGAGGCAATGTCGCTGGCGGTCGGCGGCCTCTACGATCTGATCGGCGAGCGGCAACTGTCGGCGTTGCGCGATTGCGGCCTTACCGACGGAATGTCCGTGGTCGATTTGGGCTGCGGCAGCGGCCGCGCCGCCCGGCAGATCGCCAAACATTTCCCCACCGTGTCTTATGTCGGTATCGACGTCGTCCAGGATTTGCTCGATTACGCGGCCACCCTCTGCCCGCCCCACTATCGGTTTATCAAAAGCGCGGCACTAACACTGCCAATTCAAGACGCCTGGACGGATTTCGTCATTTCGTTCAGCGTCTTCACCCACCTCTACCCCGAGGAAAGTTACGCGTATTTGCAGGATTGTTGGCGGGTACTGACGTCCGGCGGCAAGGTCGCGCTTACGATTTTCGAATTTTCCATCCCCGGGAATTGGAACATTTTCGAGCATACGGTGGCCGGTCGAAAATCGCGGACACTGGAACATACCAACACGTTTATCGAGCGCGGCGTCATCGACATTTGGTCCGAGCATCTCGGCTTTGTCGTGGAGGCGGTGGTCAACGACGGCGGACAAACCCTGTGCGTCCTGCGCAAGCCCGTCGCGGCGGATTCGACATAAGACGGCGGGCTGACCGGGGTCGCGGGGTGGTGCGAGCCCGCCCAATGCATTACCATTCCGCCATCGTTGACGTGGAGATTCGATACATCGGGCATAACGACAAGCAAACCAGGGAGGTCACATGCAAAAATATCTCGCCGCAATGACGGCGTTTGGCCATTGTTGCGACTCGCCGCCACCGCGGCGCTCGCCGAGGACATGACCGGCGTCACGTCGGATTCGATCAAGGTCGGCAACACCGTGCCGTATAGCGGCCCGGCGGCGCCCTACGGCACGTTGGGCAAGGCGATGTCGGCCTATTTCGACACCGTCAACAAGGCCGGCGGCGTCGACGGCCATAAGATCATCTTCATCAGCCGCGACGACGCCTATTCGCCGCCGCAGACGGTGGAGCAGACGCGCAAGCTGGTCGAGGAAGACCATGTCGCCTTCATCTATGCGTCGGTCGGCACCGCGGCGAACCTGTCGGTGCGCAAATACCTCAACGAGAAGCACGTGCCGCAACTGAGCGTGCTGTCGGGCGCCAGCACCTGGAACGATCCGAAGCAATATCCCTATTCGATGAGCGGCATCGCCGAGTTACGAGCTCGACGGCCGCATGGTCGCGCAATATCTCTTCAAGCATAAGCCCAACGCCAAGATCGCGGTGCTCTATCAGAACGACGATTTCGGCCGCGATCATTTCGTCGGCCTGCAAAAGGCGCTCGCCGCCGCCCACAAGGACGGCATGCTGGTTAAGGTCCTGACGCTTCGAGACCACCGACCCGACCGTCGATTCGCAGATCGTGGCATTGCAGGCCTAGCGGCGCCGACACGCTCTATCTCGCCGGCATCCCGAAGCTGATGGCGGCCGGCATCCGCAAGGCCGAACGATCTCGGCTGGCACCCGTTGCGCTTCATCACCTATACCGGCGCGCCGGTGGCGGCGACCGCCCGGCTCGCCGGCCTGCGAAATCTTCAAGGGCACGATCAGCCACAACAACGCTCAAGGACCCGCAGGACCCGCAATGGGCCAACGATCCCGAGATGAAGGACTATGTCGAGTGGATGAATAAGGACTACCCGCAGCCCGACATCAAGAACGGCTACATCTTTTCCGGCTGGTCGCTCGGCGGCGTCGCTGGTCGACATCCTCAAACTGTGCAAGGGCGATTTCAGCCGCGAGAACGTGCTGAAAGTGTTCACGCACCTGCATAATTTCCATCCGCCCGGCGCGCTGCCCGGCATCACGCTCAACACCTCGCCGACGGACTACGCGGAATATCAACTCCATGCGGAACATGGAGTTCGACGGCGCGCGGTGGGTGCTGCTGCCCGAGCGACGAGACGATGTAAGGGCGCCTTATCGAAAACCCTCCCCCTTGATGGGGGAGGGAAGAAATGCGAAGCGATAGCGGCGCATTTCGGGTGGGGTGATGGTCCCGTCGGTTCGACGATCACCCCCACCCGCGCGCAGCCTTACGGCTGCTTATACCTCCCCCATCGAGGGAGGTTTCAGAGTATGGAGGACTCGTATGGACGGCGCGCGGCTCGAGGGCACGGCCTATGGCCGGCAGAACGCAACCTACGACGCGTCGCTGACCGAGGTCGGCGCCGGCACACCCGCCGGCGAATGGCTGCGGCGGTTCTGGCATCCGGTCGCGCTTGTCGACCGACGCCACCACGCGGCCCCGAAAAGTGCGCCTCCTCGGCGAGGACCTGATCCTGTTCCGCGACCGCAAGGGCCGGCCGGGCCTTCTCTATCCGCGCTGCATGCATCGCGGCACCACCTTGTTCTACGGCAAGGTCGAGGATGAGGGCATCCGCTGCTGCTATCACGGCTGGCTGTTCGGCGTGGACGGCACCTGCCTCGACCAGCCGTGCGAGCCGGAGCACGGGCTGCACCGCGACGTCGCGCGCCAACCCTGGTACCCGGTCGAGGAACGATACGGTCTGGTGTTCGCCTATATGGGCCCGCCGGAGCGCAAGCCGATTCTGCCGCGCTACGACATTCTCGAGAATGTCGGCGCCGACCAGGAACTCAAGGCGTTCGACAACGGACTCGGCACCGGCGGCAACGGGCCGGGCCTGACGCCGCCCTGCAACTGGCTCCAGCATTGGGAGAACATCATGGACCCGTTCCATGTCGTGATTCTCCACGGCACGTTCAGCGGCACGCAATTCGTCGACGCGATGGCGGTGATGCCGGAAGTGACGCTTCGCGCCGGTGCCGACCGGCATGCGCTCGACCCAAGTCCGAAAGCTCGACGGCGGCCGCGTGCTGCGCCGCGTCACCGAAGTGATGGTGCCGAGCCTGCGTCTGGTGCCGTCGCCGGTGCTCGATCCCGGCCCGTCGAACGGCATCGGCTGGACCGTGCCGGTGTCGGATGCGCGAATATAAAATCCTCAACGTCGCCAAGATGAAAAAGGGCGCCGCCCCGCCGCGCGGCTCGCTCTATGACGGCAAGCGCTGGTCGGAACTGAGCGACGATCAGCACCAGGATTTTCCCGGCGACTACGAGGCGCAGGTCGGGCAGGGCGCGATCGCGCTCCATTCGGAGGAGCATCTCGCCACGAGCGACCAGGGCGTGGCGGCGCTGCGCCGGTATCTTGCGCGCGGAGATCGAGCGCGTCGGCGCGCGGCGAGGACCCGGCGGGCACGATCTTCGATCCGGCGCAGGAAACGGTGCGGATCGAAACCGGCAATTTCTTTTCGGGCTGAGAATGTGCGGCCTTCGAGACGCCGGCTTCGCCGGCTCCTCAGGCTGAAGACCGATGTACGAATATCCTCATGCTGAGCGGTGAGTAGCACCGCCTCTCGAAGCACGCACGGCGTCAGCGTAAGAATGGAGCGACACGATGCTCGACCACGTCACCATCGGCGTCAGCGATTTCGCCAAGGCGCGCAATTTCTGTGACGCGGCGCTGGCGCCGCTGGGCGTCACGCGGCTCTATGGCGACGGCGCGCATTTCGCCGGCTACGGCGAAGCGCCCCGCGCCTATTTCTGGATCGGCCTGCGCGACGCGGTGACGTCCGGCGCGCATATCGCCTTCGCCGCCAAGAGCCGCGCCGAGGTCGATGCGTTTTATCGCGCGGCGATGACGGCGGGCGGACGCGACAACGGCGCGCCCGGCATCCGCGCGCAATACAGCCCAACCTATTACGGCGCCTTCATCCTCGACCCCGACGGCCACAACATCGAAGCCGTCTGCCACGCGGCAAACCCATGATAAATTTTATCGTCCCTGCGAAAGCAGGGACCCAGGGCAAGCGACGAAATTTCAAGCCGGCAGCCGCTTCGCCCAATCGCCGACCACTTTCGCGAACCGTTCCGGATCGGCGTTGTGCATCGCGTGCGGCGCGTCGGGCAGCGACACGTATTCGATCGGCACGCCGCACGCGGCGACCAGCGCGCGGACCGTCGCCGCCTGAAGGTCGGCGACGGCGCCGATCAGCAGGCCGCTTT
This sequence comes from uncultured Alphaproteobacteria bacterium, assembly GCA_963851285.1. Lineage (GTDB taxonomy): Bacteria > Pseudomonadota > Alphaproteobacteria > ATCC43930 > CGMCC-115725 > JAATGI01. Next base: position 653,122 of record CAWKOL010000016.1, read on the forward strand.
CCGCTACGACGTGGCGGGAATGATGCGTGAACAGCACCGGCACTTTCACCTGCGACAGCAGCACCTCGTGCGGGAGGCTTTTCGACACCGTGCCCTCGACGAAGGCGCGACCCCACTCCGGATCGTATTCCTTCAAATTCTGCATCGGCGCCTCGGGCCACGGCCGCATGCGCAGCAGCGGCGACGGGTCACTGGCGGCGGCCTTGCGCAACCCCTCCCAATCGCCGACGCGCCACTGATCGCCGAGATAGATCATGTTGAGCCGGAAAAACGTCTCGACGGCGGTCTGCCGAATGGTCGGGCCGACGATGGGATTGATTTCGGAGCAGAAGAACGGCGGGTCTTCGTAGACCGCGCCGCGCAACTGGCCCGGCATGGCGAAGGCCGAAAGCCACGCCGACAACAGGCCACCCGAGGAACAGCCGCTGGTGACGACCGGGCGCTTGATCACGGTGGCGATGAAGCGGACGAGATCGTTGCCCATGTTGTCGAGCGTGTAGCGGCCGGGCGTCCAGGTGCTGCGACCCTGACCGCGCAGATCGACGGCGAAGACATGGAAGTCCTTCGCCAAGAGCGGCATCGCCTTCTCGTAGCCCCACCAGGATTCGGTCTGGCCGGGAATGAGCAGCAGCGGCGGATGGTCGGGCGATCCGGTCTCGGCATAGTTCATCGCGACTTCGCCGAGGTCGGCGGTGCGCTCGGGAAAGGCGTGCGGAATGTAGGTGCGTGGATCGCGGAACGATTGCGCCATCGTCATTCCTCCCATTGGGACCGCCGCAGTCTAGCGCGGCTGTCCAGGGACACGCCAATCTGGCGCCGTCGCGTTCGACCGCCGCGACCACAACGGCGAAGCCATGTGCCACGCGGCTACCTTAACCGTCATGGCCCGCGAAGGCGGGCCACCCACGAATTTTTGTTGGTCATAATAAGCTTTACCGCCATGCACAGAGCAGCAGCCCCGCTGAATCCGGCCGCCCATTTATCCATGACGGCTGAAAATATGATCGCCTGATAAAATGGGTCGCCTTCCGGTGCACGATCCCAATAGGCGACCATCGGTGGCAACTTGCCTGACGCGGACAAAAACCAGAAGATTGCCGCAAGAACCGCAAACGCGGCTGCGCCAAAATCCATCCACTTTACCATGTCGCCCTCGTCTCGCCGGGAATGAATTTGGCTATCCTGCTTTGCGGTGACAAAGCAATTCGTGGATGGCCCGCCTGCGCGGGCCATGACGAAATGAGGGTGAGGAAATGAACGCGGCGGGTGGTTACCCCTTGTACTCCATCCCCATGGCGTCGGCGTAGGCGCGCTTGACGTCGTCGGGCTGACCGACCAGGAACGGGAACGGCCGGGTCAGGAACTGGCCTTCGGGCGTCGTCTTGAGCTGGTCGCGCGTCAGGCCCTTGGTCAGAATCTCGCGATTCATGATCGGCAGCGGCACGCAATCCTTGAGCTTCTCGTCGCGGATCACCGCTTTCGGGTCGCGGCCCGATTCCAGGCCGTCGAGGTCCTCGAAGAACCGGCGGCGGATCAGCGCCACGCCTTTGTCGCTGGCGGCGAGATGCTCGTTCTCGCGGTCGGAAATCACGCCCTGGCCCATCCAGGCGATGAAGTCCTGGTTCATCACGTGGCTGGTCGATCCAGCGCCCGGTGGTTTCGTCCTTGATCGGCGAGTGCCAGGTCGGGATCCGGTTCTGCACGTAAGGCTCGCGGTCCTTCGGCACGCGGTTGAAGAACCAGCCGACCGACAGCGTGTTGTGGTCGTCGATCGGCACGCGCCACTCGAAATGATTGCCGGTGAAGAGAGCAGTTCGGCCACAGGCAGACGCGGCCGACGAGTCCACAGCTCGTCATCCGTCGTCGTGTCCTCGCGCACGCGGCGATAGACGAAGCCGTAATCGAATTCGTCGAAATCCACCTTGGTGTGGCGCGGACTGTAGGGCCCGGTCTTGCCGGCGAGCCGGACGCTCCAGTTCGCATGCATCCATTCGAAATGCACCGGGTCGATCGAGTTCTCCTGGCATTGGAGCCAGTTGCACGGAATTTCCGAAATCACGATCTGCACGAAGCCGTTCTTCCAGGTGAACGGCTCCCACACCGGCAACAGCGGCGCCGGTTGCGGCCCGAGATAGGCCCACACGATCCCCGGCAGCTCGCGCGCCGGATAGGCCTTGATGTGGATGCGCGCTTTCATGTTGGCGTCGGGATGCGCCATGTCCTCGTAAGGCTGGGCGAGGCAGTTGCCTTTCTCGTCGTAAAGCCAGCCGTGATAGTTGCAGCGCAGGCCGCATTCCTCGACGAAACCGTAGGACAGATCGGCGCGGCGATGGCAGCAATGCCGGTCGATCAGGCCGAACGTGCCGTTGAGGTCCTTGTAGAGAACCAAATCCTCGCCGTAGAGCCGCACCGGCTTGACGCGGTGCGTGTCGTCGAACTCGCCGGCGCCCGCGATCGGCATCCAATAGCGCCGCATCAAATCGCCCATCTTGGTGCCGGGCCCGACCTCGGTCAGTTGCTTGTTCTTGTCTGGCGTCAGCATGGCACCTCTCCGAATCGCGTCCGCGCCGGCGCATGGGTTGGGCCGGCCAATTGTTCGCCCCAATTCCGATAGCGCGGCGGGCGCTGTCTTTGCAAGGCCGGCGCGCCCCTGTTCGGGCAAGGGAGCTATGCCCACGGCAACGCCTATCCGTGCTCGCGCAAATTCCCTCTTTCGTCACCCCGGGCTTGACCCGGGGGTCGAAGGCAAGCGACGGGCGCGTCAAATGGCCTTAGACCCGCGGGTCTAGCCCGCGGGTGACGAAAGAAGGGGAATGTTATGGAGCAAACCGCTCGAGTATTGACCGTATCCATATAATCAGTATACATCCTTTCTGCAATTCAACGCGGGAGGCGGGCATGACGGCACGGACCGGGGCGCACTATATCGCGGGGCTGCGCGACAGCCGCGTCGTGTGGCTGGGCGACCGCGCGGTCGACGTCGCGACCGATCCCGTCTTCGCCGGCTCGGTCAAGGGCATGGCCGGCTATTTCGATTGGCAGCACCGCTACGCCGAGGACTGCCTGATCGAGGACACGGTGTCGGGCGCGCCGATGTCGGCGAGCCTGATCGTGCCGCATTCGCGCCGCGATCTCGAGCTACGCCATCGCTGTTTCGATCGGCTCGCCAAATATTCCTACGGCATGCTCGGCCGCACGCCCGATTATGTCGGCGTCACCCTCGCCGGCTTCATCGCACGGTCCGACATGTTCGACGACGGCACCGGCACGCCGGTCGAACGTTTCACCCGCTTTCACCGCGACGTCATCGAGGGCGACCTCGCCATGACCCACGCGCTGATCCAGCCGACCATCGACCGCTCCATCGGCGATCTGCAAGGCCAGAACGCCGAGCTCGCGTTGCGCGTGGTGCGGCGGACCAAGAACGGCGTCGTCGTGCGCGGCGCCAAGGTGCTGGCGACGCTGGCGCCGTTCGCCGACGAAATGTTCATCTATCCGCAATTGCCGCTGCCGCCGGGCAGCGAGCATCACGCGCTGTGTTTTTCCATCCCGATGGCGACCAAGGGCATGATCACGCTGTGCCGCGACCATTTCGGCGTGCCGGGCGATTTGCGCGACCATCCGTTCTCGGCGCGGTTCGACGAGCAGGACGGCATCGTGATGTTCGACGATGTCGAAGTGCCGTTCGAGCGCCTGTTCTGCGATTGCAATCTCGAAGTCTATAACCGCATCCGCGGTTCCGGCTGGGCCGCCAACGTGTTTCAGCAGACCGCGATCCGCGCCGCCAACAAGCTCGAATTCGCGCACGAGCTCGGCACCCGCGTCGCGGCGGTGATGAACGCCGCGACGCGGCCCGACTACGCCGTGCAGTTGGGCGAGATCTGGGCCTATGGCCAGCTCGCGCGTGCCGCCATCGCGGCGGCGGAGGCCGGCGCCTACGATTGGGGGAACGGCGCGTTCTTTCCCGACGACCGGCCGCTGCGCGCGCTGCGCGACGTGATGCCGACCTGGATGGAGCGCGTGAACCAAGTCTTCAAGGCGATCGGGTCGCACAATCTCCTGGCGACGCCGTCGTTCGCGGCGTTCGAGAACCCCGAAATGAAGGCGACGCTCGAACGCTATCTCCCCGGCGCCGGCACCATCAGCGCGCAAGAACGCGCCCGCGTGTTCCGCGCCGCCTGGGATTTCTGCGGCTCGGCCTTGGGCGGCCGCGTCGAGCTTTACGAGAAATTCTATCTCGCCGGCCAGCCGCGCAATTTCACCCGCGACCATATCCAGGCGATGCAGGAAAAAGGCTTCGGGGAACGCCTCGCCGAATTTCTCGACCTCGCGTGAGCGCCATGCCCAAGCAGATCTTATCGCTTTCCACCTCCCCCTCGATGGGGGAGGTCGCGAGCTGCCGTAGGTGGCGAGCGGGTGGGGGTGATCGCTCCGCCTGCGTCGGCATCACCCACACCCGAAATCGCATTTCGCGTTAACGCCATGCCGGCATCATCCGCCCGCACCGCTGCGCGCGCCGCGACCGGCATGGCCGCGATCTACGCCATGCCCGGCCATCTCATCCGCCGCGCGCATCAAGTCTCGACCGCCTTGTTCGCCGAGGAATGCGGCAAGTTCGGCCTTACCTCGGTGCAATTCGCGGCGCTCTACGCCGTGCGCGCCGCCAGTGAGGTCGACGCGACGCGCCTCGCCGAGCAGATCGCGTTCGACCGCGCCACCATCGGCGACGTGCTCGACCGGCTCGAGGCGAAGGGCTGGGTGGCGCGCGCCGGCAGCCGCGATGACCGGCGCATCAAGTTAATCCGCCTCACGCAAAAAGGCGCGGCGCTGCTGAAACAGGTCGAGCCTGCCGTGCACCGCGTCCAGGAACGGTTGCTGGCGCCGTTGTCGGCGGCGGAGCAGGCGCGCTTCCGCGCGCTGCTCTCCCGCGTCAGCCTGACCTGAGGCAACTCACCTCATCGCCGAACCGTCCTATTTCGTCGGCCCCGGACTTGATCCGGGGGTCTAAAGCCGCTCGATGGGCCCGTCGCTTGCCTTGGATCGCCGGGTCAAGCCCGGCGATGACGGAATGGATGGGGTTATATTGCGGCTTCCAGTTGCACTGGCGTTGTGCGTGCTTCGAGACGGCGCCTTCGGCGCCTCCTCAGCATGAGGAAATTCCCTTATGACACCAAGAAAATCCCCAGCCTGAGGAGCGGTCCGAAGGACCGCGTCTCGAAGGCCGCACCGATTCCATCCAACCGGAATTTTCTCTAGCGCAGGCGGGCGCGCGCCGCCAGGATCGCTGCGGGCAATTCGTGGGCGGCGATGTCGCGCCGCGCGCCGGCGCCGGTGCCGTCGGCGCGCCAGATGACGTAGTCGGTGGCGATGTCGCTGAAGCCCAACGCCCGATACGCCGCCGGCAGGCTCGGCAAGTGATCGCCATAGGCGGCGAGCAGGCCGCCCGGTCCGGCGGCCAACGCATCGGAAATCGTGCCCAGCATCGCGTCGGTATGCTGAAGCCCGTGCAGGAAATAGCGCAGCTCGCCGCGCTGTGGGATCGCCGGCAAATCCGGCGCCGGATCGGGCAGGGCGCGGCGCGGATCGTGGGCCAGCCACGGCCCGTGATTTTCCATGGTGATGACGAACAGGAACAAGCCCCGCCCGTCGTCGCGCAGCATTTGGGCGGCGCGGCGCGCGATCGCGGCGTCGCCGATGTACGGGCCGACGCGCTCGGCCCCGGCAAATGCCTCCTCGCCGAGAAACTCGTCGAAGCCGAGGAGCGGCATGATCTTATGCCGCCCGTAATAGGTCGGATCGAACGGGTGCAGGCAAACCGCGCGGTAGCCCTCGTCGCGCAAGCGCCGCGCCAGCGACGGCAACGGCGCCCGCGCAAAGGCGTGATACGGGTTCCAGCGATCGAAGCCCAGCGCCGCGTCGTCGAGGCCGGTGAGCGTCGCCATCTCGGCGCGGACGGTGTAGGCGCCCCAGCCCGACACCGCGAAACGGCCGGACTGAACGCCGCCGCGCGCGCACCGCTCGAAATTGGGCAAAAGATCGGCCGGCATCGCAAGATTGAGCCGCCGTGCGTCGAAAAACGATTCGCCTTGCAGCATGACGATCGGCGGCGCGGTGCTGCGCGCGCGTACCACCGCCGGCGCGCTTGGGATTGGCCGGCGCGACGGCCGCTCGGCGCGCGCGATCGCACCATAGATCGGCAGCACCGCCAGGGGCCCCAGCCGCTTCGCGTCGGCATGCGGATCGGCCGCCGGCCCAAGCCAGCGAGCGAAGCGCGCGATCTGACCGAGCAGCGGCCGATGGAACGAGAGGGCGGCGAAGCCAAGCGCCAGCGCCAGCGCGATCAGCCCCGGCCACGGCGACCAGCGCCATTGTCCCGGCTCGAACACGAGAATCGCAGCGAGCGCCGCGACGATGGCGGCGAAGCCGCCAAGCACCAGGCCGGTGCCGGCGAACGGCAGATAGAGGCGCGGGTGACGGAAGATCTCGATGAATTCGGACATGTCCGAAAACACCACCGGCTCGAGCAACGTTGCACGCTTGACGGCGTCGGCGAAGGCATAGCCGACGAACACCGCGAGGCTGACGGCGCCGGCAAATAGCGGCCGCGCCGACGCCGCGAACAGGATCGCGAACAGGAGGAACGGCCCGGCCAAATCGACCGGCAGCGCCCAATCGAGACGGGGCCGCGCCTGCGCGACATACCGGCACGCCGCCCAGCCCGCGCCGGTCAGGACCAGCCCGCCCGCTATCGCCCACGTCGCCGCCACCGGCGCACTCTACCGGATGGCAATCGTGGTGAGCCAGCTTGGTTGGGGGACAGCGGACGCGACGCGCCCGATATCGGTGTCGAATCCCGCGACGACGGCGCCGGCGGCTTGCAGCCTCGGCGACGCGTACGAACCGACAATTGCTGAACGCGCTGCGCAAGGTGACGAGCGCGACGCGCTTGCCGGCGAGCTCGCCCCCGCACCGCCGCAGCGCCGCGACAAGCCGCGCCATTTCCTTGTCGGCTTGATGATACCGCTGCACCCGGTCCAGCCGGGCGCGGGCCGCCGGATCGATGATGCCGCCCGTTGCGATGCCGAGACGCCGACGCAGCGATGCGACCGCCTGCGCCACCGCGGCCGGGCGCCGGCGTGTCACCGCGCCGATGGCGGATTGGCGCAGGATCGCGGCCGACCTCGTGAATCTCGGTCGACGACCATCGGCACGCCGGCCGCCAGCAGATCGAAAAACCGGTTGGGCGCGGCGAGCCGCATGTACGCCAGCGCCGGATCGAACAGCACCAGCCCGAGATCGCATTCGCCGAGCCAGCGCAGATAGGTGGCGTATTCCTGCTCGGGGAGGAAAAAACAGCGATGCGCGGTCCGGTCGCGCCGCAACACGGCGCGGATGCGGCCTTCGATGCGCGCGTTGGAAAAGCGGCGGATGAACACCAGCACATGGTCGGCCGGCAACAGACGCAAGGTCCCCGCGGCGACCAACGCGCCGGTCTTGGCGGAAATGCCGCACGGACTGACCAGCACGATGTCGCGCGCGGCGAGGCCGAGCCGATCGCGTAGACCCGGTGACGAACCTCGTTCCAAGACGACGCGCGCGGGCGCGGCGTTACGGATCGCGCGGACCGGCTGCGCGCCCCGGCGATAACGGCGGCGCAAATAAGCGGCGAGCGCGCGGCTCGGCGCCAGAATCAGCCCCGCGCGGGCCACGAACCCGCGCTCCCAACGGTGGAACGGCAGCCGCAGGATCGCCGGGATTCGCCGCAGATAGGGCGAGGTGCGCTGGCGCAGATCGGGAATCTCGACTGCGTCGTAGACCAGGAAACTGTCGCGCCGCGCCGCCGCAAGCCCGGCCGGCAGCGCGAACAGGTCGGTGGCGATGACGATGTCCCACGGCCCCTGCCGCGCGGCGGCGGCGCGCACCGCCCGCGCCAAGCGACGGCCGCGGCGCCATTGCTGAACGCCGCACCAGATGCCGGCGACCGGCGCGGTGAAATCGATCTCGAGCGGCCGCCACGCCGCGCGGAGCCATGCCGGCACGAGACGATCCGACACCGTGACGAACCGCACGCGGTCGGGATGGCGGAACAACGCGCGATCAGGCGGACGGACGCAGTAGAGATCGACACCCCAGCCCATTTCGCACACGAGGTCGATAAAGCCGATCAGGCGCCGGTTCCGCCGCAGCGCGAGGTTGACGACGAACGCGGCGCGGCCCGTCCGGCGCGGCGCCAGTTCCGCAAGAACGGCGCCATTGCGCGCCGCCTCGCGCTCCGGCGAAAATTCCGCCACCAGGGCGCCGAGGCCGGTCTTGATCGCGGCGATGCGATCGCGCGACGACGCGGCGAGGCGTTGCACCGCGACGGCCAGGTCGGCGGCGGACGCGCTGGCCGCAACGTCGCCGATATCGCGCGCGCACGCTTGGCGCCGCACCGATTCGCTCGGGACTGGCGACCATCGGCACGCCCGCCGCGGCGAGATCGATGACCCGCCACGGCAACACCAGTTGCTGATTGCGATACGCGAAGCTCAGCGGCACCAACCCGATATCGGCGCCGGCGAGATAGGGCAGGTAGTCGACATCGGGCAATTCGCCCTTGAGGCACACGCGGCGCTCGAGCCCGTGGCGGCGGATCAGACGCTCGACGGTCTCGCGATAGGCTTGGATGACAAAGCGCCCGACAAACACCAGCCGATAATCCCCCGGCAGCAGGCGCAGCATCTCGATCGCGGCCTCGACGCCGAGATGCGGCGCCGCCGTGCACGGATAGACGATGACGCGGTCTCCCAACCCAACTCATATCGCTTTCGCCGGTCGCGGCCTTTTGGCCATGCCGCCATTCCCCGGCAATCCAGACACCGCCCGAGAAGCGGTCCACGAACGCTTGCGCGTCAGCAAGGGCGACGAAATAGTACAGGAAGCAGTCCGGTAGGAGCGATTGCCGTTCCTCGACCAGGAAATGCCTGCCCGGCCCGATGTGCTGATCTAACGAGCGCATCATGTCCTCAAACAAAATGCAGCGGCCAAACAGCCATCGGGTCATGGTGCGGAAGGCGGAGCGGTACTTTCCGGTGCGCATGCGGATCGCCCGCGACCGGCTCGGGCGCGATCACCTTTCCCCGCCCGATGTTCTGGTATTGTTCACTCGGGATAATCGCGATTCGGTAGGCATGAGTCAAAAGAAAAGGCGCTAGCCGAAGCCAGCGCCCAGGCGATTGAGCCGCGCGGTCCTAGGGCGGTTGCGCGCGGCCCGAATGTCATAGTCGCCCCCGGCATTTCCTGGCAAATCTCGCTGTATGAGTGCTTCCTTGCCTTGGTTAACAAATATGAATATGGTTAATTTTCGAGAATCCTCCGTTAGGGGTTTCTCCTCCTCAGCGCTAGCGAGCCCCTTGCCCGTTAGCGCTTTTTTTGACTCCGTAACGCGGATATTTTGGTCCCGTCACCTGCATAATTCCGTGATTGGGTCGTCTCGATCAGGGCTTCGTCCGGCGATAACACCGGCAACGGGGCACGCGCCATCACGGCCCGGTGCGGCGCCTCGAATTCGATATAGCGCAACATCCCCACAGCCCCAGCGGCAAGGTTTTCGCGCGACTACCGGCGCGCGTTCACACGTCCTTGTCTGCAGTCAGCTTGGAATCACAGTTAGCATTTTGTCAATTCGCCACTCGTCGGATGGGCGATCATCGACCGCAGGTTGCCGTCATTGCCCCTTTTGGTTGAAGAATGAGCCGCCTGGTTGGGCGCCGGGCGCGGTCTGTATTCGGCTCGGCGAAAGCCGCATAATCCGGCCAATGTGACGGCAGCGGCGAGGCAGAGATGAGAATCGCGATCATTGCGGCGGGCGAGATGGGTGCGGGCGTCGGCGCGCGGCTTCATGCCAAGGGCGCCGAGGTGATGACCTCGCTGGCGGGGCGCGGGCCTGGCAGCGCCGAGCGCGCGCGCCGCGCCGGCATGGTGCGCGATCGACGACGATGAGGCGCTGGTCGCCGCCAGCGACATGGTGCTGTCGATCCTGCCGCCCGTCGGAGGCGGTGGCCTGGCGCGAACGCCTCGCCCCGGCGCTCGCGGGCCAAGGGCGACGTGCTCTATGCCGACTGCAACGCGGTCGCGCCGGTAACGGTGCGCGCAGGTCGCGGCGATCGTCGCGGCGACCGGCGCGCGCTTCGCCGACGTCGGGATCATCGGCGGGCCGCCACGGCCCGAAGGGTACACGCCGCGCTTCTACGCCTCGGGCGCAGGGCGCGGCCGAGTTGCGCGCGCTCGCGGATTTCGGCCTCGATATCCGCCCGGTCGCGGGCGGCGTCGGCGCGGCCTCGGCGCTGAAAATGTCCTACGCCTCGCTGACCAAGGGCTTCACCGCGATCGGCATGGCCTCGGCGCGCGGCGCCGCCAATGGCGACGTCGCGGCCGCGTTGCGCGCCGAGCTCGCCGAATCGCAGCCGCAGCTTTTCGCCTGGCTGCAGCGCCAGATGCCGACCGTCTATCCCAAGGCCTATCGCTGGGTCGGCGAGATGGAGGAGATCGCGCGCCATCTCGGCGCCGATCCAACCGCGCAAATGTTCGAAGGCGCCGCGCGTACCTACGAAAGCGTGGCGCGGACATGGGACGATCGCGCGACGCGGAGCTAGGCTTTCTCGCGCGACGTTTTCCGGAAATAACGCGGCAAACCGCTCGCGCTGGAAATGCGCGAGCGCCAAGCCGAGCAGGCCGAAGGTCAGCAGCCAGCCGATCGGCACGTGCGTCTTCTCGCCGATGCCGCGGCACAGGAGCGCGATCGGATACATCGCGCAGAGAATGGTTTTCTCCCACGGGAAATAGCCGCGCGCCCGCGCGTCGCGGATCAGCCACGCCATCGCGAGCGTCGCCGGCAGCAGGTCGTAGAACAGGATCACCGGCAGCGCGACCAGCGTCGCCGCGATCAGCGTCGCGGCGCGGATGCCGGGATCGGCCCGCCGATACCACACGATCGCGACCGAAACCGCCGCGCCAAGCAATGCCAGCGCCTGAACGATCATCGCGATGTCGGTGCCGCCGCCGACCAGGCGCACCGCGCCGAACAGGCTGACGAGATGATAAAAGCCGACGCGTCCGGTCTCGAACACCGATTGCGCCAGAACCGCGGTGGTGAGCCAGGCGTGCCACGTGCTCCAGCCGAACACCAGCAACGACAGCGCAGTCAGCGCGATGCCGGTCACGGCCGCGGCGATCAGCGTTTTCCAATAGCGGCCCGCGATCAGCGCCACCGGCACCAGCAGCAGGAAATGCGGCTTGTAACACAGCGCGCCGAATAGAATGCCCGGCGAGGATCGGCCGCCGATCGAGCATCAGGAGCGCGCCGCCGAACAGCGCCGTGGTCAGGAACGAATTCTGTCCCAGCGCCACCGTAAGGAACGCGGCCGGGAACGCCGCCAACGCCGCGATCAGCACCGGATCGCGGATCGCGCCGCGCAAGCACCCAGAAATAGGCGGCGCCGGTAATCAATAAGAACAAGAGGTAGGACAGCGTGAACGGGACCGCCGCCAGCGCCGCGCAGACCAACTGAAAGACCGGTGGATAATAAAAGCCGAAATAGGGAATCCGCGCGTCGCCGTAGATCTGTTTCTCGGTATTTTCGTGGACCAACTCGTTATAGGCGAGCGGGGCGTGCTGTGGTCGGCGAGATCGCCGGCGGCGTAGAAGCTCATGAAATCGAGCGAGGTCGGCGGGTCGATCGGCAGAAATAGGTCGTAGGTGCGCGCCGCCATGATCAACAGCGCCGCCACCTCGACCGCCAGCACGATGATCGCATAGGCGCGCACCCGCTCGCGGGTCAGCCAGCCGCTGTCGCGGAGCGCCCCGGCGACGATTCATGCTCGCGTCGCCCGCCATTCGTTCCGCGCGCGCACCGCCGCCAGCGCCGCCAGCAAGATCGTCGCGATCGGGCCGAGCGGCACGCCCCAGGCGATGCCGACGCCGCGCGACACGATCGGCACGAACCAGATCGCGACAAGGGCGAATTTTTCGTACGGCAGGAATCCGGTGCGGCGCGCATCGATCGATCAGCCACGCGGTCGCGATCGCCGCCGGCAGTAGATCGTAAAACAGGATCACCGGCGGCGCGATCAGCCCCGCCGCGATCAGCACCAGCGCGCGGACCGGCAGGCTATGGCCGCGTGCCCAGACCAGCGCCACGAACGCGGCGGCGGCGAGCGCCACGACGATCTGGATCGCGTCGGCCGCGACGACATTCACGCCCGCGAGCCGCGCCGCGCCGAACGGGCTCACCAATCCCGCGAAGCCGACGCGACCGGTGACGAAGGACGCGGTCGCCGATTCGGCCTGGGTCAGGAACGCCTGCCATGCCCCGAGGCCGAACCAGGCAAGCGACACCGCGATCGCGATGAACGCGCTCGCGGCCATCGCCGCGAACGCGCGCCAGTGGCGGCCGGCCAGCAGGGCCACCGGAATCATCATGGCGAGATGCGGCTTATAGATCAGCGCGCCGAACAACAGCCCGGCGAGAACCGGCTTGCGGTCAACGAAATACGTGCCGAACCCGATCAGGCCCGCCGTCAGCAACGCGTTCTGACCGATGCCGACAGTCGCCGCCGCGGCGGGAAACGACAGGAACGCGATCGTAAGGCGCCAATCCTTGAGAATTATCTGCAACGCGGCGACGAACAGCGCGCCGCTCGCCATGACCCACAGCGCGAAGGCGCCGAGATACCACGGAATCAGCGCCAGGATCGCGCAGACGACGAGGAAGGTCGGCGGATAGAAAAAGAAATAGGCGTAGGGCAGCGCCGCGTCGCCGAACACCGCTTGCTCCATGGCGCGGTGCTGCGCCGGATCGTAGGCCAGCGCCGGCGTGCCGAGATCGGCCAGCCGGCCGGCCGCGAAAAAGCTGATGAAATCGGTCGAGGCCGGCGTGTCGAGCGGGACGAAAACACCGTACGTGCCGGCGGCAATGACGATCAGCGCCACGATCTCGACGATCAACAGCGTGCGGCCCCATCCGATCGCCCGCGCGCGGCCGAGCCAATTTGCGTAGCGCCAATCGCCGCCGGCTGATCGCATCGCCGTGTTATCGCTCATCGCGGCCGGTCCAATCGTAGTCCCGCGCGATCTCGGGCTTGCCGGTCATGGTGCGGGGCCAGTTGACGGGAAACGGCGGCGCCGCGTTCGCCGCGCAGCCGCCGTCGCGGCGCCAGACGCAGACGCGCAATTGCCACGCGCCGTCAGCGCCGGCATCGCCGTCGAAGCACGCGGCGCGCCGATAGCGCGGATCGGGAACGGCGGTGCGGCCCCACGCGACCAGATAATTGAACGCGGCGCCGTCATGCGCCAAGCCGTCGCGCGTGCTCTGATAGAACCCGACGCCCGGCGGCAGCGCGCTCGCGCCCGGCGTCACGATCCACCACATGCCGTAAAGGCCGAGGCCGCACAAATCGGGTTGGCGGCTGACATAATCGAACGCCAGGAGTTGGGCGCGCTCGCGCGTCCAGGCGTTGCGATAAACCGGCGATTGCGCGATCGCCGCCGACGTACCGAGCCAAAACAGGATCGCGAGCGCCGCCGGGATCGCGGCCCGCCCAAACGATCGCGGCCACGTCTGGCGGAGAACGCGCAACAAATCGGCGGTGCCGAAGCCCGCCAGGATCGCGATCAGCGGCAGCGCCGGATAGATGAAGCGGTATTCCTTGTGCGCGACGAACGAATACGTGGCGAAAATCGCGACGGCGACAAAGGCCGGTGCCGGGAAGCGCCGCGCGCCGGCAATTGCCGCCAGCAACATCGCGACGGCGCCCAAATTCCACAGCGCGAACGGCAATACGATCAACGTCGCCCACGGCGACCGTCCGGCGTAATCGCCGCTCTCCGCCAGATTGAACCAGAGATTGAGCGCGATCGATTGGAACGGATGACCGAGCGTCGCCCAATCCAACAGTCCCAGCGCCAGAATCGGCGCGCACGCGCCGGCGACCAGCGCCAGCCAGCGCCGGTAACTACCGTGCCAACCGCCGATCGACATGGCCGCAATGAAAAGCGCGGGCGCCAAGTGAAAGCGCAAATCGACGACCAGCCCGATGACGGCGCCCGCGGCCCAAAGCCGCCGACGCGACACCAGCGCGTCGCGCGCGGGCAGGCCGAGATAAAGCGCGACCGGCAGCAGATCGCCCGCCAGCACTTCCGCCAGCGTATGGCCCGACATGTAGATCAGATCGACCCACAGCGCGGGGAGCGCCGCCGCGACCAGCGCGCCGGTCGGATCGAACAGCGTCCTCCCCCAGCGATAGGCGCACATCACCGGCGCGATTCCGGCAATCGCCATGACGACGGCAATGGGCGCGTCGATGGCCGCGGGAGAAGGCCGGAACACCCGTCCGATCTCCATGAGCGCCGCGTAGAATCCCGGCAACAACCAGGACCGCGCGCCGACGACCCATTCCCAGGCAATCGCGCCACTGCCAAACACCAAACGGTGTGCCGGCTCGAGCGCCTGGTAGATCTCGTCGGGCCAATGGACGTTCGGCGCGAGATAAAACACCGCGAGCCGCGCCGCGACCGCCAACGTCAGCAGAATCGCGAGCGCCGGATCGGGCGCAAATCGTCGCGCGGTCACGGCGACGGCCCGTTCTTGGCTTTACAGAACAAGACGGCGGCCAGCTTGTCGTTGGTGGGTTCGGGACCCTCTGTTGCGCACGACAATCGCGACGCGACGGCGCCGAGCGCGGCGATTTCGCGCGCGCCGACATAGACGTAAAGCGTATCGGACCAAATCGGCGCGGCGGCATCGACGCTCGAACTCGGCGCAGCCTTTGCCGCCGCGCGCGTGATAACTCAAATCGATCGGAACGTCGGCGCGCGCGGCCGCCAACTGCATCTCCATGTTGACCTGTCCGCCGAAAAATCGCTCCGGCCAGGGCAGCGCGGCATCGGTCATGACGCAGTCGAAATTGGGCACCACGACAACGCGTGCCGACGAGGCCACATACCGGGCGGCCTCGGCGCGATCGAGCACGGGCGACAACGGCGCCTCGGCGCTCTGCCGCACCGCAGCGCGCAGCGGCATCGTGTCGATCCATTGGAGGATCGAGGCGGCGGCCAGGATCGCGCAGGCTTGCCACGGCTGCCGCCGCCGCAAGGTTTGCAGAATCAGCACCGCGACCAACGCGTAGCCGATCGGCCAAAAGAACCGGCCGGTCGACCGGAACATGCCGAAGGCCTGTTCGACGGCGGCGGGCAGCGGGATCGCGACGATCCGGACACCGCCGGCGACAACGTTAGTGGATAGCGCGAACACGACGAACAGCGCGAACACCGCGAGCAGCACCGCGTGACGCGCGACCAATCGCCGGATGTCGCCGCGCCACGTCCCGAGCGTCAACACCAGGAGAACCAGGACGCCCGCGCCGAGATAGGCGAAGCCCTCGGGACTGAGCCACGCGACGTTATGGGGCGGCGGGACGCGACCGCTGGTTTGCGGCCAGGCCGGCGACAGCAGATCGATTTGATAATGGCCGAAATCGTGCGTCCGCGCCGTCGCCACGCCGCCGCCCAACGGAACCATCGCGGACAACAGAACCGCAAGCACAAGGCCGCACGCCGCGATCTCGGCGATGACCCGCGCGGTGGTTCGGCGACCGTCGATGCGCTGCTGCGCGATCTCGGCGAGCCAGATGCCGGCGCTCATCGTCAGAAGGTAGATGTTGGTCAGCAGCAACAGCGCGAGAAAGACGATCCACGTCGCGGCGGTGCGCCAGTTCGGCGTCAAACCGCGATCGCGTGCATAGAGCGCGAGCGCCACCAGCAAAAAGAACTGGCCGCACAGAACGACATGTCCCCAGCGATAGAGCAAGTACGGGGTCGCATCGGCGAAAACACTGCCGGTAACGGCGCCCAGGAGATTCCGGTGACCGGCCGCCGTCAACAACGCCGTCATGGCGACGCCGGGAAGGGCAAAACAAAAAAACAGATACGGCCCGTACACATTCACGACATGCCCCGTCGCCGTGAAAATGGCCTTGCCGATCAACACCAGCCATGGGCCGGCATCGAGCCAGAAAATATTCGTGCCGCCGTCGAGAAACGGCGCCTCGAGCAGCGGCACCCGGCACGGCGGGTGAACGAAATATTGGTATCCGACCGTGATCGCCGCGCTGTCGAAAAATGAAAAGGGGAACGTGCCGTGCGGAAAATTCCAGAAGGAACCGGTGCCGGCAATCAACGGCCACGACAGCAAGGAAACCGAATTGACCGCACCGATGGCGGTGCTGACGGCGATCAGGAACCACATCGGCTGGCGCTCGCTCGCCAGCCAGCGTGTTGCGGCAGCAATCATCGCGCCGCGCCGCGTTGCGGCGGCAATTGCGGTTCCGCCTGGAGATACGCGCCCGCGGCATTTCTCACAAAACACGCCACGACGCCGACCAGCACGCCGATGACACGCCACCACACCAACTCCCGCACCAGCCAAAAGACGGCCCGCACGATCTGCAGGGCGGCGGCCGCCATCGGATTGGCAACCGCGACGCGGTGCAGTGCCTCGCGCGGCAATTCGCCCCACATCAAAAAAACAATCAGCGCGACCGTGACGCCGAAGCGTTGTCCGCCCTCGGGCAGGCGGGCGAGCGTCAGCAAACCGGGCAGAAGCATCAGAAAGAAAATCCCGCGGTAATCGATGCTCTGCCCGGCAAGAAAGCAGCTCGCGATGACGATCGCGCCGACGACGAGAAACAGCGCGCGAGGCTCGGACAATTTCTTGAGCGGGTCGTCGCCGGCGAGGATCGCGAGCGCTTGGCGCACGCACGACGCGATCAGAAGGGCCAGGATCAGCCACGGCAAGACCGCCAGGAACGGCGTCGATGCCGGCCATTTTTCCGCCAGCGGCGACAACAGCGTCGCCAACCCGAACGCCAAATTCGCCGCGCCGAAAAAATCCGTGAAATAGGAGCCGCCGGGCACGCGCGTCATCGCCTCATGCAGTCCGTGCCAGTAATGCGCCAGGAACAACGCGCCGACGGCGGCTGACAACGCGGCGATGGCCAGAAAACGGCGCGGACGTTCGCGCAACGCCGCGATCATCGCGACGATCGGATAATATTTTAGCAGCGCCGCGAATACGATGACGGCGTAGCCGGCGCCGCGCGCCGCGGGACGGCCGCGCACCAAATGCACGGCGCTGGCCATCAGTACGAAAATCAGCACGTCGATATTGCCGCGCTCAATCGCGAAAACGCTCATGGTCGAGAAACAGGCGGCCGTCATGACCGCCCATTCGCGCCCGCCGCGTGGCGCCGGCAGACTGGCGACGGCGATGAAAAACGCGATCGCGAGGGCGATGCCGATCCCATCGGTCCACGCGAGCGCGACCCGAACCGCCGCGGCATCGAGGATCATCGGCGAATAGACGAAGGCGCGCGTCAGCACATCGCACGGGTTGGCCTGATACGTGTCGAATCCCCGCGCCGTGCATTGGAGCGCCGACAGCACCGCGTGCGTATCGAGGAACGGAAAGCGGAACGGCGTCACGCCCCAGCCGTCGAGGATCGCGGTATAGAGCGCCGGGTCGACGCGATCGAGCAGCGCGAACGCCGCGAGCGCCACGGCGCCGCCCGCGAACGCCGCGATCGGCCACGCTTTCATCCCGCCGCGATCGTTTCGCGCGACGCCACGAATTGCGCGCAATCGGTTTTGGGCACGAACGGCCGGCGACTCCGCGCGCCCAACAGCGCCAGCGACGCGATCACCGTCGCGGCGAACATTTGCACGAGCACGATCATGAACACGCCGACCACCGTCGATGCCCAGCCCGGCGTCGCGAGATCGGTGGCGAAGCGGATGACGATCGCGATCGCGATGCCGAGCATCGCCACCGCCCCGACCGCCGCCGCCGCCATCAACAGGCGGACAAAGATCACGTCGGAATAAACCGACATCGCCGACAGGCCATGAATCACCAGGCCGTTCCAGTTCATTTTCGAACGGCCGGCATAGCGCCGGCCGCGCACGGTCGGCACGAGCCGATAGGGCAAGCGCGAGCGCAGCACCGTCGCGGGCAAATTGTTCCACAGGTCCGGCATGTGGCTGAGGCGGCGCACGGCCGCGATCGGCACCACGGCGAAATTGCCGAACTCGACGCTCTGACCCGCCAGCACCCGAAACAGGACGCGATAAGCCAAGACGCCGGCCTGGAACAACAGCGACTCCGACCGCCGTGCCCGCTGGGCGAAGATGACCGCGTCCGGCGCCGACCGATGTGCCGCGAGCAAGGCCGGCACGTCTTCGGGCCGGTCCTCGCCGTCGCCGTCCATCACAACCACGGCGTCGATGTCGTCGCGCCCCGCCGCTTCGGTGAGACCGACGGCGATGGCGCGCTGATGCCCCAGATTGAGCGCCAGACGGACCAAGGTAACGGTCGCGATCGCGCCGCCCGGCGGCAGGGTTAACGCCCGGATTTCAAACGGAAAATTGGAGCCGTCATCGACCACGAGAAGCGCGAGCCCCGCGCCGCCGCCGAGCCGCCCCAATTCCGCAAACAGCCGCTGAAACGCGTCCCAATCGTCCAGGACGGGCGTGACGATCATAACGCGCGGTTCCGTCATCGAATATCGCCCCGTAACCCCTTGTTCTGTGACCACCAAAGCCAAATTTTCCTTTAGTCACACTTGTATGGCCTACGAATCTATGTTAGCGATCAAGAATTGGTTTGTATCTAGTTGTGGTTAGGTTGTTGTTAGCATATCCCAAGATACGGTACGTGGACAGTTGGATGTTTGGATCTTTGGGGCGATTGCCCATGTTCCTCACCAGGGGGTGGGCGTGGGAAAATTCATCACGGAGAGAACGGAATGCTCAGCATGTTGAGAGCGGTCTACGGCGACAAGCGTGGCGTGACGGCGCTGGAATATGCGCTGATCGCGGCACTCGTCGCGGTTGTGATCATCGGTGGCGTAAGCTTGCTCGGCACCAATGTCAGCAAGGTGTTTTCGACCGTCGCCAATACCATCTAGGGCGCGGAATTTTGCTCGTCGTGGGCCGGCCCGGCGACGGGCCGGCTTCGCCGGTACCGCGCGCGGGCCTCGCCTGACAGGCGGGATCCCGTTCGGTCCGCAACCGCGGGAAGGGATAGGGCGTGTTGCTGGTAATTTGCGCGGCGGCATCCGTCGTGTTGCTGATCGCGTCCTACCACGACATCCGCCATCGCAGCATCCCGAACTCGCTGCCGCTCGCGGTCACGGCCGCGGCCGTGCTGAAATGGGCGGTCATCGGACAGATCGAGCCGGCGCTTTGGGCACTCGCGGCGGCCGCGATCGTCCTCGTCGCGTCGGCGCTGTGTTTCTCGCAGGGCTGGATCGGCGGCGGCGACGTCAAACTGATGGCCGCGGCCGTGCTGCTGCTGGGCGCGCCCGCGACCCTGCAATTCCTGCTGCTGATGGCGGTCATCGGCGGCGTGATGGGGGTTTTCCTGTTGGTGACGCGGCGCCACGCGGCGCCACGGCCGACCATTCCCTACGGCGTCGCCATCGCGGCGGCCGCCATCGCGATGATGGCGCTCGACCGGAGCGGATTATGGATAGCGTAGCGGGCGGTGGGACAGCGATGAGGCGGCAATCATGATCGTCAGGGTCGTCCTGCTCCTGCTCGGCTTGATCTCGGGGGTCGCGCTCGCCGCGGCCGCCTTTTACGGCGTCTTCGGTCCGTCGCAACCGACACAGCCCGCCGCGGTCGCGGCGGCGCCGCCACCGCCGCCACCGCCGCAAACCATGGTCGTCGTCGCGGCGCGGCCGATCCCGACCGGCACGTTAATCACGCTTGCCGATCTGCGCTTCGCGCCGGTCACGAACGGCCAGGCCAGCGCAGGCGACTATGTCCGGACCAACACGCCGTCGCCGAAGGAACAGCCGGCGGCCGATCATCGCGTCTTCGGCGAGGTCGCCGGCGGCGTGTCGCGCGTCCGCTTCGACGAGGGCGACGCGCTGGTGCGCGGCCAGACCGTGAAGCCGGGCGACGCCGGTTTCCTGGCCGCGGTGCTGCGCCCCGGCATGCGCGCCATCACCATGTCCGTCAACATCGTCACCGGCAATGACGGGTTGGTCACGCCCGGCGACCATATCGACGTCGTGCTGACGCAGGTCTTTCCCGGCCATGAGGCCGATCCCGCCAACCGCGCCGCCGCCGAAACCATCGCCAGCGATCTCCGCGTGATCGCGGTCGACCAGCGGCTTCAGGCCGGCGCGGAACCCCAACAAAAGGAAGCGCGGCCGGCGCAAACCGTGACGCTGGAGGTGACGGCGCTGCAAGCCGAAAAGATCGACGTCGCCGCCAAAATGGGCGAGCTCGCGTTGGCGATCCGCGGCATTCTCGCCGACGCCGCGCCCGGCACCAAGCCCGGCGAGCAAAACCCGGCGCCGCAGGCGCCGCCGCCGCCGGTCTGGGCGAAAGACGTGTCGCAAGCCGCGGCTCAGGTCCTGCCGCCACGACCGCCGACCATGCCGCCCGGCAAAGGACCGCCCGGCGCGCCCACGGCGGGCGGCGGTCCCGGCGACCAGGGACTGGGCATCCGGGTCATGCGCGGCGATAAAGTCGAACACGTGGTGTTGCCATGACGGCGCGCCGCATCGCCGCTTTGGCGCTTCTGCTGGCTCTGGCGGCGGCGCCGGCCGTCGCCGGCGGCCCCGCCAAGGACGCGCCTCCGACCAATCCCGGCAACGAGGAGGGCATCGGCCTGCCGGTCTCGGCCAGGCCGCAAGGCGCCGTGACGCTCGATGTCAGCCAAGGCAAGCTGATCGTGCTGCCGGCGCCGGCGACGAACGTGTTCATCGCCGATCCCGCCGTCGCCGACGTCCAGGTCGCGAACGCCGACCATGTTTTCGTGTTCGGCAAGAAGGCGGGCCGTACCAGTCTCTACGCGCTCGGGCGTCGACGGCATTCTCCTACGCGCCGTCGCGGTCGAGGTGCGCAATCCGACGGGGCGCGCCCAGCAACTGACCTCATCGACGCCGGGCTCCACCGATATCCATGTCGGCACCACCGCGAACGGCTTGGTGGTCGAAGGCACCGCGGCCGATCCCGCCGCCGCCGCGCTGGCACAGCGCAGCGCCGCCGGCAAACGTGCCCGACAAGGCGGCGATCGACGACCGCGTCAAGGTGCGCAGCTCGGTCCAGGTAATGCTGCGCGTGCGCATCGCCGAGGTGTCGCGCACCATCACCAAACAGCTCGGCTTCAATTGGAACGCGATCGTGCAGGCTGGCGCGTTCCAGTACGGGCTCTACACCGGCCGTAGCCTGTTTTCGCCGCTCGGCACGCCAGGCGGCTTCTCGCCGTTTACGGGCTTCCAGCCGGCGACCCCGCTGCAAGGGGCGGGACAGCCCGGCTCGCTCATCGGCGGCCTCAACACGGCGGGCGCCAACATCAACGCGGTGATCGACGCGCTCGCCGAGGAAGGCTTGGTGACGATCCTGGCGGAGCCGACGCTGACCGCGATGTCCGGCGAAACCGCGAGCTTCCTCGCGGGCGGCGAGTTTCCGATCCCGGTGTCGCAGGCGCTCGGCGTCACCACGATCGACTTCAAATCCTACGGCGTCAGCCTGAACTTCGTGCCGACGGTGATGTCGGCCAATCATATCAGCCTGCACGTCAAGCCCGAGGTCAGCCAGATCAGCGCGCAAGGCGCCATCACCATCAGCGGCCTCAGCATCCCGGCGCTGACGGTGCGCCGCGCGGAAACCACGATCGAACTCGGCAGCGGCCAAAGCTTCGCCATCGCCGGCCTGCTGCAGAACAACGCGTCGAACGACATCCAGCGCTTTCCGGGCCTCGGCGATTTGCCGGTCCTCGGGCACGCTGTTCCGCTCGTCGAGCTTCCAGCGCAACGAATCGGAATTGCTGATCGTGGTGACGCCCTACATCGTGCGGCCGATCGACGATCCGCGCTCGATCCGCTATCCGACCGACGCGTGGCAGCCGGCAACCGATATCGAGCGCATCGCTGTTCGGGTTGATCGCCAGCCCCCACCCGCGCGCTCAGGTCCCGGGTAGCCCGTTGCCGCAAAGCGCCAATCCGGCCCCCCATTTACTCGGCGACGCCGGCTTCGAGGTCGAATGATGACACAGAGTCAATAGGATCGGGCGCGGCGCGAGTCTCGCGCCGCTGGCGTTCGTTCTCGCGCTGAGCCGCGTGCGAGCCGACCGGCGACCAGATGGGCACGATGACCGGCGCGATGCCGCAGGCGCCGCCGCAAGTCGTGGTGCGGGACCAGGAGCGGCACCTGAACGTCGCGCTGCGCGGCAATGCCGCCGCCGATGCCGGCGAATGGGTGCGGATCGACCACTTCCTTGGCGACGCCGCGCCCGGCCGGCCCGACACGGTGCGGCTTCTGATCGCCGGCAACGCGTCGCCGGGCGCGATCGATCTCCTTATCCGCCATGCCTTCGCGATGGGTTACGCCGAAAACAAGATCAAGGTCGCCGCGCCGGGCTTCGCGCCCGCCGGCGGGCCGATGACATTGTCGCTGACCACCACCGTCTCGGTGGCGATCCTGCCGAACTGCCCGCAAACCCAACACCTCAACATCATCGACGGCGACAATCGCGTCGCCAGCGATTGGGGTTGCTCCACCGTTTCGATGTTCGAGTTGCAGGTCGCCGACCCGCATGACTTGGTGCGCGGCGAAGGCGGCGGTCAAACCGACAGCGTCATGACCACGGCGGCGATTCACCGGCTCGAGAGCGACAAGGTGAAGAAATTGGACGCCGCGACGTCGACATCCTCCGTCTCCGGCGCCGCTGGCGGGGGAGGCGGTCAATGAGTTCGCCGGTTGTGCCCGCCGCCAAGCTCGCGGCCGCCGAGGCGGCGCGCGGCGGCGGCAGCGCGCGCGAGCGTTTCACCGCGTTCCTAGCCGACGACGCCAGCGAGCAAGTGGTGAAGCAGTGCGTGCTCGAAATGGCGCTGCCGAACAGCTCCGTGCATCGCGGCAATATCAGCCGCGTGGTCAGTCATCTTCAGTCGGTGCGCTCGCCGACGGCGCTGATGGTCGACGTCTCCGGCAGCGAGCTGCCGGTGACGGAAATTCATAAGCTCGCGGAAGTCTGCGAGCCCGGCGTCTCCGTCGTCGTTGTCGGCGACCGCAACGATGTCGGGCTGTACCGCAATTTGGTCCGCGCCGGGGTGAGCGACTATATCGTCAAGCCGTTGACCCGGTCGCTGGTGCAGAACGTGCTGTCGGCGCAGCTCGATACCGGCGTGCCGGCGGGCGGCAGCCGCGGTGGCGGGCTTTTCGCATCAAAAGCTCGGCAGCGTCGTCGCCGTGCTCGGCACCCGCGGCGGCGTCGGCACCACCACCGTCGCGACGAATCTCGCCTGGTATCTCGCCAACAACGAGACGCGGCGCGTGGCACTGGTCGATCTCGACATTTTTTTCGGCGACGCCGCGCTGGCGCTCAACGTCAAGGTCGGCGGCGGGCTGCGCGAGGTTCTGGAAAACCCGACCCGCATCGACGAACTCTATCTCGAACGCACCTTGGTGTTGAGCGGCAAGCGGCTTTACGTCCTCGCGGCGGAGGAACGGCTCGACATTCCGGTCAAATTCGATCCCGAAGCGTTGCCCACCCTCTTCGACCCGCTACGCAAGCAATACCACTATGTCGTGGTCGACGTGCCGCGCCACTCCGGCAGTTTCATCCAGCAGGTGATGGATGCGGCCGGCGATTCGCATCATCGTAACCGACCAGACCGCGCATTCGATCCGCGACACCGTACGTTTGCGCCGTTTTTTCGACGCGCCGCAAGCGAATCAACGCAATATCGTGGTGCTTAACCGCAGCCGGCGAGTTGGGCAAAACCGACATCTCGCCCAAGATGATGACCGACACGATCGGCATGCCGATCGACGTAACGATTCCTTATCACCCTAAGAGCATCATTGCCGCTGCGAACGCCGGCACCGCGGTCACGGAGACCAAGGGACCCGTGACCACGGCCATTCAAGATCTAGCGAGCGAGCTGATCGGCCGGCGCGAAACGAAGCGTCGGAGATGGTTTGGATGAGCAGTTCGGGTTTTGGCCGGCGGATCGTCGAAAGCACCGCCCGCGAAATAGTTCCAGCGCCGGCGGCGGAGCTCGCCCGCGCAACCGGGTCTCACGGCGAAGCCGGAATCGTTGGA
Organism: uncultured Alphaproteobacteria bacterium; assembly: GCA_963851285.1. Taxonomy (GTDB): domain Bacteria; phylum Pseudomonadota; class Alphaproteobacteria; order ATCC43930; family CGMCC-115725; genus JAATGI01. The sequence goes on from CAWKOL010000016.1 coordinate 677,274, forward strand.
CCAGGCGCGCACCAGCATGCGCGAGTTGATCATGTTGCGGATCAATCCCGCGGCGGCGATGCGGCTGTCGCGCGACGATTTCCGCAAGGAAATCCTGCGCCTCGTCGCGGAGATCGGCGCGGAGCAACGGCTTCAGCTCAATGTCCGCGAGCAGGACACGCTGGTTCAGGAGCTGATCGACGACATGATCGGGCTCGGTCCGCTCGAGCCGCTCCTCGCCGACGATGCCATCACCGACATCATGGTCAACGGACCGAACGCGGTGTTCGTTGAAAAACACGGCAAGCTCGAGCAGCAGCCCCAGATCCGGTTCCGCGACAATCAGCACGTCAACAACATCGCGCAGCGCATCGCCGCCGGCGTCGGCCGGCGCGTCGACGAAGCGTCGCCCGATGGCCGACGCGCGCCTCGCCGACGGCAGCCGCGTCAATATCCTGCTTGCCGCCGTTGGCGCTCAACGGCCCGACCATCTCGATCCGCAAATTTTCCCGCCGCCAGATCACGCTCGAAATGATGGCGCGGCACCGGCAACATGTCGCCGCCGCTGGCGCGCTTCCTCGAATTGTCGGCGCGCGCCCGGCTCAACATCCTGATCTCCGGCGGCACCGGTTCCGGCAAGACCACGCTCTTGAACGCCATCGCGCGCAACATCGACCCGTCGGAACGCATCATCACCATCGAGGACGCGGCCGAATTGCAGATTCAGTTGCCGCACGTCGTCTCGATCGAGACGCGTCCGCCCAATCTCGAGGGCGAGGGCGAAATCACCCAGCGCGATCTCCTGAAGAACGCTCTGCGTATGCGGCCCGACCGCATCATCGTCGGCGAGGTGCGCGGCGGCGAATCCTTCGACATGCTGCAGGCGATGAACACCGGCCACGACGGCTCGATGTCCACCGTTCACGCCAACACGCCGCGCGACGCGCTCGCGCGCATCGAGAACATGGCGCTGCTGGCGGCGGTCGGCCTGCCCGCGCGCGTCATCCGTCAGCAGATCGTCAGCGCCGTCGATCTCGTCGTGCAGATCGAGCGCATGCGCGACGGCATCCGCCGCATCCAAAGCTGCATCGAGGTGATCGGCCTCGAAGGCGACACCGTCACCACCCAGGATCTGTTCACCTTCCAGTACGAGGGCGAGAATCGCGACGGCACCCTGCGCGGCAGCTACATCAATCACGGCTACCGGCCGCACTTCCTGCCCAAGATCGCGCCCACCGGTCTCGAACGCCGCTTCATGGAAATCATCGAGACGGTGGAGCGCTAGCAATGATCCTCGGCATCGCGATCCTCGCGATCGTCGCGATCTGCGGCATCGCCGCGCTGGTGTTGATCGCGCGTTCCAATATCGACAAGCGTCGCGAGTCGATCGGGGCGCGGCTTCGGAGCTTGACGGCGCCGACGCAATCGAAGGCGGTGATGCCCGGGATCGAGGTCCTGTCGCCCGATCCCTGGATGGCGAAGGTGCCGGAACGGTACCGCGGCCGCGCCGACAAGATCCTGGGCTCGACCGGCTACACCGTCACGCTGCGGACGCGTGACGTTGCTGGGCGGCGGCTCGGCACTCCTCGGCCTCGTGCTGGTCGGCTTCTTCCTCCATCTCGGCTTCGTGATGACCATGATCGCCACCTTCGGGCTGGCGTTCGTGGTGCCGTGGCAATTCATCCGCATGGCGCGCGCGCGTAACCTGCTGCGCTTCACGCAGCGCTTTCCCGACGCCATCGACCTGATCGTCCGCGCGGTGCGCGCGGGCCTGCCGGTGCTGGCGTCGATGGAGGCCGCCGGCGACGAGACGCCGGATCCCGTCGGCCGCGAATTTCGGCGCCTGATCGCCGATACGCGCATCGGCATCACCGTCGAGGAAGCGTTGGGCCGCGCCGCCGCGCGCATCGGCCTCATCGAATTCAACTTTCTTCGTCGCCAGCATTCAGTTACAGCGCGAATCGGGCGGCAACCTGACCGAAACGCTCGCGACGTTATCGTCGGTGCTGCGGCGGCGCGACGAGCTGCGCGCCAAGACCAGGGCGCTCACCGCCGAGGCGCGGACATCGGCCATGGTGCTGGCGGCGATGCCGTTCGTCACCTCGGGCGCGATCATCCTGATCACGCCCGGCTATTTCAAGCCGCTGTTCACCGATCCCGCGCGGCGGCTGGATCATCGGCGCCGCGCTGTGCATGATCACCTTCGCCATGTTGACCATGCGCACCATGCTGCGCAAGTCGATGGCGTAGCCGCGCGATGCCGAACCATCTCCTTCTGGCCGGCGGCGCCGCATTTTTCCTGCTGTTCGTCGCGCGTCAACGCGGCGCTGCTGCTGCGGGCGCCCGGACGCGAGCGCCAAATCAAGATGCGCCTGGCCGCCATGAAAGGCGTCGCCGAGGTCAAGTCGTCGGGACCGCCGTCGCGCTTCGCCACCTTGCAGAAAATCGGCCTGGCGCTGGTCGAAAGCCCGCTCGTCGGCGCCAAGGAACAGGCGAAGATCGTGGCGCAGCTCGGCGAGGCCGGGATCTATGGCCGCGACGCGCTGCGCATCTTCGTCGCGTTGAAGGCGGCGCTCGGCATCGGCCTGACCGTGCTGGTGTGGATCGCGCTCGGCGCCAGCGGCATGGCGCCAAGCGGCTTCATCTACCGCGTCATCGTCGATCGATCGCCCCTGCGCTCGCGGGTTGGCGGCTGCCCGACATGATCGTCGGCCGGATCGCCAAGCGGCGACGGCGCCGGCTTGCCGAAGGCGTGCCGGACGCGCTCGACCTCCTGGTGATCTGCGTCGAGGCGGGTCTCGGCCTCGAACAATCGCTGGACCGCGTCAGCCGCGACATCGCCATCGCCAATCCGGTGATCGCGACCGCGCTCGGCAACGCCGTCGCGGAAATGCGGGTGCTGCCGCAAATGCGCGACGCGCTCGACAATCTTGCCAGGAACACCGGCTTGCCGGCGATCAAGAGCGTCGTCACGACCCTGATTCAAGGCATCCAATACGGCACGCCGCTGTCGCAATCGTTGCGCATCCTGTCCGCCGAGATGCGCGCCAAGAACCTGATCGCGCTCGAAGAGCGCGCGGCCCGCCTTCCGGTTCTGCTGATGATTCCGGTCATCCTCTTCATTCTGCCCAGCCTGTTCCTCGTCATCGGCGGTCCGGTGGCGATTCAGGTCATCCACGTCATGGGAGGACACTGATGCCGCGCCACCCGCGCTCCGCGCCAATCGCCGTTCGCGATGCTGCTTGCCGCGGTCGCGGCGTTCGGTCTCGCCGGCTGCGCCGGCGACGGCAGTTCCGATTCGGCGCAGCGCCTGTCCGATCTCGGCGATAAGAAAGACGCATCGATGCTCAAGGTCGGGGACGCGTCGCGCGCCGCGGGCGATTGCGGCGCCGCGATCCGCTTCTACCGCCTGGTCAAGAACGATGACGGCAATCATCGCGACGCCGCCAATGCGCGTCTCGGCGCCGCCGATTGCGAGCTAAGCTTGAACGCGCTGCCCGACGCCGAGCACGATTACAAGCGAAGCGATGAAATTGCTGCCGGCAGGACCCGGCGCCGCTGGTCGGGACTCGGCCGCGTTTACCTGGTCGAGCACGTGCCGGGCGAAGCGGTCAATTATCTCGACCGGGCGGTCAAGAAGGGCGCGGACGCGGCCTATGTCTGGAACGACCTCGGCGTCGCGTACGACCAGTTGCGGCGCCACAAGGAGGCGCAGCAGGCCTATCGCCGCGGCTTGGCCAAGTCTCCCGCCGACCGCGCGCTCGCGCAACAATCTCGCCCTGTCGCTTGCCATGACCCGCGATTTCGCCGAGGCCGAGACATTGCTGCGCGGGCTCGCCGCCGAACCCGGCGCGACGCCGCGGACACGCGAAAATCTAGCGCTCGTGCTCGGGCTCGAAGGCAACGGCGCAGAGGCGCGCCGAGTCGCGCAGGGCGACCTCGACGGCGCCGCGCTCGATAACAATACCCGGTTCTACGAATACGCGCGGTCTCTGCTGACCGGTGAACCGACCGCGAACGCCATGGCCGCCGTGCCCGTGCCCGCGGCCCGTGCCGTCACCGAAAAGGAACGCCCGCCCCGCGCCGACATCGCCGCCGCGCCGGTGCCGCCCCCGGTCTTGGCGAAGGACCGGCCGCTGGCCGGTCTGCGCATGGCGGCGCCAGCGCCGATCGAACATACCCAACCGGCGATCGCGAAAACAGCGCTACCGGCAACGGCGCCAGCGCCGGCGGCACCAGCGGTCGCGGCAACGCAAGCCGCCATGCCTGCCGCAACCCAAACCGCGGCCTTGCCGGCGGCATCCGAACCGCCAAAAACCGCCACTGTGGCACCGACCCGAATCGTCCCGGCCAGCGGCGCCGCGCCTGCGACCCAGCCCGTCGCCGTCGCGGCGCAGCCGGTCGCGTCGTCGGAATAGGGGGGTTTGTTCGCCTCATCGAATCAAGGAAATACGAGAATTATGCAGGTGACGGGACTAAGCCCAGTTACCAGGGGCTCGTGGCCCATTCAATCTGTCTATCAACAGGCGAATTATTGTTTTGCGCCAACGAAGAGATGTATTGCGCCATGCTTTATGGCGGCGGGGTCGTCCGGTAATTTGTCGGCCATTACTATTGGAACCTTGAGACGAAAGCGGCCATATTTAGCCTCCATGGCTCGAGATCGACAGGGTGGTCCTGTCTGCCCGGAACGCACTGCCCGCGCCCCGATGGCCGAAGGGCGGCTAGTGGCGTCCGGCTCGGGGATGGAGGCGACTCTTCCGTCCGATTGTTTGGTTAACGGGATTCGGGGTTCGCGATAAGACTATCGCGCCATTTTCCTGGCTAGCAATCGCGTTGCCCCAAATGCGGCTTTGCGGTAACTACAACTTTAGGGGGAAGAGACGCTAATTCGGGTGACGCATCGGAGGGGCGGTCATTCGGGGGGTGATTGAAATGAGAACCTGTCGTCCACAGTTTTTTTGATTGTGCTATTCGGGCTAAGTGGTTGTTGCTGGATCAATCCGTATTCCTGCAGACCACCATTGCCACCGGCCCCAAAACCCCCCGTCGCTCCCGCACAACTTACCGATGCCCAAAGACTGAAGCTCTACGAGGACTGCGAGTCTCATCAGAGCTTCGATATTTTGGGCTTCACAGGCTTTATCGCTTCAGCACTCAGCGGAGACCTTGCCGGTTTGGCGCAGCCTTTTATCGAAGGCTATAAACAGCATGGATGCGATACGTTTCTCACCGCCCAGCAGATCCAGGAACGCGATAAAGCGCAAATGGAGTTTATGAGAAATTCCGGCTGCCCGACGCCCGGTCATTGTATCCGGTGACTGGTAGGAAAGGGTGCTGGCCGAAGCCAGCACCCAGACGCGATTGAGCCGCGCGGTCCATAAGGGCGGTCGCGCGCGGCAACCAAGGTCATAGCCGTCCCGCTACATCCTGGCAAATCCCGCTATTTTCTAGCTAGTCCCGTCACCTGCATAATTTCGGGAAATGCGCCATTGCTGCGAACGCGGGAACCCATCGGCGAGCGTCCGCGAGCCATAAAGTCTTACGCCGCGCCGACGCGCGGCGATGGCCCCCTGCTTTCGCGGGGGTGACGCCGGAAGTAATTGAGTCCCGACCCTAGTTCGCCGCGCCGTCGGGAATCGTTTTCACCGGCGACTCGGCGACCGGCGCCCGCACCGGGACGTGGTGCTTGATCTCGCAGTCGCGCGTCATTCGCTCGCGGGCGGCGTTGCTCTCCGGTGTGTAGTCCGGATATTTCTCGAAAGCGTCGCGGGAACACTGGTTTTCCTGGCGCCACGCCGCCTCCGATTGCTGTTGGCGGATGTCGCCAGCCCGCGCCGCGCCGGCGCCGAGAAGCGCGGCGAGCACGAGCATGATCGGTACAACACGAACGGCCATGCGCCAGTTATAGGAACCGGCGCCCGCAATCTCAAGCCGGGGCGCCGCTATTCGGCGGCTTCGTCATCGATCTCGTCGTGCTCGCCGTGATGCTCGGCGTGGAGCTTGCCGGCCTCGGCGGCGTGATGGGTGGCATGGGCGTGGTGGCCGTGCGCGATATGGGCGTGATGCGCCGCCTTCTCGACATTGTCCGCGCGGTGGTGTTCGGCGGCGTGCCGATGATGCTCGGCGGCCTTTTCGTGATGCTCGGCCGCGTGCTCGTGGTGCTCGGCAATGCTGTGCTTGTCGGTCATAGCGGTCTCCTCGACGGGCCGGTCGCCCGCGTCGCTACCGATAAGCCAATCGCGTTGCAGCCCGGATCGGTTCGTTGACCGAACCGTGACGCCGTGCCTAGCTTGCGGCGATGCCCGACACGATGGCCGCCGCGCGGCCGATCCATTGGCGCGTTTGTTGAACGAGGTGCGCGCCTGCGCCGTGTGCGCGCCGCATCTGCCGCTGGGGCCGCGGCCGGTGGTGCGCGGGCATGCGTCGGCGCGGCTGCTCATCATCAGCCAGGCGCCCGGGCACCAAGGTCCACGAGACCGGGCTCAGCTTCAACGACCGCAGCGGCGACCGGCTGCGCGATTGGCTCGGCATCGATCGCGCGACGTTTCTATGACGAGGACCGCGTCGCGATCATGCCGATGGGGTTCTGCTATCCCGGCCGTTATCCGCAAGGCGGCGACTTGCCGCCGCGTCCGGAATGCGCCGGCCTGTGGCACGACAAGCTGCTGGCGCAGTGGCCGCGCATCGGCCTGACGCTGCTGGTCGGCTCCTACGCCATCGACCATTATCTCGCCGACACGCGCCATACGACCATGACCGAAACCGTGCGGCCTGGCGCGATTACCTGCCGCGCTACCTGCCGATGCCGCACCCGTCCTGGCGCACGACGGCGTGGGAGCGGAAAAACCCGTGGTTCGCGGCGGAACTACTTGCCGGAGGTCAGACGACGGGTGGCGGTGCTGGTCGGTTAGTTGTCTTGGGCCGCGACCGCGGCCCCGCGAGCGAAAGTCGAGCGAAGCCAAGGCGGCCGGACGGCCGCCGCCCGGCGTACTGAGGGCCGAGCATGCCGAGCATCAGGTATTCATCGCCTCGAAGAATTCGGCGTTGTTCTTCGACTGTTTGAGCTTGTCGACCAGGAATTCGAGCCCGTCCATCGGGCCCATCGGCGACAGCACGCGGCGCAAGCACCCACATCTTGGAGAGCGAGCCCTTGTCGACCAGCAGCTCTTCCTTGCGCGTGCCGGACTTGGTGATGTCCACGGACGGGAAGACGCGCTTGTCGGAAATCTTGCGGTCGAGCACGATTTCCGAATTGCCGGTGCCCTTGAACTCTTCGAAGATCACTTCGTCCATGCGGCTGCCGGTATCGATCAGCGCCGTCGCGATGATGGTCAGCGAGCCGCCTTCCTCGATGTTGCGCGCGGCGCCGAAGAAGCGCTTCGGCCGTTGCAGCGCGTTGGCGTCGACGCCGCCGGTCAGCACCTTGCCCGATGACGGCACCACGGTGTTGTAGGCGCGGGCGAGGCGCGTGATCGAATCGAGCAGGATCACCACGTCGCGCTTGTGCTCGACCAGGCGCTTCGCCTTTTCGATCACCATCTCGGCGACCTGGACGTGGCGCACCGCCGGCTCGTCGAAGGTGGAGCTGACCACCTCGCCCTTGACCGAGCGCGCCATGTCGGTGACTTCCTCGGGCCGCTCGTCGATCAGCAGCACGATCAGGAACACTTCCGGATGATTGGCCGAAATCGCGTGCGCGATGTTCTGCATCATCACCGTCTTGCCGGTGCGCGGCTGCGCCACGATCAGCGCGCGCTGGCCCTTGCCCAAGCGGCGCGATCAGGTCGATGACGCGGGTGGTAAGGTCTTTCTTGCTGGTCGGATCGTCGAGCTCGAGGCTGAGTTTTTCGTCGGGATAAAGCGGCGTCAGATTGTCGAAATTGATGCGGTGACGCAGTTTTTCCGGATCGTCGAAATTGATCGAATCGACCTTGAGCAGGGCGAAATAGCGCTCGCCGTCCTTGGGCGAGCGGATCTGGCCCTCGACCGTGTCGCCGGTCCTAAGACCGAAGCGGCGCACCTGGCTCGGGCTGACATAGATGTCGTCGGGGCCGGGCAGGTAATTCGCCTCGGGCGAGCGCAGGAATCCGAACCCGTCCGTGCAGCACTTCGAGCACGCCGTCGCCGGTGATGGTGGTGTCGTTGTCGGCAAGCTGCTTCAGGATCGCGAACATCATGTCCTGCCGGCGCAGGGAGGATGCGTTCTCGACTTGGAGCTCTTCGGCGAAATGCAGCAATTCGCCAGGGGATTTGCGCTTCAATTCTTGCAAATTCATGGGACGATTTCCGGGGGAGAGGCGGGGCCGGATCGAAGGCACGCGCGCGGCGGCGCGGAATCCGGAAGGTCATTCGACTGGTTGGGCGCGGGAACCGCGCCACCGACACCCTTATCGGAATCGCCGCGCTCAAGTCAAACATCGGCGCAGCAAATCATGCGCCGCGTGACGCTGGGGCCATGCGTGCCCGCGATCACTTGCAGTATTGCGCGGTGTCGATCGGCGTTCCCGACAGGTCGCGCCGCTCCAGCTCGATCTTGCCGAGCATGCCGAAATCGCCGCCGCAGGCGCTCGAATTGGACGCGATGCTTGGCCGGGCCGCGACATACCAGACGGGCTGCGGCGGCATGTACCGAGCTTGCGGCGGTGGCGGTGGCGGCGGCGCATATTGCGGCTGCATCGTCTGCGCGTTGCCGGCACCGACGGCCGCGATCAGGGCGAATGCCGCCATCAGCGCGACGCTGGCAGGCGCGCGGAATTGAACCATCGTGCGATCGTTCATGACGAAACTCCTGTCCCCCGGAAAATCCGGGCATCTCTCGATGTAACGCCGACGGCGCGGTGGCGTTATGCCCGTTCGCCCGATAATGAAAATTTTAATCTGCTGCGCCGCAGCTAAAACGGTTTCACCACCGCCATGACGACGATCAAAATGACGATGAGCGTCGGGATTTCGTTGGCGATGCGATAGAACCGCGCCGGGCGCGTGTTCTTGTCGGCGGCGAAATCCTTGCGCCAGCGCGCATAGCGGTGGTGGAGCAAGCCCAGCCCCGCGACGCCCGCGAGCTTGACCCAGATCCAGCCCATCGCCCAATCGACCAGGCCCGGCGTCGCCGCGAGCAGCGCGCCGAACGCCAGCGTCGCGATCATCGCCGGGTTCATGATGCCGCGCAGCAGGCGCCGCTCCATCAGCTTGAACGTCTCCGACTTGTCCGAGCCCGGCGCCGCGTCGGCGTGATAAACGAAGAGGCGCGGCAGATAGAACAAGCCCGCCATCCACGCGATCACGCTGACGATATGCGCGGCTTTAATCCAGGGATAGGCGGCGGCGAGCCAGCTCATGGCGCGAGGCCGCACTGGCAGGCGCCGAAGCGCGCCGGACAAATCCGCGCGCCCGAGCCGCTCGCGTATAGCGCCGACACGGTCGCGACGAGGCGCGCCAGGCCTGCGATAAAGGCGTCGTGGACGCTCACGGTCGGCGCGCGCAGATAGGTCGGCACGCCAACACGGCCGGCAAGGTGCCTGAACTCGACATCGAGTTCGATCAGCGTTTCCGAATGTTCCGACACGAACGCGACCGGCACGACCAACAGCCCGACTTTCTCGGCGCCGGCACGCCGGATTTCGCTCGTCGGTCGAAGGGCCGATCCATTTCATCGGCCCGACCCGGCTTTGATAACACAAGCACCGTATCGATGCCGGCGGAGATCGTCGGCCAAGCGCCGCTCGGATGGCGGCGACCGTGCGCTCGACCTGCCAGGGATAGGGATCGCCCTGTCGCGATGACGCGCTCGGGCAGAGCCATGGGCGGAAAACAGGACGCGCTTCGGCTCGTGCCGATCGCCACTAGCGCAGGATTTTTCGCGTCTCGTCGGCGACCGCCGCAACGAACCCCGGCTCGTCCGGATAGCAGCAGATGGCCCGGGTCGGAGCATCGAGGCCGGCCTGCCGGGCGGCCCGCGCCCAATCCGCCAGCGACGATGCCGTCGTGGTCGTCGAAAATTGGGGGTAGAGCGGCAGCAGGACGATGTCATCGGCGACCCCATTCCTTGACCGCGCGCGCGGTTTGGTCCGCCATCGGGTGCCAGCACCGCATCGCGATGAAGACGCGATGGTCGGCGCCGAGCTGGGCTTGCAACGCGGCGGCCTGCGCCTCGGTGTTGGGCAGGATCGGCGAGCCGCCGCCCAGCCGGTCATAGATGCCGCGCGCGGTGCTTGCCCGCGCCCGCGCGATCTGCCTGGCAACGGGACGCCGCAACAGGGTCGGCAGACCGGATCACCGCCGGGTCGTTGAACAGATTGAACAGAAACGGCTCGACCGCGTCGCTCCGGTCCGGCCCGCCGAGATTGAACAACACCACGGCACGCCGGGTCATGACGCCGCGCCGCGATGAACCAGTTCGATCAAGGCCTGAACATGGTCGGGCGGCGTGGTCGGCAGCACGCCGTGACCGAGATTGAAAATGAAGGGTCCGGCGCCGAGCGTCTCGATGATTTGCCGCGCCGCCGCGGCCATCGCCGCGACCGCCGACCACGAGCAGCAACGGATCGAGATTGCCTTGCACCGCACCAAGCGGCTGTAAAATTTTGTGTGCGACGTCGAGTGACACCGTTTGGTCGATACTTAGCGCGGTTACGCCGGTCTCGGCGAAATAGGCGCTGATACATCAGCCCGGCACCGCGCGGAAAACCGATAATCGGTATCTGCGCATGGATCGTTCTCAGCGCCGACACGATTTTTTTGGTGGGTTCGATCACCCACTGGCGGAACGCGGCCTCCGGCAAAACCCCGGCCCAACTGTCGAACAGTTGCACGACTTCGGCACCGGCCCGGATCTGACCGTCGAGATAAACGATCGTCGCGTCGACCAGTCGATCGATCAGATCGCCGAAACTATGAGGATCGGAAAACGCCCAATATTTAATGGCCGCGAAATCGCGGCTGGTGCCGCCCTCGATCATGTAACTCGCGACCGTCCACGGCGACCCGGCAAAACCGATGAGAGCAACCTCCGGCGGTAACCGTCCCTTAACGCGTTCCACGGTACGCCACACCGGCGCGACCCGGTCGCGGAAGCCGGCATCGCTTAGAGCCGAGACCGCGGCAGCCGAGCGCACCGGCTCCAGCACCGGTCCTTCCCCGTCGCGATATTCCAAGGCCTGCCCAAGCGCATACGGAACGACGAGAATGTCCGAAAACAGAATGCCGGCATCGAGCGCAAACCGCCGAACCGGCTGCAAGGTCACTTCGGCCGCCAGCTCGGACGTCAGGCATAGGTCGAGGAAACCGCCGACCGTCTCCCGCAGCGCCCGGTATTCCGGCAGATATCGTCCCGCTTGCCGCATCAACCAAACCGGGGGTACCGCGAGCTTTTCGCCCTTTAGGGCGCGCAACAGCGGTTTGACGGTCGGACTGGACGACGGGATGTTCATGCTCTCACTTCTCACTCATCCTTTTAAAATATAGATAGTAGTAGAGGTAGGGCGGTGAGTTATGGGAATAGAATAATCACCGGAATCTCCATGACCGTTGTTTTGGTCCGTATGACATGTTGATAAGTATGGATAGAATCTCTTTGTGATCGCATCAAATCAATGACTCGGGCTTGCTAATAACGGGAATAACCAACGTTTGAATCATGGGGACGATTTTCTCATGGCGATATGTGCACAGAATCGGGCCGGCATTGCTAACATGACGATGGCTGCGTCGTTCGTGTGTTTCGATGGGAATGGCGCGGCCGAAATATGCGATATAGGTCGAGACGTCCCACAGGGGCGATTTACGCACGGATTATGCACAGGCTTACCGAAGGTCAGGGTGTGAACCGGTTTCATCTTCATCTGGTATCGGACTTCGACCGGCGACACGGTTCACGCCGTGGCGAAGGCATGCCTTGTTCAGTTCGAAGACGCCGAACCGATCGAGCATAGTTGGATGATGGTGCGGAGCGACGCACAGCTCGACCGCGCCCTGGCCGGGATCGGCGCGCACCCGGGGTTGGTGCTTTACACCATGGTCGACGACGAATTGCGTCGCGGCCTGGTGGAAGGATGCCGGCGGCAACAAATCGTCGCGATACCGGTGCTCGATCCGGTGATGAGCGCGATCGGCATCGTTCCTCGGCGCCGCATCGCGGGGCGTGCCGGGACAGCAACATCTGCTCGACGCCGAATATTTTCAGCGGGTCGACTCCATGACCTTCGCGCTCGCGCACGACGACGGCCAATCGGCATGGGGCATCGACGATGCCGACGTGATTCTGGTCGGCGTGTCCCGCACCTCGAAAACGCCGACCTGTCTCTATCTCGGCAATCGCGGCCTCAAGGCGGCCAACGTGCCGTTCGTGCCCGGTACGCCCCTGCCGACAGAATTGCTGGCGGCGACCAAACCGTTGATCGTCGGTCTCACCAACGATCCCGAGCGCTTGGTTCAATTGCGGCGCTCGCGCCTCACCATGCTCCAAGCTGGCGACGGCCATTCCGACTATGCCGACATCGAGCAGGTGAAGGCGGAAGTGCAGCAGGCGCGGCGCTTTTTCACCGACCGGCAATGGCCGGTGATCGATATCACCCGGCGTTCGATCGAAGAGACCGCCGCCACGATCATGCAATTGCTGGCGCGGCGCCGGGGCGAGGACGCATGACCGTTCTGGCATCGTCCAGCAAGACCCGAGCCGCGCTCCTGGAACGAGCCGGCGTCAAGGTCACGCGCGATCCGCCACGGGTCGACGAAGCCGAGATCAAGACCTTCAACCGCCGCAAGGGCGCGGAAGCCGGCGTCTGCGCCATGGCGCTGGCCGAAGCGAAGGCGCTGACCGTGGCGGCACGCCACCCGAAAACATTGGTCATCGGCGCCGATCAAATTCTCAACTGCAACGGCGCATGGGTCGACAAGCCGCGCGGCCGCGCCGACGCCAAGGCACAACTTTCGATGCTGCGCGGGCAAAGCCACGAGCTCGCGACCGCCCTGTGCGTGGCGCGCGACGCCGACGTCATCTGGCACGATTTGCAGCGGCCGCGTCTCATCATGCGGCAATTCAGCGATGCGTTCCTCGACGCCTATGTCGAAGGCCTGTCGCGTGACGATTTGGGCGCGGTCGGTGCCTATCGGCTCGAAGGCCCCGGCATTCAATTGTTCGAGCGGATCGAGGGCGATTACTTTGCGGTTCTCGGCTTACCGCTGATGGGCCTTCTCGAATTTCTGCGCGGTCAGGGCGAGCTGCCGCGATGACCGACGGCTATCGGCTGGCCGCGGTGATGGGCTGGCCGGTCGCGCATTCGCGCTCGCCGGTGCTGCACCGCTATTGGCTCGAACGACACGGACTTGCGGGCGATTACGTCAAGCTCGCGGTGCCGCCGGAGCGGCTGGGTCCGGCGTTGCGCGCCTTGTCCAATCTCGGCTTCGCCGGCTGCAATCTCACCATTCCCCACAAGGAACCGGCGCTGGCCTTTCTTGACGAGATCGATCCGCAAGCGCGCGCGATCGGCGCCGTCAACACCATCACGGTACGGCCGGACGGCAAGCTCCACGGGGCCAACAGCGATGTCTTCGGCTTTATCGCGAACCTCAAGACGGAAGTGCGCCGGATTGGCGCGCCGCGGCGGGTCCGGCGGTGGTGCTTGGCGCCGGCGGGGCATCGCGCGCGGTGCTGGCGGCGCTGATCGCCGAGGGCGTGCCCGACATCCGCCTCGTCAATCGCCACCGGGACCGCGCCATGGCGGTGGCGAGCACTGTTCGACGGTCGCCTCGACGGTGATGCCGTGGGAAGCAACGCGGCATGGCCTTGTCCGGCGCGGCGCTGTTGGTCAACGCGACCAGCCTCGGCATGACCGGCGCGCCCGGCGCTCGACCTGTCGCTCGATGCGCTTCCGCGCGATGCCGTGGTCAACGACATCGTCTATGTGCCGCTGGAGACGCCGCTGCTGACGGCGGCACGGCGGCGCGGCAATCGCGTCGTCGACGGACTCGGCATGCTGATGCATCAGGGCCGGCCGGGTTTCGCCGCCTGGTTCGGCATCGAGCCGGAAGTCACGCCGGAGCTGCGCGCGCGCATGCTGGCGACGCTGACGCCGCCATGATCGTGCTCGGCCTTACCGGCGGCGTCGGCATGGGCAAAAGCACCGCCGCGGCGATGCTGCGCCACATGGGCGTGCCGGTGCACGACGCCGACGCGACGGTGCACTGCTTGATGGCCAAAGGCGGCGCGGCGGTCGCGGCGGTGGCGAAGGAATTTCCCGACGCGCTGCGCGACGGTGCGATCGACCGCAAAGCACTGGGCCGACCGGGTGTTTGTCGACCGGCCGGCGCTCAAGCGGCTCGAGTCGCATCCTTCATCCCCTGGTGCGGCGCGACCAGACCGCGTTTCTGCGTCGCCATCGCGCCGCCCGCGCGCCGCTGGTCGTGCTCGATATCCCGCTGCTCTACGAAAGCGGCGGCCGCGCGCCGCGTCGATGCCGTCGTCACCATGACGGTGGCGCCGTTTCTTCAGCGCCGCCGCGTGCTCTGCCGCCCCGGGATGACCGACGCGCAATTTGCCGCTATTCAATGGCGCGCAAGTGCCGGATGCGCGGCGGCGCCGCGAGGCTGATTTCGTCGTGCCGAGCGGGCTCGGCACAGGCTTCACCTATCGGCGCTTGCGCCGGATCGTCACGGTGTTGCGCCGCCGCGAATCCTGATACAGTCGGGGCATGCGCGAAATCGTCGTCGACACCGAAACCACCGGGCTCGATCCCGGCGGACGGGCATCGCATCGTCGAAATCGCGGCGCTCGAACTCGTCAATCACGTGCCGACCGGGCGCGTCTTCCATCGCTACGTCAATCCGCAGCGCGACGATGCCCGAGGCGGCGCTGCGCCGTGCACGGCCTGAGCGATGTGTTCCTGGCGCAGCACGAGACCTTCGACGCCGTCGCCGAGCGCGTTTCTCGAATTTCGTCGCCGCCGACCGGCTGGTGATTCACAATGCCGGCTTCGACATCGCCTTCATCAACGCGGAGCTGGCGCTGCTGGGCAAGCCGCCGCTGGCGATTGCGTTCGAGGATACGCTGGCGCTCGCGCGGAAGCGCTTCCCCGGCGCGCCCGCCAGCCTCGATGCGCTGTGCAAGCGCTTCGATATCGACAATTCGGCCCGCGACAAGCACGGCGCGCGGCTCGACTGCGAACTGCTGGCCTCGGTCTATCTCGAACTGATCGGCGGCCGGCAGCCCGGATTGGAACTGGTTGCATCGCGACGCGGTGCCGGCGGCGTCGGCCTGCGATCGAGCGGCCGGTGCGCCCGCCGCGCCTCTTCGCCGCGACGCATCGCGGAACTCGAACGGCACCGCGCCTTCCTGGCGAAGCTCAAGGCGCCGATCTGGTTCGAGGCCTGACGTCTTTCGCGAACGCCGGCGACTGAGGCCTGAAAAACTAGGCGTTGCCGGCAGGCATGCTCGCCGCCGCGCCGCCGCCGGGCTGTCCCTGTTGGCGCCGCAGCAGATCGGCGAAATCGATCGGCTGGATGAATAGCGGCGGGAAGCCGCCGTCGCGGGTGGCGTCGGCAAGGATCGCGCGAGCGAACGGGAACAACAGGCGCGGCGTCTCGACCAGAACGAAGAACTGCGCGTGTTCGCGCGGCACGTTCTGCAAGCTGACCACGCCGGCATAGGTCAACTCGATCAGGAACACCGGTTCCTCTTTGCGCGACGCGCGCGCCGTGACCGACAGCGCCACTTCGAACGTGTCGGGCGCCAGGTTTCTGGCGTCGACGCGGACATCGAGCTTGATCTCGGGCGGCGTCGGCTGCGGCATCAGGCTTTGCGGCGCGCGCGGATTTTCGAAGGAGAAATCCTTGACGTATTGCGCGTTGATGACGAGCTGCGGCGGTGGCGGCGCGCCGTTCGGCGCCGCGGGCGGAAGATTGGTCTCGGCCATGATTAAACTCCTGTGGCTGACCGCTCCCTTACACTGTTAAGAAAGCCGCGCCAAGCTTGCCCTTTAGGGCGCGGCGGCCCATGCTTAGAAGCACCCTCTCCTTACGACGGCGTGCTGCATGGGCGACAATCTTCAAGTGCTCGAAATTCTGGTCTTCGCCGTGATCGCGGGCATTCTCGTGTTCCGCCTGCGCTCGGTGCTGGGCCGCCGCACCGGCAACGAGCGCCGCCGCGACCTGCCGTTCGCGCGTCACCGCCGACACCGCCCGCTGCCGGCCCGTCGCCCGCATCACCGCCGGCGGCCGCGCTGACGCCGCCGCGGCCGGCCGGTCGCCGGCGTCAGGCACCGGACTTCGATCGCGCCGCCTTTCTTACCGGCGCGCGCGGCGCCTTCGAGATCGTCGTTCAGGCCTTTGCCGCGGGTGATCGCGCCAAGCTTCAGCCGCTCCTGAGCCCCGACGTGTTCCGCAGCTTCTCCGACGCGATCGCCGCGCGCGAGCGCGCGAACGAGAAGCAGGAGACCAAAATCGTCGCGATCAAATCGGCGGAGCTCGAACAGAACCGGGTCGAAGGCGGCACCGTCGCTAGCGACGGTGAAATTCGTCTCCGACCAAATCCTGGCGACGCGCAACGCGGCCGGCGCCGTGGTCGACGGCGATCCAGACCATCCCGTCGAACACACGGATCTTTGGACCTTCTCGCGCCCAGCCCGGTCGCCCGATCCGAACTGGATGTCTGATCGCCACCGAAACGCCGCCGCGTTCTTAATACAATCGGCGCGGCGGCGTGGTGCGGCATCCTCGCGATGCTCGCGCTAGTGGCCGGCTGCGCCGCGCCGCCGCCGCCGGCACCATCGAAGCCGGCAGAAGAGAAACTGCTGCTCGAACCGGCCTCGTTCGAGGCGATCGCCGGGTGGAACCGAGACCGGGTTTCCGCCGCGATTCCCGCGCTATTGAAATCCTGCGCGCGCCGCTTGGCGCAGCCGCCATCCGCACCAGTCGGGCCAAACGGGATCGGCGGCACGGTCGAGGATTGGCGGGCGCCCTGCGCCGCCGCGGCGCGGCTGCCGACCGGCGACGACGGCGCCGCGCGGCACTATTTCAGCGCGCTGGTTCAAACCGTGGCTCGTGACCGGCAACGGCAGCGCGGAAGGTTTGTTCACCGGCTATTACGAACCGCTGCTCGACGGGTCGCGCCATCGCGGCGGCGCCTACCAGACGCCGCTGCTGCGCCGTCCCGCGGATCTGGTGATGGTACAGCTCGGTTTGTTCCGGCCGGAATGGCGCGGCGAACGCATCGCCGGCCGCGTCGTTGCCGGCAATCTGGTGCCGTATCCGAGCCGCGCCGAGATCGAGCGCGGCGCGCTCGACACCGACAAACTCGCCCTTTATTGGGTGGCCGATCCGGTCGATGCGTTTTTCCTCGAAGTGCAGGGCTCGGGCAAGGTGCGGCTGCCGGACGGGCGGATGGTCAGCCTCGGTTATGACGGGCAGAACGGCCGGGCCTATGTCTCGATCGGCAAGCTCCTGATCGAGCGCGGACAACTCACCAAGGACCAGGTCTCGCTCGGCGGCATCAAGCGATTGGATCCGCGCGCATCCGGCGCAAGGCCGGGCGCTGCTCGACGACAACCCGTCCTATGTGTTCTTCCGCGAGGTCAAGGGCGAGATGCCGATCGGCGCCGAGGGCGCGGTGCTGACGCCCGGGCGAAGCCTTGCGGTGGACCGCGCTTATTTGCCGCTCGGCGCGCCGATGTTTCTCGCCGTGCGCAACGGTGACCGAAACGGTGCGCCGGCTGGTCGTCGCGCAGGATACGGGCGGGGCGATCCGCGGGCCAGTGCGCGGCGATCTCTATTGGGGCTTCGGCGCCGAGGCCGAGCACGGCGCCGGGGGCATGAAGGCGCGGGGCCGCTATTTCCTGTTCCTGCCGAAGACGGTACGCCACAATGTTGCCGACTTCGTGACAGCAAATTTATTCCCGTCCCAGGGGATGTCGCCCGCGCCGCTACGAAAGAATCCATATCGAATTTGATGGGCGACCGCACCGTCGCGTTGAGACATCCCGCGTCGCCCGTTAATGGAGGAAAGCATGTGCGCTTGAAAACAGCGGCCCTCGCTTTGTCCGCTGCCGTTGCGCTCGCGGCGACCGGCGGCGTTTCCGCTTGGGCGCAGGACATCACGACCATGATCATCCGGGGACGGCCATCCGGGCCCCGGCTTCCACGGTGGCTCCGCGGCTTCCACGGCCACGATTTCGCGCATTTCCGCCAACGGAGCATGCCCTCTGGGTCGGCGGCGGCTGGCATCATGACTGGCACAGCGGCCGCTTCGGCTGGTGGTGGGCGGTCGGCGGCATCTGGTACTATACTACCCGGCCCCGATCTATCCGTACCCCGAATATGTCGCTGACTCTATTACGACCCGTCGATGGGCGCGCCGCCGTCGGCCCCGGTCGAGCCCGCGGCGGGCGCGCCGCCGGGCTACTGGTATTATTGCGCGCCGAGCGGCGCCTACTACCCCTACGTGCAGACTTGCCCGGCGCCGTGGACCCCGGTAGCGCCCACGCCGCCGCAGCAATGACCCCAAGCCCGGCGAGCGAGTTCGCCACGATCCAGCCTTGATTAGTCCCTAGGCTCATTCCAGATTCGAAGGGCGATTGCGAACTCGTCTCGAGCAGATTGGACAGGAGATTAGGAGCACACGATGACCACACGACTGATCGCCAAATCGGCCTTGGCTGTTTGCGCGGTGGCGCTGATCGGGGCTGCGACCGTGGCGACGTCGACCCCGGCCGACGCGCGCGTTATCGTCGGCTTCGGCTTCGGCCCGTTCTGGGGATATCCGTATTACCCGTATCCCTATCCTTATCCCTACCCCTATCCTATCCGTCCCCGTATTACGCGCCGCCCGTGGTCTATTCGCCGCCTGCGGCCGACCCGGGCTACGCGCCGGCGCCAGCCGCCGCGCCGGCAACTTGGTACTACTGCGGCAATCCGCCGGGCTATTACCCCTACGTGCAGCAATGCAGCACCGGTTGGCGCCCGGTGCCGGCGCAGCCGCAGCAGTAAGCCTAACGCAAGACATCAAGAACTGGAGACTTCAAGTGACCGTATGGAAGAAGGCGGGCGTCGGCTTGTCCGTGGCCGCGGTGCTCAGCAGTTGCGCGACCATCCCGATGGGACCGCGCGTCCCGGCGATGCCGCCGCCGAACAAGCCTTACAGCGCGTTCCAGCAGGACGACTATTTCTGCCGCGGCCAAGCCGCCAATGCGGTTCAGGGCCAGGTCGAGGCCGCCAACAATGCCCAGGTCGGCGGCGCGTTGTTCACCACCATCCTCGGCGCCGCTCTCGGTGCCGCGATCGGCGGCGGGCGCGGTGCCGCGATCGGCGCGGCGGCCGGTGCGGGCGCGGGCTCGCTTTACGGCGTCAATTCGTCGCAATGGCAGCAAATGTCGATTCAGCAGCGCTACGACATCGTCTACGCGCAATGCATGTACGCCACGGCGACAACATTCCCGGCTATGGCCGGCCGCGCTATCGGCCGCCGCCGCCGGGCTACTGCGCCGCCGCCGCCGCCGCCGCCGGGCTACGGCGCCGCCGCCGCCGCCGGGCGAATACCGCTCGTCCATCGGCGAATCCAGGTTTCAGGTAGTCGGATTTCTGTGGAACGACGGTTGCTCGCTAGACCGACCACCGATCCAACTGATTGCTTTCCGGGCGGCGCCTGCCCATTCTCCCGGCATGTCCGATTCCGTCTCGCGGCCGGCGCTTCGCGTCGGCTTGTTCGTCACCTGCCTGGTCGATTTGTTCCGGCCGACGATCGGTTTTGCCGCGGTAAAGTTGCTGGAGGACGCGGGCTGCCGCGTCGAGGTGCCGGAGGCCCAGACCTGCTGCGGCCAGCCCGCCTACAATTCCGGCGACAAGGCCGACACCAAGGCAATCGCGCGCCAGGTGATGACGCGCGTTCGCCGGCTTCGATTACGTCGTGGCGCCGTCCGGCTCCTGCGCCGGCATGCTGCGGGCGCATTATCCCGAATTGTTTGCCGACGAGCCGAGTTTCCTGCCGGAGGTCGAGCAATTCGCCGAGCGCTGTTACGAGCTGGTGTCGTTCCTGACCGATGTGCTGAAGGTGGAGCGCGTCGCCGCGCGCTATGACGGCGTCGCGACCTATCACGATTCGTGCTCGGGCCTGCGCGAGCTGGGCGTGCGCGCGCAGCCGCGCAAGCTGCTGAACTCGGTCACGGGCCTGTCGCTGACGGAATTGCCGGGCGCCGATGTGTGCTGCGGCTTCGGCGGCACGTTCTGCATCAAATATCCCGAAATTTCCGAGCGCATGGCGAGCGACAAGATCGCCGATGCCGCCGCGACCGGCGCCGACACGCTGCTCGCCGGCGATCTCGGCTGCCTCCTCAACATGGCCGGAAAGGCGTCGCGGCAGGGCAGACCGATGCGCGTGCGCCATGTCGCCGAAGTGTTGGCGGACATGAGCGGCGACGTGCCGCCGATCGGCGCGCCGGCGGAGCGCGGCTGATGCAGGCGACCAGCCACGCCTTCAAGGAGAACGCGCACCGCGCGCTGGGCGACCGCAATCTCCAAGCGGCGCTCGGCATCGTGAAGCGCAATTTCGCCGGCCAGCGCACCGCCGCGGTGGCGCGCCTGCCGGAGTTCGAGCGCCTGCGCGACGAGGGCCGCGACATCAAGAACCACGTGCTTGAGCACCTCGATCTCTATCTCGAAGCGTTCGAGCAAAAGGTCGTGGGCGCTGGGCGGCAAGGTCCATTGGGCGGCCGACGCCGCCGAGGCGCGCGATCACGTGCTCGCGATCTGCCGGGCCGCCGGCGCCAGGACCGTGACCAAGGGCAAGTCGATGATCGCCGAGGAGATCGGCATCAACGATCATCTCGAACAGAACGGCATCGCGCCGATCGAGACCGATCTCGGCGAATACATCATCCAGCTTCGCCACGAAACGCCAAGCCACATCATCGCGCCCGCGATCCATCTCATCAAAGGCCAGGTGGAGGAGACGTTCCGCGCTGCGCACACCCATCTCGATCCGGCGCGGCCGCTGGCCGAGGCGCGCCAGCTCTGCGACGAGGCGCGCGCGCTGCTGCGGCCCAAATTCCTCGCCGCCGATGTCGGCATCACCGGCGCCAATTTCCTGGTCGCCGAGACCGGCTCGTCGATCATCGTCACCAACGAGGGCAACGGCGATTTGACGCAGAACCTGACGCGCGTCCATATCGTGCTGCGCCAGCATCGAGAAGATCGTGCCGACGCTGGAGGATGCGTCGACGTTGCTGCGTCTGTTAGCGCGTTCGGCGACCGGCCAGGAATTTTCGACCTACACCACGGTGTCGAGCGGCCCGCGCCGGCCCGAGCGACACCGACGGGCCGGAGGAATATCACGTCGTGCTGCTCGACAACGGGCGCAGCGCGATGCTCGGCACCGAGTTCCAGGACATTCTGCGCTGCATCCGCTGCGGCGCTTGCTTCAACCATTGCCCGGTTTACGGCGCGGTCGGCGGCCACGCCTATGGCTGGGTCTATGGCGGCCCGATGGGCTCGGTGCTGACGCCGCAGCTCATCGGCGTGAAGGAAGCGGGCAATCTGCCCAATGCGTCGACCTTTTGCGGGCGCTGCGAGAGCGTGTGCCCGATGCGGATTCCGCTGCCGAAAATGATGCGGCATTGGCGCGAGCGCGAATTCGAGCGCCATTTGCAGCCGAGCGTCTATCGCGCGGGCCTCAAGGCGTGGGCGTTCCTCGCGCGTAATCCGCCGCTCTATCGCTTTGTCACCGAGGTCGGCGCGGCGGTGCTCGGCTGGACCGGGCGCGGTCGCGCGGCCGGTTCCGC
Organism: uncultured Alphaproteobacteria bacterium; assembly: GCA_963851285.1. Lineage (GTDB taxonomy): Bacteria > Pseudomonadota > Alphaproteobacteria > ATCC43930 > CGMCC-115725 > JAATGI01. The sequence continues at coordinate 699,017 of CAWKOL010000016.1, forward strand.
ACCCTGCCGCTGGCGCAAGGCTGGACCAAGGGCCGCGACATGCCGGCGCCCGAAGGCAAGACCTTCATGGCGCTCTGGGCCGAGCGGCAGAAACAGCACAAATGAATTTGCAAACTTTCGCAATCAGACGACGTTTCTTTCTCCCTCTCCGCCCTCGGGGGCGGAGAGGGCAGGGAGAGGTGGGGGAATCGCCGAACGAGCCCACCTCACCCTCCCTTCGCTTCGCGATGGGCCCCTCCCTCTTCCCGCAATGGGCGGAGAGGGAAGTCATCGAGAACGCCCGTGGCTGATTCGCGCGAAAAAATTCTCGGCAATCTGCGGCGCTCGCTTGCGGCGCGGCGCGGCGGATGACACCGCTGCCGCGACCGTGCGCGAGCGGCTTGCCGAGCATCGCCCCAACACGATTCCGGCGCGCGCCACCGAGCTCGGCCCCGAGGCGCGCGTCGATTTGTTCCAATCCATGGCGCAGGAAGTGTCCGCCACGGTCGCGCGTGTCGCGGAGCGTGCGCGAGGTGCCGGGCGCGGTCGCCGACTACCTCGCGCAGCGCAATCTCCCGGCGCAGTTGGTGCTGACGCCCGATCCGCAGCTCGCCGAGATTCCATGGGACGACCGACCGACCATCGGTTTGCGCGAGGGCATCGCCGGTGCCGACGATCTGGTCGGCCTGACCGCCGCCTTCGCCGGCGTCGCCGAGACCGGTACGCTGATGCTGGTCTCCGGCCCCGAATCGCCGACCCAGAACAATTTCCTCCCCGACAATCACATCGTCGTGCTGCGCGCCGAGCAGATCGTGCCGACCTACGAGGAAGGCTGGAATCGCCTGCGCGCGCTGAAGACGCTGACCGACGGCAAGTTCACCATGCCGCGCACCGTCAATTTCATCACCGGCCCGTCGCGCACGGCGGACATCGAGCTGAAGATCGAGCTGGGCGCACACGGCCCGCGCCGGCTGCACATCCTGATCGTCGATGAAACGCCGAGCGATTGACCCCGACGAAAGCGCGCTGTGGCACGCGGCCATGCGCGGCGTCGCACGGCATCGCGCGGCGGGAAAGAAGGCTTCGACAGCTCTAAAAGATTCCCTCTCCGCCCCTTTGGGGAGGAGAGGGCAGGGTGAGGTGGGGCATGCAACAGGCTCCACGATTTCCCCACCGCACCTAACCTCTCCGCCCGCAAGGGCGGAGAGGGATAAAGGGGAGAGTGAAGGCGGCATCGATCGACGGCAGGCACAGCGGTTTAGGCGCGGGCAGTTGGCGGTCGAAGCACGGCTCGATCTCCACGGCATGACGCAGGCCGAGGCGCATCGCGAGCTGGCCGCGTTCGTCGCGCGCAATCACGCCGCGGGAAAGCGCGTGCTGCTGGTCGTCACCGGCAAGGGCACCCGGGAAGGCACCGGCGTGTTGCGCGCCGCGGTGCCGCGCTGGCTCGCCGAGCCGGCCTTGCGCGACCGCGTGCTGGCGACCGCGCCAGCCGTGCCGCGCGATGGCGGCGATGGCGCGCGCTATATCCTGTTACGGCGCGCGCGATGACGCCGTTCGGCGAAAGGCTGCGCCAGTTGCGCGAGGCGCGCGGCATTCCGGCCAAGTCGATGGCCGAGGCGCTGGGCGTGTCGCCCGCTTATCTCTCGGCCTTGGAGCACGGCAAGCGCGGCCGCCCGACCCACGCGCTGGTGGTCGCGATCTGCGCCTATCTCAACATCATTTGGGACGAGGCGGACGAATTGGCGCGGCTCGCGCGCATTTCGCATCCGCGCGTCACGGTCGACACGGCGGGACTCAGCCCGCGCGCCACCGAACTCGCGAACCTGTTGGCGGAGCGTATCCATTCGCTGCCGTCGGGGCGGATCGAAAAAATGTTGAAGCTGCTCGACGGCGCGTCGGCGCCTAAGCGAAGTCAATCGCCGGGCCGAGGGGGATCACGCCGCTCGGATTAATGGTGCGGTGACTGCCGAAATAATGCTGCTTCAACACCGCGACATCGACGGTCGCGGCGACGCCGGGCATCGCGTAGATTTCGCGCGTATAGCGCCACATCGCCGGATATTCATAGACATGACGCCTGTTGCATTTGAAATGGCTATAATAGACCGCGTCGAATCGTACCAGCGTTGGGAACAAACGCACGTCCGCTTCGGTCATGCGGTCCCCGGCGAGAAATTTCTGCTTCGATAGAATCCCCTCGAGCCACTCGAGCGAATCGAACAATTCTCTGAACGCTTTTTCATAGGGCTCCTGCCGGGTGGCGAAACCCGCCTTGTAGACGCCGTTGTTCACGGTGTCGTAGACGCGCGCGTTGATCCGGTCGATCTCGCCGCGTAGAGCGCTCGGGTAATAGTCCGTACGGTCGCCGGGGAACATCGCGAATTCGGAGTTGAGCATCCGGATGATCTCGGACGATTCGTTATTGACGATGGTGCCGGTCTGCTTGTCCCACAGGATCGGCACGGTGACGCGGCCGGAATAATGGGGATCGGCTTTGAGATAAATCTCGTAGACGCGCTTGGCGCCGGTGAGGGGTTCCGACGCCGCGAACACCCAGCCTTCCTCCAGCATCACCGGCTCGACGAAGCTGACCGAGATCACGTCCTCAAGCCTATTCAGCGCCCGCATCAACAGCGCGCGGTGACACCACGGGCAGGCCATCGCCAAAAACAGATGGTAGCGTTGGGCCTCGGCCTCAAAACCGGAATTTCCTTCGGCGGTGACCTGCTTACGGAGCTGCGATTCGTGCCGCTCGAACGCGCCGGATTTGCCGGTGTCGTACCAACGATCAACCCATTTTCCGTCGACGAGAAGACCCATCCGCACTACGCGAACGAAATGTCCGGCCCGAGCGACACGACGCCGCTCGGATTGACGGCGCGGATCGCGTAGTAATTCTCTTTGTACTTTTGCGCGTCGACCGTTTCGGCGATGCCCGGCACGGCGTAAAGCGCCTTGGTGTAGCGCCACACCGCCGGCATTTCGTAGACGTGGCGGATGTTGCATTTGAACAGCGGGTAATAAGCGCAATCGAACCGCACCAGCGTCGGGAACAGCCGCCAATCCGCCTCGGTCTGGCGATCGCCCAAGAGATATTTCTGCGTCGACAGCGTCGCCTCGAGCCAGTCGAAGGTCTCGAACATGCCGCGCACCGCGTCTTCGTAGGGCGCCTGCGCTTGCGCGAAGCCGCAACGATAGGCGCCGTTATTGATGTTGTGATAGATGCGCTCGTTGACGGCGTCGATCCGCGGCGCGAGCTCTGCCGGATAGTAATCGTGCCGGTCGTCCGTGAAGGCGCCGAACGCGCGGTTCAGCATGCGGATGATTTCGGACGATTCGTTGTTGACGATCTTGTCGGTCTTCTTGTCCCACAGGATCGGCACCGTGCAACGGCCGGTAAATTTTGGGTTGTCCTTGAGATAGACGTCATAGGCGAACTTGGCGCCGAACAGCTTGTCGGGCGTGTCGAAGCGCCAGCCGCCGACGCCCGGCGCGTGATGCGTGTACGAGGTCGAGATCACGCCATCGAGCTTCTTGAGCTTCAGGAACAGCATCACCCGGTGGCACCAGGGACAGCCGAAGGCGAGAAAAATGTGATAGCGCTCGGCCTCGGCCTTGAAGCCGGAACTGCCGTCGGCCGTGATCTTGTGGCGGAAGGTCGAGGCGGTGCGGTCGAACGAGCCGGTCTTGCCGCGCGTGTCGGTGGCGGTGTCGTCCCATTTTCCCTCGATTAGCATGCCCATCGTTGCACCTCTTTCCGCCGTGTCGCGCCGCGATTGAAGCTTTTATTGCCGCCGCGTGCAATCGCGCGGCAGAATGGGGGCAATGCAGGGAGGACATGATGGCGACGTTTGTTTTGGTGCATGGCGCGTGGGCGGGCAGCATCGTCTGGAAACCGATCGAGGAACGGCTGCGCAAGGCCGGGCACGAGGTATTGCGCCCGACCCTGACCGGCCTCGGCGAACGCAAGCATCTGGCGCGGCATGAAGTCGATCTCAACACCCATATCAAGGACGTGCTCGGCGTCATCGATTACGAGGATCTGAACGAGTTCGTCCTGGTCGGCCATTCCTATGGCGGCATGGTCGTGACCGGCGTCGCCGACAAAATTCCCGACAAGATCATGTCGCTGGTCTATCTCGACGCCTTCGTGCCGGAGAATGGCCAGTCCCTCTCGAGCTTGGTGCCGCAAGGCGGGCCGGCGCCCGCGCTCCAATCCGGCTCCGACTGGGAAGTGGCGCCGCTGCCGCCCGAAGCGTTCGGTCCCGTGAGCGCGGAGCGGCGCGCCTTCTTCGAGGCGAAGACCTCGCCGCAACCGGCCGGCACCCTCATCCAAGGCGTGACGCTGACCGGCGGCATCGACCGCATCAAGCGCAAGACCTACATCTATTGCAATGTGCCGGCGCCGACGACCTTCACGCAATTCTACGAGAAGCTAAAGGGCAAGCCGGGCTGGGTCGTGCACACGCTACCCTGCACGCACATGGCGCAAAACGACATGCCGAACGAGCTCACGGAGATGCTGTTCCAGGCGATTCCGTAACCGCATTGTAAGAAAATCCGCCGTCCCGGTTGCCCGCCGGGTTGTTTCGCGCTACACCCCGGCCGATTCCAGGCAACGAGGGTTCTCATGGCACGCAGGAAAATCGCGCTGATCGGCGCGGGGCAGATCGGCGGCACGCTGGCACTGTTGATCGGCTTGAAAGAGCTGGGCGACGTCGTTCTGTTCGACATCGTCGACGGCGTGCCGCAGGGCAAATCGCTCGACATCGCCGAGGCGGCGCCGGTCGAGGGCTTCGACGCGCAGGTCGCCGGTAGCAACGATTACAGCGCCATCAAAGGCGCCGATGTGGTGATCGTGACCGCGGGCGTGCCGCGCAAGCCGGGCATGAGCCGCGACGATCTCATCGGCATCAACGCCAAGGTGGTGAAGACGGTCGGCGAAGCGATCAAGCTTCATTGTCCCAATGCCTTCGTCATCACCATCACCAATCCGCTCGACGTCATGGTGTGGGTGATGCGCCAGGCCTCGGGCCTGCCGGCGGAACGCGTCGTCGGGATGGCCGGCGTGCTCGACAGCGCGCGGTTCCGCTATTTCCTCGCCGAGGAGTTCGGCGTCTCGGTCGAGGACGTGACCGCGTTCGTCTTGGGCGGCCACGGCGATTCGATGGTGCCGCTGGTGCGCTATTCGACGGTCGCGGGCATCCCCCTACCCGACCTGGTCAAGATGGGCTGGACCACCGAGGAGAAGCTGCAAAAGATCGTGCAGCGCACCCGCGACGGCGGCGGCGAGATCGTCAATCTCCTGAAGACCGGCTCGGCCTTCTACGCGCCGGCGTCGTCGGCGATCGCGATGGCTGAGTCTTTTCTGAAGGACAAAAAGCGCGTCCTGCCCTGCGCCGCCTATCTGACCGGCCAGTACGGGGTGACGGACCTCTATGTCGGGGTGCCGACGGTGATCGGCGCCAAGGGGGTCGAGCGCATTGTCGAGATCGCGATGAACGCCGCGGAAAAGGCCGAGTTCGACAAATCGGTGGCCGCGGTACGCTCCTTGCTTGAGGCGACCAAGAAGATTCAGGCCGCGTAGGCCGTCATGGTGGCGACACGGAACGGTGTAATCGGGTCCCGGCCGGCTAGGCTCGGGCGCCGACGATGCCTATCTTTAGTCCAGGCCGCTCCGGCGGCGGCGAGCAAGAAATGTCCCTCGAACAGACCAGCTTCCTTTACGGCGCCAACGCCACCTTCATCGCCGAGCTATATGCTCGCTATTTAGCCGATCCGAACTCGGTCGATGCTAGCTGGCGCGGCTTTTTCGCCGAGCTTCAGGAGCAAACCCCGGCGATCCTGAAGGAGCTGGCCGGCCCCGATTGGGCCCCCGAGCGCAGTACCGTCATCGCCAACGGCCACGATGTCGCGGCACCGGCCGCCTTGAAGACCAACGGCCATGCCGCGCCGTCGATCGCGACGGGCGCGGCGCCGCGCGGCTCCATCCTCGATTCGCTGCGTGCCGTGGCCTTGATCCGCGCCTATCGCGTCCAGGGCCATCTCATCGCCGACCTCGACCCGCTCGGCCTCGCGAGGCGCACCGAGCATCCCGATCTCGACCCGGCCACCTACGGCCTGACCGACGTCGACATGGATCGGCCGATCTATATCGACGGGCTCCTGGGCTTCGAGACCGCGACGCTGCGCCAGATCATCCAGGCGTGCCGCGAGACCTATTGCGGTCATGTCGGCGTCGAGTACATGCATATTCAGGAGCTGGAACAGCGCCGCTGGATCCAGCGCCGCATCGAGGTGCCACGCAACCAGACCGAATTCACCAAAGAGGGCAAACGCGCCATTCTCGACCGGTTGACGGTGGCCGAGGGCTTAGAGCGGTTCCTCGACAAGCGCTACACCGGCACCAAGCGCTTCGGGCTCGACGGCGGCGAATCGCTGATCCCGGCCTTGGAGCAGGTCGTCAAGCGCGGCGGCCAGCTCGGCGTCAAAGAGCTGGTGATCGGCATGCCGCATCGCGGCCGGCTCAATGTGCTGACCAACATGATGGGCAAGCCGTTCGCGGCGTTGTTCTCGGAATTCCAGGGCAATCCCGCCAATCCCGGCGACGTTCAGGGCTCGGGCGACGTCAAATACCATCTCGGCACGTCGACCGACCGCGAGTTCGACGGCAACAGAATGCATCTGTCGCTGACCGCGAACCCGTCGCATCTCGAAGTCGTCAACCCCGTCGTGCTCGGGAAGGTGCGCGCCAAACAGCGCCAGATCGGCGACGGCAAGCGGGTCGAGGTGGTCGGCTTGCTGATGCATGGCGACGCGGCGTTCGCCGGCCAAGGCCTGGTCAGCGAAACGCTCGAACTTTCCGAGATCAAGGGCTACCGCACCGGCGGCACCATCCATTTCATCGTCAACAATCAGATCGGCTTCACCACCAGCCCGGCGGCGGCGCGCTCCGGCCCGTATCCCTCCGATCTCGCCAAAAGCATCCAGGCGCCGATTTTCCACGTGAATGGCGATGATCCCGAAGCGGTCGTCCATGTCGCGCGCATCGCCACCGAATATCGTCTGCAATTCAAGAAGGACGTGGTGGTCGACATGTTCTGCTATCGCCGCCACGGCCATAACGAGGGCGACGAGCCGGCCTTCACGCAGCCGCTGATGTATCAGGCCATCGCCGCGCACCCGACCACGCGTGAAATCTACGCCCAGCGCCTGGTCGAAGAAGGCATCGTCACCGCCGACGACGCGGCGAAAATGGTGAGCGACTTCCAGGCCCATCTCGACACGCAATTCGAGGCGGCGAAAGGCTATCGCCCCAACAAGGCGGATTGGCTCGAAGGTGCCTGGAGCGGCCTCGCGGTGGCGTCCGGCGACGACCGGCGCGGCCAGACCTCGGTACCGATGGAAACGCTGCGCGCGGTCGGCGCGGCCGTCACGCGGGTGCCGGACGGCTTCCATCTCAACCGCAAAATCGCGCGCCAGATCGAGCAGAAGCGCGAGGCGCTGGCGTCGGGCGAGGGTATCGATTGGGTGACGGCCGAGGCGCTGGCCTTCGGCACGTTGCTGAACGACGGATATTTCGTGCGGCTGTCGGGCCAGGATTCGGGCCGGGGCACGTTCTCGCAACGGCACGCTGTCCTGGTCGATCAGGAGAACGAGAGCAAATACATCCCGCTCCAGCATATCCGCGACGGCCAGCCGCCGTTCGAGGTGCTGGACTCGCCGCTGTCCGAAGCCGCCGTGCTCGGCTTCGAATACGGCTACAGCCTGGCCGAGCCGCGCGCGTTGATTTTGTGGGAGGCGCAATTCGGCGATTTCGCCAACGGCGCGCAGGTCGTGATCGACCAGTTCATTTCGTCGGGCGAGGCGAAATGGCTGCGCATGTCGGGCCTGACGCTGCTCTTGCCGCACGGCTATGAAGGGCAGGGGCCGGACCATTCATCGGCGCGGCTCGAACGCTTCCTCCAAATGTGCGGCGAGGATAATTGGCAGGTGTGCAATCTCACCACCGCGGCCAATTATTTCCACGCCTTGCGCCGCCAGGTGCAGCGCAATTTCCGCAAGCCGCTGATCATCACCACGCCGAAATCGCTGTTGCGCAGTCCCGAGGTCGCGTCGCGCCTCGACGCGATGGGGCCGGGCACGTCGTTCCATCGCGTTATCGGCGAGGTCGACACGCTGGCGCCCGACGACAAGATCCGGCGCGTCATCCTGTGCACCGGCAAGGTCTATTTCGACCTGCTTCATGCGCGGCGCGGTCTCAAGCTCGACGACGTGGCGATCCTGCGCGTCGAGCAGCTCTATCCGTTTCCGGTGAAGACGCTGGCGACGGCGCTGGCCCGCTATCGCCACGCCGACATCGTCTGGTGCCAGGAAGAGCCGCAGAACATGGGCGCCTGGAATTTCGTCGACCGCCGCATCGAAAGCGTCGCGACCAAGCTCGACATCACCGCGACGCGCCCGTCCTATGCCGGGCGGCCGGAAATGGCGGCGACCGCGACCGGTCTCCTGAAGCGGCACAACGCCGAGCAGGGACGGCTCATCGAACAGGCGCTGAACGGCTGAGACGACGCGCATCGCCGGCTGCCCCCGGGGACGGAGCTATCGGCTGCGACGATCCCCGTCTGCACTCGGCATCCCCTCACCCGCCTCGCCGCGCGGCTCGTCGAACCTCCCCCAATGTAGTGGCAAGGAGAGTCCGGTAATGGCGATCGACATCAAAGTGCCCACGCTGGGCGAATCGGTCACCGAGGCCAGCGTCGGCCGCTGGCTCAAACAGGCCGGCGACGCGGTCGATATGGACGATCCACTGGTCGAGATCGAAACCGACAAGGTGACGCTCGAGGTCAACGCGCCGGTTGCCGGCACGTTGGAGGATATCGTCGCGGCCGAAGGCGCCAATGTCGCCGTCGGCGCGATCCTGGGCCATATCGCGGAGGGCAAGGCCGGCGCGAAACCGGCTGGGCCCAAAGCCGTCGCGCCGGCGAAGGCCGCGTCGGCCGCGGCCCCTGCGCCGCCACCGATACCGGCGAACGCGCCCGCCGCGAACACCAACGTGCTCGATCGCGCCGGCCCCGCCGCGCGGAAGCTGGTTGAGGATCGCGGTCTCGATCCCGCGTCGATTCCGGCGACCGGCAAGGACGGACGCCTGACCAAGGGCGACGTGCTCGCAGTGAGCGCCATGCCCCAATCCACGCCGTCGCCGGTTGTCGTGCCGCTGGCGAAACCGTCGGCGCCGGCCGCGCCCCGCGCCACCGGTCCGCGCGAGGAGCGGGTGCGCATGACGCGGCTCAGGCGCACCATCGCCGCGCGCCTCAAAGAGGCGCAGAACACCGCCGCCATGCTCACCACCTTCAACGAGGTGGACATGAGCGCGGCGATGGCGATGCGCGACAAATACCGCGACAGTTTTGAGAAGAAGCACGGCGTGCGCCTCGGCTATATGTCGATTTTCGTCAAGGCGTGCATCCAGGCGCTGAAAGACGTGCCCGCGGTCAACGCCGAGATCGCCGGCGACGATCTGATCTACAAGAACCATTACGATATCGGCGTCGCGGTCGGCACCGAGCACGGGTTGGTCGTGCCGGTGGTGCGCGACGCGGACATGATGAGTTTCGCCGAAATCGAAAAAAGGATCGGCGATTTCGGCCGTCGCGCGCGCGACGGCAAGCTCGCGCTCGACGACTTGCAGGGCGGCACGTTCACCGTGTCGAACGGCGGCGTCTATGGTTCGCTGATGTCGACGCCGATTCTGAACCCGCCGCAATCCGGCATTCTCGGCATGCACAAGATCATGAAGCGGCCGATGGTGGTCGGCGACAAGATCGAGGCGCGGCCGATGATGTATCTGGCCTTGAGCTACGATCACCGCGTCGTCGACGGGCGCGAGGCGGTGACGTTCCTGGTGCGCGTCAAGGAATGCGTCGAGGATCCCGAACGCTTGCTGTTCGAGGTGTAGGGTCGTGCTGCCTCGCCCAATGCAATTTTCGTCACCCCCGGGCTTGACCCGGGGGTTCAGAGCAAGCGACGGGACCATCCGTCAGACGGCCTTGGATGGCCGGGTCAAGCCCGGCCATGACGAACGAGGGCAGGCGGGGCGTAAGGCGGAACATTAATGACCGATTTCGACGTCATCATGATCGGCGGCGGGCCGGGCGGCTATGTCGCGGCGATCCGCGCGGCGCAGCTCGGCATGCGCGTCGCCTGCGTCGAAAAGCGCGCCGCGCTCGGCGGCACCTGCCTCAATATCGGCTGCATCCCGTCGAAGGCGCTGCTGCAATCGTCGGAGCATTTCACCGAGGCGCAACATTCGCTGGCGCAGCACGGCGTCAAGGTCGGCGACGTGGCGCTCGACCTGCCGACCATGATGGCGCGGAAGGACAAGGTGGTCGCCGCCAACACCGGCGGGGTCGATTATCTGTTCCGCAAGCACAAGATCGAACGCGTCACTGGCAGCGCCGCCTTCACCGCGCCGGGCGCGCTGACGGTCGACGGCAAGACCGAGATCGAAGGCGCAGTCCTTCATCATCGCCACCGGCTCGGAATCGATGCCGCTCAACGGCGTGCCGGTCGACGAAAAGACCATCCTGTCCTCGACCGGCGCCTTGGCGCTCGACGCGGTGCCGAAACATCTCGTCGTGGTCGGCGGCGGCTATATCGGGTTGGAGATGGGCTCGGTCTGGGGCCGGCTCGGCGCCGCGGTAACGGTCGTGGAATTCCTCGACCGCATCGTACCCAACATGGATACGGAAACCGGCTCTGCGCTGCATCGCGTGCTGCAAAAACAGGGCTTCCAGTTCAAGCTCGGCACCAAGGTGGCGTCGGCGAAGAACGGCAAGGGCGGCGTCACCCTGTCGCTCGAACCGGCGAACGGCGGCGACGCGCAGGAGCTGAAGGCCGACGCGGTGCTTGTGTCGATCGGCCGGCGGCCCTACACCGACGGGCTCGGCCTCGAAAAGGCCGGGCGTCGCGCGCGACAACAAGGGCCGAATCATTGTCGACAAGCGTTTCGCCACCAACGTGCCCGGCATCTACGCCATCGGCGATGTCATCGCCGGGCCGATGCTGGCGCACAAGGCGAGCGAGGAGGGCGTCGCCTGCGTCGAGATCATCGCGGGCCAGCACGGCCAAGTGAATTACGACGCGATCCCCGCCGTCATCTACACCGCGCCCGAAGTCGGCGAGCGTCGGCAAGACCGAGGAAGAGTTGAAGGCCGCGGGCGTGCCGTATAAGACCGGCAAATTCCCCTTCACCGCCAATGCCCGCGCCCGCGCCAACGCCAACACCGAGGGCTTCGTCAAAGTGCTGGCCGACGCCGCGACCGACCGCGTGCTCGGCGTCCACATCATCGGCCCGGACGCCGGCACCATGATCGCCGAATGCGTGGTCGCGATGGAATTCGCCGCCAGCGCCGAGGATATCGGCCGCATCTGCCACGCCCACCCGACGCTGAACGAAGCGATAAAAGAAGCCGCCCTCGCCGTCGGCGGCGACGCGATCCACATTTAAGCAGCCGGCGCATTTACCAATTAACGGGCCGCGCCGTCTCTGGTCGAGACACGCGGTTATGCTGTGCGCATGTCGTTGAATATCATCCTGACCAGTATTGGCCTCGGCTGCATCGTCGCTGTCTTGGCGCAGACGATCCTGCCGCTCGACGGCGAGTTTTTGAAGACCGCGGCGATCGCGTCGGTCGTGCTGCTGCTGTTCGCGGTCAAAATTCCGCGCCTGACCCGGCCGGTCCAGGGCAAGCACGAGGTCACCGACTCGATAAACCGCATCCAGATTTTGGCGGCGGCGAGTTTGATGATGGCAAGGTAGTTTGCATCATGCTTTTCGAAGCGGGTGGCGACGGCTCTGAAATGTTTGATCTTGTTGAAGAAGCGCTCGACCAGGTTGCGGTAGCGATAGAGGAATGGGCTGAAAGCGGGGATGTTGACCCGGTTCGGCATCGGCTTGATGTTGGCCCAGGCGCCCTGCGCGGTCAGGCACCGGCGCAGCGCGTCGCTGTCGTAGGCGCGGTCGGCGAGCAAGATTTGACCGGGGCCGAGCTCGCCGAGCATGTCAGCGGCGCTTCGCCCGTCATGAGCTTGACCTTCGGTCAGTTTGAGCGCGATGGGCAAGCCGTTGCCGTCGACCAGAGCGTGGATTTTAGTGGTCAGTCCGCCGCGCGAGCGCCCCATGCATCGGGCTGGAGCGTCGTGCCCTTCCGCGGTCTCCGGCCCCCCTTTTTGACGTTGGCCGCGTGCTGATGGACCCGGATCGAAGAGGAGTTGATCATTTGCAGATCGCCTTCGTAAGCCCGCGAGACCGCGTCGAAAAGCCGGTCCCAGACGCCGCGTTTCCGCCACCGGACGAAGCGGTTGTAGCAGGTCGTTGGCGGACCGTAGCGCTCCGGGATGTCCGCCCACGGCGAACCCGTCCGCAGCCGCCAATAGATGCCGTTCAATGTCCGGCGGTCATCCACCCGCGCGACGCCGCGCGGTTTGTTCGGCAACAGCGGCTGGATGATCGACCATTCAAAGTCCGTCAAATCATACCGGCGAGGCATCATGGCTCAAGCTCCGTTCAGGAGCTTGAATCAGAATTCGCCACCCAGCGGAATCCCCTTTATGAGTTTAAGACCTAGAAGTCTGATCCATCTAGATTGAAGCGTATCCGGAGTTTCTGAGGTAGTTGGCGCATTCGTGAGGTGGAAAGGCGTCGAGCAGGGTTCCGATACGTCTGCATGTTGTCGCGACGGTTCGCACGTTGGCTTTTCGCAGTAGGGTCTTGAGCTTTGCGAAGACCTGTTCGATGGGATTGAGGTCGGGCGAGTAGGGCGGCAGGAAGAAGAGCCTGGCGCCGGATGCCCGGATGGCGCGCCGCACGGCCTGTCCTTTGTGGCTGCCGAGATTATCCATGATGACGATGTCGCCGGGGACGAGCGTCGGCACGAGAAGCCGTTCGACATAGGCCAGGAAGCTTCTGCCGTTGATGGGGCCATCGAGGACGAAGGGCGCGTCGATCCGGTCGCGGCGTAACGCGGCGATGAAGGTCAGGGTTCGCCAGCGGCCCTGCGGCGCCTTGGCCAAGAGCTTGCGCCCGCGTGGCGCCCAGCCCCGCAGGCGTGTCATGTTGGTCTTGGCCCAGGTCTCGTCGATGAAGACCAGGCGGGCCGGATCAAGCTTGCCTTGGTGTGTCTTCCAGCGTGCCCGCCTTCGCGCCACGTCCGGCCGATCTTGCTCGGTGGCGAACAGGGTTTTTTTTGAAGCTGACGCCCGCATCGTGCACGATGCGCCACACCGAGCCGTAGCTCGTCACCACCCCGCGATCGCTCAACTCCACCACCACGGCCCGCAACGTCAAATCCGGAACCGCTGCAAGTCGCGCCAGCAGCCAATCTCGCTCCGCCGCCAGCGACCGCGACTGCCGCCGACCCATCGGCTTCGCCGCCGCGCTGCCTGTCGCCCGAAACCGCCGCGACCACTTCACCACGCTCGCGACGCTCACCCTAAACAACACCGCCGTCGCACGGCACGAGCGACCGCCCGACACCGACGCCGCGACCCGCTCCCTCAGATCATCCGAATCCGCTCTCGCCATCCCATGCTGACCTCCGCCACAGCCAACATCTTGAATCAGAATTCGACGCCACAGGGAATCCCCTATCAATTCAAGCCAGATGAATCACACTCTAAGCCCGGTCTATCCCTTCGCGCGGGGGTGCGCGCTGTCATAGACGGCGAGCAGGCGCGCGTCATCCACCTTGGTGTAGCGCTGCGTCGTCGACAGCGAGGCGTGGCCGAGCAATTCCTGGATCGAGCGCAGATCGCCGCCGCCCGCCAGGAGATGGGTCGCGAAACTGTGCCGCAGCGCGTGCGGCGTCGCGTGCTCCGGCAAGCCGAGCGCCATGCGCAGCTTCGCCATTTGGCCTTGCACCAGGCGGGGATGAAGCGGCCCGCCGCGCGATCCGACGAACAGCGGGCCGTCTTTAATCAGCGCGTGCGGACAGACGGCGAGATAATCGGCAATGGCCTCGGCGACGGCCGGCAGGATCGGCACCAGGCGCGTCTTGTTGCCCTTGCCGGTGATGCTGAGCGTGGCGCCGCCGCGCGGCGCATCGCCGCGCCGTAAGCCCAGCGCCTCGCCGAGGCGCAAGCCTGCGCCATAAAGCAGCGTGAGGAGGGCGAGATCGCGCTTCGCGATCCAGGCCTCGCGCGTCACGCCCGCGACGCCGTCCAGCGCCGCTTGCGCCTCGTCGGCGGACAGCGCCTTCGGCACCGGCTTTGGCAGTTTCGGCGACTTGACCGCGATCAGCGCCGCGTTCTTCGCGAGGCCGCGCCGCTCGAGAAAGCGGAAGAAATTGCGCAAGGTCGAGAGCGCGCGGGCGTTGGAGCTGCGCCCGATATCGTCGCCGGCGCGGCGCGCCAGCCAGGCGCGGAAATCGGCGGGCAACAGCGCGCTCAACGCGGCGAGGCCCGGCACGCCGCCCCGATGCTCGACCAGAAAATCGAGGAACGACGCCAGGTCGCGGCCATAGGCGGCGAGCGTGTGTGGCGACACGCGGTGCTCGGTTTCGAGCCAGCCGAGCCATGTCGCGATCGCGCCGGCAAGATCGTCCTGTACGGTGAATCGGTCCGGCGCGAGCGGCGCAGGCGCTTTGGGGAATTCTGGCGAAGGACTTCTAACCTCAGAGCCCTTCCTCATTTCGTCACCCCCGGACTTGATCCGGGGGTCCATCGATGGATCGCCGGGTCAAGCCCGGCCATGACGATAAAACATGAGAACGGAAGGTCACGCGGGCAGGTCGAGCCATTGCGCGATGGCGATGGCGACGACGCGACCGAGGAAATTCAACAGCTCCGTGCCCTGCGCGACGTGGAACTTGCCCGGCGTCCGCGTGCCGATGGCGAGCAGCCCGTTCGGCGCCTTGGTGCTGACCTTGAGGCGCAACAGCGCCGCCGAGCGGACCAATCCGGCGCCGTCGCCGAACAGCACCGGGTCGCCCTCGACCGTGTCGAACAGCAACACGTCGCGGTCCTCGCCGAACAATTCCGCGACCATGCCGGGCTTCAGAATCTGCACGCCCTGATTCCGCAGCTTCGGCTTCATCGGCTCGGCCAATTCGACCGCGATGGTGGCGACGTCGGCGTCGAGCATCACCGCCAAGTCGGTGGTGACGATCTGGATGAGCTGTTCGAAGCTGCGGGCGCCGAACACCGCCAGCGCCGCGCCATTAACGCGCGACTGGCTGACGAGGTTGGCGCGGCTGGTGCCGATCAGCTCGTCATGCTGCGCTTGCAATTTCTCCAGCTCGCCGCGCTGCCGTTGCAGCAAGAAGCTTTGCATATCGACGACCTGGTCGCCGCGCTGGAGCGCGGGCGGCGTCAGCACCTGTAGCAGGTCCGGATTGCGCACCAGGAAATCGGGATGGGCCTGGAGAAAGGCCGTCACTTCGGCGTCGGTTGGCGATGCTGACGCCGGCGCGGCGACGGCGGTATTCGCTTTGTCGCCGGACGTCATTCCGCCGCCGCTTTCGCTTGCGGCAGGATCGATTGCCCGGTCTTTTTCCAGTCCGCCAGGAAGGCCGCCAGCCCTTTGTCCGTCAACGGATGCTGGTAGAGCTCCCGCATGATATTGGCTGGCATGGTGCCGACATGGGCGCCCATCTTGGCCGCCTCGACGACATGCATCGGATGGCGGATCGAGGCAACCAGTACCTCCGTCGTGAGGTTTGGGTACTGGCGGTAGATCTCGACGATGTCCCGCACCACGCCCATGCCGTTCTCGGAAATATCGTCGAGCCGGCCGACGAACGGCGAGATGAAGGTGGCGCCCACTTTGGCCGCGAGCAGGGCCTGGACCGGCGAAAAGCACAGCGTGACATTGACCATGGCGCCTTCGCTGCGCAGCACCTTGCAGGTCTTGAGCCCGTCCACGGTCAGCGGCACTTTTACGGCGACGTTCTTCGCGATCTTGGCGAGAAGGCGCCCCTCCGCGAGCTGCGTCGCGTGATCGGTCGCCGTCACTTCGGCGCTGACCGGGCCCGGCACGATAGAACAAATTTCGCGGATCGCGTCCTTGAAGTCGCGGCCCGCCTTGGCGATCAGCGACGGGTTGGTGGTGACGCCGTCGACCAACCCGGTGGCGGCAAGTTCGCGAATCTCGGCTATATCGGCCGTGTCGACAAAGAACTTCATGCCTCTCGTCCTATCTCCCCGCTCTCCCGCAATGGCGGCTCCCCCGCGTTCCGGCTAAGAGTCTATCGCATGCCGATACCCCATGCTAGCGTAGACGGCGAATTCGGTTTTGGCGGCGAGCCGGACGCGGGTCCGCGTGCTGCTGCCGCTGCCGCTGGCCGGCGCCTACGATTACGCCGTGCCCGAGGATATGAACGTGGCGGCGGGCGATTTCGTTTCGGTGCCGCTCGGTGCGCGCAAGGTCGCGGGCGTGGTTTGGGGCCCGTCCACCGATGAGGTCGCGGCGGAAAAAGTGAAGTTGATTGCCGCGCAACTCGAGGCACCGCCGCTCTCCGAGGAATTGCGCAGCCTGATCGATTGGGTGGCGTCCTACACGCTGTCGCCGCCCGGCGCGGTGCTGCGCATGGCGATGAGCGTGCCCGACGCGCTCGAAGCGCCGCGCCATCTGGTCGGCTACGGGCTCAGCGAAACCGGCCGGGCGGCGCTCGGCGACGACGCGGCGAATTTGTCGGCGCCGCGCCGCCGCGTCCTGGCCGAAGCGGCCGAGGCGCCGGGCATCGCCATCGATCTCGCGCGCCGCGCCGCGTGCGGCGCCGGCGTCGTAAAGGGCCTGACCAAGGCGGGATTGCTGGAGCCGGTCGAGCTGCCGCGGCGGCCGCCGCTAGAGCCGCCGGACTGGCGCTTGCCCAGCGCGACGCTGTCGTCGGCGCAGGACGTCGCCGCGCGCGACCTGATCGCGCGGCTCGGTCAGGGCTTCGGCGTCACGTTCCTCGACGGCGTCACCGGCTCCGGCAAGACCGAGGTTTATTTCGCCGCCATCGCCGCGGCGCTAGAGCGCGGCAAGCAAGTGTTGGTGCTGTTGCCGGAGATCGCGCTGTCGGCGCAATGGCTGCAACGCTTCGCCAAACGGTTCGGCACGCCGCCGGCGCAATGGCATTCCGATCTCGGCCATGCCGATCGCCGCGACACCTGGCGCGCCGTGGCGTCCGGCGAGGCACGGCTCGTGGTCGGCGCGCGGTCGGCCCTATTCCTGCCATTCCACGAGCTGGGCCTGATCGTGGTCGACGAGGAACACGACCAATCGTACAAGCAGGAGGAGGGCGTCATTTATAACGCCCGCGACATGGCGGTGGTGCGCGCGTCGCTGGCGAAAATCCCGATCGTCCTGGTGTCGGCGACGCCGTCCGTCGAAACGCAGGTCAATGTCGACGAGGGCCGCTACGCGCGCCTCCATCTGCCGGCGCGGCATGGGACCGCGCGTCTCCCCGAGATTCGCCTGCTCGATTTGCGCCGCACGCCGCCGGAGCGCCGCTCGTTCCTGGCGCCGCCCTTGGTCGAAGCGCTGCGCAACACGCTCGACGCGCGCGAGCAGGCGATGTTGTTCCTGAACCGGCGCGGCTATGCGCCGCTGACCCTATGCCGGCAATGCGGCTTCCGCCTCAATTGCCCGAACTGCACGGCGTGGCTGGTCGAGCACCGCTTCCATCATCGCCTCCAATGCCATCATTGCGGCCACGCCGAGCCGCTGCCGCCGCTCTGTCCGAACTGCGGCGCCGCCGGCAGCTTCGCCGCGTGCGGACCCGGCGTGGAGCGCGTCGCGGAAGAGATCGCGCTCAAATTTCCGGCGGCGCGCGTGGCGGTGATGGCCTCCGACCTGCTGACCGGGCCGCACGCGGCGGCGGCGATCCTCGACCGCGTCGAGCAGCACGACGTCGATGTGCTGATCGGCACGCAGGTGGTGGCGAAGGGCCATCACTTCCCGCTCTTGACGCTCGTCGGCGTGGTCGACGCCGATCTCGGCCTCGACGGCGGCGATCTCCGCGCCGCCGAGCGCAGCTTTCAATTGCTGCATCAGGTCGCGGGCCGCGCCGGCCGTGCCGAGCAGCCGGGCCTGGTGCTGGTACAGACCTATAATCCCGACAATCCGGTGATGCGCGTGCTCGCCGCCGACGATCGCGACCGCTTCCTCGCTCTCGAGGCCGCCGACCGGCGGAAGCACGGCAATCCGCCGTTCGGCCGCATGGCGGCCCTGATCATTTCGGGGCCCGACGAGGAAACCGCCGAGTTCACGGCGCGCGCTTATGCGCGTTCGTCCCCGCATCTCCCCGGCGTCGAGGTGTTCGGCCCGGCGCCGGCGCCGCTCGCGGTGCTGCGGGGCCGGCACCGCAAGCGCTTCCTGGTGAAGGCGCGGCGCGCGGTGCGGATTCAGCAGGTGATGCGCGACTGGCTCGCCAGGGTGAAGCTGCCGTCGCCGGTGCGCGTTCAGGTCGACATCGACCCGTATAGTTTCTTGTGAATGGTGACGATCGCAGTTTCGCTCTGCGTCCCTCGACTACTCGCCCGGACCTTCGTCCGGGCTGCGTGCTCGGGATGAGGATTGGATTTTTATTGCACTTCCCTTCCTCATCCCGAGCGCGGAGCGCGGCATGGCCGCGCGAGCAGTCGAGGGACGCACTGAGCTTGTTAATCCGGCAGCGCGAAGGCGGGCTGCGGCTCGTGGAAGCCCGCCAGCGAAAATTCGCCGAGCGGCGTCAGCGCGGCGCCGCAATGACGCGCGAACTCGGCCGACGCCACGACGGCGCGGCCCTCGCGTGCCGCGATCTTTTCGAGCCGCGCCGCGAGATTGACCGCGGGTCCGATGCAGGTGAAATCGAGCCGGTCGCCGCTGCCGATATTGCCGTAGAGCACGTCGCCCAAATGCAGCGCGAGGCCGAAACGCAGTCCCTCGATCTTCGCCACTTCGGCGCGCGCCTCGTGCGCGGCGGCCAGCGCCTCGGCGCAGGCTTTGGCGGGATCGCCGGCGACCGGGAAAATCGCGAGCAGCCCGTCGCCGATATATTTCAGCACCTCGCCGCCATGCGCCGCGATCGCGGGGACTTGGCAATCGAAATAGCGGTTAAGCGTATCGAGCACCGCTTCGGGCGGCGCGCGATCGGCCAGATACGTGAAGCCGCGCATGTCGGAAAGCCAGATCGCGGCGCGGATCGCTTCCGCGTCGCCGCGGCGGATGCTGCCGGCGCGGACGCGGTCGCCGGTCTTGTGGCCGACATAGGTATCGAGCAACGACGACGAGGTGCGGGTCAAGGCGCGAACCTCCGCGACCCGTGCCAGCGGCGCCACGATTGAGCGGATCGCGTCGATATGCGCGTCGGCGAAGCCGCCTGGCGCGGTCGTCGACCAGACCGCCGCATGGACCTCGCCGAAGGTGAAGCGCAACGGCGTGCCGAAATAATCGGTGATGCCTTCCTCGCGCTGGGTCTTGAGAAGAGGAAAATCGATTGGGCAGTCGGCGCGCGCCAACGGACGGCGCAGCTCGACGTTCTTTTCGTAGATGTAAGCGACCGGACTATCGGCGTAGCCCGCCGTCGCGATCATTTCGTATTTGAGCTCGCTGACCTCGACCGGCCCGCCCGCCCGCCAACCGAAGCGCCGCCCGGCGACCAGCGGATGCAGGGTGCGAATGAACACGGCGGCCCGTGCGAGCGGCACGTCGGCCGCGACCAATCCGTCCGCCAGCTTCTTCAGCACATCTTGCGGCGGTACGCAGTCGCGCGCGCCATCGACGAGCCATTCGACCAGATGCCGCGTGTCGATGGCCGCGCCGCTCATCTACATCCGCCCGATCACCGGCAGACCGAAATGAAAGCGGCCGTAATTGATCGCGGTCGAATCCGATTGATGCGCCAGATGGGTGCGGATGGTCGCGATGTTGCGCCAATAGCGGCCGAGCATCGCCGTCCTTGCGCACGCTCGACGTGCCGGCGGTGCGCACCATGATGTCGACCGCCTCGTAACAGAGATGGATGCATTGCTGCTCGACCATGTGCATCCGCCGCTCCCAGTCGGCGTCGAATGTCGGCCCGCCCGCCGCCTGGCTCTGCGCCAGCTCCATGTATTGCTCGCCGGCATGCGCATCGCCGCGAAATAGGCGGTGTCGATCAGCGTCTGGCAGCGGCCGTAATTGTGCTGAATCTCGGCCAGCTCGTAACGATAAGGGAAGGGCGGAAAGGGCGCCTTCTTGGCCTTGACGATGTCGTCGTAGATGTCGAGCGCGCCATAGGCGGCGCCGACCACCACCGCGGTCGATTCCGCCACCAGGAACGGCACGGTGCGGCCGAAATACATCGGGTTGGCGTGGATGCGCGCGGCCCGGCCGCTCGATCGCGCTTTCGCCGGCCGCGTTGGTCCACGCGATGGTGCGATGCTCGGGCACGAACAGTTCCTCGATCTCGACCCGCTTCGAGCCGGTGCCCTGCATGCCGACCATGTCCCAATTGTCGACGATGGTGTAGTCCTTGCGGTCGAACGACGACGACGATGCTGCCTCGGGATTCTCCGGTCTCGGCGTCGACGCACCAATGCGCCGCCGATGAAATGGGTGGCGATGTCGCAGCCCGAGACATAGTCCCAGGCACCCTTGACGCGATAGCCGCCGGGCGCCGGGACCGCCGCGGCCCGAGGGCGGCGGCACGCCCGGCGCGCGGAACTCGCCGTCCGCGCCATAGACCTCGATCTGGCCCTCGGCCGGGAAGCTGGCGAACAGATGGGCGTGGCCGGCGGTCAGCGACAGCGACCCAGCCGCTTTCGGCGCAGCCCCGCGACACTTCCATCATCACCCGCATGAAATCGGGCACCGAAAACTCGTAGCCGCCGAAAATCCGCGGCTGGATGGCGCGATAGAAGCCGGCGTCGACGAAGTTCTGGTTCATGTCGTCGGCGAGCCGCCCGCCGCGCTCCGTCTCGGCCTGGCGCGCGCGCAGCTCGCCCCGCAGCGCCGCCGCCGCGCGCGATCATTGTCGCCGGGGTCATGTCCGGCACCGGCGGCGCGATCGGCTTCAGGTCCCGGACCGGTCTTCAAGCGCCGCCTTCTTGTTCTTCACGGAATCCTCTCCCGTCTCGGCCGAGGTATAGCAAGCCGATTGGCCCCTACGCGAGGAGTTTGAGCTTGAGGTCCCTCTCCTACCGCCGGGAGGAGAGGGTTGGGTGAGGTGGGACTTTGGCGCATCACGAGCCCACCTCACCTTCCCATCGCTGTCGCGATGGGCCCCTCCCTCTCCCCCCGATGGGCGGAGAGGGAAAATCGAATAGCGGCGGCGCATTGTCGCAGGACGCGGCCAGCCGGCGGTTGCGCGCCCTGTAATCCCCATGCTAGAAACCGCCCGCGCTTTCCGGGCGCGGTTTTCCGGGACCGTTTGGCCATGGGAAAACGCGGAAAGCGGCGCCATTCCAGCCTCTCGTGGCATCGCGTCGAACGCCGGGGTGCGAGGGGCGGGAAGTCGGCAATTTGCGTTAAGGGGAATCGTACTTCGTGGCATCCGAAGCGACAGGCGTCACTGGCCTTGCCGAGCGCTATGCGAGGGCGTTGTTCGATCTCGCCGACGAGGGCCGGGCGCTCGACCAGGTCGCGGCCGACCTGCGCGTCGGTTGCGGACATGCTGGCCGCGAGCGCCGATCTGCGCCGCGTCATCCGCAGCCCGGTGATCGACCGCGGCGCGCAAGGCAAAGCGATTGCCGCCCTTGCCGATCAGGCACAGCTCTCGCATCTCACGCGCAATTTCCTCGGCCTGCTCGCGCGCAACCGGCGTCTCTTCGCGTTGCCGGAGATGATCGACGCGCTTCCTCAATCATCTCGCCGAGCGCCGCGGCGAGGTCACGGCGCAAGTCGTCGGCGCCGCGCCGCTGACCGAGGCGCAGTCGGCCGGCGTTGACCGAGGCGCTGCGCAAGAGCGCGGGCGCCAAACTCGCCATTCAATCGCGCATCGATCCGAGCCTGTTGGGCGGCATCGTCGTCCGGCTCGGCTCGCGCATGATCGACGCATCGCTCAAAAGCAAGCTCAACCGGTTGCAGCTTGCGATGAAAGGGGTTCGGTAAATGGAAATCCGGGCGGCGGAAATTTCCGCGATCCTGAAACAGCAGATCGCCGATTTCGGCACCGAGGCCGATATCGCCGAGGTCGGCCAGGTCCTGTCGGTCGGCGACGGCATCGCGCGCGTCTATGGGCTCGACAAGGTCGAGGCCGGCGAAATGGTCGAGTTCGGCGACGGCACCAAGGGCATGGCGCTCAACCTCGAGACCGACAATGTCGGCGTCGTGATCTTCGGCGACGATACCGGCATCCGCGAAGGCGATACGGTGAAGCGCACCGGCGCCATCGTCGACGTGCCGGTCGGCAAGGGCCTGCTGGGCCGCGTCGTCGACGCGCTCGGCAATCCCATCGACGGCAAGGGCCCGCTGACCGACGTCAAGCGCACCCGCGTCGAGGTCAAGGCGCCCGGCATCATTCCGCGCAAATCGGTCAGCGAGCCGATGCAGACCGGCCTCAAGGCGATCGACGCGCTGGTGCCGATCGGCCGCGGCCAGCGCGAGCTGATCATCGGCGACCGCCAGACCGGCAAGACCGCCGTCGCCATCGACACCTTCATCAACCAGAAGAAGATCAACGAGAGCGGCGACGAGGGCCGCAAGCTCTATTGCATCTATGTCGCGATCGGCCAGAAGCGCTCGACCGTGGCGCAGATCGTCAAGACGCTGCAGGATTACGGCGCGCTCGAATATTCCATCGTCGTCGCCGCCACCGCGTCGGAACCGGCGCCGCTGCAATTCCTCGCGCCCTATTCCGGCTGCGCCATGGGCGAATTCTTCCGCGACAACGGCATGCACGCGGTCATCGTCTACGACGATCTGTCGAAGCAGGCGGTCGCGTATCGCCAGATGTCGCTGCTGCTGCGCCGCCCGCCGGGCCGCGAAGCCTATCCGGGCGACGTGTTCTATCTGCATTCGCGGCTGCTGGAACGCGCGGCCAAGATGAACGCAGGATCACGGTCTCGGCTCGCTGACGGCGCTGCCGATCATCGAGACCCAGGCCGGCGACGTCTCGGCCTACATCCCGACCAACGTGATTTCGATCACCGACGGCCAGATCTTCCTCGAGACCGATCTGTTCTATCGCGGCATGCGTCCGGCGATCAACGTCGGCCTCTCGGTCAGCCGCGTCGGCTCGGCGGCGCAGATCAAGGCGATGAAACAGGTCGCGGGCCGCATCAAGCTCGAACTGGCGCAATACCGCGAAATGGCGGCGTTCGCGCAGTTCGCCTCCGACCTCGACGCCGCGACCCAGCGCCTCCTGGCGCGCGGCGCGCGGCTCACCGAATTGCTGAAACAGCCGCAATTCTCGCCGGTGCCGGTCGAGGAACAGGTGGTGTCGATCTTCGCCGGCACGCGCGGTTATCTCGACAAGGTCGAGATCGCCAATATCGGCCGGTTCGAGGCGGCGATGCTGTCGGACCTGCGCGCCAAGGCGCCGCAAATCCTGGCCGACATCCGCGACAAGCGCGAGATCACCGGCGACACCGACAAGGCGCTGGTCACGTTCCTCGACGATTTCGGCAAGACGTTCGTGTGAGCGACGGCAATGACTGACGTATTCTTTTTTTCGTCTTTCCCGCGAAAGCGGGGAATCCTGAGGGCATCAGCGACGTGCGGTCACCCTGGGTGCGCTGCTTTCGCAGGGACGACGGAATTGAAATAAATGGCGACATTAAAGGAACTGCGGATCCGCATCCGCTCCATCCGTTCGACGCAGAAGATCACGTCGGCGCAGAAGATGGTCGCGGCGTCGCGCCTGCGCCGCGCGCAGGAACAGGCCGAGGCGGCGCGTCCCTACGCGCAGCGTATGGAGCGCATGCTCGTCCTCGCTCGCCGCAAGCTTGAAGGGCCAGGCCAACGCCGCGCCGCTGCTCGCCGGCACCGGCAGCGACCAGACGCATCTGCTGTTGGTCGCGACCTCGGACCGCGGCCTCGCCGGCGGCTTCAACGCCACCATCATCCGTGAAACGCGGCGCACGATCCGCCAGCTCGAGGGCCAGGGCAAGACCGTGAAGCTCCTGACGCTCGGGCCGTAAGAGCCGCGACGCGCTGCGCCGCGACCAGGGCAAGAAGCATCGTCGAAAGCCGAATCGAGATCGGCCGGCCGCGCCTGCGGTTCGACGAGGCGCAAGCCATCGCCGAGGCGCTGTTGGCGCTTTACGCCGACAAGCAGTTCGACGTCTGCACCATCATCTACAACCATTTCCGCTCGGCGATGACCCAAATCGTCACCAAGCAGCAACTGATCCCGTTCTCGCCGCGCGAGAGCGCCAACGACAATGCCGACGCGGCGAACCGCGGCGCGGTCTACGAGTTCGAGCCGGAAGACGGCGAGATCCTCAACGAGCTGTTGCCGCGCAATCTCGCGGTGCAGATCTACACCGCGCTCTTGGACAGCGTCGCCAGCGAATGGGGCGCGCGCATGACCGCGATGGACAACGCGACGCGCAACGCCGGCGACATCATCAACGATCTCAACATCACCTATAACCGCTCGCGCCAGGCCGCGATCACCAAGGAATTGATCGAAATCATCTCCGGCGCCGAGGCGCTCTGACCATGGGCGCGCGGCATACCCCCACCCGACCTCCCCCTCAAGGGGGGGAGGAGAATACTCGCACCAGATCGGTTGCGGCAGCCCCGTCGCCTAGTCCTGTCCCCTCCCCCCTTGAGGGGGAGGGTTAGGGTGGGGGGTGGGCCGTCCGCAATGTCGAAAGGAATTTGAGATGGCCATCACCAACACTATCGGCACCGTCACGCAGATCATGGGCGCCGTCGTCGACGTCAAGTTCGACGGCGAGCTGCCGTCGATCTTGAACGCGCTCAACGTCCCCAACCAGGGCAAGAACCTGGTGCTCGAAGTGGCGCAGCATCTGGGCGAGAACACGGTCCGCACCATCGCCATGGACACGACCGACGGCCTGTCGCGCGGCGCGCAGGCCACCGACACCGGCGCGCCGATCACTGGTGCCGGTCGGGCCGGAGACGCTGGGCCGCATTCTCAATGTCGTCGGCGAGCCGGTCGACGAGCGCGGCCCGGTCAACGCCAAGTCGCGGCTGCCGATCCATCGCGCGGCGCCCGAATTCATCGACCAGTCGACCGAAGCGGAAATTCTGGTCACCGGCATCAAGGTGGTGGATCTCCTCGCGCCCTATGCGCGCGGCGGCAAGGTCGGTCTGTTCGGCGGCGCCGGCGTCGGCAAGACCGTCATCATCATGGAACTGATCAACAACATCGCGAAGAAACACGGCGGCTATTCGGTGTTCGCCGGCGTCGGCGAGCGCACCCGCGAGGGCAACGACCTCTATCACGAGATGATGGAGTCGGGGATCATCAAGACCGACGGACCCGGCTCCAAAGTGGCGCTGATCTATGGCCAGATGAACGAGCCGCCCGGCGCCCGCGCCCGCGTCGGCCTGACCGGCCTTACCGTCGCCGAATATTTCCGCGACGAGGAAGGGCCAGGACGTGCTGTTCTTCGTCGACAACATTTTCCGCTTCACCCAGGCGGGTTCGGAAGTGTCGGCGCTGTTGGGCCGCATTCCCTCGGCGGTGGGTTATCAGCCGACCTCTCGCCACCGACATGGGCACGCTGCAGGAGCGCATCACCACCACCAAGAAGGGCTCGATCACGTCGGTACAGGCGATCTACGTGCCCGCCGACGATTTGACCGATCCCGCGCCCGCCACCTCGTTCGCGCATTTGGACGCGACCACGGTGCTGTCGCGGCAGATCGCGGAGCTGGGCATCTATCCCGCGGTCGATCCCTGGATTCGACCTCGCGCATGCTCGACCCGCGCGTCGTCGGCGACGAGCATTACCAGGTCGCGCGCGACGTGCAGCGGGTGTTGCAGACCTACAAGTCGCTCCAGGACATCATCGCCATCCTGGGCATGGACGAGTTGTCGGAAGAAGACAAGCTCACGGTCGCCCGCGCCCGGCGCATCCAGAAATTCATGTCGCAGCCGTTCCATGTCGCCGAAGTGTTCACCGGCACGCCCGGCGTGTTCGTCAACCTCGAAGACACGATCAAGGCCTTCAAGGGCATCGTCGCCGGCGACTATGACGATCTGCCGGAAAGCGCGTTCCTGATGGTCGGCACCATCGAGGAAGCGGTCGAGAAGGCCCGCAAGATCGCGGCGGAAGCGTAAAGCCTCATGGCCGGAACGCTGGAATTCGAGCTGGTATCGCCCGAGCGCCTGTTGCGCTCGGAGCAGGTCGAGATGGTGGTGGTGCCGGGCACCGAAGGCAATTTCGGCGTGCTGCCGGGCCATTCGCTTGTTGATCTCGACCATCCGGCCGGGCCTCATCGAAATCTACGAAGGCGGCAAGGTGAAGGAGCCGCATCTTCATCGCCGGCGGCTTCGCCGAAGTGACGGGCGAGCGCTGCACCGTGCTGGCGGACGAGGCGGTGGCGCTGCCCGATCTCAACCGCGCGATGCTTGAAGGCGAAGCGCGGGACCTCGAAGCGCGCCTCAACGCAGGGGACGAGGAACAGCGCAGCCAAGCCCGCCGCGAGCTCGCGGTGATCGACGCCAAGCTGGCCGTTCTTGGCCACGCCGTGCGCGCGGCGCCCCACTAATTTTCGGAATTTCCTGACCGTCGCCCGCGGGCTTGACCCGCGGGTCCCGGGCAAGCGACGGCCATTCTCTCTCCACACGGCTTGAGATGGCCGGGTCAAGCCGGTTAAGCCCGGCCATGACGATTGTTGTGGATGGGGAAAACCATAAAAAAGGGGGCCAGCCGACATGCGGATGGCCCCGTTTAGTTTACACGCCACTTGGGGGTCAGGACGCGTACCTTAAATATAAGCGCCTGGCGGCCTGACGCATCCCCGTTACACCGATTTTATCAACTTTTAATGTTCAACCAGAAAGCGCGCTATCTATCTGACGCAGAACGCTTTCTGCCTCTACGCCGGGGTTTTCGCTGCGCAATATCTGACGTCCCATGACGAGGTAGTCGGCGCCGGCGGCGATGGCGCCGCGCGGGGTCGCCGGCCGTTGCTGGTCGTCGGTGGCGATGCCCTCGGACCGGATGCCTGGCGTCACGATCAGCAGGCGGTCGCCGGCCATCGCCCGGATCTGCCGTGCCTCGTTGCCGGACGCGATGACGCCGTCGCAGCCGGCGTCGAGCGCCGCTTGCGCACGCCGCAGCACCATTTCCTCGACGTGAACCGCGTCCCCAGCTCCGCCATGTCGGCCGGGCCCATGCTGGTCAGCACCGTCACCGCGAGGAGCTTGAGGCCGCTGTCGCCGCGGCCCGTCACGGCCGCGCGCAGCGTCGGCGCATAGCCGTGAATGGTCAGAAAATCGAGATCCGAGCTTGGCGATGTTGGCGGCGGCGCCGGTCACGGTCTGGTCGATGTCGAGCAGCTTCGAATCGAGAAAGATTTTCTCTGCCCGCGCGTTTCAGCTCGGCCGCCAGCGCGATGCCGCCGGCATACTGCAATTGCAGGCCGATCTTGTAGAAGCTCACGGCGCCGCCGAGACGCCGCACCAGGTCGCGCGCTTCGTCCACCGTCGGCACGTCGAGCGCCACGATCAGCCGGTCCTGCAACGGAATGGTTGGCATGGCGGCAAGTCTCGCGTGATTCGTTGCCGCCGCGCAAGCCGTGCGTCCCTCGACTGCTCGCCGGCGGGCGCCGGCTCCGCGCTCGGGATGAGGTAAAGCTCTTCCTCATCCTGAGCACGCAGCCCCGATGAAATCGGGGCGAGTAGTCGAAGGACGCACGATTGTCGTGCGCGTTTCGGCCCTTCACCCGCGCCGGGGGATGACTATACTGACAGCCATGGCGCATTGGACGCTCGACGATATCCCGTGGGAGGAGTTCGACCGCTCGAAGGTCGATCCGGAGATCGTGCGCATCGTCAAGGCGGCGAGCCTGGTCGAGCAGAATGGCGGCGACTACACCGAGTATCTCTGCGGCGTGTTCGGCGACGATCCCGCGTTCCAGGTCGTGGCGCGGCGCTGGGGCGGCGAGGAGATACAGCACGGACAGGCGCTGGGGCGGTGGGCGATGCTGGCCGATCCGTCGTGGGACCATGCCAAGGCGGCGGCACGGTTCACCGCCGGCTTCCGCGTCAATATCAATGCCACGCACAGTCTGCGCGGCACCCGCGCCGGCGAGCTCGTGTCGCGCTGTATCGTCGAGACCGGCACCTCCTCCTACTACACCGCGCTTTATGAAGCAGTGGAGGAGCCGGTGCTGAAAATCGTCTGCCACAACATCGCGGCCGACGAGCTGCGCCACTACAAGCTCTTCTATACGCACATGAAGCGCTATCTCGATATCGAGCGGCTGAACAAGTGGCAGCGCTTTCGCATCGCGTTTCAGCGCATGCGCGACGCCGAGGATGACGAGCTGGCCTACGCCTATTACGCCGCCAACGAAGGCGACGTGCCGTACGACCGCAAGCGCTACAACGGCGCCTATGCGCGCCGCGCCATCGGGGTCTATCGCTGGCACCATGTCGAGCGCGCGATCGCGATGGGCCTCAAGGCCGCGGGGCTGAAGCCGCACGGCCGCGATCAATATGTGGGCCGCGCACGTCGCGTGGTGGGGCCTGCAAAAGCGCGCGGCGCGCTTGGAGCGAATCGCCGCGTAAGTTTCCCGTCAGAAAAAGGTGAGGCGATGAATCAGGATGCGAAGAAGACCGCGCTGCGGATGATTCCCTACGGGCTTTATGTGCTGACCGCCGATGACGGCAAGGGCAATATCGCCGCCGCCACCGTCAATTTCGTGACGCAGAGCTCGTTCGCGCCGCCGCTCGTGACGCTCGGCGTCAAGGCGGATTCGGGCGCTTACGCGATCCTGAAGGAGACCGGCGCGTTCGCGCTCAACGTGTTGGGCAAGGATCAGAAGGGCGCGGCGTTCGCCTTCTTCAAGCCGGCCAAGGTCGACGGCGACAAGATCAGCGGCATGGCTTTCACCAAGGGCGCCGCCAGCGGCGCGCCGCTATTGAGCGATGCGCCCGCTGCGATCGAATGCCGGGTCAAGAAAATCGTCGAGGAAGGCGATCATCATGTCGTCGTCGCCGAGGTCGTCGATGCGCATCTCAACAAACCGGTCTCCGGCCGTCCCGATCTCGTCACCCTCGAGATGAAGGACCTTGGCGACAACGTGTTCTACGGCGGTTGATTCCAAGCGGCTGCTCATCTCGTCCTCCATGTCGGGCGACGATGCGCCGCCCGATCATAAAACGACACGATGCAAGCGCCGTTCCAATTCAGCGCGCATGCCACTCCGCGATAACCGATTCGTCGGCTTCGTCCGGTAAGTATTGTGTTCGCAGTTGGGCGAAACGCGCGTTTGCCGCCAAACGGCCCAACGCCCACACCGCCATCGCGCGCACCAACGCCGACGCGTCGCCGAGCCGCGCCTCGACACTGTCGCGCAACGACGGATCGCCGCTATTGCCGATCGCGATCATGACGTTGCGCAGGAACCGGTCGCGGCCGGTGCGCTTTACCGGCGAGCCGGAAAATCTTTTGCGGAACGCGGCGTTGTCGAGCGCCGCTAATTCGGCGAGACGCGGCGCCGTCAGATCGTCGCGCGGCCGGAGCGCCGCCTCGCGCGCGGCATGGGCGAATTTGTTCCACGGGCAGACGGCGAGACAATCGTCGCAGCCATAGATGCGGTTGCCCATCAGCGGCCTGAGATCGGCGTCGATATGGCCCTTGTGCTCGATGGTGAGATAGGAGATGCAGCGCCGCGCATCGAGCACGTAAGGCTTCACGAAGGCGCGCGTCGGGCAGATGTCGAGGCACGCCTGACACTGGCCGCAATGATCGGTCTCGCCGTCGTCCGGCGGCAGCTCCAGACTCAAATAAATCTCGCCGAGGAACAGCCACGAGCCGTGCTCGCGCGACACGAGGTTGGTGTGTTTGCCCTGCCAGCCGAGACCGGCGCGCTGCGCCAACGGCTTTTCCATCACCGGCGCGGTGTCGACGAATAGTTTCAATTCGCCCGACACATTGTTGGTCTTCGCGATTTTCTCGATGGCGCGCGCCAGCGCCTTGAGCCGCGACTTGATCAGCTCGTGATAATCGCGGCCCCGCGCATAGACCGACACCGTGCCGCGGTCGCGTTCGTCGAGCGGATTCGAGCGGATCGTCGTCCGGCCCGTAATTCATCGCGCACACGACGACGGTCTTCGCCTCGGGCCAGAGTTCGCGCGGATCGCCGCGCTGTTCGGCGCGGGTCTCGAGCCAGCCCATGTCGCCATGAAATCCTTGCGCCAGATAGTTGGCGAGGTGCGCGCGCGATTCCGCGCTCAATTCCGCGCGCGCGAATCCGACCGCGTCGAAACCGAGCTTCAGCGCCGTGTCGCGGATCGCCGCTTTGATGTCGGACAAATTGTTGTTCACGGCCGAAGCTTATCAGAAACATCACGGCACGATCGCCCAATAGGAATCACCACCCCCGCGCACGCGGGGGTCCATAGCGCCATCGGGGCGGATTCGCCGAATAGGAAACGGGCAACTCCATCGGCGATGACAAGGCGCCGCCGGTACCGGCATCACGATGGACCCCGGCGTCCGCCGGGGTGGTGCGAATTTATTTGCGGTTGAGGCGTGGGGGCTTTTGTCCGGCGCCGCTTGATGGTTCAGTGCGGCGATGGCCGCGCCGAAAAAATCGCAACCGTCGGAACTGGCCGCGACGCTGCTTGCCTGGTACGACCGGCATCGCCGCGATTTGCCGTGGCGCGCCAAGCCGGGCGAGCGGCCCGATCCGTATCGCGTCTGGCTCAGCGAGATCATGCTGCAACAGACCACTGTCGCCACCGTCGGGCCGCGCTTCGGCGCGTTTCTGAAGCGCTGGCCGACCATCGCGGCGCTGGCCGCGGCGCCGCTCGACGACGTGCTGCATGAGTGGCAGGGGCTCGGCTATTACGCCCGCGCGCGCAATCTCCATGCCTGCGCGCGCGAAGTCGTGGCACTCTACGGCGGCACGTTCCCCGCCGACGAGGCGATGCTGCGCGCGCTTCCGGGCATCGGGGCTTACACGGCCGCGGCGATCGCGGCGTTCGCCTTCGACCTGCCCGCGACGCCGCTCGACGGCAATATCGAGCGCGTGGTGGCGCGCGTCTTTGCCGTCGAAGAGCCGCTGCCTCGCGCCAAGGAAAAAATCCGCGCGCTCGCCGCGACGCTGACGCCCGCCGCGCGGCCCGGCGATTATGCCCAGGCGGCGATGGATCTGGGCGCCACCATCTGCACCCCGGCGCGGCCGGCCTGCGCGCTCTGTCCTTGGCGCGAGCCGTGCCGCGCCCGCGCGCTCGGCCTGGCCGAAGACCTGCCGCGCTTTCCGCCGAAAAAGATTAAGCCGCGACGCTTCGGCGTGGTGTTCTGGGCGGTGCGGCCGGACGGTTCGGTGCTGCTGCGCCGTCGCCCCAACGAAGGCCTGCTTGGCGGCATGATGGAGTTCCCGTCGACCCCCTGGACCGACGTCCCTTGGACCGCGCCGGCCGCGACCGAGGAAAGCCCGGTCAAGGCCCGGTGGCAGCCGCTTCCCGGCGCGGTGCGGCACGGATTTACCCATTTCGATCTATCGCTTGGCATCTGGATTGGATCGGCTCCAAAGACCGTGCCGCCTGGGTTTGTTGCGTCCCAACCGGCGCGATTCGGCGATTTCGCGTTGCCGACGTTAATGAAAAAGGTCGCCGCCCACGTCACGGATGCCACAAGCCGCTTGGCGCAAAAGGGGTAACGGCGCTAACATTTGGCTGTCTCACCTGTCCACCAGTTCAGGAGGAGCCATGACCGCTCACGATCCCATCGAAAGCCTCCGGGCGCGGCACAAGAGCCTGGAGGAAGCCATCGATCAGGAAACCCATCGCCCCCTCCCCAATTCCGACCTCGTCGCCGACTGGAAACGCCAGAAACTCCGAATCAAAGACCAAATCGCGGCCATCGAGCACCCGCACTAACGCTTTTCCATAACTCAATATCGTTCGTCGTCCCTGCGGCAGCGGGAATGGCGCCCTGCGTCCCTCGACTGCTCGCGCCGCTGACGCGGCGCTCCGCGCTCGGGATGAGGCAACGCAATGTCCGTCCTCATCCCGAGCACGCAGCCCGAACGAAGTGAGGGCGAGTAGTCGAGGGACGCACCCCGCGGACGCAGAGGGCGCTTGGCGTTGTCGTGTCTTGGCGGTTTAATCCGGCCGACACCGTGAGGAACCGCCATGTCCAGCCGTTATGACGAGGTCTACCGCCGCTCGCTTGCCGACCCGCAGGGATACTGGGCCGAGGCGGCGGAGGCGCTCGAATGGGACAAGCGTTGGGACATGGTGCTCGACGATTCGCGGCCGCCCTTCTATCGCTGGTTCGCGGGCGGCAAGCTCAACACCTGTTACAATTGCCTCGACCGGCACGTGATGAACGGCGACGGGGATCGCGTCGCGCTGATCTACGACAGTCCCGTCACCAACACGATCAAGCATTTCACCTATGCCGAGCTGACGCGCGACGTGGCGAAGCTCGCCGGCGCCATCAAGGCGCAAGGCATCGAACCCGGCGACCGCGTGCTGATCTACATGCCGATGGTGCCGGAAGCGGTGACGGCGATGCTGGCCTGCGCGCGCATCGGCGCGATTCATTCCGTGGTGTTCGGCGGCTTCGCGCCGCGCGAGCTCGCCTCGCGCATCGACGACGCCAAGCCGAAGCTCGTGCTCTCCGCCTCGTGCGGCATCGAGGTCAATCGCGTCATCGCCTATAAGCCGTTGCTCGACGAGGGCATCGCGGCGGCGACGCACAAGCCGGCGCATTGCCTCATTCTACAACGGCCGCAGGCCGTCGCGACGATGGTGCCGGGCCGCGATCTCGATTGGCAAGAAGCCGCGGCGAAGGCGAAACCGGCGGATTGCGTCTCGGTCGCCGCGACCGATCCGCTTTACATCCTCTACACGTCGGGCACGACCGGGAACCCGAAGGGCATC
Source organism: uncultured Alphaproteobacteria bacterium (assembly GCA_963851285.1). Taxonomy (GTDB): domain Bacteria; phylum Pseudomonadota; class Alphaproteobacteria; order ATCC43930; family CGMCC-115725; genus JAATGI01. The sequence continues at coordinate 731,986 of CAWKOL010000016.1, forward strand.
GTGCGCGACCATGGCGGGCACGCCGTCGCGCTGAATTGGACCATGAAATATTTCTACGGCATGGAGCCGGGCCAGACCTTCATGGCCGGCTCCGATGTCGGGTGGGTGGTCGGCCATTCCTACATCGTCTATGGCCCGCTGCTCTACGGGCTGACGAGCGTGCTGTTCGAAGGCAAGCCGGTCGGCACGCCCGACGCCGGCGTCTACTGGCGCCTGGTGCGGGACCACAGGATCAACGCCATCTTCACCGCGCCGACCGCGTTCCGCGCCATCCGCCGCGACGATCCCGACGGCAAGTTGATTCAACAATATGACCGCTCGTCGTTGCAGACCTTGTTCCTCGCCGGCGAGCGCTGCGACCCGCCGACCATCGCCTGGGCCGAGGAACATTTGAAGATTCCGGTGATCGACCATTGGTGGCAGACCGAGAGCGGCTGGGTGATGGCGGGGAATTGCGTCGGGCTCGGCCGCCTGCCGGTGAAGCACGGCTCGGTGACGAAACCGGTGCCCGGCTGGGACCTGCACGTGCTCGGCACCGACGGCCACGACGTGAAGGCGGGCGAGATCGGCGCCATCGCGATGAAGCTGCCGCTGGCGCCCGGCTCGTCGCCGACCTTGTGGAACGCGGACCAACGTTACATCGACGCCTATTTGAAGGAGTTTCCGGGCTATTACGCCACCGCCGACGCCGGCTATATCGACGAGGACGGCTACGTCTATGTCATGACGCGCACCGACGACGTCATCAACGTCGCGGGGCACCGTCTTTCGACCGGCGCCATGGAGGAAGTGGTGGCCGCGCACCAGGACGTCGCCGAATGCGCGGTGATCGGCATCGCCGATCCGTTGAAGGGCCAGGTGCCGCTCGGCTTCCTCGTGCTGAAGGCCGGCACCAACACGCCGCAGGAAACCGTGTCGAAGGAAGTGCTGGCGCTGGTGCGCGAGCGCATCGGCGCGGTCGCGAGCCTCAAGGCGGCGCTGGTGGTGCAGCGTTTGCCCAAGACGCGCTCGGGCAAAATCCTCCGCGGCACGATGCGAAGCATCGCCGACGGCCAGGATTACAAAATGCCCGCTACCATCGACGACCCGGTCATCCTCGACGAGATCACCGGGCATTTGAAGGACGCGGGGCTGGCGAAGGCGGCGGCGTCGGGCGGATAAGCGAAGCGTCATCCACCCTAACAGGCGGTACGCGGCTAATGGCGCCAAATTTTAGCACAGACTGGGAGGATATTCAGGGCAAACAGTATGCTGGATATGGGCGCTGCATCTATTGTGGTGGTGCCGGCGACGGCGAAGGGTTGCGGCGGGAACACATTCTAGAGTTTTCGCTTGGCGGCAATACGTGGATCGACCGCGCGTCTTGTCTGACATGCCAACGCCTCATTGACCCAATCGAGCGCCATCTCGGCCATGCAGTGTACGGGCAGTATCGTATTCACGCTGGCGTGCAGACCCGTAATCCACGCGAACGCCCGACCGAACTACCGGCAACCTTTCGGATTGATGGGCGGGAAGTGACGATGAAATTGCCCATCGATCACCATCCGTTTTCTTGATACTCCCGCTATGGGGCGATGCAGGGTATTTGCGTGCCGCGCGCATTGATGAACCATTCCCGGAACCCTACTGGAATTACTACCATCAAGACCCGCCTAATCTTCGAGAAATCCTTGGATTGAGCGAATCACAAAGTTTGGAGATTCTGAGACCAGAACCCGGAATCAACGAGAAGTTTTTCGCGCGAGCAATTGCGAAGATTGCCTACTGCCACGCCGTGATGCGATTTGGTTTGGGTGGGTTTAGGCCACTAGCGTTACCTGACATCATTCTCGGGCGGTGTCCGGCGGTTTCGTATTTTGTAGGTGCTGCGCTAATAAATCCGCCGCCGCCGCCGCTAAATCGCGGCTACAGGCATGCGATCAATTTTCACGAATTGACTGCGGCTCCAGCGCGTGCCGATACCGTCGGTTCCGGAATAAAGTTGCTGATTGCAGATATCCGGTTATTTGACAATTCCGCGCATGCCGATCATGGCATGCCGATTTATCATGTGGTTGTTGGAACGCGCTCGTGTCAGCACGTGAATAGCTTGCGTCGCAATGTTGGGACTCAGCGCGTGGTTAATCTCGGCTCTATTTGAGCGCCGCGCAGGCGACAAACTACGTTCGTCAAAAATAGCGTCCGGGCATAGCCGGTAAAATTCGCGTTGCTGCTCGTTCAAGGCGCCCCATTCAGGCGAAGCTGGTGACGGATCGAGGAGTTCCATTTTTCGTAGAAACGCTGGGCTAGGTCATAGCGCGTATTATCGGAAGGATACAATTCCGCACTTTAGCTTGCGACGACCGAAGATAAGCAAGTCGTCGGGCGGATAAGCGAAGCGTCATCCGCCGTCCCCCGATCAACAATCCGGAGCGCCACTCCCGCGAACGCGGGGGCCATGGGTGAGTGGATTCGGCCGCCCCGGTGCGGGACAATTCGGATTCCATTCCCGCCCGAGCCCGTATCGCGATCAGCATGGACCCCGGCTTTCGCCGGGGTGGCAAAAAAATGGAGTGGTCTAGCTTTGGCGGGTTACGCTGCGGTAACCAGCCCTGCGCGCCGTCGTTTCAATGCGTCAACTGGATCGTCGCCCATTTCTATAGCTACGTGGGTCGAACAGGGGCAGTTCGTGATCTTCGATCCTCGGCCCGTCGGCCAGCAACCATTCCTTGAGGGGCAAGCGCTTTTCGGGCCGCTGCATTCGCGCCAGTTGGTCGCCGGAGACGACAGTAGTGCTCAGCGGATCGCGCGCGAATTCGAGGCAGCCGAAAATATCGTCGCGCGTTAGCGCGGGATAATTCGCGATAATGTCGGGTTCGCTCAACTTTGCGCCAATAGGCCGGGGATGAACTCGACGGTGAGCCGGGTGCCACGCACCACCGGTTTTCCGGTGGCGACGGCGGGGTAGAGCGCAATGCGCGGGATGTCGTTCCATGGTGGTTCGAACCCTCAATGCAGCGCCCGCACTCTAGCCGCCATAGCCGACTTCTAGCGAGAAATGTGGGCATGGCCGCAAAAAGTCGTAGCGGCTGGCGATTATGCAAAACCGGTTTTCTCGAGTCCCAGATTTTCCGCCTTTTTCGTCTTGTCGGCTGCACGGAAAGTGCGGTCAAACGTCGATAAATGCCAGAATAAGCCCGTCAAATAGCCGATTTTTCGGCCGCCAAAGACCTTGACAAAATGACGCAATATACGTTATTGATAATGCTCGGTCGTGTCGCTAAGACACCCCCGAGAACTTGCATGTGGGTAACGCCGCCAGGGCGGAGACGCGCAAATATGAATTTTACAGAACGAGGCCAATTTGTCAGGCGGATCAAGGATTGCCGCTGGGCGAAAGCCAATTCGAAACCCAACCCCAAGCCGATCGAGCCATCGTAAAGCGCCGGAGCGGCATGATCGCTGCAACGCTGCGGGACGTGACGGCATGCGGTAAGAGTCTGTCATGAGCACTCGCAAGCAGCTTCGCCTCGGCGCGTTCATGCGCCCCGTCGGCATCCATACCGCCTGGTGGCGCTATCCCGGCGCCTATCCCGACGCCAATTTCAATTTCGAGCACATCAAGCGCTTTGCCCAGACGCTGGAGCGCGGCAAGTTCGACGCCTTCTTCATGGCGGATCATCTCGCGGTGCTGAACATGCCGATGAAGGCGCTGATGCGCAGCGCCACCGTGACCTCGTTCGACCCGATGATCCTGCTGCCCGCGCTGGCGACGCAGACCAAGCATCTGGGCTTGATCGCGACCGGCTCGACCACGTTCGACGCGCCCTACCACGTCGCGCGGCGCTTCTCGTCGCTCGATCATTTGAGCGGCGGCCGCGCCGGCTGGAACATCGTCACCACCTCGAACCCCGACGCCGCGTTGAATTTCGGCCTCGACGAACATATGGAGCATGACGAGCGCTATCGCCGCGCCCGCGAGTTTTATGACGTCGTCACCGGCCTGTGGGATTCGTGGGCCGACGACGCCTTCATCCGCAATGTCGACGGAAGGGCATTTACTTCGATCCCGAAAAGCTCCACGTCCTCGATCATAAGGGCGAATATTTCAAGGTGCGCGGGCCGCTCAACGTCGCGCGGCCGATCCAAGGCTGGCCGGTCATCGTGCAGGCCGGCGCGTCGGAGGCCGGCCGGCAATTCGCCGCCGAAGTCGCGGAAGTGATTTTCGGCTCGCTCGCTCGATCTCGCGGCGGCCAAGAAATTCTATGCCGACGTCAAAGGCCGCATGAAAAAACTCGGCCGCGATCCCGATCACCTCAAGATCTTGCCCGGCTGTTTCGTCGTGATCGGCGACACGGAGGACGAGGCGAAGGCGAAGCGCGCCACGCTCGACAGTCTCGTTCACTACGACAGCGGCATCGCCTCGCTCTCGATCCAGCTCGGCACCGACGCATCGAAATTCGATCCCGACAAGCCGTTGCCGGAGATTCCGCAAAGCAACGCCAGCCAGTCCGGCCGCGACCGCATGGTCGAGATCGCGCGTCAAACCGGCTGGACGGTTCGCCAACTCGCGCAGCGCGCCGGCTCTTATTACGGCAACGCCATGGTCGGCACCGCCAAGACCATCGCCGACCAGATGGAGCAATGGCTCGACGAGGAAGGCTCCGACGGCTTCAACGTGCTGTTCTCCCACGTGCCGGGCGGGCTCGATGAGTTCGTCGACAAAGTGGTCCCGGAATTGCAACGGCGCTGCATCTTCCGCCGCGACTACGAGGGCAAGACGTTAAGGGAAAATCTCGGGCTGCCGCGCCCTGTTAACCGATTTTTTGCTCAAACGTAGTTGGCCCAATTTTTGCATTAATGGGCTTGTTTTTCGCGCGACGGCAATATTAGAACCAGAGTATGACCCTTGGTATGAGGCTCGACCTGCGGCAAACGCAGGCGCTGGTAATGACCCCGCAGCTGCAGCAAGCGATCAAGCTGTTGCAGTTCTCCAATCTCGAATTAGTCGCAGTTCGTCGAAAGCGAACTCGAGACCAATCCGCTTCTGGACCGTGACGAACGGCCCGAGGACGGCCCCGAGGCGCCGGCTCCTGCCGAGGAAATCGGCGACGATGCTGAATTGGCGGTCACGACGGCGGGGGTGGAGGGTGATGGCCGGCTCGATTTCGGCGGCGACCCGGCGGCGTGGCAATCGGCCAAGCCGCGTCCGCAGTCCGAGCGAAGATCTGCCGGGCCTCGACCAGACGGTGAGCCGGCCGAAGACATTGCGCGAGCATTTGCTGGAGCAGCTCGCGGTCGACATCGCCGACCCGGCCGACCGGATCGTCGGCGCCGAACTGATCGAGATGGTGGACGAGGCGGGCTATATCGCCGGCAGCCTCGACGAGTTGGCGGTGCGGCTCGTCTGTCCGGTGGCGCGAATCGCTGCCGGTGCTGCAACGGGTGCAACAATTCGACCCGCCGGGGGTTTGTGCCCGGACCCTGAAGGAATGCCTGGCGCTGCAGCTCAAGGACCGCAACCGGCTCGATCCGGCGATGCAGGCGCTGCTCGACAATTTGCCGCTGCTGGCGGCGCGCGACGGCGCGGCGCTGATGCAAAATCTGCGGCGTCGATGCCGGCGGATCTGGCGGAGATGGTGGCGGAGATCAAGACGCTCGACCCGAAACCGGGCCTCGCCTTCGACCCGGTGGTGGCGAGCCCGGTCGTGCCGGATGTGACTGCTGCGCGCGCTTGCCCGACGGCGCTTGGGCGGTCGAGCTCAATACCGAGACGCTGCCGCGTGTCCTGGTCAATCGCCGCTATTATGCCGAGGTCAGCGGCGCGACGCGGATCAAAGCCGAGCGCGACTACATGTCGGAACGGCTGCAGCAGGCCAATTGGCTGGTGAAGGCGCTGCATCAGCGCGCCACCACCATCCTCAAGGTGGCGCGCGAAATCGTGCGGCAGCAGGACGGATTCTTCCGCCACGGCGTGCAGCATCTGAAGCCGCTGGTGCTGCGCGACATCGCCACCGAGATCGGCATGCACGAAAGCACGGTGAGCCGCGTCACCTCGAACAAATACATCGCGACGCCGCGCGGCATGTTCGAACTCAAATATTTTTTCACCGCGTCGGTCGCTTCCGCCAGCGGCGGCGAGGCGCTGTCCGCCGAGGCTGTGCGTTTCCGCATCAAGGCGCTGATCGACGGCGAGAGCGGGCGCAATTCTGTCCGACGACCGCATCGTCGAATTGCTGCACGGCGAGGGCATCGCCATCGCCCGGCGCACCGTCGCAAAATATCGCGAGGCGATGCATATTCCGTCGTCGGTGCAGCGCGGCGCCGCACCGCGCGCTGTTCGCCTGATCACCGGAAATCGCCGCGCATGTTAACGCATTTTGGCGCGCCGGCTGCGCTTGACACGCCGTTATCGGCTCCACAAGGATGGCCGCCCAAGACGCATGAGCGTGCCGGCCGGCGCCGGGCAACGATCCGGGGTTCAAGGATACAAAGCGATCTGATGGAGATCGACGATCTCATCACGCCGGCGAGCGTGGTCGCCAGTCTGCGCGTCTCCGGCAAGCGCCAAGCCTTGCAGGAACTGGCGCGCCGCGCCGCCGCCGCTGACCAAGCGCGACGAGCGCGAGATTTTCGAGGTGCTGTGGGAGCGCGAACGGCTCGGCAGACCGGCATCGGCATGGGCACGGCGGTGCCGCACGGCAAGCTGCCGCGGCTCGACCGGCTCTATGGGGTGTTCGCGCGGCTCGAAAGGCCGATCGATTTCGAAGCGATCGACGACCAGCCGGTCGATCTGATCTTCCTGCTGCTGGCGCCGGAAAACGCCGGCGCCGACCATTTGAAGGCGCTGGCCCGGGTGTCGCGCCTGTTGCGGGACCGGGCGATGTGCGAAAAGCTGCGCGGCACCGACCGGGCCGAGGCGCTGTACGCCCTCTTGACCGACCGCGCCACCAGCCACGCCGCTTAACGGCGGCGTTAACCGCCACTACAATATCTGGGCCGATCGCACGAGTCGCCCCCTGGACGTTCCGGGAACCTAACTAGATGATGTAGTTAACATTTTGGGGGAAACATGATCCGATTGACGTCTGTCTGGCCGGCGCGGCGGCGCTGGCCCTGATGCTGTGGGCCGGTTCGGGCCAGGCTGACGATCAGGTGGCGCGCGGCAAGTATCTCGTCACCATCATGGGCTGCGGCGATTGCCATACGCCAGGCAACCTGCTCGGCAAGCCCGACATGGCCCATCAGCTCAGCGGTTCCGAGGTCGGGTTCGAGATGCCCGGCGTCGGCGTTTTCGTGCCGCGCAATTTGACGCCGGACAACGACACCGGACTCGGGAAATGGTCCGAGGACCAAATCGTGACGGCCATTATGACGGGGAAACGCCCCGACGGGCAAATCCTCGCGCCGGTCATGCCTTGGATGGACTTTGCCGAATTAACGCAAACGGACGCGCATGCGATTGCGGCTTATCTGAAGAGCCTGCCGCCGGTGAAGAACGTGATCCCCGGCCCCTTCGGTCCCACCGAAAAGGCGCCCGTGCTGATCTATCGGCGGCATGGCGGCACGCGGCAAATGAACCAGGTGCGGCCCTGGGGGCGCGCTCAGTGCACGCTGACCGGCTCGAGGTCGTGTTGCCGCACCGCCGCCTCGGCGATGGCGCGGTCATCCATCACCGCCATCGGCGTGCCGTCGGCGGCATGGATCGCGAAGGCGAGATGGTCGTTCACGGTCACGGGCTTGATGTAGGCGAGGTGCTGCATGCCAAGCGCGGTGAATTCCTGCTGCGGCAATTGTTTCCATTTTTCGATCGCGGTCATGGCGTCATCCTTTCTGGGCAGCCGCTGGCGGCTTCCCGTTCACCTCGCACACGCGGTCGCGTTGATCGTCTGCGGCCGCGAGCGAGGCGTTGAAATCGCGATGGTTTGCACGTTGCCTTCGGGAACATGGCGGATCAGGTCGATATGGAGCAGCCCGTTATCGAGCGTGGCGCCCGACACTTCGATCCCGTCGGCGAGCACGAAGGAACGCTGGAACTGCCTCGCGGCGATGCCGCGATGGAGATAGACCCGCTCCTGCTCGTCGGTCTGCTTGCCGCGCACCACGAGCTGGCGGTCCTCGATCTGCGCCGTCAGATCGTCGGCGCGCAAAGCCGGCAACCGCGAGCGTAATGCGCAGCGCGTTCTCGCCGGTCTGTTCAACATTGTAGGGCGGATAGCCGTCGGACGCGGCCTTGCTTACCCGGTCGAGCGCTCGCTCGAACTGGTCGAAACCGAGAAGCAAGGGCGAATTGAATAGCGACAAACGTGACATCGGATCTCCTCATTCGAGCGAGTTCCCGGACGCGGGCCCATCTGGCACCCGCTCGATCCGGCGGCGATGCCGGAACGGCACTACCGCTGCACGAGATATGGTAGCATGGCGACTATCGATCAAGCCCCGGCTTTGGAGCCGGAAAAAGAGGGGAGGGCCAGGATGAATCGTCGGGACGCTTTGAGAGCCGTGTCGCTGGGCGGGGCCGCCGCGGCGCTATTGGCCGCCGGCGCGGCGCCGGCTTCCGCGGCGCGGATGCGCAACCAATATCGCCAGGCCAACCGTCTGCTCGATCTATTGATGGAGGCCATCAACAAGCACGACGTTTCGATCCTCGATCAGGTCTACGCCGCCGACGGCTACGTCAATCATCAGACCCTGGTGCAGATGGGCGGCAACAACGCCAAGACCATGGGCCGCGACCAGGCGAAGAATTACTTCGCCGCCCGCTTCAAGGCGTTTCCCGACGTCACGCTCGAGACCGACATGCGTACCGGCCATGGCGACTTGATCGCGGCAAACCTGGTGTGGCGCGGCACGCACCAAGGCGAGTATCTCGGCATTCCCGCAACCGGCAAGAAAGTGGCGTGGAACTCGACCGACATTCTGCGCGTGCGCGGCAAATATTTCGCCGAGCACTGGGGCGCGGTCGATTTCTACGGGCTAACGAAGCAACTCAAGGGATAAAGAGGTAGGCGGTTACGCCATCGCCTTGACGATCTGCTCGCACATCTTCTTGGCGTCGCCGAACAGCATCATCGTGTTGTCGCGGTAGAACAGCTCGTTCTCGACGCCGGCATAGCCTGACGCCATCGAGCGCTTCACGAACAGCACGGTCTTGGCCTTTTCGACCTCGAGGATCGGCATGCCGTAGATCGGCGATTTGGGATCGGTCTTGGCCGCCGGGTTGGTCACGTCGTTGGCGCCGATGACGAAGGCGACGTCGGTCTGGGCGAAATCGTTGTTGATTTCCTCGAGCTCGAACACCTCGTCATACGGCACGTTGGCCTCGGCCAGCAGCACGTTCATGTGTCCCGGCATGCGGCCCGCCACCGGATGGATGGCGTATTTGACGGTGGCGCCTTCCTTCTTGAGGAGGTCGGCCATTTCCTTGAGCGCATGCTGCGCCTGGGCCACGGCCATGCCGTAGCCCGGCACGATGATGACCGAGCCGGCGTTCTTCATGATGAAGGCCGCGTCTTCGGCGCTGCCCGACTTGACCGACTTGTCGCCCGCGCCGGCGCCCGCCGCGACCGTGCCGCCCTCGGTGCCAAAGCCGCCGAGGATGACGTTGAAGATCGAGCGGTTCATGCCCTTGCACATGATGTAGCTGAGGATCGCGCCCGACGAGCCGACCAGCGCGCCGGTGATGATCAGCAGCGAATTGGCGAGCGTGAAGCCGATGCCGCAGGCCGCCCAACCCGAATAGGAGTTGAGCATCGAGATCACGACCGGCATGTCGGCGCCGCCGATCGGCAGGATCAGCAGCAGGCCGAGCAACAGCGACAACACAACGATCAGCCAGAACGCGATCGGCGGCTGACGCGATGCAGAACCACACGACGATCGCGACCAGCACGATGCCCAGTGTCGCGTTGAGCGGATGCTGCCCCGGGAACACCAGCGGCCTGCCGGTGATAAGCCCTTGCAGCTTGCCGAACGCGATGATCGAGCCGGTGAAGGTGATGGCGCCGATGCGCGGTGCCGATCGCCATCTCGATCAGGCTCTCGACCCGGATCGCGCCCGGCTCGCCGATGCCGTAAGAGGCGGGCGCATAGAACGCCGCCGCGGCGACGCAGACCGCGGCGAAGCCGACCAGGCTGTGGAACGCCGCCACCAGTTGCGGCAGCGCCGTCATCTGGATGCGCAGCGCGATGAAGGTGCCGATGGCGCCGCCGATGACGATGCCGGCGACGATCAGCGGATAGGAGACGATGCCGGGCGAGGCCAGGGTCGTGCCGATCGCGATAACCATGCCGGCGATGCCGAACATGTTGCCGGAGCGCGAGGTCACCGGCGACGACAGGCCGCGCAGCGCCAGGATGAAACAGACCGATGCGACCAGATACAGAAAGGCGGAAAGGCTGGCGCTCATGGGCCTATTTCTTCTTCTTGAACATTTGCAGCATGCGCTGGGTGACGATGAAGCCGCCGAAGATATTGACCGAGGCGAGCGTCACCGCCACGAAGCCCATGATCTTGGAAAAGCTATAGCCCATCGGCCCGGCCGCGATCAGCGCGCCGACGATGATCACCGAGGAGATCGCGTTGGTCACCGCCATCAGCGGCGAATGCAGCGCCGGGGTCACGCGCCACACGACGTGATAGCCGACGAACACCGCGAGCACGAACACGGTGAGGAAGAACACGAACATTTCGCCGCCGGTCATCCTCTTCTCCCTACGCGCTCGCCAATTGCGGATGAACCACCGCGCCGTCGCGCGTCAGCAGCGTCGCCTTGACGATCTCGTCATTGGGGTCGATGTGCAGATTTTTTTCCTTGTCGATGATCAGCGCCAGGAACGCCAGCAGGTTTCGGGCGTAGAGCTGGCTGGCATCGACCGCGATGTCGCTCGGCAGATTGGCAGGCCCGAGAATGGTGACGCCGTTCGCGGTCACGACGTTCTTGCCGTATTCGGCGCCCTCGACATTGCCGCCTTGCTCGACCGCGAGATCGACGATCACCGAGCCGGGCGCGCATGTTCGCCACCATGTCCTTGGTGATCAGCACCGGCGCCTTGCGGCCCGGGATCAGCGCGGTGGTGACGACGATGTCGGTTTTCTTCAACGCCTCGGCGACGTGCTCGCGCTGGCGCCGGGCGAAATCCTCGCCCATTTCCTTGGCGTAGCCGCCCGCGGTTTCCATCTGCTTCATCGCCTCGAGATCGACCACGAGGAAGGTGGCGCCGAGACTCTCGACCTGTTCCTTGGCTGCAAGCCGCACGTCGGTCGCCGACACGATGGCGCCCAGGCGCCGCGCGGTGGCGATCGCTTGCAAGCCTGCGACGCCCGCGCCCATGATCAGCGCCCGCGTCGGCGCGATGGTGCCCGCCGCCGTCATCATCATCGGGAATGCCCGGCCGAAAGTGGCGGCCGCTTCCAGCACCGCCTTGTAGCCGGCGAGATTGGCCTGGCTCGACAGCACGTCCATGGTCTGCGCGCGGGTAATGCGCGGCACCAACTCCATGGCGAATGCCGTCACGCCGGCCTTGGCATAGGCCGCGACCTGATCCTTTTGCTGCAACGGCGACAACAGCCCGATCAGGACGCTGCCCCGGCGCAGCAACGCCATTTCGTCGTCGGCGCCTTCGCCGTCGGTCAGGGGTCGTTGAACCTTCAACAGGATATCGGCGCGGCCATAGGCGGCGCCCCGGTCGACGATCGTGGCGCCAGCGGCCTGATAGACGGCGTCGGGATAGGCGCTGCCTGCGCCGGCGCCGGTCTCGACCAGGACCTCATGGCCCTGCCCGATGAGACGTTTGACGGTATCGGGCGACGCCGCCACCCGCTTTTCATGCGCGCGGCGTTCGGTCACGACACTTATTTTCATTCGTTGAAATCCCTACCCGCGCCCGAATCGCGCGACACAATAGCGGCGCGTTAAGCCTCTTGTGAAGTCACGAATCGCGAAATCGAATCATAGAATTACCTACTTTGGTGTGGCGTCGCGACGGGCCGATTGTCGCGCCGTAGCGACGATAGCGTTTGTTCGGCGTTTTGGCCGGTGCTAGACCTTTCGCGGGGTCGAAGCGCCATATACACGCATATGGCGAAAATTTCCCAAGGAATTCGCTGGAATAATGCGCGGTTCGTTACGTTATCATGTCGTCGAAACGGTCCGAGCCATTCCAGGGGTTGGCGGCAGGCCGGGTCGGCCAAGGCGTGGTCGATGAGCCAATCGTTCAACGACCAGCTAATCGCGTTGTTGCCGCGCTTGCGTCGGTTCGCGCGGGGCATGACGGGGTCAAAGGCTGCGGCGGACGATCTGGTTCAGGCGACATGCGAACGTGCCTTGTCCCGGTCACATCAGTTTCAGGAAGGCACGCGCTTTGATAGTTGGTTATTTCGCATCATGCAGACAATCTGGATCGATCAGATACGTGCCCGGACCGTGCGCCGGGAAGAGCCCGAGGAGGCCGCCATGCTGCTCGGCAGCGATGCGGCGGCCCGCCAGATCGAGGCGCGGTTGCGGTTGAGCGAGGTGCAGGCGGCGTTGAATACGATACCGGAAGAACAACGGGCGGCGTTGATGCTCGTGACTGTTGAGGGGCTTAGCTACAAAGAGGCGGCGCAAATCGCGCAGGTACCCGTGGGGACAATCATGAGCCGGCTGGCACGGGCGCGGGTAGCGCTCGAGGCAAGGCTGGCCGCCGGGAGCGATCGTCGGAGGAGTTGGGATAATGCTGCAGCCAAGTGACGAAACACTGATTGCGTATCTCGACGGAGAGCTCGACGCCGCGGCGCGGGACGACGTCGCGATGGCGGTGGAGCGCGATCCACAACTGCGGGCGCGCGTTGGCGCCTTGACCGACAGCGCGGCGACGTTGCGGGCCGCGATGGATGACGTGCTGCGCGAGGAGGTGCCGCAGCGCCTGATCGATGCGGCACGCGGCGCGCGCGAGCGTGGCGTCATCGACCTGGTGGCGGAGCGCGCGCGCCGAAGCGCCGCGACCTTACAGGTAGGCTGGAGCACGCGCCGGTTCTGGACGAGCGCCGCGGTGGCGGCCAGCGTATGCCTGATCGTCGGGGCCGGCGGCGGCTATATCGCCGCGCTCAGCCCGGCCGCGCCGCCGGTTCAGCAAGCGAGCGGCCCGTCTTATTTCGACAATCTCGCCGGCTATCACCGGCTGTTGATCAACGCCGGCGTCAACGAGCAAGGGCTGGTGGACGTCCCGGCCAATGGCGATCAGGGCCGCAAGAACATCCAAAAACTCCCGGCCGGTTTCCGGCTGCCCGATCTCAAAAAACTCGGCCTGAGCTTCGACGGCGCGCGCTATCTCATCGTCGAAGGTCAGCCGGCGACCCAGCTTTTCTACGTCTCGCAGGACAAGAAACTGGGCTCGGTCACGATGGTGGTCGGCGCGACGCGTAAGCCCGACCAGCCGATTTCCTCGGAACGCCGCGACGACATGAACTTTGTCTATTGGCGGCATGCCGGGCACGCCTACGCGCTGGTCGGCTCGGCCGACGTCAACGCGTTGCGCGACATCGCCAAGGTCATCTACACGCAGCTCGGCGCCGCGACCTAGATTGCCTTGAACTAAGCGGCAAGGCAGGATGCCGTCCGGGCAGGGCGGCATGGCTTCGGTCGTTGGCATTATCGGCGGCAGCGGACTTTATCAGATCGACGGCATGACCGGCGTCGAATGGCGGCCGGTCGAATCGTCCTTCGGCGAACCCTCGGATCAATTGTGCTTCGGCGCGCTCGACGGCGCGCGTGTCGTGTTTCTGCCGCGTCACGGGCGTGGCCACCGCATCCCGCCGAGCGAGATCAATTTTCGCGCCAATATCGACGCGCTGAAGCGCGCCGGCGTCACCGACATCGTTTCGATCTCCGCGGTCGGCTCGTTCAAGGAAGAATTGCCGCCGGGCAAGTTCGTCCTGGTCAATCAATTCATCGACCGCACCCACGCCCGCCCGAAGAGCTTTTTCGGCACCGGTCTCGTGGCGCATGTCGGCATGGGCCACCCCGTGTGCGCCCGCCTCGGCGATGCGCTTGAATCGGCTGGCGTCGCCCATGGCGTGTCGATGCATCGCGGCGGCACCTATCTCTGCATCGAAGGACCGCAATTCTCGATGCTGGCCGAAAGCAATCTCTATCGCGGTTGGGGCTGCGACGTCATCGGAATGACCAACATGCCGGAAGCGAAGCTCGCGCGCGAGGCGGAGATTTGCTACGCGACCGTGGCGATGGTGACGGATTTCGACGTCTGGCATCCGGACCACGACCACGTCACCATCGACATGGTGGTGAAGGTGGTTCAGGACAACGCCGAGCGCGCCAAGAGCCTCATCAAATCGGTGGTGCCGGCCCTGGCGCGTCATGACGGCGCTTGTCCGCATGGCTGCCGTCACGCGCTGGAGCACGCGATCATCACCGCACCTGAATCGCGCGATCCGGCGATGGTGAAAAAGCTCGAGGCGGTCGCGGGCCGCGTGCTGCGGAAATGAAAGCGCAAGGGCGCGAGACAAGAACCATCTGGCGCGAGGCTGATGGCCGCGCCGTCGGGATTATCGACCAGACGCGCCTGCCGCATGAATTCGTGACGCTGCGGCTAACGAGCGTGGCCGACGCGGCGCACGCGATCACATCGATGCAGGTACGCGGCGCGCCGTTGATCGGTGCAACGGCCGCTTACGGCATGGCGCTGGCGATGAACGGCGATGCGTCGGCCGCGGCGGTCGTCGAGGCGGGCGAGGTGCTGCTCGCGACGCGGCCGACCGCGGTCAATCTGCGCTGGGCGGTCGAGGCAATGCGCCGCCATCTCGGCGCGCTGCCGCCGCACCGGCGCTCGGATGCGGCTTACGAACGCGCCGCCGCGATTTGCGACGACGATGTCGCGATCAACCGCTCGATTGGCGAGCATGGTGTCGCGCCGATCCGGGCCGCGTGGGGCAAGAAGGGCGAGCGCGGCGCGGTCGAGATCCTGACCCATTGCAACGCCGGATGGCTGGCGACCGTCGATTGGGGCACGGCGCTGGCGCCGATCTATCGTGCGCAACAATTGGGCATTCCGGTTCACGTTTGGGTCGACGAGACGCGGCCGCGCAACCAGGGCGCCGCACTGACCGCGTGGGAGTTGCGCGAGCAAGCCGTGCCGCATACCGTCATCGCCGACAACGCCGGCGGTCACCTGATGCAGCACGGCCGCGTCGATCTCTGCATCGTCGGCACCGACCGGACCACGGCCGCCGGCGACGTCGCCAATAAGATCGGCACGTATCTCAAGGCGCTGGCCGCGCGCGACAACGATGTGCCGTTCTATGTCGCGTCGCCGTCGCCGAGCATCGACTGGTCGCTCGATCGCGGCGACGCAATCCCGATCGAGGAACGCGATCCGCGCGAAGTCACCGAAATCGCCGGCCGTCTCGCGGACGGTACGATCGCGCGCGTGCAAGTGACGCCCGACGGCAGTCCCGCCGCCAATCCCGCCTTCGACGTGACGCCGTCGCGGCTGGTGACGGGCATTATCACGGAGCGCGGCATATGCGCCGCCACCCGCGACGGGCTGGCGGCGCTGTTTCCGGAGTTCCGCGTGGCGGCCCGCGCATGAAATCGCTCTGGTCCGACGCCGAGGCGGCGAAATTTACCGCGCGCTATGGCGCGATCGGCCCGCGCCTCTATAGCGCGCGTCTGCTCGGCGCCGACCCGCGCTTGGTGCTGCATGGCGGCGGCAATTCCTCGGTCAAGACCGAGGCGACCGACATTCTGGGCGAGTGCATCGCGGTCCTGTGCGTCAAAGGCTCGGGCTGGGACATGGCCGATATCGAGCCGCCCGGCTTTCCGGCGGTGCGGCTCGACCCGCTGCGAAAGCTGCGCGCGCTCGACCGGCTCTCCGACGAGGACATGGTCAATTTCCAGCGCGCGAACCTGCTCGACAGCGCCGCGCCAAACCCGTCGGTCGAAACGCTGCTGCACGCTTTCCTGCCGCACAAATTCGTCGATCACACCCATTCGACCGCGGTGCTGGCGCTAACGGACCAGCCCGACGGTGACGCGATTTGCCGCGATGTGTTCGGCGACCGCGCCGGCATCGTGCCCTATGTCATGCCGGGCTTCGCGCTGGCGAAGCGCACCGCCGACATTTTCGACCAGACGCCGACGGCCGAGGCACTGATCCTGCTGAAGCACGGCATCTTCACGTTCGGCGGCGATGCGCGCGAATCCTATGAGCGCATGATCGAGATGACGACGCTGGCGGAACGGCGCCTCGCGAAAGGCCGCCGTAACGTGTTCGCGCCGATCGCGTTGCCGCCCCCGACGGCGTGCGTCGCCGAGATCGCGCCGGTGCTGCGTGGCCTCACCGCGTTGAGCCATGATGCCGCGACCGGCGTATCGCAGCCGCAGATCTTGCGGTTTCGTTCCTCCCCGGAAATTCTGAACTACGTTAACGGCGCGGCGCTGGCGCGTTATTCGCAGGTCGGTGTCGTAACGCCGGACCACACGATCCGCACCAAGAACTGGCCCCTCATCGTGCCGGCGCCTGAAGCGGGCAAGCTCGACGCCTGGCGCGAGGCGGCGAAACGGGCCGTCGCGCAATTCGCCGACCGCTATCGCGCCTATTTCGCCAAGCACGACAACGGCAAGAAGCAACTCGACCCGATGCCGCGTGTCGTGCTGGTGCCGGGACTAGGCTTATTTGGGCTGGGCGCGTCGGCGAGGGACGCCGACATCGCCGCCGACATTGCCGAGAACACCATCGCCACCGTCACCGACGCCGAGGCGATCGGCCGTTACGAATGCGTCGCCGAAGCCGACATGTTCGACGTCGAATACTGGTCGTTGGAGCAGGCCAAGCTGGGTAAAGGCGCCGCGCCGCGCCTGGCGCGCCAGATCGCCGTCGTCACGGGCGGCGCCAACGGCATCGGCGCCGCGACCGCGCGGGCGTTCGCGAAGGAAGGCGCGGAAATTGCAATCCTGGACCGCGATATTTCCAATGTCGGCGGCGGTCGCATTCTGGCGCTCGAATGCGACGTCACCGAGGCGGCGCAAGTGCGCGCCGCCTTCGACCGCGTCGTCGAGAATTTCGGCGGCGTCGATATCGTCGTCTCCAATGCCGGCGCCGCGTGGCAGGGCGAGATCGGTACGCTCGATGACGACCTTCTGCGCCGCTCCTTCGAGCTCAATTTCTTCGCCCATCAGCATGTCGCGCAGAACACGGTGCGGGTGATGAAGGCGCAGGGGCTCGGCGGTTGCCTGCTGTTCAACGTCTCGAAACAGGCGGTGAATCCCGGCCGTCATTTCGGCCCTTATGGCCTGCCGAAATCGGCGGCGCTCGCGTTGATGAAGCAATACGCGCTCGATCACGGCGCCGACGGCATCCGTGTCGAACGCCGTCAATGCCGACCGCATCCGCACCGGCCTGATGACCGACGCGATGATCGCGGAGCGCGCTCAGGCCCGGGGCGTCACCGAGCACGACTATATGGCGGGCAATCTGCTCCAGCCGCGAAGTCACCGCCGAGGATGTCGCGGACGCCTTCGTGTTCCTGGCGCTGGCGCGCAAGACGACGGCCGCCATCCTCACCGTAGATGGCGGCAACATCGAAGCGTCGTTGCGGTAGAGCGGACTTCGGCGCAGTGGAATCGTTTGTCCATTTTCGTCACCCCCGGACTTGATCCGGGGGTCCAGAGCAACCGACGGGCCTGTCACTCGCCTGAGATCGCCGGGTCAAGCCCGGCGATGACGAACGAGGGCTGATCTCAGCGAAGTGAAGACGCCCTAATTCCTACCCGACGTGTTTCTTGAAGAAGTCGAGCGTGCGTTGCAGCGCCGTCTTGGCCGATTCCTCATGCCAGCTCGGCCGTTCGTCGCAATTGAAGCCGTGGCCGGCGTGGTAGACGAAAATCTCAGTATCGACGCCGCGCGCCGCCTTGATCTTCTCGACGTCGGTCATCGGGATGCTCTGATCCTGATCGCCGAAATGAAGCATGGTCGGGACCTTGGGCTTCTGGTCGGCGATCGAGGCAATTTGGCCGCCGTAATAGCCGACCGCCGCGACGACGCCGTTGAGCTGCGTCGCCGCGCGGAACGCGACCGAGCCGCCGAGGCAATAGCCGACGATGCCGACCTTGCCGAATTGCTTGGCGTAATCGATCGCCGCCTGCGTGTCCTCGCCGACCTTGTCCATCGGGATCTTGCCGATGAGGCCGCGGCCCGCGGTCATGCCGGCCTGGTCATAGCCGAGCTCGACATTCTTCTCGGCGCGGTCGAACAGCGCCGGCGCCACCGCGACATAGCCCTGTTTGGCATAGCCGTCGGCGACTGCCTTGATGTGATGATTGACGCCGAAAATCTCTTGGATCACGACGATCGCGCCCTTCGGCGTGCCGGCGGGGTCGGCGCGATAGGCGGAAAAGGAATGTCCGTCCTTGGCTTTCAGCGTGATGGTCTGGCCCATGAACTCCTCCTCGTTGATTGGCGGCGATCATAGCCGCCCGGTTCAAACATTGAAGCGGAAATGGAGAATGTCGCCGTCCTGCACGACATACTCGGCGCCTTCGAGCCGCATCTTGCCCGCCTCCTTGGCGCCCTGCTCGCCGCCGCAGGCGACGAAATCGGCATAGGAGATCGTCTCGGCGCGGATGAAGCCCTTCTCGAAATCGGTGTGGATCGCGCCGGCCGCTTGCGGCGCCTTGGTCCCCTTCGGCACCGTCCAGGCTTTCGATTCTTTCGGGCCGACGGTGAGGAAGGTGATGAGATCGAGCAGGCGATAGCCGGCGCGGATCACGCGCGCCAAGCCCGGCTCGTCGAGACCGAGGCTCGCGAGATATTCCTGCTTGTCGGCCTCAGGCAGTTGCGCCAGCTCGGATTCGATGGCGGCCGAGATCACCACGCTCGACGCGCCGCGCTCTTGCGCATAGGCCGCGACGCGCGCCGACAGATCGTTGCCGGTCGCGGCCGACGCTTCCTCGACATTGGCGACATAGAGCACGGGCTTCGCCGACAGAAGTTGCAGCTCGTGGAACAGGGGCTGTTCCTCCGGCGCCACCGTCAAGCATGCGCGCCGGCTTGCCGTCGGCGAGCAGCGCCATGCGCGCGCTCCATCAGCGCCAGTTGCGCCTTCGCTTCCTTGTCCTGGCCGCGCGCCTTCTTCTCGGCCGCCTTGATGCGGCGGTCGAGGCTGTCGAGATCGGCGAGAAGCAGTTCCGTCTCTACCGTCTCGGCGTCGCGCGCCGGATCGAGCGAGCCTTCGACATGCGTGACATTGCCGTCGGCGAAACAGCGCAGCACATGGGCGATGGCGTCGACGGCGCGGATATGGCCGAGGAACTGGTTGCCCAGTCCTTCGCCCTTCGAGGCGCCGCGCACCAGCCCGGCAATATCGACGAATTCGAGTTGCGTCGGCACGATCTTCGCCGACTTGGCGAGCCGCGCGCACACCTCGAGCCGTTCGTCCGGCACCGCCACGCGGCCGATATTCGGCTCGATGGTGCAGAACGGATAATTCGCCGCTTCGGCGGCCTGCGTCGCGGTCAGCGCGTTGAACAGCGTCGACTTGCCGACATTCGGCAGCCCCACGATCCCGCAATTGAAACCCATCGTCTCTTACACTTTCTGTTTCCGTCATGGCCCGCCTCCGCGGGCCACGACGAATATAGTTATTCCTCGGGGCTTTCCTTCTCCGTCTCGTCCTTGCCTGCCGTCCTCGCCTTTGGCGGCTTGAGGATCAGCGCCACTTTATTCATGAACCCGGCCGGATCGTCGGCGACCAGGATCGGCATCGCTTCCGCGACCGCGTCGACGAGCGGCGTCACCCAATTCATCTCCTCGGCGGTGAAATTTTGCAGCACCCAATGCGGCACCAGTTCCTTCACGCCGGGATGGCCGATGCCTAGCCGTACCCGCCAATAATCGTAGCCGAGATTGGCGTCGATCGAGCGGATGCCGTTGTGGCCCGCCGAGCCGCCGCCTTGCTTCACGCGCAATTTGCCCGGCGCCAGATCGACTTCGTCATAGATCACCGCGACCTGCGACGGATCGATCTTGTAAAACCGCGCCGCCGGACCGACCGCGTCGCCCGAATCGTTCATGTAGGTCTGCGGCATCATCACCATGATGCGCTCGCCGCCGACCAGCCCTTCCGCCAGATGCGCGTTGAACTTGTTGCGCACCGCGCGGAATTCATGGCGGCGCAGCAGCGCATGCGACCGCCATGAAGCCGATATTGTGCCGGTTGCGCTCGTGGCGCGGACCCGGATTGCCGAGCCCGACGAGGAGACGCATCGCGGCGCGCGCGCCGATCCGCCTAGCGGCGGTCGGTGCGTTCGCTGCGCTTGCGCGCCGGGGCCGGCGTTGCCGCCGCGGCCGGCGCGGCGGACGCAGCGCCCGCGGCCGGCGCGGCGGCGGCCGCCGGAGCTGCAGCACCGCCGGGAGCGCCAGGCGCACCGGGCGCGGCGCCGGGTGCGCCTGGCGGCGCCTTCGGCCCGGCACTTCGCCCGCTTCGAGCGCCGCGGCCGCGGCGGCTTTTGCCGCGGCGGCGGCGGCGGCGGCGGCGGCTTGCTCTTCGCGAACCGCGGTCGGCGCCGCGATCGAGGCGACGGTGAAGTCGCGCGCGATCGTCGGCCGCACGCCCTCGGGCAACTTCACCGCGTGGATGTGGATGCTGTCGCCGATATCGAGCCCGTCGAGATCGATGGTGATGCGCTCGGGAATGTGGTCCGCGAGGCAGATCAGCTCGATATCGTGGCGCACGATGTTGAGGATGCCGCCGCGCTTCAGGCCCGGGCGCGTTCGCCTGGTTCTCGAACACCACCGGCACGGCGACGCGGATCGGCGTGTCCTTGCCGACGCGCATGAAATCGACATGGACCGGCCGGTCGGTGATCGGGTCGAGCTGCACGTCGCGCGGCAGGACGCGATGCTTGGTCGGCGTGGCGCCGTTCGCCAGCTCGACCTGGATCAGCCGGGCGAAAAAGCCCGGCCGGTTCATCTCGGTCATCAGCTCGCGCGGCTCGACGCTGATCAGTTGCGGCGGCTCTTTTTCGCCATAGAGCACGCCGGGAACCCGGCCCGAGCGGCGCGTGGACCGGGCCGGCCCCTTACCGGCCCGGTCGCGCGCCTCGGCGCGGATGGTGTGAATCTCAGGCATGATCGCTCCTTCGTTGCTGGGCCGGCCTCCAGGGGTGCCGTGGCCCGGTGGTGAATTCTAGTCGAACAGGCTCGAAACCGAGCGTTCCTCGCTGATGCGGCGGATCGCCTCGGCGATCAGGGGCGCGATGGTCAACTGGCGCACATTACGCGCCAATCGTTGCGCTTCGGTGGCGCGGATCGAATCCGTCGTGACCAGCATCTCGATCGGCGAGGCGGTGACGCGCGCGACCGCGCCGCCCGACAACACGCCATGCGTGACATAGGCGACCACCGACTTGGCGCCGCGCGCCTGCAAGGCCTCGGCCGCGTTGCACAGCGTGCCGGCGCTGTCGACGATATCGTCGACCAGGATGCAGCGCCGGCCTTCGATGTCGCCGATGATGTTCATCACCTCGGAAACGCCGGCGCGCTCGCGCCGCTTGTCGATGATGGCGAGATCGACGGCCGAGGCGCCGCGCGATCGACGCGCGCGCGCACCACGCCGCCGACATCGGGCGAGACGATGACGAGATCGTCGCCGTTGTAGCGTTCCTTGATGTCCTTCGCGAACACCGGCTGCGCGAACAGATTGTCGGTCGGAATGTCGAAGAAGCCTTGGATCTGCCCGGCATGGAGATCGAGCGTGAGGACCCGGTCGGCGCCGGCGGTGGTGATCATGTTGGCGACCAGCTTCGCCGAGATCGGCGAGCGCGACGCCGTCTTGCGGTCCTGCCGCGCATAGCCGTAATAGGGAATGACGGCGGTGGCGCGCCGCGCCGAGGAGCGTCGCAGCGCGTCGAGCGTGACCAGCAATTCCATCAGATTGTCGTTGGCCGGATACGAGGTCGACTGGATGACGAACACATCCTCGCCGCGGACGTTTTCGTGGATCTCGACGAACACTTCCATGTCGGAGAAGCGGCGCACGCTGGCGTCGGTCAGCGGCGTGGTCAAATAGGCCGAAATCGCTTCGGCAAGCGGCCGATTGCTGTTGCAGGCAAGAATTTTCATGACGCTCTCAGCCGCGATCGCCGGGAGCGCGAAACGGTCCCTCGCGCCGAGCGGCGGCGCATTTAACAAATTTGCCATCGAAATGTAAATGCCGATTCCGCTGGATTTTCCGGGTCTTAGAGTTAAGAGCCGGCGGCCTTGGCTTGCTTGGAACAGCTCCACGATGCCGCCGACCGCCGCGGTGGCGACATCGTAGGCGGTATCGCCCCATTTGCCGTCGAGGCTGCCGGCCGGAACCGCGTTTTCCTGGCTGACCTGGCCGATTTCCTTGCCGTCGGCACGCGACAAGGCCCAGACGATCTTGACGTCCTGATGGCCGGCACTCGCGGCGCCGACCGCGACCTTGCCGGCAAGGACATAGCTCGGCTTGTCGCCGGTTTTCCTGCAAGGCGACTCCGGCGCGGTTCACAGGCGTGGCGATCGCGAGCGACAATTCGTGGCCGCCGTCGCCGCGAGGCGCCGGTCACCGGCACGATGCCGAGGGTGGCGCTCTTTCACCGGCTGTTCCAGGGGCGCGTCGCCCTCGACGCGGCGCGCCAGGACATGCGCCGGCTGCGCGACCAGCGCTTTGCGCCATTGCGCGTCGCCTCGCTCGCCAGCCGCGCCCGCCACCTCGGCCGGTCGGTTTCCGTCGCGACGACATGGCCGTCGGCGCCGGACGAGTTGCCAGGCGATGCTGACGCGGGTAGCGGTCGCCGGCGGGCTCGGCCGTCGCCGTGCCGACAAGGCGATAGCTGCGCGCGTTGGCGGCGGCGGTATCGGCCGGCACGTCCTCTTTCTGCAGGGCGTCGACCATCGCCGCCGCCAGGCGGCTGCGGCGAAGCCGGGCGCGCCGGCGACCGGCTGCACCACGATGCCGGCGGCATCGGGCGGCGACAGAATCGGCGAGGCCGGCGGCGGCTGGTTGTCCTCGAACGGGATGCGGCAGCGGCTGGCAGGCCAGCAGCAGAAGCGGCGCCAGCAGAAAGTGTTATGTCTGACCTCCCTTCGTTCAGTTAGTGCTCGTCCGCTCTGGGACGGAGGCCGAGTCCAATATGAATGCCGTGGAGCGCATGCTGGCCTATATCCAGTAGCCCCGGAGCGGCCTTCGCTGATCCTCGAGACGACGCCGCCTGCGCGGTGGCCGTCGGAGGGCGCGGTGATGATCGAAGGCCTCCAAGTGCGGTACCGGCCCGAGTTGCCGCTGGTCCTGCGGGAGCTCTCGTTGGCGATTCGGCCACGCGAGAAAGTCGGCATCTGTGTATGCTCTCTCTCTCTCTGTGTGTGTGTGTGTGTCTGTTTCCTTGTGGTCTGACGGATTGTGGAAGGGCCGGACCGGGAGTGGGAAAAGCACTCTGATGCTCGCCTTGCTTCGACTGGTCGAGCCGTCCCCGGTGCGGAGCAACCGGCACCCACCCTTTCCGGCCGCCAACATTCCTTCCCCCTTGCCTTGCAGGCGGACGGATTCTGATCGATGGCGTGGACATTGCGACGATTGGCCTCGACACGCTTCGCTCGCGCATTGCAATCATTCCACAGGTCTCTCTCTCTCTCTCTCTCTCTCTCTTCTCTCGCTGTCTCGTCCCTGCTGACTTGACTGGTTGTGGCCATGTAGGACCCGTTACTGTTCTTTGGTACCGTTCGCTCCAACCTGGACCCCTTTTCGTCCTATGGCGATCAGGAAGTCTGTCTCTCCATTTCCTCGCCCGGACTGCCTCTCTCTTCTGTCTGTCTCTGACTCGCTGCAACGCTTTGACACAGCTGTGGGAGGCGCTGGGACGAGTGCAGCTTCGAGCCGCCATCGAGGCGCTGCCCGCCAAGCTCGACGAGGCCGTCGTGGAGAGTGCGTTGCTGGTCACTGCCTGTGGAGCGGTCTGTCACATGTCACATGTCGCCTGCTAGATGGAGACAATTTTTCCGTTGGCCAGCGGCAGCTCTTCTGCCTCGCTCGAGCGCTGCTCAAGAGGTCGGCCATCATCATCCTGGACGAGGGTCCGATTCGCCTTCCCGATCTACGATTCCTCTGCTGCCTGACTGACTGGGCTGACTGCATATCTCTGTGCAGCGACGGCGGCGGTGGACGTCGCGACCGATGCACAGATCCAACGCACGCTGCGAGAGGACTGTCGCGAGGCGACGGTGTTGACTGTGGCGCACCGGTGCGGCCATCCCCCGGCCCATTGCAACTTACCTGCTGCTGTGCTCGCAGGCTGGAGACCATTCTGGACTATGACCGCATCGTGCTGCTCGACGGCGGCCAGGTGGCCGAGATGGACTCGCCAAAGAACCTGCTGCAGCGGCGGCCGCCAACGCGCTTTGCGCAGATGGTGGAAGCGCTGGATCGCATGCGGCACGGAAGGGCACGGAGCATCCGCGCGAGGAGGGCGCCGCGGTGACCACCCGCACCACCGACACCGGCAACAGCGCTCGTGGAGCGGGGTAGTCTAAAGCCTGTTCTCTCTCCAGCAGAGCTGCGTCTTTCGTTTTCTCTGGCCAGGGCAGCACCCCTCAGGGAAGATCGCCGATGCTCTTTTTCTCTGGCGGCGGCTTGTCGAAGGCGGTCTTGGGCTTTTTCTTCC
>CAWKOL010000017.1:0-19392 GCA_963851285.1 uncultured Alphaproteobacteria bacterium
TAGAGCGCCCGCCTTGCAGACATAGCGCAGGTAACGCCAGTGGCCAGCTAGCTCGGCGAATCGGCGATCATGGCCGCCTGACCTCACAGGCACATGGCTGATGCGACGCGATGCTCGGCTGCCGAGTTGCGCTCGAAACTTTGAAACCCCCAAAACCTTATAGAATATATATAGAGGAACGGGGGTTCCAAACTTCCGACCGAAATCGACAAGCCGAAATCCACGAGTGAGCCAAGATGGACAAACAAGAGATGCGCAGGGCCGTCATTCGGGAGTGGATGACTCTTCCGCGCGACAAGCGGCAGACCGAGGAGCACGCCGCCGACTTTGCCGCGAAGGCGGTGAAGCGCCATGAACTTCCGCGCAGCCACCACGACCCGTATCGGGCGGTGATGGGCTGGCTGCTGCCCCGGACCGGGAAGCCGTGACCTAACTGATCGCTAGGCATTCCTCGTTGGCTCTGACGTGAGACGGGGTCCTGTACTACCTACCCTGCCATGCCCAGAAAATCGCGCTTGCCGATCGGCACACCGTTATGGCGCAACAATCCGTGGGCCGTGGCGGCGTGGAAATAGAGGTTCGGCATCACAAAACCCTGCCAATAGGCGAGCGCTTTCATAGTTCGAGTTTCGCGGCCCATGGGTATCTGAACATCCGCATCCTCGCGGCCTCGATCTGCGCCGGTTTCAGTGATTCAAGAAACGCGACAGTCTTGGCGAGACGCGCTTTCAACTCGTCGAAGGTCAATTCCGTCGCCTGGTCAATATCACCGCTCTCGTGGATCAAAAATTCGGCGACGCCGAGTTTGAGAAACACCCCCTACATCGCGCGCCCAGCGGCGAGCAGCCTTGCCATGTCGCTGCGGACGCTGGAAATCATCCGGTGCGGGCGGTTGCGGCCGCAGAAGCGATGGCGCCCGCGATTTCATCTCGGGCGGCTCTCGCCACGTCCTGCCGGGCTTCAAACGACCGTGCTCGCGTTGATTCCAACCGAAGCGTATACTCCACTGATCGTCAGCTATTGCCTTCGGGGCGCTGACGGCTGAAAGCCACGTGTCGTCGATAGGACCGCGCGCTTCCGCCCTGACTACCGCCAGGTGGTACGGTGCATGGATGACGATGTAGCGAAACTGCGCGAGCAGGCGGGACGATGCTTTCGTTTGGCTCGATCACAGACCGACGCCAAGGTCAAAGCCGAACTCGAAAAATTGGGCCGCGCGTTAGAGGCCCAGGCATTGGCGATCGAGGTCGAGCGTCAGGGCACCAGCTCACCGTCCCGTCCGACGACGCGAGCGTAGCCGCAATTTCCACATTGTCGATGCCTGCCGTCTCGCCGGGGGAGGAGACGCGAAAGTGCTCACTGCAAAATATCTGCGCGACATGGCCGCACGACTACGCCGGCTGATGCGATTGGGTTCACCAGCTACTGCGGCCGAACTGGAAAGCATGGCGCTCGATTTCGAGCGTTGGGCCGGCGACATGGACGGAGACGAAATCAGTAAGCCGAACGGTCAAAGCGTGAACTAGCTGTCCCACGTTGGAACGAGCTTCGGAACTTGTGGATAACTTTGGCGTTCAACCGTAAGCGATGGATGCCGAACAATACCGCGCCCAAGCATTAATGATGATCGCCTTGGCGCATGCGACCGACGATCCAGCGGTCAGGGCCGAACTGTTATCGCTGGCGGAACGGTTCACCACGCTAGCCGGATATGCCTCCCGTTTTGGTGCCGACTACGGCACCTACTTCCAATCGAACGACCGTCCCGACGTCGACAAGGCCAATTAGCAGTTCCAACTGCCCCTCCCCACGTCGGTGTTACGCCTTATGGAGCCGCTCCACCCAACGCATGTCGTTCTTGTGCCCGTGCGGCCACTCACCGGCAACCCAAACACCGCACGAGAACCCGTCGATGAATACTGTGCGTCAACGATGGCGAGAAATTAGAACAGCATCGTATCCGGCAGCGCAGGCAACCGCCCCTCGACATGCCCATCGGCGCATTTGATCGTATTGGCGTTCACGGCCTAGCTGATCGCGTACCACTCTGATCCGCACCGGGAGTACCGTTCCGCGTCTCGCTTCTGTTGGCGGTGACTGTTTGGCCGCTGCATCGCCCACCACACAGGTCGCAAGTTTCCGCCGAACTATCTTTCTTCCCCGTGGCGATGGGAGCGGCGTTGTTGGGCCGGGGATTATTGCAGTCTTGGCGGCGTTGATGCTTTAGGACCGACCTTAGAAGCGTGACGCGGCGGGGCCCGGACAAGCTAATTCCGACTCTGGATGAAGGCGAGCTAGCCAATAAAGACGATGGAGCAAATTGGCCGCGCAATTCTGTTTGCCGTCATCGTCGCGATCGCACCGCGAGCGTCGGCGAAGCCTCGCGTTGCGCTGTTTAGTCTTGAGATCGCGGCGAAAGCGCATTGTCCGCAGGACATCGTCGTGTGGCTCAACACGGAGACCGGCATCTATCACTTTTATGGAGAGCGATGGTATGGGCGGACAGAATTCGGGGCATATGTGTGCGAGAAGGAAGCCGGCGACGCCGGGAACCGCGCAAGTGCAACGAAGGACGAGCAATAGCCCGTGTACAGCTATTTGACGCGCCCGCCAACCGCAATAGAGAGGGAACGATTGCTTGGCGTCGATGCTAGGTACGACAAGTAACGCTCAGCAGACGACCCCGTGGACCGGCGCTGCTGGCGCCCGCCATTGGTTAGCGACCGCCAAAACTTATGCCGACGAAGCCGCGCTACGACGCTACCCGTCCTACCGCTTCGTACTCGTCTGCAAGAGAACGCCACTTAGCGGCGATGTAGAGAAACATCTCACGCTCCCATTCATCTTGAGAAGAGGCCGCAATCCGTTCGCACTCTGTGGCCCGCTGGCGGTACTCCGCAGGGGTTTCTGGGTAGGGAGGTTTAGCGGAACCGTAAGGCATGCCGAACATGCTTTCAAATTTCGTTGCCAACGGATGGAATTTATCGCGTCGACAAATGTTAACACAAGCCCCGGCCGCTTCTAACCGTTAGTGTTTTCAGCGGTGTCTTCTCTTGCAGGACCGGTCGTGCAGGAATGCGTTTAAGAGGAACGTCCTATTTCGCGGTTCTGTTGAAGGATCAGGTGGAACAGAATAGAGGTGCTCCAATGCGCACATCAGCAATCGCAATCGCGACCGCTTCCGCTATGGTGTTCGTGAGCGCAACCGTGTTTGCACAAGTCCAGGCGCCGGTCAGTCCGACGGGCCTCGCGCCCACCCCACTGGGCACCGCGCCGGCCATCCGTCCTCCATTGCCGCAGGCGCCCAAGCCCAACCCCCTCGACCAGGCCGACGTGTCCAAGATCATGGGTACAGCCGTCTATGGCAGCGACGGTAAGGATATTGGCAGTGTCTCGACCGTGCTGATGAAGCCGGAACAGAAAAAGATTGATCGCCTCGTCGTTCACGTCGGCGGTGTGCTCGGTGTCGGCGGGCGCTACGTCGCGCTGCCACTCGACCAGTTCTCGTGGAACGCCCAGAAAGGGGCGCTGACCGTCTCGAAGACGGTGAAGGACATCGACAATTTGGCCGAGTGGAAGCCGCCGATGAGCAACAGCATCGGTCAAGCCAAATGACACAACACGGCGACAAAATGATCGCGTGGCGACTGAACATTAAGCGAGCGTAGATACCGTCAAACTCAGCCCCGCTTTGGCGGGGCTTTACTTTGGCCCAGCTCAAGCATATCCAGCGCCGCTTCCAGTCTTATAACCAAGATGCGGTAGAATGCCTTCGGGTGCGGATCGGGATTCATGCTGGCGAGCCGGTGGAGGAGCATCACGATCTCTCCGGGGCCACGGTTCAGCTCGCCTTCCGGCTCTGGACCGAAGCCGAGGCCGACAGCATTATCGTTTCCCAATTAGTGCGCGACTTGAGCGAAGAGGACGCGCACCAATGCGTCGCGCTCTGCGAGTGTCGGTTGAAAGGTTTCGCCCAGAAGACACCGGTGTTCCGTTTCGAGTGGCGGAATTGAGCGGCGGCTCGCTCTGCGCCGTTGCCCTAAGAAAATAAAGTAGCGCGGCGTGACGAAATTAAAACGGTTGCAC
Source organism: uncultured Alphaproteobacteria bacterium (assembly GCA_963851285.1). Classification (GTDB taxonomy): domain Bacteria; phylum Pseudomonadota; class Alphaproteobacteria; order ATCC43930; family CGMCC-115725; genus JAATGI01. Next base: position 4,087 of record CAWKOL010000017.1, read on the forward strand.
TATTTCGCGACAGCAATTCCCTCGCTCGGTGCAGCGCTGAGCGGCGCTTGGCGGCCGGGCAGCCCAGTGGCGAGTTCCGTTAATGGCACATCCTCGACCAGGGCGGCGATTCATGGAAGATCCGGTGCGGGGGCTTATATTAGCCGACATAGTTCCGCGAAGGCTCGCAACAGCCGAGTTTGACCCCCGAAGCGGAAAACGAAGCCGCAACCTCTTCGCCGCCGTTCGCCAGCATTCGCAAGATGATTGTTGCTTCGTTTGTGGACCATCCGAGGGGCAACACTGAAGCTATTGGTTTGAAATTGCTTTTCTGTCTCTTTGTAAGACACCCTCTCCGCCATTCCGGGGCCCATCGCGGCTGCTGTCATCGTGTGATCGGATTGTTGGACCCGATCGCGTCATGTTTAGCCGTGCTCCGCCACCGCAAGTTCCCTGACGATGTGGCGCGCGTGAACCGTGCCGACATCGTTGCGCGTATCGAGCAAGGCGCGGTTCGGGTCTTCGGCAAGCCGCTTCTGTTGTACTTCGAGCAGCGTCTGATGCTCTCGGAATGTCGCCACCGCGAGCTGATGCATGCGTTGCGTCAGCACCGCATTGTCGATGCGGAAATTATGCGCGACCGAGAAGAGATAGAGCGTCCGCAGCATAATGCGATGGCGATGGCGAGGTCACGGTTACTCCATGCCGCTACGATGTCGCCATAATTCCGCGACGCTTGGCTCGACGGATCGGATTGCTTATCCGGCCGACCCGGCGAGAACGCGGTCGACCATAATCTCCGAAAGCCCGAGATAATTGGCGGGGTCGGTCAGCCGCCGGATCTCCGCCTCAGAGAGATCGGCCATCACGTCCTCGCGGTCGAGGAGCATCTCGGCGAGACTCCTGTTAGCCATCGCGGGGTCGTGAATGATCGCGTAGAGGACGTCGTGAGCCTTGTCCCGCCCCATCTTCGGCGCCAGTCCCATCATTACGGCTTCCGACACGATCAGGCCGCGCGTGACATCCAGGTTGGCGCGCATCTGCTCGGTGTGGACGTTAAGCCCTTCCAGCACGAAGCAGGCTTGCGCCAATGCGCCGCCGGCCAGGGTGAAGATATCGGGCAGGGTGATCCACTCAATCTCCCACGGCCCGGTGGCTCGCTCGTGATCTTCGACCATGGCGTCGAGGAGGGCCGCGACGCCTTGCCGAACCGCGGCCGCGCAAGCGTGGATATAGCAGCACGAGATTGGGTTGCGCTTCTGGGGCATGGTGGAGGATGACCCGCGATTGGCGACATAGGGTTCGCTCGCCTCGCCGACCTCCGTCTGCATCATTAGTTTGAGGTCGGTGGTGAATTTGGCCAACGTACCGGTCAGAAGCCCAAGAAAGCAACCCGCCTCCGCGATCCGGTCGCGTTCGGTGTGCCACGCGATCTCGGGTTGCGCGAGTCCGAGTTCGCGGGCGAGCGCCTCCTGCACGGCCAGCCCTTTGTCGCCGAGGGTTGCGAGTGTACCGGCGGCGCCGCCAAACTCGAACACTTCGATGCGCGGCCGAATCTCCGCGAGCCGCGCGCGATGGCGGTTCAGCGTTGCAAGCAGGCGCGCCATCTTGAAGCCGAAGGTAATCGGCACGGCTTGCTGCAGGTTGGAGCGGGCCGGCATCGGCGTCGAGCGGTGCTTCCGGGCCAGCTTCTCCGTCGCCACGATGGCACGGTCGAGATCCTTGGTTATCAGGTCGAAGGACGCCTTGATCTGGAGAATGGTGCCGGAGTCCGTGATGTCCTGCGTCGTGGCGCCCCAGTGGCAGTACTTGCCGGCATCGTCACAGCAGAGATGCGCGATTTGGTGAACAAGACCGAGTACCGGATAGCCGATGGTCAGCGCCTCGTCGGCGTATTTCTCGAAATCGATGTTCTCGACCTCGCACACGCGGGTAATTTCGTCGGCCGCCTCTTTTGGAATCAATCCAACCGCGGCCTCGGCGCGGGCGAGCGCCGCCTCCCAATCGAGATATTTTTGGGTGCGGAACTCGTCCGACCAGATCTCGCGCATGGCGGGCGAGCCGAACATGTCGCGGAAAATCAGGCTATCGATGGCGCTGGTAGGCATGGGCACTCCTGTCGATGGGTCGCTTTACGTAAGTAAAGCAGATATTGCGACGTGCCACGGACATCGCGGTTGCCCTGGCCGGTCACAGACCGAGATAGGCGCGCCGGATTTCGGGATTGGCTTCGAGCGCCGCCGGCGGTCCTTCGGTGAAGATTCCGCCCTCCGCGATGACGTAGGCGTAATCGCTCACCGCCAGCGCGAGATGGACGTTCTGTTCGACCAGAAGAATTGTAAGCCCCAACTCTTTCAGCCGCGTCAGAGTTACGAACAGCTGATAGACCAGCACCGGCGCCAGGCCCAGCGACATTTCGTCGATGATCAGAATCGCGGGATCCAACATGAGGCTCCGCCCGATCGCGATCATCTGCTGCTCGCCGCCGGAGAGGGTGCCCGCGATTTGGCGTCGCCGCTCGGCCAAGCGCGGGAACAGGGTAAAGACCTGCTCGAGCCGCTCGGCGTAGGGCCGGGTGGAACGGTTCGAAAACGCGCCGAGCTGGAGGTTTTCATCGACGGTCATGGCGCTGAACAATTGCCGGCCCTCTGGTACTAGCGCGACGCCGCGCGCTGCCTTGCGATGGGTGGGCATGTGCGTGACATCCACGCCATCGAAGGTCACCCGTCCGCGCCACGGCGTAATCGTGCCGGCGATGGCGCGCAGCATCGTTGTCTTTCCGGCGCCATTGGCGCCGACGATGGCGGTGAACTGCCCGCGACCCACGCGCATCGAGACGCCCCACAGCACCTGGACCTCGCCATAGCCGGCTTCAAGCGCGTCGACGGTAAGGATCGTATCGGCCGTATTCATGCCCGCTTCTGTAAATCGGCGGCGAGCTTCGGGTCGCCGAGATAGGCTTCGACCACCTGCGGATCTCGTGCGACATCGGCGGGCAGGCCTTCGGCGAGTTTTTCGCCGAAATTCAGCACCACGATCCGATCCGACAAACTCATAATCGCCTGCATCAGATGCTCGATCATCAGGATGGTGACACCACGCTCGCGGATGCGGCGGACGACGCCGATCATGTGCTCGACCTCGGTCGGGTTGAGGCCGGCAAGCACCTCGTCGAGCAGCAATAGTCGCGGCCGTGCCGCAAGCGCACGCGCCAGCTCGAGCCGTTTCTTCCCGGCGATGGTGAGGTTCATTGCCGGCATATCGGCGCGGTCATCGAGACCGGCGATCGTCATTGCCTCACAAGCCGCCCCCTGCGCCGCGATCAGCGACAGGTTCTCGCGTCCGAAACAGGCGCCGACGGTGCAGTTTTGCTGTACCGTCATGTTGGTCAGCGGCTGCACGATCTGGTGCGTCCGCGCCAAGCCGTGCCGCGCCACGCGGTATGGCTTCTCGCCGGTGATGTCGGCACCGCCAAAGATGATGCGACCGCTGTCCGGCGCAAAGACGCCGTTGATGAGATTGAACAGCGTCGATTTGCCGGCGCCGTTGGGGCCGATCAGGCCGAGGATCTCGCCCTCGCGGACCTCGAAGCTGAGTTCGCGGACCGCCTGCAAACCGCCGAAGCGCTTGTTCACCTTGTCCACCGCCAAGAGCGCCGTCATTCCAGCACCTTCTGGACGCGCGGAAAGCGGCTGTAGATCCAGCCCATCAGGCCGCTCGGGAAAAACAGCACGATCAAAAGCAGTAGCAAACCCGAAATGACGAGCTGAAAGTTGGAGAATGTCTCCGAGGTCAGCAGATAGCCGCGCAGTTCTTCATAGAGATAGGCGCCGATCGCGACCCCCGCGACGGTGCCCTGGCCGCCCAGCATCGCCACCACCAGCGCCTCGGTCGACAGCGACAAATCGAACGCGTCGGACGGCTGAATGAAGGCGCTCTTGAAGAAATAAAGCCCCCCCGCGATCGCCGGGAGAAAAGCCGAGGCGCTATAGGCCATCGCCTTGAACAGCGATGTCGGCACGCCGAGGATCGCCGCGGCGTCTTCGTTTTGGCCGATCGCCAGCAAGCCGAGGCCGAATTTCGATCGTTTGATGGCGTAGCTCAGATAAAGCGAAAGCCCCATCACCGCGACCATCAGGAAATAGATCACCCAGAGCGCGCGCGTCGGCCCGCCCAACGGTTGAAAGATCGCGGCCGAGAGGTAGATGCCGGACGATCCGCCCCAGGGGCCGAAATTCTCAGCAAAGGCCTCGACCGCTTCGACGATGCCAATGGTGGCGAGGGCGAAAAACGCACCGCGCAACCGCAAGATGCCGAGGCCGAACACCAGCGCCAGGATGCTGACGCTCACGCCGGCGACCAGCAAACTGGCGCCGAGCGGCCAATTCAGCGCATTCACCAACCAGACGCAGATATAGCCGCCAAGGCCGAAGAACACGATGCTGCCAAAATTGATATAGCCCGCGTAGCCGAGCATCAGATTGAGATTGCTCGCGAGGGTGATGTAGAGCGCGGCGAGCAGCAGACTTTCGCGCAGCTCGACATTGTTGCCGATCGCCGGCACCAGCGCGAAGACGGCTATCGCCAGCGTGATGATCCAGAAAAACGGACGCCGCACGAACGACAGCATCAGGACCGACGCCGGGTGAACACGCCACGAGGAAATACGACCAAAACCAGCACAAACAGAACGAATTCAATCACCAGCGTCCAACTCACCGGCACGAATGGCGTGACGATGCCTTCGAGCAGGCCCAAGGCGACGCCGCCAAGCAGCGCGCCAATCGGATTGCCGAAGCCGCCGAGCACCGTGACGACAAAGCTCTTGAGCTGATAGCCGTCACCCGACAGTACCGTGAACGGAAACAAAGTCGCGATCAGCACGCCCGATACGCCGGCCAAGGCGACGCCGCAGCCGACGGTGAAGGCGAGCACCCGTGTGGTCGGAATACCGACAAGCTCCGCTGCTTCCCGGTTGTTGGCGACCGCGCGAACCGCCTTGCCCCACCGCGAATATTGCAAGAACAGATAGAGCAACGACGCGATCACCGCCGCTAGGACCGCGGCGAGGATATGAGCGCCGGGAAAGGTATAACGTCCCATGCTGATGCCCGGTACCGCTACCTCGACATTGAATAGCGCCGTACCCCACACGGCGGTGCCGACGCCCACCAACACCAGATTAACGGCGAAGGTCGATAGCAGGCTCATCAGCGGCGGCCGCCCGACCATGCGGTGGACGGCGACCCAATAGAGCGAAACACCGACGATAAATGCGCCGATCAGCACGGGGGGCAGGGCTAGGTACGGCGACAGGCCAAGCACGCTCGCCAAGAGCCAAAGGGCAAACATGCCGGCCACGATCATAGCGCCGTGGGTGAGATTGATCACGTCCATGACGCCCCAGATCAGGGTGAGGCCCATCGCCGCCAGGCCATAGACCAGCCCTACGAGCACGCCGTCGATGATCGAAGCGAGAATGCCGAGCATGAGGAGTTAAGCGGCGGGAGCGGCGGTGTGAATGCCGCCGCTCCGTCGCCCATCAATGAGTGGCCGTGGCGATCGGGTAGATCAATGGCGCGGACGCGGCATCCGTCGGCCACACGACCTGGCGGCCGAGCTTGCCGTTCGCCATCTGCCACTGCGCCAGCACCATGGCGTGCGCGACCTGCAGGCCGTGATGACCGGGATCCGTCGCGAACTTGACGCGACCGAAGAATGTGGTGACGTCCGTGGCGTTGAGCGCGTCGGTCACTTTTTCCGGGTCGATCGAGCCGGCTTGCTCGATAGCGTGCTGCAAAACCACGCCCGTGGTGTAGCCAGAGGCCGCGTGGTAATCGGCCTTGGCGTGGAATTTGTCCGTGAACGCCTTGGCGAATTCGGCCGTGGTCAGCCCGAATTGCGGCTTATAGGACACTTGCAGCTCCCATTGTGACGGCACGGTAACGCCCAGCGCGGCGGGGCCGAGATCGCCGAACTTGTCGTCGGCCGGTGCGACTAGGATGGCCTCCAACTTCATGTTGGCTTTCTGATCGTGCATCTGACGCGCTAGCGTCGCGCCGTCCGAGTAATGTCCGCCGCCCATGAAGGCGTCGGCGTTGGACGCGATGATCTTGTTCACGATCGGACCGAAATCGGTGGTCGAGGGCGAATAGGCTTCGTCCAGCACGACGTCGAGCCCGGCGGCGATTGCCTGTTTCTTGGTCGCGATCATTACCGTCTTGGAAAACGGATCGTCCGAATAGACCATCGCGACTTTGGCATGCGGCTCCTTCGATTTCAGTGCCTCGACTGCGCCGGTGAGATAGTGGCTCGCCGACGTGATGATCATGAATAAATGCTTGTTGCCGAGTTCGAATGGCTTTTCCTCGGCGCCGCCGCAATCAAGCATGACGTTGCCGTACTGCTCGGTGATGACGGCCGCCGCCGCGGTCAGGCCGGAAGAATAGGGGCTGAACAGGAATTGCGCTTTGTCCTGGTTGATGAGACGCGTGTAAAGCTGTTGAACCCTGCCGCCAACGGACTGGTCGTCATAACTGACGAAGCGAATCTTGTAGTGCTTGTCGCCAACCTTGATGCCACCCGCGGCGTTGACCTTGTCTTTCCAATAATTGTAGCCGCGCTGCAAGCCCAGCGAATCCACGTTGAGCGGGCCGGTCAGCGATTTGGTGAACCCGATTGTGATGGTGTCATCCGCAGCAAAAGCGGGCGTCGCCATCGCGATAGCGGTTGCGCCGATAATCAGCTTGAGCGATTTCATGCTTATCCCTCCCATCTCGCACACCCGGCGACGATTTCCCGGGCGGCGTCCTTGTTGATGTTCCGCCATTCCGGACACCGTTCAGGATAACATAATTCAACCGTACCGCGCGGAGTTTGCTGTGGCGGTACCATCTCCTGTCGCGAATCGCCTAATGTTCCTGGGTCGGCGACCGCGCGATAAAGAGCCAGAATAATGGCTAGCGCAAAAAAAATGGGTGGGTCCGTCAACGCGAATCAGTGCGTGCTTGCGGTGCGGCCATGCCCCACGGATGCGGGCCGAAGCTCGGCTGTGACGCGATCGGTTCTGGGCACAAGGGACGCGATCAATGCGCCAAGCGCCTCACGGCGGAACGGTTTTGCCAATCGGATCACGCCCGCATCGGCGCCGCCGGGCACGTCAGCATAGCCGGTGGAAAGGACGATCGGCAGGCCAGGCTTCATATCACGGATGCGCCGCGCGAGTTCCAAGCCCGTCATGCCAGGCATGGCATGATCGGTGATGACGAGGTCGAACCGCTCGTCCGTTTTGAGCACGGCGAGCGCCTGAGCTGCGGAGTTGGCAACCGTTACGCGGTGACCGCATTCCTCCAACATGGTGGCGATGGCTTCGCCGACCATCTCATCGTCGTCGACCAGCAATATCGAGCAATTGCGCTCCGCCGGATCGAAGCGATCGGATCCGCCCGTCACGGAAGCGGGCTCCTCCGCCGCGACGGCCGGTAACAGTACGCGTACGGTCGTACCGCTGCCGATCGCGCTCGAGAGGCGCACGCCGCCGCCAGACTGTGCGGCGAGGCCGTACACCATGGACAACCCAAGCCCCGTGCCTTTGCCAGTCGCCTTGGTCGTGAAGAACGGTTCCGGCGCGCGCTTCAAGGTTTGCTCGTCCATGCCGAGACCCGAGTCGGTTACGGCAACACAGACATAGGAACCGGGGTCGAGACCGAGGGTATCCTCGCCTTCGATCCGCTCCTGCCGCGCCGAAATCAGCAGCCGGCCGCCGATCGGCATGGCGTCGCGCGCATTGAGCGCCAGATTCAGGACCGCCAACTCAAGCTGATTGGCGTCGACCCGGATCGGTAACAGATCGGTTTCAAATTGCGTGTCGATGGTAATGGTGGGACCGATCGAGCTACGCAGCATCTCAATCATGCCGCCGATCAGCCGCGGCACGTCGACGACCTCCGGCCTGAGTTCTTGCCGTTTGGCGAACGCCAGCATGCGATTGGTCAAGGCAGTGCCGCGTTCGGCCGCCTTGATCGCGCCGTCGATCAAGCGTTTCGTCCGCGGCATGTCCGGAATGTTGCGGGCGAGCATGTCGAGATTGGTCAGGATCGCCATCAGCAGATTGTTGAAATCGTGGGCGATGCCGCCGGTAAGTTGGCCCAGACTCTCGAGCTTTTGCATTTGATGCACCTGGGCAAGCGCGGTTTCACGCTCGAGCGTGCGTTCTTCTACGCGCCGCTCCAGGTCTGCATTCGCTTGCTCGAGCTCGACCGTGCGCTCCTCGACGCGTTGTTCCAGCTCGGCGTTGAGCCGCTCGAGTTGCAGTGTCTTGCGGTGCAGATCCGCGAAGACGCGGACCTTGGCACGAAGTAGCTCGGGCACGATCGGCACCGGTACATAGTCGACACCACCTAAATCGTAACCCTTGAGCCGATCGAGATCGGTCATCGCGACCGCCGATATAAAAATAATGGCGGTGTTCTGAAAGCGAGGGTGATCGCGGATCATAGTCGCGAGTTCGAACCCATCGAGCTCCGGCATTACCACGTCGATCAGGACGACGGCGATGCTCTTCTTGAGCAAATATTCCAGGGCTTCGCGCCCCGAGCTGGCGGAGATCAGGTTCTCGCCTAGCTCTCCGAGGATGGCGGTGTAGCTTAGGAGTTTCGCCGGCTGGTCGTCGACCAGCAGAACATTGATCGGTTCCTTGGTGATCATTGCGGGCGCCTCAGCGATGAAGCCACATGCGGAGCGCCGACAGAAGTTGATCGGTGTTGACCGGCTTCGCCAGATAGTCCGAGGCGCCGGCCTCGAGGCATTTCTCGCGGTCGCCCTTCATGGCCTTGGCCGTGAGCGCGATGATCGGCAGCCGCCGGAACGCCGGATTGCCGCGGATTGCCGTGATCGTCTGATAACCGTCCATCTCCGGCATCATAATGTCCATGAGCACAATGGCGATCTCGGGCGTGGCACCGAGGAGGGCGATCGCCTCTCGCCCGGTGGTCGCGGTGACGACGTTCATGCCGCGACGTTCGAGTGCGCTGCTCAGCGCAAAGATGTTGCGCGCGTCGTCGTCGACCAGCAGTACCGATTTGCCGACTAGGTCATCGTCCGAATCGTGCAGCCGCTCGATCAACCGCTGTTTCTCCGGCGGCAGATCGGCGATCACGCGATGCAGGAACAGCGCCGTCTCGTCGAGCAGCCGCTCGGGCGACTCCACGCCTTTGACCACGACACTGCGCGCCATGGTGTGGAGTTGCGCGTCTTCTTCGGCGGAGAGTTGTCGTCCCGTGAACACCACCACGGGCAAATCCAGTAGTCCCGGATCGTCGCGCAGTTGCTCCAGGAGATCGAAGCCCGACATGTCCGGCAGGCGCAGATCGAGCACCACGCAATCGATCGGCCCTTCGCGCAGCGCGGCAAGTGCGGCGGTGCCGGTTTCTGCCGGAATGATGTCGATATCATCGTGTCCGAGCAGCGCCGAAATGCTCAGTTGCTCGGCGGAATTGTCCTCGATTACGAGCAGGCGTTTGCGGCGGGGCTCGGTGAATTCCAAGATGCGCCGTAACGCGAGGTCGAGGCCGTCCTTCGTTGTGGGCTTGGTTATGAAGGAGAACGCCCCACGCGCCAGGCCGTTCTGACGATCCTCGTCGAGCGTCAGCATCTGCACCGGGATGTGTCGGGTCAGCGGGTTCTGCTTCAATTGACTCAACACGGTCCAGCCCAGCATGTCCGGCAGGAACACGTCGAGTGATACCGCGGTCGGTTGATACTCGGCGGCGAGCGCCAACGCGTCGGCACCACGTGTTGCCACGAGCACCTTGAAGCCAGAATCGCGGGCAAGATCCGCAATAATGCGGGCATAGTGGGGGTCGTCTTCAACGATCAGCAGCACTTTATCGCCGGCTTGGAGAGTGGTGCGATCATCCGGCACACTCTCGACCACGGCCTCGGCCAGCGTCGCGGTGGCGGACGAGAGGGCAGGAACCGACCACATTGTCGCGGGCGCCTTCTGCGGAACGCTCGGGCCGGCATATCGCGCCGGTAGATAGAGGGTGAAGGTGCTGCCAACACCGGGTACCGAAGTGAGTTGGATCTCGCCGCCGAGCAGATTGGCGAGCTCGCGGCTGATGGCAAGGCCAAGACCTGTCCCGCCGAACCTGCGGCTGGTGCTCGCATCGGCCTGTTGGAATGCTTCGAAAATAATTTTCTGCTTTTCGGGTGGAATGCCGATGCCGGTATCCAAGACCTCGAAGCTGATGACCGCCGGCGCGTGTCCCAGCGTCGGGTGATCGGGGGACCAGCCCGCGAGCGCCGGGCGGATCGCCAAACGCACGCCGCCGCGCTCCGTGAATTTGAAGGCGTTCGACAGCAGGTTCTTCAATACCTGCTGCAGACGTTTCGAGTCGGTGGTGATGCTGCGCTCGAGTTTGGGATCGATCTGCACGTCGAACGTCAGGCCGCGGCTCTCCGCTTCGTGGCGGAACGGTCGCACCACCATGTCGCGCAGATTGTTGAAGAAAATTTCCTCGGCCTCGACCGACACGGTGCCCAATTCGATCTTCGACAGATCGAGGATGTCGCTGATGAGATTGAGCAGATCGGTACCGGCGCCGTGAATGGTACGGGCGAATTCGACTTGCTTGTTGCTGAGATTGCCATCGGGGTTATCGACGAGCTGCTGGCCCAACACAAGGATGCTATTCAACGGCGTACGCAACTCGTGACTCATGTTGGCAAGAAATTCGGACTTGTATTTCGAGGTCAATGCAAGTTCGGCCGCTTTCTCCTCCAGCGCGCGCCGTGCCCGCTCGATTTCTTGGTTCTTGGCCTCGACTTCGACGTTGCGTTCGGCGAGCTGCTGCGCTTTCTGCTCAAGCTGTTCGTTGGTCTGCTGCAATTCGCGCTGCTGGGATTGCAGCTCGCTCGCGAGCTTCTGCGATTGCTGCAACAGGCCTTCGGTCTGCATCGTCGCTTCGATGCTGTTCAGCACGATGCCGATGCTGGCTGTAAGTTGATCGAGGAATGCGACCTGTAATGGCGTGAAAGCGCTCACCGACGCGAATTCGAATACGGCCTTGACCTGGCCCTCGAACAACACCGGCAGGACAATGATGTTGGTCGGCATAACCTTGAACATGCCGGAACGGATGGGCACCACGTTGTTCGGTACATCCGTGATGAGGACCCGTCGGCCGTCAGCCGCGCATTGCCCGATCAGCCCGTCGCCCACTGCCATGCGAACGGGATGTCCACCGAAATCGTCGCTGGCATCGGCGTAAGCTGACAGCAGCTTCAGTCGCGGTCCCGGATCGTCTTGGACGAGATAGATGACACCGTTCTGGGCATTGATCAGGGGGGCCATTTCCGACAACAGCATGCGGCCGACGGTTGCTAGATCGCGTTGGCCCTGAAGCATGTTGGTAAAACGTGCGAGGTTGGTCTTCAGCCAATCCTGCTCGGTATTACGGTCCGTCGTGAGACGGAGGTTGTCGATCATCGTGTTGATATTGTCTTTGAGCTCGGCGACTTCACCGCGCGCGTCGACCTGAATTGACCGGGTGAGGTCCCCCTTCGTGACGGCAGTGGCCACCTCCGCGATAGCGCGCACCTGCGTCGTCAAATTCGCGGCGAGCAGATTGACATTGCCGGTCAGGTCCTTCCAGGTGCCGGCGGCGCCGGGTACGTGCGCCTGGCCGCCCAGCCGGCCTTCGACGCCAACCTCGCGGGCGACCGTCGTCACCTGATCAGCGAAGGTCGCCAGCGTGTTGGTCATGTTGTTAATGGTCTCGGCGAGTGCGGCGACCTCGCCCTTCGACTGCACCGTCAGATTCTGCTTCAGGTCGCCGTCGGCGACCGCGGTCACGACCTTGACGATGCCGCGCACTTGTTCTGTCAGGTTCGCCGCCATGACGTTGACCGTATCGGTCAAATCCTTCCATGTACCGGCGACGCCTGGCACGACCGCCTGGCCACCGAGACGCCCGTCGGTGCCGACCTCGCGGGCCACGCGGGTCACTTCCGACGCGAAGGCGTTGAGCTGATCCACCATCGTATTGATGGTGTTCTTGAGCTCGAGGATTTCGCCCTTCACGTCGACCGTGATCTTGCGGCTCAAGTCGCCGCGCGCCACGGCGGTGGTCACCTCGGCGATGTTGCGGACCTGAGTCGTGAGGTTGGCGGCCAACAGGTTGACGTTGTCGGTCAAGTCTTTCCAGGTACCGGCGACACCGGGGACGACCGCTTGACCGCCGAGGCGGCCATCGGTGCCGACCTCGCGGGCGACGCGTGTCACTTCAGAGGCGAAGGCGTTGAGCTGATCGACCATCGTGTTGATGGTCTCTTTGAGTTGCAGGATCTCGCCGCGCACGTCGACCGTGATCTTTTTCGACAAGTCGCCACGCGCGATGGCGGTGGCTACCTCGGCGATGTTGCGGACCTGGCCAGTCAGATTCGACGCCATGAAGTTGACGTTCTCGGTCAAGTCTTTCCACGTGCCGGCAACCCCCGGCACCGCGGCCTGACCGCCGAGCTTGCCTTCGGTGCCCACCTCCTTGGCGACGCGGGTCACTTCCGACGCGAAGGCGTTGAGCTGGTCCACCATCGTATTGATGGTGTTTTTGAGCTCGAGGATTTCGCCCTTCACGTCGACCGTGATCTTGCGGCCCAGATCGCCACGCGCGACGGCCGTCGTCACTTCGGCGATGTTGCGGACCTGGCTCGTCAAGTTCGACGCCATGAAGTTGACGCTATCGGTGAGATCTTTCCAAGTGCCGGCGACGCCAGGCACGTTGGCCTGACCGCCGAGCCGCCCATCGGTGCCGACCTCGCGTGCGACGCGCGTCACTTCGCCGGCGAAGCGGTTGAGCTGATCGACCATCGTATTCAGCGTTTCCTTCAACTGAAGGATTTCGCCACGAACGTCGACGGTAATTTTTTTCGACAAATCGCCGCCGGCGATGGCGGTCGCGACCTCGGCGATGTTGCGGACCTGGTCGGTCAGGTTCGACGCCATGAAATTGACGTTCTCGGTCAGGTCCTTCCACGTACCGGCCACGCCCGGCACGTTGGCCTGACCGCCAAGTCGGCCTTCAGTGCCGACCTCGCGTGCGACGCGCGTCACTTCGCCGGCGAAGGCGTTGAGCTGGTCAACCATCGTGTTGATGGTTTCTTTGAGTTGGAGGATTTCGCCCGAAACATTGACGGTAATCTTCTTCGACAAGTCGCCTCGGGCCACGGCGGTCGCGACCTCGGCAATGTTGCGGACCTGGCCTGTGAGGTTAGAAGCCATGGAATTGACCGAGTCGGTCAAGTCCTTCCAGGTGCCGGCAACGCCCTTCACTTGCGCCTGGCCGCCGAGACGGCCATCGGTGCCGACCTCGCGCGCGACGCGCGTCACTTCGCCGGCGAAGGCGTTGAGCTGGTCCACCATCGTGTTGATGGTGTCCTTGAGCTGCAGGATCTCACCCGAGACGTTGACCGTGATCTTCTTCGACAAGTCGCCGTTGGCGATGGCGGTCGAGACCTCGGCGATGTTGCGGACCTGTGCCGTCAGATTGCTGGCCATCGAGTTGACGGACTCGGTCAAGTCCTTCCACGTGCCGGCGACGCCGAGCACGTTGGCCTGACCGCCGAGCCGTCCGTCGGTGCCGACTTCGCGAGCGACGCGGGTTACTTCCGAAGCGAAGGCATTGAGCTGATCGACCATCGTATTGATGGTCTCTTTCAGTTGCAGAATCTCGCCGCTGACGGACACGGTGATCTTCTTGGAGAGGTCGCCGCGCGCGATGGCAGTGGCGACTTCGGCGATGTTGCGGACCTGACCGGTCAGGTTGCCGGCCATCGAGTTGACGCTGTCGGTCAAATCCTTCCAGGTGCCGGCAACGCCGGGCACGTTGGCTTGGCCGCCGAGCTGCCCCTCGGTTCCGACTTCGCGGGCGACGCGTGTCACTTCGGAGGCGAAGGCGTTGAGCTGATCCACCATCGTGTTGATGGTGTCTTTGAGCTCGAGGATTTCGCCCCGGACATCGACGGTGATCTTGCGGCTCAAGTCGCCGCGCGCGACGGCTGTCGTCACCTGCGCGATATTGCGCACCTGGTCGGTCAGGTTGCCGCACATCGCGTTGACGCTGTCGGTGAGGTCCTTCCAGGTACCGGCGACACCGGGCACCACCGCCTGTCCGCCAAGTTTTCCGTCGGTGCCGACCTCTCGGGCGACGCGGGTCACTTCCGATGCGAAGGAGCGCAGCTGATCGACCATCGTGTTGATGGCTTCCTTGAGCTGCAAAATCTCGCCGCGCACGTCGACCGTGATCTTCTTCGACAAGTCGCCCGAAGCGACGGCGATCGTGACATCGGCGATGTTGCGAACCTGCGCCGTCAGATTGTTTGCCATTGAGTTGACGGACTCGGTCAGGTCCTTCCACACGCCCGTCACTTCGCGCACCTGCGCCTGGCCGCCGAGTTTGCCGTCCGTACCGACCTCGCGGGCGACGCGCGTCACTTCCGACGTGAAGATGCTGAGCTGCTTGATCATCGTGTTGACGATCGTCGCGGAACGAAGGAACTCGCCCTTCAAGGGCCGCCCATCGACTTCAAGCGGCACCGTCTGCAAGAGGTCGCCGCGCGCAACCGCCCCGATGGCGCGGGTCACCGCGTCGGTCGGCCACAGCAAATCGTCGATCAGCGTGTTGATCGACGATTCCATGTCGACCCAGGCGCCATGCGAAAGACCCAGGCGGACGCGTTGTTTGGTGCGGCCCTCGCGGCCGACGATGTTGCCGACTTCTTCGAGTTGCAACGCCATGCGCTCGTTGCCGGCGACGATTTCGTTAAAGGCGTCGGCGATCTTGCCGGCAATTCCCGATAGATCGCGCGGCAATCGGACGGAAAAATCGCCGACACGCACTGACTGCAACGCGTCCAGAATAAGTTGCAACTCGCCCGCGGATTCCGCGCCATCGGTATGGCCGTTCGGTGATATTTTTGGACGCTGGAGCACACCGGCTGAGGGTGATTGTCGAGTTCTCGGGATGCCCGTTTGCCTTTGCAATCCGTGCCATAAACAATCCTCCCCTTGAGGCGCCTGGGGTTGCGCCATTACCAAAATTCTCGTGCTTTTGTGATTTAACCGCGGCCACAATGTGGCAACTCTGTGGCGACCGGTACTGGGCGATTGCATTTGGAACGGGGATGCCGGCAAGCGGTTGACCGAAGGAAGATTGAGGCTAGCCGGGGGCCTTTTCCGTCGTACGCCGCCGCTCTTTTTACAACGCCGCTGTCGGTTCGGGCCGATCGCCACAGCAGCCCTCATGGGCCTAATCGTCGGGCTGCTTAGAG
>CAWKOL010000018.1:0-10592 GCA_963851285.1 uncultured Alphaproteobacteria bacterium
GATTCGGGCCAGCTTCCAGGATTGTCTGGGAGGCGCGTGCTCTCCGAGCGACACCGATTTTGCGCTTGCCCTTCGATGGTCCAGATGTTCTCGGCGCTGTTCCGTTCGCCCTCGATGCGCGCATCGCGCGCGACGAAGGAACCCTCCAATGCAAAACGTCTCGAGATTTCTACCACCCCCATAACAGCCTGAATCGCGCACCCGTCTCAGCGCCTTTCGAGCCGGGTCTCGACCAACCGAATTATTGAAAATCCGCGGACGGAGACTGACCTCCTACGCGCTGCGTGAGCTTCGCGCGTCGGGGCAGTTTGGCGCGCAAGACCGACACGCCCATCGTGCGGTTTGGATGTTTGATAACTGAGGATATAGACTTGGTCGGAACAGATAAAGCGCGGGATTATTTCCCTTCGACCTCCGCGACGTCCTCTCATGGGTCGAAGAGGCGTTCGGATCGTCCAGCGTGGTAAATGTGCCTGTCTTGGTGTTGTAGATGACGCCGCGAGTGACGCCGTTTACCATGTCAAATCCGACCGCCCTTGTTATTGATCGCGGCCGTAACCGGGCTGGCCCCAGACGGATCATCTATATTGGCGGAAAACGTGCCGGTCTTGATGTCGTAGTGTAGCCGTGGCTATCGCCGGACGCGTCGTTATAGAACCCAACCGCGATATCGCGGTTGTTGACCCCTATTTTAGCTGGTTTTCGATCAGTACTTCGGTTGGCGGGTTGGGGTTGTTGAAGAGGCCTGGCGTATTCGGATTGTTAAACGCCGTTTTTCTCGTAGAAGCCAAACTGATTGTCAACAGGTACCCCATTGTTGGTGTTGTAGAAGTATCCGACCACAATGCCCTTGTCGTTGAGTCCGGTCAGCTGGGCCTGGAGAGTTGGGTTTTGAGGGGTCGGAGGAAAGTCCACCGACTTAAACGTGCCGTGCGTCGTCAGCAGGAATCCCTGGTGGGATCCCCCATGTTTCCGCTGCCATAAAATCCAGCGATCAACCCCTTAGCCAGCAAATTATTGAAGATGGGGATACCATTTATCGCAGCGAAATTGATGTCGACCGATCGTCGAACATCTAACCTGTAGGTCATAGGCATGTTCCTGCTCCCCTTAGTGCGATGACGCGTCGAAAGGACAATCGTTGTGCGATGTTGACGTGGCGCGCGGCCGGGCGAGACGGGCACGCACCATGTCAAAAACGCGAAGTGGAGAGTGCGCTCGCTCGTCGCACGTTCCGATGACGAATAAGTTATTTTGCGACAACTAAGTTACATGAAGCTCTCGACCCTCGCCGATATGCGGGACTTGGTCGAAAAGCATCTGCCGGAGCAATAGCGCCGCAGGCCCACCTGGCAGCGTGTATCCAAGGAGATCGGAAGTTGAAACCCGAGGAAGGCGATCCACGCTATACTTAGCAACACGCCGCCGCTTACACTGGCTTGATTTACAATCCGGCGGTGGCGCTCCAGCAGTTCCTGCAAAACCCCATGCACCATCAAAAAAATAATTCAGCGAGCCAAATAATCCTTCCTTTCAGGGACGGCACTAGCTCTAATTCCGTTGTGCTTCGCACTCGCGCTTGCGACAAAATCGGCACGCTTGGCGTCCAGTGTGAGCAATTAATTATTCGACTCGAGTTTGCCGATAAGAACCGATTTCCACATCGTGTCGAAAACTTCGCGCGGACCAATGACGGCGTTAGAGCTTTCGCCGATGGATTAGCGCGATCCCCGCAGAGGCGCCAAGCCGGAAGACCTTCCGGCCGAGCAACCGACCAAATTCGATCTGGTGATAAATCTCAAGACCGCCCAGGCGCTCGGTCTCACGGTGCCGCCGAGTTTGCTTGCGCTCGCCGACAAAGTGATCGAATGAAAAAACCGTCTGATCCTCGCGGCGGACGGCCGTCGGCGCGGGCGACACCGACGTCGACACCATCAGCTGTACGCCGTCTGGAAGCCACCTTGGTCGCTGTGACCGATCACCCGAATGTTCCGGGCGTAGTCCGGCTTTGGCGAATCGCTCATTTATAGGCGTCCAAAAAATGCGGTACGGCAATCCAGTCGAGCATAGCTCCGTCGCTTTGTAGCAATTCGTGCATGCGCCGGTCCTCCTCGGTCTTGAGATTGACGCCGAGATGGCAGCCGAGTTTGCGGCCGTGCAGCACGATCGCATCGCCGATGGGCTGGCGTTCGTCGTTATAGGCTTTCAGCGCGGCGTCAATATCGTCGCGGGCGTCGAGATGTTTCGCCAATGTCTGCGCATCAGATGCTGCTTTGGCCATCCCAAAACCCATATGCGGCCGCGCGTTGGCAGCGGCATCGCCCACGATGGCAACACGACCGAACACAATGGACGTCGCGGTAAAATCGTAAATCGGTGTAATGAACGGCTGCTTAATCTTGGTTACCGCGTCGAGCAGTGGAGGCGGTAGGATCTCACGCGCGTCCTCGTACATCTGCGCAATCAAATCCTTGCGGATTAGTGGTGGCGGCACGGAATATTTGTGCTGGGTCTCGTTCGCATCAACATTCATCTCACGTAGACGCGACGCGTCGGCGACGCGATACCAAATGAAATTGAAGCGGCGCTTCCCAGGCGTGAGGTCGTCATCGAAGCCGGCGATCGGGTAGGTTATCACCTGCTGTTGCTTTGGCAGATAGAAAGTGAAGAGCGGATAAATTGTGCGCCGGGTCTCGGCGTCGAGGTCGGCTTCGTTAGGGGCGCCCCGCCAGATGTAATAACCGGCATAGATCGGCTGTACCTGTGGCGCTAGTTGTCCGCGGACGCTGGAGCGGACGCCATCGCCGCCAATCAGGAGATCGGCTTGTTCGGTGCGGCCCTCGGAGAAACAGACACGCACGCCACGACCATCCTGTTCGACCCGCTCGAACTCCCAACCAAGGTGGTAATGGGCCGGATCGATGGTGGCCCGTAGTAACCGCTGCAAGCGATCCCACGACGTCAGAATTTGCCGGAGCGGCCGCTCATCGGTGATGCGACCCTCGCCGTCGATCACGATACGCTTGGGCACCTCTATCCCGAGCCGCTCGGTCCCCGCGCCGCTTGCCTCCAAAGCGTCGAACAGCTCCGGATGGCCGGTAATGCCGGCACCACGCCCGACCAGCTCCACTTTCGAACGCTCGTAGACGTCCACCTCCCAGCCAATCTGGCGCAGGAATGCCGCGCTAAACAAGCCGGACATGGAACCGCCAATGATCACGGCTCGCCGATTGCGCTTCAAAGCGCCTTCGGTTCGACCAATTATCATCGACGGTCAAAATGGTTCAAAGGGCGCCGTCTGCGGCCCCACGCCACCAATACCGCAATCCCTCTCTTCCGCTCAACTTGTTGCGCACGTGCCGCGAAGGACCAGATCGCAGCAGCACCGCCGACAAGCGTAATGAGGTTGCGCCAATTCATGAATGAAATGCCCCTGAGGCCGAGCACACACTAGCACATCTTCCGCATCGGGGCGTGTGCATCGCAGCTTATGCAGGCCGCCAACGTCCGAGAATGGGATGGACCGGCCGTGATCTTGCGTCTTTATCCCTTGCTCGCTCCGACGTGCGTGCGCCGCGCCGAACGAACTTGGCGGCCGGCGGCGATTGGCTCTTGAGCGAAATGATGCCCCCCCTGGCCGCACGATCGCGGCCCCGGCCAAGCGGACACGACCCGGTAGCTCGGCGCCGCGTTCGTCGCCCTCACCGCCAGAGCTCCACTCCCGTTCACCTAATCTCTCACCCCGCGCGCGCGCGCGCGAGGGCCGTGGCGCTGATGCAGGCCGGCGCGAGCTAGGGGGTTGCACGCGACGGCAATCGGTTCAAACAACTTTCGCCGCATACTCTGCGGCGTCCTCTCCCTCCGACATTTCCGGCTGGCGCGATCGCGTTCGTTATCCCTTGGCGCGGGGGCCGCGGGCGCGCGACGAATCTCTTTTTAGTGATATTGAGCGACCGACCCGCGGCTGCGCTGCATGGCGTTGATGGTGCATCGCCGCTGCTGGCGCCGAGCTACCGGGTGGTGTCGGCTTTGCCGGGCCGCGAATCGTGCGGCGAGGGTCAGCGTTACTCATGCTCGCTGCCCTCTCGCGCGCGCGAGGGGATCATCGGCTTGTGCGGCGCTCTGTGGGGCAGGGGGTGAACGCCGAGCGGCGATGGTTTGTTGGTGAGATCGCTGATGTCCCGTTGTAGAGGGCGATCGGACACGAGACGAGCGAGAGCTTGAGGTGGCCTTTCCAAAACGCACGCGCCGGCGCCATGGGAGTATCTCCGCTTTGTTGCAGATGCCACTTGGGCTACCTGCCGCGTTTACGGATCACCTTGCTCGGAGAAGCGCAGGTTGGTGCCGGCCAATCCGTCGAAGCCGGGCTCAGTACGCCTGTAATAATATAGAGATGTCGCTGCTTTCGGGCCAATCCGATCGCCGCGGGCGGTTAATGGTCCATTCCGCTCGGACACGGGAGCGCGGTCGGTCCGTTCTGAAGAGGCCTGCCTTGAGAAGGGCTCTAGCTCAAAGCAATGGCGGCGCTCGCCGGCCTTCAGGAGCTTGGGCCTGTCCAACCATCTCGCCGAGCAAAGCTTTGTTAGGCCATGGCAGGCGAGCGAGGTGGGCGCGAAAGCCCAAGCGTAGTGCCACTCGCCAGCGCCAAAGCCGATTACGACTGCGGCTGCTGGACGCGGCAGGAATAGCAACGACGAAGCCGAGACGCATATTTTTAAGTTCGCGATGGTCGCGAGTTCAAATCCGCGACCTTTGTTGGAGCTCTGAAATCAGGCGCTCCCAATCCCGATCAGCCTGCCCAGCCAAGTGAACAGGAAGCGGGCTGAATATTTGTAGCAGAACGCCAATAGCTACGATGACGATGAGATAGCTCGTCGCGGCGCTCAATATTCGTCGCGGGAGGGGAGGATAGGGCGGCATATTGTCGGCCAGCCACGCATACGTCTCTTCCCACTTTCCCTGCGGAATGGTGGGCGGCCTGATCTTCTCCAGTGGCAGCCAGGCGCGGTAAGCCGCAATGCCGCGGCACTGGGGGAAGAAGTACAGGCGCTAATGCACTAATTTTACTTCCGCTTTTGGGTGCACAGCCGACATGGCAGGACCTGCCGCTCGTCTCGACCGGGTCGAAAATGGACCCATAGCCGACCTCGCGTAGATGACGACCTTCATACTGCGAGGGCGGGCTCTGCATACCGGCTTATCGTTGCAAGTGGGGCGAAGGTCGCCGGATCACTGTCAGATCATCCCGATTTGCGCGCAGGATGAAACTTCATCAACGCGAGAACGCCAAGCACAAAGAAAATCACCAGCACGACAAGCTGCGTGACCAAAAACGGCGGCTCGTGATTGCGTCGGCGCGAGCGCATGCAATGACGGTACCTTCAAAAACGCCTGAATGATACCGACGAAGCAATTAAGGTAGAGTGCCGCGATTGCGGTGATGACATAGATCCAGCGCCACGCTCCCCGAAGTTTGAATGCATAAAGCGCCGCGACCGCTACGGCCAGCAGGATCAGCGAAAGCACACCCACCGCGCGTGGCGGATCGAAGCCAAAGGGCGGCAGCGGGAAGCCGGTGACACTGGTCAAGATCGTGGTGGCGAGAAACAGCGCGGTCCAGCCGCCGAATTCCGTCCCGTCAACAATCCATAAAAGACGACGAGGCCGGACACTATTCCGATCAAGCTCAGCGCAACGTGGATTGTAAGCAAAGACATGGCCACCTCCCCTCACAGTTCGCGAAGTTTAGGACGCCGATCGGTCGGCCTGTCAATTCTTGTCGATGAAATTGACGATCGCGTCAATCGTCTGTTGCGGCTGCTCCTCCATGACCCAATGGCCGGAATCCTTGATGACGCCGCCTGTCACATCGGTCGCCACGAATCTGCACGTCATCGGCCATTTGCGTGCCGAATGAATGCTCCGCGCCAAGCGCAAGGATCGGCATGCCCAACTTGCCCTTTGCAGCAAGCGCCTTGTTGTCGCGCGGCATCCTTGGTGAAGGCGGCGAATTGGTTGAACGCCGAATGCATGGCGCCGGGGCGCGCATAAAGCTCGGCGTAATGCGCCGCGTCGCCTCGTCGATTGCCGCAGGATTGGCGGATAAGCTCGTTCCAGAACCGGTCGAGATAAATTCGTTCGCGGCCTTCGACGAGCCGCTCGGCGTCGGGCCCGCGGAAATTGAAATGCCACAACAGCGGATTGCGGAGGATTTCGTCCCAAGGCCCGATCCCTGGCAACGGCGCGTCGATAGCGACCCATCGCGTGACGCGCGACGGAAATTGTGCGGCAAAGGCATAGCCGACCATGTTGCCGATATCGTGAGTGACGAAAGCGGCCTTGTCGATGTTCAGCTTGTCCATCACTTGCGCGATATCGCGCGCTTGCGTTTTCTTGTCGTATCCGCTCTCCGGGTGAGACGACAGACCCATGCCGCGCAAATCCGGAACGATCACCGTGTGATCGCTTACAAGCACAGCCGCCACAGGGGCCCACATGTCGCCGGTATCGCCAAACCCGTGGAGCATCACGACCGCCGGGCCTTTGCCGCCAACCCTGACGTGGATCGTCGCGCCCTCTACCTGGATATCCTGAACGCGAAAATTCCGTGGAAAGGGCAAGACTTCGGCGGAAGCCATGGAAAGTGCCAGAGCTAGCGCTCCGAGCGCACCCAAGAATGCTTTGATCGGGACGGCCGGAAAGCTTTTCATATGTAGCTCCTTTGAGTTCGAGTTGGTCATCGCCAGAGCATGATCAGTGCCTGGGGGCCCGACCCGCAGAACTGTCGGCCGCATCGACATAGATCGTGTCGCTCGGACCAATGCCGGTGATGTCCACGACGGCAGGCTGGTCTTCCGTGCCGGCGAAATGGGTTGCTCCGGCTGGCTCGGTGTAGAAGCTCCCGGGAGGCAACGCCTTTAGCGCGCCGGCGTCGCGTTTGGCGCCGTAGCCGATGTACCAAAGGCCCGACACTACCGTTGCGACGCGGTCGTCGCGATGATGATGCGGTTTGATCAATGTGTGCGGAGCGATCACGAGCCTGATGGTATAAAGGCCAGCCTTGTTGGGATCGCCGGACAGCACCGTTGTGCGAATGCTGGTTACGCCGGACGTGCCGGTGCCGGCCGTGATCGCGGGCAGCGCGGCAATCTCCTCAGGCGTCAAACGCATCTGACTTTCGCCGGCGGACACATAATCCGCCACGCAACAGAGGAAGAACAGCGCCAGCGCGATGGTTGGATATGGACTTGGCATGGCGATCTCCGATCGAAGAGCAAACGTCTGTGCAATGTGCCGTTGAACCAACATAGCATTGCGACGGCGTTCGGATTAGACTTCCTATCCTGGACTTCGAATTCGGAAATGCCGAACAATGAAAGTCGACGGAATAGAGGCTTTCGTCGCCGCGGTGGAAGCGGGATCAATCACCGCGGCCGCGCGAAAACTGCGCCTGTCGAAATCAGTGGTCAGTGAGCGGCTCGCTGAACTCGAACGTGGCCTGGGGACCAAGCTCGTTCAGCGCACAACCCGCAAACTCTCCCTCACCGAAGACGGGATGGCGTTTCACCAGAGGGCCTCGCGGATCATCCGCGAGATCGAAGACGCAACGGCGGACCTTGCCGAGCGGCGCGGCAAGCTCGCAGGCCCGTTGCGTATCTCCGCTCCGGTAACGTTCGGCCGCATGCATCTCGGCCCGGCTCTTTATCCATTCCTGGCCAAACATCCTGAGATCAGTCTGACGCTCGATCTCGACGACCGCCGCGTGGACGCCGCCGCGGATGGCTATGACGCGGTCGTGCGGCATGGCGCCATCGAGGAGTCACGCTTGGTGGTCTGGCGGCTGGCACCAAGCCAACGTGTCCTCGTGGCATCGCCGGACTACCTGGTTCGCAGAGGAAAGCCGCGGACGAGAGCGGAATTGGAGAACCACGACGGTATCTTCTATACAAATCGGGGCGTTGCCGATTGGCGCTTCGTGAGCGGCGGGCGGACCATGATGGTACGTGCCCGCGCGCGGCTCACCATGAATAACGGCGATATGATCCACGACGCCGCAATCGCGGGGCTTGGCATCGCCCACTTGCCGATGTTCGTGGCGGGGCCAGCGATCCGAGCAGGAAAGTTGCGCGTGATCGAAATCGGCATTCATGCCGAGGAAGAGTGCATCTTCATCGCCCATCCCGAAGGGCGGCACGCGTCGGCCAAGCTGCGAGCTTTGGCGCAGCATCTGCGCGCGGCCTTCGGCACCCCGCCTTACTGGGAAGGGCGGCCGAAGGCGCCGGATACGCACCAACATCGCCAATCAGCTCGCGCCTGATCGATTAGCTTTTGTGAGTTTTGACTTGAGGTCGCCAGCCAGTATCGCTGCGAGTGTCGGCGCCTCGGGCTGCTGCGAAAAGGCCCGTCGCAGTAGCTTCGCAATTTCGGGGAGCAGCAGTTACGGCAGAAGCCGCTTCGTAGAAGCGGCTTCTGGGGCGGCTGGCGTTGTCTGAGCAGCATGCGGCGGCGACAGATAAGTGTGCAGGGCCGCGACCACCTGGGCGCCTTCGCCTACCGCCGCGGCGACGCGCTTGATCGACCCCGAGCGGATGTCGCCAATGGCATAAACTCCGCGACGGCTCGTTTCCAGAGAGCGCATGTTGTCCCCGACTTCCGCTCCGGTCAGCACGAAGCCCTTTGAGTCGAGTGTCACACCTGATCCGGCCAACCAGCCGGTATTCGGGTCGGCGCCGATAAAAAGGAACAGGTGGCGAATGGGACGTCTAACCGTTTCCCCGGTCGCGGCGCGATGCCAGTGCACCGCCGATAGCACGCCGTCGGCGCCTTCCAGCGCGCTGACTTGAGTACGCGTGAGCACTTCCACGTTGGCCAGCCCGGTGATCCGGTCGACGAGATAGCGCGACATGGTCGAGTCGAGGTCGCCGCCACGCGCCAACACCCAGACTTTGGCCGCATGCGATGCAAGAAAAACGATGCCCTGACCCGCGGAGTTGCCTGCCCCCACAACTACGACCTCTTGGCCGGCGCATAAGCGGGCCTCGATCTGCGAGGCCCAATAATGGACGCTGGCGCCTTCGTAGGCGGCGAGATTCTCCACCGCGAGCCGCCGATAGTTCACGCCGCTTGCGATCACGACGGATCGCGTGCTGACGCGTTCGCCGCTGGCAAGTTTCAAAACAAAGGGCGCGGCGTAATCGTCAGATGCGTCGAAGCCGATCACCTCGTTGGGGATTGCAGTCTCCACCCCGAACTTATGTGCCTGGTTATAAGCGCGCGCCATCAACGCCATTCCGCTGATGCCGGTAGGAAACCCAAGATAATTCTCGATGCGCGCCGAAGCGCCGGCCTGGCCGCCGAACGAGCGGGTGTCGAGCGTCAGAACAGAAAGTCCCTCGGACGCCGCATAGACGGAAGTGGCGAGGCCCGCCGGCCCCGCGCCGACGATGGCGACATCATAGAGACGGTGCGGATCAATCGGGCCGACCAATCCTATGCAACGCGCTAGATCCGTCTCGCTCGGATTGCGCAAGATCTGTCCGCCCGGGCATACGACGAGCGGCAACTGTCCGGGATCGACGTGGAAGCGATCGATCAGCGCGCGCGCTTCGGGATCGGTGTCGGGATCGAGCATCATGCGGGGCGTCGCGTTGCGCGCGAGAAAGCCCTCGATCCGCAGCACGTCGCCATTTTCGGAGCGACCGATGATCACCGGTCCGCCGACGCCGGATTGGAGCATTTGCGTACGGCGCAAGATCAGCGCGCGCATCAGCCGTTCGCCAAGCTCGGCTTCGGCGATCAACAAAGCCCGCATCCGATCCGGCGAAAAAATCAGCGCCTCGACGGGCTCGGTAACTATGCCGTCGCCGAACGAGGGCTGGCCAGCCAGCTGCGCCAGCTCGCCAACAAACGCGCCCGGACCGAATGTGTAGAGGTGCTGGCGTCTGCCGTGCGCGTCGCGGCGGTAAACATCAACTTGGCCGCTGAGAATGACGGCGAGGCCTAGGCCGACTTTGCCGATCGCCGCCAGCGCCTCGCCAGCCGTGAAGCGGCGTATTTCGCCGAAGGGTCGGGCGCGCGCGACATCCGTCGCATCCAGATGTGGGAAGATCTGGTCACGTCGCGTCTCAATTATCGAAGGTTTGGAATTACTCATCTCGACACTTTCTTGAACGGTCGCATCTGGCGCGATTGAACCTGGACATATTCTGTCGAGCCGAGCGCCGCCACACTTTGATGGGCATGACTGTAACACGGTAGCAAATCGCCACTCGCGAAGCGAACAGGCCGTCATCGCTTCTAGCGCTCAGCTTTCAGATAGTTAGACCATTGCACATCGCGTGTTCTCCAAAGAAGCGGAGGTCGATTGCACGGCGGGTTTGGGCGACTGCCGATGCAAAAACCACTTAACGGGACGCTTTTTCTGGATGTCTGTTCCTGGCCCGTTTCGTCAAATATCGCAGCGCAAGAAAATGTCGGCGTTCAGGGAAAAGCGGAAGTCGCTGCCGGATGCGTCAAACGACGCAGATGACGCTCAACGTTGCCTACTCGACGGCTCGCGGTTGTAGTATGCGCAGCATTGCGCACGGAGGCCG
>CAWKOL010000019.1:0-480424 GCA_963851285.1 uncultured Alphaproteobacteria bacterium
GCCTGCGTCCTGCAACTCGGGCTCCCGCCATTAACATCGATGGTTCGCATAGGATGCTGCTAGCGGCCCAGCTCTGACAATCCCAGCGGCTTAAACAATAAATTTGTTCAGTTTGTCGTAAGCGGTGTTACGCGGCCCTTTGGGCTTGGTGAGCCTTGGCCCAGTTCCAGGGAAGCAGCTCGTCGAGGCAATTGACCAGTCCTTTTTGTGTCCATATCTGCATTCGTGGACACTTCTCATTCCCTCAACCTCAAATACCGCCTCAGGTTCGTCCAAACGTCGCAATTTGAGAAGGCGGCTTACGGCGCAGGGTTACCCCGGTTCTTGGAGAACACCGAGTGATGCCAGACCACATCATCTATGCGCAAGCCGACAAACCAGTGGAACAGCAGGTCGAACTCCAGCCGTTCCATCAGTTGGCGTACCGAACGGAATTGTGTAAAACGCCTGCAACAGGAAGGCCCGCAGAAGTTTCTCGGGCGGAATTGAGGGCCGACCCAGCGGCGCATAACCACAAACCCGATCCACCTTAGCCAAGCCGCCAAACTGTCTCACCAACCGGGCCCACCTCTGTCATCTCTCTACCGGCGATGACACACTCTTAGCGGTCCCACCTGTTTACAAACAAATTGCGAACGCAAAATTGCTTCAGCGCGTCGTACGAAATTGTTCCAGCGATGCTGTCCCTGTTCTGGAATAAACGACTCCGAAACCAAGACCGTATCAACAGAGTTTAAGCAACTTAAGACTTGATCAAAGCTCGCCGTAGGGTCAAATGCATACTGATGGAATTTTGGGCAAGCGAGCTTCCACCTACCCAATCCTATCGCGTGACCTCCGTCATCGTTCTGTCCAAGCCGCGCATATGCCGAGGGTTGCGAGTTAGCCAGCATCGCTGCAGTTTCTAATGGCACCCGATTAAGTAGCGTCCAATTGAGGGGAAACTGATAAATTGCTCCAACATACGAATTTGGATTCCGTAAACCGCCAAGTCCCCATGCGAAAAGCAGCGTTGCAGCCAGACCAATAGTCGCCCGAACCTGAATGTTTGTCACAGCTAAAGCGGCAAGCGACAAAACTGCCGGAACATAGAGAATTTGGTTGTGTTGACTCCACAATGCGGTCATCGCTAAAACTGTGAGTGAACCACAGAATGATGCAGTTGCTGCAAAGGTAAGGGGCATGCATTTCTGGTCGGACCTGAACCACGCTGCAACTAAGCACCCGCACGTTGCTCCCAAAACTGTAATTGACCTCCAGTCTGCGAGGCGACTTAGATGGGAAACCATCTTTTGCGCAAAGTTATCTCCACTGACCAGATATCCTTGAGAGTAGTTCAAGTTTAGATACAGGGTTCTGAGGAAGCCATTCAGCTCACCACGTGCGAGCAGGGCAGCAAGACCAGCGGAAAGCGCAATTGCCATACCAAGCGCAAGCAGTTTCTCCTTACCCGTCCCCTTGGATTTCCAAAGAAATATTAGCACCGAACATAGCGCAATCGGTGCCATGACTATTTTTGTAAAAACGAGTGCCCCAATGATTGCCCCACTCCATCCATTCTTGCCTTTCGTTGCCATCGCGAGGGCTGCTAGAGAGAGAACCTCGCCGGGCAATTCGGAGTAGCCAGGAAAATAGAAGAAGCCAGTTAGAATAATTGGGGTGGCAAAAAGACTGACAAGAATTGCGGTCGTTCGAAACGAAAAAGATGAAACGATTGTGTAAACGCTAAGCGTCGCGAGGGCCAAAATGATTGCTTCAAACGAAAATTCCCCTATACTACCGAACCATCTTTCCAGCACTATAGCATAATAGAACAGCGGTTCTTTGTTATCGTACACATTCTGACGTGAGCCCCTGAATCTCCTCCAGGAATGAGTAGAGTCCGTCGCAGTGAAGGAGACGGACGATGAGGTCATCGCGGTTCAACGAAGAACAGATCATCGGGATCCTGCGGGAGCAGGAGGCTGGGTCGTCGACAGCGGATGTATGCCGCAAGCACGGGGTCAGCAGCGCCACGTTTTACAAATGGAAGTCGAAGTACGGCGGGTTGGAAGTTTCCGAGGCCCGGCGGCTGAAGCTGCTGACCGATGAGAACGCTAAGCTGAAGCAGCTACTGGCGGAGGCGATGCTGGACAACGTCATGTTGAAAGACATCGCGTCAAAAAAATGGTGACGCCCGTCGCCAGACGAGAAGCCGTGGCTCACCTCTGCCAAACCTATGAGGCGAGCCAGCGGCGGGCGTGCCAAGTGATTGGCGCCGATCGCACCTCGATCCGGTACCGATCGCGCAAACCGGATGACGGCGTTGTCCGTGGCCGGCTGCGGGAACTCGCCGCGATCCGCCGGCGCTTCGGCTATCGGCGGTTACATCTCCTGCTCGATCGCGAGGGCTTGCACATGAACCACAAGAAGCTGCGACGGCTCTATGCCGCGGAACGGCTCCAGGTGCGCCGGCGCGGCGGACGCAAGCGGGCGCTCGGCACCAGGGCGCCGATGACGCTGCCGCAAGGGCCGAACCAGCGCTGGTCCTTGGACTTCGTCAGCGACACGTTCACCGACAGCCGGCGCTTCCGTATCCTGGCGGTGGTCGACGATTTCACCCGCGAATGCCTGTGCCTGGTGGCCGACACGTCGCTCTCAGGCATGCGAGTGGCGCGCGAACTCGACACCGTCATTGCCGAACGCGGGC
The DNA here is from genome assembly GCA_963851285.1 of uncultured Alphaproteobacteria bacterium. Classification (GTDB taxonomy): domain Bacteria; phylum Pseudomonadota; class Alphaproteobacteria; order ATCC43930; family CGMCC-115725; genus JAATGI01. The sequence continues at coordinate 2,690 of CAWKOL010000019.1, forward strand.
GCCCCAGCCTGTGTGTGTCCGACAACGGCACCGAGCTCACCAGCATGGCGATCCTGCGCTGGTCCCAGGAGACCGCGATCGAATGGCACTACATCGCGCCGGGAAAGCCTGCCCAGAACGCCTTCGTCGAAAGCTTCAACGGCCGCCTGCGCGACGAACTGCTGAACGAGACCCTGTTCGTCTCGCTCGATCATGCCCGCGAAGTCTTGGCCGATTGGAGGGACGACTACAACACCGTCAGGCCGCACAGCGCGATCGGCAATCTACCGCCCGCCACCTTTGCCAAGAACAGCGCCCCCGCGATGCAACGGGACGGGACGCTGCGCTCGATCGGGGCCTACGCGCCCCGTCCCGTTGCGCCACCGAGCCAGACAGGCTCAAATGACGAACAGACTCTCCTCATCTCCGGATGAGATAAGGGGCTCACGTCACACTCGCTTAAGCTAATCCTGCTTTCATCTCAAAGTCCATTGGGCTCATATACCGGATTGTTGAGTGCCGGCGCTTCGGATTGTAAGGCGCTCGATATAATCGAACACATCTGTCTTGGCATTGTCCAGCGTCCGATAGGTTTTGCGGGCCGGGCGCTCGGTCTTCAGCGAGGAGAAGAAGACCTCCATCGCCGCATTGTCCCAGCAATTGCCAGACCGGCTCATCGAGCAGGTGATGCCATGCAGAAGATAGCCTTGCAGGTGCTGTCGCGCCTTGGACAGCACCCGGACTGCCGTCGCCCGCGCTCGCACCAAGTCGCGCATCGCTTCATGGGCCGCGTCGGGTATCCAAATCGGCGTCAACTCGCCGGCACGGTGAAGCTTGGCCAACATCATCGCGTCGCGGCGATCAGTCTTGACGCGGTCTCCGGCCTTCATCGGGATCAGCGAAGGCGCCACCACGACGCAGCTGTGCCCACAACCGGTCAACATACGATGAAGCCCATACCCGCAAGGCCCCGCTTCGTAGCAGAAGCTGAGGTGACGACCACTCTTGCGTAAGCGATCAGCCGAGGCCGTTCAGGTGGTTTGATGGTTCCAGGGGAGGAGAGCGCCGAGTTCGCGATTGGGCCAGCCGTTGGCGATGCGCTCGAGGGTTAGGTTGAGCCAGGCTTGGGGATCGACGTTGTTGAGCTTGGCGGTGGTGAGCAGGGTGGCCAGGGTCGCCCACGTCCGTCCGCCGCCATCCGATCCGGCGAAGAGAGAATTTTTTGCGGGTGATGGTTTGCGGGCGGATGGTTCGCTCGACGGTGTTGTTGTCGATATCGAGACGACCGTCATGGAGGAAGCGCTCGAAATCGGCGCGACGCCTCAAACCATATCGGATTGCGTCGGCTAACTTGGATTTGCGGGGGATGCGCTTGAGCTCAGCCTCCCACCGCTCGAACAGTTCAGCCACGATCGCGGCGGATGTCATGTGCCGCGCCGCCTGGCGAATCTCGGGCGGGCTGCCGCGAATCTCCTGCTCGACGCGCCATAACCCAGCCATGCGTTCGACCGTCCAGGTGGCGGTATCCGACAAGCCGGCAATATGGAGCTCATAGAAATACCGCCTGAGATGCGCCCAGCAGGCCGACAAGGTCATGGGACCGCCGGCGCGACGTGGATCGGCGAGGCGCTTGTAGGCCGCGTAACCATCGCTTTGCAGCAGCCCCGAGAACCCAGTGAGGTGTTGGGCCGGACAATCGCCGCCGCGACTGTCCTCGAACCGGTAAGCCACCATCGGTGGACCGGCACCGCCGAATGGCCGGTCGTCGCGCGCATAGGCCCACAGCCAGGCGATCTTCGCCTTGCCGGCGCCGGGTTCCAACGTCGGCAGCGTCGTCTCGTCGGCGAAGATGCGCTCGCCGGCGCGAATGTGATGCAAGACACGATCGGCCAGCGGCTCCAGATGAAAGCCGATCCGGCCCATCCAGCCGGCCATCAGATTGCGGCCGAGTTCGATCTGGTCACGGGCAAAAATGGCTTCCTGCCGATAAAGCGGCAATCCGTCGGCGTATTTGGCGACAGCGATGTGAGCGAGCAGCGCCTCGGTTGGTATCCCGGCTTCGATCAGATGGGCCGGCGCCGGCGCTTGCGTCACACCCTCGCGGCAGGCGGCGCAAGCATAGCGCGGCCGGCGCGTCACGATCACCCGGAACCGCGCCGGGATGACGTCGAGGCGTTCGGAAACATCCTCGCCGATCTTGACCCGTTCGGCGGAGCCGCAGGCGCCGCAGGTCGCCTCGGGCTCGACGACCACTTCGATCCGCTCGAGATGCGCCGGCAGTTTCTTGCGTGGTCGGAGCGCGCGCGGCTGCGGCGTCTTAGCGACCGCGTCGAGTGTCGCCTCGATCGCGCCCAGGCCGGTCTGGATCTCTTCGAACGTGAACTCGTGCTGATCGGGATCGAGCATCTCCGATCGCCGTCCATACCGCGCCCGCTCCAGCGTCTTGAGCAGGGCATGCAAGCGCTCGATCCGAGTCTCCGCCGCGGCTTTGGCGGCCCGCAACGTCGCCGCTTCGGCCGTCAAGGCCGCTGTTTCCGCGCGAGCCGCGAGAAGCATTACCTTCAGCGTCTCGACGTCGTTTGGCAGTTCGGCCACGGCATCGATCATGGCGCGATTGAAGCACGATTCGCTAGTCCGCGCCGCCGCGAAGCCGGCCCTGAGTCATCTCGCCGCAGGATTATCCGACCGACATCGGGTGGTGGGCCGGGAGCGCTTTCACCCGCGTCCAATCCATGCCCTCGACCAACGCCATGAGCTGCGCCATCGACAGCCGGATCACACTGTTCTCGATCCGAGGCCAATGGAAGCCGTGCTCGTCGAGCGTCTTGGCGAACAGACACACGCCGCCGCCGTCCCACCACACCATCTTCACTCGGTCGGCGCGCTTCGAGCGAAACACATAAAGCGCACCCGAGAACGGATCGGCGCCGCTGCCCTGGACCAAGGCCATCAAACCCGACGCTCCCTTGCGGAAGTCCACCGGCTGGGTCGCGACAAATACCGAAGCGCCGGTCGGAATCATGCCGACCGGACCGCCCGCAAAAGTTCTTTCACCCGCGCCGCCGGCACTGTCGGACCAAGGCGGATCGTCACCCCGGCGACAACAAGCTCCACAACACCGCCAGCCTCGGTATCGATCGCAACCATGGCAAAAGACGGGACCGCCGAGCCCGTGTTCATCCGACTTGAGCCGACCGCAGCCTTCCGGCGCCAGGCAAAAACCTGTTGCGGCGACAATCCATTGCTTCGCGCAATCGCCGACACATTCGCCCCAGGCTCCGCGGCCGCTGCCACGATCCGCTCCTTCGCCGCCGTCGACCAGCGCCGCCGCGGCGTTTCGGGACTGGCCTCAAGACGCGAAACTTCCGCCTCGATCAACGCAAAGCTCTTGGTGTTGGACTTAGGTGCAGACTGCAAATCATCCCTCCCGAACTCACCCCGAGAGGACCAAGATCATCGAACTTGCCGACAACCGCTACACGGGACCGCCTGACCGCTTACACTCTTGCCGAGCCGAGCCACCATCCTACTCAGGATCTCCGGACGGTTCTCGAACACTCCGACCTGCCGTACCTCGCCACCTCGGCCGCCCTCGGCAATCGCCACGCAAACCGTCGCCTTGTGCACGTCCAATCCGACGTATGTGATATCGTTCATCAGGCCCGTCCTCCATGCATGAGGCTCCGTACCGGCCATCCGGCACAACCCTCGACATTGTGCATGCCGAGGACGGGCCGCCGATCACTCAGCGAACATTGGGTCTAGATCCTCGCGGAGATCTCGCTTTCTGAATTATCATCGACACTGCCTTGGCGAATCTCGGACTGGGGCGCATGTTCGATTCCAGTAGCAGTAGCGGACAAGCCGCGCTCTATCGTTCCCCGCCCTGACGAATCCGGTTGATCGGGGTGGTTTGAGAGACCTCGCTTTATCAGCAAACGCTCATACGTTAGCACAGCAATCATCAAGTCGTAGATCGACAGCATCACGGCGTAGAGAAGGCCCCGCCAACCATCTAGAACGCCACGTCGCAAAATTAAGACATAGATGAGACGAAAAACAGGGCGCAAGACGAGGGGTAAGCGATTGGATAGTGCTTTCGCGAACGGATACGTCAGCACGCTCTCGGTTTCTGGGGATTGCCCTTGGCGCAGACGAAGATGGAACTCTGCCTCTTCGGCAGCGTAGTGCGCATGCTTCACAAACCAGGCTGGAAGACCGGCGGAGAAGGAGTAGTGGAGGTAAGCTTCGCGAAGGATTCCGATCTGTTCGGGGGGCAGGGTCTCACGCTGGCCATGACCGAACTGACGAAACCGAAGTCGATCTCGACGTCCCAGGCGCACCTGATAAACGGGGTACATGCCCGAACGCCGCAGCCATCGTCCAAAAAACATTGTTTTGCCGGCGATCCGGTAAGCGTTGATAGTCCCGCTCTCTGACAAAGCCTCTATCTCGCGCCGTAATTCCTCGGTTAAGATTTCGTCGGCATCGAGATGTAGCACCCATTCGTGCCGGAAGATGCAATTGTCGAGACCGAAATTGCGCTGCGACGCGAAGTCGTCGAAAGTGCGACGCAGAATCTGCGCACCTGCTTGCTGAGCGATGGACACCGTTCGGTCTGTGCTTCCCGAGTCGATGACATGCACATCGTCGGTAGCACCCAGCGCCGCCAAACAAGCCGGCAGATTTCGTTCCTCATTGAGAGTCAGGATCAGGACAGAGACGCGCATTTCACGCGATGTGGCGTGTGCCAGTCAGCCGCGCTGGATTGCCCACAACGATGGCGCGCGCGGGCACATCGCGCACGGCGACCGCGCGGGCGCCTACAATGGCGAGGTCGCCAACGGTGACGCCAGGCCCGACGAAGGCATCTGCACAGATCCACGCCCCCGTTCCAACTGTAATAGGAAGCTTAAGCAACTGGAAATCGGGTCGGGAGTAATCGTGGGTTCCGGCGCAAAGGTGAGCATACTGTGACACTGTCGCACGAGACTCGATGCGGATTTGCCCCAGTGCATAGAGGATTGCGCATTCGCCGATCGAAGCCATGTCTGCAATGTCGAGGTTCCACGGCACGGCAATACGGACGCTGGGGTGGAGCCGGACATCCCGTCCTATACGCGCGCCGAAAAGGCGGAGCACGGCACGCCGCCAAGCCCAGAACGGCCGCGGCGTCCATGCAAAGAGCGGCTTAGAAAGAAGCTCCCAGAGTGCACGGCCAAGCAATTCCTTGCGTGACCATTTGGGAGCAGCTCGGTTGGCCCCAATGTTCAGCTGGGATGCAGAGGTGTACGGTTGCTCCTTGGTCACGAACCAGTCAATCGCGATAGACAGTGGACGGACATTCAGTCCTCCCAAGCACCCAATTGTACACGGATTGCATGTCACGCGCGATCCGGTCCCAGCCAAAATCGCGCGCCATCCAAGAGTGGCCCCGTCGTCCCATCGAGCGGAGTTCTGCGTCAGGGATGGCTGTCGCTACGCGCAGGGCGACAAGAAGCGGTTCAACACCGCGATCGACCCACCAACCACAACGCTCCGTTTCAAGTCCGGACCAGGGGGCACCGCGGCTCACAATGGCTGGAACGCCCGCGGCCAGGGCCTCTGCAACTGCAAGGCCAAAATTCTCGTTACGTGTCGGGAGAACAAAGAGATCGGATTCTCGCAGAATGTTCGCTTTCTCTGCACCGTAGACCGGACCACCGAAGACGATACGCCGTGCTTTCATCTGCGCCGCCATTTTTTCGAGTTCGGTGCGATGCTCGTCCTCGTCGGGCCCAACAATACGTAGTATCCAGTCAGGCCGTTCACTCGCAAGGCGAACCCAAGCCGAAAGCAACTCGGTCAGCCCCTTCTTAGGGTGCAGACGCCCCAAATAAAGTAGCGTTTTCGGTCGACCTTTCCGCGGCGATCTTGCATCGCCCTGCGGCAGGTCGATTCCGTTTGGTACGATCGCGATCGGGGAAAATATGCCGAATGCCCGAATGTCGGTGGCCTCGGCGACACTGGTCGCGTGCCAGACCGCGGCATTGGCATACGCAGGACCTTGTAGCCAGCGCCACATAAAGCGCTTCTTTCGGGCGGAAAACGCTAACGCCTCGGGGCCAAGCATACCACGGGGCGATACGATCAACGGCCGAGCTGCGGCTATTGTAGTCCGTCCGGCGCTCACGTTAGGCATTAGCCAGAGTCCATGAGTATGGACCATGTCAAAATATTGTGCCCTGTCCCGTGTCGCGCGAGTGAGGCCTGAAGAGAAGCGTAGCGTGCGGAAAAGCGGAATAGCCGCGAAATCCTGCTTATATGATGAGATGAAGGAATCATTCGGCGTACCGGTTTCACGCACTGTGAGGATCTGGGTATCCCAGCCGATTTCCTGCATAGCCCTGCAAAGGCGGGGCACAGAGTACGTTGGACCGCCATGACTAGGGGCAAGCCCGGCGATTACATGAAGCGCCCGCAAGCGTCATACCCCAATGCCGCGGAACCCCGAGGTGTTCGGCCGAGGTTTGTTTCTATGAGCAAGTTCCAGAAACCATGGGCCTATTAACTTCAACACCACCCAACATACAATGGCGGTCAGGCCGAGGGCGGGAACCATTTTCAGCGCGGAGGTTTCTAAAAAGAGCGCGGGCATGAGCGCGAAGGGCGCAAGCGCCATGCCGAGGACCGCACTCGGTCCGGGCCGAACGAGAAGCCAGCGATAGAAATAACCGAGGAAACAACCAAGCACTGCGATTGGAACAAACATAAAGACCGGGCCAAAATCAATATAGGCCTCGGTCATATAGCCCATGCTGATTGAGGTGCCTCGCGAGGCCGTAGCAAACCCGAGGCCCGTATAGCGATTGGTGAGTTCACTGTCATCGATATTGCTCTTGCCAGGAAACAGAAGCCGCGGCGTGATGGGACGGAGCACGGCCTCGCGCCAAATTCTGCCGTTTGAATACGGCACTATGTCAGGCACGCGCTCCAGGACAACGCCGAAAAACTGAAAGTACATGATACGCTGCAACATTTGATCTGCCGCGTTGGAGAGATCCTGTGCGTCCAATTTCGACATAAGGCTAACAAGTTCAGCGATCCGATCAGTATAGGCGACAGAAATAACCTGCTCTTCGGTCCCTCCATTCGCAAAAGCGCGGTAATCGGGTTTGATCGCGGTCCAGACTACGCCAAAGGAAAGCAGCACGATTATGACGGTTGCAGCGGCTAAGACTGCCCGCACATTGAGGCGCACATGGCTTGCCAAAAGGCCGATCAGTGCGTAGAGAAGGACATCCTTGAAGCTCGAGAAATATCCGCCGATAGAGAGGGCAAATTCGAAGCCAGCAACGGCGAGCCAAATGGCTATGCGCCGTCCCGGACATGAAAAAGTCGCCAACGTCAGGAGTACGAATGCCGCCCATTTTACATTAGCGAGCCCTCGCAGCGGCTGTTCCAAACCACTGTCCATCCCGGCCACTGAACTGCAGGCAGCACTAAATAGCCAAGCGGCAACGAATAATGAGAGCCAAAAGCTGAGTGGGCGCGCGGCGACTACAGACCTTGCACGCGGTAAAAGGTCACGAATTGGTGGGCCAATGGAAAGACGAATCGCCAAAGCTAGGATGAGAAGTCCGGTCAACAAGAGAAAGACCGACAACTCATCCCTGCCCGAAAACGCCGCGACGGAATCGATCGGCAGGCTGACGAGATTGCCATAGAACAAACCCAAGGCGGCCTGGCTCCACTGGAACACGAAAATTAACAGTAGGATCGGCGGTTCGCCGGGGCGCCAAAGAAGCGTCGTACCGAGGCCAAGTACGAAACAGGCATAGAGTGCAAGTATAGTGTTCGGCCCCGACAATGCGAGTGGCAGAAAGATCAATGGCGCAAGCCAGGCCAAATTGTGATTTCGCCGCGACGACGGCTGAGTTGGGTCTGAAGTTGTGGGAGTGCTCATTGTGCCTTATCCAGAGATCTTTCCGGATTGTGTTCTACCTCTAACCCTCCAGCTAACTTCGTCTCCCATGGTTATGTGTATGTGTTCGGATCAATCAATGAAATTTGGACGGGCGCACAACGCATCAACCGCGTCGGTCATAATTGGTATTCATTGTACAGGCAAGTCGGGTGCACCTGGCCAACATCGCATCCTGTGATAGTTACCTTTTGGGCCTTGCTGTTCGACAAGAGTGCGCACAGCGATTTCGATACCCGCGCATGTTCTCCCGAGCGAAAAAGCGGCGGCTGTTGTTACAATGCGGGCCGCATCCGTGGGATTCGCCAACTCCTCGCGGAGGCACGCCGAAAGCGCACCAATGTCGCCCATTGGAAAGACTGCGCGGTCACCAAGATTTGCCATCATTTCGGGTGCGCAACCGACCGCGCTGGAGATGAGGATAGGGCGACCACAGGCCAATGCTTCATTTACGACGATGCCCCAAGTCTCGCGCCCGTCTGAGGGCAGGACGAGGAGATCGCACGCGGCGTAAACGGCCGGCATCCGCGTCTGGTTGCAGAATCCCAGGCAATGTAGCGGGACTCCGAGCGCTGCCGCACGCGCTCTCAGATCTGGTTCTAGCGGACCTGCCCCTGCCACCATGATTTCAACAGGGCTACCAGACGCGCGGACCCGAGCCGCGCCATCGACCAGGTCCATTGGACGCTTGAAAGCGACAAGCTTGCCAGCGAATAGCGCAAGTTTTGTTTCCGGCGCGATACCGAGCCTCTGGCGCTGTGCGGCTCGTGCCGCGGTGGTCGCGGAGCTAGCAAACCAGTCGTTGTCGACGCAATGAGGTGCATCGAACATGCGTGCTTCAGGGTACCAATAGTGCCGCCAATAAGCTCGGTTACGCTCCCCCACGACCAGGGCAGCATCGAAGCGGCGCAAAAAGATCGGATAGATTATCGCCTTGGTCGTGCGTTTCCAGGCTGCGCGCGGAGTGTCGAGATGGGAGTTGCCCCGTACAAGTACCGGAACGCGTAAACGCTTCGCGGCGCCAAGTGCCTGATGGAAGCATCTCAGGTGCCAACCCATGAGAAGGACCGCATCGAATTTTCCAGCATCTAGGCACGCGGAAATTCCGGGCGTGTCGACACCCGCGAAATGATCAAGGCCAGGAGCCCGCGCGACGTTCTCGCAGAACTCATTGGAATAGCCGGAAAGAAGGTCGATATCCCACTCAAAATCGATGCCAAATCCCGCTCGGGCCTGATCGCTTGGCGTTGCGCGATATGCATAGAATACCTTCAAGTCCGTTTTGGACGAAAGCATACGAAAGAGAGGCGCGCTATATTGCACCGGATGGGAAGCAATGACAGCAAGGCGCAACAACTGCCTTAAGCGCCCTTCCAATGAGAGAGACTTCCGCGAAACATATCTGATAACTCAGTTTTGTCCCGTTGAATTATATCGATTGCCCACTGAGGAATAATATCATCTGTAGAATGTCTATTATGTCCGGCATTTGAGAAAAAGATGGATTGGGCTACTTGTCTTATTCTAATTGTTTCTTTAATTCGATCGGATGCCGGTACGCCAATCAGACGCTTGAGTTGCTGATACGGTCCTGAAATAGCGCGCACGTATAGATTTCGATATACCATTTCGTGAAATCGAGTTTTCGGCCGGACGCCGGACCGGTGCTTCTGACTCAGCTCGTGGCAAAACGATGCCGCCGCATCTGAATTCAGCTCCAGACCACAAAATTTAGCAAAGCAATTCAAGGCCCTTGAAGGCTCCTTCGTCATCTCTTCGAAAGTCATAAAGAGAAAATGATCAGTGTCGGACCAGGGCCATTTTTTCAAGTTCTTGGCATACAAGCTGGGGTCAAGGATTAAGTGCGGGTCTCGCTCCAAAAACTCAGAAAGGGTCATTGGAGTTTCCGAGGCCCATGTATGGAAGTTCTGACGTCTCAGATGCCAGTAATGAGATTTAATCTGAGCTAATGGTTCGCGGGCCAAGAAAAGTAGTTTTGGCTTGTTTTCGAATTTGCAATAGTTTTGAGCCGCCAAATCGCGTGTAAAATAAAGTACTGAAATTTCTAATTTTGGCCGTCCATCGTTTTTGAACTCTGTTTCATAAATTCTATCCAACTCAGTGAAGGCATGATTTGACAGAATATCTGCATCTTTCATGCGGCAAGGATCAATAAGACCAGTTGCGCTCATGGCCCGAAAGAAGCTCGTGGTACCAGATTTCGGAGCTCCTATGCCAATGATGTCGGGAATCATGATGAGAGATTGGGGTTGAGATTGGGTACGAACGTCAAAGCATTGCTCGTCTGGCCAGGTCTCTATTGCTTTCCAGTCAGTTCGCCGCACCGTAAGCGTTAACGAGAGGCACGTCTGAATATACCAAACGGAAGATCATGGATGGGAAATCCATGGGTCTCTAACGGGTGATCCGCAGCGTCTAGCCTGACGTATTCACGACGGTAGCTGGATTTTCGGCGCCCGCCGATTTTTTTGGAGGGCGACACGGCGATCCGTTGCGTCGGTTACGACGCGGGTAGGGATGCTGATTGTGTCGTGGTTGAAGGTTGCGGGGATGGGCTGGTGGGGCGACAGCGCCCCGGGGTTTAAGGCCCCGCGGCGGCGAAGCGGCGGGCGAGCAATCGGAAGATTGCGGCGTCGGGGCAGGCGGTCGGCAACCAGATGCGGATGCGCGCGGCCCCCTCGACGACGCGGGCCGCGATCTTGATCAAGCGAAGCCGCAACGTCGCGAACTCGGCGGTTTTCCAGCACGAGCGTTTAGGTACGGCGGCGCGCAGGGTGTGGAGCAGCCAGTAGGCGGCGGTATGGAGAATGAGCCGGAACTGATTGGCGCGGGGGCTGCGGCAAGAGGTCCGGTCCGAGGCGAGCTGAGCCTTGTGCAGCTTGATGAAGTTCTCGGCCTGGCCGCGCGCGCAGTAGACCGTTTCGTAGAGATGCCCCGCCGAGCCTTTGAGTGTCGAGACGACGTAGCGCGCATCGAAGCCCTGGCTGGTGGCCTCGAGACGAGCCACGACGCGGCGCTCTTTGGTCCAGGTTTTGGCGGCATAGCGGAACTCGGTCCAGGTCCGGCGCTTCTCTTGTTCGGCCTCGGCGCGGCGCACGCAGAGATCGTCGGCGAGAGTGCGGATTTGGGCATGCAGCACGTTGTTCCCGGCGAGCCCGAAGACGTAATCGACACCGTTCTCCTCGCACCACTCCATTGCCTCGGGGCGGGCATAGTGGCTGTCGCCGCGCCAGCAGATGCGGGTCTGGGGCCAATGGCGACGAATGTGGCGGACGACATGTTCGATGATGGCACGGACTTCGGACCCGCCCGGCGTCCTACCTTCGCGCAGGATGACCGCAACCGGCTTGCCGGAACCGGCCTCGTAAATGTGGATCGGCAGGAAGCATCGCTCGTCGTAATGGGCGTTGAAGAGCGAAAGCTGCTGGTGCCCATGGACCCGGTCGAGCGTGTCGTCGATGTCGAGCGTGATCGCGGCCGGCGGCCGCGCCCAACTCGCGCAAAACAGATCGACCATGGCGGCCATCATCCGGGCGATCTCGATCTTCGATGGCGCGTTCTCCAGCCGCGACATGGTTGGTTGCGAGCACAGCGCATTCCCGCTCTCAGGCAACCGCCCTACCGCCATCTTGAAAACCGGGTCCACGCGCAAGCTGTCGCAGTCGTCGGCATCTTCATAGCCCGCCGCGATCAAAAACATCCGCAGCCGAAGCATCGCGACGAGATCGTGATCAATGCGGGCCGGATCGCGACGATCCTTCAAGCATCGCGCCAAAACCTCGGCGAGCCCGAGACGCCGCTCGACATCCCGCAATAGCATCACGCCGCCATCCGACGATAAAAGACCGCCGTCAAAGGCGACGCTCACCTTCCTACGGCAAATCGATGGCAACGAAAACGGCAGAAGGTTATCTTCGTCCATGGCGGGTGTGGCGCTCCGTGATCACGGCATTGACCCTGTCTCAGCAACAGAATCATGCATGCAATCAACGAATTACGCTACATCCGCCAACCCAATATCACCGCCGTCGTGAATAAAAAGGGCTAGCCACACGTTCGAAGATACTTGCGAATTGCCCCGCCACCGCTCGCGCCGTAAACGGTGCATAAGCTTCGGGATCTACTTGACCGAGCGAACTGGGGTTCGTCGCAATCCGCTCCAGTCCCTGGACAATAGCGGGAACCAACGCGTCGAGCTCCAATTTTGTTTCAAAGGCTAGCGCAATACCGCCGCCAGCGCGCTTCAGTATAGCGTGCGCGCTGCTCATCCGGTGGAAGATTGACAGAAACGGCCGCCCCGATTGCAATGCGGGATAGATTTTCGAGGCCGTATAATGCGGCTCATCGGAGCCAATCAACAGGATTGCATCGGTCGTCGCAAGAATTCGCAGCGCGTCAGCGAAAGGCACCCGTGCAGGCTCCTCATTGACAAGGTCGCTGAGGCTAGCCGCTTCAGCCAAAGGCTGCACGCGGTATGTCAAAGAGCCGTTCGGCTGGTTGCTCGTTCCGACGAAGCGCAAACGGAGACGCTCGGCAAGCCTTGGTTTCTCGTGGCGTAGCTGTCCGAGGCTACGAAACAGGACTTGAAGCAGCGGCGCCGCGCGCGGCAACGCCGTCCCCACGTATGAGAAAGTCACCCGATTGGGTTCAGATTGATCGTCAGACACAGCATTTCGGAGCGCGTTGAAATCCTCCGGATCGCCGCCGATCGGAATGCCCGCCATGTGGTCACGGTCGAGCCAGGGATAGCGAGCCGCCATTTCGTCGTTTTGGCGGTCCGATACAGAGGTTATAAAGTCGGCATTGCGCACGACGCGCGGTTCGACGACTGCGGCGAGGCGATGCGCAACTCGCGCCTTGGACCAGTGCGTTGCGGCTGCACCAGCAGACGACACCCACGGATCCTGGAAATCGAGTACAACCGGCACGTTCCATCGCCGCCGGATCCAGCCTGCCATCAGCATCGGGTAAAAGGGCGATCCAGTGATCAGGACCACTTCCGTACCCACACGCGCCATTTCGCGTGCTAAAGCGGCACGGAGATGCCAATAACCGCGCAGGCCGATATCGCCGGAAATGCCGAAAAGCCGCGTAAAGCGCACGGGGATGGCGCCGGCGCAAATTATTTCGACTTCCGACGGAACGAGACGCGCAAGATCTGGATCAAGCCGTTCGACGTGATACCTTGGGTCCACACATAGGATGGTTGGCAGCCAACCGTGCGCGCGTAGATGTTTTCCGAGATGCCGCGCCCGATGAACACCCGCGAGAGTGGATGGAGGAAAGTTCGGCGAAACAATCAGACAGCGCCTCGATTCATGGTTTGGAAGAGTCGACTGTTCTGCCATTACTGAGTCCGCTGCCGAAGCTGTCGGCCGCCAGAACATTCTCTCAACTGAAGCATGGCAAAGCCATTGCTGCGCGGTGCGGCGATTTCCTGAAGCGCGAGACCGTGCGCTGGTCAGGAGTACCAAAAAAAATCTGGATAAGCACCCGGCAAAGAACCTCAACATTCGCACCGCAATCCACAACCCGGCTCTCAATGTGAACCTCTTTTCGAGCGCAACAAAGCGCTACCCTAGCACCCGATATCGATTGGCATCGCGTGGTGGATTTGCGCATATAGCGTCTGGGGCCTGGCGGGTTTCAGAAGGGTTTTCTGCACGCCATAACCTTGCCAACGGATTCGATTAGGCGTGTCTGCTCCATATCCCAGTTGAAGCGGGTCTGCCCAAGATACCAAGCGTGAGCGCGGGCAGCGGCGAGGCGTTTTTGATCGGCAAGAAGGTTGTCGATCGCAATGGCCAATGCGACCGCATCACCGCATGGGAAGAGCGTTACGGCTTCTCCCAGTTCCGGCGCCAGTAGCCGATGGGCAGGAATATCGGTCACGAAACTCGGCACACCACCAAGAAGATAGCTAAAAAGCTTATTCGTCAGCGCGAGTTGCCGACTCACTGTTTCGGGCATCTCGCCGACATAGCCAGTATCGAAATTGGCGCCTAGACGTTCCAACTCGTCTGGCGGCGCCCGATCTAAGAAATGCAACCGCTCCGCGATGCCCGCTTGCGCCGCTATGTTGCGAAGATGCACGTCGTAGCCAATCAAAGGCAGGCCACGCAGATAACAGTGAGGCTTGCTTTGAGCAAGTGCTACCGCCTCGAGCACAGTTTCGAGACCACGACCAGGTCCGATGGTCTGGGAGAACCAGTAAATGCTCGGTCCGAATTGAGCTAAACCGCGCGCGGTCGGCACTGATGGAGCGTTAGTCCTTGGGAACACATTCATGATTACACTCGGCAACGGAATGCCGTAGGCCTCGGCATAGGCCTCGGCAATCAGCGGGGAGGCCGCGGTCACGTAGATAGCTCCAGACAAGTAGCGTTCCTCGATCGCACGAACGACGTGCTTTTCGAATGAGTGTTCCGGCGTATCTGGCAAATCACCCAAATGGAAATCCTCTGCATCGAACGCATAGGCGGCGTCGTGGCGCCTGGCAGCCCGCGCCGCTGCCGGCAGTGCCGCGACATAGTGGGCGATATATAGGTCAGCTTGCACTCGTTGTGCAGCAGCTGTGAGGTCTCGAACGACTGGATTGTGGGCAGCTTCAACAAGATTTTGTCTCATAAGGCCATATCTGACCAGGGAGCGCGCACCATGGCAAATCGTGCTTTGGCGCAAATAGGTCGCGTGCGACGCCTCCGTAGGACCGAATGGGACTGCTGTGGTAGTGGGCATTTCGGTGATCAGCGGCGCATCGCTTGCCGTACCCCATGGCGTGAACCGGCCACAAATCACATGGACCGCGTGACCGACGGCCCTCAACGCGCGTGCTTCTTTCATAATGCGGGGGTTTGTCGACAAATGACCGGGTGATATCAGGCAGACGCGCATTGCCTGCGCTATCCTGCCGCGCCGCGCCGCTCGACAAGGTTGCGATATAGGGCCTCATAGGCATCAACGATCGCTCTATCGCTGTAGAACTTTTCAACTCTCGCGCGGCATGCACCCCGGTCGAGCTCCTGTAGCCGAGATACAGCAGCTACAAGCCCATCGACATCCAACTCAACGAAGCCAGTCACACCATGTTGGACGACCTCGGGTACGGCACCTCGCCCTAGACCAAGAACGGGTGTGCCACAGGCCATCGCCTCGACCATTACGAGACCGAACGGCTCATCCCAAAAATCGGCATTAGAAACGCTGCTGCCTCACCCAGAAGCGCATTTTTCTGCGCATCGTCGACAGGACCAACGTACCGGACGCACGTGTCATCAATGTGGGACAAGACGTGGGCATCTACCCAGGAGCGCTTATCGTCAGGAATATTGCCTGCGATTATCAGCCGTCGGCCAGCGCGCTTCGCAATCTGAATTGCGAGGTGCGGTCCCTTGATCTCCTCGATCCTACCCAGAAAGACAAGTGGCGCGTCCGGCCGAACATTCGGGCGAAATGTATAAGTATCGAGTGATACGCCATTTGAAATCATGGTCCAGCGACCGACGTTCCGCACACGCTCCATCATCGAGCTGCTAATTGCCGTAAATTCGAGAGTGTCTCTTGACAAACGGCAACCGAGCAGTACGGTCCGCGGGGTGATCGCGCGTTGATAAGTCATCAGCTTCGGCAATGGCAACGGCAGTATCGCTGTGAGGATTGCGATCCGCGAAAAAGAGTGGACGAGATCAAAACGTTTACGTGCAAAGACGTGCGACGCGAGTATCGCAGCGTTACGTAGTGAGTCCGCCACAGACTGA
This sequence comes from uncultured Alphaproteobacteria bacterium, assembly GCA_963851285.1. Classification (GTDB taxonomy): domain Bacteria; phylum Pseudomonadota; class Alphaproteobacteria; order ATCC43930; family CGMCC-115725; genus JAATGI01. The sequence goes on from CAWKOL010000019.1 coordinate 18,410, forward strand.
CTCGACGCGCCCGGCCATGGCACGAGCCGGCCGGCGCAAGCGCTGTCCGGATGGGCGAACAACGTTACGTGATGCCCTCGGGCAACGAGACTGCGCACGAGCATGTCGACAACTCGCTCGATGCCGCCGTACAGTCGCGGAGGGACCGGCAGTTCAGGATCCGCAGTAATCGCAATATTGAGGGCTTGGGCCGACTGAGGAAGACTTAGCAGATTTGAGTAGCCATCACTCGGAGAATGTCGAGACATCAGTGCCGCCATTTGTCTTGTGCCAGAAGTTGAAATATTTGGTCTTGCGCCGAAAGCCCACCCGATCGCGGCAGCGGCGATACATCAAACGATAATTGCGCGATAACGAGTGCCATTTCATTTGTAATGCGCTCTAGATTTCCCGAACGTATATTATCATCGCTCACCCCCCCTTTTTTCAGTCGCCATTTAGGACTCTGAATGCTGAGCAAGCTTCGGCAGCGCGCGACAGATCTTCCGAAGCTAAGGCTAAAAAGGGGTACTCGGCGTCACGCTTCGATCCAACATTAAATCTGCCACCTAAATTTGTAATGGCCCTCGATCAAACCGCCCGATACCTGTGAGCCCATCGCAGACCATTGCAACGATCATCCACGGCGCCATCGGCGTCCCGCATTGGGCTAGAACCGCGTCCAAATGGCAGACACTTCTCCGCAGCCCAATATCGAACTTTGGCGCGTGGCGGAAATGGCACAATCATTGCCGCCGCGTTGGGCTTGGTTTGCTGTCTATCCTTTCGAAGCCCAATCGAGGCGCAACTGCGACAAGACGTTAACCGCTGGGCCACGCGAGGGGGACCAAATCCGATTTACTTGGATCGTACCCCTGCAGCCATTATCTGCTCCAACAGTGCCTCATAGCGACTTGCGCAATTGCTCTCGGTGAATCTCTCTAGGCATCGCCTGCGAAGGGCGCACGCCAGTTTGGTGCGTGCCGCTGGATGATCAAGCCACCATATCAACCGCTCCCTCAACGCGTTAACGTCGCCAGGACTTACGAATATGTCGTTGTCAAAACCATCAAGTATCTGCTCGAATGACTTTATGCGCGTCGCCACTATAGGAGCGCCCGTTGCCATTGCTTCAATGAGCGTTAGGCCGAATGTCTCTTCATTCAATGAAAGCACCGCTACGAGATCGGCGGCTGCAAAATATTTTTCGGGTACGTCTGTCGCAGGTCTTACGATAATCCTATCCCGCGCAGACGCACTCTGCCCATCTATTAGTTCACGAAATTCACGCGCAAAGTGCGCTTCGATGCGGCCTACAATTACGAGATAGCAATTCGGCCTCCCTTCGGCGATCGCCGCAAAAGCTTTGACTAATTCTCCGATCCCCTTTTCGCGACGTACACGTCCCACGAAAACTATCATGTTTGCGTTTAGCGGAAGGCCCAGCTCTTGTCTAACACTGGAGGGATCATCGGCAGGCTGAAAGCGTCGTGTGTCGACCCAGTTCGGGATAACATGTAGGCGATCTTGAGGCCACCCTCCCAGTTGCCAACTCTCAGCGCAATGGATGGATGGAGCGATACCTCCGGCGATCCGCGCAACCGCAAACCTCGGACGCATCCAATCGTGTGAACACATGAGACCGAGATGAAAGCAGAATGGAGTTCCATAGAGGGCTGACACGCATCCTGCGACGGGAATGGATCCAAGGTGCGAAGAAAATATCAAGTCTATCTGATGATTGCGTGCGAGGTAGCCTATATTTCGGATCGCCGTAAACGTGGCTACGGGACGGCGCCGAGCGAAGCCGGGAAGGGGAATTTGAAAGCGCTTAGCGACAATATTCGTATAGGCAGGGAGCATTGAGCCGTCAGAATCGTGCAAAAGAAATATTGTGTGGCCTCGCATCGCAAGATATTGGGCAGTAGCAAGGGAGACCTGCTCCAGGCCTCCGCCATGATCTGGCTTGGGCTCGAGGAACATAATTCGCATTTGTGTGAGCGCCAACGTTAGAATCCTATTCAATTCAGCATCGGACGCGCAAAAAGAGACATGCTCCGGCATGGTGCACGTCGGACAACAAGAATGGAAGGCTGCTATATTCGGGCATGGAATTTAGACAGCAATATTTGCGTTCTGGCTTCTATGACTAGGCTCAGGACCCATAAAAGGGATTCCTTTCCGTCGCGAATTTTGATTCAAGATCTCCGAAGGGAGATCGTCGATGGATCGGGATTATTTTTGGCTGACCGACAATCAGTTTGCACGGCTTGAGCCGCATCTTCCGACCGATACGCGTGGCAAGCCGCGCGTTGACGACCGTCGTGTGATCAGCGGGATCATCCATGTGCTGATGTCGGGCGCGCGTTGGAAGGATGCACCTGCGATCTACGGTCCGCGTAAGACGCTCTACAATCGGTTCGTTCGCTGGGCCGCGAAGGGCATTTGGTCGGATATGTTCCACACGCTGGCGACGGCGGGCGGGCCGCCGGCTGAGCTGTTGATCAACTCTTCCGCCGTGAAGGCGCATCGCTGTGCCTCGGGTGGAAAAGGGGGGAACACACTCAAGCAATCGGTCGCTCGCGGGGCGGTCGCACGACCAAAATCCACGCCCTGACCGACCGCTTCTGGACCAGACCTCGTTTCGTGGAGCCGAAACTGTGTGAATGCTGCAACCGGGTCGGCGACACGCGACAGGATGCGGAATGCCGCATTAGGATTAATTTCCTGAGGCCACAGACAAAAAATCGCGTCGTAGACGTTGGCCCTTACGATTTCGCGCGACGGGCCCACAAGCTAGCCCGAACATCGTGTCTTCTGTTCTATCAGCCGAAAACATTATTTGCCTCAAAGCTAATACCTTTGTCGCATCACCGGCCCCATGTTTACGCACATTGTCTTGAAGCGAGCCCGACATTAAAAATCACACCTACCCGCGCGTCACGCTGCGCGAGAGAACGCCAACGTCCCTCCGCGACCAATGGACTCATTACAGCATGTGGTGCTGCCGCTTGTACTCGGCTGAGATCGTCCCGCAATATCATAGAGATATCCAACCCGCACGCCTGAGTACGGGTTGGTGCTAACAGATTTTCACCGCTTCCCGGTAAAAAAAAACCGACGAAAGCGGTCGAAGTCGGGCGTGAGGCACGACGCCCCGCAAATTTCGGCGGATGGATCGGGATTAGCCGAGTAATCCACGAACCGCAGTTCCGCGAATTCGTAGCCGGCGAGGCCGTCAAACCTAGCGGCACCGCGATCCTGGACGAAATGCCGTGAGCGAGCAATTCGAACGCTAGTCCAGCTATATAAACCTCTTTTCCGCCGCAGTGGCAGGTTAATACCCTGTATTCGCTCGCATCACACTCTGTCACACCTGCCTACTGCGGGGTCTTTGGCGACGGAGAAGAACTCTTAAAGCCGTAACGCATCTTCGTCAAAAGCCGCAAGGTCTCCACAGCAGCATTTTGACCCTCTATTACCGTCAGGACCTCTGCAACCCGGTTCCGCCGATTTATAGGCAATGCCGAGGCTCTAAGCGCTGTCAGCGCTTCGCGGAACGACGGGTCGTTTTGGCGAAATAGCGCGGTTGCGACGCTGTTATAAATCCCGGACACTGCCTTGCTTTGCGCAGCAGACAAAGCGCCACGTACGCGCCACAGAGCTTCGATCTGCTTGCCATTGAGCAATACGTCTTGCCAAAAGCGGCTTGGGTCTCGCCGTGACAGGCTCTGGGTTTGTATCCGATAGCGAGCTCCAAGATGTGGAGAATGGACGAAACGGGCTCCATGGCGCGCCACATCGAATAGCAATCGGGCGTCCTGGATCACAGGCAAATCGGTCCGGAAACCGCCGACCCTTTCAACGAGGCTGCGCCGATACATCAGCGCCGCCGTCGTCGTCCAAAACGAAGTGGCACATGCGATTTCGGGGTTGGCAAGGAGCGCATTCATATCTGGCGATCTGACCGCTCCGTGTTCCGTTCGATCGCCGTGATCGATCAAATTTTGCCAGTCGCAAACGATGACATCAGCCTGAGCTACTTCTGCGAGATCGAGACGCATTTTCAGTGTACCCGGCAAAAGAAGATCATCCGAATCCAGAAAGACTATCCACTCACCCTCCGTTGCGGCTATGCCGCGATTGCGCGCAACGGAGACGCCGCTGTTTGGCCCTGTCAGGACCCGGATCCGGGGCCCTAAGCTGCGAACTATCGCGAGCGAATTATCGGTGGAGCCATCATCGACGACGACGATGTCTAACGCCACATTTTCCTGGGCCAAAGCACTAGCCAGCGTCGCACCGATGGTGCTCACAGCGTTACAGCACGGGATCACAATCGATACGGTTGATTGGGTCACGGGACGAACCGGTCAAAGATTCTAGTATAGGCTGAATAAACTGAGCCGCCGTGCTCTGCGAAAAAACGCGCCAAACACGATGTTGGCGCGCGGCCTCTAACGTGCAACTTACGCAAGCGTCTAACGAGTCCCATTCCAAATAGTCGTACGCGTCCAGGTAAGAGATAATCCGATCGTGCAACTTTGAGGTCGCGGTTTCGTTCGGCGCGGGGCACCATAGTTTGACCCCGTTTCCCTTCGGATGTCGTTGCCGAAGACCTGACAATTTCAAGGCTTCATCGGCCAAACCGGCGTCACCGAAAATTACTTCGACCTTCAGGTTGGACCGATGCGACACGGCATCGAGCGGTGTCGTGAATTCGGCCACCCTTCGCCGAAAATTTCGCCACGGATCACGATAAGGAAAGTCAAACCGAGATGAAACGGTAGCCCGCAGGAAGGAACGCGACCAAAGGAAAAATGCGGTCCGGCAACCGCGCGGCTAAAAATGCCCTATCGGATTACGCCTTCGAACCGGAGGTCGCGGCTAAGATCGATCGGGCCCGGTGCCTGGCTTTAACTCTCGCGAGATATATCCGACGCTCGATGCTGGATCGTAAAACAAAATTTTTGACATGACGAAGTAATTCAATGGAACGAAACGGAGAGCGCGGAACAATGCCTCGCCATTTGAACGCGATCAAATGGTGCGATGTGTCCGTCCCCTCAAGCAGACGAAGCAAATATTCTTCCATAATTCGCTCCCGCGGAATCAGATGAGTGAGGATCAGTTCCGGAAACAACCCCATTCCCAATCCCATGCTGCAAGCAACATAGCACAATTCCGTGTCACCGCCGCAGAGCAAGTCCCCGCCGGTCCGGTCGGTTAAGCAAATCTTGGATTGCCGATGCTGTCGAACGTATGCCAAACCTACGTTAGCTCGGAAACACATGCCTGCCCCCCAAGGTTCCGCTTCTGAGCACGTTGGGACGTTGCTCCAGGACGGTGATTCGACCTTTCGCAACGCAAGCAATCTCATAAATTTGCGGAGATGGGCCGGAGGTTCGACTTCGAACTCCGGAACGATCGAACCTCCCCAAACGCCTAGCTGCTTCCATTCGGCCCCAATTCTGATCGCCTCCTCCAAATAATTTTCTCGCAAAACGTTATCGTCGTCGACAAACATGATTAATTCGCCGATTGATTCTTGTATTCCGCGTTGCCGCGCGAAGGCGAGCCCGATCTCGCCCTCCTGGACACATCGACCATTCGGATGCCACGAAAGATCACACCGTTCCGCGACCGACGCTTGCGAAGCATTGTCAACGACCAGAAGTTCCCATTGATCTGTGGCCAAAGTCTGGGCGCGTAATGCCTCCAATACGCGCACTAACTGGTTTGTCCTGGGATTGTGAGTGCAGATGACGACACTCAAATTAATATGCATCGGAGCGGCCATCACGTCACACCGTCCTCGATAACCTCAGAATATGCGGGCGCGTCCGTGGCAATCACGGGACGTGCGCAAAGCATTGCCCAATTGCTGGACTCGATTGCGCGTAGCGGTGACCAGCGACGTCGCAATCGAATTAAGGAACTGGGAAAACAGCGACGAGGAGTTCCGGTCAAGGGCACGGTGTGAGCCGCCGCACCAGATCTTCTCCCGTGCAGTTGCCTACGGTAAGACGGGGGAGGCGCATGAGGTCGTCTTGCGTCGAAACCTTTCCTCCCTTGGTGGTGCAGGCGCATGCGAATCCCGCGTCGCGGACGCAGGCGGCGGCTGCATCGTCGACCTCTCCGTACGGGTAAGCGAATGATTGGATCGGCTCGCCGATCAATTCTTCGCATGCGCGGCGGCTGCCCTCGATCTCGGAGCGCTGATCCGCTTCGTCGAGCGGGGGCAGAACTGGGTGGGTCACTGTGTGAGCGCCGATGTCGATGAACCCGGGTGCAGCTAGACGTCGGACCTCCTCTGCAGCAAGCGGGCGATTTGCCGAGTTCGTCTCGATATCGATAGGGGCCCAAGAGTAAAGGCTCATGAGAACCTTTCGCCGCGATTCCGGATCGAGCGGGCGTAACAGCCGCCAGAGCTCGTAATGCAGTTGCTCGCGCGTGACGGCGGCCGGAGGATCACCGGTGCCATCGCTTGCAGAGCTCGTCTGCCGACCGTCGGTTCGCCACCGGTGCACGCCGCCGGCGATCTCGATCTCTAGTTCTGTTGGCAACAATGCCAATTCGAAAACGATCCGCAACAGTTCGTCCCACCAGAAGGCGCGGGTACTGCCAATCGCGCCGGTGACAAGAAACGCTGTCGCAGGACACGTATACCTTTCCAGAACCGGCCGCGCTTCGGAGAGGACATCGACGTAACCGTCATCGAAGGTAACCGCCGCGACATTCCGGGGAAGGCGACCTTGGGCGAGTTCCGCGGCGAGCCAGCGGAGCGGCACCAGGCGGCGCAGCTGGGCCAAGGCTTCGACCTGCTCAGCGAACCGGTCCGGCCAAACGGCTAGATGCCACGGGTCGTACGCCAGTCGCGCGACCCGATGATACATCATGATAACCGGGGGTTCTGCCCCGACGAACCGGCGAGCGACGCGCCTAAGCTTTCGTAGCGTTCTCACGGTCTGTTTCGTGTCCCTTCACCGCGCGAGCGGCGACAATAACAGGGTAATGTAGGTCATGGGCATCGAGTTCGCTCGGGCGCAGTTCACTCTCCGCCAACCCATGAAGGAAGGCGACTGCCGCCAGAACATTCCCGTAAGTGGCCACGCTCACGTTATCCTCGCCAAATGTCTCTCCGAGCAGGCGGCGCAGCGCGGCTGGCGACGCTGTCCAAAGCGGGGTCCAATTGGGTTCCTGTTCAATGCAGCTGACGCCCGGAATGGTCAAAAGGAGCACGCCGCCGGGTTTAAGCATTCGATGCAAAGTCGCCACAGCTTTGCCCATATCGAAAATAAGGTGAAGCGTTTGCGTCGCTACGATACAATCAAACGTTGCCGAGGCAAGATGATGCCCGTCGGCCAAGTCGCCAACCAGAGTTGCCCGAGGATTATTCGTCCTGTCGGACAGGACATCGCTCTGTCTCACTCTGTTTCCGCCGTATCTCTCAGTATAAGTGTTGTCGCCAAACTCAAGAACCCGCCCGCCGATGTCTTCCGCGTTGCGGTACAGGAAATTTTCGATATAGCGCCGGTCCACCGGCTTGCCGCGATCGTAGCCGAAGCGCTGGCTGATCGGCTGCAATCGCCGTAAGTCGCCAATCGGACGGCTCTGCGGCGAAGACGCGCCAAACGAGAAGCCAGCATCATCACGGTACGTCGGCCTACGATCTTGAGACATGCCGTCGGAGCGCGTGTGAATACCGCTGTAGTCGCACGCCACGGAACCTGTCTCAATCCGGACGCTCTTGCAATCGTCAACGTCTGAGAGACCTGCTCTTCGGCGTACCACGATTTCCAGTTGCGAATTCCGGATTTGATTGCCGTACGCCATTGCGCATTGTCGCCCAAGTACTGCCATTGCCAACGCATTACTTGCAGCGCCGAGCCAAGCATGCGGGGGAAATTGAGGGACATATTGCTATCGTGGCGCCGGTACTCTGCAACATGATCGCCGCCTGCGGCCACGTGGTACCGGCGCGCCAAACGTAAGAAGAGCTCGTAATCCTCGCAGCTCGATACCCGTGCGTCGAAGCCGCCCACCTCCTCCAAACAGTCGCGCCGGTACATCACCGTTGCGTGCATTCCCACGCAGTTGCCCTCGAGCAATGTTTTGTAAGCGTCTTCGCCAATTAATTTCGGCGGCGGCGAACTCAGATGTAAGCCGTTCGAAATCAATGTGCGAATAGCTACCATAGACGAAAGCGCATTCAGGTCGCTCATCAAATCGACGCAAATTGGATGCCAGGGCCCCGGGCATCAGGCGGTCGTCGGCGTCGAGAAAGACTACGTAGGCTCCGCGCGCCGCCCGCCAGCCGGTGTTGCGCGCGGCGGCTAGGCCTTGGTTGCATTGACGGATTAGCCGCACCTGGGGGTATCGGCTCACGACCGGGACGGGATCGTCGCGCGAGCCGTCATCCACAACGATCACCTCGCATGCACTAACGGTCTGTCCCAGAGCGCTCTCGATCGCTTCGGCCAGAAATCGTGCATCGTTGTAGGTCGTGATGACGATCGATACCGGCTGACCTGGGCCTGGATACTCAAGGATCGGATGCATGGGCGGCATGAGAGGACTACTCATGGAAGCGACGGAGTGATCGACGGACGACTGGATGTCTTAGCTATGGGACCAACGGCCAACATTCGAGCCCGATATTCCCGACATCAGCGTGCGTTGCTAGTGCGCGACAGGATCTGCAGCTATCTCATCCTTCCGGCGCAAAGGGTGGCGTCTCGACCTCCGAGACCAGCCGGTCTTGCTGGGGCAGTGGCCGCAGTTCAGCGAGAGACAGGCAATCCAGTGGGCAGCGTCGCTGGCGGGAGCCTGGGCGGCTGGGACAGCTTATGTTCGTCGGACTTGACTGCGCCGATCGTGCTCGCCAAGCCGTCAGCCAGAGATACCCTCGCTCTGAAGCCAAACCCAGCGGCACCCCTCGCGGGGTCGCCGATCGAGACGCCAACGTCGCCAGGTCGCGGCAGCGCCCAGGTTATTTTGGGTCGGGTTCCGCACAGCGCTGCGATTGCGTCGGCAAGGTGCAGGACCGATGTTCCGATCCCGGTGCAAACGTTGAAGACAGGCGCCCGAGTAGCGGCGGCTGATGCTGCGTTGCACAGAGCCGTCACGGCGTCGTCAACATAAATAAAATCGCGCACTTGCCCACCGTCGCCGAAGATCTCGATCGGTTGGCCACGAATTAGGCGATCGACGAATATCGAGACAACGCCCGAATAAGGCGAACGCGGGTCCTGGCCGGGCCCATAAATATTGAAAAACCGCAAACCCACAGTGGGAACGCCGTGCACCTCGCCGGCAACCCGCGCATACATTTCGCAAGCGACCTTATCGACGCCGTAGGAGTTCAGCGGTGCGGTACCATGATCTTCGTCAACCTTGCGATTGTCCTCGTGGCCATAGACCGCGGCGCTAGAAGCATAAATTACGGGGACCGGCCGCCGCAACCGCTGCGCCTGTTCGAAAACGTTAACTGTACCGCTCACATTGACCTGATGGGTGCGAAGCAATTCGCGATTAGCGCGTTCGACCGATGCGATCGCCGCGAGATGATAACAGCAGTCTATACCCTCCAATGCGCGAGCCACTGAGGGAACGGTCGTAATATCGCCATTAACAAATTCGGCCGTGGGTGAGACATTCCCGCGGAAGCCGCTGGAAAGATCGTCAAGGATCCTCACTGAGTGCCCTTTTTTCAACAAGGCAGCCGCTAGGTGCGATCCGAGAAACCCCGCCCCGCCAGTGATCAGGAACCTGGCCACTCGTCCTCCGGTTTCATAGCCGCTAGGTTTTTCAATGAACGACGAACCATCTCAGCCACTTGGTTGGCAGCATGCGTTTCGGCGCGCGGAACTGGTCGCCGATCTCGACGTACCATTTGAGATCGCGATGGAACGTCTTGTCCAAAACAACAGCTGCCTAGCGGCCCCTCGCCGAGCGACAGTACGGCCCAAATCATCATGTGCTCTCTTCGAATTTATTACTGCTACCATGCTCCTCGGACTTTCTATTATCCGCAAGCGTTCTGTCGGGGTCATCTAGCTGCCCAACCTCCCTGGCACTCCATTGGACATCCTCGCAATATGCACCCCCCCAAGGGCGCGCGGGCCAGCGAGGGTCTTCGTCTGCGAGAACGCATATCAGTGGGTAGTTATAGATCACGTCGCACGCCGACGCGCCAATTACAAAGTCCAATCCAACATCTGCAAAGTATCGCCCAGGAGCGAGTTTCATGTCAGCAGCGTGGAGATGAATAATATGTTCACCGGGAGAAAAAGAAAATCCGGATCGCTTATCCCAGGACGCGATAGAGGTGACTGGCTCACCTAGCGCGTTCCGAACGATCACAGTCAAACCCGCGGCCGACAGCGCGCGGTGTGCGACGATACGAACCTCGATCGTGAGCTTGGCCCCGAGCCGAGCCTGCGGCGTGCCGTCCCTGTGCCTGGCCACCCCATTGATGCAAATCTCGACGATCTCGGCGGGGGCACAATCTTCCTTGGAGCGTCGAAAACGCGATAAATCAGGAGATGGCAGCGGCCCGGTTTTGGCATCAAACGTCTTGCTCAAGAAGGCAGCTAGAACCGATCCGGTTTTTCCTGATGCGGAGATACGTCCCCGTTCCAGAAGGATAGAATCTTGCGTAAGAGACCTCACCGCGCTCAGATTGTGACTTACAAACAGGACCGTACGATCCTCTCGTGCAACAGCGCTTATCTTGCCTAGGCATTTCCTTTGAAATTCGACGTCACCTACCGCAAGCACTTCGTCCACGATAAGAATCTCGGGTTGAAGATGGGCGGCAACGGCGAAGGCGAGGCGGACATACATGCCCGAGGAATAGCGCTTAACCGGCGTGTCGACAAATTTTTCGATCTCAGCGAAGGCGATGATCTCGTCGAATTTCTTACGGATCTCAGCGTGGGTCATGCCAAGGATCGCGCCATTAAGATAGGTGTTTTCGCGGCCGGTCAGTTCTGGATGGAACCCGGTCCCAACCTCGAGGAGGCTCGCGACCCTCCCTTTGATTGTGACCCGGCCCTCGGTAGGCTCGGTGATGCGCGAAAGGATCTTTAGGAGCGTGCTCTTGCCGGCGCCGTTGGGTCCAATGATGCCGAGCACGTCGCCGCGCTTCACCTCGAAGCCGATATCCCTGAGCGCCCACAATTCCTCGACCGTGTCGCCGGCAAGGATCGCGCGGCCTCGTGCCATGTCGGCGGTCTTGCGCCAAGAGTTGCGGACGCCGCGGGCCAACGCGTCGCGCAACGTAACATGGCGCTCTCGGTCGGCCGTGTGGCCAATTAAGTATTTCTTACCGAGCCCCTCCGCGCGGATCACTACGTCGTCGGCCATCTCAAATCAGCTCGGCTGGGTTACCGGTGAGGTTGGTATTTCTCGATCAGGTAGGTGGAGGCCAGGATAATTGTCCGCCCGAGTCACGACGCCGTCGGACATGTCACAGTAGGTCGGCGAAGGTGCGCTCGGTATGCCGAAAATAGCGAGTGCCGAGCCACAGGAAGACGGCGACGACGGCTAAGCTCAAAAGGAACCCCGGCAGATACAGATGCTTGGAGCCTATCACGCACCAGCGGAAGCCGTCGATCACCCCAACCATCGGGTTGAGGCTGTACCAGAACCGCCATTGTGCCGGCACAACCGCACTTGAGAATCCAACCGGCGAGGCGTAAAGTCCAAACTGGACAACGAACGGAACGATGTAACGGAAGTCGCGGTATTTGACGTTCAGCGCGGTCATGAGAAAGGCTGGTCCGAGGCTCGCCGCAATCGCCAAGATTGCGAACACCGGAATCAGCAGAAACGACCAGGAGGGCCAGAAGGCGTACCAGACCATCATTCCGAGAAGGATTATGAGGTTGATACCGAAATCGACGAACGCCACCACCGCCGATGCTGCCGGAATAATAATCCGCGGGAAATAGACCTTGCCGATAAGACCGGTGTTGGCGACGAGGCTGTTTGAGGCTTCGCTTAGGATCGTCGAGAACAGGAACCAGGGCAGCATGCCCGTATAGACCAGAATGGGGTAGGGCACGCCAGCGCTCGGCAGCTTGGCCAAGTGGCCGAACACCGCCGTGAACACAACCATGGCCAGGAAAGGCCGCACCACCGCCCAAGTGACGCCGATCACCGTCTGCTTATAGCGGACTGTAATGTCACGCCAGGCGAGGATCAGAAAGAGTTCTCTATACTGCCAGAGATCGCGCCAATAGTGCCGCTCCGCCCGGCCGGGTTCGAGGACCAGAGTGCCGCGGAGATCGGGGATTGCATCATCGCTCATGCGGCAATCAAGAGCCTTTCAAAAACCGCGTTGACGCTACGACAGAAATTTTCGCTGCCGAAGCGCGCGCGGACCGCAGTGGATAGCACGTGGGAGTCGGATTTAGGTTGCTCAAGTTGGCGAGCGAGCGTCGTCGTCAATTCCTCTTCGCTCACGGCAATGCCGAGCGTGCCCTCGCCCAAGGCATCGCGTGCGCCGGCAACCGCGAGGCCGAGTGCCGGCGTACCACAAGCCATCGCTTCGAGAAATACAATACCAAAGCCTTCACCGGTCGACGGCATGACAAAGAGGTCAGCCATACGGTACGCCGAAACCAGATGGCTCGCAGAAACCGGACCGAGAAAGCGCACGTAATTTTCAAGTTTTCGCTCGCGCACAAGGTCTTCTAGCCGCTCTCGGTCGTCCCCTTCACCCACGATAAGATAAACGATGTCGTGGCCAGCGGCGACTAAATGAGGAAGTGCGGTGATGACTCGCTCGTGCCCCTTATACTGTTCGCGCGAAGACATGCGGCCGGCGGTGAGCAATATCCGCCTGCCCTCAAGCCCTAACTCGGCGCGCATTGCCATACCCTCGCCGGGGGTGAACCGATTATCAACTGTGTTCGGCACGACGATCGCGCGCTCCGGCGCGATTGAGGCCCAGCTCAGGGCACGCGCTCGGGTGTAGCGTGACACACAAAGGACAAGCTCCGCTGAACTCGAGCGCCACACGACAAAGCCATGATGGCCGGGGCCAGGCTTCGATGCCATGCAACTGAATGATGAGTTTCGCGCGCTTGATACGGGCAATCACGGCAGCGAGTGGTGCCATATAGAGATGCCCGCAAAAAATTACGTCCACTTGATTACGCAGCGCGAAGAGCATTGCGCGAAGAGCATAAAGTGTTCGTCGAGGTTCCGGTGCCTGCTGGGTAATTCCTTCCGGAGGTAGCGCCTGATCCGGTGCGCGCCGGGGCAACACCATGATAGAAGACGCGCAGCGTCCCGAGGAAACCGCGTTCAGGAAATCGCGATTGTATTGAGCAATACCGCCCCGCCCGCCAAACGCGTCCGTGACGAGGGCAAGCAAGGCCAGCTGCATCATGCCGCGAGAGCCAAGTCGCTGTCCCTGACAAAATCCGCCAGCACAACGCGCGACCAGCTACGGGAGCTCTGACTTCTTACTCTGTTACTGCGGGGCATCGCGTTGCGTCGCGTTCGGTCCGTCCACACGCCAATTGGCACCCCAAACCCTGTCTTTGGCCTCTCCATGACGCTGTTGGGCAGCGGCAACAGAGGCGCCATGGCAAGCGCCATCTTCCCCGCGCCAAACTGGCGACCACTGATCAAAGGGGCAAGCTCCTGCAATAGCGTCACATCGACCAATGGCGTTCGGATTTCAACACCGTGCGCCATACCGGCCCAATCCGCGTCACGAAGGAGTTGGTTACGAAGGTAATGCGATGATTCGAGGGCACAGACTCGTGCGAGATCGGATCCTGGGTCGGGTGCCATATTTGCGGCAAGCATCTTCAATGGATTTAACCGGCGGAAACCTTCGCGCACGATATCGGCGTTGAAGATGACGTCCAATTCGTGTGGTAGGAAAAGTCCGCGGCGTAGCAGATACGCACCTGCCCAACTATTGGCATATTCCAGGACACCCAGAGCCTTTGGCCAATTGGTCGCAAGATTAGGCCGAAGCGATCGCAGGAGTAAGCGCGAAAGACGGCCCACTCCGGGTATCGCCGCAATCGGTCCATATCTACGGTGCCAGCGTGGCACATCGATGAAACTTGGATAGCCCGCGAATAGTTCGTCACCTCCGAGGCCGGAAATCGCAACTTTGATGCCCGCTTCCTTTGCCGCCTTCGCCACGAACCACGTGTTGATCCCATCAATCGTTGGCTGATCCATCGCGTGGAGGATGGCCGGGAGATCCGAGCAAAATTCTTCTTCACTGACGCGCCGTACGATATGCCGCGCGCCATATAGTTCCGCTATTTCAGAAGCAATCGGAGCCTCATCCTCGGGCATGCCGCGAAATTCATCGAATGCCACCGTCAGCGCGGGAACGTCCCGCTGTCCCGCGTCGCGCATGAGTCCCAGGATCGCCGCTAAGTCGATACCCGCAGAGAGGAATATTCCAACCTCGACATCCGCGAGCAAATGGTCGTGCACGCAGCGGCGCGTAGCGGACCGTACGCGTTCGTTTACTGAGCGAGCGGGCGCAGGCTTCTGCGCGCCATCGGCTAAAATCTGAGCAATATTTGCGAAAGGTTTCGGCTCGTGGGGGCCAGTGAAGTCAATTCGCTGCGTGTGCCCTGCGGGCAAGGCGCGAATGTCGCGATAAAGCGTGAATGGCTCCGGTACACTGCCGAACAGGTGAAATCCAACAATTCCGGCCGGCTCGGGTTCTCGCGAAATTTGGCCGCCCGCGAGCAACGCCTTCACTTGCGATGCAAAGCGGAACGTCCAACCGTCGTTCGAGGTGTAGAGCGGTTTAATTCCGTAGGGATCGCGTGCCAGAAAGAGTTCGCGCCGGACATTGTTCCAAATGGCAAAGGCGAACATGCCGCAGAGGCGTCCGACCATGTCGGCCCCATCACGAGCAAATAAATGGAGCAGTACCTCAGTGTCCGAGGTAGTTCGGAACGGAAACCCTTGATGCTCTAACTCAGTGCGCAGCGCCGGGTAGTTATAGATTTCTCCATTGAAGGTCACGACCAAACTACCATCGTCACTCACCATCGGCTGGGCTGCGCGGTCAGAGAGATCTACAATTGAGAGGCGGCGATGCGCGATCCCACAGCGCCGGTGCGTGCTCCACCATAAACCGGCACCGTCGGGGCCTCGCGCGCGCATGTGTTCGCGTGTCAACAACAATTCTGTTTCTATCGGCGGATTGGCCGCCGAATGATAGGCGAAAATGCCGTTAATTCCGCACATGCCGTGCTACGAGTTCGAGAGTGTTTTTCTTTGCCGCGCCGGTCCGTAAGTTAGTGGGAGACACAGTCTGAAAAATATGAACCCATATTTAATGGTGC
Source organism: uncultured Alphaproteobacteria bacterium (assembly GCA_963851285.1). Taxonomy (GTDB): domain Bacteria; phylum Pseudomonadota; class Alphaproteobacteria; order ATCC43930; family CGMCC-115725; genus JAATGI01. The sequence goes on from CAWKOL010000019.1 coordinate 33,733, forward strand.
CGACTATTTCCCAAACGATCTCCTTCCGATGCCCACGCCAGCGGTGCCACATACTGACAATAATAGTTCTCGCAAATCGACGACCCTGATGACCTTTCAGTAGCAATTTCATTTCATAGCCACCGCGGCCAATAGCATAAGATTTTCGGAGAGCGGGAATGTCGGAAAACTTGCGGCCGTGATGGTGCCTGATCAGGACCTCGGGGCAATATTGCCCCAGCCAGCCTCTGTCGCTAGCGCGGGCGGCGGCATCCACATCCTCAGTATTAAACGGAGCGCCGGGGCCGAACAATGGATCAAATCCATTGATGTCACGTAGAACTTGTCTGCGAAAGGCCATATTCGCACCCTGAAAACTTCCCGCGACTAGATAGGATCCTGGATGGAATGTGGTCGGCGTCGTCGCTTCATTGATGGTTATGGGATAGTCGTCCGGGTCATGAAGCAGGATTCGACCGGTTAAATAACCGACCAACTCGTTCCCAAATGCGCGCCATAAATTTTCCAAATAATCAGGCGCCGGATAACAGTCGTCGTCTGTAAACGCTAATATCTCACCTCGGGCTCTCTTTACACCAGAATTATGTCCATTTCCGAGACCAGGCTTCAATTCATAAACATACTGCACGGGCACCGAAGTCGTGCTCGCAAACTCGCTTATCACGGCGGCTGTCTCGTCGACAGATCCATTGTCCACAAGAATGAGCTCCCAAGGCCGATCAAACACGAGTGACCGAATAGTCTGAAGGCAGCGATGCAGTTGGTTGCAACGGTCTTTCGTACAAATAATCAACGAAATATCTACGCGCTCGTCCGTCATTCTTCCTGAAGTTATCCTAGTGCCAACCGCCGTGTTTATGGCATGGGTGTTGCCAAATCTCTGCTTTTCTCCCGATCGGCGGACACCCAAATTCAATGTGAGACGTAACCGGGGGGCAGGAAGGTGATGATTGGAACGGCAACCAAGGAGGGTGGATCCACAATGCCGCGCGCCCGCGCCCTTTTAGTGGACTTTGGATATTCGGCTCACCCACGATAAGCGCAAATATCGGAACATATTGTAGGTCTCATCACACCCGAAGTTCCGACCGCGAAGATTCTGCACATGGTGTTGAGTTCAGCTGAGGTCGATACCATTGATGAAAGAAATGTAGCCAAGCTACCGCCGTTCGGGTGAAAAGGCACATTTCACCCGTCACAATCCCTCAAAGCAAATCCGGTACCCAGCCAACTCACAAAGCACTGTACGCGAGCATCACGTTGACACGGGCATGGAACCGGAAACTGCTGTAACTGCCAGCAATACACGAACACGATCCGCATCGAACATCTGATTTAGCTTGGCGACAAGTCCGGCGAAAGGACATCGGCCCCCCGGAGAAGGTCAGGCTCGACCACGCGCGAACTATGGGACACGAATTTCAACGTCATGAAGTCCTAAGCCATTAAAGAATCCATATGTAGTTTTCATACAACCAGAGGTCGCAATATATTGGTCTACGTTAGGGAAGAAAAGGCAGTTCGTCCATCGCTACATCGATGGCAACGAAGCCGCGACCAGTGCATTCACCTCCGCCATGCTGTCCGCGCGTTTCACCTACCATTCCTGCAAGCGTAACCCGTCGCAGCTGGCCGTCACCCTCTGCACCGCGCATCCCGGATAATGTCGGCGAAGCAGGCGCTTCTGCATGCCCGGAAACATCCGGGTTCGCGCCTAGAACGAGACACGCTTGAGCAGCAGTACCGGCGGTTCCTCGAAACCGCCAAAAAGATCGAGGCCAGCGACGATCCTAGTGATTTTGGCCGCGCCTTCGGGCGCGCAATTAGGAAGCCCGCGCCAAAAAAGCCGCGTTATTTAAGGTTGGGGGTTAGCGTGTCGGTGAGGCTGCAATAGCGCGCGCCAGACTTCGCGGCCCAATAGGTCAAGTAACCGGATCGCATCGGGTTTCGATCCGCCGGGACGCTGATGTTGCGCATGACGCTTGCCAATACGAGCTTGGCATCGTCGGCGTCTCGGGCGGGGAATTCGCCACCATCCAAGACCCTAAGGTCAGAATGGTGCTGACGTTGTGACAGGAACTCGTATCGCCAAGTCATGAGGCGAAAGTGGCATGCTCAATTGATCATGGCGACGAGCGTTTGTGGTGTTTTAGTGACAATTCTGTAATAATTACCCCAAAAAGGGGCGCGCCAGGCCGAGGAGGCTGACGCGCCAAGGGTTTGGGGTAAGATCATCCCGCGCGGATAACTCGAGAAGCGCGAGACGGTGCATTGTCTCCGAACATTGTTAAATGGCCGTGTCAGCCACGATCAAATCATTGTGGTTGGTACGGGAAGTGCCAAGATGCCTTCAATTTGCCGTCTGTAAAAATTAACCCTCGCGGCCCGGCAGGGTGTTGAAGCCCGCCGCTTAGGCCGGATCGCGACCTGCAAACGCACCCGGTTGGGCTATTCTCGAGTGCAAATCTTGCTCTATAATTCCGGTAAGGGGTAGATATGACCGGACTCAGGGGCGTCTTCCTGGCCGCGTTTTTCTTCGCGCTTCGCCTATAGCGGGAGCGCGGATTTCAGGCAGATTCAGTACGGGGGAAGTAATGATAACAGGGCGGAACGCATTCCTGACCCTCCGGACCCTCCTGACATTGGCTGGCGTCCTATTGCCGGGGCAAATATTGCTTTGTCGCGCCTTTGCCGAGGATATCACTGTTACAATAGATCGAAAATACTCGGGGGCGACATGCACGTCGGGCTATATTGCAATCAATGGAAAGACAATAGCCTATACAGTTGAACTCCCGTGGAACGGAAACAAACCGTTTATCAGTTCAATTCCGGCGGGATCTTATTACGCCATTTTGCGGTATGACAAGCCTGACAGATGGCGGATCCAGTTGGAAGGAGTGCCCAATCGGTCGGGAGTGCAAATTCATACCGGGAACGCTACCGACGATACGGAAGGCTGTATCCTGATTGGGACAGACTTGAATACGGATCTTTGTTCCCTCAAGGGAGGAACCAGCAGACCAGCATATGCTGCCTTCAAGAGGGCCTTCTATGGTTCGGCGAAACCCACCTCGACAACAACAAAGAGAATTGTCGTAAAGGTTGAGGAAAAGGCCAATGATGCCGCTACGGACGAAGATCACGCTCACCAAATGGCTCGGTTCGAGGGCGTGTGGGTTATGGAAGGAACGATCCCAAAAAACGAATTTGGCGACCAAATGACGATTCGCGCAACAGGCACCCTAGCGAGGACCCAAGCCACGTTTGTCAACGAAATTACATTCACGGCCGGCACGGATCGACATGTAAAAGACTGCCCAATCGATGTAACGACGGGCCATTACACTGAAAAAAGACAATATAGCGTCAAATTTGACGCAGCAACGAAAAAACTTGTACTAAACCCGGTGGGTACCCCAACTATATCAGCTGCGGACCCATCATGCTGGACCGCGCAAACCTTCGCGATTGCCAGTGTGCAGCTTCATTGGGATGGAAAAATACTGTCAGACGAGCTAGGCGAACATTATAGGCGCGTGCCATAGAAGAAATAATTTTCGAAGAAGGAACGAGGGCGTTGATCCGTCACAAAACTCAACGCAAATCAGTGCCCCCCCAAATTTACAAAGCGCTATTGGCAGGCACCGCGTCTGCACGGGGCAGGGAAACCGGACACTTCCCCCCCATAATTTCCAGCAATACGTAACGACGCTGCTCTATCATCCAGCGGGCTTACGAACGGCCGGCCACGAACACGATGACGAAAAAGGCGCGGTCCGCGAATGCCAAACGGATACCCCCTCAAAGGCAGTAGCTGAATATTGGAAAGGGGGCGAAATTGACTGGTACACCCCCAGCGACCTAACAGGCGCCGGAAGACCAATTAATCAATTAGCTCCGCTTCGGCGGAAAAGTTCGTCCCTGCCGGGACGAGGGTGTCGGCGATCTCGAAGTTCGCCCCCGCGGGCAACGCACCGCGCTCTTCACATTGAGACGCCACACCGCTGAACACCATCATGCGGCGACCGATGTCGACCGCGAAAAGAACCATGACCCCGGCAGCGACGATATCCAGGGTTGACACAGGCCCCGCAATTAAAGAACGGGCGACTAAAAGGGCTGACTATGACGCCGTTGAGGCCAAGGTTTGGCCAATCAATAGGGCAATAACGACATGGACACTCATAGCCGACGTCGGCGGCCCCCAGCTGTCTCATGTTGCTGCCGAGCATGGCCTTTTTCGGATTCTTCCATAAGAAAGAAAAGCCGCTTCGAGAGCAATTGTTCGAGGCGAAGCGGAACATTGAGCGCCAACTTGTCAATGGAGGTCCGGCAACTGGTGCTGTCCTAATAGGACACTACCGATAATTCCGGACATTATCTTTGCGGCCATGGTGGCTCTATCGTCGCCCTTGACGCAGACCCACCCCGAGGTCGGATCGACAAAAACCGGCCAGTATTTGCCTTTGTTCAACCGCACTGAAACCCCGCGGTTGAGAGACCCATCAGCGACGAACGTAACATTAAGAAAATCGGCCACCGGAGGCTTCAAGTTCGCACGCTTCCAACTCGTGTGAGGAGATAATCCCCAAACCGAGATCACATGACCGTGGGCATCAAGTTCCAGATTCAAATCATTGACCAGCACTGACGTGAACGCAGTGCTCGGCGCAGGGATCACATCGAAAGCATACTCGTCGGCTCGGTAGATCAGAATCCTATTTGGGATTCCCTCATTCATCGGAGATGTTCGAAACAGCATGCTCAATGAGAAGTAAATAAGAAGTGATATATGGTGTTGGTGTTTGGATCGATCACGAGCTCGTAAGGTCCTGGGCTGGTTCCCAAACTGCCGGGGACGTCATAACGCAATGCGCCTGGGATGCCGCCAGGATCCGGAATGCCCGCGCCCGTCGATGTGATTTCATTGACCAGTAGCGGAGAGCGGAGATATGGCCGTGTATGCTGCCGCCGAATTCCCGGATAGATCGATGAGCAGGGCGATTTGGCGCAGCAGCTCATTGGTAGATAGCGCGTCGGGCCGGGCCGTCGCCATCAGCGTGTCGAAGACGCTTTGCGCTGACCCCGACATCGCTCACACTGGGCCGCGCACAAGGCGGAAACCGGGATAAGCGAATGCGCCCTTCAACTGCTCGCAATCGCTTTCGCTAACGCCTTCGGCGCGCATGACCGCGTACCAGGTGTCTCTGACCTGAGCTTCCATGCGGTCGATGATTGCGTCCGTTTCGTCCGGCTTAAGCAGGAACCGGGCGCTTTGCGATTTTAGGTTTGCCGCGTTGGCGTAGCGGCCCTGATCGCCGCAAATCATCGCTAAATCGCGGCGTTCGAGGCTGACATGCGGCGTCGACGTCAAATCGTACGCCGGCGACAGCCGCCAGTCGCTTGCTTTCGCCAGAATCGCGTGATTGCGGGGATGGTCGTCGGTGTTGCTGATCAACGCGTTGAAACAAATGCGGGCGAAAAGTTCGCGCGCGTCCCTCTTCGGTTCCGTGCTGGCCCGGCGGAGTTCCTCCGCGAATTGGATATAGGACCATTTTTCCCGCGACCGATATGTGTCTTCCGCCTGAAGCAAGGTCAAGCCGCTGACCATACGCGCCCGGAGATATCCCTTTGGTGCTTTTTCGCGGTCGAACCGCTTGACCATCAGCACGTCGCGCTCGCCGATCTTGGTGAGCTTGCTTTCCGGGACCGTAAGTCCGCAATTGCGCGCGAGCGTTAGCATCGCGCGCTCCACCTTCGCGACGTTCCACTTGTCGTCGCGCCGATTGAATTTGGTCAACCACAACCCGTCCTTGTCTTCGACGACGGCCTTAGGCCGCGCGCCGCCCATTGACGTGCCGATCAACAGAAGTTCCTCGGCTTGCTCCGTTGATCCATCCTCTTCCGGACCGAGATCCTCATATGTAACGATGGCGTCGGCGATCTTTTGAAGCTTCGCCAAGTCCAGCGTCTTATTGAATTTGCGCTGCGAGGCCGGGGGCGTTTGACCATGCCCGAAACCGAGCGCGCCGGCGCGGTCGTCGGGCGAATGCAGCAGATAGTCGAGCTCACCGAGTTGGCCGCCGACATGGCGGTTGATGACGCGGCGCCCCCAATAATCGGGTCCGGCATCCCGCAGGGCGCCGAAAATGCCCTGGAGCGCCACGGTCTCGAACGTCTCCTTGCCGAGCGTGAGTTCGATGGGATCGAGATCGACCGCGTTAGTCCGCGCCAGATAGCTCCGTCCGAAAACGAACCGCCCGAGCGGCCGGTCGCCGGCCGTGCGCTCAAGTTCGAAGCGTCCGGCCGTAACCGGCTCGGTTTCCTCCGGCAGGGTGATATAGACGTAGCAACCGGTCGCCGGCGTTTTAGAAATCATCGCTCAGCCGGTTCGCCGTGACGTGGCGGGCGCGTCTCTTGGCCTGCATGGCCTCAAGCGCCTGGCCATGCTCGTCGCGATTGGGATCGGCGACTGCGTCGAGCTGGCTCAAGAGATCGAGGGCCCAGAGTAGTGCGGCAAAAATACCGACGCTGGTGGATAGCTTGCCCTTCTCGGCATCGAGAACGGCCCGTGGCCCGGTACCGATTTTTTCCGCGACCTCGGCGACCGTCAGTTTGCGGCGCAGTCGAGCGGTGCGCAGATTGGCGCCGAGCCGCTTGAGGCTGTGCTCGATGGCGAAGGGAGGCGATGCCAAAAGGGGATTGCGCGCGACCATGATCTCTCAAGAGCTGATTAAAGGGGTTTAGATGCTCTTGAGAGCATATAATACGATTTGCTGCTAGTCAAGCCATTTGCTCTCAAGAGCATGATAACGCCGTTAATATGCTCTCAAGAGCAGAAATCGAGAAATCAAATAAAATCCGCCTCTTGAATTTCCGATTGGCCGTAGTCATTAAAAATATGACATCAGATAAATTACGACCCAGGAGACAACGCCGCCCCAGGTTCGCGCCGCCCGCGCTCTCCTGGGCTGGTCACAACGCGACCTCGCGAAACAGGCCAAAATCGCCACCTCGACCGTCGCCGATTTCGAACGCGGCCAACGGATGCCGATTCCGCAAAACGTGCAAGCCATCCGCGATGCCATTCACGGCAGCCGGGATCGCCTTCACTGCCGACGGCGGCGTTGCGCTCGGGAAAACGCCAACGGCGATTAGGCCGCGTCAGCCGGGTCAGCCGCTCCGGATCATCGAAGCCACCGACCTCGACCAGTGGTCCGATCGGCGCGACGCGCAAGCAAAGCTTCCGGAGCTCATCAACCGCCTTATCCGCGCCGAGGTCGGCGCCGCCGCCGGACCGACGTTTCCGTCGGGCGAGAGCGTGCAGTTCCAGGGCTGGGATGGCGTCTGCGACATTGAAAAAGGCATGGGCTACGTTCCTTCGGGCCGCTCCGTCTGGGAATTAAGCACGCAGAGCAAAAGTCCCGCAAAAAAAGCCGGGCAGGATTTCAAGAAGCGGACCATCGCTACGTCCGCGGACGAGCAGGGCTCGACGAGCTTTGTCCTGGTAACCACCCGCAGGCAATCGAGCAAAGAACGCAATGCGAAAGAGTGGCAAAAAGAAAGCCATTGGCGCGACGTTCGCATCTTGGACGCCGACGATCTTGTGCAATGGATCGAGATGCATCCCCGCGTCGCCAACTGGCTGGCCGCGCAAATCGGCAAGCGGTCGGAGGGAACGCTCCAACTAGAGGATGTCTGGGAGGAGTGGGCTCATTCGACTCTTCCGACGATGAGCACGGCACGGGTGCTCGCCGGCCGCGACGAGGAGGCCGCTAAAATTCACCGCTGGCTTCAGGACCCTCCTGCTGTTCTGCCGCTCCAAGCCGAAACGATCGACGAGACCGTCGCTTTTCTCTACGCCGCCATCGATCAGTATCCTCCGGCGTATCGCGCTCCCGACTTGGCGCGCACAATCGTCGCAACATCCGCCGCTACCGCGAGAATTCTTGGCGACGGCCCGTCGCCGCTTGTTCTCGTGTTGATGGCGACCGAACCGGGTCTGGCCGAGCGGCTCGCCGCACGCGGACACCATGTCTATGTCGCCTATGGGGCGGAAGCTGGACCGATCGCCGATTTATCGCCGCTGCCGCACCCGCCAAAAATCGAGATCGAATGGGCCCTGAATGTGCCACTGCCACGCAGTCTCAACGATGTCCCGCATTTGCGAGTGCTGGGGCGTCCGATCAAGTTCGGTGAAGGCGCGGGTTGGATCGGCAACCAGGTAGGGCGGATCACCGGCACGACGGGCACCGCAAGTCATGCGAATGTCACGGCCGGTTACCGCCGGCGCAGTGTCGATAATTTCTGCCACCGAATGACCGCGCCCCGAGCCAAGATTACAGGCGCGGGCTCCGCTTATTTGGTTCAAGCTTTGCAAGGCAAGCGGGACGCTTCCCCTTTCGCGCCTAAAGATCGCGGCATCACGTTGACCAGAAGCGCGGCCTTTTCATCGGCACGGTTTCCGGCGCCCTAACGAAACGTCAGATTGTTGATGGCTATGCGCCGCGTAGACGTAGATCGTCGAACCGGAGGGAGAGCTAACCTCTCGGACCGGCGCTCCTTTAGCGCCCAGTAAAGCGGCAACCGGCTTGCCGACAAAGCTGGGGCCATCGCTCGAAAGTGCAGCCGATCCGATCGTACCGCACGCAGCAAGCGACAATGCGAGAGCGGCCATCAGCAGATATTATATTTTTTGCGTCTCCCCAACCTCCGATGGCCACCTTGACACAACTCCAACCCACGCGCACTCCACTCTGCACGAGCGGCGGGGGGAAATGGGGCATGACGGAAGTTCTCATTGTTTTAGGGCTTGCGATCGTTCTTTTTCCCCTGGGAAAAGTAATCCATCGCACGGGGTACAGCGGGTGGTGGGTCTTGTTGTGGTTCGTGCCGGTTGCGAACGTTATCGGCCTTTGGGTATGGGCTTTCGCTCGCTGGCCCGCTCTTGAGCGATGATCACGCGTATGTGTAACTTCTTCACCCGCCATCGCGAGCCACGCAATCTGCAAGCTGCGTTCAGATTCCCCGAGCTTCCAAACGATCCGCCGCGCTACGTGGTGCGCCCGACTGACACCGAGCGCGTTGTGATTGTCATGGAAGGCGAGCGCCACGTCCGCCAATGCGTTGGGGCTTGGTGTCATGGTGGGCGAAGGACATAAAGACCGGCCTCACGTTGTTCAACCGGCGATCCGAAACCGTTATGATGAAAAGCGTGTTCACGGACCCCTTCGAGCACGGCCGCCGGTGCTTAGTGCCGTGTGATGGTTTTTTTGAGTTCACGGGGCCGAAGGGCCAAAAGCAACCTTGGCTGTTCAAACCGCACGATGATCGGTCCCTATTGAAGGGCCTTGATCGTCTCGGGCCGACCTTCGAGATAGGCTGTCACAAGCAGCACAAGCTCATCTCCAAGCAGCATCTCAAACCCTGCCGGCGCGGACCCTTCGAGCAGAATCTGGATCGGACCGGCGATTGCGCTGAGTACCATCATCGCCGCCATTGCGGGATCATCGAAACGGGCGCCGGGGGCGGTTGCCAACATGCCCGCAACGGCAGCCACCATCCGTCCGCGTCCCCGCGCGACGAGTTCGGCTCCGCCGTGCTCTTCCGCAACGGCATAAAGCGCCTTGGACTTATCGGGGTCATGCAGCTTGGCCGCCAAAAAGGTCGTGACGAGTGCCGCGGCCATCCGGGACAGTGGCGTGCCCCGCTGTTCCCGGCAAGCCGCCTCGACGGCGGCAACGACTCCTTCGATATGGCTTTCAAGAACGACCGCGAGCAGCGCATCCCGGTTCGGATAATACTGATACAGGCTGCCGACCGACATGCCGGCGCGCTCGGCGATACGGGTCGTCGTGCAGCGCGCCAGCCCTTCCTTCTTCAAAACCTGAATCGCCGCGTCGTGCAGCGCCTCGACCGTCACGGTGGAACGCGCCTGAAGCGGGGATTTTCTAGGACTTAACGTGGGTATCTGCGCATTCATGAGATGCGAATTCCAAAACTGAGGAATCCTTCATATCATAAATTGGAGAGAAAAAATCAACAATAGGAATAAGTTATGAGCAAAGTGTGGTTCATTACTGGTGCTTCCCGTGGCTTCGGGCGGGTCTGGGCCGAGGCTGCGGCTGTCCGAGGCGATAAGGTCGCGGCGACGGCCCGCGACGTAGCGACCCTTGCGGAGATGAGGGAAAGCTACGGCGACGCCGTTCTACCGTTGGCGCTCGATATCACCGATGGAGAGAAAGTCCGCCAGGCGGTCGCACAAGCGCACGACCATTTCGGTCGGCTTGATGTCATCGTGAACAACGCCGGCTACACGCTGGTCGGCATGACGGAAGAGGCCGACGAGGCCCAGGTGCGTGCCCTCTTCGATACCAACTATTTCGGCATGCTGCGCGTCATCAAGGCGGCGCTTCCGGTGCTGCGCGCCCAGGGAAGTGGCCATATCATCGGCGTCTCCAGCTCCTTGGCCATCGCCGCCCTGCCGCTGATCGGGTTCTACTGCGCTACGAAATGGGCCGTCGAAGCACTGCATGAGAGCCTGGCGCAGGAGGTCAAGCCATTCGGGATCAAGGTAACTCTCATTGAACCGGGCGCATATTCGACCGGCTTCGCGGCTTCCCGCAAGGTTTTGGACCCGCTCGACGCTTACAATGATCTGCGTGCGAAAATCGTCGCAGGCCTTCAAAACAATCGCGGCGGCGATCCCAACGCGACCGCACAGGCCATTCTCCAGCTCGTCGACGCCACGGAGCCGCCGCTTCGCCTGGCGATTGGAAACACCCACGGCGCTATCGCGACGGCGCGGATCGTCTACCCGCAGCGTCTTGCCACTTGGGAAGCATGGGAGGCCGCCACTAACGCCGCGCAAGGCGAATTTGCATGAGCAGCAAGGAGAGCGCTCCGCCCAGCACCAAGGCCGGTTACATCGTCGGATCCGTCATCTCAAAAGACGCGACACAGATTGGCTATCGCCAGTATGGCGCAGGGCCTGCCGTGGTTTTCGTGCATGGCGGGATGGCGAGCATTCACAACTATCACGATCTGGCTCTGGGTCTTGGGGCCGATTTCACGGTCTATGTTCCAGAACGGCGCGGCCGACGCATGAGCCCCAAAGAATACTCTCCCGATCATGTCATCGAGAGGGAGATCGAGGACCTGGCGGCCATTTTCGATGTCTCGGGTGCGCGTGGCATCTTCGGCCTCAGCTCCGGCGCCATCATCGCCCTGGAGGCGGCGCGAGTCTTCCCATCCATTGAGAAGCTGGTTGTCTATGAAGCTCCCTTCTACTTGCCCCCCCAGCGGATGCGCTCCGATCTTGTCGTCCGCTTCAACCGGGAAGTGGAAACCCGCAACATCCCCGCCGCGATGGTCACCGCTGTCACGGCCGCGGGGCTCGCGCCGCCCCTTTTTAAATATATCCCTCGCGCGCTGACCGAGCGCGTCATCGGTTTCGTCATCCGCCGGAACGATCGGCGCGGAAGGGGTGAATACGAGCCCTTCCAGCAGTTGGTTCCGACAATGCGATACGACTTGAAGATCGTGAGCAGCATGCAAGACAAGATCGACACGTTCCGGTCGCTGACCTGCGATGTCCTCTTGCTCAGCGGCAGCAAAAGTCCGGCATATCTGCGTCAATCGGGGATCGCCCTGCAAAAAATTCTGCCACAGGCGCAGCGGATCGAGCTCGAAGGGCTCGATCACTCGGGGCCGTGGAATGCCGACCTCAGCGGGAAACCCGAGATCGTCGCGTCAGCGATGCGGGGCTTTCTCAAGAGATAAATTGGCACAAGAAAGCCACCGGTAGCCGGCATATGCCACGGCACGCTATCTTGACTAACCGAGATTTTCGTGTCGCGAAACAGATATTGTGCGACCTTCGAAAACGGCTTCATTGAGCCAACTCCGCCAAAAATTTGTCACAGGAGCGGACACTGCGCCCAGTTGGGGGTAAGCAACAACGTTCGGCTACGCGAACGCGTATGAGGCGATCATAAAAGACACTGAGGGCACAAACCTTAGCGGCTCGCGGTGGATTTCGATAAGAGCTAACGATCCGAGAATGTACCTAAACTCGCGAGGGTCGAAGTTCGACCGGACCAAATACGGTGCCCCTCCTCAGAGCCGATCCCAATCGTCAAACAATTTCCTAAGTTTTCGAGAGGCAAGGTCCATCACGTAAGTCGCAAATTTTTTTGAAAGGTTGATTGAGTTTTCGTTTTACGCGGCGGCACGCGTCATCGATGCGGCTTTATTCGCGAGCACGATCAGCCCGGTCGCGGTATTCGAAATCGGGACATGGTAATTGCTGTGAATTCTTAGACACGATCCCCGTCAGCGCGCCACGCATGGCAAGCCAGTTGAGGAACTCAACACCCTGCGCGCCCGCGATCTCGACCAGATCGAGCGCGGAATAACCGGTAAGCGCCTCCGGCTCATGCGCGATCTCGTCGAGGCATTTGCGGTCGAACACGGTGTTGATGAAGCCGGCGCGGGTGCCATCGAGCTGATGCGACAGACCGCCCGTACCAAGCACCAAGACCCGCGCGTCCTTGTCATAAGATTTCGATGGCACGTCCGATCGACTGGCCAAGCCGGAAACATCGCGACGGGGACGGCAGCGGATGCTGTACGGTGTTGATGGCGATCGGCACGACACGCACCGGCCATTTGCCGCCGCCCGGGAACAGGAGCGACATCGGCACGGTGAAGGCGTGATCGACTAGCATCTCCTGGCAAGTGGTGATGTCGAATTCGTCGCCGACCGCGCCCTCGATCAAATGCCATGAGAGATCGGGATCGCCGCGGAACGGGCGCTGGATCGGTATGCCCCACCCTTCGTCCGCATGATGGAATTCAGCCGCCGCGCCAATGGCGAAGGTCGGCATCTTATCGAGAAAAAAGTTAAGACCGTGATCGTTGTAGAACATCACCACCACGTCCGGCCTTTCGCCCGCCAGCCATTGGCGCGCACGGCCGAAGCCGTCGAAGAATGGCTTCCAGTAGGGGTCTTGGAACAGGCCCTTGGCGATCGCGTTGGCGATGGACGGGATATGGGACGTGCCGATGCCGCCGATTACGGTTGCCATGTCATTTCCCCGCTTGCAGCAGTTTCGCCTTGAACGCCTCGACCGTCATCCCGGTCTGCTGGGCACCGAGATCCTGGACGTTCAGGCCGTAAATCCCGGCCAGCTTGGCGAGGTAGTAGACGTTGCCGCCGGCCGCGATCATCTCCAGCACGTTGCGGTGCTTCACCGCCGCGCGCTGTGCCGGCGTCAGATGGAACTTGTTGCAGTAGGTCTCTTCATCGGCTGCGAATTCGGCGCGGTTCGCCGCATCATTGAAGGAGAAGCACATCTTGTTGAGGGCATAGCCCTTCTGCGCCATCGTGCCGTCGAAGATCGGCGTACCGGGAATGACGCGGCGATGTTCCTTGTTCACGGCGTCGCCCCGTGAGCCAACGGCCGGCCCAGCATCTCCTTGATGCGCCCCATCATCTCGCGCTGATCGTAGCTCTTGAGCAGGTTGATCTTATTCCGCGCCGGATCGCCGCCGTGCCAATATTCGTAGATGTCCTGGCGCATCCCGAACGACGAAGCCGCCAACTCATGCGCCAGCCGGAACAGACGCGATTTGTATTCGACGTCGACATCCTTGCCGCGCATGTAGCGGTCTAGGTATTGCCGAATTTCGGGATTCGCGAGATCGTTCTCGCTGGGCTGCATGATGATGCCCGAGCCGCAAATCTCGCGCAGGATCTCGGTCATCCGGCTCGAAGTCTGCGCGAACCAAATGTGAAGGCCGCGGCCATGGCCGAGGCTCCATTGCCCGCTTGGTGTGGGCCCGGATTGATGCTCGACGCCTTCCATCGCGTGCCGCCACAGTTCGCAATAGGTCACCATCTCGCCTAGCTTGGCGCCGACCTCGCGATATTGGCTGACGCCGATAGCGTCGGCGATCATGGTCGTGACCGCCGTCATCAGCCGCATGCGAACGTAGACGCGGGTGAGATTGGCCCAGCCCAGGAAGTTGAAATTGACGCTGCCGCCGCCGGCGCCGAGCAATTTTATCATCGGCGTCGGATCGTAGAGCATGAATAGCCGGTCCCACGGCACCAGCACATGGTCGAAGAACAGCATGCAATCCTGTTCGTCGAGCATCTGCAAGGGATGGCCCCAGGAGCCGAACCAGCGCCCGACCGGCTCGCGCGCCAGGATCTTAAGACCCGGCGAATTGGTCGGGATCGAAAAGGCCAGCACGCATTTCGGATCGTTGCGGCGCGCGAAAGTTGCCGACAGCGAGACATAACATTCGTTGCTGTGCGGCGCCGCGGTCGAAAGCTGCTTGCCGCCGGTGACGATGACGCCGTCCTTGGTCTCCCCGACGACGTGGAGCGCGACCTCTTCGTCCTCTTTGACCTTGCGCTGTTCGTTCTGCGGCTGCTCGCTGCGATCGACCTGGGGATCGCCCAACGCATGGGTCAGAAACAGATCGTTACGCAGACAATATCTGTAATAGTTCGCGAGGTTCTCGCCAAAATCGCAGTGCGAATTCTTGACCTTGCTGAACTCGTCCTTCAGATGCAGCGCCGAGATAATGTAGGGCGCTAGAATATCCGGGCTGCGGCCGAGTTGGCCCCAGGTCAATCCGTTCCACAGCTCGCTATTGCGCCGCTTCTTCTTCAAATCCTCGGCCGAACGCGGCAGGAGCCAGGAGACACTGCTCCGGACGCCCGTTTCCGGGTCAACGAACGTCATCTCGTCGCGGTATCTAGGGCTATTCTGCAGATCATAGACGCGCGCCAGCTCGTCGATCATTGGCTTAAAGGCCGGGTGCATCGTGACGTTGGCGACGCGTTTGCCGTCGATCCACACTTCGCGTCCATCATTCAGGCTTTCGATATATCGTTTGCCAGTCATCGCCCCCGGCGTCGCGGCAGACGAGATGGGCTCCGGTTCACGAACGGCGGTCGCTGCGCACATCGCGGGTCTCCAATAATTGATGAACCCAACTTTAATTGCGCGCGTTCGCCGCGATTTGATCTAGATCAATTGGCAAGTCCGCCGGTTTCATCTGCGCCCAGGTTCATCCTCGTAAATGGCACGTCGCTCACCTACGCAAATGTCGCGGGTCCAACCCCGACGCGAGGTCGGATTTAACCAAAGAGACAGAAGGCAACAGGGAGCGTGGCGAATTTTCGGCAAGCCGGATTGACAAACTAATGCGAGCAAACAAAACGCTTCAGGTGGCGCTGGCGGGGCGCGAGCAGATTAGCGGTGCTGCGGCGTGGCTTGATGATACGGAGGCATCCGCCGATGGCGAAAGACCAGCCGCTCGCCATCCCAAACGTCGTAGCCGACGCCGATCTTCACGACATCCATCGCCGTGGCACGATTGATGGCGTGCGCGTCGTCGTCACAGATAAGCCAATCCGCGACGCGGACATTGCCGCCGTGGTCGAGCAATTGAATGAGGTAGGTGGAGCACATAACGCTGTGATGATCGATTCTAGGTCGCCAGCGCCGACGTTCCGCTAACGATCCCGATTTAATTTGTGATGCTTGCCCAGAAAAGTCTCGGTTTGCTCCGAAATGACAGCAAGGACGACGGTGAAAATGACAAACGCCACGACTACCAGTCCGCCGTACAGCAACGCTGCGCTCACTTAGCCCTCCCTACCGAGGGCACCGTTCTTACAAAACCAACCAAAGTCGGTCTTTGATTTAAATCATTGTCAATTGCGGACGACGCGTCCCGCCGACTTACACGTCCCGGCGCGGAAAAAAAAGGCAGGAAAAATGAGCCGGGAGCCGGCAACGTGTCGATGGACCGATGAACCGTCGATTGACGGTCTACCGCTTTTGAAACCGTGACACGAGTAAATCGACGAACCTGATTGGCTCAAAGCGTATCGCAAAGCCGCCGGTGCCGACGTTCCGCAACGGGTCAAACAATTCGACAGGTTCACTACAAGAAGCTGAGATAGCGGCAAGACATATGAGCTATTGGAGCGTGCCCTAGCGGAACTCTCTCCCTTCCGGTCAAGCCCTTCCGGTCAAGCTAATAAAAAATATATTGAAATTATAATATTCAAAGGTTAAACATCATCTATCAAAGTGTTTTCATTTATAAGTGATGTTTTTTACATGATCTCCGCCGGCCAGCTCCGGGCTGCCAGAGCACTTTTGGACATCGACCAGCGCAAGCTGGCCGAGTTGTGCGACCTGTCGGTTCCTACCATCCAGCGCATGGAGGCCAGTGACGGCGTGATTCGCGGCAATGTCGATTTGCTGATGAAGCTGATCGAGGCGTTGAACGCGGCCGGCATCGAACTCATCGGCGACGGCGCGGTCAGTCAAGGTGGCGGGCGCGGCGTGAGGCTGAAAGCCTAGGCGATGCCGTTGCTGGTGCAGCTATGCTGCGTAGCCGTCCTTCTCGGCATCGCGGCAGGGGCGGTCGCCATTGGTCGATCGCCCTACGGATCGCGCGTGATCTACGGCGCCAGCCTGGTCGTGTCGATCGTCGCCCTCGGTGTCGCCCTCGATGCGCTGATCGCGGCACCCGACTCAGCGCCGTCGCTGGTGCTGCCGTTGGGCATTCCGTGGATCGGCGCGCACCTCAGACTCGACGCGCTGTCCGCGTTTTTTCTGATCGTGGTCAATCTCGGCGGCGCCGCAGCGAGCCTTTATGCCATCGGCCATGGCGAGCATGAGCCGGCGCCGATGAGGGTCCTGCCATTCTTCCCGGTTTTCCTCGCCGGCATGAATCTGGTCGTGGTCGCCGACGATGCCTTCACGTTTCTGTTTTCGTGGGAGTTCATGTCGCTGGCGTCATGGGCGTTGGTGATGGCGCATCATCGCGAACGCGACAACGCCCGCGCCGGCTACATTTATCTTCTGGTGGCGAGTTTCGGCACGCTTGCCTTGCTGCTGGCCTTCGGCCTGCTCGCCGGACCGGCGGGCGGTTATGCCTTCGTGGCAATCCGCGCCGACGCGCATTCGCCGCTACTCGCCACGCTTGTCTTGATCCTGGCACTGCTGGGCGCCGGATCGAAAGCCGGGCTGGTGCCGCTTCATGTCTGGCTGCCGCTCGCCCATCCGGCGGCGCCAAGCCATGTTTCGGCGTTGATGAGCGGCGTGATGACCAAGGTCGCGGTCTACGCCTTTGTGCGGCTGGTTTTGGATCTGCTCGGCCCGCCGAGTTGGGGCATGGGCCTGGCCGTACTTAGCCTTGGTGGCATTACCGCCGTTCTCGGCGTGCTCTATGCCTTGATGCAGCACGATCTGAAGCGGCTGCTCGCTTATCACACCGTCGAGAATATCGGCATCATCTTCATCGGCCTCGGCCTCGCGCTGGCGTTTCGTGCCGATGGCATGAAGTTGGCCGCCGCGCTTGCCCTCGCCGCGGCGTTGTTCCATGTCTTCAATCATTCCCTGTTTAAGAGTTTGTTGTTCTTCGGCGCTGGATCGGTCTTGTCGGCGACGGGCGAGCGCGACATGGAAAAGCTCGGCGGCCTCATTCACCGCATGCCGCGCACGGCGCTTGCCTTTCTGGTCGGCTGCGTCGCGATCTCGGCGCTGCCGCCGCTCAACGGTTTTGTCTCCGAGTGGCTAACCTTCCAGGCCATCCTGATCAGTCCCGCCTTGCCGCAATGGGGTTTGCGGATCGCGATCCCCGCCGTCGGCACGCTGCTGGCGTTGTCGGCGGCGCTGGCGGCGGCGTGCTTCGTCAAGGCATTCGGCATCACCTTTCTCGGCCGGCCGCGTTCGCCAGTCGCTGAGCGGGCCCGCGAGACCGATCCGTTCTCTCAGCAGACGATGTTCGGACTCGCGGGCCCTTTGCCTTCTTGCAGGCATTCTACCGGGTTTCGCCATCGACGCGCTCGCGCCGGTGACGCGGCAATTGGTCGGCGGCGCGATGCCGTCGCAAGCCTCGTTGCCGTTTTTGTCGATCATTCCGATCGCCGCGAGCCGCAGCTCCTATAACGGCCTGCTGGTCTTCCTGTTCATCGCCGTGTCGGCCTCGCTCGGCGCCTATGCGATACACCGCCTTGCGTCGCGTGCGGTGCGTCGGGCGCCCGCCTGGGATTGCGGCTATCCCGATCCGAGTCCCATCACCCAATACACCGCGTCGAGTTTCGCGCAGCCGATCCGGCGCGTCTTCGGCACAATCGTCTTCAGCGCGCGCGAGCAGGTCGAGATGCCGCCGCCCGGCGCGATGGCTGCCGCCCGGCTACAGGTTCACGTTGCGCGACCCGGTATGGGACACGCTTTATGCGCCGATCGCGGGCGCGGTCGGCTTCGCCGCCGAGCGGCTCAACATCCTGCAATTCCTCACCATCCGCCGGTATCTGAGTTTCGTAATGCTCACGCTCATCGTGTTGTTGCTGGTGCTGGCGATATGGCCGTAATCGACGCGCTGATCGTTCAAGGCGCGCAGATGTTGCTGGTACTGCTGCTCGCGCCGTTACTGACTGGCCTGGTGCGGAAGATCAAAGCGCGCCTGACCCGGCGTCGCGGCGCCTCTGTGTTTCAGCCTTACCGCGATCTGTTTCGCCTCCTACGCAAGGATGTGGTGCTGGCCGAGAATGCGAGCTGGCTCTTTCGCGTCACGCCATATCTGGTATTCGCGACGATCTGGGTAGCGGCCTCGCTGGTCCCGACCTTCGCCGCCGGCCTGATGTTCTCCTGGTCGGCCGATCTAATCGCGCTCATCGCGTTGCTCGGCAGCGCGCGCTTCTTCCTGGCGCTTGCCGGCATGGATGTCGGTACCAGTTTCGGTGGCCTCGGCTCGAGCCGCGAGGTGATGATCGCCTCTCTCGCCGAGCCGGCGATGATCATGATCGTATTCACGCTGGCGCTGGTCGCGGGCTCGACCCAGCTCTCCTATATCGCCGGTCTGTTCGCCTCGTCGGGCGTCGGCCTGCGGGTGTCGCTCGGCCTGGCGCTGATCGCGCTGATCATGGTCGCGATCGCGGAGAACGCCCGCATCCCGGTCGACAATCCCGCGACGCATCTCGAACTGACCATGGTGCACGAGGCGATGGTGCTCGAATATTCCGGGCGCCATCTGGCGCTGATCGAGTTCGCCGCATCGCTCAAGCTCTTGCTCTATATCTCGCTGATCGCCTGCTTGTTCGCGCCCTGGGGATTGGGGCGCGGCGGCGCGGGGATCCTGCCCGATCTGATCGGTCTTGGCGCTTATCTCGTCAAGCTGGGCATTGGTGGAGCGCTGCTCGCGATCTTCGAGACCTCGATCGCCAAGATGCGCGTGTTTCGCGTGCCGGAGTTCCTCGGCGCGGCGCTGATGCTCGGCTTGCTCGGGACCCTTCTCCTGTTCGTCTCGAAGGGATTCTGAATGGGCAGCCTTCCCTTCGACTTGGCGCATCTTCTGGCCGGCGGTTTGGTGCTGGTCAGCTTCCTGCTGCTCTATCAGGACCGGCTTTACGCGCTCCTCAACATCTACGCCGTACATGCGACCGTGTTGGCGGCGTCGGTCGCTTGGCAGGCTTATATCCAGGACGCGCCGCACCTTTACATCACCGCTGCAATCGCGCTCGGCTTCAAGGCGATCGCAATTCCGCTGGTTCTTCATCGCATCATTGCGGACCTCGGCATCCACCGCGAGATCGAACGCGTGTTCAGCACCGGTATGACCATGCTCGGTGGCATGGCGCTGGTGGCGCTGTCGATGGTGGTGATGCTGAAAGCGACCCCCGAAGCGGCGCCAGTCGCCCGCGAGGATCTGGCTTTCGCGCTCGCCGTGGTCCTGCTCGGCCTCCTCATGATGACGACGCGGCGCAACGCGGTAAGCCTGGTTGTCGGCTTCATGTCGCTCGAGAACGGGTTGGTCCTCGCCGCAACGGGCGCCAAAGGCATGCCCCTGGTGGTCGAGATCAGCGTCGCCTTCTCGATCCTGATCGCGTTCATCGTCATCGGCATATTCCTGTTTCGGATCCGCGAACGGTTCGACACAGTCGATGTCATGGCGCTCGACCGTTTCCGGGGCGAGCGCCGATGATCGCGCCAGCGTTCAACGCCCTGACCGCGATCCTGCTGATTCCGTTGGCAGCGGCGGCGCTGTTGGCGGTACAGCCAGGCTACCGGCTTGGGGCGCGCCTCAACATGCTCGCGGCGTTCGCGACCCTGGTCGCGGCGCTGTCGCTGTTCTTCGGCGGCCGGCCCCCGGCGGGAAATTATTTTCAGATCGACGACCTCAACATCGTCTTCATCGCGTTGAGCAGCTTCGTCGGCTTTACGACCAGCGTGTTCAGCGCCTCCTATATTGGCCATGAACTCGAGACGGGACGCCTGACACCTGTCTATCTGCGCTTTTATCACGCGATGTATCAGATTCTTCTGTTCGCGATGAATCTTGCCGCTGGTGGCCAACAATATCGGGCTGATGTGGGTCGCGATCGAATTAGCAACACTGACCACCGTGGTCATGGTCGGCCTCTATCGCACGCGCGAAGCGCTCGAAGCCGCCTGGAAGTATTTCATCCTCGGCAGCGTCGGTATTGCGCTCGCCCTGTTCGGCACCATCCTGGTCTACATGGCGGCGCAGCCGGCGATCGGTGAAGGTTTCGGCGCAATGGTGTGGACGCGATTGATGGCGCACGCAGCCTCATTCGATCCAGCGCTATTGAACGTTGCGTTCATCTTCCTGCTGCTCGGTTACGGCACCAAGGTCGGACTGGCCCCGCTTCATGCTTGGCTGCCCGACGCCCATGCCGAGGGCCCGACGCCGATCTCGGCGGTGCTGTCAGGCCTGCTGCTCAACGTCGCCCTCTATGCCGTGCTGCGCTTCAAGATGCTGATGGCGGCAAACGGGGCGGCGTTCGCGCCGGGGCCGCTGATGGTCACGATGGGGCTGAGTTCGCTCGTCTTCGCCGCCTTCATGCTCTACCGCCGGCGCGACATCAAACGGTTCTTCGCCTATTCCTCGATCGAGCATATGGGCATCATCACTTTCGCCTTCGGCATGGGCGGACCCTTGGCGAATTTCGCGGGGCTGCTGCACATGACCATGCACAGCCTGACCAAGTCGGGGATTTTCTTCGCTGTCGGGCATATCGCCCAGGCCAAGGGGACGCAGAAGATCGCCGACATTCGCGGCCTGACCGAGAGCCATCCTTGGCTTGGCTGGAGCCTGGTTCTGGGCGTCGTCGCGATCGCGGGCCTGCCACCCTTGGGCATTTTCACCAGCGAGTTCCTGATGGTCAGCTCGACCTTCGCTCGCGCCCCCTTGTTGGCGCTCGTTCTGGTGTTCGGTCTATTGCTCGCGCTTGGCGCGCTGGCGCTGCGCTTGAACAGCGTCGCCTTCGGCGAGCCGCGCGGCGCCACGTCGCCGACCCAAGCCTCCTATGCGCCGATGCTGGCCCATTTCGCGCTGGTACTGATCGCCGGGGTCTATCTGCCGGCGACCCCTTGTTCTCTGGTTCCAGCATGTTGCCGGGTTGCTGGGATGAGTTCGCTCACCGATCTCCTCGGGGCCGGCCAGATGGTTGCCGCACATCGTCCCTGGCCACGCGCCGTCGTGACCTCCGACGCTTGGCAATCCGCCGTCGCTCACCTCCACGAGGGCGATCTGGTTCTGGTCGGGCTGTGGGGCGATGCGCTATCGGTGCATATGGCGTTGCGCGATCGATCGGCCAACGAAATGGCCGTGCTAAGCCTCGATTGCCCCGCGCGGCGATTTCCGTCGGTTGGGCGGCTGCATCCGCCCGCGATCCGGCTGGAGCGTACGGTTCGCGATCTCTATGGCTTGGAACCCGAGGGATCACCCGACACGCGACCCTGGCTCGCCCATTCGCCGGAGCCTTACCTGTTCCTCGCCGCCGAAGGCGAAGGCCTGCATCAGATCCCGGTCGGCCCCGTCCATGCCGGTATCATCGAGCCGGGACATTTTCGCTTCACCGCCAACGGCGAAGCGGTGGTGCGGCTCGAGCAGCGGCTCGGCTACACCCACAAAGGCGTCGAGGCGCTGATGCCCGGCGGCGATCTCGCGCGCGCAGCGAAGCTCGCGGGGCGCGTCTCGGGCGACAGCACGGTCGCCTATGCCTTGGCCCTCGCGCGCGCCGCGGAAACCGCCCTTGAAGTCGAGCCGCCGCCGCGCGCGGTGTGGCTGCGCGCGCTGATGGCCGAGCTGGAGCGGCTCGCCAACCATCTCGGCGACATCGGCGCGATCTGCAACGATGCCGCGTTCGCGCTGATGCACGCCCATTGCGGCGTGCTGCGCGAGCGCGTCCTTCGCGCAACGAACGCCGCCTTCGGCCATCGCCTGATGCGCGATTGCATCGTCCCGGGTGGCACCGCCGTCGATCTCCCGACGGCTGGCGATGGGGGATTGAGTGCGCTCCTGGACGAGATCGCGCGCCGCTTTCCGCCGCTGGTGAATCTTTACGACAATCAGGCCTCGCTCCTCGATCGTACCGTCGGCACCGGCATGCTGCGCCCCGCGCTCGCGCTTCAGTTCGGCGCCGGCGGCTTTATCGGCCGCGCGTCTGGGCAGAATTTCGATGCGCGGCGGGCCTTCGCCTACGCGCCGTACGACCGGCTCGAATTCGATGTGCCGGTCCGCGAGGACGGTGACGTGAATGCGCGGGTCTGGATCCGCATCCGCGAGGTGGAGCAAAGCCTGTCGCTGATCCGTCAACTCCTTGCGGGACTGCCCGACGGTCCCACGCGCACGGAGATACCCATGCGCGGAGAGGCGCGCGAGGGTATGGCGCTGGTCGAGGGATTCCGCGGCGACATTATGGTCTGGTTGCGCATCGGCGCGGACGGCCGCGTCGAGCGTTGTCATCCGCGCGATCCGTCCTGGTTCCAATGGCCGCTGCTGGAAGCGGCGATCGAGGGCAATATCGTCGCGGATTTTCCGCTGTGCAACAAATCCTTCAACTGCTCTTACTCGGGACACGATCTCTGATGCGCAAGCATCTCTTCGAAGGATTGATCCGCAGACCGCTGACCGAGCCGGCGCCCCGGCCCGATGACGACGCGGCCGCCGAGCTGGCCAAGGCGCTGGACCGCGCCGCGCGCAAACACCTCGGCCGTAGCCTCGCCATCCGTCAGGTCGATGCCGGCTCGTGCAACGGCTGCGAGCTGGAAATCGCCGCACTCAATAACGCATTCTACGATCTCGAACGGTACGGGTTGCACTTCGTCGCTTCGCCGCGCCACGCTGATGTGTTGCTGGTGACCGGCCCCGTGACAAAAAACATGCGGGAAGCGTTGGAACGGACCTATAAGGCGACACCCGATCCTAAATGGGTGGTCGCGGTCGGCGATTGCGCGGTCGACGGGGGCCTATTCGCCGGCAGTCCTGCCTGCATCGGCGCTATCGATGCGGTCATTCCCGTCGACGTCCATATCCGTGGCTGCCCACCCGCGCCGAAGACCATCCTTGCGGCGCTGCTGGCCGTTCTCGAAACCTGAGGCGCCGCGATTCTTGGAGGCGGGTGATGAAGCTCGATATTCCAGCATTGGAAGCGCGGTGCCGCGCGATGATCGAACCCGGGCCTTATCGGGAGGAGTTCGATCGCGCCGGCCGTACAACGGATATCGTAGAGGGACTGGCGCGAGAGCTAGGCATCCCGTCGGAACATTTGGAAGAGGGATTTCTGCGCGCTGCCGCTCTCGCCTTCAATCTTCCCCTCGACGACGCCTTGGAACCGGATCGGTTTCGCTGGCTCGTGAATATCGAACCCCGCAGCGGCTTCATCGTGTGGGACATCATGACCGGGAAACGGACGCTCGCTTCCAATGAACAGATGTTCGGATGAGCGTTTGCCCCGGGAATCAGAACCCCGTCACCGGCTTCCAGCTGCAAGACACGCCCTCAGGCTCTATAGCAACGGCCGTTTGCGGCGGTCCTCCATTGCAATAGCGGCTCGCACAGCGGCGATGGGCGAATTGATTTTGTCGGTATGTTGCAACGCAAATATTCGGCGTTTCGGACCTCCCTCGGCGGGCATCGACCCCGCGTAAACGCGGATTGATGCCGGCGTGCCGATCTCAAATACGCGCACAAGACCGTTCCAAACCACTTTGCCGTCAGATTCCTTCTCTCTGACAGGAACTGACTGAACGAGCATCGCCTTGCCACTGTGCATCCGCTCGACCGCATTTCGAACATCGGCTAGGTCCGGCACCCGCCCCTCCAACGAACATCGTCGGCGAAATAATAATGCGCTAGGACCACCAGAAAAATCACAAAATCGGCAAATACCGTCGCCTTCCTTGGAAAGCGCAAGTTTGGCATGCCTGTCGTGTGGCAGAGACCTATTCTCGTCTGACGAATCCGAAAGGACCGGTTTGGGTCAGGCAGCGCACGGGCATTGTCACTCAGATCCGCGCTTTCCTGTTGGAGCGCGGCATCGCCGTGGGGCAGGGACTTCGCTTCTTGCGCACCGAGCTACCATGCATTTGGCTGCGCCCTCCGTGGTCTTGTCGCCACGCATGGTCGGCTGGCGGCGGCAAGGTGATCGGCGAAGTTCGCATCCCGATAAACAACCTCCATTCACCCCAAAAGGCGTGTTTCACTCGTCACAAAACTCAACGCAAATCAGTGCCCCCCAAATTTACAAAGCGCTATTGGCAGGCACCACGTCTGCACGGGGCAGGGAAACCGGAAACTTCCCTCCCATAATTTCCAGCAATACACGAACTCGATCGGAATCGAGCATTCGATTCAATTCGCCGGCGAGACCGGCGAAAGGCCCACTTAGCACTCGAACTGCGTCACCGACCGATAGATCAGGGCGCCACTCTAAAACATCCATTGCCGCGCACGCTTTCTGAAGATCCTCGACAAATCCGTCGGGGGCGGGCGCCGGCAAATCTCCCTGCATTACGAGGCGCACGACGCCAAAAGTGCTATTGACGACGCGCCAGCGATGCCGCGTGAGATCGAGCCCAACGAACAGGTACCCGGGAAAAAAAGGTACACTAACGGTTTCAATTCGGCGGGCATGCCTTCGCGTTTTTCTCCGAAGCGGAAGAAAAACGTGGATGTCTTGATTTCCGAGATGAAGCGACGCAGCTCGTTCGCGATGCGGTTGGCATTGTACTGCGTACCACCGTGCGTGAGTGCAATCCGACAGCATCGGCCCCTCAGAAAGTTCGCATTATAACATGGCCGCAGTATTAGCTGCGGATTTGAACGTCGCGAAACCCATCAACGCTCAATTAAGAACTCCATATGCAGTAGATCGTCACCGCCAATCTACTATAACTAGTAATCGTTTGGCGCGTAGAATGATTTTGATTATCACATCATAGGTTGCAAAGGCTCCGCAAAATTTTCGCGATAGCTCGGCACAAGCGGCCGCGATTATCGCTTTCGAGCCACGAGCTGAGTACGTTGCTCAACGCTATGATCGGGCGCTCGCAAGAGTGACCGACCGCAGACAGTCGGCTACGCCAACCGACATGGGAGTATCGGCCGCAAATAGTTCCTTTTTAAAAGTGTGACAATATTCACCGATAAATTATCTAAATTGTTCATCGATTAATCTCTAAAATCGTGACTTGGAAAAACTTCTATTAGTACTGTTATTCAGAAAAACTGGAGGAACTAATGGCACACTACATTTTTCGTCTCGGGGTTTCCGCTTTGATGGGGTGTCTGTTCGCGGTTGGGGCGCAGACGGCATGTCCAAGTTTGTTTGGCGGCAAATTCTTGTTGATTGCGGGTCTAGCATCGCTCGGGATATTCGTGCTTCATTTGGGTTCGGACGGCGATCGTCTCCGTCACCCGTAATCCGGTGAATTTTGACGCTAGCCATTCGGCACTACCGGCGTCGAAGCTGAGGGTATCGTACGCGAATGCCGGGAAGTGGTGACATCGATCAAGCCCCACGTGTCCGGATAAGGATTGTGTTCCGGCCAGCCAACGTCATCGAGATCGGGCGACGGGTTCCCGACTGTAGATGCTCGTCGAATGATCAACCATAGGGCCGCTTTGAAATGTTGCCTGATTCTCGGCGGTTGACAGCTTAGCGGTGAGCATCCCACATTCGGGCCGCGCCAGTTCCGCGAAAACCCCAGGCCGCTTCTTGTCCCCCTTGACGCGGCCATTGAGTAAGCACGTCGGGACTGGCGCACCTAGTTTTAAGGGGGGTGCGTATGCCTAAAAGGTCCCCAAGGTCAGAAGCGTCCCGCCGACATGATCGGCAACGCCATCCATTTCTCGAGGCGGTTCAGCGCATGTTCGAACATGGCGAGGATGTCTTCGAGCAGGAGTAGTGGCAGGGCGCGCTTACCGACATCACCGAGCGCTGGCTTTCCCAGGAACGATTGGGAGAGAGCAACCGGAAGCTCGAGGGGCTGTCGCTTAAGCTATCGAAGTACCTGTCGCCGCAGATTTACCAGTCCATCTTCAGCGGCCAGCAGGTGGCGGAGATCGCCACGCAACGCAAGAAATTGACGATCTTCTTTTCCGACATCGCCGACTTCACCCAGACCAACCGACAGCCTTGAATCCGAAGAGCTGACAAGCCTCCTCAACGATTACCTGACAGAAATGTCGAACATCGCGCTTCGGCACGGCGGCACGTCGGAAGCGAAAAACCGTTCCAGATTTGCATCGGGATCAATACCGGTTTTTGCACCGTCGGAAATTTCGGCAGCGCGGATCGCATGGACTATACGGTCATCGGCGGCGAGGTGAACCTTGCCGCCCGTCTTCAGTCGCATGCGGAACTGGGCGGCATTCTCATCGGCCACGAGACCTACGCCTTGGTCAAAAACGACGTTGTTACCGAGGACATGACCCCGATCACGGTCAAGGGGTTTCCGGCGCCCGTCCAAGTGTATCGCGTGCTCGATATCGACCAGGGCAAGCACGGTGTTGGCGTTCATTATCAGCGGCCAGGCGCGCAAATCGACGTCGATGTCGGCCGGCTTTCCGCAACGGATCGCACCGAGGTTGCCACGTGATCGAGGAACTCGGCAAGCTGCTTCGGCACGAAGAGTAACCCACGACCGGGGTTAATCCGCGCAATTTTCGGTAGCAGTACAGTGTGCTGAGTCGTACGCGAACTGCCCTATCGCGGTGTGACCCGGCGCGTGGCATAGTCCATCAATGGCACCGGTCACGTACCGAATAACGAAACGCGCTGATAACCGATTTGCCGTGGAAGTCCACACCGATGATCGCGGTGGTTGGCACGCGACTGGCGAGTTCTCTACATGGCGGCAAGCCGACCTGGAAAAGGCCAGATTGCAAAAAGTCGCCGCCGCCTCAGAATCGGGACGCAATGCCAACTGAACGTATCAAGCGACCGCGCGATGCGCGTGTCTGGCACGCTGCATCGGAGTAGGCGCCCAATGGCTTCGCTGCCACCTTTCCCGCAAAGTGCGAGCATGGTTCGGGTCAACACAGGTCAATTGAACGAAGCAGTCGAACGCAAGCGCGGTGGCAAGGCAACATTGGCGCAACCCGTTCCCGTCAAAGAAATCTGTGGGGTCAGGTCGGCTTAGGAGGCCACAGCAACCCGAGCCTGTGCGTCGCGCTATCAATCGTCAGACGGCAAGCCGCGGTTCTTTGCCGTGCTTTATACCGAAAGGATCAACTCGCTGGGGGCGGCAAAAGGGCGGCGATAGTGGCTGAAGCCAAGTATAAGGGCGAGGGAAGGGGATAGCTGCTCCACCCATTTCTCTTTGACGAATTGCTCGCGGTGAAGGCGAACGCGGGCGACGGGCGAAGATCGGCTGTGGCAAAACGTGAACCTGCACGACGCCTGAGCCACAATTTCAGCCACGGTAATTCGCGAGACTTGCACGATTCCGAATTTGATTCCCAGCAACCTATGTGGACCCAAGGGAGCCCTTTTGTAGGGAATTCCTTGCTTGCGTTGTGCAACGCCAGTATGACCAACTTTGAGAAAGTCGATGATTCACCCAAACGCTGAGAAACGTCCGCGTTACGGCGTTGCCAGCGGGCTGGCCTCGCGCATCGCGCAGCTTTTTTTGCCTGCAGGCAAATTGGCCGCTGTCCCGCTGGGCACGCGCGTTTACGCGATCGGCGACATACACGGCTGCAGCCAGGAATTGGATCGGCTCACCGCGACAATTATCCGAGACAGTGAGGATTGGCCCGGTGAGCGTCAACTCATATATATGGGCGATTACGTGGATCGCGGCCCAGATTCCAAGGGCGTCGTCGATCGCCTGCTCAACCCGCCGAAAGGGTTCGTCGTCCAATACCTACGCGGTAACCATGATCAGACACTACTCGACTTTCTGACCGACCCTGCGATTTATGTGAGTTGGCGCGATTTCGGAGCGCGAGAAACGCTCTTGAGCTACGGCGTGACACCGCCGTTGTTTGACAAAGCGGCCGCTTTAATTGACGTGCGCGACCGTTTCCAGGATGCTCTACCGGTTGCGCATGTCGATTTTTTTGAGACCCTTACTTTCTCTACAACGATTGGCGATTACTTTTTTGCGCATGCCGGTGTCCGCCCCGGTGTCGCGCTTGACCAGCAACTTCCAGAAGATCTTTTGTGGGCCAGGGATGAGTTCCTATTCTCGTCGGCAGAATTCGGCAAAGTGATCGTTCACGGCCATACCCCCATGACCGTGCCTGTCCGTAGGCGAAACCGAATTGGCATCGACACCGGCGCTTACGCGACCGGAAAGCTAACCGCGGCCGTCCTTGAGGGCACAGACTGTCGGTTCTTAACGAGCTGACTCTCAGTCTGGTCTTCGTCCCGAAAACAGTTTGGACAGGCACTCCAGCGTTTATCCGGCCCATCTTTTGATGTACAATTTCTGGGCGAGCTTCGGGGGATTCCTCAATGCGAAATGGTTGTCGAGCCCGATTGATTTATAGATTCGCGATTATCGCCATTACGACCATTATGACAGTCCCTCCGGTGGGCGATTTTTCTGCGTTTGCCCGGGCTTTTGCTCCAACATTCGACCACACATCATGGTCCACTCCAGTACCGGTCGCCGCGGATGATACTTACATGCTCGGTACCGGTGACAAGTTGCGCATCATCGTGTTTGGCGAGACCGATCTTGGCGGCGAATACGTCGTTGATGGTACTGGCTATGTACAAATGCCACTGATCGGTGAAGTCGAAGCTCGGGGACTTAGCGTCCGGCAATTCGAAAAAGCAGTATCAGCCAAGCTTGCAGACGGTTACTTGAAGGATCCGCGTGTCAGCATTGAAGTCGTTAACTATCGACCGTTTTCCATCTTGGGTGAAGTAAAGAACCCCGGCAATTATCCGTACGTCAATGGCATGACCGTACTTAATGCCGTCGCCTTGGCCGGCGGATTTACGGACCGCGCAAATGAAT
Source organism: uncultured Alphaproteobacteria bacterium (assembly GCA_963851285.1). GTDB lineage: Bacteria > Pseudomonadota > Alphaproteobacteria > ATCC43930 > CGMCC-115725 > JAATGI01. Next base: position 63,051 of record CAWKOL010000019.1, read on the forward strand.
CCGAGGTGTATATTCGGCACGCTGGATCTGCAAAGGAAGCTGAAGTTCCCGTCGACGGCACCACCAAAATTAACCCGGGCGACATTATTCGCGTTAAAGAGCGGTTCTTCTGATCACACCAAAATTCGAATTACAAACTGGTCGCAGAAATCATTTTCGGCCGGCTCAAGGCGCCATGATCCCATCGCTGGCACTGAATTCTTCACTAATTGCCGACGCGCTCGCATAGGGACGGCGGGGTTGCGGGGTCCACCTAGAATTTAGCACATGGTAGAAGCAATCCCGCTTGTCACCGCGGCACGACGTATCGAAAAGTCAGGCCATTACGCCCTGTGCGCGGAAAGGGTGAAGTTTGTTGGGGACGGGCTTTGCTGTTACGATGAAAATCCAAATCAACTATTCCCGGCTTGACGAGATAACGATGCTCGTCATGGTGTGAGATAATGGCATTGGAAAAGGCTAGTCCTGAACTACTCGAATTGGGCCCGGGTCCCGTCGTCGCGGCTCCTTGGGAACGTGTCAATCTCGATCTGCATGGCATTCTTCGCATTCTGCGGGTGCGGAAGAAAGTAATCATCGGCACGGCGTTCGCGGTGGTGGCCATTACGGCGATTGTTGAGTTTCGCATGACACCTTTGTACGACGCCTCCTCAATCGTGATGCTGGACGAACGACAAAATAAAGTCGTCGACATAAATGCCGCTCTATCCGGGTTGCCAATGGATCGCACCGAGGCGGAAAATCAGCTGGAAATCTTGCGTTCGCGAAATCTGGTCGGACGCGTGGTCGACAAGCTACACCTCGACCAAGAGCCACAACCAACTACAGTTCGGGGGTCCGGTGACCTGCAATCGAGCGTGGCATTGCAGCAGGAGGCCAGCCCAATTCGCTGGTTCTCGAACGTGTTCGACTGGGTTCAGACGTTGCAGATTTGGACGTGGGCTTCGAACGCGGCCTATTACACGGACCCACAGCACTGGTTTGCAGAACCGCCGAATTCGCCTGAGACTGAGCAAGAAGCAACTCAGAAACGCCGAGAGCAAGCGATCAGCGGCTTGCTGGGTGGTCTAACGGTGACGGACATAGGCCGCTCGTTGGCCATGCGGATTACTTTTCAGTCTCCAGATCCGTCTCAAGCGGCCTTGGTTGCGGATACAATTGCGGACGCGTATGTCGAAGACCAGTTGGACGCTAAGTTTGACGCCACGAAAAAGACTTCCCAATGGCTGGCCGATCGGCTTCAGACGCTATCCCAACAGGTTCAGGCGGCCGATGTCGCGGTCCAAGAATATAAGGCCCAAAACAACATAACGAGCACCCAAGGGGGAGGCACGATCGTCGATGAACAGTTGGCGCAGATTAATGGACAACTCATAACTGCACGTTCTGCTCTTTCCGAGGCGGAGGCCAGGTACGGGCGCGTTCGACAATTGCGGGCCGCCGGACGGATCGGCGATGTGTCGCAAGTCGTGCAATCGGGTTTGATCGGGGCCTTGGTTGCGCAGGAATCAACCCTGACGCGCGAAGAGGCGGATCTCTCCACAAAATACGGTCCTAGGCATCCCAAGATGCTGGAAGTACAGGCACAAATGCGCGACCTCAGATCGCGCATTTCGCAGGAGGTCGCGCGCGTCGTCGAGACCGTCGCGAACGACGTTGCCGTCGCAAGTGCTCACGTGAGTGCTCTCCAGCAAAGCCTTAGAGAACTAGAGAGTGAAAATCGCGTCGAGAGCAAAGCCAAGGTGAAACTTAGTGAACTCCAAGCGCAGGCCGCTTCGGCGCATCAGCTTTACGAGGCCTTCCTCGGAAAATTCAAAGAAACGCAGGGACAAGAAAGCATTCAAACGCCGGACGCGCGTGTGATCTCCCGGGCGACTGTGCCAAGCTCACCGGTTATCCCCCGGATTTCTCTGTCGTTGGAACTCGCATTAGTTGGAGGATTGGTTCTCGGCTTTATGTTGGCCCTGCTCATCGAAAGACTCGATGCAGGATTTAGGACTGTTGCTCAAGTCGAACAGATGCTCCGCTTGCCGGTTCTGAGTACGCTTCCTGATTTGGGAAAATCGCGCAAACATCCAGCCGACCGAATAATCGACAAGCCCCTCTCCGCGTTTTCGGAGGCGATGCGTGGTTTGCAAATGGGGCTTATTCTTTCAAATGTCGATCGGCGGCCGAAGGTCATCTTGGTTACTTCGTCCGCGCCCTACGAAGGCAAAACGACAGTTGCGCTCAGTCTCGCCCGCGTGGCTGCCCGCGGCAATCAGCGCGTTTTGCTCATGGATGCTGATTTGCGTCAACCAGGCCTCACCAAGCTCATGTCCCGGCTGCCAAAATCCGAAAAGTGTAAGGGCCTGATTGAGATTTTATCGGGAGAGGCAGCACCGGACGAATGTCTCATCGCCGATACGAATTCGAATGCATTGATTCTCCCAACCTCTCGCGTTGTCGGCAATCCGCCGGATCTCCTAGGTTCGGCCGCAATGGAAAATCTGATCGAGCGCCTTCGTAACGTGTGTGACCTGTTGATAATCGATTCGGCGCCGTTGTTGGCCGTGAACGATTCCAAAGTATTGGCGCGATTAGCCGACGCAGTTTTGCTTGTCGTCCGCTGGGAAACGACGCCTCGAGAAGCCGTAATTCATGCGGCCCGATCGCTTGTAACGGTTGGCGCCCATGTAGCCGGTATCGTGCTCACACGCGCTCATCCAAAGCGGTACCGATACTACAGTTATGGTTATCAGAACCAATACCATTACGACAAGTATTATAGCGACTAATATTCCGTCGCCCCTACGCTTAACGACACGGCCGTGATGGATCGAAATAGCAGGATCAACCAAATCGCTGCGAAGCGCGCGCAGCCGCGCCAAGGTCCGTTCCTCGTCAGCAGCCGCAAGCCGCGAATACCCCGCGACATCGGCCGCGAGGATCGTCGTGAGCTTGCGGGTTTCAGTCATCGCTCCGGCATTCCGGCCTTGCGCATATCCTCAACTGCACTTTCGCGAAACGCGATGGAGACGGTATCGTTATACGGCGCGATTCGCGCCAGATATGAGCGGTATTGAGAAATCGACCTAGGGTGTGAATTCATAAAGAGCACGCTTTGCGGTGCCGCGCCGGAGGCCGCTTTGAAAGCGTAAGCAGCCCTCACGCGCCCAGGGTGACAGTTCCAAGATGTGCCATTCGCGACAGTCAGCCTGATGCCGGCGAAGTCAGGTCCAGGAACGATTTTCGGACGACCGCAACGCCGGCCGGGGCGACGGTCATGCCGACGTGGCCGATGCCTGGCACGACGGTAATCGAGAGATCGGGCCGCACCGGCTGGAGTAAGGGTGCGTAGCGTTCGGGATACATGAGTTCGTCGGCGCCGCCGACTAGGAGCGCAATCGGCTTGATGCTGCGGTGGAGCGCGGCCAGATAGTCCCGCGGCGCACCGAAATCGACCGCGAGCCGGAAGGAATAAATGCTGGTGAGATTGGGCGCCGATGGCGAGGTCGCGAAAGCGACTATCGGTAGCCCGTTGAACCACCCGACGCCGACCCGATTTAACATCGCAAGAGCGATGACGCGGGGCATCGCCAGCGAAACCCATCCGCCCGTCCCTGGGCGCAGTGTCGGCGCCCCCTGAGGCAGGGCCGGCGAGATCAGGATGAAGCGATCAAACATCTTCTGGTCCGGCCCCGCGATCACGCGGAGCGCGAAACCACCGCCTGACGAAAAGCCGATCAGCGAAAAGCTTGCCGAGGGATGAATCGGCCGAAGCAACGTGACAAAATCGGCGAGATCGTCCTCGAGCTGGCCGATATAGTCGATGTCGCCGCTCCGGCCGGAACCACGATGGCCTCGCAGAACCGGCACGTAAACCGAGGCGCCGGCCTCGCGTAGCGCCTTGGCAAGGGGATGCATGCCGCTGCCGTCGTCGGACGATCCATGGATCAGCACCACCACTTGCGCGCCCCCGCCATCATAGGCCCGATAACCAAGTTGCGTGCCGTCGCGGGCGCGATAAGTCTGGACAGGGGGCAGATCGCGGAAATCGACATTTACGAAAGGATCAGCGACCGAGGCTAAGGGCGGCGGCTTCACTGGCGCGTCGAACGCCAGCACGCCTCCGAGTACGCCCAAGATCGCGACGATCAATCCAGCGAGACCCCAAAGCAATATTCGCATCCTACCCTCCGACCGACCGTTCGCGGCCCGCGCGCCGGAGATCGGCGCCACCGCCGCTGCAGCGGTTGAGGCAGACAACTATCGGTCACCCGCTGATAGGTTTGTGACCCGCATGTCTGCACCGGGTCCAATCGCGTCGCTTCGCTAGCTCCGCCTCATGTCCGGTTTGCGGATAGTTTCGGAAGCGCCGGTTCGCTATTGATGGCATCGCCCTGGATGTGATTCAAGCTCCGAAACTGGAGCCTCGAATCATGCGGCATGAACTGAGCGAATATGAGTGGAGCATCATCAAACCGATGCTCCCAAATAAGTCACGCGGCATCCCCCGTGTGGACGACCGACGTGTTCTCAACGGGATATTCTGGGTCCTGGATCAGGTGCCCCGTGGCGCGATCTGCCGGAGAGCTACGGTCCCCACTCGACATGCTACAATCGCTTCGTTCGCTGGCGTAAAGCGGGTATTTGGGATCGGCTGATGGAGGCGGTCACCGCCGGCCAGAATGGCGATCTGCAGATGATCGATAGCTCGTCCGTGCGGGTCCATCAGCATGCCGCGAACACAAGAGAAAGCGGCGAGGAACGTTGTATGGGCCGCAGCCGAGGAGGATTGACGACTAAGATCCATGCGCTCACTGACTCGCACGGCTTGCCGCTGGAACTGGGCCTCACCCCGGGTCAAGCCGCCGATTGCCCCACCGCCGCCAGGCTGCTTGGCCGTCTGCGCGAAGGAACGATCCCGCTAGCGGACAAGGCTTACGATGCCGTTTGGCTCCGCCGAAGTATTGAGGCGGCTGGTGCCGCGCCGAATATTCCGGCCAAGGTCACCCGCCGCTGGCGCGCCTGCTTCAGTGCCGTGCTTTATCGCGAACGCAACCTCGGTCGGGCTTCTGGGGGGCAAGTAACAGAACATTTCGAAACCAAGCTATCGCCTCTTCATCGCGCCGTAGCAAACGCGACGCCCAGCCCTTTTGAAAAAAAAAAGGGAAATAATGCTGGGTCATGCGGGCTGAGCTTAATCGCTCGATCTGCGTTCTGCATCGCCTGCACGAGCTTGCCGCCCTGAACGTCGCCGAGATTGATCCCCAGCCGGAACAACATGTTGCGGTCTTCCGGGACACCTTCATTGCGCTGGGTCATGACCGTCTGAGCGGCCACCGCGCATTCGACAGCATCGACCCGCGGAAATCAGTCGTTGACGCTTTATAAACCCTATTGAGCGATGCTTACGCATTTGCGACCCAAGCCCGGCAAACTGCTTGAGGCTGGAGATGCCAAATACTGTCACAACGATGGCAAGCGCAACGACGTCGCCGAAGCAGGTCTCCTCTATGAAGATTGGAGCGCCCACGGAACACGAGTTGATCGCTTCCGCGCTTGATGAGATGGACGAAGGGATTATCGTCCTTGATGACGAACTCCGGCTGAGACTGTGGAACGGTCGCGTGGTCGAACTCTTGGAAATGCCGTCGCATCTATGTCAGGTGGGACGCCCGATCGCGGACCTAATCAGCTATTTTCACCGCGCGAAGGGCCGGACGGCGGATCAAATCGGTGCGGCTCTGGCGGCGCGGCTGCGAGACTTTCGTGACGATCACGTCGCGCTGCTGCCAGCCGATCACTTCGGCGGACGCATCTTGGAACGTCGCCGCCGCGCTCTGCAAGCCGGGGGCATGGTCCTCACCTATATTGACGTGACGGATGCTTCGCGGCGTGAGCAGGAGGTCGCCGATAATCGAATACTGCTCTCGGCGACGCTCACAAGCATGGACCAAGGGATACTGGTGCTCGATCCGGACCTGAATATTCGGATCTGGAATAAGCAGGTGCTCGACCTTTTGGCCCTTCCGGCGGATTTCGTTCGGAGAGGCCAACCGATGTCGGAAATCCTGGAGTTCGTGGGCGGCCGAGCGGGCCGAACTCCCGAAGCGCAGCGACGGCGCACGGCGGAATTGCTCGCGGACTTTAGGCGCGATCGGTCGGTCGCGCTAACCAATCTCAACCCGGCCGGACGCACGATCGAACGCCGCAGCCGTCCCATGCCGGACGGCGGTGTTGTCCTCACCTATGCGGATGTAACGGCACTCACAGAACGCGAGCGCACGCTCGAGGACCAACGTCGCCTCTTGGCCGCGACCCTGGCGAACATGGAGCAGGGCATCCTCGTGCTTGACGATGATCTCAATATCCAAGCTTGGAATGAGCGCGCAGTTCGGATGTTTTCCTTGCCCGACGATTTTCTGCGGGTCGGCGGCCATGGGCGCGATTTGGTTCGTTACCTGTTGATACGTGCGGGCCGCAAGCCCGAGGAGGCGGAGCGGATTTCTGCGTCGCGTGTCGAGCATTTCCGCAGCGGTGAATTGCTGGTGCTCTCGGGGCCTGACACGGCAGGTCGGATTCTCGAGCGCCGCAGCCGTCCCATGCCGGCAGGCGGATATGTTGTCGTCTACACCGATGTGACAGAGCGCCGACGCGACGAAAGCGAAATCGCCGAAAAAAGCGCACTGCTGTCGACGACACTCGACAACATGGATCAAGGCCTGATCGTTATCGATGGCCAGGACCGTGTGACGTTGTGGAATGACAGATTCGTCACGATGTTCACCCTCCCGGACGATCTCATAAAGTTCGGGTGCCGTTTCGAAGAAATCTTGCGGTATTTCATCGACGCCGGTCCGACGCCGAAGGATCGCGTTGAGACCGCGATCGCTGCCCGCCTTGCGGAAATGCGCGAGGCGCCCGTGTCTATCGTCGATCGAGTCCGTCCCGACGGCGTGTTCGAGCGCCGGTGCCGTGTCATGCCCGACGGAAGTTGCGTCATCACCTACAGCAACGTCACCGAACGACGGCGCGCCGAGGATGAAATCAACCGGGCCCGCGAAGCGGCAGAGATGGCGAGTTCGAAGCAAGACCGAATTCATGGCCAATATGAGCCATGAACTTCGCACGCCGCTCAATGCCATTATCGGATTTTCCGATGTGATGGCCCACGAGATGTTCGGGCCGCTCGGCACTAAACGCTATATCGAATACGCCCAAGATGTCCACGCCAGCGGCGAACATCTCCTGAGCCTCATCAATGATGTGCTCGATATGGCTAAGGTCGAGGTGAACAAGCTGGAGCTTGCCGAAGAAGCAGTTGATATCGGCAGCCTTGTTGACGCCTGTTTGCGTTTGGTGAGAGAGCGATCTCATTCGGGGAGAGTAAGACTGAGCGCCGTCGTTCCCCCGAACCTGCCGCCCATTCTCGCCGATGTAAGGCGACTGAAACAAATTCTTCTCAACCTTCTGACCAACGCGATTAAGTTTACGCTGGCCGAGGGCCTTGTGACCGTCCGCATCGAACTGGACAATACCGGCATTCGGCTTATCGTGTCGGATACCGGGATTGGTATTGCGGCATCTGATATGGATCGCGCGCTCTCGCCGTTCGGGCAAATCGACAGCGGTCTTGCGCGGCGCTACGAGGGCACCGGATTGGGCCTCCCGCTTGCGCGTTCAATGGTGGAATTGCACGGTGGTCGGCTCGAGATTACGAGCACGCCAAACGAGGGCACCACCGTAACCGTCTGGCTGCCACCAACGCGTATCTGCGCCAACGAGGCGTTAAAGTGAGTAGCGTTTAAGCTCGGCACCCTCGACGCCGAGAGCTTTTTGGCCGACAGCAGCTGGACAGGTTTCGAGGGTCGAAGAGCGAAAGCGGACAGTTGCGTTGGCTCAGATATCCGTCAGTGTGCGCCCAAACCGGCCAACGGGATCGACCAACCCCGGTGGCACTGCTTTTGCGTCCGGCCTTCCATGGACAATGATGTTGCCTGGCCCAATGGGATTGACGATCCTGCTAGTTCTCGGATGACCTGGCTTCAATGTTGCGGGGCGCCAACCCGCGCGAAAATCGCAATCGGGCCGAAGACGTCGAAAAACGCGGCAGCCGCGTCGAAGCCAAAAATGAATGTGCCGACAAAGAATCTTGAAACTGGCTTGTCGCCAATAATCACAACGGGTTGAGGTTGGGGTGCCGTGAGCGGTGGCCGACCCATTTCACACGGCTAAAGATTGCGTTTCAGCGACGCGCATCAGGTTCTTCGCCCCATATCACGATTGATAACTTTCTCTATCCGCGCCTAAAATTGGGGTGTACTTAATTCATGTTTGCTTTTGCTGCACGGTCGGAAGATTTGATAATCTGGCCAGGCTTATTGCAAGCAGGTTATGTTTCTTACGCTGGGGATGCGGGTTTGACGCGTTAAGCGGAGGTGAACATGCCGGATGATCTTACGAGTCCGATTTCAAAGATTAGGAGATCGCGCCGGAATTTTATGAAGATGGGCGCAGTCGTGGCATCCGTAACTGTTGCCGATCTGTGGAACCCGAAGTCCGCGAATGCGAGTGGCGACGGCGACGATTGGCATCACCACCACCACCACCACTGTGATGATGATGGTGATGATGGAAATTGTACCTGCTTCCTCAAAGGCACCACGATCCGAACGGTCGAGGGTAACGCCAAGGTCGAAGATTTGGCGGTGGGCGACCTGCTATTGACGGTTTTCGGTGGCCCTCGTCCCATTCAATGGATTGGACGATACCGGTTCGAGAAGAGTAGTGCGACAAGGGCGTGGGTCAGAGAAGTGCTACCTGTCCGGATCGTTCGGTCAGCGCTCGCTCAAGATGTTCCACACGCAGACTTGTATGTCACGCAGGGGCACGCGCTGCTTATCGACGGTTTTCTTATTCCGGCTGCAGCTCTCATCAACGACGCTTCGATCGTTCTTTACGAGGCCTGCGATCGCGAGGAACTCGAGTTCTTCCACGTCAAGCTGGCCGATCACGATGCGATTTACGCAGAAGGCGCTCCTTGCGAAACCATGTTCGAAGTTGATGAGAACGCGGCCAATTTTGCCGATTATTATCGCCGCTACGGGTACCCCTCATCCGATGAGGTACGATGTGCGCCGATGCTCCACCTCCCTGGTCGAAAAAGCAAAATGAAGTCGCGCTTCCGCAGCGCGCTCTCGCCCTGGATTGATCGCCGCCAACAGATCGACATTATCCGAGATCGACTGGAGGAACGAGGGATCGCCCTTTTGCAACAAGCGCAACCCGCTTATGATCGATAGACTCCAGCGATGATCCCACGGGCGCGCGGTCTGTGTTGTCGCACCCGGCGCCGTGGTCGATGATTTTGACCGCAGTTATGTGGTCTACGCTTGCTATCTTTGTGCCTGTGAAGTCCGCGAACGTTGCCGCAGGTGGACGGCCAATAACGTGGCTTCCGACAACCGCGCGGAACCCCGCGACGTGGTGATTTTGTGCTGGTGTCAGGAAACGTCGCCTACGGGTAGCGCGTCGCGTCGGGCAAGGCGCCGGAGAGTGCTCTCATCGAAGGGGTCAACATCGTAAGCAGAGCTTCGCGTAGGGTGGATTGTGGTTGGTCGGTCGTCCAACGTACCTGGGGACTGAGTTTTTGACGATGACGTACTGGCGAAATCGTGCCCTATCAATTCTTGTTCTGCTTTTGGGACTCGGCTTGCGTATTGCCGATCCGTCGGTCGTTACGGAAATCGAGCTGCGTTGGTTCGATTTGATGCAGCAATTGAAGCCTCGCCAGTACACACCGGTACCGGTGCGCGTGGTGAATATCGACGATGCCAGCCTTGCGCGCTTTGGCCAATGGCCGTGGCCGCGGACCTTGCTGGCTGAGCTAATCGCAAAGCTAAATAAGCTTGGTGCTGCGGCAGTGGCACTCGACGCAGTCCTGGCCGAGCCTGACCGGACCTCACCGGCACACGCACTGCTTCAAATAGCGAACCCGCCAAGTGATGTCGCCCACTGGATTGAAAATCTGCCCGATCACGATCGGGTTTTGGCGTCTGCAATCCATAGTCTCCCCGTCGCGACCGGCTTTGGCCTCACGACCAGCGGTGGCGGCCGTGCGCCGGCGGAGCGCGCGGGTTGGGTCGCCGCGGGTGACGATCCGGCAGGATTCGTGCCAGGCTATGGCGGTGCCGTCACGACGCTTCCGCTGCTGGAACAAGCCGCGGCGGGCAACGGCAGCCTCAATTTCGTGCCGGATCGCGATCACATTGTGAGACGTGTCCCACTGCTGGTTCGATACCAGGGTAAAGTTTATCCGTCGCTGGTCGCTGAATCACTGCGCGTAGCGCAAGGTGCCGGAACCTATGTCGTAAAGGCCTCCGGCGCAAACGGCGAGCTCTCATTCGGTGCCCACACTGGGATCGACCGTGTCAAGATCGGGGACTTCGTCGCCGAGACCGATGGTTCGGGCGCGGTTTGGCTTTATGACACCGGCCGTGTCGCGCAACGCACGATTGCAGCATGGAAGATCTTAGATGGCAGCGCGCCTGCAACGGAACTCCGTGGTGCCATTGTATTCGTGGGGGCAGGCGCGACCGGTCTTGGCGACCTCGATGCAACACCTCTTGATCCGAGTATCCTTGGCACCGTGGTCGACGCGCAAATCGCGGAACAGATATTGTTGCACAATTTCGTGTCCCGACCGGACTGGGCGGCGGGAGCAGAGCTGCTTTACATCCTGGCGCTCGGTGCCGCCCTTATTCTGGCTCTGCCGCGTTTTGGGGCCGCATGGAGCGCTGCGGGCGCCGCAGCTTTCTTGACGGCGGCGTTTCTCGGGTCCTGGTACTCCTTCACGTCGTTTCACCTACTCTTCGATCCGGTTTATCCGTCAATCGTCATTCTGAGCATTTATTTGACCTCATCCCTGCTTAATCATCTTCAGACTGAGGGCGAGAAGCGACGTGTGCGGCACGCGTTTAGTCATTATCTTCCCGCCGCGTTGGTAGAAGAGCTCGCAAACGACCCGACGAAGCTGCGCCTCGGTGGCGAAGCCAAGAATATGACATTCCTCTTTACCGACATCCGCGGGTTTACGTCGATCGCCGAGCAATGCAAAGCGCACCCGGAAGCGGTTAGAGATATTGTCACTCGTTTTACAACTCGGATGACTGAAGTCGTCTTCCGTTACGGGGGCACAATCGACAAATACATGGGCGATTGTGTTATGGCGTTTTGGAACGCACCGATGCCTGACCCCACGCACGCGCACCACGCCTGCGAAGCCGCGCTGTCGATGCGCAAAGAAATAGAGAATCTGAACAAAGAGCTCGCTGCGGAGAGTTCTGCAATTCGCTTCGCCGATGGCACTAAGCTCGACCTGACCCTCGAATCCGGTATCGGCATCAACACTGGCGACTGCATTGTCGGCAATCTTGGATCGGAACAGCATTTCAACTATTCGGTGATCGGCGACGCCGTCAACTTGGCGTCCCGGCTAGAAGGAGAAACAAAAAACTACGGCGTGCCGGTGATCATCGGGGAGGCGACTGAAAAGTTCAATGATGGGTTGGCCACGCTGGAGCTCGATTCCGTCGCTGTTAAAGGGAAACGCGAGGAGGTGCGGATTTTCGCGTTACTTGGGGATCGTGAGCTGAATGGTGATCCGGAATTTCGGGCGCTCCGTATCCGTCATGACGAAATGCTAGATGCCTTTCGTGACGGCAATTGGCGGAAGGCAAAAGATTTGGCGATCGTGTGTCGGCAACATCGCTCCGACCTGGCATCGCTTTATGATTTCTATTTGAACAGGATCGAAAAGCGCGAACTCACGTCACTGGCGCGAAGCACGAGCGCGGCAGATTAAGACCCTTTGTTTGGGGATTTAGCGGCTGCACGCAACCGCTCACGCCTGGCTTGGTTCGGCAGGCCAGGCGGATGAGAGTGATATGAGTTGGGTTGGAAGATTGCGTAAGACGCAGGGGAGGGGTCCCTTATGTGGGACCGTATGACCCGCGTGGGCATGTCAGTTGAAGTGAACTGTCAGGGGATCGAGAACGTACGACGCAAGTAGATAAGAGACGACCACAACCACTGCGTTGATGAGCAGAAAATGATTGAATGAATTTCGGCTTTCGGTCCAACCTCGCCATTGGGCGAGCGCCTTAAAGCTGAGCCAAGCGCCGATTACGTATGCCCCGTTCTGCGCAAGCAACAGGATGGGATAGACTACGAGTTCCAAGGTACCGAGCAAAAACGTTAGCAGATAGTCGCTGCGATCGGGCGTCGGGTGGAAACCTCCTAAGTCGAACAAAAAATCGCGTAAAAATGAAAGGGACAGTGGGGTCGGCATGGGCGGTACCGCCACCTGCGCCTCGTGTCTCTCTCTTAGCGTCCTCAGAAATGAGGTCACGACGCGAATAACGATTGTTGCAGCCAGCGCCCAAACGACAAAACAGCGCCACGAAAAATCGTACACCGCCAGAATATGGAGACTTGGCATCGTCTACCCGCTCCTTGATCACCGTACCAGCTTATATAAGTCGCTTTTTCACAATGTCCGAATTGATGCCGCAAGCGGTCATCGCGCGTAGCCGACCGATCTTCCGGGATGTGCCAAAGGACTAAACCGCTCTCGCGGTAGGGCGCTGCGCGCGGGTTCGTACCTGGGGCGACTGGGAGCGCAGTAACGGGATGGAGGTGTCCTGTCGGAGGATCGGGTGTTCAACCCGACCTCAGCACAGGAGCATGCCATGACCGACACACCTGTTAGCCCGCTGCGCCGTCGCATGATCGAAGATATGACGATCCGCAAGTTCGCGCCGCGGACGCAGGTGGACGCAGGAAGGCTACATCCGCGCCGTCAAGAGCTTCAGCGCTTTCCTCGGAGCATCGCCGGACACGGCGAGCTTCGAAGATCTGCGCCGCCATCAGCTGCATCTGGTCACGAGCGGTGCCGGCGTGCCAACCATCAACCATACTGTGACGGCGCTGCGATTCCTCTTCCTGGTGACGCTGCGCAAGCCTGACGTCGTGATCCGTTTGCCGTTCGTCCGGGAGCCGCGGCGGCTGCCGGTCGTTTTGAGCCCGGAGGAAGTGGCGCGTCTCTTGGACGCGGCGCCGGGCCTCAAGTACAAGGCTGCGCTGAGCGTGGCCTACGGGGCGGGTTTGCGCGCCTCCGAGGTGATCTCGCTCAAGATCGAGGACATTGACAGCGCCCGGATGGTCATCCGCGTCGAGCAGGGCAAGGGCCGCAAGGACCGATACGTGATGCTGTCGCCGCATCTCCTCGATCTGCTGCGGGCCTGGTGGAAAGTGGCGCGGCCGCAAGGCTGGATGTTTCCGGGGCGCGATCCTGGGCAGCCGCTCACGACACGCCAGCTCAACCGCGCCTGCCATGCCGCGGCCCAGATGGCCGAGATCGACAAGCCGGTATCTCTGCACACGCTGCGGCATAGCTTCGCCACGCATCTGCTCGAGCAGAAGATCGACATCCGCGTGATCCAGGTGCTGCTCGGGCACAAAAAACTCGATACCACCGCGCTCTACACCCGCGTCGCCATCAAGACGCTCGGCGAGGTCACGAGCCCGCTTGAACATCTCGCCACCATGGTGAAGCCGCCCGCGTAAAGCGCTGCGCTCTTGTCCCGTCCATCGCTGGAGGTCGCGGATATCTTCCGCGGCTACGGACCGGCTTGGCGCAGAGCCAATGTCGGTCATGTGAGCCTCGGTCAACTGAAGGTCATGTCCGCCATCGAGAGCTGTCGCACGGTGGCTCTCGGCGGGCATGTCGCGCGCTGCGAGAAGTGCGCGCACACCCACATCGCCTACAACTCCTGTCGCAACCGGCATTGCCCCAAGTGCCAGGGCGCGGCAGCGAAGGAATGGCTTGCCGACCGCGAGGCCGAGCTGTTGCCCGTGCCGTACTACCACGTGGTCTTCACGCTGCCAGCCGCGATCGGCGACATCGCCTACCAGAATAAGACCGTCATCTACGGCATCCTGTTCAAGGCCGCCGCCGAGACGCTCACCACCATCGCCGCCGACCGGAAGCATCTCGGCGCCCGGATCGGCCTCACCGCCGTGCTCCATACCTGGGGCTCGGCGCTCACCCATCATCCGCATGTGCATATTATCGTGCCGGGCGGCGGCATCTCGCCGGATGGCAAACGTTGGATTGCCTGTCGGCCCGGCTTCTTCCTCCCTGTGCGCGTCCTCTCGCGGCTCTTTCGACGCCTGTTCCTGGAGAAGCTCGCCGCCGCCCACGATGCCGGCCACCTGCGGTTCTTCGGCGATCACATCCAACTGGCCGAGCGCCATGCCTTCACCGCGTATCTGGCACCGTTGCGCAAAGCCGAGTGGGTCGTCTATGCCAAGCGCCCGTTTGGCGGACCCGAAACGGTGTTGGCTTACCTGTCGCGCTACACCCACCGCATCGCCATCGCCAACAGCCGGCTCGTCGCCCTCAGCGACGCCGGCGTCACCTTCAAGTGGAAGGACTACCGGGCCAAGGGGCGCGACCGGGCCAAGGTGATGACCCTCGCCATCGACGAGTTCATCCGCCGCTTCCTGATCCACGTCCTGCCTAGCGGATTCCATCGCATCCGCCACTACGGTCTCTTCGCCAACGGCGGGCGCGCCGATAACATCGCCCGAGCCCGCCAACTGCTCAACGTGCCGACGACACAGCGTGAGACCGGTGATGACCCCACCGTCGGCGACAGCGAGCCGCAAACACTCTCCCATCCCTGTCCCTGCTGCGGCGGCCGCATGATCGTCATCGAGACCTTCGAGCGCGGTTGCGTGCCGCGGTATCGACCGACGCTCTCGATCCGGATCGACACATCATGAGCGCCATCACCCGATCACGTTGCCCGAATGCCGCTCACAATTGCCGACGCCTATCGACGGGCCGCGATCACGCTCGGCCATGGGCCGGAGTAATGCGTCCGATCACGCCCTGGGGTAGCCCGCTCGTACCTCGACGATTGTCCCGGCACACACCGTCGTCGCAATCTCATGCGGCAGACCCTGTCGGGCAATCACCAGGCCCGCGCCGAATCCCAATACCCGCGGCCCTCAAATCCCCATAGATCAAACGCGGCGAACCGCCGTGCCTCTTCCGGCCCGCGGTTTCCTCCCCTGAGGCTTATCGGACGCCTGCCGTTCGAACCTGCGGCAACGCCCGGCGAGCGGCAGGCATCCGATAACCCTTAACACACGCAGAAATCTGCTGGGCTCCAGCGTCGGCTCGGAGCCACCCCCCCCCTTTAATATGGCAAAGGTCGGCGGGCTGATTTTCAGACAGGCGCTGATAGCTCTACACCACGCGGGTCATCTGTCTCTATCTCGAAATGTCGCAACGACGCTTGGCTGGCGGCCGCCAACGCCGCCCGCGCGCGTCGCCGACCACATGCACGCACTGGCGAATATATCGCGACATGGTCGGACTAGCGCGCGTCGAGAACGCGTCGCGTGTGGCGCGCGATCATCAGATTCTCGTCGGTCGGAATCACCCAGGCGGACACGGCGGAGTCCGGCCGTGATAGACGCGGTCCGCCGCGCGCATTCGCATCTTCGTCGAGCTCAATCCTGAGCCAACGTGCGTCCCGGCACACGCGCGCGCGAATTTCCGGTGCCTGCTCGCCGATGCCCGCGGCGAAAATCAGCGCGTCCAGGCCGCCCAGCGCGGCGACGAGCGATCCCAACTCCCGGCCAATTCGATAGACGAAGAGATCGATCGCCTCCCGTGCGGCTGGTGAGTCACTGGTCAGCAACGTTCGCATGTCGCTCGACACGCCCGATACCCCAAGCAGGCCCGACCGCTCGTAGAGCAAGTCCTGGACGGCGCGCGCGTCCATGCCGTCATGCTGCAACAGATAAAGAATAACGCCAGGATCCAGACTGCCCGGCCGCGTGCCCATCGGCAGTCCATCGAGCGCGGTGAAACTCATCGTGGTGGCGACACTGCGCCCGCGGTCGATCGCGCACATACTGGCGCCGTTGCCCAGATGGGCAACCACTAACCTCTTGCCGACGCATTCCGGCGCCATGTGCGGCAACGCCGAGACAATGTATTCGTAGGACAGGCCGTGAAAGCCATAGCGCCGAATGCCGCGCGCCGTCAGGTCGCGCGGTAAGGCGAAGACCTGCGCGAGCGGCGGCTGATGGCGATGAAAGGCGGTGTCGAAGCAAGCCACCTGCGGCACAAGCGGCGCGATGCCGCGGAAGCCACGGATGGCCGCGATACTATGCGGTTGGTGCAAGGGAGCGAGCGGTACCAATGCCTCGAGCGCCGCGATGACGCTGTCGCTGAGCAATATGGGCTCGCCGAAATCCGGTCCGCCATGCACGACGCGATGACCGATGCCGGCGAGTTCGCTTTCGCTACCGATATGTGCGACCCACCAGCGATGGATTGCCTCGATCGCGGCGTCGTGATCGGTTCCGGCGACGGGTCCGGCGGTCAATTCGGAGCCGTGCCCGTCGTCAACCCGTAGGGTTAGGCCGCTGCCGATACCTTCGACCGCGCCGTGCGCGCCGGCCGCGAGCGTGCCGTCAGTCCGATGTTCGAACACGGAAAACTTGACGCTCGACGAACCGGCATTGATGACAAGGATCGGCGATTGCATGGCGCGAATTGCACCATGAAGACGGCGTCCTCGACAAGGACTCTGCCCGCCGTCATTTTGTGACGGGCGCGAGCAGCACGAACTGTCGCGCCTTGCCGGTCACGAGCTGCGAAACGCTGCCCAGCAACAGTCCCATCACGCGCCCGCGCCCGCGTCGACCCATGACGATCATGTCGGCGGCAATTTCGGTTGCGTACGACAGAATCTCGGTAGCCGGGTCGCCCTGCACAAACACGAAAGAGGCGCTTACGGTCGGATGCTCGTTCACGGTAGTCTTCGCTTCGGCGAGGATATTGTCCGATATGATTTCCTTCGCCTCGCCATAGGTGCCGTGGAGATGTTCGACGCGGGCGAATTCGCGCGGGCCGGGATCGTGGAGCGGCGCAATCTCTTCGGGCTCATCGGGCTCGAACACGGTCAGGACCGTCAGTTCGGCCTGCGTCGAGGCGGCCAGCGCGACCGCGGCCCGCAGCGCCGCTGTGGCGCCTTCCGATCCGTCGGTGGCCACGAGAATGCGCCTGAACCGGTCTTTCGTATTGGAGACGTCGTTCGCCGTCATGCGTTGCTCCATTATTGAAAAATCATAGCGCCGCGCCATAGGGGAGCCTTGACGCAGATCAAGCGGCCCCCAGGGCCGCGATAGTAGTTGTTCCCGCGCAGGCAATAAGCGAGGAAACTGTTATGTCCCAGACCGCCCCATCGACATCGTCCTCCGACCTTCGTCTCATCGACGCGTGGTGGCGGGCGGCGAATTACCTGTCCGTCGGACAGATTTATCTGCTCGACAATCCGCTCCTGACGGAGCCGCTAGCGCTCAAGCACATCAAGCCGCGCCTGCTCGGTCATTGGGGTACCACGCCGGGACTTAATTTCCTGTACGCCCATCTCAATCGCGTCATCAAGGCGCGCGATCTCGAAATGATCTTTGTCGCCGGTCCCGGTCACGGCGGCCCGGGCATCGTCGCCAATACCTGGCTCGAAGGCACCTACAGCGAGGTCTATCCGCATGTCCCCCAAACGGCCGACGGCATGCAACGTTTGTTCAAGCAATTCAGCTTCCCGGGCGGCATTCCAAGTCATGCCGCGCCGGAAACGCCGGGCTCGATCCATGAGGGCGGTGAGCTCGGCTATGCGTTGTCGCATGCCTATGGCGCGGTGTTCGACAATCCCGATCTCATCGCCGCCTGCGTCGTCGGGGACGGCGAAGCCGAGACCGGGCCGATGGCGACCTCATGGCATTCCAACAAATTCCTCGATCCCGTCACCGACGGCGCCGTGCTGCCGATCCTCCATCTCAACGGCTACAAGATCGCGAATCCAACCATCCTCGCGCGCATTAGCGACGACGAGCTGCACAATCTCTTCGTCGGCTACGGCTACAAGCCGTATCTGGTTGCGGGCGAAGACCCCGCGACCATGCATCGTCTGATGGCCGACATGCTCGACACGGTGATGAACGAGATTCGCGCGATTCAGTCCGCGGCCCGGCAAAGCAAGACCACGACGCGTCCGGCCTGGCCGATGATCATCCTCAAAACGCCGAAAGGCTGGACCGGCCCCAAGGAAGTGGACGGTCTCAAGACCGAGGGGTTCTGGCGCGCGCATCAGGTGCCGATCGCAGACATGGCCGCCAAGCCGGCGCATGTGAAGCTCTTAGAACAATGGATGAAGAGCTATCGCGCGGAGGAATTGTTCGGCGCGGACGGCGTACTCAAGCCGGAGATCGCCGCCCTTGCGCCGGCCGGCACGCGCCGTATGAGCGCCAACCCGCATGCCAATGGCGGGCTGCTGATGCGCGAGCTCGAGTTGCCCGACATCGCCCGCTACGCGGTTGCGGTGGAGCGGCCCGGCAAAGGCGACGCCGAGGCCACCCGGGTGATGGGCGAATATCTTCGCGACGTCATGCGGGCCAGCGAGAAGCAGCGGAACTTCCGCGTATTCGGTCCGGACGAGACGGCGTCGAACCGGCTATCGCATCTCTTCGAGGCAACCGATCGCGCCTGGGATGCCGAGACCTATCCCTACGACGATCATTTGGCGCCGGGCGGGCGCGTGATGGAAATCCTCTCGGAACATACCTGTCAGGGCTGGCTTGAGGGGTATCTGCTGACCGGGCGGCATGGCCTGTTCAATTGCTACGAGGCGTTCATCCACATCGTCAATTCGATGTTCAACCAGCACGCCAAGTGGCTCAAGACCTGCAACGAGATTCCGTGGCGGCGTGCCGTTCCGTCGCTCAACTATCTCCTCACCTCGCATGTCTGGCGTCAGGACCATAACGGCTTCAGCCATCAGGATCCCGGCTTCATCGATTACGTCTGCAACAAGAAGGCCGACATCGTGCGGGTCTATCTCCCACCGGACGCGAACGCGCTGCTGTTCGTGACGGACCATTGTTTGAAGAGCTGGAACCGCATCAACGTCATCGTCGCCGGCAAGCAACCGGCGCCGCAATGGCTCACGATGGACGAGGCGGTGAAACACTGCACGGCCGGCATCGGCGTATGGGAATGGGCCAGCAATGACCGCGACAGCGAGCCCGATGTGGTGATGGCCTGCGCCGGCGACGTGCCGACGCTCGAGACGCTCGCGGCCGTCGATCTGCTGCGCCGTCATTTGCCCGATCTAAAGATCCGCGTCGTCAACGTGGTCGATCTGATGACGCTCCAGCCGCACGAGGAACATCCGCACGGCTTGACGGATCACGATTTCGACGCGCTGTTCACCAAGAACAAGCCGGTGATCTTCGCTCATCATGGCTATCCGTGGTTGATCCATCGTTTGACCTATCGCCGCACCAATCACGACAATTTCCACGTCCGCGGCTACAAGGAAGAAGGTACGACAACCACGCCGTTCGACATGGTCGTGCGCAACGATCTCGACCGTTTTCACTTGGTTTCGGACGTGATCGACCGGCTACCGCAACTCGCCGACAAAGTCGCCTACGCGAAACAGGCGATGCGCGACAAATTGATCGAACACAAAGCCTATATTCGCGAGCACGGCGAGGACATGCCCGAGGTCAAGGATTGGCGCTGGCGGTGATGGCGAGGCGCTTTACCGCGCGCGCCAAGCACGGATCCGTGGGATGCGATCCGATGTCGAAGCCGAGGTCGCGGCACATCGAGAGCATCGCGTCGTTTTCGCTCAACACATCGCCGAACAATTCGCCGATGCCGCGCGACCGGGCGATCTCGATCAGCCGCGTCATCAGGGCGTAGCCGAGACCGCGTCCCTTTAGGTCGCTGCGAACCGCCACCGCGAACTCGGCGCGGACATTGTCGGGGTCCGCGAAGAAACGCGCCACGCCCCAAATCTCGCCCCGTTTTTCCGGTTCGGCGACCATTGCCATTTCGCGGTCGTAATCGATTTGCGTCAGCTTTGCCGCGAACTGATGGGTCAACTCCTTCATCGCGACGAAGAAGCGCATCCGCAGATCTTGGCGCGTCATGTGACCGGCTAGCTCGATGATCGCCGTCTCGTCCTCGGGACGGATGGGCCGTAGCACAACGTTCGTTCCATCCCGCATCGTTGCGGTTCCGGCAAGATCGTCTGGGTAAGGCCGGATGGCAAGACGCGACGTCGCGGACCGCGTCGCCGGTCGCACCCGCACACGGCCGTCGAGCCCGATCGCGCCGGTGCTGTCGGCAAGCAGGGGATTGATGTCGAGTTCGACGATGTCGGCCTGATCCGCGACCAGCTGGGACAGCCGGACCAAGATGTCGGCGACCGCGTCGATATTCGTCGGCGGGCTGATTGCGATAGCCCTGCATCAAGCGGGAAATGCGGGTGCGCGCAATCTGCGCGCGCGCCAGATTCCGGTTGAGCGGCGGAAACTCGATCGTCGTGTCATCGATGATTTCAACCGCGATGCCGCCCTGGCCGAACAAGATCACGGGCCCGAAGAGCACGTCGTCGGTGACGCCGACCACCAATTCGAGCGCGCCCGGCTGCGTTACCATTTCCTGGACGATGAAGCCGTCGAGTCGCGCCTGGGGCCGTGCCGCCTTTATCCGCGTCGTCATCGCCGACGCCGCGCTCCGCACAGTTTCAGGCGACGCGAGGCTGAGCGCGACGCCGCCGACATCGCTCTTATGCGTGATGTCGGGCGAATAAATCTTGAGCGCGACCGGTCTCTTGATCGTGGCCGCGATGGCCGCGGCATCGTCCGGGTCCTGCGCGATCCGGGTCGCAACGAATGGAATGCCGTAGGCCGCGAACAGCGCCGATATTTCCTGCGGCTCAAGCCATTGGCGCCCGGCGCCGAGCGCGCCGGCCAGGAGCGCGGCGGCGCCGGACCGGTCGTGCGCCATTCCCTCGGCGTGCGCCGGCACGGTTTGCAGCAGCAGATCCTGATTGCGCCGGTAATCGACGCGATTCATGAAACCGCGGATCGCCGCGTCGGGCGTATCGTAGCTGGCGATATGCGCATCGGCGAACAACTTGCGCGCGGGCGCCGCGGCATAATCGCCGATCCAGTTGGTGAAGACGTTACGTCCGGAAAAGCCCAACCGTTTAGCGGCCACCGTGTCGATAATGGTGCGGGCCGAGTCGACCGGCGGCTGCATCGCGGTTGGACAATTGATCACGAGGACGGCGTCGATATCGCGGTCCTCGAGCACTGCCTCCAACGCGGCTCGATAGCGCGCCGCGTCGGCGTCGCCGACCATGTCGATTGGATTGCCGTGACTCCAGGTGCGGGGAAGACAAGCATCGAGCTTGGCCACCGTCGTCGGCGACAGGGTCGCCAGGACGCCGCCGTGCTCGATCAACGCATCGGTCGCGAGCACGGCCGGGCCGCCGCCGTTGGTCAGGATGGCGAGGCGGTCGCCTCGTTGAGGCTGCGTGGTCGCCAACGTCTCCGCCGCTTCGAACAGCTCGGCCATGTCGCGAACCCGCAACATGCCGGCGCGACGGAAAGCGGCGTCATAGACCTTGTCCGAGCCGGCGAGCGCGCCGGTATGCGAGGCTGCGGCTTTCTGGCTTTGCGAAAAGCGGCCCACCTTGACCACTAGCACCGGTTTGCGCCGCGCCGCCGCGCGTGCCGCCGACATGAATTTTCGCGCCGAGGTCAGGCCTTCGACATAGAGCAGAATGGCGCGCGTCTTCGGATCGTCGCCGAGATAGTCGAGCATGTCGCCGAAATCGACATCCGCCATGTCGCCCAGCGATACGATGTGGGAAAAGCCGATCCGGCGCGGCTGCGCCCAATCGAGCAGCGCCGTCACGATTGCGCCGGACTGACTGACAAAGGCAATGCTGCCGTCGGACGGCGCGAGATGAGCGAAACTGGCGTTGAGCCGGGCCCCCGGCACCATGATGCCGATGCAATTCGGTCCGACGACGCGGAGCAAATGAGGTTTCGCCGCCGCCAGGATGCTTTGTTGGAGCGCCTTGCCTTCGGTGCCCAGCTCGCCAAATCCGGCGGTGATCACCACCGCTGCGCGCGTGCCTCTCGCGCCGAGTTCCGCGACAAGGGCAGGAACCGTTGTCGGGCGGTGTCGCGATGATCGCGAGGTCCGGCGCCGTCGGCAGACTTGCGACGTCCGGATAGACCGGGATGCCATCGATTATCCGATGCCTGGGATTGACCAGCATCAGCGGCCCCGGAAACGCCGCAGCGCGGAGATTGCGCAGGATCAGATCGCCGACCGTGCCGGGATGAGGCGTAGCGCCGATAAGGGCGACGGAACCGGGCTTGAACAGGCAATCGAGATTGCGGATTGACACGCGACACCGATTCAATCGCCCAATAAGCGATCCAGGTTTACGGACGAAGGCGCTTTTTATTGTGCGCCTTCAGATGCGCCTCGGTCATCTCGGAAATCGATCCGAGGCTGATCACGAACAGCGCGAACGCGGCGATGATGAGCCAACCATACAGCGAAGGAGTAACGCTCATAGGATCCTCCATTGACGATGCGCCATCGTGGGGGCGGTCGGCCGGTCACGCATTGATCTAGCG
The DNA here is from genome assembly GCA_963851285.1 of uncultured Alphaproteobacteria bacterium. Classification (GTDB taxonomy): domain Bacteria; phylum Pseudomonadota; class Alphaproteobacteria; order ATCC43930; family CGMCC-115725; genus JAATGI01. Next base: position 85,632 of record CAWKOL010000019.1, read on the forward strand.
CAATGGGCCAGACCTCCGCCGTGCATTGTTCAGTGCGAGAAGAGGACGGGCACGGTCATGGTTGCCAGCAATGACCGGGTGGCGCCGCCGAGGACGAACTCCCGCGCGCGCGAATGGCCGTAGCCGCCGGCCACGATCAGGTCGGCGCCGAGATCGCTGACGTAATTCAAGAGGATGTCGCCCTCGCCGACGCCGCCCGAGACCGTGTGGGCCGCGGTCGCCGTAATCCCATGCCGTGCCAAGTGCAGCGAGATGTCGGCCGCCGGCGTTTCCCCGTCCTCGCTGATCCCGTATTGCGGATCGATCGCGAGGACCGTTACAGATCGCGCCTGCGACAATAGGGGGAGGGCGTCGTTAACCGCACGCGCCGCTTCGCGGCCGCTTTTCCAGCCGACTAGGACCGTGTTGCCGATCGGCTTGATCTCGCCAAAATACGGAATCACGAGAACCGGCCTGCCCGATCCCAGGATGACCGACTCCGGCATCCGCCCGTCGCCGAACGTGGCAAGGTCCGGATCGGTTTGACCGACGATGGCGAGATCGGCATAGCGCGCGTGCGCAACCGCCGTCTCGGCCGGGATTGCATCGACGCAACGCCACTCGCCTTTGACCCCATTCTTGCGCAAGGCGTCCTCGAAACGTCCTTGCACCGTGTCGCTCATGCTCTTGGCGCGCTCGCGGGCCTGCCGCAGGATTTCGTCGGCCATGCGCATGTCGAACACCGACGTATTGGCCGTGAACATGCCGAGCGACGGCACCTCCACGATGTAAAGACCGGCAAGGTGCGCGTCATGGCGGGCGGCGAGCTCTACCGCGATGTTCATGCGGACCTCGCTCCGCGCCGTATTGTCGAGATGAACCAGGATGTCCTTGTAGCCCATGGGTCGCTTCCTACTTCCTCGGATCAGGGCGCAGGCGGCGTGGTCGGGGTCGGCGTGTCCGTCGACGGTGCGATCACCATGCCCGACAACGGTTCCACCCAGACCATTTGGTCCACGACTTTCTTCACGCCGGCGACGTTCTCCGCGAGCACGATCAGCGCCGCCCGTTCGCGGTCGTCGGTGATGCAGCCGGTAAGCTCGACGACGCCGTTCTTGACCGCGATATTGGTGGTCGCTCGCGGCGACCATTCTTCCCGGTCGATCGCCGTCAGGATGCGTTCGCGAATTTGCGCGTCGTCCGCGGCGGTTTCGTTCTCCGGGAGGGACGCATCGATGACCGCGCGAAGCAAGTCGGCGCGGCTCACAATGCCGACCAACTTGCCGCCGGCCAGGACCGGCACGCGCTTGATGCGATGCTGCTCCATCAACGCCACCACGTCGGCGAGAGGGGCATCGGCGGCCACGGTCACGAGGCGGTCGCTCATCACTTCGGACACTTTTCGCGCATGCGTAGCCGTGTATTCGGCCGCGCCACGACCCGGGCCGCGCAGCAGCTCAAGCCAATGCGCGTGCCGGCGTTCCGTGCCAATCTCGCGGCGGCGCAACAGATCGCCCTCGGTGACGATCCCGACCAATGTGTGGCGCCAATCGATCACCGGAAGGCCGCTGATTTTGTTGCCCAACATCATGATGGCGGCGTCGACGATACTGGCGTCGCTGTTGACGGTCAGAACGTCACTCTGCATCACGTCGGCGGCGGTCAAAGGTTTCATAATCATTCCCCTTTCACGGCTTGGTTTATGTGATCGCCGACACGCCGGCCTTGATCCTGATCAATCCGCGGGCAACTCGTTTCAACGAGGCGAAGTCGGCGGCGAGGTTGCGCCGTTCGCTCAGCGATAGATCACGAGATCGCTCAAGGGCAACCGCTGCTTCGGTGGTTGCGCTTGCGCGCGATAACCGGCGGCGACGATCAAGGCGATCGCATATTTCTGCCGATCGACGCCGAGAATATCGGCAACGGCTTCCGGCTCGAAGCCACCCATGGGGCAGGTATCGATTCCGATCGCCGCCGCGGCCGTCATCATGTTGGCGGCGGCGATATGGCACTGCTCCACGCTCCATGCGGTGCGATGCTCGTGCGCGATACCGCGATAAATTTTCATGGTCTCGTCGAGATCGGCCCCGGCGGGCAATAGGCGCGCCAACATGCGCCGGGGATAACCGGTCTCGGGATCGAGGTCGGCCTTGAGCGCCAGGATGACGATGACGGCGCTCGCGGTCGTGATCTGCGCCTGGTTCCAACAAGATGGGCGCAACCGGCGTCGCAGCGCCTCGTCTTGCACGACCATGAACCGCCAGGGCTCCAAGCCGAGCGACGACGGCGACAGGCGCCCCGCGTCGAGGATGTAGGTCACATCCGCGGCCGCAATTTTCCGTGAACTCATCGAATAGCTTGCAGGCAAAGCGGAACTGCAACGCTCGGACGAACGCCTCACGGGCCGCCGCGGCATCGATATGGTCATGCGCGACCGCGCTCATTGTCGTTCTCCAGTTTGTTCCGTGTCGGCCATGGCGCGACTCCGCGCCGTGGCGCTCGTGACCGCCGCCATCAGGGCGTCGATATCGACGGGCTTGGGCAGAAAGGCGAAGACGCCCGCTTCGGCGGCCTGCGCCCGAATCTCCTTGTCGTTATGCGCGGTCACCAGAATGACCGGCATGCGAAGTCTCTTGCCGTCCGGCGAGGCCAGAAATTCGAGACCGGTCACGACCGGCATATGCTGATCGAGTATCAGGCAAGCCCCGCGGTCGTTCGGGCGGGCGCTTCTGAACGCAGCGACGGAATCGAACGCTTCCACCGCAAGGCCATAGGCGCCGAGCAAGGTGGACAGCGAATCTCTCACCGCCGCGTCGTCGTCGACGACGAATACCGTTTCCGCGGTCGATCCGCCATTCATCACCCGCGGCCTCCTGCCGCTCGCCGAACTCGATGTACGTACGCGACGGGCGCGTCGCCGAAAATAAGGAGTTACACTTATGCGCTCGTCCGGCTTTCGCGATGAACGCTAGCGGCGTCCGCGGCCGGCGCGTTGATGTGCGTCAAGCCGGTACGACGCCTAGCGGGGTAATATAAGTCATCAGAGACTGCGACTTTTCCACAATCCAATGAGGCGGTCATGACAACGCATTCCCACGCCGTCGTCTGGCTCGATCACGAACGGGCCAAGGTCCTGTTCTTCAACGCGGACGACGACAGCGTCGCCACCGTCCGGGCCGATCCGCCGTCGTCCCATATCCACACTAAAGCGGGGAGTGCGTCGGGCGTACATCTTCACGGCGATCCGGCCTATTTCGCCGCCGTCGCCGAGACGGTGGCCCCGGCCAGGGCGTTTCTCGTCGTCGGTCCCTCGACGGCCCGGGACGAATTCGCGGCTTACCTTCGGGTACACCAACCGGCTATGGCGGGGCGTCTCGCCGGCTCCGAGCGACTTGATAAGGAAAGCGACGGCCAGCTTTTGGCCTTTGCCCGGTCCTTTTATCGCGCGCGGGACCGGATGACGCCGCAGCGATGAGGGCGATTTGGCGTCGTTGCGAACTCCTGCTATCGTAAGTTGTCCCGGCGCGAGATCGCCGGGCGCGGTTGTTTGGGGCTGGGTTGATGGCAGCGCAAGCCGGCGAATTTCATTCGCTTCAGGATGCGGAACGCGCGTTACGCGAGAGCGAAGCGCATTTTCGCTCCGTCCTGGAAACGGTTCCCGACGCGATTATCGTCATCAACGACCGCGGACTGATCCAATCCTTCAGTCCCGCCGCCGAACGGCTATTCGGCTATGCTTCCGCCGATGTCATCGGGCAGAACGTCAAGTTGCTGATGCCGCAGCCTTACCGCGAAGAGCATGACGGCTATCTCGAACGTTATCGCCGCACCGGCGAGCGGCGCATTATCGGCATCGGGCGCGTCGTGCTGGGACGCCGGGCCGACGGCTCGACTTTTCCCATGGAACTGGCGGTCGGCGAGATCAATCTCGAAGGCAAGCGCATGTTCACCGGTTTCGTGCGCGACATCACCGAGCGGCAGGTCGCGCGCGAGCGGTTGCAAGAATTGCAGTACGAGCTCCTGCGCGCGTCGCGCCTGAGCGCCATGGGGCAGATGGCGTCGGCGCTCGCCCACGAGCTCAACCAGCCGCTGACGGCGATCATCAATTACGTTCAGGCGACGCGTCGGATGATCGGCAATCCCGCGATCGCGCGCGATCGGCTCGAGGACGCGATGGATAAGGCGGTGGCGCAAGCCAATCGCGCCGGGCAGATCATCCATCGCATGCGCCAGTTCCTGCAAAAGGGCGAGATGGAGCGCCAGCCCGAGGCCATCAACAAGGTGCTCGAGGAAGCGAGCGCGCTGGCACTGGTCGGCGCCAAGGAAAGCGGCGTCATCGTCCGCATGGAACTCGGAATCGATCTCGCGCCCGTGATGATCGACCGGATCCAGATCCAGCAAGTCATCCTCAATCTAATTCGGAACGGCGTCGAAGCCATGCAGGCCGTCGCGCGGCGCGAGCTTCGGATCGCCACCGGCGAGGCCGAGAACGACATGGTGATGGTGACGGTCGCGGATAGCGGCCCGGGCCTCGCGCCCGAGGTCGCCGCGCAGCTCTTCCAGCCCTTCGTCACGACGAAGGAAAAAGGCATGGGTCTTGGTCTTTCGATCTGCCGGTCGATCATCGATTCCCATGACGGAAAAATTTGGGCGACGCCGAATCCGGACGGCGGCGTGACGTTCGCCTTTACGTTGCCCGCCGCCGACGAACAGGTCGAACGGCCGTGAGCGGCCCCACTGTCTTTATCATCGACGACGACGAAGCGATCCGGGACTCGCTCAAGCTCTTGCTGGAAGCGGCCGGCCTGCCGCATGTCGCCGCGCACGATTCCGGCCGCGATTTCTTGAACAACGTGAAGCCCGCGCCGGGCGACTGTTTGGTCGTCGACGTGCGGATGCCCGACATCGGCGGGCTCGAATTGCAGCAGGCGCTGATCGAGCGCGGCATCGATATTCCGGTGATCGTCATGACCGGCCACGGCGACATCCCCATGGCGGTGCGTGCTCTCAAGGCAGGCGCCAGCGATTTTATCGAAAAGCCGTTCTTGGACGAGGTCATCCTGGAGGCGGTCCGCCGTGCCTTCGCTAAGGCCACGCACGACCGACGCCAATCCGAAGAAGTGGCGAAGACGCGCGCCCATCACGACGACCTGACCGATCGCGAACGCGACGTGTTCCAGGCGATGATTGTAGGCCATCCCAACAAGGCGATCGCCCACCTACTCGGCATCAGCCAGCGCACCGTCGAGATTCATCGCGCGCGCGTGATGGAAAAAATGCACGCCCGCTCGCTGTCAAACCTGGTGCGCATGGCAATCGAGGCGGGATTGTCGAAACCAGGCTGACGCCGGCTTTAAGCGCCTTGTCGCCGCGGCGGCAAGCAAATCGGCGTGCAGCGCCGAATGCCGGCGATCCGTAGGTATAAACACCTAGGTACAAATCCGAATTTACCGGACGGCTCTGTCGTCCGATGGTTTGGCCATCGAACGCCGAACGAGCCCACGGAGAGTATAGATGTTAGCGACAGCGACGAAGGTAGCCGGTCTCGCCTACGTGCCGTTTCCGGAAAATACGCGGAGTTGCCATAATTGTCCGGCGCGCGCCAAATCCGTCTGCGCCGGGGCGGCGATCGACGAGTTGGACCGGCTCGCGGGGCTGGTGTCGCCGCAACAATTCATGGCCGGCGAGACACTAATCGATGAAGGCGACGCGGCAACGCACGTTTTCACCATTACGGCCGGCTCGATCAAAATCTACAAGCTGCTGCCTGACGGTCGCCGCCAAGTCACCGGCTTTCTGTTCCAGGGCGATTTTCTCGGTCTTGCGTTCAACGACAGCTACACGTACAGCGCCGAGGCGCTGACGGACGCGACCGTGTGCCGTTTTCCGCGGCGGCAATTCGACCGCTTTGTCGATGGCCGGCCGGCGATGGAGCGCCGCCTTTTGGCGATGGTCTCCAACGAGCTCGCGGCCGCGCAGGATCAAATGATCCTGCTCGGGCGCAAGACCGCGCAGGAGCGGGTCGCTTCGTTTCTGGTGAGTTTGATTCGCCGGCAGGAACGCCTGGGTCGCGACGGGAAGGCCGTCCGTCTTACCATGACGCGCAGCGATATCGCCGACTATCTGGGTCTGACCACCGAAACCGTGAGTCGCACCTTTACCAGCCTGCGTGGCGACGGCCTGATCGAACTGGACGGAACCACCTTGGTCCGTGTCCGCGATCGCGACGCGTTGCGTCAGATCGCCGAGGCGATGGCGTAGTCGCCATGAATCAGCCGGCATTCGGCACGCGCGGACTGACGGCCGAACCCGAGAGCGCCAGCACGGGTGCGGCAGAGCGGTCGATGGCCGCCTCGGTCGAACGATTGACCGTCTCGTGCGGGACGACGTGCTGTCGCATCTCGACGCCGCGATCGTGGTTCAGATGACGGAACCCGAGCTGCTGGCGCATCTGGAGCGGATCGTCCAGGACGTCGCCAACCGCCGCTCGGTGCTCTGCTCAACCGATCCGAGCAACAAGCGGTCGCCCATGAGCTGGCGAACGACATTATCGCCATGGGGTCGCTCGAATATCTGATGCGCGATCCCGACGTCAACGACATCCCGGTCAATGGTCCGAGCCAGATCTGCGTCGAGCGCCGTGGCAAGCTGCAACGCACCGATGCCCATTTCCGCAGCGACGATCATCTGTTTCACGTCGCGCACCGGATCTGCGCCTCGATCGGACGGCGGATCGATGAACAGAGCCCGATGCTGGACGCGCGGCTGCCCGACGGGAGTCGCGTCAACGTCATCATTCCGCCGGTCAGCCTTAAGGGCGTGTGCATGTCGATCCGGCGCTTTTCGCGTCAGGTCATCGATTTCAAGTGTTGGTCGAATTCGGCAGCGCGTCGGCGCCGGTGGCCCGCGTTCTGGAGATCGCGGCCCACAGTCGCCTCAACATCATCATTTCGGGCGGGACCAGATCAGGCAAGACGACGCTGCTCAACGCCATGTCGCTACCGATCGATCCCGACGAACAAAATCATCACCGTCGAGGATGTTGCTGAGCTCCAGTTGCAGCAGCCGCACGTCATTCCGCTCGAAACGCGCCCGCCCAACATCGAGGGGCACGGTCAAATTGTGCAGCGCGACCTGGTACGGAACGCCATGCGCATGCGCCCTGATCGGATCATCGTTGGCGAAGTTCGCGGCGCCGAGGCGTTCGACATGCTCCCGGCGATGAACACCGGCCATGCCGGCTCGATGTCGACGATTCACGCCAATTCGGCCGCGGACGCGATCTCCCGCATTGAAAACATGGTGATGATGGCGAATGTCGGTTTACCCGCTCGCGCAATTCTCGGGCAGATTTTCAGCGCCGTCGATCTGATCATTCAGATCGAGCGCATGCGCGATGGTGTGCGCCGCATCGTCGAGGTGTGCGAGCCGGCCAACATCGAGAACGACACCGTTGCGCTTCGGGAATTGTTTCAATACCGCTTCATCGAAGAAAACGAGGACGGGAAGCTCATTGGTGCGTTCGAGCCGGCCGGCGTGCGCCCGCACTTCACCGAGCGGCTCAGCTATTACGGTCTCGACAAGGAATTCATGGCGCTGCTGACGCCGTCGGCCGCCGCGTAGGGGCGCGGCGATTCTAATTCGGGCGAGCGACCGGGGCCTCAATAGTCTTGGCGACCACGCCATCGGTCGGGCCGTAGCCGGCTACGCGGAGTTGGGTCCGAATTGAGTCAGGCCCGCCATCCAGCCGCACGAATATCGTCGTGCAACCAAGAGCGGCTGCTTTGGCTTCCGCTGCCCCGATCAACGCGGCGGTCGCGGTCCTGGTATCGATGAGGTCGAGCGCCATGAACAAGTCGACGTCGAGACGCGGCTCGTGCCAGGGTCCCCGATCGTTCCGGTAGATCAGGAGGCCGCAAAAATATCCACCGCCGCTCCGCAACGCGAGGACGCCCCCTTCGGCTGCCGGTGCTGCCGCCAATGCGCCGGCGTAATCTTGCCATTGCCGAACTCCAACCGCAGGAAAGGCGGCGGTAACGAGGGGATAGGCGATGGCCACTTTGTCCGGGGCCAGGGCCTCTATCCGATAGAACTCGGCCATTGGGGCGTCTCCTTAGACCGGCGAGTCAGGGGCGCGACAACCCGATCCGGTCGTCAACCTGCGTCACCCCCGGCACCGACCACGCGGCGCGTTCGATGGTTTCGCGCTCGGTCCACGCATTGACTTTCCCGGTCAGCGTCACTTTGGTTCCGGCCACGTCGACCTTGACCTGGCCGGCGTCCGCCGCTGCGTTGCGCTCCAGGGCGGCGCGAATCTTGGCCTCGACGTTCTCGGACCGGACTACCGGACGGACATGGATATCATTGATGACCGCCTTGACGCCGCTGAGCTTGCGCGCATCCGCCTCGGCCTCGGCGCGCTGATACTGCCATTCGACGTCGCCGCCGAGGCTCACGTAACCGCGCTCGACCTTGACCGTGACGCGGTCGTGCGGAACGAGTACGTCCCAATGCAGCATCCGAACCAGGCGCTCCGCGATCTCGGCGTCGTCGGACTTCTTGTCCGACGGTAGGTGGACATCGAGCTCCTGGGCCACGGCGGTCACGCCCTTGATGCGGCGAGCGGCTTCCTCGGCCGCGAACTTCTCGGCATAGCTATTCACGTGCCCCGACAGTGTCACCACGCCGTTATGGACACTGACGCCAATATGGGCGGCGTCGACGCGCGGCTCAAAAGCAAGCTCGTCGGACACCCATTGTTGCAATCTCATATCGTCGCTCATACCGCGTCTCCTATTAAGTCATGCTCACGAAAGAGAAATTTAGGGATATGAGACGGGGGCGGCTTTGATCTAGCTCAATGGGGCCAACGGGAATGCGAGCAAACTCTCATCATCGTAACTGCGTCGGTGGAGGCGGAAATGAAGGCTCTGGTCTATCAAGGTGTGCTCGAAGAGCGCCCGACGCCGCAAGTCGCTGCGCCGACGGACGCGCTGGTCAAGGTTGCACGCACGACGACATGCGGCACCGAACTCCATTTCCTGAAAGGGTGACGTGCTGACCCGTGCGCCGGGACGCATCCCAGGCGACGAAGTTGTCGCATTGTTGATCGTGTCGGCCCTGGCGTCACCCAATTTCATCCGGGCGACCATGTGCTGATCCCGTGTATCTCGTCCTGCGGAAAGTGCGAGTATTGCCGAAGGGCACATGCATTCCCATTGTGCGACCGGCGGTTGGATCCTGGGCAATGCCATTGACGGCGCGCAGGCGGAATAGGTGCGCATTCCGCATGTCGATACCAGCCTCTATCCCATCCCCGCCGGCACCGATGGGGAAGCGCTCGTGATGTTGAGCGATATCCTGCCGACCGCATCGCCTTGCGCTTGCATCCGGAACGATCGGCTATTCCCCTCGGCGCGAAGGGGGACATTCGGTAAATCGCGGCGTAAGTTGGAAAAATGCCAATAGCTTCCTGTGAGTCTGTCTTATTCCTCGTCGTCGGCGGTCCTATTGGTTGATGCAAGTCAATGCTCGGGCGCATCGATGACCTAGTTTGTTTTTTTGAGTATTGGCATGGGGTGCGTGATCGATGGCTTTTTGCTTTGGTTGCTTTCGGACTCTAAGAACGCTTGATCTTGAGGGGCTCTGTTAGGTGAGCAATTTCGCTAACTCAGTGTCCGTCGAATTGAACCCGTAATGGCTCCCGACAATGGAAATTCGGCGCCTGCCGGTCGGGTAACCGCGGTCCATGGTTCCGTCGTCGACATCACATTTCCGACCGATGCGTTGCCTGAGTTGCGCGACGCGCTTGCCATCGGGGACGGACCGAATAGTCCACTGATTGCCGAAGTGCAGCAGCATTTGGGGCCGACATCGGTTCGCGCCGTCGCGCTTGCCAGCACCGCCGGTCTCAATCGCGGCACGGGCGTACGCGCGATGGGCTCTCCAATATGCGTGCCGGTGGGCGACGCGGTGTTGGGCCGACTGCTCAACGTTTTAGGCGAGCCGACTGACCAACTCGCGCCTTTTCCCGAAAACATTGAGCGGCGGCCAATCCATGCCCCAGCGCCAGGCATCGATCGTCAAAGCGCCGCGCGCGAAATCTTTCATACCGGCATCAAGGTGATCGATTTGCTGGCACCGCTAGTCAAAGGCGGTAAGGCGGCGATGTTCGGCGGCGCCGGCGTCGGGAAGACCGTATTGATCATGGAACTGATCCGCACGACGGTCGAACGGCATGCGGGGATTTCGGTGTTCGCCGGTATCGGGGAACGCTCACGCGAGGGCCACGAACTCCTGGTCGAACTCAGGCAATCGGACGTGCTGAAACGCACCGCGCTCGTGTTCGGGCAGATGAACGAGCCGCCCGGTGCACGCTGGCGTACCGGCCTTACCGCGCTCGCCATCGCGGAATATTTCCGCGACACCGCACATGAAAACGTGATGCTCCTGATCGACAATGTGTACCGCCTCGTCCAGGCTGGCGGCGAAGTATCCGGCCTGTTGGGGCGGCTACCGTCACGCGTCGGTTATCAGCCGACTTTGGCCACCGAGATCGCCGAACTCGAGGAACGCATCGCCTCGATCGCGGGAGCGGCAATCACCTCGATCCAAGCGGTTTACGTGCCGGCCGACGATTTCACCGATCCCGCGGTCGCGGAAATCTTCAGCCATCTCAACTCGTCGATCGTTCTGTCGCGCGATATGGCAAGCGAGGGTATGTATCCCGCCGTCGATCCGTTGGCTTCGACATCATCGTTGCTCGATCCGAGGCTCGTCGGCGAGACGCATTATCACGTTGCGCAGGAGGTTCGGAGAGCGATCGCGCATTATCGCGAGCTGCAGGAAATCATCGCCCTCTTGGGCATCGAGGAGCTAAGCGCGAATGATCGCGTGATGGTGACGCGTGCGCGACGCCTCCTGCGCTTTCTGACTCAACCGTTCATGGTTACCGAAGCCTTCACCGGAAAGGCTGGGCGCTCCGTCGACCTCGAGGTCACGCTGGCAGGTTGCCGCGCCATCCTCGATGGCGAGGCCGACGGCTGGGTTGAGGCTTCGCTTTATATGATTGGCGATCTCGGTGAAGCGCGCGCCAAGGAAGCGGCCGCCAACGCAACGTCGTCATGAAGCTCACCGTGACCACGCCGCTGGCGATCGTGGTTGAGACCGATGGGGTCGTCCACCTGCGTGCGGAAGACGAAACCGGCGCCTTCGGCATTCTACCAGGCCACGCCGATTTCCTAACGGCGCTTTCGATCTCGGTCGTCTCCTGGCGGGACGAGGGCGGGCACGAACATCATGTCGCGGTGCGCGGCGGCATGCTCGAAGCGCGCGGCGGCAAGAACATCGCGATTGCGACCCGTGAAGCAATCCGCGACGACGATCTCCCCCGTCTTGAAAACGAAGTGGTGACCTGTTATCGGCGAAGATTCGACGAGGAACAGGCAGCCCGCGCCGATACGCAACGTCTCTATCTCGCCGCCATTCGGGAGATTTATCGCTTTCTCAGGTCGGAGCGTGGCCGCCCCGTGTGGCCGGCCATCATCGGTCAACAAGTAGAGGGGATCGAATCGTGAGCGAAGCGCCGCGCGATCGCGATCCGCTCGACAAGGCCGTGCGCATTCGGCAGGAGCGCCGCGCGCTGTGGCAGCGCGAGGGCGAACGTTCGCTCGGGCAGAACTTGGCCATGATCGGCGCGCTCGGTTGGACGGTGGTCATCCCGACGTTGATTGGCATCTTCGCCGGTCGTTGGCTCGATCGCGAATTCCATTCCGGCGTTTTCTGGACTTTGGGACTTCTGTTCGTCGGCCTTACGCTCGGGTGCGTTCTGGCCTGGCAAAGGATTCAACGCGGATGATCCAAAACGCGTCTCATTTCCTAGTCGCGATGGCGGCGCTGTTCGGTACCGCTGGGATCGGGCTGGGCCTGCTCTATTTCGCGACCTTGCGACGCAGCGTAGGCGCATTTACGAACGGCGGTGGCTGGATCATGCCGATGGCGTTGACGGTCGGGCGCATTGGCGGAATCGCGCTCGTCCTTGGAATCGCGGCAAAGTTCGGAGCCATTGCATTGCTCTCGGCGTTTCTTGGTTTTCTGATCGCTCGCGGCATTTCGCTGCGTCAGGCCCGGGAGTCGCGTTGATGGAGGCGTCACCGCTTGTCAGCACGATCCTGTTTCATCTCGGGCCGGTTGCGATCACGCGGCCGGTGGCGACGACGTGGGCGATCATGGCGGTGCTGACGCTAGCTTCCTGGCTGATCACGCGGCAACTCGCGCGGCGCCCCGATCGGCGCCAGGCCGTCCTCGAGATCGTGGTCATCGGGATTGCCGATCAAATTAAGGATGTTGTCCGCACCGATGTCCGACCATTCTTGCCGCTGCTCGGCACGCTGTTCATCTTTCTCGTCGTCGCCAATCTGTCCGGCGTTCTGCCGGGTGTGGAGGCGCCAACCTCGAAGCTGGAAACGCCGGCCGCGTTGGCCGTCATCGTCTTCGCCTCTGTCCACTATTTCGGCATTCGCGCGCGAGGGCTGCCGGGCTATCTCGCCAGTTTCGCCAAACCGAAGCTGATTATGCTGCCGCTCAATGTCATCTCGGAGATCACGCGCACCTTTTCGTTAATGGTGCGACTCTTCGGCAACGTCATGAGCGGCGAATTCATCATCGCACTGGTCGTGGCGCTCGCCGGCCTATTTGTACCGATTCCATTGATGGTGCTCGAAATCCTCGTCGGCATCGTCCAGGCCTACATTTTCACTGTTCTTGCCACTGTGTTCATCGGCGCCGCGATCAGCGGCGGCGAAGGAGTTAAAAGTCATCATGGACGCCAAACTTATTAGCATCATCGCGGCCGCGGTCGCGGTGTCCATTGGTTCGATTGGTCCCGCCCTGGCCGAAGGACGCTCGGTCGCGGCGGCGATGGATGCCATCGCGCGGCAGCCCGAGGCCGCGGGTACGCTGTCGCGAACCTTGTTCGTCGGCCTCGCCATGATCGAGACGATGGCGATCTACTGTCTCGTGGTGGCGTTACTATTGTTGTTCGCCAATCCGTATGCATGAACATGCATTTCGACTGGTGGACATTCGCGCTGCAGGTGGTGAATTTTGCGGTTCTCGTTTGGCTACTGCATCGCTTTCTCTATAAGCCGGTGCTGCGCATGATCGATGCGCGTCAAGCCGCGGTGGCTAAGCAATATGCGGATGCCGATGCGACGGAGGCGAAGGCAAAGGCCGACCTCGCCACAATCGCTCAGGAGCGCGCCAAGATCGCGGCCGAGCGCGAAGCGGCCTTCAAAAGCGCTGCGGTCCAAGGTGAACGAGCCGCCAAAGAACGCGTGGCGCGCGCCGAGCAGGAAGCCACCGCCCTCCTCGGCAATGCCCGAAAGACTTTAGCGACGGAGCGCGAGCAAGCGTTCGAATTCAGCGCGGCGCGCCGCGCTGGATCTTGGCACCGATATGGCACGTCGGCTCCTGGATGCGATTCCATTGGGTTTACGCGCCGAAGCATGGCTCGAGCATATTGAGGCGCATCTCAAGGGACTGCCCGAAGAGGAAAGGAAAGGCCTGGCCGGGCCGGGTGACGGGCCGACGGTCGTCACTCCTTTTCCATTGTCCGACGACACGCAGCATGTCTGGACCGGCCGCCTGCGCGCCGCGCTGGGCGATGGTCTCACCATATCCTTCGACATGGATCCCAAGCTGATCGCCGGCGCCGAGCTGCATTTTTCCACCGCCATTTTGCGATTCTCGTGGCAAAGCACGATCACCGCCCTTCGCGCCGAAATCGAAAACCATGGCCAGCTTGTCTGACGATATTGCGAACTGGGTGACGCGCGTCCGTCCGCGCATAGGCGCGATCACTTTGCGGCCGAGCATCGAGCACATTGGCCGCGTCGCGCAGATCGGCGACGGCATCGCATTCGTAACCGGCTTGCCCTATACGCGGCTCGACGAATTGTTGGTGTTCGAAGGAGGCATTCATGGCCTTGCGGTCGATCTCGGCGATGAAACGATCGGCTGCATGTTGCTGGGGGATGATACCGCTGTTAGGGCAGGAAGCATCGTGCGAGGCAGCGGCGAGGTGGCGCGCACGTTGGTCGGTGAAGCGCTGCTCGGCCGTGTCGTCGATGCGCTGGGAACGCCACTCGATGGCGGCCAGGCGATCCAGGTCGAATCGTACGCCGCTGTCGAACGGGCGGCGCCGGCGATCATCGATCGTGCTCTCGTGACGACGCCGCTCGAAACCGGGTTGTTGGTGGTCGACGCGATGATTCCGCTTGGTCGTGGCCAACGCGAGCTCATCGTCGGCGATCGCGGTATCGGCAAGACCGCCATCGCGGTCGATGCCATGATCAATCAGCGCGCGAGCGATGTGATCTGCGTCTACGCGGCTATCGGGCAAAAAGCTTCCTCAATCGCGCAGGTGATCGATGCTGTGCGCCGTTATGGCGCGATCGAGCGCTGTATCTTCGTCGTCGGCGAGGCGGATGCCGCGCCGGGTCTGCAATGGCTGACGCCCTATTCCGCCTGTTCGATGGCCGAATATTTCATGACGCAGGGCCGCGACGTTCTACTGGTGATCGACGATCTAACCAAACATGCCGCAATCTACCGTCAGGTTTCGTTGCTGCTGCGCCGGCCGCCTGGTCGGGAGGCCTATCCCGGCGACATTTTCTATATTCACTCGCGCCTCCTTGAGCGCGCGGCCAAGCTTTCGCCGGAACGTGGCGGCGGCTCGTTGACCGCGTTGCCGATTGCCGAAACCCAGGCCGGCAACATTGGCGCCTACATCCCGACGAACCTGATTTCGATCACCGATGGTCAGATTTACGTCGATCCGCGCCTCTTCTACGAAGATCAGAAACCGGCCGTCGATGTGGGCAAAAGCGTGTCCCGGGTCGGAGGGAAAACTCAGGCGCCGGCGTTGAAGGCGTTGTCGGAAAGCCTCCGTCTCGAGTATACGCAATTCCTCGAACTCGAAGTCTTCACGCGTTTCGGCTCTATGGTCGACGAGCGGACGCGCAAAGTGATCGAACATGGGAAACGGATTCGCAGCGTCCTGGACCAACGTCAATTCGCGCCGCTGAAACTGGGTGAGCAAGTGGCGCTCTTGGTGGCGCTCGCCGGCGGTTTGCTCGACGACGTACCTCTGGACCGTATCGATGCGTTTCGTGCGGGCCTTCCGGCCTGGCTAACGGACCATGCGCCAGATGTCGCCACGCTGGATCCGCGCTCGCACCCTTTGGCCGAGGATGTCCGGGCGCGTCTTATCGCTTCGATGCGCGAGTTAGCGCGATCGATCACGGTGCCGCCGGGGCGCTCATTATGAGCCGCCTTGCGGAGATCCAAGCCCATGTCGCAAGCATGAGCGAGCTCCTCGACATCGTCGGCGCGATGCGCTCGCTTGCCGGCATGCGCGTGCAGGAAGCGCAGCGGGTTCTGCCCGGTATCCGACGGTATGCCGATACGATGGCCGCAGCGATTGGCACCGCCTTGCCCTTGCTGCCCGACGCGAGACCCGAGGGAAAGACAGCGGTCGGCCGCCGTGCTTTCGTGTTGTGCGCGGCAGAACATGGCTTTGTCGGCGGTTTCAACGAGCGATTGCTCGCGGCAGCAAATAAAAGGCGCGAACCTGACGACGAACTGTTCCTGTTGGGGACACGGGGCGCGATGCTCGCGGTCGAGCGGGGTCATCGTCCTGCCTGGACCCGGCCAATGGCGACCCGACTGGCCACCGTGCCGGAAACCATCTCTGTTCTCTCCGGCGCGCTATACGACCGATTGGCGCGCGGCCGCATCTCGCGCGTCGAGGTCATGTTCGCCCGTTACCGGCAGGGCGGCGAAGCCGCGATCGAACAGCAGTTGTTGTTGCCTTTCGACGCCGCAACGCTGCCCCGAAATCGCACCGCACAATCGCCACTGCATAATCTTCCCCCGGACACCCTCTTGGAAAGACTGATCGCCGAATATGTCTTTGCACTGCTGACCGAAGCCGCCGTGGAATCGATCGCCAGCGAAAGCGCCGCGCGCTTCGCGGCCATGCAGTCCGCCCATGACAACGTCTCCAAGAAGCTCGAACAGCTTCGTCAGTCGGTGCGCCAAACACGACAAGATGACATAACCACCGAAATGCTCGATCTCGTCACCGGATCGGGCGCGTTAGCGCGGAGCAGAATTCGACGCTGCCG
Organism: uncultured Alphaproteobacteria bacterium; assembly: GCA_963851285.1. GTDB lineage: Bacteria > Pseudomonadota > Alphaproteobacteria > ATCC43930 > CGMCC-115725 > JAATGI01. Next base: position 101,798 of record CAWKOL010000019.1, read on the forward strand.
GAATTTGAGATTGACCGTATACGCGCCCGCGTCCTCCGAACTAGGTCACGACCAGCCACCGCGAGCTCGATGAGGAGAACCACCGGCTGAAGAAGCTCGTTGCCGATCTGTCGCTGGACAAGGCTGCTTCAGCCGCTTCATCTCCGACGGCATCAGCCCGCCAAACTTGTTCCGCCAATTGTAGTACGTCGTGATCCCCGCCTTCCGGCGAACCTCCTCAACCGTCACACCCTCTTCAGCTTGATGCAGAATGAACGCAATCTGCTGCTCACTGAACCGCGACCTCTTCATGGGAAAATCCTCCGACCCGACCAGAGTCGCAAAATTAGAATTTTCCAGCTACTTCCGGTCCAAAAATCGGGGAGCAGGTCAAGCGTTAGCAGCGCAATCAGTTCGGCACGCTGTTCGTGCGTGATAATGCTCGGCTCTCGCTGAGCCACCCGTTCGCGCAACTCACCTGCTGCAATTTGGCCCGCAAATTGGAGCGATACCGTTGCCGCAATCCCGAGCCAAAATCCGAATAGGCGTCAAGGCGATAACATTTGAAGTGCAACGGGCAAGCAAAAAGAACGTCGAAAACGACCCCGCAAATGACGCAACAAGAGTGGCGAAATGCCGACCTAAATCACGCATAACTCCGGTAGCGGAACGGTCAGCATTTCGCCAAGTTAGTCTTGGAGCTAGACTTTGCTCCTAGTGCCATCCGATCGGTGACGCGCACGGCAGGGGGCCCGCCACCTGATGGGATGGTCCTTCGCCGCAGCTCGCTTCCGAGGCCGTATCCAGGTTCCCTTCCGCCTCTTCCGTCGCAGCGGTTTCGACCGGGGCCCTGTTCATCGCACCCACTGCGCCGAGTGATTGGGCGCCATCAGACGTCCCATCGCTCGAGGAAGCCGTTCCAGACGATCCAACCGCCCCGGAAGCTCCGGAACTTGATGTCGAGGCACTACTAGTTCCTGAAATCCGAGCCGCTTAATCCTGAAGAGCCAGTCGAACCGGCGGCAGCCAAGGACGTTCCTGAGGAACCCTGGTCGGAACCGGTTGACGAGCCGGAAGAAGCGGCGCTTGACCCAGTCGACTGCGTGCCAGATAAGGACGCTGCGGACGATCCGGAAGATTGTGTGCCCGCAGACCCCGCACACATACCGGAGCTATCGCTCATGTCTCCGCTTAGTCCACTGGTCGCCCCGTGACCGCCGTTATGAGCGAGCACGGGGGTAGCGAAGAGAATCGGCAAAGTCATCACACCGTACACCAGCAGATTTCGCGAAATGCCGCGTACATCGCTAGTCGATCCGATTGCCATGGCTAGCCTCCTGTCCAATAGCATTCATGAATACTTAACAATTAGAATTCGGCAAAAGTTTCCCTTTATTTTATCGCTGGCCATTCGCTCAGCGCAGAGATGCGTGCGCTACTTAGATTGATGGTTGAGTAGTTCACCTGCTTTCGGCACGGAAAATGCTACTCTTCAACGCCGTTTTTCTCGTTCCGCTAGTCTTTAGCGGGTAAGGCAAGGGAGTGCTCGACGCTCCGCGTAAAAGCTGGGCGCCGCGGCTGCAACGCATCTGGTGGCGCCGTGATTAGATTTTTCGGCAAGTGGTCAGCCGATGCCGTTCAGGCGGTTTGATGGCTCGAGGAGGGGAGGGCGTCGCGTTCGCGATTGGGCCAGATTGCGTTGTGGCGACCGCCATTCCGGCGCGGTGATCCATCGAAAAAAGTCACTGAAAATAAATGGTCAGTCCTCAAGAATCAGGGCGAAGCGATTTTCATGCGCGCCCACGAAAGCGAGCCAACTACTTGATCAAGGGCCGCAAGGCCGGGTTTCCGCAAGTAGCGCGCGTTCGCTGTTCCCCGAGCATGAGCTTTGGGATCCAAAAACGGAGATCGGTCGCTGATGACGTTACTTGCGATGGGCGTCGATGGTTGCCGGGACGGTTGGATTGCGGTCTGGGTGACACATGCGCGACGGACCGGGTTTGCGGTGCTGACGAAAATCGATTTCGTCCTCGAGCTGCAACCGCGCATGGTAATGATCGAAATGCCGATTGGTCTCCCGAAGAGTGGTTATCGGGCGTGTGACCTGGCTGCGAGAGAGATGTTAGGCAAGGGTTGCCAGTCGCGTGTTTTCTTCGGAATTCGCCGCACCCTGCTGGATTCTCCGCTTGGTCGCGGAAAGCGTCATGGAGCAGCCTACCACGCCGCAAATGCGCTAGCGAAATCCAACGATGGCAAGGGGGTTTCGCGCCAACTCTTTGGCATCCTTCCGAAGATTGGCGAGTTGGATGCGATCATGACGCCGCAGCGTCAGAAAGTCTTGCATGAGGCACACCCGGAACTCGTGTTTCAACGACTAAGTGAGTCTCCGAGAGCATTACCCAACAAGAATTCTGCCGACGGACAAAAGCTTCGCTTAAAGCTCCTTGCTGGTCACGGATTTTCGAATATCGCTGAGTGGGTCGAGTTCACTCTCAGGGAACGGGGCTAAAGTGAACGACCTGCTTGACGCTTGTGCCTGCGCTAATGCTGCGCGGCGCGCAGCTGAGGGAAACCTGCAAAGAGTGAATTGTGTGGAAGAGTACGACGAACGGGGATTGAGGATGGAGATCTGTTACTGAACACGATCGTCGACCGAAACGACTGGTTCGTCGAATACAAATGTTCATTTCGCGAAGGACTCTTTCGCATCGAGCCCTTGTTTTTATAGACCATGTTTTGCGCCAAATTCATCGTCGGGCAATGAAGGACGGCCACCAAGTCCATTGGGCCAGGAACGAAGCACTCGTTGACCGTCGCCATTGCACCGTGTTCCGCTGCGTACGCATCCAACACGCCACTGGCATATCAAGGACGTTTAGAATTCTTCGACTTGTTCGGACGAGATGGCCCTGATACACTTTAGACTTAACGAAATATGACGGGGGCCCGGTCATATCCACTTCAGCCGGCCTGGAATTGGAGTGGCCAATGCGTGATCTCAATGCACGTTGGAACTCGATGACACGTCGGGTTATTTATATTGGCTTCACGTTAAGTCTTTGTTTGGCGTTCGCCGCGTTCGTTGTTGATACGGCCCGGGCCCAAACCACTACTCCGGTCACACCTGTAATCTCGACTAATAATCAAAATCTGATTTCGGCGTTGGGTACCGGCTATCCTGCGTCGCTGAATTTCGCGCCGATTTTGACGCCGGTTTCGATGCCAGGCTACGAACCGAAGGGTTTGCCGCTAGGCGGATTTCGGCTTTTTCCGAGCATCGATCTGGGAACGGGCTTCGACGACAACGTTTACCTGCTTCAGGACAATCCGAAAGGAAGCATTCTCTTCACCGAGACGCCCCGCCTCGAGCTCGACTTCTCAATGGGATCGACACCAGCTCAACCTATATGCTGCGTTAACCGGTTATCAGTTCGCCTCGCTGCCAAACGAAGACAATATCGATGGCACTATTGGAGGGAACGGTCGTATCGACATTTTGCGCGGGATCGATGCTACCGGCAGCGCGTCTTACTCGATCCTTCACTTGTCGAATGCGTCGCCGCTTTTGATTCAAGTTCCGACAGAGCCGAACTCAGTACGCGCAGGGCCTCGCGAGCGCGGCGATCAATTATCACCCTTACCATTTTGGTGTGTCGCTTGGCTTTAACTATACCCGGCTCGATTACGGTCCAACCGATTATCCAGCGCCACTCGGCTCCGAGAGTAACGCGGACCTCAACGAGAACATTTATAATCCCTACCTCAGGTTGAGTTACGAATTTATCAAGGGATTTTCCGTATTCGTAAGGGGAGACTATTCGGTTCAGCAATTCGATCAAGCCATCAACCGAAACGGCCAAGCACAAAACTCGACGGGGGAAGCCATCAATGCGGGATTGAACGTGCAATTATCCCATTTTATTAATGGCCAGGTATTTGCGGGCTATTTGAACCAAGACTGGGCGTCCAGCCCGCCGCCGGCGCTTTCGCTCGCCCCAGTCACAGGAATCGATTACGGTGCAAATCTGACGTGGACGCCAACAGTGTTTTGGACGGTAACCCTAACCGCGTCGCGCACCCTTAATCCTACCGTCATTGCGAACGCGTCTGCAGAGGACGACAATGTCGTTCGGTTGGGCGTCGACTACAATTTACTGCGCAATCTTAGAATACAGGCGCACGCCAGCTATTGGTATGCGGAGTTTCCAGGAACGACCCGCGTCGATCAATATCCTGAAGGCGGAATCGGTTTGACCTATTTCCTCAACAGAAATATCAGTACCTCAGCGAATTACGATTACATCATGCGTGACACAACGGCACCAAACCAGAACTTCCAGGATAATCGATTTATACTGGGCATTAATTTGCATATGTGAGCTCTCGCTGGCCGTGCCGTCCAACAGGCTCGCGCGAGGAAGTGGCTCACTCCGTGATCGTTGCGCCTTATCCGATCATCCCATCTTCCATCGCGAGATGTAGAGTGATGTCCGAGCGATCTGCGTTCGCGACGCAGGTCATCGGCCATTCTTGCTCGGCTGGAAGCGAATGCACAGAGGCCATATTTGATCGACGTCAATGATTGAGCGAGCTGTTAGACGACGTTTAGTCCCGCGACATGGTTCAAAGGGAGAAGCGTTGTCGTTTCATTTGGACCGGGCGTCATTCGGATTATTTGTCGCCACCATCGCGTGGGCACCCTTTCCGCTTGGCAGCGACCAAGCTTGGTCATGGTCGCTGCTCTGTATCATGATCGCACTGTGCTGGCTGCTTTGGTGCGGGTCGGTTTGGGTACGCGGTAGCCACCCAGTACGGCCAGAAAAGAGTCTGCTCGGGCCAGTCGTTCTGGTGATTGTTGCGTTAGCCTGGGGATTTGTTCAGGTTTTGCCGGGGGTGCCACAACCTTGGCAACATCCTGTTTGGCATCTCGCGAGTTCCATCCTGTTGCGGGATACCGGCGCGACCATCTCAGTTGAGCCGTGGCGCAGCGAAACCACGCTAATGAAGTTTGCAACCTATGTACTGGCTGCGTGGCTGTGCCGTTGCTTTGCGCGCCAGTCGCACCGTGCAAATTTTCTGCTCAACGCATTGATTGCCTTCGGCGGAGCATACGCTGCCTACGCATTGGTAATGGCGGCATTGGGCTTCAGCCAGTATGCGCTGTTCTATGGTGCGTCTCCAAATCACGCCGTCGCTGGTCCGTTCTTCAATCGCGACCATTACGCAACCTATGCCGGGATTGTCACCCTGTGTGCCGGCGTTCGGTTTGTTGAGCGCGGAAACGCGGTCGTGATCTTGGGACGCGGATTCCGTCAATTCCTTTTGACGCTGCTTCAGTACGTGTTCGGCAACGGAGCCCCGTATCTCATAAGTCTCGCGCTCGCGTTTTCCTCTTTGGTTGCAACGGGTTCGCGCGCAGGCAACTTCGCGACGTTTATCGCGATTGCGTGCTTGCTGGTTCTCGTCGGTGTATTAGCCATGCGGCAAAGGCGAGTTCTTGCGACTTCAGGTTTAATCGTCGCTGTCATCGCCGGCGGCGGTGTTCTGTTTTTCATCAACGACGCTTTTTTAGTCGCACGCTTACAAGATCTCGCGTCCTCTGGCCTGCAACTAGGCTTACGTCTTCAGCTCTGGAACAGTGCGCTGTTGATGATCCAGGCTGCACCACTTTTGGGTCTCGGTCTCGGCACGTATCAGCTCATCTATCCCATGTACTCGGACGCCATGACGGCGCCGTTTCTCACCGTCGCGGCTCACAACGACTATTTTGAACTGGCGGCAGGGTGGGGATTGCCGGCCGCCCTGTGTTGGTGGCTCGCGTTGTTGTGGTTAACCTTTATCTGCGTTTGGGGTGTCTTTGTCAGACGCCGAAATCGCGCCTATCCAATGATTGCGGTCGGCGTCGGCGTTCTGGTCGGAATCCACGCATACTTTGACTTCAGCCTACAGATGCCGGCAACCGCCCTGACGTTCGCGACCATCCTCGGCCTTGGCGTGGCGCAAGCGTTCCCAACGCGGACCGCGTCCCAATGAGCGAGTTGGGCCAATTGCAGTCATCGGGTCGGACGTGGGTAATGTTAATTGCCCGAATCCTCTTGCCCCTGCCGGCGATCGGCATCTTGACCCTAGCAGTCCCTCGTTTGGTGGCGGGCGTCGTGCGTGAGGCAGCCTTCACCGCAAACATGGCTTTGGAGGTCGATTACCGACTGAAACGATCCGATTATCGCAAGGCGGCTTGGGTGTTGTCGCACGCACCAAGCGCCGACGGTGAAACACAAATAGCGGGTGCGGAAGCAGCGGCCAATGGAGGCGCCAAGACGAGCGAGATCGTGCCCCTTGTCGAGAATGCGCTAGCAGAGGCCCCCGCTGATGCAAGGGGCTGGATTCTTCTCGCCCGCCTTCTGGCCGAGCAGAATCCCAAACATGCTGCTGCGGCATTGTCGTTGGCGACCGAAATGGCCCCCAACGATTATTACCTGGTTGCGCGGCGCGCGATCGTCGGTGCCTCGCTTTGGGATTATTTATCGCAAGATGTCCGCAACAAGCTCCTGGATGACGCGCGATTGTTGGCTACAGACCCAAGCCTACGGTCCCACTTGATCGTTCTATTGAGTTCGCCAGGGGGGCAGAATCTCGTTGACCAAATGCTTACCCACGATGCCAGCAAGCCGCATGATCCGAGGTGATAGGCCATTAGTCAGGAGATCTGCTAACTACTGAGTTCATCAGGAATTTTTGAGGGCTTGACCGGGGGAGACAGAGAATCCCGGCTAAGTGCTGTCTCTCTCGAGATGAAAGCATTGGATGAGCTTATTTGGTGAAAATCGGTGCACGCTATTAATCCCTGGCGACTTGCTCACAGCCATAAAAGGGTGTAGCTCTACTTGGCCTCAAAAAATAGGGTTGGCTTGTCCCCGTGCGGAAGCTTGGTCTTGGCATATCGGTGATCGTCGCGCTGGCGGCAGCTCCGCTCTCGCCGGGTCTGGCGGCTGACATTGGCAAAGCAATCGTCGTCTCGGGGAATGTGACTGGTACTCTTGAGCAACAAGTTCGTCGCATGGTTATCCAAGACAACGTGCTTCAAACCGAAGTCATTGCGACGGAACCGGACGCGGCGACGGAAATCGAGTTCATTGACGGGTCGAAGCTACGTGTGGGGCCAGGGGCACATGTCGTTCTCGACAAATTCGTGTACGACCCCGATCCGTCGAAGGGTGCATTGGTTCTGAGAGTTAGTGAAGGCGTTTTCCGCTTTACGACGGGTCGAATGGCCCACGAAGATTACGCCATTCAAACCCCGGGGGGCGTGCTCGGTGTACGCGGCACTGATTTCGATTTTGCGGTGGTCGGGGGCAAAACCATCGTTCACGTATATTCAGGCAGTGTCATCTCAGAGCCGGGTTTTCAACTTACGAGGCTCTGTAGCTTCTCCGTGAACTTCAATTTGCTAGAGGGCACGAACTGTTCTGCGAGCGATCAAGCCATTATCGCGCAGTTGGCGAACGAAATGAACGCGATCTTGATCAACCCCACGGGTGGAGGTCCAACTCCCACCAACCTGCCAAACCAGCAGCAGAACCAGCAGCAAACGGGACCAACCGTAATTCCGGCCGAGGCCCCTCTCCAATAACGGCTCGCTTTAGTAGACAGGCGACTGAGTTCAATCAATACAGGATGGCTCGTGCATTGTAAGCGGTCAGGCGGTCCCGTGTAGCGGTTGTCGGCAAGTTCGATGATCTTGGTCCTCTCGGGGTGAGTTCGGGAGGGATGATTTGCAGTCTGCACCTAAGTCCAACACCAAGAGCTTTGCGTTGATCGAGGCGGAAGTTTCGCGTCTTGAGGCCAGTCCCGAAACGCCGCGGCGGCGCTGGTCGACGGCGGCGAAGGAGCGGATCGTGGCAGCGGCCGCGGAGCCTGGGGCGAATGTGTCGGCGATTGCGCGAAGCAATGGATTGTCGCCGCAACAGGTTTTTGCCTGGCGCCGGAAGGCTGCGGTCGGCTCAAGTCGGATGAACACGGGCTCGGCGGTCCCGTCTTTTGCCATGGTTGCGATCGATACCGAGGCTGGCGGTGTTGTGGAGCTTGTTGTCGCCGGGGTGACGATCCGCCTTGGTCCGACAGTGCCGGCGGCGCGGGTGAAAGAACTTTTGCGGGCGGTCCGGTCGGCATGATTCCGACCGGCGCTTCGGTATTTGTCGCGACCCAGCCGGTGGACTTCCGCAAGGGAGCGTCGGGTTTGATGGCCTTGGTCCAGGGCAGCGGCGCCGATCCGTTCTCGGGTGCGCTTTATGTGTTTCGCTCGAAGCGCGCCGACCGAGTGAAGATGGTGTGGTGGGACGGCGGCGGCGTGTGTCTGTTCGCCAAGACGCTCGACGAGCACGGCTTCCATTGGCCTCGGATCGAGAACAGTGTGATCCGGCTGTCGATGGCGCAGCTCATGGCGTTGGTCGAGGGCATGGATTGGACGCGGGTGAAAGCGCTCCCGGCCCACCACCCGATGTCGGTCGGATAATCCTGCGGCGAGATAACTCAGGGCCGGCTTCGCGGCGGCGCGGACTAGCGAATCGTGCTTCAATCGCGCCATGATCGATGCCGTGGCCGAACTGCCAAACGACGTCGAGACGCTGAAGGTAATGCTTCTCGCGGCTCGCGCGGAAACAGCGGCCTTGACGGCCGAAGCGGCGACGTTGCGGGCCGCCAAAGCCGCGGCGGAGACTCGGATCGAGCGCTTGCATGCCCTGCTCAAGACGCTGGAGCGGGCGCGGTATGGACGGCGATCGGAGATGCTCGATCCCGATCAGCATGAGTTCGCCTTCGAAGAGATCCAGACCGGTCTCGGCGCGATCGAGGCGACGCTCGACGCGGTCGCCAAGACGCCGCAACCGCGCGCGCCACGGCCGCGCAAGAAGTTGCCGGCTCATCTCGAGCGGATCGAAGTGGTCGTCGAACCCGAAGCGACCTGCGGCGCCTGCGGCTCCGGCGAGCGGGTCAAGATCGGCGAGGATGTGTCCGAACGTCTCGACGTCATCCCGGCACGGTTTCGGGTGATCGTGACGCGCCGGCCGCGCTATGCTTGCGCCGCCTGCCGCGAGGGTGTGACGCAAGCGCCGGCGCCGGCCCATCTGATCGAAGCCGGGATACCAACCGAGGCGCTGCTCGCTCACATCGCCGTCGCCAAATACGCCGACGGATTGCCGCTTTATCGGCAGGAAGCCATTTTTGCCCGTGACCAGATCGAACTCGGCCGCAATCTGATGGCCGGCTGGATGGGCCGGATCGGCTTTCATCTGGAGCCGCTGGCCGATCGTGTCTTGCATCACATTCGCGCCGGCGAGCGCATCTTCGCCGACGAGACGACGCTGCCGACGTTGGAACCCGGCGCCGGCAAGGCGAAGATCGCCTGGCTGTGGGCCTATGCGCGCGACGACCGGCCATTCGGCGGTGCCGGTCCGCCGATGGTGGCTTACCGGTTCGAGGACAGCCGCGGCGGCGATTGTCCGGCCCAACACCTCACTGGGTTCTCGGGGCTGCTGCAAAGCGATGGTTACGCGGCCTACAAGCGCCTCGCCGATCCCCGTCGCGCCGGCGGTCCGATGACATTGTCGGCCTGCTGGGCGCATCTCAGGCGGTACTTCTACGAACTTCACATTGCCGGCTTGTCGGACACCGCCACCTGGACGGTCGAGCGCATGGCCGGGTTATGGGGCGTCGAGCAGGAGATTCGCGGCAGCACCCCCGAGATTCGCCAGGCGGCACGGCGCACGACATCCGCCGCGATCGTCGCTGAACTGTTCGAGCGCTGGGAGGCGGAGCTCAAGCGCATCCCCCGCAAATCCAAATTAGCCGACGCGATCCGATATGGAACTCGAGGCGCGCGCCGATTTCGAGCGCTTCCTTCATGACGGCCGGCTCGACATCGACAACAATACCGTCGAGCGAACCATCCGCCCGCAAACCATCACCCGCAAAAATTCTCTCTTCGCCGGATCGGATGGCGGCGGACGGACATGGGCGACCCTGGCCACCCTGCTCACCACCGCCAAGCTCAACAACGTCGATCCCCAAGCCTGGCTCAACCTAACCCTCGAGCGCATCGCCAACGGCTGGCCCAATCGCGAACTCGACGCTCTCCTCCCCTGGAACCATCAAACCACCTGAACGGCCTCGGCTGATCGCTTACTCTTGAGGCCCATCGTCGTCGCCTTCTTTCGTTGGGCAGGTTAGCGGAAGCATTCCTTGTAAGCCCGGGGGAAGTCGCCGATGTTGCAGCCGCCTTCGGTCGTATGCTCAATCATGACTAGCCCGCCGCCGGATGAGGCCATCCAAACATTTCCAAAAATTTCGGCTATAGACACGTGCTCGGTATCAAACTTGCTCTCGTCGCGTCTTCTCTTTGGTGCCGCTACAGCACGCGGCCTTCATTTTCTTTTGGTCGAGTATGTCTTCTACGAGTGCCTAGTTAAGCGGAGGGCAAAACTTAATCCTACGATGACCGGATAATGGCCAAACTGCGCGACGAGATCGCCGCAGGAAAACACTTCAGCAGAGTATCTTTGACGGTTGACGATCTGCAAGCGATCGCGCGGCTTCAAGCGATCAAACAACTCGGCCGCGGGGAATTGGCGTGTATAGCACTTGCATCCAAGATGCGTGCCGGCTTCGTGACCGATGACGGCGGGGCGAGACGATTAGCGGTAAAGCCAATTTCCAGATATACAGGTGCGAACAACTGCCCACCTCGCGGGATGGCTCGTTTATGAAGGACATTTATCTGACACTGACATCGGGAAAATCGTCGCTGCCAATTACGAATTTCGAGGGGAGCATGGTCATATCGGCAAGTATGTACATGCATGTTACGAACACGCCCAGATGCTTCGGCTGAAAGATCGCGCTTAACAGCGCGCCCTATAGAAACATGGCTCTACCGTTGAGCGGCGGGCCGACACCGGGCTAATCTGGCGCCTCGAATACGCTGAGGCTCCATGATCCCCGTTATTCTCGGCCTGAGATGAGCGCCATTTGGGCGCCGGAAAACAAGTTCTGCATCTGGCTCGACATCGAGATCGCCACCACCGAGGCGTTGGCGAAGGCCGGCGTGCCATTGAAGAGCGCGGCCGCCGACCGCTAGGGCGAGTTTGGTGGCGCCCTGTCCGCTCCCCTAATATACTTGCGAAGGATCACCCGGAGCCGTCATGCCGCCGAACCCGACCGATTTGCTAAAGAAAATCGCCGAGCTACCCGCCGAGCGCATCGCGGAGGTGGAGGATTACGTGGATTTCCTGCGGACGCGAGACCAGGATCGGTCCCTGACCCGTGCGGCGGCGGCGTCGAGCGCCGCGTCGTTTGCCGCAATCTGGGACAATCCGGACGACGCCGCCTACGATGCCTTATGAGTTCGGCGACGTCGTGCTGGTGCCGTTTCCCTTCACCAGCCAGACAGCGTCGAAGAAACGACCCGCCGTCATCGTCAACAGCGCGACGCACAACCGAACCCGGCCCGATCTTATCTTAATGGCCATTACGAGCCAGATTCATGCGGCGCCATCGGCTGAGGCGCGTGTTGCCGCGTGGCAGTCTTCAGGGCTGCTCAAGCCGTCGGTGGTAAAGCCCGTCTTTGCGACGCTCGAACAAACTCTTGTCATTCGCAAGCTTGGCGCTCTGGCAAAACAAGATCGGGACGCGCTGCGCAATCTTATCAACGAGATTCTTGGATAACATGCGCAGCGAGGAAAGCGTCGGTCCATGATTCCCCGTTACTCCCGGCCGGAGATGAGCGCCATCTGGGCGCCGGAAAACAAGTTCCGCATCTGGCTCGACATCGAGATCGCCGCCACCGAGGCGCTGGCCAAGGCCGGCATGGTACCGAAAAGCGCGGCGAAAGCGCTGCGCGACAAGGGCAAATTCGACGTCGCGCGCATCGACGAAATCGAGCGCGAGACCAAGCACGACGTCATCGCCTTCCTCACCAACGTCGCCGAGCATGTCGGGCCGGATTCGCGCTTCGTCCATCAGGGCCTGACCTCGAGCGACGTGCTCGACACCTGCCTCGCGGTGCAGCTCAAACAGGCGAGCGAAATCCTGCTCGCCGATCTCGACGCGCTCCTCGCCGCGCTGAAGCGCCGCGCGTTGGAGCATAAGATGACGCCGGTGATCGGCCGCAGCCACGGCATCCACGCCGAGCCGACCAGCTTCGGCCTCAAGCTCGCGGGTTTCTATGCCGAGTTCGCGCGGGCGAGGGCGCGGCTCGTCAACGCGCGCGCCGAGATCGCGACCTGCGCCATTTCCGGCGCCGTCGGCACATTCGCCAACGTGCATCCGAGCGTCGAGGACTATGTCGCGAAGAAGCTCGGCCTGACGCCGGAGCCGATCTCCACGCAAGTGATTCCGCGCGACCGCCACGCCATGTTCTTCGCCACGCTCGGCGTCATCGCCTCCTCGATGGAGCGGCTCGCCACCGAGATCCGCCACCTCCAACGCACCGAGGTCGGCGAGGCCGAGGAATATTTCGCGCCCGGGCAGAAAGGCTCGTCGGCGATGCCGCACAAGCGCAACCCGGTCTTGAGCGAGAACCTCACCGGCCTCGCGCGGCTGATCCGCGGCATGGTCATCCCCGCGCTCGAAAACGTGGCGCTGTGGCACGAGCGCGACATCTCGCACTCGGCGGTCGAGCGCAATATCGCGCCCGACGCCACCATCGCGCTCGACTTCGCGCTCGCCCGCCTCGCCGGCATCGTCGACAAGCTCGTCGTCTATCCCGATTCGATGCGGCGCAATCTCGACAAGCTCGGCGGCCTCGTGCATTCGGAGCGCGTGTTGCTGGCGCTGACCCAGGCGGGCCTAGCGCGCGAGGAGGCGTACCGCGTGGTGCAGCGCCATGCCATGCGCGTGCTGGCGGGCGAAGGCCGCTTCGTCGATCTTTTGAAGGGGGATGCGGTCGTGACCAAGCGCCTAAAATCGAAGCAACTGGACGCGCTGTTCGACGACGCGCATCATTTGAAACACGTCGACACGATCTTCCGCCGCGTGTTCGGCGCTTAACGGGTCTTGAGGCAAAGGGGTTACGAGCTATGAGACAGATCATCGCCATCGCCGCCGGCCTGGCGGCGCTCGCCGTCGCCGCGCCGAGCGCGTTCGCGCAATACTACCCGTCGATTCCGGCGTCGCCGGGCCCGAACAAACCGATGGCCTATTTCCAGCAGGACGACGCGGTGTGCCAGAACTGGGCCAACCAACGGGTCGCCTACGAGCAGCAGCGCGCCAATAACGATGTCGGCGCCGGCGTGGTCGGCGGTGCCGTCGGCGGCGCCATCATCGGCGGCTTGCTCGGCGGCGGCCGCGGCGCCGCGATCGGCGCGGGCGCCGGCGCGGTCACGGGCGGCGTCGCCGGCTCGGCCGAGGCGGCCAACGCCCAGGCCTACGGCCAGCCGCGCTTCGACCAGCTCTATCAGCAATGCATGATCGGGCGCGGCAACCAGATCGGCTACGCGCCGCCGCCGTCCTACCAGCAGCCGCCCCCGCCGCCGCCGAATTACAACAACGGCCCAAGCGACCAGTAATTATCGTCGCTCAGACGCCGGGCGGCGGCCGTCCGGCCGCCTTGTCCCCGGATCAAGTCCGGGGATCGCGCCTAGCGGCGCGCGCTCCCACTTGGTCGCGAAGAATCACCCGAACGCGGCGCGCCACGCCGCCGCCCATTCTTCTTCCTCGGCGAGCTTGCGCGCGCGTTCGGCGTCTTTCGCGTCGAGGAGGGCCCGCGCCTGCGTCGCCAGCGCGGCGCGCGCCCGGTTGCGCAGCGTCGCCGGGTCCTCGCCGATCCCCGGCCGCGGCGGGAATTTGTCGGCGTGCTTGCCCCACAGCTTGAAATATTTGCCGAGCGTGTCGAGCGCGCGGATCTTGTCGTGCAGCACGATCTGGACGTCGCGCTCGCGCAGCCGGACGCGCGCGATCGCGGCGCGGTCGGCGTCGCCGAGCTCGTCGGGCGGGCGCAGCCGCCAGCCCGTGTCCTCGCGCCAGTCGGCGATGCGCGCGATGTCGGAAAAGGCGACGCGGGCCAGTTCTAGCACGATGCGGTCGGCGGCGATGCGCGTGCGCTCGGCGCGGGCGTCGAGCTCGGCGCGCAGCACATGGGCGACGGTGGGCGAACGCAGCAGATGGCCGGCGTTCTTCTTCGCCTGGCTTTCCGAGTAGCCGGCGGCGATCGCCGATGCCGGCGCGTCGTTGGTGCGCAGATATTCGTTCGATGAAGCGCCGCTGCCGTGCGTTGGGCGGCCGCGGCGACGCGCGGCGACGCCGTGGTTTGTCGGACATGGGAGACCTCGTTAAGCGGGAATGCCACCTCTCCCGTTTACGGGAGAGGGAGGGACCCGCGCCGTCGGCGCGGGAGGGTGAGGGTGCCGGGGCAATAAAAAAGCGCCCGGGCGGATGGCCTCGGACGCTTATCTTGTATATCATAACAAACCGGATTTGTCAAGCAAAATCAGGGCTTAGCCTAGGCCGTGGCCATTCACAGCCCCCACCCTCGACGCTTCGCGTCTCTTCCCTCCCCCGCCTGCGGGGGAGGGTTGGGGTGTGCGGCTGACGTATGCTGCCACCGGGAGGAACCTCGCATGCCGAAACCGAAGCGCGCGGCACCCACCAACGGCCGCCCTGCTCTGACCGAAGCGGAAACGACTTTGTTGCTGCGCCTGGTCGAGGAGGAGCGGCTGTACGTCGTGCCGGCGACCGCGTCGCAGAAGCCGCGCAAGGTCGCCTCGGCCTCGCTCACCGCCGGCGGCCGCGCCGTCCTGCTCTACCAATCCAAAATGCCCACGGAACTGCCGTAACCTACCCTTGCTCGACCCCGGCGAACGCCGGGGTCCATCGTCATTGTCGAAGTTCGGCTTCGACCATTTCAAGCATCGGGTCGATATCCTTCATCGCCGTCACCCAAACTTCCGCCGCGCTTAGCGCGCGGTAGACGTGACGATAGATATTTCCGGCGGTCGCGATATCCCGCCACGGCAGCCCGGAATGACGCTGGCGCACATCGTCGTCGAGACGACGGATCGCTTCGGAGAAGATCTCAAGACAGCGCGTCACCGCGTAAAAAGAGCTTCGGGTCGCGTTCGAACTCGTCGGCGGTCTTGCCCGCGATGAATGATTTTGCCAACAGGCAATTGTCGCGAATATCGATCAGCGCCTGACGTGATCGATCAGAAAGCATAAACGGCGTCGCGTTCAGCGGCCGGGCGCACCAACTGCTTCAACCCGGCTGTGCCGCCACATCCACGCGGCCGGCAAACAAGTCCTGCAGATAATTCACGATACCGGCATATTCGAACACACCGATCCGCGCGTTCGGATCGATATCGACCATCAAGTCGCTGTCGCCGTCGGGCTTTGCCTCGCCGCGCGCCGCCGAGCCGAACAGCGCCACGCGCGCGACGCCGCGCCGGCGCAACTCGGCCTCATGCTATTTGAGGCGGGCAAGAATGGCGGATCGGTCCATAACGCCAAGAATATTATGATTTCATCGTCGGCCGACAATTTGGCCTCGCCGCCCCAATGTATTACGCTTTTTCATTCAGGCATCGGACGCCTAGCTTGCCCGCCAAGCGCAGGGGCAACTTTGTATCATGCACGTCGAGAACTTTCGATTTACCGGAATCCGGTGCTTCAATGACACAGGGCCAATAGCGCTCAGCCGAAAATGCAACATTTTTATTGGTCAAAATAATTCCGGTAAGTCGACGCTCCTAAAGGCGTTGCTTTCGTTCCAGGGCTTTCCTTTTCAGACGCTTGATTTCCGGCCCGAGCATCTTTCACCATTTGTTGAAATGGTATTAGGTGACTTTCGACAAAGAGAGTTCGCTCAACTTCCAGGGAATAATACCAGGAAACGCGTAACCCGGCTCTACTCCGGTCCCCAGCCTTATCCGTTGGGACCGGCAGCTGGCGTAGATCACGTCGGAATATCAGCGGATACTCTGTTTCAAAGTCAGTCTCCTCATAATTTTATTGTGCCCTTTCTGGCTCGCCGAAAGGCACCCACATTCGATCAAAACGTTTCGCTCCAAGTCCAAACCAAGTCACCGGCACGTATTCAAATCTTTACAGCCGAATAGACTTGGTCGCGACTGCTGGACACCCGCGCCATGAGATTTTTAAGCAAGCCGTTAACCAGATCGTCGGCCTTCCCATAACAGCGAAAGCGTCACAAAGCGGGAAGGAAGCTGGGCTTTATCTGGACGACCATCGTTTCGCGACTTTGGATAGGATGGGAGACGGTGTAACAGAAATGGTGGCGATAATCGTGGAGCTATGCCTTGCCAAAGGAAAACTCATTATCCTGGAGGAACCCGAAACAAATCTTCATCCGCGCGGATTAAAGGCACTTTTGCAGCTGGTAAAAAATTCGTCCGCAGAAAATCAGGTAGTGATAGCAACCCATTCGAACATCGTTGTCAGAGAACTCGCGGACGATTCCGAAACAAAAATATTTCAGAGTTCATCGGACAGCCGAGGACGTTTGGCCTCATCTACCGTGGAGGAGGTGCCACAAACACCTTCTGCGCGGACTGCGGTACTAAGGGAACTTGGGTATGAATTTGTTGATTTCGGCTTCCACGAGGGATGGTTCTTTCTAGCCCTTTTTATTCACGACGGCGGTGATATTGGGTTGGCGGATGTAGCGTAATTCGTTGATTGCATGCATGATTCTGTTGCTGAGACAGGGTCAATGCCGTGATCACGGAGCGCCACACCCGCCATGGACGAAGATAACCTTCTGCCGTTTTCGTTGCCATCGATTTGCCGTAGGAAGGTGAGCGTCGCCTTTGACGGCGGTCTTTTATCGTCGGATGGCGGCGTGATGCTATTGCGGGATGTCGAGCGGCGTCTCGGGCTCGCCGAGGTTTTGGCGCGATGCTTGAAGGATCGTCGCGATCCGGCCCGCATCGATCACGATCTCGTCGCGATGCTTCGGCTGCGGATGTTTTTGATCGCGGCGGGCTATGAAGATGCCGACGACTGCGACAGCTTGCGCGTGGACCCGGTTTTCAAGATGGCGGTAGGGCGGTTGCCTGAGAGCGGGAATGCGCTGTGCTCGCAACCAACCATGTCGCGGCTGGAGAACGCGCCATCGAAGATCGAGATCGCCCGGATGATGGCCGCCATGGTCGATCTGTTTTGCGCGAGTTGGGCGCGGCCGCCGGCCGCGATCACGCTCGACATCGACGACACGCTCGACCGGGTCCATGGGCACCAGCAGCTTTCGCTCTTCAACGCCCATTACGACGAGCGATGCTTCCTGCCGATCCACATTTACGAGGCCGGTTCCGGCAAGCCGGTTGCGGTCATCCTGCGCGAAGGTAGGACGCCGGGCGGGTCCGAAGTCCGTGCCATCATCGAACATGTCGTCCGCCACATTCGTCGCCATTGGCCCCAGACCCGCATCTGCTGGCGCGGCGACAGCCACTATGCCCGCCCCGAGGCAATGGAGTGGTGCGAGGAGAACGGTGTCGATTACGTCTTCGGGCTCGCCGGGAACAACGTGCTGCATGCCCAAATCCGCACCCTCGCCGACGATCTCTGCGTGCGTCGCGCCGAGGCCGAACAAGAGAAGCGCCGGACCTGGACCGAGTTCCGCTATGCCGCCAAAACCTGGACCAAAGAGCGCCGCGTCGTGGCTCGTCTCGAGGCCACCAGCCAGGGCTTCGATGCGCGCTACGTCGTCTCGACACTCAAAGGCTCGGCGGGGCATCTCTACGAAACGGTCTACTGCGCGCGCGGCCAGGCCGAGAACTTCATCAAGCTGCACAAGGCTCAGCTCGCCTCGGACCGGACCTCTTGCCGCAGCCCCCGCGCCAATCAGTTCCGGCTCATTCTCCATACCGCCGCCTACTGGCTGCTCCACACCCTGCGCGCCGCCGCACCTAAACGCTCGTCCTGGAAAACCGCCGAGTTCGCGACGTTGCGGCTTCGCTTGATCAAGATCGCCGCCCGCGTCGTCGAGGGGGCCGCGCGCATCCGCATCTGGTTGCCGACCGCCTGCCCCGACGCCGCAATCTTCCGATTGCTCGCCCGCCGCTTCGCCGCCGCGGGGCCTTAAACCCCGGGGCGCTGTCGCCCCACCAGCCCATCCCCGCAACCTTCAACCACGACACAATCAGCATCCCTACCCGCGTCGTAACCGACGCAACGGATCGCCGTGTCGCCCTCCAAAAAAATCGGCGGGCGCCGAAAATCCAGCTACCGTCGTGAATACGTCAGGCTAGAGGAATCATCGGCAGAGCGGGTCATCAATGACGTCCTCATCCCTAACTATGCGCCCGATTTGAGATTTCGTTTGCGAACTTACGCTTGCGGCGGTGTTTCAAATGTGGAGCCAACCGTTGCCGACTTTCAGCGCTTGGTCACGTTTATACACCTACAGCCCGCGTATGAAGGGCGTTTATGGATTCGACTGGACGGCGATCAGCGCGGCATCAATACCGTTGCACAAATTCGCGGGAAGTTCCCCTACCTCACCGATGAGACGTGTGCTGTTTTCAATAACGCTGATTTTGAACTCTATTACCCGGGCCGGTTTGATGCAGAGGTGGCACGGGTTCTTGCGATACAGGACAGACAAGCAAAGCGAAGCGCAAAAACTGCACTGCTTAGCCAGGTTTTGACTTGGACTTCAGAAAATACCGAAGAGGCACGAACAGCATGGAGCGAAAGCGCTGGTGAAGTGATCGAAACGCTCCAAACGATTAGCCGACGTCTCGGCTAACGCAGTAGCCACGGCCTATTGAAAAATTTGCTCCCACCCGACCATCGCTTCGCGATGGTCGTCACCCCGTAAATGGGAGAGGGAAACTCAGCCCTGCCTAACTTTTGCAAATTCGGTGTCGATCCGGCGGCGCATTTCGTCCTTGGTGACGATACGGCCGGATTTGAGAGAGCGCACGCCGTCTCGCAGCGCGTCGATGAAGCGGGCGTGGGCATCGGATTTGGGTGCGGCGGTTTTCGCTCTTGTGTTTGTCATTGCTCTGCTCCGCCCCTCACCCGACCATCGCGTTGCGATGGTCACCCTCTCCCGTAAACGGGAGAGGGACTTTAAGCCTCAGCTCTCGACGAACTCCGGTTCCGGCGGGTCGGGGGATTCGGGCTCGGTGTCCGGGTCGCCGCCACGAGTCCTTCGACGAGCGCGGCGGGGCCTCGGTGAAGGTGAAGGCGAGCTTCTCGTCCTTCACCGCGAGATGGACCACGCCGCCCCTGACCAGCGAGCCGAACAACAGTTCCTCGGCCAGCGGTTTCTTGACGTGCTCCTGGATCACGCGGCTCAGCGGCCGCGCGCCGAACAGCTTGTCGTAGCCCCGCTTCGCCAGCCATTCGCGCGCCTCGGGCTCGAGCTCGATGGTCACGTTGCGGTCGGCCAGTTGCTCTTCCAGTTGCAGGATGAACTTGTCGACCACCCTGCCGATCGTCTCCGGCGCCAGCGCCTGGAACGAGATGGTCGCGTCGAGCCGGTTGCGGAACTCCGGCGTGAACATGCGGTTGATCGCTTCCTCGTCCTCGCCCACGCGGACTTCCGCTGCCGAAGCCCATCGCCGGCTTCGCCAGGTCGCTGGCGCCGGCGTTGGTGGTCATGATCAGGATGACGTTGCGGAAATCGACCGTCTTGCCGTTATGGTCGGTCAGCTTGCCGTAATCCATCACCTGCAACAGGATGTTGAACAGGTCCGGGATGCGCCTTCTCGATCTCGTCGAGCAGCAGGACCTGATGCGGATGCTGGTCGATCGCGTCGGTCAGCAGCCCGCCCTGGTCGAACCCGACATAGCCCGGCGGCGCGCCGAGCAGCCGCGACACGGTGTGGCGCTCCATATATTCCGACATGTCGAAGCGCGTCAGCTCGATCCCCATGGTGCGCGCCAACTGCCGCGCCACCTCGGTCTTGCCGACGCCGGTCGGGCCGGAGAACAGGTACGAGCCGATCGGCTTTTCCGGCTCGCGCAATCCGGCGCGGGCCAGCTTGATCGCCGCGACCAGCGCCTCGATCGCCTTGTCCTGGCCGAACACCATGGTCTTCAGGTCGCGGTCGAGATTGGCCAGCGTCTCCTTGTCGTCGCGCGACACGGTCTTTGGCGGAATGCGCGCGATGGTCGCGACCACCGCCTCCACTTCCTTGGCGGTGATGACCTTGCGCCGCTTCGATTCGACCAGCAGCATCTGCGCCGCGCCGACCTCGTCGATCACGTCGATCGCCTTGTCGGGCAGCTTGCGGTCGTTGATGTAACGCGCGCGACAGTTCCACCGCGGTGCGGATCGCCTCCGACGTATAGCGCACCTTGTGGTGCCGCTCGTAATAGGGTTTCAGGCCGCGCAGGATCTTGACCGAATCCTCGATCGACGGCTCGTTGACGTCGATCTTCTGGAAGCGGCGGACCAGCGCGCGATCCTTCTCGAAGTAATTGCGATATTCCTTGTACGTGGTCGAGCCGATGCAGCGGATGTTGCCGCTGGCGAGCGCGGGCTTCAGCAGGTTGGACGCGTCCATGGCGCCGCCGCTGGTGGCGCCGGCGCCGATCACGGTGTGGATCTCGTCGATGAACAGGACCGCGCCGGGCAGCGCCTCGAGCTCGGACAGCACGGCCTTCAGCCGCTCCTCGAAATCGCCGCGATAGCGCGTGCCGGCCAACAGCGCGCCCATGTCGAGTGCGAAGATGGTGGCGTTTTGGAGGACTTCCGGCACTTCGTGCTGGACGATGCGGCGGGCCAGGCCCTCCGCGATCGCGGTCTTGCCGACGCCGGGATCGCCGACATAAAGCGGGTTGTTCTTTTGCCGCCGGCACAGGATCTGGATGGTGCGGTCGACCTCCATCTCGCGGCCGATCAACGGGTCGATCTTGCCGTTCTTGGCCTTCTTGTTGAGGTTGACGCAGTAGGCGTCCAGCGCGTCGTGGCCGCGCTTCTGCCCCGGCTTCTCGCGGCCGTTGCCGTTGCCCTCTTCCTCGTCGGCGCCTTGCGGGCGGCGCTGTTCGCCGCGGCCCGGCGCCTTGGCGATGCCGTGGCTGATATAGTTGACCGCGTCGAAGCGGGTCATGTCCTGCTCTTGCAGGAAATAGATGGCGTGGGTTTCGCGCTCGGCGAACATCGCGACCAGCACGTTGGCGCCGGTTACTTCCTCGCGGCCCGACGACTGGACATGGATGGCGGCGCGTTGCAGCACGCGCTGAAATGACGCAGTCGGCTTCGCGTCCTCGGCGTGGTTCGAGACCAGGTTGCCGAGCTCGCTGTCGACGTAATTGATGAGGTCGCGGCGCAGCTTTTCCAGATCGACCGTGCAGGCCCGCAACACCGCCACCGCGTCCTGATCTTCGGTCAGGGCCAGGAGCAAATGCTCCAGCGTGGCGTATTCGTGCCGGCGCTCGTTCGCATACGCCAGGGCCCGGTGCAGGGTCTTTTCCAGATTGCGCGACAACATGGGCGCCTAATCCTTCTCCAACGTGACGATCACTCTAACAGACGATTCCTTAACAAGATCGTATTTTATCAGTCTTTCTCCAAGGTGCATTGCAGCGGGTGCTGGTGCTGACGCGCGAAATCCATCACCTGCGTCACCTTATGCTCCGCCACCTCATAGGTATAAACGCCGCACACCCCGACGCCGCGGCGGTGGACATGCAGCATGATCCGCGTCGCCTCCTCGCGGTTCTTGTTGAAGAACCGCTCCAGGATGTGCACCACGAATTCCATCGGGGTGTAGTCGTCGTTGAGCATCAGAACCTTGTACATCGAGGGCTTCTTGGTCTTGGGCTTGGCCCGCACCACAACGCCGGTGTTCGGTCCATCGCCGTTGCCGGCGTTGCCGTTACCGTTCCGCCGCTCGATGTCGCTCATGCCTGCGCCCGCAACCGCGAGCGCGCGCGCCGTTCGTCCCGCATGACTCTAATTTCGGATTGGCGCGCGAAAATGTCCAAGAATTTTTGGTTTTCGCCGCCGCATCATACGCTAACGGCGACCCGGCATCCGTGCGGAAGCGCGCGACGCCCGGCTGCGTCTGCAGCGTCAGCCGTTCGGATTCCACCCAAATCTCTCCACCATCAACGTGCAATTGCGGCAGCGCAACGGACGCTCAATTCGCACAATTTGTCCGAGTTTTGGCCTGGTTTGGTAAAAAACGTGCTGGACAATAAACCGACACATTCGTAGCCTGCTTGAACCTGTTAGCTATAGAACTTCATCTATCAGTGAAGGCGAAACGGCAGAATGATGGCGAATTCAACAACGATGCGTACTACCCGAGTTAGTTTCGCTACTTGGGGGTGGTTTTCTGTCCTTTTTTCCTGTTTGGCCCTCTTCGCCTCGCCCGCAGCAGCTGCAAAGCCGACCACCTGGATTATTATCGATGCCGGTTCCGGTCAAATCCTAAGCCAAGACAATCCAGACGCGCTGAATTATCCTGCCTCGCTCACCAAGATGATGACGCTATTTTTGACCTTCGACGCGCTGGAACATCATCGGATTTCGCTCGAACAGCGATTTACCGTTTCTCGGCACGCTTCGGTCCAACAACCGTCGAAGCTCGGGCTTCGCCCGGGCACCACGATCGCGTTACGCAACTTGATTCTCGCCGTGGTAACGCACTCGGCGAACGATGCCGCCGTCGTCCTGGCGGAAGGCTTGGCCGGCAGTGAGCAGGACTTCGCCGTCCGTATGAACGCCGAGGCGCGCACCCTGGGTATGACCCGGACCAACTTCCGTAATGCGTCGGGCCTGCCCGATCGCTTCCAGTACACCACGGCACGCGATCTGTCCAAGTTGGCGCTCGCGCTCTATCGCACGTTTCCGCGGGAATACGCCTACTTCGCCACCGAAGATTTCACCTATGACGGTCAGACCTACGCCAACCACAACCATCTGATGGCTGCTTTCCAAGGCATGGATGGCATCAAAACCGGGTTCATCAACGCGTCGGGCTTCAATCTGGCTGCGTCGGCGGCGCGCAACAATCGCCGGCTGATCGGCGTCATCATGGGCGGCCGCACGGCCGAATCGCGGGACATGGAAATGGCGGAGTTACTTGACGACGCCTTCGCTCGTCGTGAAAGCGCTGCACCGGTCGCGGTGGCGTCGAACGATGGCCAAGATAGCGCGCCCACGCATTTCCGAAACGGCGACAGCTTGTCGGCCATCTCATCCGCTGTCGCGGCAACGCCGATCGAGGCGGCGCCGGAACCTGTCCATCACCGTCATGTGTATCGCGCGGCGAGCCGGGCGCGCACCCATTACCGCCATAACGTACAAGCAGCAGCCGTGCATCATGAGCTGCGGCATAGTGTGGTTTTGGCCAGCATGGAACTGCGGGGCCCGGCCATCCATCGGCATCATTTCAACCGGCATGACGCCGGGCGCCGGCATCATCTCGATGCAGCGCGTCATCACGCCGCCACACATCGTTTTGCATCACTTCATCATCACGGTCGCCGCGCGGTAGCGGTCAGTGCATCGCGGTCGCTTCACCACCAGCACGGCTTCTCGTGCGGCGGATGGAATGGAAATTCTCGCCCCTGCCCAGCCGATCTGCGTCGCGCAAGACGGCCCGATGTAATGCGTTCCGCTTCGATCCGCGCTGTTTCCAGCAACTCTTTGGACTGATTCTTAATGGCGTGCGTGTGGCATCGAGACGCCACTCTGCTCAAGTTGTGCGGCCAATTCTGCAATTGACCGATCAAGCCCGGCTTTGTTGGCGGCCTCGGCGCGTGCAACGAGCACGGCTTGGGTATTCGAAGCGCGGAGCAACCACCAGCCGTCGCGAGTGCCGACCCGTACCCCGTCAATGTCCGATACCGTCGCACCGGCTTGCCGGAGTCGCTTCTTGACCTCGTCTATCACGGCAAATTTTCGGGTATCGGCACATGGAATCCGCATCTCCGGCGTGTTGATGACTGCCGGCAGCTTGCGGCGCATCGCCGCCAAGCTTTCATCGGTAGAAGAAAGTATACGCAACAGCCAAATCGCGGCGTAGAGAGCATCGTCATAACCATAATAGCGATCGGCATAGAAGATATGGCCGCTCATCTCGCCTGCGAGCGGCGCGCCGGTTTCCGCCATCTTGGATTTGATCAATGAATGGCCTGTCCGCCACATCACGGGCTTTCCGCCCATTCGCGTGATCTCATCGAACAGAACTTGGCTTGCCTTCACGTCAGCGATGATTTGCGCGCCGGGTTGGGCGGCGATGACCTCCTTCGCAAGGATCGTCAGAAGCTGGTCGCCCCAGAGGATGTTGCCCTCGCCGTCGACCACGCCGATCCGATCGCCGTCGCCATCGAACGCAATTCCAAAATCGCACGAAGATTTTTCTATAACAGACTGTATCTGAAGTAGATTTTCTGGCTCGGTGGGATCGGGGTGATGGGCTGGGAAACGGCCGTCGATTATCTCGTTCAGCAGCACGTGCTCACCCGGGAGCTTCGCCGTGATCGCCCGCAGAACCTCGCCGGTGGCGCCGTTACCGGCATCCCAGGCGACCCGTAACTTGCGAACGCCGTCAAAATCTTTGAGCAACCGCGCGACATAGGCGTCCTTGACCTGTCGCGTCTCGGCCTTGCCCTTTCCCGACACGAAATTGCCGGCTGCGGCAACGGCACCTAACCGCTTGATATCATCCCCGTACATCGACTTCTTGCCGAGCATCAGCTTGAAGCCGTTATGGTTTGCCGGATTGTGTGAGCCCGTCACCATGAGCGCGCCGTCAACGCCAAGGGTATGGCCAGCGAAATAGAGCATCGGGGTTGGTCCGAGGCCAATCCGGGCGACGTCGATGCCGCTCGAGGTCAACCCTTCGACCAGCGCAGCTTCGAGGGCCGGCGAGCTCAACCGGCCGTCGCGGCCAACGGCGACCGACCGGCCGCCATTTTCAGTCAGGATCTTGGCGTAGGCCTGGCCGAGCGCGAGCGCGTCCGCTTCATGCAAAGTCTCGCCTACGATGCCGCGAATATCGTATTCGCGCAGGATCGTTGGATCGAAGCAATGGCCGGTCATGGCTGAATCTTCAATCTCGGGGATCAGCAGTAACCCTGCAGAATCTTCTTCACCGGAATCGCAGTGTCGTCGCGCGTTAGCGCGACTGCGATATTGGCCTCAAGCCAGCCAACCTTTTCGCCACAGTCATAGCGGCGCCCGTCGAACCGCAATCCATGAAACGGGCTGCCGCTCGCGATCAGGGGCTTGAAGGAATCCGTGAGTTGGATCTCATTTCCCGCGCCCGTCGTCTGATTTTCGAGGTACCCGAACACGTCCGGATGCAAGATATAGCGCCCAACGACGCATAAATTGGACGGTGCGTCAGCCGGCTTCGGCTTTTCGACGACACCCCGCACCGAGACGAGCTTGCCCTTCTCCGAGGCAATGTCGAGCACGCCGTAGCGATTGGTCTGGTCGCGCGGCACTTCCATTACCGCGACGATGCTACCCCCCACCTTGGCATGAGCATCGGTCATCTGCTTCAGGCACGGCACATCGGCTAAAATAAAATCATCGGCCAGCAAAACCGCAAAGGGCTCGTCGCCGACCAGGTCGCGCGCGCACCAAACCGCGTGGCCGAGACCTTTTGCTTCCGGTTGGCGCGTGTAGGCTATCTGGCCAGGCTTTGGTACCCAGCCGTTTAGTAAGCTGATTTGAGCGTTCTTGCCGCTCGCCTTAAGCTTGCTCTCAACTTCGTTGGCTAGGTCGAAATGATCTTCGATTGCGGTTTTTGCTTTGCCGGTCACGAAAATGAAATGATCGATTCCTGCAGAGATCGCTTCCTCAACCGCATATTGAATAAGCGGCTTGTCGACGACCGGCAGCATTTCCTTGGGGATCGCTTTCGTGGCCGGAAGGAAACGCGTGCCCATCCCGGCAACAGGAAAAACCGCTTTGCGAACACGTGTTTTCATCGGATTCTCATTCAGCTTGGCCGCGTCGGTCCCGGCAAAGCCGTTACTGACTATAGCCGAGGAATTATCAGAATGCTTCCCGTAACGCTCCGGGGCAACGTCCGACGTTTCGGAGAATGTCACGGTCATGGGATCCCTTTGGGTTGGTTGGTAGATGAATTATGAACAATGGGTCTTACCAAATGCTTGCCACCCCGGCCGATTGTCGCCCGTCCTAGGTGCGCGGCCCTTCAGCCCAGCCTATAATGGTTAAGCGATTGATGATTTAACGTTTGCGCCAGGCTTTCGATACCAGGCAAATTGATGAGCACACTCGACACCGTCTCCACTGATCCCCTGCTGCCAGCGCCACAGCCTCCGGAACGGCAACTCGGCCTATTCGCGTTGCTGCGAACGGTGCGCGACAACTCGATCGCGACCTTTCCAAACGATGCATACGAAAAGGATTTTCTCGACCGCTCTTTCCTGTGGGCCCGTGCGTATATCGTCAACGATCCCGAAGCGATCAAACACGTCCTGGTCGACAACGCGGGGAATTACACAAAGACGCGGCTCGCACGGCGGTTGCTCGAACCGGGGCTTGGCCAAGGTCTGTTGACGAGTGAAGGCGAAACGTGGCGCCGGCATCGCCGGATCATGGCGCCGTCATTCGACCCCCGTTCCGTCACGTCCTATGGATCATTGATGACCGAACATACGGAAGCGATGCTGACGGGTTGGGACCGGCTCCCGAACGGCACGGACCTGATGCTCGACCAGGCGATGATGAGGCTGACCCTCGACATCATCGCGCGAGCCATGTTTTCCGCCGATGCCGCCGATATCGCCGATCTGGTTGCCACCGGCGCCGAACGGTATCAAGTCGACGTACGCCCGACACTGTTCGATCTGCTGCCGTTGCCGCCATGGATGCCGCGCCTTCGTTCGCTGAAATTTGCTCGACGTATCTTCAGCGACTTCGACCTAAAGATCGACCGCATGATCGCGGAGCGCCGTGCTGGAACAATCGAGCGGCAAGATCTGCTCGCGCAACTCCTGGCGGCTAGAGATGAGGAGACCGGTACGGGTCTTTCAGCTGAGGAAATTCGCGACCAAATAATCACGATCTTCATGGCGGGGCACGAAACGACCTCCCTTGCGTTAACCTGGGCTCTTTATTTGCTGTCGCGGCATCCCGCGGTCGAGGCGAAACTGCACGAGGAATTGAGCGAGGTACTTGACGGTCAGACACCGCGCGCGGAAGACGTGCCGCGTCTGCGTTACACGCGGATGGTTATCGATGAGACGCTGCGGCTTTATCCGCCCGCGCACACATTGTCGCGCGAGGCAATCGCGGCCGACGAAATCGCCGGCCGTCACATTCCGGCCGGGGCCGTTATCTATGTTGTGCCTTGGATACTGCACCGGCACCGTCGTTTATGGGAACAACCCGAGCGATTTGAACCTGAGCGATTCCTGCCGGAGCGCGCTGCCGGCCGTCCCCGCTTTGTCTATGTGCCGTTCGGCGCTGGTCCACGAATTTGCGTTGGCGCCGCTTTCGCAACGACCGAAGCGATCCTGATCCTCGCCACCATCGCGCAGCGTTACCGCCTACACTTGAAGCCGGGCCATCCGGTCGCGCCACGGGCCCTGATTACGCTGCGGCCGAGGCACGGCATGGCGATGACCCTGGAACGACGCGCGCCTAGTAGAGGTGCTGGCCGCCGGTGACGAAAATTTCCGTGCCCGTGATATAACCAGCGTCCGCGGCGCAAAGATAAAAGATCGTCGCGGCGACGTCCTCCGGCGTGCCGAGACGATGTAGGGGAATACGCGGTAACAGTACCTCCGTTTCCGGCGATAGCATCGCGGTTGCGATCTCTCCCGGCGCCACGGCATTGACGCGCACGCCCAGGTCGGCGAATTCCACCGCCATTTCACGCGTCAGCGCCGATAGCGCCGCCTTAGAGGTCGAATAAGCCGAACCTGCGAACGGATGCACCGCGTGACCGGCAATCGAGGTGACGTTGACGATGGAACCCTTCGCCTTTGCCAGCGGTCCCGCCAAACCGCGCGCCAACGCCAGTGGGGCGAAGAAATTAAGTTCAAACACGCGGCGCCACTCGGCGAGATCGCCATTGAGACTGCCGAGCCGTTCCTTGAACGGGGTCTTGGGTGACATGCCGGCATTGTTGACCAGCGCGTCGAGACCGCCCTCGCCCAACGACGTCAGTGTATCCCGGATCACCATGTCGACGTCCTTGGGATCAGCAAGATCGGCGGTGATGTGGTGGGACCAGTTCGGATCGCGTTTGCATTCCTCAGGCACCGCCTCGCGCGATACGGTGACGACGTTCCAGCCGGCGTCGCTGAAGCGCCGCACCGTGGCGTGGCCGATGCCGCGGCTAGCCCCTGTGAGCAACAAATTTTTGCGCGCGCTCATGGATACAATCGCGTCAGCGACCAACCCTCGCCGTCTCGGCGATACATCAGGCGGTCATGGAGACGAAACGGCCGCTCTTCCCAGAACTCGATCCGGTTCGGCACAAGGCGGAACCCTGACCAGCGCGGTGGCCGCGGCACCGGCTTGTCCCTGAAGCGCGCCTCCATCTCGGCGACGCGGCGCTCGAACGTGGCGCGACTGTCGAGCGGCCGTGACTGGTCCGACGCCCAGGCGCCAATTTAACTCATCCGGGCGCGGCGCGAAAAGTAGGCGTCGCCCTCAACGTCACTAACCGACTCTGCATCGCCCTCGATACGAATTTGCCGTTGCAGCGATTTCCAGTGAAAGCAAAGCGCCGCGCGGGGATTGGCAAACAGCTCCTCTCCCTTGCGGCTGTCAAAATTGGTGAAAAAGACGAAGCCGCGCTCGTCATGGCCGCGCAGCAACACGATGCGTGATGACGGCACGCCGCTGCGCGTCGCCGTGGCGAGGTTCATTGCCTCGGGTTCGGCCGCCTCGCTCGCCTTGGCTGCCGCAAACCAGTCGGCGAACAACTTAAAGGGCTCGGCAAAAGCAATCTGGCTCACGGGAGTTCCGCAACGAAGTGTGCCTACCATAAAGCGACTATAAGCCTTGCCGCCTTTTCGTTACAGGCGGGCATCGTGTAGGATGCCGCCCCTTTCGAATCGAAGCGCGGGAGTCGTGGTAATGACCGAATCGAAGCCGCTCATGGCCGGCAAACGCGGCCTGATCATGGGCGTCGCGAACGAGCGCTCGATCGCGTGGGGGATCGCGAAAGCCGTCGCCGATCAAGGTGCCGAACTGGCCTTCACCTTCCAGGGCGAGGCGCTGGGCAAGCGCGTCCGACCCCTGGCCCAAAGCGTCAACAGCGATTTCGTCGTCGAAAGCGACGTCACCAATGAAGCGAGCCTCGATACAGTCTTCGCTGGCATCGCCAACAAATGGGGCCAACTCGATTTCGTCGTGCACGCGATCGGCGCGACCGATCCCAATGCATTGCGCGGCAAGTATGTCGATACCACCCGCGCCAACTTCCTGCGGACGCTCGACATTTCGTGCTTTTCATTCACCGATCTGTGCCGGCGCGCGACGCCATTGATGCCGAGCGGCGGCAGCTTGCTTACCCTTACCTATTACGGCGCCGAACGCGTGATGCCGAACTACAACGTGATGGGTGTCGCGAAGGCCGCACTCGAAGTCTAGCGTGCGCTATCTTGCGGTCGATCTCGGCGGGCAAAACATCCGCGTCAACGCGATCTCGGCCGGGCCAATCAAGACCCTTGCGGCGTCGGGCATCGGCGATTTCCGCTATATCCTGAAATGGAATCAGTATAACTCGCCATTGAAGCGCAACGTCTCCATTGAGGATGTCGGCGGCGCCGGATTGTATCTGTTGAGCGATCTCGGCGCCGGCGTCACCGGCGAGGTCCATCATGTCGATTGCGGCTATCATGTCGTCGGTATGAAAGCGGTCGATGCGCCCGATATTTCGGTGGTGGTGAACCAGCCGTGAGCGGCAACACCTTCGGCAAATTGTTCGGTTTCACGTCTTGGGGAGAGAGTCACGGACCCGCGATCGGCTGCGTGATCGACGGCACGCCGCCGCTGATACCGCTGAGCGAGGCCGACATCCAGCCGTGGCTCGACAAGCGCAAGCCCGGTCAGTCGCGCTTCACCACGCAGCGCAAGGAGAGCGACACGGTCGAAATCCTTTCAGGCGTATTCGAGGGCAAGACCACCGGCACGCCGATCTCGCTGCTGATCCGCAACGAGGACGCACGCGGCAAGGATTACGACGCGATCAAGGAAAAATTCCGGCCGGGTCACGCCGACTACACCTATTGGAAAAAATACGGCATCCGTGACCATCGCGGCGGCGGTCGACAGTCGGCCCGCGAAACCGCGGTCCGCGTCGCGGCCGGCGCCATCGCGCGCAAGATTTTGGGACCCGATATCATCGTGCGCGGTGCCCTCGTCCAGATCGGCCCGCACAAAATCGACCGCGCGCGCTGGGATTGGGACGCGATTGAGGACAATCCGTTCTGGTCGCCCGACCGTCAGGCGGCACAGCAATGGGAAGGCTATCTCGACGATATCCGCAGGCGCGGCTCCTCCGTCGGCGCGGTGATCGAGATCGTGGCCAGCGGCGTGCGCGCCGGATTGGGCGAGCCAATCTACGGCAAGCTCGACGCGGATTTGGCATCGGCGATGATGAGCATCAACGCCGTGAAGGGCGTCGAAATCGGCGCCGGTTTCGCTACTGCGTCCTTGTCGGGCGAGGAGAACGCGGACGAAATGCGCATGCGTGACGGCACGCCGGTGTTTCTATCGAACCATGCCGGCGGGATCCTGGGCGGCATCTCGAGCGGACAGGACATCGTTGCACGCTTCGCGGTAAAGCCGACGAGTTCAATCCTGACGCCGCGCAAGACGATCGACACGCACGGCCGTGAAACAGATATTGCAACAAAAGGCCGGCACGATCCCTGCGTCGGGATACGCGCCGTGCCGGTGGGGGAAGCGATGATGGCGATCGTGCTGGCGGATCACTTGTTGCGCGACCGCGCCTATCGCGGATCGAACTGATGCGGCGCTCACTCTTTCGCCGCCTCGTCGGCGGCTTCTTCGCCTGGTTTGGCTTCATCGTCCTTCTGCTGATCGTCGTCGGCACGGTCGCGGCGATTTGGCTTAGCCCCAAGGGGCCGACCATCGGTAACAATACGGTACTGACGCTCAATCTCGAGGAAGCGCTCACAGACGGGCCGCCGACATCGTCGTGGGAGCAGACGCTATTCGGCGCCAAGCCGTCGCTGCGTCAGACCGTCGAGGCGATTGACATGGCCGGCAAGGACAGCCGCGTCAAAGGCTTGATCGCGCATGTCGGTGCGAGCCGCTTTCAGCTCGCGCAGATTCAAGAATTGCGCGACGCCGTCGCCGGTTTCCGCGCCAACGGCAAATTCGCCTACGCCTATTCCGACAGTTTCGGCGAGATGGGCGGTGGCACCGGCGGTTACTATTTAGCGACCGCGTTCGACGAGATTTGGCTGCAGCCGTTCAGCGAGCTCGGCCTCGTCGGCCTACGCGCCGAGCAACCGTTCTTCCACAACGCGCTCGACAAGATTGGCGTCAGTACCGAGTTCGATCATCGCGAGGAGTACAAGACCGCGATGAGTATGTTCACCGACAAGGGGATGTCCCAAGCGCAACGTGACGAAACAGAAGACCTGTTGAACGCGTTATTCACGCAGATCGTTCGGGGGATCGCCGAGCGCCGCCGACTGAGCGAGGGCGACGTTCGCAAACTGATCGATCAAGGACCGTTCTCCAGCGACGACGCGGTCAAGGCTCATCTGATCGACCACGTCGGCGGCCGCGACGACGTTTATGCTGCGGCAAAGACTAAAGCCGGCGGCGACGACAAGACCCTCACCGTCGCGGACTATGCCGAGGCGCAAGGACCGCCGCATCGCAGCGGTCCGGTCATTGCCGTCATCGACGCCGACGGGCTGATCCAATCGGGCAGCACCAAGCCGAGCCCGCTCGCCGCCGTTGCCGGCGTTGGCGCCGAAGACATCGCCCAGGCGTTCCGCGAGGCCGCAGGCGACGCGAAGGTTCGCGCCATTGTATTCCGCATCGATAGCCCTGGCGGTTCGGCGGTCGCGTCGGAGACGATCTGGGAAGCGACGCAGCGCGCCAAAAAAGCCGGCAAACCGCTGATCGTCAGCATGGGCGATCTCGCCGCCTCAGGCGGCTATTACGTCGCGTCGACGGCTGACACGATCGTCGCCGAGCCGGCAACGCTGACCGGCTCAATCGGCGTGGTCGGCGGCAAGTTCGCGATCAGTGGTCTCTCGGAGAAGCTCGGTATCGGTTGGGATTGGGTACAAATCGGCGCTAACGCCGGCCTCAACAGCCCAACGCAGGCCTACACGCAAGAAGGGCACGTGCGTTTGGCGAAACTGCTCGACGATTTCTATGCCGGCTTCAAGAGCCGCGTCGCTGCCGGCCGAAAGTTCGACGCTGCGAAAATCGAATCCGTCGCGAAGGGACGGGTCTGGACCGGCGAGGAGGCGCGCGCGAACGGGTTGGTCGATGCGCTCGGCGGTTTCGATGTCGCGCTCGATCTTGCGAAGCACGCCGCCGGCATCGATATCGGCAGCGATGTCACGCTAGAACGTTTTCCCAAGGGGAGCCGAACACTTTGGTCGCGCGTCTTCGAGCACACCGAAGCCGCAGAAATAGTGGCGCTGTTGCGGCCTTATATTCAGACGTTGATGCTGATGACGGCGCCGCCCGGCGCCTTCGCCATGGCGCCAATCGTCATCCGGTAAGGTGCGCGCCCTACTCCGCCGCGACTGCCACGACGCGTGGCTTGGCCACCAGCCGCGAAATCGCTTCGTCGGTCGTTGCCACGTCGCCGAACACGCGCAGAATAGTGCCAAGCGTGGCATTATGTTCCGCATCGGTGATGGCCGCGTTGGCATCGGACACGAATACCAGTTTGTAGTTCAGCATCATGGCGTCGCGCGCCGACAACTCGCAGCACACGTTGGTCAGCGTGCCGACGATCACGACTGTGTCGACCCCCAGCCCCCGCAAAATCCGGTCGATGTCGGATGAGCCTTGGATAAAGGCGCTGTAGCGGCGCTTTTCGATGACGAGATCCTCGGTCTTGACGTCGAGGTCGCCGTGCAGCGCATGGCCGTGGCTACCTCGTTGCAAATCTTTGAATGCGTCGCGCCGTCGCTCGCCCTCGAAAAACACGCTCCAGCTCTCTTCCTGGTCGTTCAACGTCATCTGTATCCAGACAACCTTACCGCCAGCCTTGCGGACCGCGCCGGCGAGGCCATTGACGTTCGGAATGATCTCCCGCGCCGTCGCCACCTCGACCGGCATGCCCGGCAACATGAATACGTTCTGCAGATCGATCACCACGAGCGCCGTTTTTGGTCCGACGATTTCGTCGAAGCGATTGAGCTTGCCGCGCTGCTGCATGGCACCGGCGATGGCGCTTTCAGGAATGGCGATCTTATGCATGTTCAGCCCCCCTGCGGATCGATTAACACGATTGTGCCGGCGGCATGGCGCCGCGTCAATCAGACGATGTCTTTGGCGTCTGCGGCGCGCCACAGATACCAGCTGGCGATGCTGCGCCACGGCCGCCAAATCTCGGCGTATTCCAGCACCGCCTTCGGCACGGGCAATGCATCGTGGCCGTAGACGCGCTGGAATCCTTTGCGTACGCCGAGATCATGCGCCGGCATGACATCGGGACGGCCTAACGAAAACATGAGGAACATCTGGGCCGTCCACAGGCCGATACCTTTAACCTGGGTTAGATGCTCGATGACCGCGTCGTC
The DNA here is from genome assembly GCA_963851285.1 of uncultured Alphaproteobacteria bacterium. Taxonomy (GTDB): domain Bacteria; phylum Pseudomonadota; class Alphaproteobacteria; order ATCC43930; family CGMCC-115725; genus JAATGI01. The sequence continues at coordinate 135,491 of CAWKOL010000019.1, forward strand.
GCTCATTCGGCGTAACTTGGCAAAGCTCGGAATAGTGCCATCTAAGGTTTTCGCCGCGAGATCGTGCAACGTCGTCGCCTTCGCTCGAGACAGACCGGCACCACGCAGTACATCGAATTTCGCGGCGGCAACGGTTTGCGGCGTGCAGGCGCCGCCAAGGGCCGCGATCAATCGTGCCTCGATGGTCGCCGCCGCCTTGCCCGAGAGTTGCTGATTGATAACCGCGTGCGCCAACAGCGAGAACGGCGTTCCGCCGCGATGGATTATGAGCGCATAGGCGCCATGGCGCCGAATTGCGCGTCCCAGGAGTGGATCGGCTTTGGTCAGCGCACGAATCGCCTCTTTGGCGTCGAACGCTGATGATGATGTCGCGCGGCCCAGTGTCACCCCCGCCAAAACGGCTTCGCTATTTCCCGTCGAATGTCGGCCGACGTCAATGCCAGATCGAGCCGATCCCGGTCGCTGAACTGCGCGAGAAGACGCCGCTCATAGACCCGGCGGCGCCACTGCTTCAGGCTCGCCAAGACGTGTGTCGCCCAAAAGTGCCTATGCGATCCGCCCCAAAGCGACCCGCCGTGATGCGACCGCCATGGCTTCGGCACCACTCCGCCGAAGGGCGAAAAATAGCGTTCCATCGGACACCTCCTGGACGAGCGGATGCATCGCCACGACGGACGGGAGAATAAAAATTGTCTCCTGACACCGTCCCGTCAGCAGTCTTAGGCAAATGGAATACCGGAGCGATTACCCGGTAGGTAATCGTCACGCCTCCTCGCAATGCACTTCGAGCCGATAGCCGTCGGGATCGACGATGAAGGCCGCGTAGTAGTTTGGGCTGTAGTCGCGCAGGCCCGGCCCGCCATTGTCGTGGCCGCCTTCCTTCAGTGCCGCAGCATGAAACTGATCAACGCTTTTGCGCGTCGGCGCGGCGAAGCAGAAATGCAGATTGGATTTGTTGTGGGCCGGGACGGGATGGTCGGAGACGCCGAGCCACAAGCCGATGCCGTCGTCGTCGCCGTAACCCAGACTGCTCGCGTCCGCGCTCTTGCAGACATAGCCGAGCGGCTTTAGGGCGGCGTCATAGAATCGCTTCGACCGCGTGATGTCGCGAACGCCAATCGAGATATGATCGAGCATGGAACCGTCTCCTCGGATGCCATTAAATCTTGTCTAACCGCGTACCTAGTTATATATGCCTAAAAGCCAGCCGCGAGTCAACCACGATAGATGGTTAGATTAATTATCACATCCATGACAAATCCCGACAACCACGGAAATCACGCCGTCGCTCTCGCACCGCCATCCGAGGATCTGTGCCTCGCCTTCGCCAATACGCGGTATTGGCGGGGGCGGCCTGAGCCGGCCGAGACATTGGATGGCTTTGACGATCTGTTGGCTTGGCTGGAGCGCAATTCCAGTTCGGCACCGGCGCTTGTATCGCAGGCCGGGCAATGGGCGGCGGATCAACCCGCCTCCGCGCGACACGCGACCGAGGAGGCCGTGGCGCTTCGCGAAACGATCTATCGCCTGTTCACGGCGGTCGCCGCGGAAGCCCAGCCGGCACAGCGCGACCTCGATCAACTCAACCACGCGCTCGCGCTGGCGCCGCCCCGCGCACGGCTGATTCGCGGTGCCAAAGGATTTGGCTGGGCAGCGCACGACGCGGTCCCGACCGTGCCCGCCCTGCTCGCGCCGGTTCTCTGGTCAACAGCCGATCTATTGACTTACGCCGACAATCGCCGGCTGCGACGATGCGCCAATGAGGAATGTCTCTGGCTGTTCATGGACCACAGCAAGGGCGGAACGCGGCGCTGGTGCGACATGAATTCCTGCGGCAACCGCGCGAAGGCGAAACGGCATTACCTGCGCCACAAGGCGGATAAGAATTGACCGACATGACGCAAGTGATGGAATTCGGGCCGGAACATTCGGCGGGACCCGATCCGGCGGAACCCTGAAAAAATCTTCGATCGGAGCCCGGTCAAGCACGAAATGGCCCCATATGTAGAAAAATTTTAGGGGGCTGGCACTAAATCTTGTTGACGTCTCCCCCCGTTAAGACGGAGCATCACTACTCGCGACGGGCCTAACCCCAAGCGTCGAACAAAAAACAGTTGGTTTGTATGGGGGAGTGTGATGCGGATTGAACGGCGTTTCACCACGGCAGGACACGATGCTTATGATGGCATCGAATTCCGCCAGGCCACCAGCGAAATCCGCAACCCCGACGGATCGCGCGTCTTCCATCTGCCCGATATCGAAGTGCCGGCGGCGTGGAGCCAGGTCGCGTACGACGTTCTGGCGCAGAAATATTTCCGCAAGGCCGGCGTCCCGGCGAAATTGCAGCCGGTGGTCGAGAGCGGACATGCCCGATTGGCTGTGGCGCAAGACGCCCGACGAGGCGGCGCTCGCCGCCCTGCCCGCCGCCGACCGCTACGGCTCCGAGCGCAGCGCCAAGCAGGTGTTCGACCGGCTGGCCGGCACTTGGACTTATTGGGGCTGGAAGGGCGGCTATTTCGACCAAGAAGACGACGCGCGCGCCTATTACGACGAAATGCGGTTCATGCTGTGCAAGCAGATGGCCGCGCCGAATTCGCCGCAATGGTTCAACACCGGGCTGCATTGGGCCTACGGCATCGACGGGCCGGCGCAGGGTCACTACTATGTCGATTTCCGCACCGGCGAGTTGACCGTTTCGACCAGCGCCTACGAACATCCCCAGCCGCACGCCTGCTTCATCCAGTCGGTCAGAGACGATCTGGTGAACGAAGGCGGCATCATGGATCTGTGGGTGCGCGAAGCGCGCCTGTTCAAATACGGCTCCGGCACCGGCTCGAATTTCTCGAAACTGCGCGGCGACGGCGAGAAATTGTCGGGCGGCGGGCGTTCGTCCGGCCTGATGAGCTTCCTCAAGATCGGCGACCGCGCCGCCGGCGCGATCAAATCCGGCGGCACCACGCGGCGCGCCGCCAAGATGGTGACGGTCGATATCGACCACCCCGACATCGAAGCCTATATCGACTGGAAAATGATCGAGGAGCAGAAGGTCGCGGCGCTCGTCACCGGCTCCAAGCTCGCGCAAAAGCATCTCCGCCGCGTGATGCAGGCCTGCCACGACAAGAGCGCGAAGGCGCTCGGCGCGGGCCGCTTCGATCCCGCCAAGAACGCGGCGCTGAAACAGGAGATCAAGGCGGCGCGCCGCGTCATGATCCCGGAGAATTATGTCCAGCGCGTGATGCAGTTCGCGGCGCAGGGCTATACCGACGATCGACTTCAAGACCTACGACACGGATTGGGATTCCGGAAGCCTACCTCACCGTCGCCGGCCAGAACTCGAACAACTCGGTCCGCCTGACCAACGACTTCCTCGGCAAGGTGCAGGGCGACGGCGACTGGGACCTGATCCGCCGCACCGACGGCAAAGTCGCACAAGACGATGAAAGCGCGTGACCTGTGGGAAAGGATCTCCTACGCCGCCTGGGCCAGCGCCGATCCGGGCGTGCAGTTCGACACCACGATCAACGAGTGGCACACCTGCGCCGCGAGCGGCCGCATCAACGCGTCGAACCCGTGCTCCGAGTACATGTTCCTCGACGACACGGCGTGCAATCTCGCTTCGATCAATCTGATGGCGTTCCGCCGCGAGGACGGCTTGTTCGACACCCCCGCCTTCGAGCACGCGACGCGGCTGTGGACGGTCACGCTCGAAATCGCGGTGCTGATGGCGCAGTTCCCATCGCGGGAAATCGCGCGCCTGTCCTACGAATACCGCACACTCGGCCTCGGCTACGCCAATATCGGCGGGCTTGCTGATGGCGATGGGCCTGCCCTATGACAGCGACGCCGGCCGCGCGCTGTGCGCCGCCATCACCGCGGTGATGACCGGTGTCGGCTACGCCACCTCGGCCGAGATGGCCGGCGAGCTCGGCGCCTTTCCCGGTTACGCCGCCAATCGCGAGCACATGCTGCGCGTGATCCGCAATCACCGCCGCGCCGCGCACGGTGCGCCCGACGGTTACGAAGGTCTGGCCATTCTGCCGGTGCCGCTGGACGCGGCGAATTGCCCCGAACCGGGCCTGGTCGCGGCGGCGCGGCGGGCTTGGGACCAGGCGCTCGAGCTTGGCGAGCGGAACGGCTATCGCAACGCGCAAGCCACCGTGATCGCGCCGACCGGCACGATCGGTTTGGTGATGGACTGCGACACCACCGGAATCGAGCCCGATTTCGCGCTGGTCAAATTCAAGAAGCTGGCCGGCGGCGGTTACTTCAAGATCATCAACCGCATGGCCCCGCCGGCGCTGAAGGCGCTGGGCTATGACGACGAAACGATCGGCGCCATCACGCGCTACGCGGTCGGACATGGCAGCCTGGAGCACGCGCCGGGCATCAATCACGAGACGCTGAAAGCCAAGGGCTTCAACGCCGAGTCCATCGACGCGGTCGAAAGCTCGCTCGACGGCGGCCTTCGACATCAAATTCGCGTTCAACAAGTGGACGCTCGGCGAGGCGTTCTGCAAGGCCGCGTTCGGTTTCACCCAAGCGCAGCTCGACGATCCCGGCTTCGACATGCTGGCGGCCTTGGGCTTCACCAAGACCGAGATCGAGGCGGCGAACACCTATTGTTGCGGCGCCATGACGCTGGAAGGCGCGCCGTTCCTCAAGCCCGAGCATCTGCCGGTGTTCGATTGCGCCAATCCCTGCGGCCGCAACGGCAAGCGCCTGCTGTCCTGGGAAAGCCACATCCGCATGATGGCGGCGGCGCAGCCCTTCATTTCGGGCGCGATCTCCAAGACCATCAACATGGCGAACGCCGCGACCGTCGACGAATGCAAGAAGGCCTATCTCCTGTCGTGGCAATTGGGCCTCAAGGCGAATGCGCTCTATCGCGACGGCTCGAAACTGTCGCAGCCGCTGCAATCCTCGCTGATCGACGACGATCACGACGACGACGACGCGGTCGCCGATTTCCTGGAGAAGTCGCCCGCCGAGCGCGTGCCGCTGGTCGCCGAGCGAATCGTGGAACGGATCGTCGAGCGCGCGGCCGCGGAGCGGCGCCGGTTGCCGCAACGGCGCAAGGGCTATACCCAAAAGGCGGTCGTCGGCGGCCACAAAGTCTATCTGCGCACCGGCGAGTACGAGGATGGCGCCCTCGCCGAAATTTTCATCGACATGCACAAGGAAGGCTCCGCCTTCCGTTCGCTGATGAACAATTTCGCCATCGCGATCTCGATCGGCCTGCAATACGGCGTGCCGCTGGAGGAATTCGTCGAGGCGTTCACCTTCACCCGCTTCGAACCGTCCGGCATGGTCGAGGGCAACGACACGATCAAGATGGCGACGTCGCTGATCGATTATATCTTCCGCGAGCTCGCGATCTCGTATCTCGGCCGCAACGATCTTGCCCACGTACAGCCGGTCGATTTGACTCCCGATACGCTCGGCAAGGGCCAGGGCGAATCCAACCTACCGGGCGGCGGCCGCGGCGACGGCGTTGTTCCGCGTGGCGTCGTCGCCGGCTATGTCCGCAGCAAGCTTACCCTGCTCCATGGCGGTGCCGGCAACGGCGCGGCCACGGCGCTTTCCCGTGACGGCAACAACGCTTTGGCATTAACCGCCGCGCTTGAGACCACCACTGCTTTGACCGAAGCGCGACTAGAAGACGAAGTATCGGTTTTTGACGCGAGGGCGGCGCAAGTGCGTGCCGCCCGGATCAAGGGTTATGAGGGCGACAGTTGCGGCGAGTGCGGCAACTTCACCCTGGTAAGGAACGGAACCTGCCTCAAATGCGACACGTGCGGCAGCACTAGTGGCTGCAGCTAGTCGCGGCGTTACACCGGCTTAAGCCTCCCGGCCCGTGCGATGGTAATGGGGCAGAAATTGGGGCGCGGCTCACACCGCGCCCCTTTTTTCTTCGCGCGCAGACTCCCGGTCGCCTCAACGTGGCCATTAGAAAAGCCCCTCTCCGGATGGAGAGAGGCTTTTCATAACACGGAACCGATGTGCCCCCCGGCCCGTCAATGGCAATGACGATAGCGCATCGCGCCAATCTAGCTGCCTTCGCGGCTGATTTTATTGCAAAAAAATTCCGACCCGACCAGCAAAATCGACCGTTGCGCTGCAAAAAATCGGTGAATTTATAACGAGTCGCGTTCGACGCCGTGCGCGTCGATCGCATCGTCTGCTCTGATAACTTACCTTCATTCCATTGTTTTTAAAATAACTTTCTGGTTTGTTCGCGTCGATTGATAGGCAGCATTATTGTCGGCGACGGCAATAATCGACGATGGCCCTCTTGCGCCTCGCCACGGGCGACGCCAGCGACGGGAGCCCGGATCGTCACCGAAGCCGACCGCCATCGTCACCGTGAAATCCGAAACGAACGGGATTTGTAGGGCGGCCCTCCAATCCTATCCAGACCGTAATCTTGCCCGCGTTGCCCTCCACCTCGTGCCTGGGCTACGTTCCAACTCCCTCCATTCATCGCGTCCGCAATAAATCAATCGCTCCTCAGCAGGATGCTCTACGGCTCGGCGCGATCGAGACACCGGCGCGAAATGAGGAAGCTGCAAGAGCAGCATCGCGCTCAAGCCGACACGCGCCGGTTCGATTTCGATTGGGAAAAGATCAATTTCAATCGGATCGCGCTGGTAAATCTGTTGCTCGCCAACAAATCGAGCGGCCGTTATTTGGAGATCGGATGCGCGAACAACGACTTGTTCGATTCCGTCCTGGCGAAGCATAAAACCGGCGTCGATCCCGAACGGGGCGGCACGCATCGAGCGACCAGCGACGCTTTCTTCCGGCAACACGGCAACGAACGTTACGACGTTGTTTTCCTCGATGGTTTGCACACCTACGAACAGACCCATAGGGACGTCGTCAACGCGCTGCGCTGTGTCGGCAAAGGCGGCTGGATTGCGCTACACGACATGATTCCCCGCGACTGGCTCGAGGAACATATGCCGCGGCTCTCGGCGTCATGGTCCGGCGATGTCTGGAAAGTCGCGTTCGAACTCGCGGCATCGGCCGATATCGACTTCAAACTGCTCGAAATCGACCATGGTGTCGGCGTGCTTCATGTTCTTAAGGACGACGCCCAGATTTCGGACCTGCGCGCCACGCTGGCCGATAAGCGGTTCAGCTACTTCTACGACAATTACAAAACCTTGCCGGCGGTCGATTACGACACCGGGCGGGCCTGGCTCGACAGCCTGCTCTTGCCAGGATGAGGTGAGGCACCGCCGGGCCGACCAGGATCGGCTCACCGCGATTTGTTCATCCGCAGGTTCAGCAGCATCTCGATAGCCTCGTACGGCAAACGGTGCAGGCCCTTATCCAATTCGAATAGCGCGTTGCCCTGACGGCCGAGTTTCAGACCTTCGAGGCGCATCGATATCGTCATCGGCCGGTGGCGCGGGCGTAGGATCCGCCCCTCGATCCGCAGCAAGATGTTGTCGCGGCTGAGCCAAATGAAGCCTTCGCCGCGCGTGCCGTCGCTGGCGGTATAGTCGAGCCAGTATTTGACGGCGCGCAGCCCGTCGATCAATTCGTCGCCGACGGCGTGCCGGGCGAGCCGACGCCGATCCAGTTCGGCGAGGAGCGGCGGCAACGGGAAATCGACGTAGGAATGGAGACCCGGCAGCACGACGACACCCCTGCCGCCAGCGATGTCGAGAACGAAGCTCACGGGAATGCCGTTGATGACAACGTCGTGGCGCTGCTTGCCCGGCGCCGCGAATACCTTGCCGACATATTCCTTGCCGTTAACTGTGACGATACGGGCGGCGCTATAAGGCACGGCGGTATCGCCGACCACGGCCGCGCGGCCCGGCGGCGTCGCGACAACGATCAGGCCGGCCGCGACGATTGCCGGAAAAATCCATCGAAAACGCATCGAATCGCCTCCTTTTTTCGCACCGGCCATGTTTCGCCCCGGCGCGGGGCACGCTATCCTGATAGGGACGGATCGGAAGGACCATCCCAACATGGCCGGAAAAATCGAGGCCCGCCTCGCCGAACTTACCATCGAACTACCGAGCGCGATGCCGCCGCTCGCCAATTACCTGCCGGCGGTGCAAACCGGCGATTTGATCTTCATCGCGGGCCAGATCTGCCAGTGGAATGGCGAGAACCGGTTTCGCGGCAAGTGCGGCCATGAATTCGATCACGAGCGGGGCAGGCTTGCGGCGCGCCTCTGCGGCCTCAATCTCATCGCGCAGTTGCGCCACGCGTTGTACGGCGATCTTGACCGCGTGATCCGCTGCGTGCGCCTGTGCGGCTTCGTCAATTCGACCCCGGACTTCACCGATCAGCCGCTGGTGGTGAACGGTTGTTCGGACCTGATGGTCGAAGTGTTCGGCGACACCGGCAAGCATGCGCGCGTCTCGGTCGGGGTCAATTCGCTCCCCGGCGGCGCGGCGGTCGAGGTCGAGGGTCTGTTCCAGGTCAAGTAGCCATGCCTGACGGCGGCGAGCAGTTCACGGTCAAGGCCCATCGCGCGATCGACGCGATCGGCGCGGTGGCGTGGGATGCATGCGCCGGCGCCGACAATCCGTTCCTGTCCTACGCCTTTCTCGAAGCGCTCGAGGCGAGCGAGTCCGCGACCGCCGAGACCGGCTGGCTGCCCCAACACTTGGCGCTCGAGGATGCCAGCGGCCGCGTCGTCGGCGTGGCGCCGCTCTATCTCAAGAGCCATTCCTACGGCGAATATGTCTTCGATCACGGCTGGGCCGCGTCCTACGAGCGGGCGGGCGGGCGCTATTACCCGAAGCTGTTATGCGCGGTGCCGTTCACGCCGGTCACCGGGTCCCGCCTGCTGTTGCGTCCCGAAGCGCCCGCGGGCGCCGCCGAGGCGCTGATCGCGGCAATGGTCGAGCTGGCGCGGCGGCATAAGGTTTCGTCGCTCCACGTCACCTTCCCGACCGAGGCGGATTGGCGCGCGCTCGGCGCCGCCGGCTTCCTCCAGCGCGTCGGCCAGCAATTCCATTGGGAGAACGACGGCTACGCGGATTTCGAAGGGTTCCTGTCGGCGCTCAATTCCCGCAAGCGCAAGCAGATCCATCGGGAGCGCCGCGACGCGATGGCCACGGGGATCGAGATCGAGACGCTGACTGGCGACGCGATCAAGCCGCAACATTGGGACGCGTTCTTCCGCTTCTACATGTCGACCTCCGACCGGAAATGGGGTTCGGCCTATCTGACGCGCGAATTCTTCGACCTGATCGGCAAACGGATTCCCGACCGCATCCTCCTGGTGATGGCGAAGAAGGGCGCGAAGTACGTCGCCGGCGCGCTCAACTTCATCGGCGCCGACACGCTCTATGGCCGAAACTGGGGCTGCCTCGGCGACTATCCGTTCCTGCATTTCGAGGCGTGCTATTACCGCGCCATCGATTTCGCCATCGCGCGCGGCCTGAAGCGCGTCGAGGCCGGCGCGCAGGGGCAGCATAAGATTCAGCGCGGCTACCTGCCCTGCCCAACCTACAGCGCGCATTGGATCCGCGATCCGAACTTTTCGGATGCGGTGGCCGATTTCCTCAAACGCGAGACCCGGGCGCTCGAACACGACATGGCCGAGCTCGAAGAGGAATTGTCGCCGTTCAAACGGTCAAGCGAGTAAGCAGCGCCTTCCAAAGGGGATACGAGATGAAATTTCATGTTGGGGCCGCCGCCATGCTGGCCGTCGTCGTCGCGGCAGGGCCCGTCCGGGCGCAGGACATCAAGCCGGGCAAGTGGGAATACACGACGCAGATGAACATGGGCAACCGGCCCATGCCGCAAATTCCGCCGGACAAGCTGGCGCAGATGCCGCCCGAAGCCCGCGCCAAGATCGAGCAGATGATGCGTGGCGGCGGCACCACCTATTCGGCCTGCATCACGGCGGACATGCCGGTGCCGAAAAATCCGCGCGGCGGCGATTGCAGCGTGGCGAAAATGGAGCGCAGCGGCGGCACGATCCATTGGCGCGCGTCCTGCACGATGCCCAACGGCGGCACCGCCACCGCCGAGGCCACCGCCGTCTATAGCGGCGACGCGATGACCATGGACATGACGATCCGCACCGAGCGCGACGACGGCCGCGCGATGACGATGCGGCAGCACATCACGGGCCGCTATCTGGGACCGTGCGATTTATAAGAGCGGCGTCGGTCCTTCACGCGCGGAAACGGCGGGCGAAGCGCTCCAATTCATTGAGGATGCGTTGCTTGGGCGTGCGGGCGGCGCGCGTCGCGGCCGGCGGTATTTCGTGCGCCGGCACGGCGCTGTTGAACAGGCGCAGCGCGCAGAACCGGTCGCGGCGCGGCACCGGGTGAACCGCGAACAATTCCGGCGCCGCCCGCCACGCCATCAACAACAGTCCCTGGTCGTCGTCGGCGAGATCGGCGGCAAGCAATTCCGCCAGCGCCGCTTCGTAGAGGTCGCGGCAGCGCGGCCATAGGGCGGGCGGACCGAATATCTGCGCGCCATGGAACGGGCAATAGGCGGTGCGGACCATTTCCGCGGGCGAGCGGCCGTCCGGCGTCTCGATGGTGAAGACGTGCAGACGGTCACCGCACGCGTAGCGCCACGGATAATTCGGATTGAAGCTTTGCGGTTCGCGGCAATAACTGAAATCGAGCCAGGCCAATTGCCGCCGCGTGACGAGGCCGAGATCGAGCGCCGCCACGGTCAACGACGGCTTCAGCGCCGTGACCAGCACGTAGTCGGGCGAAAACGCCTCGGGCTTGTTCGGCGCCGCGACGAAATCGAGCAGGCGACGCTGCATCGCGGCCTCGATCCGCGCCCGTGTCGCGGCCAGGGTTGGATCGCGCTCGAACGGCCGGTCGAGCGTCATCACAACGGTCGCCGCCTCGAGCCCGCAGGCCTTGCGCGCATCCAGAACCGCGTCGGCGAAGCGTGGCTCGGTGAAGACGACCATCTCGTTCTTGAGGCGGGCCAGCAGCCGGAAATTGGCGAGGTAATCGTCGTTGCCGCGCCTGATCCAGCCGGGAATTTCGTGACCCTTCACGGTGCCGCGCCAGTCACCGCGTCCGATGTCGAAATAGCCGGTAACCACGGTGAAATCGTCGGGATCGGCGCTCGGGGCGCGACCCGTCGGAAGCCAATGGGGGACCGCGAGACGATCGAGCCGTTCGGGGAACAGCCGCGTCAAGTCGCGCCGCTCATTCCGCCGGCGTGCCCATGAAGGCGATGCCCGCGGTCACCAGTCCGATACGCTGAGCGCGATCGCGATGCCGAACAACCAGCGTTGCCGGGTCAGCACGGTAACCGAGACGACGCTGATTGCGACCTGCAGCAATGCCAGCGCGTACATGAAGTTGCCGCGCGGCGTCGCCAGCGCGGCGCTGTCGCTATTGGCCTTCGCCGATTCCGACTCGAGCTTCTTCGCGTCGTTTTGGATGTCGTCCTTTTGCTTTTCGTATTTCTTGATCTTGTCGGCAAAGGGCGGACGCTGATCGGCCGGCACCAGCGACATCGCCAGCTCCATCAGATGGCTCTTCGTGCTGACCGCCTGGTAATAGCTCCACTGGTCGGCGGCGTCGGTCTTTTTCAACGCGGCTTCGTTCTTGAGCAGGATCGCCGAGTTGGCGATCTCCTCGGCCTGGTGGCCGATGACCGCGCCGACGGTCGATATTACCGCCGTGAAGATCGCGATCCAGCGCACCAGACTACCGCCGCCGCCCTCGTGCGAAGCGTGTTCCAGGTGCTCCCGGTGTCCTTCCGGTATTTCGATGCCCTCGGCCATGTCCCTGTCCCCCCAAAATGCGGAAAGGCATTCCATATCGCACACCGTGCCGGGACGAAAGCCCGTTCGCGATTGGCAATCGGCCCGCGTTGGCTTAGTGATAGAAATTCGGGAGACGGTAATGCCGAGAACGATCCACGCCGCGCTGCTCAGCGCCGCCCTGTGCCTTGCCGCCTCGGCGGCGGTGGCCCAAAACGCACCGGGCGTGACCGACGGCGAAATCCGGATCGGCCAGACCCAACCCTATTCCGGGCCGGCCGCGATTTTCGGGGCCGTCGGCAAGGCCGAGGCGGCGTATTTCAAACTGATCGACGATCAAGGCGGGGTGAACGGCCGCAAGATCGTTCTCGTCAGCCTCGACGACATGTACGACGCGGCGAAGACCGTCGTGCTTACGAAGCAACTGGTCGAAAATGACAAGGTCGCGGCGGTTTTCTCGATCCAAGGCGCCAACTCGAATTTGGCGATCCGCGACTACCTCAATCAGCATGGCGTGCCGCAGCTCTTTACGGTCACCGGCGCCGACATTGTCGACTTCCGCAAATATCCGTGGACCATCGGCGGCGCGCCGCTCTACCGCATCGAAGCGCAGATCTACGCGCGGAAAATTTCCATCGACACGCCCAACGCCAAGATCGCGGTGCTCTATCGCAACGACGATTTCGGCAAATCCTACCTCACCGGCTTGCGCGAGATATTCGGCGACGATTTCGACAAACGGGTGATCAAGACCGCAAGCTATGAGGAAACCGACACGACGATCGCGCCGCAATTGCAGGCGCTGAAGGAGTCGGGCGCGGACGTGCTGATCACAGCGGCGACGGCAAAACACGCCATCCAGGCGATCGCCGGCGTGTACGATCTCGGCTGGCACCCGACGCACTTCATCACCTTTACCGCCCAATCCATCCCCGCCGTGCTGGTCCCGGCCGGGCTCGACAAGGCGAAGGGCCTGATTTCCGCGACGAGCTACATGGATCCCGGCGATCCGCGCTGGACCGAGGACGGCAGCCTCAAGCCCTATAACGAGTTCGTCGCGAAATACCTGCCCGGCGACAATCCCGCCAACGCCTATTACCTGACCGGCTACATCGAAGCGCAAGCCATGGTCACGGTGCTGACGCAGTGCGGCGACGACCTGTCGCGCGGCAATATCATGCGGCAAGCGGCGAACCTGCGGAATTTCCATCCGGTTGGGCTGCTTCCGGGCGTCGGGTTCTTCACCACGCCGCGGCAATATCATCCGATCGTCGAAGCCGCGCTCGAGCGCTTCAACGGCAAAAAATGGGACTTGTTCGGCGACGTGATGGCGGGGCAATAACGCCGCGGCGCGAACGCGCCAAGAGACTGACACGATCATGCGCCTCGGCTTGGCCGGGGCATCACGAATAGATTTCGATTATTCTTCGTGCCGAAGCAGCTTGCCGAGCTCGTCGATCACATTGGCAACCTCGGTCCGATCCGTCGCCGAGAGCCGGGCGGGATCGACATCGATTTGCACGCCCGGCCGCTGATAATGAACGCCAACCTCGAGCTTGCCCTTGTCGATAATATCGAGCACGCGATACACGGGGACGGGCGCGGGAAACCCCTTGACCGTGATCGGCGCCATTTCCTCGGTAACGACATCGTTTCTGACCAAGGCGTAGGTCTCGTGGCCGATGAGAATGCCGCCCAGTTCCGCATGCGACTGAAGACGGGCGGCAAGGTTCACCTCGCCGCCGATGACGGTATAGTCCATGCGATCCGCGCTGCCGAAATTTCCGACGGTGCAAAAACCGGTATTGATCCCGATGCGAATCTGGAACGGTTTTTCGCTTCCGACGTGCCGCCATTCCTGTTGCAGCTCGCGCATCCGGCGTTGCATGTCGATGGCCATTCTGACGCACGCCAACGCGTCGGCACGCGCGCCACGGGATTCGGGATCGCCGAAAAATGCTAAAATCGCGTCGCCGATGTACTTATCGATCGTAGCGCCGTGCCGAAGCGCGATGTTCGACATCTCGGTCAGATAGTTGTTGAGAAGGCGGTCAGTTCTTCGGACTCGAGGCTGTCGGTGGTCTGGGTAAAGTCGGCGATGTCGGAAAAGAAGATCGTCAATTTCTTGCGTTGCGTGGCGATCTCCGCCGCCTGCTGGCCGCTGAAGATGGACTGGTAAATCTGCGGCGACAGGTACTTCGATAGCTTAAGCGACAGCCCCTCGAGCTTCCGGTTGCTCTCTCCCAATCGTTCCTGGGAAAGCCAGCGCTCGGTGATGTCGGTGAGCGCGCCCTGCCAGTGCGTATTTGCTTTTGCGCATCCCGAATCGCAACCGTCCGGTCGTGGATGAAGCGAATCTGTCCGTCGCGGGTGACGAGCCGGTACTCCTGCTCGAAGACATCCTCGCCTTGTTCGAACATGCGTTGAACCGCCGCGAGAACGCGCGGCCGGTCGTCCTCGTGGACGAAGCCGGGAAAGTTGAATAGGCCGCGCTTGCAATCCTCGACCGAATAGCCGAAGCGGGTCACGTTGCGCGAGGTGTAGACGCGCGGCGCGCCGTTGGTGGCGAGCGCCCGGTAAACCACCGTCGGGCTTTGTTCCACGATGATGTTGGCGTATTCGAGCTCTTGTTCGATGCGGCGGCGTTGCAAAGCGGAACCGAGCTGGGCGGCGACCGTCGCGAACATATCGGTGACGCCGTTCAAGCTGAGCTTATCCAGATAAAATACGAAAATGCCCAGAACACTGTCGTCGACGCTGATCGGCTGCGCGTACATCGAAAGCCTGCTTGCGGATTCGGGTAACGGCGGCCGCAGAGGATTGTCGTTGACTAGGGACCGGACATCCTCGGCCCAGAGCGGGCGGCGCGTCCGCCAGGAAAGACCGATTGCTCCAACATCCATTGTGTAGATGAGGGGACGCGCATCGGCCTCGAATCGCGCCCAACTCTGGCCACCGTCATGATGAGCGGCACTCAAGACCAGATGCGAATCCGTAGCGTCGGGCAGCCATGCCTCACCGTACGCGGCGTCGGCGACGCGACACATGTAACGCAAGGTCTCGCCGACCGCCGTCTGATATTCGGGCGCTTCGGAGATCGCGACGCTGACATTATGCAGAAGGCTGAGTAGCCGCTCCGAACGTCGCCGTTCGGTGACGTCGACGCAGGCCGCCCGCCATGAAATCGTGCCGTCGGCGCTTCGCCCAAGCGCCATATGCGTCTCCAAGCAACGCTTTTCCCCCGACGCCAACCGGAACTGCAAATCGATCACGAACGGCGCGAGTTCCCGTGCGGAACGCGCGAGTGCGACCGTCAGGCGCGCGGCATCCTCCGGCTGAATGCGTGACGCCAAGCGGTCGGCGGCGTGATCCGGGGGTAGACGGATATCGTGCAGCAGCCCGCCGGTAACGTCCGAATAACCGACTGAACCGTCGGAATCGAGCGTGCACCGGAATAGGAGAACCGGGTAGTTGGCAAACGCGTTCGGCGCTTGCGGCACCGTGTCATTATCATTCACGCTGCCATATCCCCCCTCCGGTTCCGGCGCTTACATTTGTCGCGCCGGGCGGATTGGATCCAATACCTTCCGGGCACTATCGGCGCCGGTGACGGGCAGACCCGCGGGATCAAGCAGCCCGATCTGGGCGAGAACACCCGCTTGATCCCAGTAGATGTGTTCGTGAGAAATCCTTCCGTCCTTGAACCCGACGATCGCCGCGACCGCCATTTCGACGGGTTTCCCTGTCGGTGCAACCCCGGGCAAGAGCCAATCCATCGTCATGGTGTGCGTAAAGGTGATGAAGAGTTCCTCGACCAACTGGCTTTCGCCGACGGTCCGCGAAACCGAGGTCATCTTCACGTCGGGCGGAAAGAACTTTCCGACCAGATGGTCGCGGTAGAATGCCGCCACGGCTTCGCGCCCGACTCCGCCGGCCATCGTCGGCACGTGATTGAGATGCGGATTGTCGGTCATGGTCGCCAATGTCGTCGCGAGATCGCCGCCAAGCTCGGCGCCGACATGCTTTTCGAACAAGTCAATCATCTCTTGGGCGGTCATGGCGTATCCTTGCGAGGCTTAGGCCCTTCAGGCGCCTCGGGTTATCGGGTCATTTCTGAAGATAGGGCAGCGTGTCGGTGTGATGGCCGATCATCTTCCATACCCCCTTTTCCCGGCGGAACAGGTTGGTGGCGCGTAAGGTAAGGTCCTGCCGCTTGCCGTTGACGACATTGTGGCCGATCTCCATGTCGCTGACGATGGCAAGATCGTGGCCGACAGTGATCGTTATGTCCTTGGCCTCGACCGAACCGCCGAGCTTCATCTTGGCCTGGCCCTCCCAGTCGGCCAACACCTCCGGCCAGCCGTGACGGAAGCCGCCGCCGGGTCCCATATAAGTGACATCGGCGCGGTGAGACCACAGCCCGATCATGGGCTCTAACTGGCCGGTGAACAACGTATTGAGCGCGGCGTAGAACCGCGAGACCGCGGCGCGGACGGCCGCCGTGCCGGGTTCGGCCGCGCGAGCGCTCGTGTCGGCCGTCATGATTGCGGCGAAGAGGACGAGCGCCGCGAGGCAACGGGATTTCATTGCCGTCGTGCCTTCATCCAGTGGGCGGACCCCGAAGGGCGATCCGGGTTGAATTGATCTTGCAAATATTCCCGCTTGTCAGCCTTCCATGCAAGCCAGGCCCAAAACACGGACGGCGGCCGACATCTCCGGCAGCCCAAACGCGGTCATCGAGCATTGGTTTCACTTCCCCCGGATCATTTCGATGATGCCGGAGAAATCCTTGGCGCCCTGCCCTGACGCGGCATAGGCCTCGTAAAGTTGCGCCGCGTGGGCGCCGAGCGCGGTCATGGCATGCGCCGCGTTAGCCGCATCCTGCGACAAGCGTAGATCCTTCAACATCATGTCGGCGGTGAAGCCGGCGGCGTAGTCGCGGTTCGCGGGCGAGTTCGGCACCGGCCCCGGCACCGGACAATAGCTGGTCAGCGACCAGCATTGGCCCGACGACTTGCTGGAAATATCGAACAGTTTCTGCCGATCGAGCCCGAGCTTGTCGGCCAGCACGAACGCCTCGCCGACCGCGATCATGGAAATGCCGAGGATCATGTTGTTGCAGATTTTCGCCGCCTGGCCGCTGCCCGACGGGCCGGCATGGACGATGGTTTTGCCCATCGCCTCGAGAATCGGCTTGGCGCGCGCGAACGCCGCGTCCGGCCCGCCGACCATGAAGGTCAGGGTCGCGGCCTCGGCGCCGCCGACGCCGCCCGAGACCGGCGCGTCGATCATCGGCAGGCCCGCCTCGGCGGCGGCCGCGCCGACCTCGCGCGCCGTCGCCACGTCGATGGTCGATGAATCGATCAGCAGCGTGGCGGGCCGCACCGCCTTTAGAATGCCGTGCCGCGCCGAGATAGACGTCGCGCACATGCTTTCCGGCGGGCAGCATGGTGATGACGATGTCGTTGTCGTGCGCGGCTTGATGCGTCGACGCCGCGGCGCCGGCGCCGGCCTCGACGCAGCGCTCGACCGCTTCCGGCGCCAGATCGAACACCGTGACGCGATGGCCCGCCTTCAACAGGTTGCGAACCATCGGCCCGCCCATATTGCCGACGCCGATAAAGCCGATCTCGCTCATCTCATGCCTCCCAATCGAAGCGCAATTCGTCGCCCGGCAGCGGCGCGAAATAAGCCGCGACGGCGGCGTCCGTCACGTCTTCGAGACGGGCCGGTTGCCAGCGCGGCGCGCGGTCCTTGTCGATAATCGCGGCGCGCGTGCCCTCGTAGAAATCATGCCCCGCGATGACGCGATTGACCATGCGCCATTCCATCCGCATGCAATCGTCGAAGTCGAGATCGCGCCCGGCGCGGATTTGCCGATGCGCGATCTTGAGGCTGGTCGGCGACTTGGTCCGCAGGGTCGCCACCGTTTCGGCGGCGAATGAATTCTTCTCGGCTGCAAGCGCACGCCAGAATTTCCTCGACCGACGGCTTGGCGAAGCAGCGATCGATCAGCGCGCGGTGCGCCGCGAGGTTCGGCGGCTCGATCGGTTGCCCGACGATGTTGTCTGTGTCGCGCAGCGCGTCCCAATCCCTCGATGCCATGAAGTTCTGCGCGATGCCGCAATAGATCGCATCGGCGGCGCCGAGCCGCGCGCCGGTCAATCCCAGATACATCCCGAGCGCGCCGGGACAGCGGCTCAGGAAATAACTGCCGCCGACATCGGGAAAGAGGCCGATGCCGGTCTCCGGCATGGCGAACATCGTATGTTCGGTGGCGACGCGGTGGCTGCCATGGACCGAGACGCCGACCCCGCCGCCCATCACGATGCCGTCGAGAAACGCGATATACGGCTTGGCGAACCGATGCAGCCGGGCATTGAGCCGATATTCGGCGCGGTAGAATTGCCGCGGATAATCGCCGTCGCGCTCGTCATAAAGCCGGCGGATATCGCCCCCGGCGCAAAAGGCGCGGCTGCCCTGCCCCCGGATCAGCACGCAACGTACCGATGGATCGCCCTGCCAGTCGCGGAGCCTTGCATCGAGCGCCAGCGCCATCTCCAGCGTCAGCGCGTTGAGCGCGTCCGGCCGGTTCAGCACCACCCGCGCGACGCCGTCGAGCGTTTCAAACAGGATGCCGTCGCTCATGGCGCCGCGCGGCCGAACAAGTGTCCGTGCGTCCCTCGGCTACTCGCGCCGCAAGCGCGGCGCTCCGCGCTCGGGATGAGGTAAGGTTTTTCCTTATCCTGAGCACGCAGGCCCGATGAAATCGGGCCGAGTAGTCGAAGGACGCACGGCGCCGTTGCTGCGTCATTTTTCGAGCGCGGGACCTTACCCATTGCCCAACAGGCGGCGCGCGACGATGACGCGCATGATCTCGTTGGTGCCTTCGAGGATCTGGTGGACGCGCAGATCGCGCACGAACCGCTCCACCGGAACGTCCTTCAAATAACCGTAGCCGCCGTGCAGTTGCAGCGCCTCGTTGCAGATGGCGAAGCCCGCATCGGTGGCGAAGCGCTTGGCCATGGCGCAGAACTGCGTCGCCTCGGGATCGCCGGCATCGAGCTTCGCCGCCGCCTGACGGATCATCAGCCGCGCCGCCTCCAGCTCCGTCGCCATGTCGGCGAGCTTGAACTGCACCGACTGAAAGCGCGCCAGATGCTGGCCGAATTGCTGGCGCGTCTGCACATGGTCCCGCGCGAGGTCGAGACAGGCGCGCGCGCCGCCGAGCGAGCACGCGCCGATATTGATGCGCCCGCCGTCGAGCCCCTGCATCGCGATCTTGAAACCCTCGTCCTCGGCGCCGATGCGGTTCGCCACGGGCACGCGGCAATCCTCGAACATCACCATCGCGGTCGGCTGCGAATTCCAGCCGAGCTTGCGCTCCTGCGCGCCGAACGACAGGCCTTGCGTACCGTTCTCGACCACGACGCAGGAAATGCCGCCGGGCCCGGCACCGCCGGTGCGCACCATCGCGACATAAAGGTCGGAGCGGCCGCCGCCGGAGATGAACGCCTTGCTGCCGTTGAGGACATAATGGTCGCCGTCGCGCACGGCGCGGGTCTTGAGCGAGGCCGCGTCCGAGCCGGAATCCGGCTCGGTCAGGCAGTAGCTGGCGAATTTTTCCATCGTGCACAACGCCGGCAGGAAGCGGCGGCGCTGCGCCGCGTCGCCGAACCGGTCGATCATCCAGGCCGCCATGTTGTGGATCGAGATGAACGCGGCGGTCGAGGCGCAGCCCGCCGCCAGCTCCTCGAAGATGATGGCGCCGTCGAGCCGCGTCAGGCCGCTGCCGCCGACATCGTCCTTCACATAAATGCCGCCGAAACCAAGCGAAGCCGCGGCGCGCAGCGTCTCGACCGGGAATATCTTTTCCTCGTCCCAGCGCGCGGCATGCGGCGCCATCTCGTTCGTGGCGAAGGCGCGCGCCGAGTCCTGAAAGGCGCGCTGCTCGTCGGTCAGCTCGAAATTCATCCCTTCGTGCCGAGCGCGTATTGCGCGTAGCGCAGGGCGCTGCGCTCCCAACCGAGGCTGCCATGCGCCGAGGCGCCGAGAATGTCGCGAAAGCCGCGCTGCAACGGCTGTGTCAGATGGAGGCCGCGGCCGCCCGTCACTTCGAACGAGGCGCGTCGCGGCGCGGCGCACCAGCATCACCGCGTAGCCGCCATCGCGTTGCGAGCGCATGGAATCGTTCTCGCCGAGCATCTTACCCGCCTCGAGCACATCACTGTTGTGCCGCGCCGTGTCCATGAGCAGAAGCCGCGCCGCCTGAACCGCCGCCGTCGCCTCGGCGAAGCGCTCGTGCGACAACTCCGCGCCGGAACCGGACGCGCCGCCGCGGCCCGCGATGAACGCGCGGAAATCGTCGACCATGCCGACGGCGACGCCGATCGGCACCGCGGCGAGCGCCAACTGCGCGAAGCCCAACAGCGGCATGCGATAAAGCGGCGCGGTGTTGAGCCGCGCGCCGGGCGCCTTGCCGGCGTTGATGTCGCGCATCGAGATGATGCGGTGCGCCGGCACGAAGGCGTTGTCCGTGACGACGGTGGCGCTGCCGGTGCCGCACATGCCGACCGTCTGCCAATCGTCGTCGACGCGATAATCGGCGCGCGGCAGAAGGAACATGCGATGGTCCTTCGGATCGCCGCCGACAATGTCGCCGAGCATGACCCAGTGCGAATGGTGGACGCCGCTGGCGAACGACCAGCGGCCGCTGAGGCGAAAACCACCGCTCGCCGGCTCGACCTTGTTGCCCGGCGGAATGATCGACGCGCAGATCAGCGCGTTCGGGTCGGGATCCCAAACCTCGTGCTGCGCCTCGTCCTCGAACAGCGCGACGAACATCGGATGCTCGCCATAAATGTTGGCGACCCAGGCCTGTGAGCCGTCGCCCTGCCCCAGCTCGATCGAGGATTCGCACAACACGTCCCAGCCGAGCTCGGAGCCGCCGAACCGCGCCGGCTGGCAAATCCGCAACAGGCCGGAATCGATCAGGTCGGCGACGGTGCGGTCAGGCATATGGCGCAATTGCTCGGCCTCCCGCGCGCGTTCGCGCAGCACCGGCACGAGCTTCCGCGCCCGCGCCAGCGTCTCGGTTCGATCAAGCGGCATCCGCGGTCAGCCGCGCCGCGCGACCGGCGCGGCGACCTCAAGCAACTTGCCCTGCGCCGTGCCGGTGAGATGCGCGGCGTAGGCTGCGCCCGCGGGAATGAATACAGACACGCCGTCGCGCACGGCGCGGCGCTCGCCGCCCGCCTCGATTTCCCATTCGCCGGCGACGACGAAGACATAGCGGTTCTCGGCGCTGGGCAAGGACGGCGCCGGCGACGCGCCCGGCTCGGCGACGATCTCGCGCACCGCGAACCGGCCCGCCGTCTCGTCGCCGTCAGCAGGGTCGCGATCGCATTGCCCCCGCTGGCCGCGATCTTGGTCTGGTCGCGGTGGATGAATTTGCCGACCGGCTTTTGCTGCGCCATCGTCAGCCCGTAAATTCGACGTGATAGTCGTTCCTGGCGACGTCGTGCGGATCGCGGCCGCTGCTGCGCGCGGCGCCCATGCCGACATAGAAGCGCTCGTGCCCGGCCGGCGCGTTCCAGCTCAACATCCGTCCGGGCTTGCCCGGCGACAGCGACTTGAAGGCGTGCGTCGCGTCGGCCGGCGCGTAGATCAGGGTCCCCGGCCCGCAGGTGCGGATTTCGGTACCGGCGGTGAATTCCCATTCGCCTTCGAGGACATAGAACACCTCGTCCTCGGTGGTCTGATGATGCGGGCCGGCGCCGGTGCCGGACGCGACGAACTGCTCGTAGAGGCCGAGCTGGCCGCCCGTCTCCTCGCCGCGCAGCAGGATGTAGATCGGGCCGAACGGGGTGCCGACCTCGGGACTGTCGGCGGCGCTCGAAAACTTGACCTTGGTCGGCATCGCCGCCCAGCGCGCGCGCAAATCATCGAATTCGTCGCCCGATTTGACGGGAACGATCCCGGCTTGTTCCGCCTTCATGCCGCCCTCCTGCGTTTACCCAATTCCCTTTATCCGGCAAAACCTCGCCGCTCGCAATCCGGGCGAAGCATGCCATATTCCGAGGCATGAATGTTCGCCGCCGCGACCTTCTGATCGCCACGGGCGTGTTGCTATGGCTGCCGCGCGCGGCGTCGGCGTTGCCGAGTCTTGCCCGGTCCGCCACGGCGGCTCGACCTGAAGAACGCCAATACCGGCGAGAGCTTCAACGGCCCCTACCGCGACAAGGACGGGCCGATCCCGCGCGCCATAACGCGACCTCGCGCATTTCCTGCGCGACCACCATGCCAACAAAGACGGGCCGGTCTGCGTCGCCGACGCTCGACTTGCTCGCGGACGTCATGGAGGCGGTCGGCGAGAGCAAGGCCACCGTCCTGTCCGCCTACCGCACCAAGGAGACCAACGAGATGCTCGCGCGCCCGCTATTTCGGCGTCGCGGAAAAGAGCCAGCATCTGCTGGGCAAGGCGCTCGACATCACGTTCGACGGCAAGCTCGCGAAGGCGGAACGGGCGGCGTTGGCGATGAAGCGCGGCGGCGTCGGCTGGTATCCCAACTCCCATTTCATCCATCTCGACAGCGGGCCGGTGCGGCGCTGGGAGGTCGACTTTACCGGCGCCGATCATGAGCTGCTGGGCCCGCTGCGCCCGCACCACATCCTATCGTTCAAGGAAATGCTGGCGCGCAGCCGCGCCTAGGCGTGGCACGAATATCTGATGCGGCGCCATTTGGCGAAGTAGTTGTCAGTTCTCAGTTGTCGGTTTTCAGTGACGGGACGAAGCGGACTATCCTGACTGATAACGGTGAACTGACAACTGACAACTGAGAACTACCGCCATGGTCAAACTGGCCGACGACGAAAAAGCGATGCTGGACGGCAAAGGCGGCCCCGCCAAGCAGAAGGCGATGGAGCTGCTGGTCAAATATGCCGAGGCGCTGAACTGCGAGCGCTTCGTCGCCACCAACAACATCGCCGGCGTGCCCGGCTCGTCGACCCTGTTCCTCAAGGACTATTACAAGGATTTCAACGGCGGCAATTACGAGGCGATCTTCTCGCTATTCGATCTCGACAGCGACGAGGTCGTGCCGGTGCCGAAGGTCACCGCCTATTCCTGTCACCTCCAAGGCGGCGTCGATCCCGAAGGAATGGGACACGCTGGGCAAGAGCCGCGAGGTCTTCGAGCACCAGCAAGAGGACGAGGCCGCGGTCGCGGATCACGGCATCCAGATCATGAAGACCTGCACGCCCTATCTCGCCGGCAACGTGCCGGTGAAGGGCGAGCATTGCGCCTGGATGGAAAGCTCGGCGGTGGTGTTCTGCAACTCGGTCATCGGCGGGCGCACCAACACCGAAGGGCGCGAAAGCACCAGCGCCGCGATGCTCACCGGCAAGGTCCCCGATTGGGGCTTTCACCGCGACGAATTCCGCCGCGGCACGCCATGCCATCGAGGTCGAGGTGCCGATCGAAAGCATGCTCGATTGGGGCATGCTCGGCTATTTCACCGGCTACGCCGTCGAGGAGAACATCCCCGTCATCTCCGGCGTCAATTACCAGCCCAACCTGATCCGCCATAAGCATTTCGGCGCGGCGGCCGCGTCGTCGGGCGGCGTCGAGCTGTACCACATGGTCGGCATCACGCCCGAAGCGCCGACGCGCGAGGTCGCGTTCGGCGGCAACAAGCCGGTCGAGATCATCAAATACGGCCCGGCCGAGCGACGCAAAACCTATGAGATGCTCAACAGCAACGGCACCGAACGACAATGTCGATTTCGTCATGCTCGGCTGCCCGCACGCCTCGATCGAGCAGATCTGGGAAGTCGCCAACCTGCTCGAAGGCAAGAAGCTCCATCCCGACACCAAGCTGTGGCTTTTCACCTCGCGCTCGGTCAAGAGCATGGCCGACACCAACGGCTATACCAAGACAATCCGCGCCGCCGGCGGCACGGTGCTGACCGACACCTGCTCCGCCATCGGGCATGGCCGTGCCGAAGGGCACCAAGGTGGTGGCGCTCGACAGCGCCAAGCAGATCGCACTATCTGCCGGCGATGATGGGCATCGAGGCGTGGTTCGGCACCACCAAGGACTGCATCGACGCGGCGCTGACCGGCCGCTGGCACGGAGAACTGCCATGAGCGTCGAAGCACCGCCGCGCAACGACGTCATCGTGCTTCACGGCCGCAAGGTGACGCCCGGCGTCGCCGAGGGCGAGGCGCTGGTGACGCACCAGACCATTTCCGGCTGGGGCGGCATCAATTCGATGACCGGCACGGTGATCGAGACGCGGCACGAGCTGCGCGGCGTCAGCTTCAAGGACAAGATCCTGGTCTATCCCGGCGCCAAGGGCTCGTCGGGCTGGTCGGCGGCGTTCCACACCACCCGCCTGACCAAGACCGCGCCCAAGGCGATGCTGTTCACCGTGATGACCACCAAGATCGCGCTCGGCGCGGTGGTGATGCGGATTCCGGCCATGACCGATTTCGACCGCGATCCGCTCGAAGTGATCGAAACCGGCGACTGGGTGAAGGTCGATGCCGACCGCGGCGTCGTCGAGATCACCAAAAAAGGGCGCGCCTGAACTAGACGGCATGCACCTCGAGGGGCGCTCGCGCCATCGCCGGGTGGCGGTTGTTATAGGCGCTCAATCTTTTGTGGATTTCGCCGGCCGGTTCCAGGTCGATGCGCGAGCGGACGAACCGGCGGCTGAAGGAATATAGCCTCTCGCGCGACAACAACCCAGCATGCGGCGGGCGGGAATAATCGTATCGCGGTAGCGGGCGGGCACTCTCGAATTCGACGCGCACCTGGCGCAGGCCGGATCGCTCGGAGCGGTAGCAGCGCAGCAGCCCACGCTTCCACGCGGCTTCGTCGGGGGTCAATTCGATGATCGTCTCGTCGCCATTTGGCACGGCGAAACGTTGCCATTGCGGCACGCCGCCGCCGAGATTGTATTCGGCGAATTCTCTCACGGGCCGCCCCACAGCGACCTGACAGGCCAGGAAATTGGCCACGTCGTGATCCTGGTGGCCGCCCTCCCACGCCGGCACCCAAATCGTGTCGATGGCATAGGCACCCAGCGTCGTGCCGATCCAGGCAGCGGCCTCGTCGAGATGATCTTTCAGGCCGCGCGACGGCCAATCGGAAAAGCCGACCGGCTCGATGCCCAACGCCGAAGCCGCGGCACGCGCTTCCTCCCGCCGGCGCGCCACCCGCGTGTCCCGGCGCCCCCGTTGCCACGACCACAGGTGCTGGGGAAGCGGCACACCGCTGGTTAGGTACAAGCCGAAAATATCATGCGCGCCGCGCGGCAGACGCCGGATGAAGATAGCCGCAGACACGACTTCATCGTCGGGATGCGGGATCAGGAATAAAATGCGGGACACGGCTCCCCCTCACGGTGCGTTGAGCACCTTATTGCTGCTTCAGGTTCGATATCGGCCATGGCAATCATGCCGGCACAAGGGCGCGGCCTTGGGGCACGCCAGCGATCGGCGCGTTGGCCGGGGTGGGGATCAGGACTTTCACGATCCAACCGGCGGTCGGCGCGATTAGGGCGATCTCGGTCGTCATCGTGGCGCCACGCTCGATCCGGTCCCAGACCGTCAGCTTCGTCAGCCCGTCCCGCAAGCCGCACAGTGCCATCGAGACGATGAAAATCCCGCCCGCCGAAAGATAGGACGCGTCTTTCCGCATCGTCGCGACGGGATCGTCACAATAGTAGAGCACCTCGTTGAAGACGATGACGTCGAACCGGCGGTCCGGCGTGTAGTCCTCTGCCGTCGCGACCTGAAACCGCGCGTCGCCGGTCGCCGCGGCCGCTGCCTTCGCAACCGCCGTGGCCGACGGGTCGATGCCGACGTAGCAAACCGTCGGCGCCAGCCGCAGGGTGCGATGCAGGATGCCTTCGCCGCACCCGACATCGAGTACCGATCCGTGCGGTTTCGGCTTGGCCTGATAAAGCGCGATCGCCTCCGCGATCGCCTCATAGTGGCATGCCTGATCGAGATCATTGAAGAACTGCCACTTGCCGGCGGCATATTCCGCACTCCAGTCGACCTCATCGCCGAAATAGCCGCGCCGCGCACGCAAGGCATAGAGCCGACGCGCGAGACCGGTTTCCCGCAACAGCAAGGTCGTCGCCGAAGTCCGTGCCCTGAAGCCACCCATCGCGAATGAATTCCCCGCCCCTGGTTCGCACCACTATCGACGGTGGAATTCGCCTTTGAAAGAGAAGATAGGTTTAAAAAAATAAACCGCCGTATGGCTAAATTTACCTCATATCTCTGGATAATCGCGGAGGCCGACATTTCTGGCCTCGCCTTTGCACCGGCCATATGCATAATATGGAAGTGGTGCTGACACATTGCATAGTGGGGACGTGTCGGCTGAATTGTAATATTAGAGGCTTATAAGAGTAGTCTGGGACATGGAATTGCCCGCGAAACAGGGACTGTACGACCCGCGGAACGAGCACGATGCGTGCGGCGTCGGCTTTGTCGCCAATATCAAGGGCGTGAAGTCGCACGACATCGTCGGCCAGGGCCTGCAGATCCTGGTCAATCTCGACCATCGCGGCGCGGTGGGCGCCGATCCGCTGGTCGGCGACGGCGCCGGCTGCCTGATCCAGATCCCGGACGTGCTGCTGCGCGACTGGGCCGAAGAGCAAAGGCTCGACCTGCCCGCGCCCGGCCAATACGCGGTCGCGATGTGCTTCCTGCCGCAGGACGAGCCGGCGCGCGAAATCGCCGTCGAGCAGTTCGAGCATTTCATCGAGCCAGGAAGGCATGCGCATCCTGGGCTGGCGCGACGTGCCGACCGATCCGACCGGCCTCGGCAAGACCGTGCTCGAGACCATGCCGCTGATCCGCCAGGCCATCGTCGTGCCAATCGCGCCGTTCGCGGACCAGGACGCGTTCGAGCGCAAGATGCTGGTCGATCCGCAAGCAGACGCAGAACAGCCGCGACCATCAGGCGGTGGCGCAACACCTGCCGGCCTCGACCGAGTTCTACATGCCGTCCTTCTCGACCCGCACGGTGGTCTATAAGGGCCTGCTGCTGGCGCCGCAGGTCGGGAGCTTCTACGACGATCTGCGCAACCCGCTGACGCAGTCGGCGCTGGCGCTGGTGCATCAGCGCTTCTCCACCAACACCTTCCCGTCCTGGAAGCTGGCGCACCCCTATCGCTTCATCGCCCATAACGGCGAGATCAACACCGTGCGCGGCAACGTCAACTGGATGAATGCGCGGCGCCGCACGCTGGAATCCGAACTGCTCGGCCCCGATCTCGACAAGATGTGGCCGCTGATCCCGCACGGCCAGTCGGACACCGCCTGCCTCGACAACGCGCTGGAGCTGCTGGTCGCCGGCGGCTATCCGCTGGCCCATGCGGTGATGATGCTGATCCCGGAGGCCTGGGCCGGCAATCCGCTGATGGATGCCGAAGCGCCGCGCCTTCTACGAATATCACGCCGCGCTGATGGAGCCGTGGGACGGCCCGGCGGCGATCGCCTTCACCGACGGCCGCCAGATCGGCGCCACGCTCGACCGCAACGGCCTGCGCCCGCGCGCTATCATCGTCACCGACGACGATCTCGTGGTGATGGCCTCGGAGACCGGCGTGCTGCCGGTCCCGGAAGAGAAGCATCAAGCGCAAATGGCGGCTGCAGCCCGGCAAGATGCTGCTGATCGACCTCGAAGAGGGCCGCATCGTCGAGGACGAAGAGATCAAGCAGCACGCTCGCCGCCGAGCCCTACGAGGAATGGCTGCAGGCAGACCCAGTTCAAGCTGGAAGACCTGCCCGAAACTGCCCGAGGCGCAGCGCCAGCCTGCGCAACGATCCGACCGCGCTGCTCAACGCCAGCAGGCCTTCGGCTACACCCAGGAAGACATGCAGTTCTTCCTCGAGCCGATGGCGCGCGAGGGCGACGATCCCGGTCGGCTCGATGGGCACCGACACGCCGCTCGCCGTGCTCTCGAACAAGCCGAAGCTGCTCTACAACTACTTCAAGCAGAACTTCGCCCAGGTCACCAACCCGCCGATCGATCCGATCCGCGAGGAGCTGGTGATGTCGCTGGTCTCGATGATCGGGCCGCGGCCGAACCTGCTCGGCCACAAGGCCGGCGCGCACAAGCGGCTCGAAGTGGCGCAGCCGATCCTGACCAACGCCGATCTGGAGAAGATCCGCTCGATCTCCGAATCTGCGTCGGACGGCACGCCTTCCGCACCCGCACGATCGACGCCACCTGGCCCGCCGAGGAACGAGCGGACGGCCTCGAACGCGCGCTCGAGCGGCTCTGCCACGAGGCGACCGACGCGGTGCTCGCCGACAACAACATCCTGATCCTCTCGGACCGCAGCGGTCTCGCCGACGCGCATTCCGATCCCGGCGCTGCTCGCGACCGCCGCCGTGCATCATCACCTGATCCGCCAGGGCCTGCGCATGCAGACCGGCCTGGTGGTCGAGACCGGCGAGGCGCGCGAGGTGCATCATTTCTGCGTGCTGGCGGGCTACGGCGCCGAGGCGATCAACCCCTATCTCGCCTTCGAGACGCTGGAGCAGATCCGCGTCCGCAACAAGCTGCCGCTGAAGTCCGAGCAGTGCAGAAGAACTACATCAAGGCGATCGGCAAGGGCATGCTGAAGGTGATGTCCAAGATGGGCATCTCGACCTATCAGTCCTATTGCGGCGCGCAGATCTTCGACGCGGTCGGCCTGCAATCCGAGCTTCGTCGAGAAGTATTTCACCGGCACCGCGACCACGATCGAAGGCGTCGGCCTGCACGAGATCGCGCGCGAGGCGGTGCACGCGCCACCATCGACGCCTACGGCGACAACCCGATCTATCGCGACATGCTGGATGTCGGCGGCGACTATGCCTTCCGCCTGCGCGGCGAGGACCATGCCTGGACGCCGGAATCGGTGGCGCGGCTGCAGCACGCCGTGCGCGGCAATCTGCCCGACGACTACCGCGCCTTCGCCGAGACCATCAACGAGCAGACCGAGCGGCTGCTGACCCTGCGCGGCCTGATGCAGTTCAAGTTCGCCGACGACGCCGATGCCGCTCGACGAGGTCGAGCCGGCGAGCGAGATCGTCAAGCGCTTCGCCACCGGCGCGATGAGCTTCGGCTCGATCAGCCGCGAGGCGCACACCACGCTCGCCATCGCCATGAACCGCATCGGCGGCCGGTCCAACACCGGCGAGGGCGGCGAGGAGAGCGGACCGCTTCAAGCCGCATGCCCAACGGCGATTCCATGCGCTCGGCGATCAAGCAGGTGGCGTCGGGCCGCTTCGGCGTCACCGCCGAATATCTGGTCAACGCCGACGACATCCAGATCAAGATGGCGCAGGGCGCCAAGCCCGGCGAAGGCGGCCAGCTTCCCGGCCACAAGGTCGACAAGAACATCGCCCGCGTGCGCCACTCGACGCCGGGCGTCGGCCTGATCTCGCCGCCGCCGCATCACGACATCTATTCGATCGAGGATCTGGCGCAGCTCATCCACGACCTGAAGAACGCCAACCCGGCGGCGCGCATCTCGGTGAAGCTGGTGTCCGAGGTCGGCGTCGGCACGGTCGCCGCCGGCGTCGCCAAGGCGCGCGCCGACCACGTCACCATCTCCGGCTTCGAAGGCGGCACCGGCGCCAGTCCCCTGACCTCGCTCACCCATGCCGGCTCGCCCTGGGAGATCGGCCTCGCCGAGACCCAGCAGACGCTGGTGCTGAACGGGCTGCGCGGCCGCATCGCCGTGCAGGTCGACGGCGGCCTGCGCACCGGCCGCGACGTCGCCATCGGCGCGCTGCTCGGCGCCGACGAGTTCGGCTTCGCGACCGCGCCGCTGATCGCCGCCGGCTGCATCATGATGCGCAAGTGCCATCTCAACACCTGCCCGGTCGGGGTGGCGACCCAGGACCCGGTGCTGCGCGCCAAGCTTCACCGGCCAGCCCGAGCACGTGATCAATTACTTCTTCTTCGTCGCCGAAGAACTGCGCGAGATCATGGCGAAGCTCGGCTTCCGCACGTTCGACGAGATGATCGGCCGCGTCGACAGGCTCGACATGCGCCGCGCGGTCGAGCACTGGAAGGCGAAGGGCATCGACCTGTCGCGCATCCTCTACCAGCCGCAGCCCAAGCCCGGCGTCGCCATCCGCCATACGCGAGCGCCAGGACCATCGTCTCGAGCGCGCGCTCGACCACGAACTGATCGCCGCTGGCCGCAGCCGGCGCTCGAGCGCGGCCAGCCGGTGCGTGATCGAGAACACGATCCGCAACGTCAACCGCACGGTCGGCGCCATGCTGTCGGGCGAGGTCGCGAAGCGCTACGGCCATGCCGGCCTCGCCGACGACACCATCCGCATCAGCTTCACCGGCACCGCGGGCGGCAGCTTCGGCGCCTTCCTCGCGCGCGGCGTCACGCTGGAACTGTACGGCGACGCCAACGACTATGTCGGCAAGGGCCTCTCGCGGCGGCCGCGTCATCGTGCGCCAGCCGCGGGAGGTCACGCGCGATCCGCCCGACAACATCATCGTCGGCAACACCGTGCTCTACGGCGCCATCGCCGGCGAAGCCTATTTCCAGGGCGTCGCGGGCGAGCGCTTCGCGGTGCGCAATTCCGGCGCGGTCGCGGTGGTCGAGGGCACCGGCGACCACGGCTGCGAATACATGACCGGCGGCGTCGTGGTGGTGCTGGGCGAGACCGGGCGCAATTTCGCCGCCGGCATGTCGGGCGGCATCGCCTATGTCTACGATCCCGAGGGCCGCTTCGACGCGCTCGCCAACAAGGCGATGGTCGAGCTCGAATGGGTCAAGCCCGCCGACGAGCGATGCCGGCCACGCCGAGGACCAGGAGCGGCCGCGCCAGCGTGCCGTCAGCGTCGAGGACAGCGGCATGGGCGATCTGCTGCGCTTCGACGCCGAGCGCCTGCGCATCCTGGTCGAGCGCCATCAGCTCTACACCGGCAGCGCCCGCGCCCGCGACTTGCTCGACAATTGGGACGCGGCGCTGACCAAGTTCGTCAAGGTCATGCCGAAGGACTATCGCCGCGCGCTCGCTCGACATGAAGGCGGAGCGCGACGCCGCCAAGGCCGTCGCGGCGGAATGAGCTTGCCCATGGGGGACCGTCGTCATGGGCAAGCCGACCGGCTTCCTCGAAATCGAGCGGCACGACCGCGGCTATGAAAAAGCCGACGGCGCGCGTCCAGAATTGGCGCGAATTCGTCAAGCCGCTGCCGGAGGCCGAGCTCAACAAGCAGGCGGCGCGCTGCATGGATTGCGGCATCCCGTTCTGTCACCAGGGCTGCCCGGTCAACAATCTGATCCCCGACTGGAACAACCTGGTCTATCGCGAGCAGTGGCGGGCGGCGCTCGACGGCGCTGCACTCGACCAACAATTTCCCGGAATTCACCGGCCGCATCTGCCCGGCGCCGTGCGAGGCGTCCTGCACCCTCAACATCGACGACAATCCGGTCACCATCAAAACCATCGAATGCGAGATCGTCGATCGCGGCTGGGAAGAAGGCTGGATCGAGCCGCTGGTGCCGCGCGCACCGCACCGGCAAGCGCGTCGCGGTGGTCGGCTCCGGCCCCGCCGGCCTGGCCTGCGCCCAGCAACTGGCGCGCGCCGGCCATGCGGTGACGCTGTTCGAGAAGGCCGACCGCATCGGCGGCCTGCTGCGCTACGGCATCCCCGACTTCAAGATGGAGAAGCATCTGATCGACCGCCGCATGGCGCAGATGGAGGCCGAGGGCGTCGAGTTCCGCGCCGGCGTCGAGGTCGGCGTCGATGTCACGGTCGACGAGCTGCTGCACGACTACGACGCGGTGGTGCATGTCCGGCGGCGCGGAATGGCCGCGCGATCTCGAAATTCCCGGCCGCGAGCTCGACGGCATCCATTTCGCGATGGATTTCCTGACCCAGCAGAACAAGCGCGACGCCGGCGACGAGGAAGAGTCGCGGCGCCCGAGCGGCACGATCTCGCGCCAAGGGCAAGCACGTCGTCGTCATCGGCGGCGGCGACACCGGCTCGGACTGCATCGGCACCTCCAACCGCCAGGGCGCGGCCTCGATCACCCAGCTCGAAATCATGCCGCATGCCGCCGGAGCACGAGAACAAGGCGCTGACCTGGCCCGACTGGCCGCTGAAGCTGCGCACCTCCTCCTCGCAGGAGGAAGGCGGCGAGCGCGACTGGTCGGTGGTGACCAACCGCGCCGTCGGCGACGAACGGCAAGATCGAGGCGCTCGAATGCGTGCGCGTCGAATGGGACGCGCGACGCCAACGGCCGCATGCAGATGAAGGAGATCGCGGGCAGCAAGTTCGAGCTGAAGGCCGATCTCGTGCTGCTGGCGATGGGTTTCCTCGGCCCGGTGCGGCCGGGCATGGTCGAGCAAGTCGGCGTCGCGCTCGATCCGCGCGGCAACGTCAAGGCCGACACGCGTCGACTACCGCACGTCGGTCGACAAGATTTTCGCCTGCGGCGACATGCGGCGCGGCCAGTCGCTGGTGGTCTGGGCGATCCGCGAGGGCCGCCAGTGCGCCCGCGCCGTCGACGAATTCCTGATGGGTCGACACCACCCTGCCGCGGTGATGTTCATTCCCTCTCCGCCCTTTAGGGGAGAGAGGGAGGGGCCCAATCCGAAGGATTGGGAGGGTGAGGTGGGCCGCCGCAGATTCCCCCACCTCACCCTGCCCTCTCCGCCCCCAAGGGCGGAGAGGGAGAAATTCCGCATCATTTGGGAACTTCCTCCGGCGCGGCGTGGTTCGCCTGGTAATCCCCCCAGCCAGGAAAGGAGCCGCCATGTCCGGTGAACTCAAAGGGAAACGCTTCGCCATCGTCGCAACCGACGGGTTCGAGCAATCGGAACTGTTGAAGCCTCGAGAGGCGCTGAAGGCGGCGGGCGCGGTGGTCGAGGTGATCGCGCCCAAGGTCGGCAGCATCCAGGGCATGGAGCACAAGACCCAAGGCAAGAAGGTCGACGTCGACCGCACGATCGATCAGGTGAAGAGCGAGGAGTTCGCCGGCCTCGTCCTCCCCGGCGGCGTCGCCAATCCCGACGCGCTGCGCACCAACGACAAGGTCGTGCGTTTCGTCCGCGAATTCTTCGAGGCGCACAAACCGGTCGCCGCGATCTGCCACGGGCCGTGGACCCTGATCGACGCCAATGTCGTCAGGGGACGCAAAATGACGTCATGGCCGTCGCTCAAGACCGATCTCAGGAACGCCGGCGCGGAGTGGGTCGACCAGGAAGTCGTCGTCGATCATGGCCTCGTTACCAGCCGCAAGCCCGACGACCTGCCCGCGTTCTGCCGCAAGATGGTGGAGGAATTCGCCGAGGGCAAACACACGCAACAGCATGCGGCGGAGTAGCGCCATTCGGCCGCGCGTCCCTCGACTGCTCGCCGGCTCTAGCTAGCGCCGGCTCCGCGCTCGGGAGGAGGTAAAGCTTTTCCTCATCTTAAGCATGCAGCCCCGATCCGACAGGGTCCGGGCTCGTCGTCGAAGGACGCACCGTCTTCTCAATCTTGCCTGCATGCCAGATGAAGATGCGTCTCGAAGCGCAGCTCCGTCTGGCCGCCCAGCTTCTCGATTGCGGCGGCAATCGCCGCGAGCAATTTCTCCCTCACCGCCTCCGGCAACCGCCGGTGATCCGTGCGCGTGCGGAGAAAATCGGTAAAGCTTTTCGCCGAGTGCGGCTGAATCCAGGCGTAACTCCTATGGATCGCCGGATCGAAACGGCCCGACCGGGCAATGAGCGATGGCAGCGCGCCGCTCTGCGTGTACCACATCTCTGGTGGCGGCCCCGGCGGCGTGCCGAGCACGGTCCGATAAATCCCCGCCAATTCCCCGCCGAGCGGCGGCGCGACGCCCAATGGCAGGTTGCCGAACACGGCGAGCATGCCGCCGAGCGCCAACAACGCGGCCGCCTTGGCATAACCGACCTCCGGCGCGACCCAATGCCACGCCTGCGCCGACGCGATCAGCTTGGACGAGGCCGGTGGCAGCGACGCCGCCTCGAAGGTGCTTTGGACGAACGCGACATTGCCAAGGCCCGCGAGGCGCCGCCGCGCCAATGCAAGCAGATCGGCGCTCGGATCGAGCGCGGTCAAAGCAAGACCGCGCCGCGCAGGCCGATGGTCGCCTGACCGCTGCCGCAACCGACATCAAGTATTGGGTCGCCCACCGCCAACGACGCCGCGTCGGCAATGTCGTCGAACACGGCCGCCGGATAGTCGGGCCGTGCCCGGTCGTAAAGCGCGGCGATCTCGTTAAAGGCGAAACGCGGTTCGATGCCACCCTCTCTCGGTCAGCGGCGTAACCGGCCGACGATCCCGGCGGGGAAAAAATAGACAATCAGGATGAACAGCAGCCCGAGCCACAACAGCCAGCGGTCTGGATGAAACAGCGCCGGCAGGATCGGCAACCCGGCGACGGCATCCGACAGCGCGCCCATCGCCGGCTGCAGATAGTATTGCGCCATCACCATGATCGACGCGCCGAGAACGGCGCCGTAGAGCGTGCCCATGCCGCCGATCACCACCATCAGCAAAATGTCGACCATGATACTGAAGGACAGGGTCGCGTCGGGTCCGACATAGCGGAGCTGCAGCGCCAACAGCGCGCCCGCGACCGACGCCACCGCGGCCGAGATCGCGCCCGCCAGCGTGCGGTAGCGCAACGTGCGCAGTCCCAACGCCTCGGCGCGGAACTCGTTTTCGCGGATGGCCTGCAATACGCGGCCCATCGGCGAGTTCACGACGCGCAGCAGGAACAGGAACAGCGCCGCGGCGACGACGAAAATCAGGTAGTAGGTGACGAGGTTGACCGTTGTAGCCGCCGCCGAACTGGAACGACGGCGTCAGCGCATAGGGCACCGAGAAGGTCAGCCCGTCCTCGCCGCCGGTCCAGTCGCGCAGCGGTCGAGGCCAGGATCTGCGCGAAGCTCGCCACCGCCAGCGTGATCATGGCGAAGAAGATCGCCCGCACCCGCAGGCTCAACAGGCCGATGACGACCGCGACGACGATCGGCCAGCAGCCATGCCGCCGGCGGCGCCGAGCAGGACCGCGTCCCCAGCCGGGCCCGAGCCGCGTCAGCGCGATCGCCACGCCATAAGCGCCCATGCCGAAGAACATGGTGTGGGCGAACGACACGATGCCGGTATAGCCGAGCAGCATGTCGTAGCTCGCCGCCAGCACGATGAAGATGCAGATGCGCTCCGCCACCGCCAACGAGCGCGTGCCCGGAAACACGAACGGCGCCACGAGCAGCAGCAGCCACGACGACCGCCAGGATCACGCGACAAGACGCGGCTGCGCGGCGGATCGCCCGAGACGAGATGCGCGCCGACGCTCATCCGTGCGCCACCGGAAACAGGCCGCGCGGCCGCCACAGCAGGATCAGCACCATCAGCAGGATGTTCGGAGCCGAGCGACACGGTCGGCGCGAGGAAGCCGACATAGTTGGTGGTGAGGCCGACCAGCATCGCGCCGACCAGCGAGCCGCCGACCGAGCCGAGGCCGCCGATGATGAGGATGATCAACACGAGGATGGACATGTCGCCGCCGATCTGCGCGGTCACCAGCTCCTGAATAAAGCGCCCAGATCACGCCGCCCATGCCGGCCAGCGCGGTGCCGACGACGAAAACCCCGACGAACAGCCGCCGGATGCGATAGCCCAGCGCCTCGACCATCTCGCGGTTCTCGACCCCGGCCCGCACCAGCAGCCCGACCCGCGTGCGGCTCAGCAGCAGATGCAGCGCGGCGAACACGGCGAGGCCGAGCGCGAGCGCGACGAGACGGTATTTCTCGATGGCGGCGCCGTGCCGACGACGATGCTGCCGCCGAACGTCGTCGGCTTCAGCAGCGGGATCGCGTCCGCGCCCCACAGCACGATGAATAATTGCTGCGCGACGATCAGGCCGCCCATCGTCACCAGGATTTGCTGCAGCGGCGCGCCATAGACGCCGCGCACGATGATGCGCTCGAAGCCCCAGCCGACCGCGCCGCTGACCACGGCCGCGACAACGATGCGCGACCGCGAACACGGCGAGATTCAGCGTCCACGAATCCGCCATGGTCCAGCCGGAGAGCGGCGCCAGACGCTGACGGCGATATAGGCGCCGAGGGTGATGAAGGCGCCGTGCGCGAAATTCAGCACGTCCATCAGGCCGAAGATCAGCGTCAGTCCCGCCGCCATCAGGAACAGCATCGCGCCCATCGCCAGGCCGGCGACCGTCAGCACCAGCCAGTTCGATCGCGCCCATCGCCGGCAGCGCCATCAGCATGACGACCGGCAGCACGGCATACGGCGCCCAGTCTGCGCTTCATTGATGCACCGCGAGGCTGAGGCCGAGGAGGCGATGCTGCAACGCCTCGTCGGCGGCGAGATCGGCCATCGACCCGGTATGGACGATGCGGCCGTCATCCATCACCGCGACGTCGTCGCCGACCGACACCGCCATGTGAAAATTCTGTTCCACCAGCAGGATGGTGGTCTCGCTTTGCTTGAGGCGCCGGAACGCGTCGATCAGGACCTGGATGACCGCCGGCGCCAAGACCCTTGGTCGGCTCGTCGACGACCAGGAGGCGGCGCGGCTCGATGATGGCGCGGCCGATCGCCAGCATCTGCTTCTGACCGCCCGACAGCACGCCCGCCGGCACGGCCAACCTCTCCTTCAGCGCCGGGAACAGCGCGAACAAGCCGGTCGAGCCGTTCGTCGGTCAACCCGTCGCGGCCCGGTCGCCAGCAGCAAATTCTCGCGCACGGTGAGCTGCGAGAAAATGCCCATCGTTTCCGGCACATAGGCGATGCCGAGCCGCGCGATGTCGGGCGTGCCGAGCCCGTCGATGTCGCCGGCCGTCGAACACGATGCTCCCGGCGCTCGCCCGCCACAGGCCCATGATGGTGCGCAAGGTCGTGGTCTTGCCGGCGCCGTTGCGGCCGAGCAGCATCGTCACGCGGCCGCGCCGAACGGCGAAATCGACGCCGTGCAGGATGTGATAGCGGCCGATGCGCGTCTCGACGCCGCTGAGCGCCAACAGCTCGTCAGACATGCGCGATGCCGAGATAGGCTTCCTGCACGATCGGCGACGCCACCACCTCGGCCGGCGCGCCGTCGGCGACCAGCTTGCCGTTATGCAGCACGATGACGCGGTCGGCGAGGCGGCGCACCACCTCCATCTTGTGCTCGACCAGAAGAATGGTCTTGTCGCGCTGCTCACGGATCTCCTCGATCAGGTCGAGGATCACCGGCACCTCGTCGACGCTCATGCCGGCGGTCGGCTCGTCGAACATGAAGACGCGCGGCTCCAGCGCCAGCAGGATCGCGACCTCGAGCTTGCGTTGGTCGCCGTGCGGCAGCGCCGCCGCCGGCGTGGCGGCGCGCGCCGTCAGCTTGACCCGTTCGAGACAGGCCATCGCCCGGTCGCGCAGATCGCGATGGCTGGCCGCCATCGAGAGAAAATCGAAGGACCCGGCCCGAGCCGCGCCTGAAAGGCCAGCCGGACATTCTCCAGCACCGACAGATTCGGAAACAGATTGGTCAAGCTGGAACGCGCGGCCGAGACCGAGCTGCGCGCGCAGCCGGCGCGGACAACGCCGGTGATGTCGCGGCCTTCGAGCACCACCGCGCCGGCGTTGGCGCGCAACTGGCCCGAAATCAGGTTGAAATACGTGGTCTTGCCGGCGCCGTTCGGCCCGACGATCGCGGTCAGGGTGCCGCGATCGAAGGCGCAGCTGACGCCGTCGACCGCGACATGCCCGCCGAACCGGATGGTCAGATCACGGGTCTCGAGGACGGGCGCCACGTCAAAAACGCTGCATGACGATAGTGCGTCCTTGGAGACGGCTGCTTCGCAGCCTCCTCAGGCTGAGGAAATTCCCGCGTGGCACAAAATTCCTCAGCCTGAGGAGCGGCCGCAGGCCGCGTCTCGAAGGCCGCACGAATGTCACCGCTTGTTCATGGATCGGCACGTTCATGTCGCTGATCTTGATCACCTCGCGTCAGCTCGGGGATTGCCCATTTGACGTTCGGATCGACCTTGATCTTGAACGCGAACATCTCCTGCAACGCCTGATGGTCTTCCTTGCGGAAGATCATCTCGCCCTTCGGCGTGTCGAACTTCATGCCCTCCATCGCCTTGATCAGCGTCTCGGTGTCGGTGTTGCCGTGCGTCGCATTGAGCGCCGCCACCACCGCCATCGCCGCCGCGAAGCCGCCGCAGGTGAAGAAATCGGGCGGCGCCTTGAAGCGCTTCATGTGCTCGGTAACCAGCCAGTCGTTCACCGGGTTCTTGACGGCCTCGTAGTAGTAATAGGTCGGCGCCTTCCATGCCGGGGAAATCCTTGTAGGCCACCAGCGCCGGCAGGATGTTGCCGCCGGTGGAGATGCCGATCCCGTGCCGGTCGGGATTGAGCGCCTTGAGCTTGGCGTCAGCGGGTTGCCGGCGCCCGCCCAGATCACCCAGATGATCTTCCGTCGCCGTTGTCCTTGTCGAGCGCGTCGAAAATGCGCTGATCCGGCGCGGTGAAATCGGTCGTCGTCGGCGGCGCATATTCCTCGTACACCAGCTTCGCGCCGGTCTTCGCCAGCGCCTTCTTGAAGGCGGCGACGCCGTCGCGGCCGAAGGCATAGTCCTGCGCCAGGGTGGCGATCGACCGTGCCGGGCTTGCCGATCGCGATGGCGTTGGAAATCGCGTCCTGCGACGAATTGCGGCCGGTGCGGAAAATGTAGCGGTTCCACTTGTCGCCGGTGATGGAGTCCGCGACCGCCGGCTCGACGATCAGGATTTTCTTGTTTTCCTGCGCCACCGGCAGCATGGCCAGCGCCACGGCCGAGCTGGTGCCGCCGACGGCGAGGTCGGCATGGTCGTCGTTATAGGCCTCGGCCAGCAGGTTGCGGCCGACATCGGGCTTGGTCTGG
This sequence comes from uncultured Alphaproteobacteria bacterium, assembly GCA_963851285.1. GTDB lineage: Bacteria > Pseudomonadota > Alphaproteobacteria > ATCC43930 > CGMCC-115725 > JAATGI01. Next base: position 174,149 of record CAWKOL010000019.1, read on the forward strand.
CTGTCCTTGTAGATCACTTCGATCTTGCGGCCCGCGACCGTGTCGGTGCCGTTGGTGCCGTATTCGAGCCCGAGCTTGAAGCCGGTGATCATCTGCTCGGCGTAGGGTTGGAGCGGCCCGGTCGAAATCCTGGATGACCGCGATCTTGATCGGCTTGTCGGCCTGCGCCAAGGCAGGCACGGCCGACGTCAACGCCACCGCGGCGGCGGCGAACGCGGGATAAAATTTCATGGTAAGCGCCCCCACCTATCTTGTTTGTATGCGCTAGTTTCGCGCGCCTGTTCGCTAGGCGCAAGAATTGTTACGCACGGCGAAATCCGCTATTAGGCACGCGCCCAAGGAGATTGTTATGGCTGGGAAATGGCGTCCCGACAGTTGGCGGGGCATGCCGATCAAGCAGGTGCCGGATTACCTCGACGGGGACGCGCTGTCCGCCGTCGAGGAGACGCTGCGCAATTTCCCGCCGCTGGTGTTCGCCGGCGAGGCGCGCCGGCTGAAAGCGGTGCTGCGCGACGTCGCCGACGGCAAGGCTTTTCTGCTCCAGGGCGGCGACTGCGCCGAAAGCTTCGCCGAGTTCCATCCCAACAACATCCGCGACACGTTCCGTGTCCTGCTGCAGATGGCGGTGATCCTGACCTATGGCGCCGCCTGCCCGGTGGTGAAGGTCAGCCGCATGGCCGGTCAGTTCGCCAAGCCGCGCTCCGCCGATACCGAGACTCAGAACGGCGTCACCCTGCCCGCCTATCGCGGCGACATCGTCAACGGCATGGATTTCGACGCCGACGTCGCGCACGCCCGACCCACAGCGCATGATGCGCGCCTACAGCCAGGCGGCGGCGACGCTCAACCTGCTGCGCGCCTTCGCCCAAGGCGGCTACGCCGACCTGCACCGCGTCCATAGCTGGAACCAGGGCTTCGTCGCGAAGAGCCCCGCCGGGCGCGCGCTATCAGGAGATGGCCGATCGCCTGTCGGAGACGCTGGATTTCATGGCGGCGTGCGGCCTGACCTCGGAGACCACGCCGCAAATCCGCGAGACCGATCTCTACACCTCGCACGAGGCGCTGCTGCTGCCGTACGAGCAGGCGCTGACGCGCGTCGATTCCACCAGCGGCGATTGGTACGACTGCTCGGCGCACATGCTGTGGATCGGCGACCGCACGCGCCAGCCCGACGGCGCGCATGTCGAGTTCCTGCGCGGCGTCAAGAACCCGATCGGCCTCAAATGCGGTCCGTCGCTCGATACCGGCGACCTGTTGCGCCTCATCGACATTCTCAACCCCGAAAACGAGGCGGGCCGGCTGACGCTGATCGCGCGCATGGGCGCCGACAAGGTCGAGGCCAAGCTGCCGCCGCTGATCCGCGCCGTCGCGCGCGAAGGCCGCAAAGTGGTGTGGTGCTGCGACCCGATGCACGGCAACACCATCACCTCGACCACCGGCTACAAGACGCGGCAGGTCGATACGCATCCTCGCCGAGGTGCGCGGCTTCTTCGCCGTGCACGAGGCCGAAGGCACCTATGCCGGCGGCGTCCATTTCGAGATGACCGGCCAGGACGTGACGGAGTGCATCGGCGGCGCGCAGGCGATCACCGACGCCGGCCTCGCCGACCGCTATCACACCCATTGCGACCCGCGGCTCAATGCCAGCCAGGCACTGGAACTGGCGTTCCTCATCGCCGAAAGCCTGAAGAAGAAGCGCGTCGGCGAGGTCAGCCGCCGCGCCGTCGCGGCGTTCTGATTGTGATCGAGGCTCCCCTCACCCTCCCACGCCTTCGGCGCGGGTCTCTCCCTCTCCGCAAGTAAATGGGAGAGGGGCTTCAGCGGCTTTATCCCCTCGCCCGCTTGCGGGAGAGGGTGCTCAGCACGGAGTGCTGGGCGGGTGAGGGCTGCATTTGAGTGATACCGACATCGCCCGCCTCACCGACAGTTATTTCCTTCGCACCAAGGCGATTGTCGGCAAGTTCGGCGACCGGCGCGTGACCTATGCCGTGTTCATGCGCCGGCCGGTGATCTGCGCGCCGCGCTTCGCGATCGAGTTCCTCGAGGCGACGGCGGCCGAGCGCGGCACCAAGTTCGACATCGACCTGCTCTATCGCGAAGGCGATTGGGTCGGCGCAGGCGAGCCGATGATCTATCTCTCCGGCTCGCTCTATCATCTCGTCGATCTCGAGACGCTGTATCTTCAGAAGCTCGGCCCGGCCTGCGTCGCGGCCTACAACGCCTATGCGATGTGCGTCGACCTGCCCAAGACGGCGTTCCTCGCCATGGACGCACGGCACTGCGCCGGCGCCGAGATGGCGGACCAGATGGCCTATGCCGCGTCGGTCGGCTCCGCGGCGGCGAAGCGCGAGGCTGGCGCCATCGGCTTCGTCGCCAATGCCAGCGACGCGACCGCGCACTGGTTCGGCAACGAGCGCGGCCGCGGCACCATGCCTCACGCGCTGATCGGCTATGCCGGCTCGACGCTGCGCGCCGCCGAAATGTTCCGCGAGACCTTCCCGGACGAGCCGATGACGGTGCTGATCGATTATTTCGGCCGGGAGATCACGCGACGCGCTGGCGGTGGCGCGCGCCTTTCCCGATCTGGCGGCGGCGGGCCAATTGTCGCTGCGCATGCGACACGCATGGCGGCCGCTATATCGAGGGGCTCGATCTCAACCGCTCCTACGACGTGCTGGCGCGGGCGGCGCCGCAATCGATCCGCGGCTATCGCTCCGAGGCCGATCTGCGCCACCTGGTCGGCACCGGCGTCAGCGCCGCCGCGATCTGGCATCTGCGCCGGTCGCTGGACGATGCGGGATTCGCAGGGGTGAAAATCGTCGCCAGCTCGGGTTTTTCGCCGGCGAAATGCCATATGATGGCGGCGGCCAATGCGCCGATCGACGTGATCGGCACCGGCTCCTACCTGCCGGAGAACTGGACCGAGACCTATGCGACGGCGGACATCGTGGCGTACGACGACAAACCGATGGTGAAAATGGGCCGGGAGTTCCTGCTGGAACGCCGCGCGAACGCAGCGGCGGCGCCATGACCGACCGCCTCACCATCGTGCTGGCGCAGCTCGACCCGACCGTCGGCGACATCGCCGGCAACCTCGCCAAGTTCAAGACGCGCGCGCGACGAAGCGGCGGAGATGGGCGCCGACCTCATCGTCTCGACCGAACTATTCGTCGCCGGCTATCCGCCGGAGGATCTGGTGCTGAAGCCCGCCTTCGTCGCCGATTGCGAGGCGGCGGTGATGCATTTCGCGCAGGACGATGGGGCCGGGACCGGCGGTGATCGTCGGCACGCCGTGGCGCCAGGACGGCAAGCTCCACAACGCCGCGGCGGTGCTCGACGACGGCAAGGTCGCGGCGCTGCGCTTCAAGCATGAGCTGCCGAATTACGGCGTGTTCGACGAAAAGCGCGTGTTCGCGCCCGGCCCGGTGCCCGGCCCGATCGTGGTGAAGGGCGTGCGCATCGGGCTGATGATCTGCGAGGACATGTGGACGCAGGACGCGACCGAGGGCCTCGCCGAAAGCGGCGCCGAGATGCTGCTGGTCATCAACGGCTCGCCCTATGAGCGCGACAAGCGCGACGAGCGCGTTCAGCTCGCGGTGATGCGCGTGACCGAGAGCCGGCCTGCCCCTCGCCTACGTCAACCAGGTCTGCGGCCAGGACGAGCTGGTGTTCGACGGCGCGTCGTTCGTGCTCGACGCCGATTGCGACCTCAAGGTCCAGGCGCCGGATTGGCGCGAGGCGCTGGTCAAGACCGAGTGGCGGCGCGGCGCCGACGGATCGTGGCGGCCGGAAAAAGGCGCGCTGGTGCCGCCGACCGAAGAGCCGGCCGCGATCTATCGCGCCATGGTGCTCGGCCTCGGCGATTATGTCCGCAAGAACAAGTTTCCGGGCGTGGTGCTGGGCCTTTCGGGCGGCATCGATTCCGCGCTGTCGGCGGCGGTCGCCGTCGATGCGCTCGGCGCCGACAAGGTCCATTGCGTGATGATGCCGTCGCGCTACACCTCGCGCGACAAGCCTCGACGACGCCGCCGAGGTGGCGCGGCTGCTCGGCGTCGATCTCCGGACCATCGATATCGAGCCGGCGGTGGCCGCGTTCGGCGGCATGCTGGCGCCGTCCTTCGCCGGGCGCGACAAGCGACATCACCGAGGAAAACCTGCAATCCCGCGCGCGCGGCATCACGCTGATGGCGCTCAGCAACAAGTTCGGCTGGATGGTGCTGTCGACCGGCAACAAGTCGGAAATGTCGGTCGGCTATGCCACGCTCTATGGCGATATGTGCGGCGGCTTCGCGGTGCTGAAGGACGTCTACAAGATGACGGTGTTCGCGCTGTCGCGCTGGCGCAACGCGCATTGGCCGGAGGGTCTGCTCGGGCCGAAGGGCCGCGTCATGCCCGACCGCGTCATCACCAAGCCGCCGACCGCCGAGCTCAAGGCCAACCAGACCGACCAGGACACGCTGCCGCCCTACGACAAGCTCGACGATATCCTCGAATGCCTCGATCGAGCGCGAGATGCCGGTCGAGGAGATCGTGGCGCGCGGCCATGACGAAGCGACCGTGCGGCGCGTTTGGCGCATGCTCGACCGCGCCGAATACAAGCGCCGCCAGGCGCCGCCGGGCGTGAAGATCACGCGCCGCGCCTTCGGCCGCGACCGCCGCTATCCGATCACCAACGCGTTTCCAGGACCGGCTGCCGCGCGCCACGGCGATCGACGAGCCGGGCGAAACCCCGCGCGCCCCGACGCCGGTCGCGACCTAGATCGCCAGGGCGTTGAATCATATGCAGAAAGCGACTACATTAGCGCATGGTAACACCAAGGAACACTAATGACGACCGCAGCGACGACGAGCCTCAAGCTGGACGATTCAACGAAGTCCCGACTGCAAGAACTCGCCGGCAAGCGGCGCCGGTCGACCCATTGGCTCATGCGGGAGGCGATCCAGCAATATGTCGAACGCGAGGAGAAGCGGGAGCAGTTCCGCCAAGAGGCGCTCGCGGCGTGGGCGGAATATCAAGCGACCGGCCTTCATGTAACCGCCGATGAAACCGATGCGTGGCTGGCGCGGCTCGAAGCCGGTGAGGACGCAGAGCCGCCGTCGCCGCACGTCTGAGCCGTGGCGGAACTGTTATGGACGCCGCGGTCATTACGCGACCTCGATCGCTTGCACCGCTTTCTCGCCTCGAAAAATCGGGATGCTGCGCGCCGTGCGACGGGTATCATTCGCCAGAGCATGAGAGCGCTCCGGGCTCATCCCGAAATCGGTAGGCCGGTCGAAGACTTGCCACCGGAATTTCGCGAGTGGATCATCCCGTTCGGCGCTTATAGCTATGTTTCACTTTATCGTTATGATGGCCGTGCGGTCGTGGTCCTGGCGATACGGCACGCCAGAGAAGCCGGTTATCAGGATTAACATGATCGCGAATTTCCATGCCTGAACCAAATTCGGCAACCGAAGCCGGGCGGGACTTTATCCGCGACATCGTCGACGCCGACCGGGCCGCCGGACGCGTGTCGGATGTCGTCACGCGCTTTCCGCCCGAACCGAACGGCTATCTCCATATCGGCCACGCCAAGTCGATCTGCCTCAATTTCGGCATCGCGCAGGAATATGGCGGACGCTGCGCGCTGCGCTTCGACGACACCAACCCGGCGAAGGAAGAACAGGAATATATCGACGCCATCATGCGCGACGTGCGCTGGCTCGGCTACGATTGGGGGTCGAATCTCCATTACGCGTCGGATTATTTCGAACAGCTCTATGAATGGGCTGAACATCTGATCCGCGCCGGCCATGCTTACGTCGACGACCAGACGGCGGAACAAATTCGCGAGACGCGCGGCACGCTGACCGAGCCCGGCCGCAACAGCCCCTATCGCGGCCGGACCGTCGACGAAAATCTCGACCTGTTCCGCGGCATGCGCGCGGGCGAATTCCCGAACGGGGCGCGGACACTGCGCGCCAAGATCGACATGGGTTCCGGCAACATCAATCTTCGCGACCCAGTGCTGTACCGCATTCTCCATGCCGAGCACCCGCGCACCGGCGCCAAGTGGTACATTTATCCGACCTACGATTTCGCGCACGGCCAGTCCGACGCGATCGAAGGGGTCACCCATTCGATCTGCACGCTCGAATTCGAGGATCATCGCCCACTATACGATTGGCTGATCGCGCACTTGCCCGTGCCGTCGCATCCGCATCAGTACGAATTCGCGCGGCTCAATATCGGCTACACGGTGCTGTCGAAGCGCGTTCTGACCACGCTGGTGCGCGACAGGCATGTCACCGGCTGGGACGACCCTCGCATGCCGACGCTCGCCGGCCTGCGCCGCCGCGGCGTGCCGCCCGAGGCGATTCGCGATTTCGTGCGCCGCGTCGGCGTCGCGCGCGCAAACTCCGTCGTCGACATCGCCATGTTCGACTTCGCGGTGCGCGAACACTTGAACAAGGTCGCGCCGCGCCGCATGGCGGTGCTGCGTCCGCTCAAGGTCACGATCGAGAATTACGACGGGCCAGGCGAGGAACTCGACGCTGTCAACCATCCCGACGATCCGTCGCAAGGGTCGCGCAAAATCCCGTTCGGCCGCGAACTCTATATCGAGCGCGACGACTTCATGGAGAACCCGCCGAAGAAATTCTTCCGCCTCTCGCCGGGCGCCGAGGTGCGGCTGCGCTATGCCTATTTCATCACCTGCCGCGAGGTGGTGAAGGACACGGCCGACAATGTCATCGAGCTGCACTGCACCTACGATCCGGCGACCCGCGGCGGCAACGCGCCCGACGGCCGCAAGGTCAAGGCGACGATCCATTGGGTGTCGGCCGCGCAAGGCCCTGCCCGCCGAAATCCGGCTCTACAATCAGCTCTTCACCCGCCCCGATCCCGGCGCCGCCGGCGACGTCTTCGCCGACCTCAACCCCAACTCGCTCGACATTTTGAGCGACGCGCGGATCGAGCCGGCGCTGGCTCAGTCCAATTCCGAGCACGCGATCCAGTTCGAGCGCCAGGGCTATTTTTGCCGCGATGCGACCTCGACGCCCGGCGCACCCGTGTTCAACCGCACCGTCGGCCTGAGGGACTCCTACGCCAAGGCGTAGAAACTATGCCGCGTGGCGAACGCGCTTGACCGCGATGCGGTCTTCATTTTTCCGAACCTGCGCCAGATCGTAGTCGAGCTGAATGCCGAGCCATGTCTCGGCGCCGCCGCCAAACGCCTTGTCGAGCCGCACGGCCATTTCGGGTGAAACGCCGCTTTTGCCGTTGAGGAGATTGTTCAACGTCTGCCGGCTAACACCCAGCGCCCTCGCGCCTGCGGTGACGGTGAGGCCGAGCGGCTCCAGGCAATCTTGGCGAACGGATTGTCCCGGATGCGGTGGGTTTTTCATCGCCATGTTCGCGGTCCTCTCAGTGGTAATCGACCAAATCGACGTCCGTCGCGTCACTATCCTCGAACCGGAAAATAATTCGCCAGTTCGCACTAACGGTCACACTCCAATACCCGCCAAGATCGCCTTTGAGCGGATGCAGCCGAAATCCCGGAATATCCAGGTGATCCGGTCGCGACGCCCGGTCGAGACGCTGAAGAATTCGCGCGATCTTGTCGGCATGATCGGCATTGATGCCGCGCCTATCTCCGCCCTCATAGAGTCGCCTGAGGCCACGGTGGCGAAACCGCCGGATCATTGACGTCAATCGTAAATTGACAATTGTCACTTGTCAACATGCGGCGGTTCGCCAATTGACAATTGGGCCAGTGCACCCCGATCTTCCCCTCATGGCGCATACCCATTCATACCGGGCGACGATTTCCTGGTCCGGCGAGACGCGCGACTACAACACCTATTCGCGCGAATACGGCGTCGCAATTCCAGGCAAGCCGAAATTCCGCGCGTCGGCCGACGCCGCGTTCAAAGGCGACGCCCAACTCTATAACCCGGAGGATATGCTGGTCGTGTCGCTCGCGACCTGTCACATGTTGAGCTATCTCGCGGTGTGCGCACGGATCGGCATCGTCGTCACCGCTTACGAAGACCAGGCCGAAGGCACGATGGCGATCAAGGACAAGCGCATGCGCTTCACCGAGGTGGTGCTGCGGCCGCGCGTCACAATCACCCAACTGATCGACGAGGCGCGCGCGATGACGGCGCATGAACAGGCGCATGACGAATGCTTCGTCGCCAATTCGGTGAACTTTCCGGTACGCCACGAAGCGACCATCGTCGCCGCCGGCAAAACGGCGTAAGCGCGATGCCGTTGCGGCTCTACAACACGGCGACGCGCCGCAAGGAAATATTCGAGCCGATCGATCCGGCGAATGTCCGCATGTATGTCTGCGGCCCTACCGTGTACGACTTCGCCCATATCGGCAACGCGCGGCCGGTGATCGTGTTCGACGTGCTGTTCCGGCTGTTGCGCCATCGCTACGGCGAGCGTCACGTGCGCTATGTCCGCAACATCACCGACATCGACGACAAGATCAACGCCGCCGCCAAGGCGAACGGCGAGAGCATCCGCGACCTGACCGACCGCACCGCCAAGGCGTTTCACGAAGACGTCGCGGCCCTGCTCTGCTTGCTGCCGACGGTCGAGCCGCGCGCGACGGAGCATATCGACCCGATCGTCGCGATGATCGAGACGCTGATCGCGTCGGGCCATGCCTATCGTGCCGAAGGGCACGTCTTGTTCAGCGTCGCCAGCGACCCGAATTACGGCACCCTGTCCGGCCGCTCGCGGGACGAGATGATCGCCGGCGCGCGGGTCGAGGTCGCGCCCTACAAGAAAGACCCGGCGGACTTCGTGCTGTGGAAGCCGTCGCCGCCCGACCTCCCCGGTTGGGATTCGCCGTGGGGGCGCGGGCGGCCCGGCTGGCATATCGAATGTTCGGCGATGAGCGAGGCGCATCTCGGCGAGAGTTTCGACATTCATGGCGGTGGGCTCGATTTGATCTTTCCGCACCACGAGAACGAAATCGCGCAAAGCACCTGCGCCCACGGCGGCAAGCCGTTCGCGCGCTATTGGCTGCATAACGGCTTCGTCACCGTCGACGGCGAGAAGATGGCGAAATCGGCCGGCAATTTCCGCACCATCCGCGATGTGCTGGCGGACGCGCCGGGCGAAGCCGCGCGCTACGCCATGCTGATGAGCCACTACCGCGATCCGCTGGACTGGACCGGCGACCGGCTCGACCAGGCCAAGCACGCGCTCGACCGGTTCTATCTGGCGCTGCGCGACGTGGAGGAGTTCAAGGCTCCGGACAATGTATTTCCGGCCACGGTGCAGCAAGCGCTGGACGATGACCTCAACACGCCGCTCGCCCTCACGGCGCTGCACGCGATCCTGGGCGCGCTCAACCAAGCGACGGACCGGCACGAAAAGCTGCGGTTCAAAGGTCAAGTCTTGGCCGCCGGCGGCATTTTGGGACTGTTCCAGCAAAATCCCGAGACCTGGCTCAAAGGTGCCGGCGACGAAGCGGCCGAGATCGAGACGCTGATCCAACAGCGCCTCGCGGCGCGCAAGGCCAAGGACTTCGCCGAGGCCGACCGCATCCGCACCGAACTGGCGATCCGCGGCATCCTTTTGGAGGATAAGCCGGGCGGCAAAACGGAATGGCGCCGCGCGGTTTAGGTCTGGCCGGTCGATCCCAATAAACACGTCATTCCCGCGAACGCGGGAATCCATCGGACGAGCGTCCGCGAGCAATAAAATTCTTATCCCGCGCCAACGCGCGGCGATGGACCCCGGGTCAAGCCCGGGGGTGACGATCCAAATTGTTCGCTGAGCCTCCCAAGTTGACAGGATTCCGGCCGATACTTACTCTCGCCGCCATGGCGCGCGTACGGTCGATTCTGCGAATTTGCCGCCCGGTCTCCACGGAGGCCGGGCGTGAATCGCGTTGGGAGCACCACACCAACGTCCGGTAGCAGCGGCCAAACCATCCCGGGCCGCGATCGGGCGGCACAGGAAGCAGAATGACCATGGCCCGCGAACGTCTTTATCTCTTCGACACCACGCTGCGCGACGGCGCGCAGACGCAAGGCGTCGATTTTTCCGTCCACGACAAGCGCCAGATCGCGGCGGCGCTCGATGGCATCGGCATCGACTATGTCGAAGGCGGCTGGCCGGGCGCCAATCCGACCGACACCGCCTTCTTCGCCGACCCGCCGGCGCTGACGCACGCCAAGCTAGTCGCGTTCGGCATGACCAAGCGGTCGGGCCGCAGCACCGCCAACGATCCGGGTCTTGCCGCGGTGCTGGGCGCGCGTGCGCCGGCAAGCTGCCTTGTCGGCAAGAGTTGGGATTTTCATGTCGATGTTGCGCTCGGCATTTCGCTCGACGAAAACCTGGCGCTGATCAAGGAATCGATCGCCGCCGCGACAAAGCAAGGCGAAGCGTTGTTCGACGCCGAGCATTTCTTCGACGGCTACAAGGCCAATCGACAATTCACGCTGGCGTGTATCACGACGGCGCTCGAGGCCGGCGCGCGCTGGGTCGTGCTGTGCGACACCAATGGCGGCACCCTACCCCACGAAGTCGAACACATCGTCGGCGAGGTCGCGAAGCGCATACCCGGCGACCGCATCGGCATCCACGCCCATAACGACACCGAGAACGCCGTCGCCAACACACTGGCCGCCATCCGCGCCGGCGCCCGTCAGGTGCAGGGCACGCTGAACGGGCTGGGCGAGCGCTGCGGCAACGCCAATCTCGTGTCGCTGATCCCGACCTTGATGCTGAAGGACGATTACGCGACCCGGTTCGAGACCGGCATCGCGCCCGACGCGCTGCATCAGATCACGCATGTTTCACGGCTGCTCGACGAATTGCTGAACCGCGCGCCCAATCGTCATGCCGCCTATGTCGGCGACGCCGCGTTCGCCCATAAGGGCGGGCTGCATGTCTCGGCGGTGGAGAAAGACCCGCGCACCTACGAGCATGTGCCGCCCGAAAAAGTCGGCAATCAGCGACACATCCTGGTGTCGGATCAGGCGGGACGCTCGAACATCCTGTCGCGGCTGCGCGATGCCGGGATCGAGGTTGATCCGAAACATCCGAAGCTCGGCCAGCTCCTCGACGAGGTGAAGGAGCGCGAGTTCAACGGCTATGCCTATGACGGCGCGGAGGCAAGCTTCGAATTGCTGGCGCGGCGCATGATCGAAACGCGTGCCGGACTATTTCCGCGTGCAGCGCTATCGCGTCATGGACGAGCGGCGCTGGAACGCGCGCGCCGAGCTGATCACCGTGTCGGAAGCGACCGTCAACGGCATCGTCAACGGTCAGCCGTTCCTCGAAGTCGCGGAAAGCCACGACGGACCGGTCGACGCGCTCAACACCGCGCTGCGCAAGGCGCTGATCCCCGTCTATCCCGAGCTCGAGGACATCAAGCTCACCGACTACAAGGTCCGTATCCTGACGCCGCAGGCCGGCACCAAGGCCGTGACGCGCGTGATGATCGAAACCAGCGACAAGCACGAGAGCTGGTCGACGGTCGGCGTCTCGCCCGACATCATCAACGCGTCGTACAACGCGCTGCACGACAGCATCACCTACAAGCTGTGGCGGTCGGGCCGCCGGGGCTAGCGGTGGCCGGCACCAATCAAAGCCGCGAGGCCCAGAGCGGCGGCCCGGCGATTATTCTGGTCGAGCCGCAGCTCGGCGAGAATATCGGCACCGCGGCCCGCGCCATGTTCAATTGCGGCCTGACCGATCTGCGCCTGGTCAAGCCGCGCGACGGCTGGCCCAACGACAAGGCGGTCGCGGCGGCAAGCGGCGCCGACACGGTGCTGGACCAGGCGCGGCTCTATGGCACGGCCGAGGACGCGATCGCCGACCTGAACCATGTCTATGTCACGACGGCGCGCGACCGCTACATGGTGAAGCGCGTGCTGACGCCGCGCGCCGCCGCCGCCGAGATGCGCGCGTGCGATGGCCGACGGGCAAACGCCTGCGGCATCCTGTTCGGGCCGGAGCGCACCGGCCTGTTCAACGACGCCATCGCGCTCGGCGATCGCGTCATCCGCGTGCCGCTCAACCCCGCGTTTTCGTCGCTCAATCTGGCGCAGGCGGTGCTGCTGATCGGCTACGAATGGTTCCAGTCCGGCGACGAGACGCCGCCCGAACGAACTGGTCGCCGGCCATTCCCGAGCCCGCGACCAAGGAGGAGCTGCACCGCTTTTTCGACCATTTCGAGGAAGCGCTGGACCAGAGCGGCTTCCTGCGCACCGCCGACAAGCGGCCGGGCATGGTGCGCAACCTGCGCAATCTGTTTCAGCGCGCCGAATGCACCGAGCAGGAATTGCGCACGCTCCACGGCGTCATCACGGCGTTTCTCGGGGCGCGGGAAAAACGCGGCGACGTGCGTTGACACGGGTATTTTGGCCGTTATAGTCGCCGCCCATTCCCGAGAAAGTGGGCAGAAATGCCCCGTCCCCCTGACGGGTGTGAACTATCGGGCCAAAAATAACATCTGAAACGGATCAATCATGAGCAAACGTGCGGAATCGAAGTACAAGATAAATCGGCGCCTCGGCGTCAATCTCTGGGGCCGGCAGCAAAAGCCCGCTCAACAAGCGGGAATACGGGCCCGGCCAGCATGGCCAGCGGCGCAAGAAGCCGTCGGACTTCGGCACCCAGCTGATGGCGAAGCAGAAGCTCAAGGGCTATTACGGCAATATCGGCGAGCGTCAGTTCCGCCGCTTCTATGACGAGGCGATGCGGCGCCGCGGCGACAACGGCGAGAATCTGATCGAACTGTTGGAGCGCCGCCTCGAGACGGTGGTGTACCGGCTGAAATTCGCGCCGACGGTGTTCTCGGCCCGGCAGTTCGTCAATCACGGCCACATCCAGGTCAACGGCAAGCGCGTCAATATCGGCTCCTACCTGCTGAAGGACGGCGACCAGATCGAGGTCCGCAACAAGAGCAAGACCATGGCGCTAGTGCTCGAAGCGACCAAGTCGTCCGAGCGCGACGTGCCCGATTATCTCCAGGCCAATCACGACCAGATGAAGGGCGGGTTCGTGCGCGCGCCGAAGCTCGCCGACGTGCCTTACCCCGTGCGGATGGAGCCGAATCTCGTCATCGAATTCTATTCGCGATGAGTTCTAGCTTGGCCCAGTCCGGAGGACTATGAGGGAGCGGGGTTCGGCGTTAGATTGATCGCCTCGTAAACCGAGGGGATTGGCTTTGGCCGATATTCTTCTAATCAATCCGCGGTTTCGACCCTCGTATTGGGGAATGAATTATGCCCTGCCGATCTTTCGCGGCGAGGCGTTGCTTCCCCTGATCAATCTACCGCTGATCGCGGCCCTCACGCCGTCCGGGCACGACATCACGATCATCGACGAGAACGTCGAGGAGATCGATTTCGCACGCTGCGCCCGCGCCGATATCGTCGGCCTCACCGGCATGAACGTGCAGCGCGTGCGGATGCGCGAGATCCTGGCCGAGCTCAAGGCGCGGGGCGTGTTCGTCGCGGTCGGCGGACCGTGGGTCACCGTCTATCCCGAGGATTTCACCGATCTCTGCGACGTCGTCTTTGTCGGCGAGGCCGAGGAGACGTGGCCGCGGTTCCTCGAAGAATGGTCGGAGGGCCGTCATCAGCAGCGCTATGAGCAGGCGGACAAGACCGATATGACCACCCTGCCGCCGCCGCGGCTCGATCTGCTGCCCATGCACAAGTATGTTTATGGCACCGTGCAAATCTCGCGCGGCTGCCCCTTCATGTGCGAGTTTTGCGATATCATCGTGGTCTTCGGCCGTCGCCCGCGCATGAAGACCTCCACGCAGATCATCGCCGAATTGGAAAACTGTATCGCGGCCGGCAAGAGCTACGTGTTCATCGTCGACGACAATCTCATCGGCAACAAGAAGGCGGTCAAAGTCATTCTGCGCGACATCATCGCGTGGCAGCGGGCGCGCGGTTATCCCCTGAAATTCGCCACCGAGGCATCAATCGATCTGGCGGAGGACGACGAGCTGCTGGATTTAATGGTCGAGGCGAATTTCGACGAGCTTTTCGTCGGCATCGAATCGCCCGACGAGGCCGCGCTGCGCGAGACCCGCAAGATTCAGAATCTGTCGGATCGGCACGGCTCGCTCCTGGATAAGGTTCATCACATCCAGGACAAGGGCCTGGACCTGTGGTGTGGCATGATCGTCGGCTTTGACGCCGACGACGAGACCATATTCGACCGGCAGCGGCGCTTCATTCGCGAATCCCGAATTACGTTGGCGATGGTCAACATTCTGGTCGCGATTCCGAAGACCCCGCTATTCGCCCGGTTGGGACGCGAGGGCCGCCTCGACAACAGCGGCGAACTCGCGAATTTCGGGACCATCAGCACGAATGTCGTTCCGGCCCGCCTAAACCGAGACGTCCTATGCGACGGCTATCTCGAGCTTATGCGCGCCATCTACCAACCCAATGCCTTTTTCGATCGTCTGGACGCCGTTTATCTCCACGGCAAGCCGCGGCTGCCCCTGGGCGAAGAGCTGTATTTCCGGCACGATTTCCGGCGGCGCGTGATGAAGGTCGCATGGAGCGCGTTGGAAACCGGATACATTCTCGTCCAGTTGATGCGCACCGTTCCCGATCCCTCGCTGCGTAGCGCCTACCAACGGCGCATGTGGAACGTGCTGCGGCGACGGCCGAGGCTATCGCTGCTACGGCTTTACGCCGTCAAGTGCGCGCAGCACTACCATATCGACAGGCTGATCGGTCAGATGACGGTTGAGCGCCGTGCCTTAGCCGCCAGCTCCGACGATGGCTCCCCTTTGCCGGCAAATGCCCCGATACATGCGGCTGCCGGACGTGTCGAGGCCCGGCGCGCCCTGGCAAGTTGATCGGCGCGCGCTCCTAACCAAAGCCGCCCGTTCCGGGCGGCTTTTCATTTCGCTATGCTAGTCGGCGGGGGACCTTTAGCCGCATGCCGTGGGTCAAGATCGTCATCATCCTGTTGCTCATCCTGCTCAATGGATTCTTTTCCATGGCGGAGATGGCGATCATTTCGGCACGCAAGGCGCGGCTGCAGCAGGCCGCCGATAGCGGACGCGAGGGCGCCCGGATCGCGCTCGACCTGAAGCATAACGCCGCCCGCTTCCTCTCGACAGTGCAGATCGGCATCACCGCCATCAACGTGCTGGCAAGCGTGCTCGGCGGCGCGACCTTGGCCGATATCGTGAACCGGTGGCTGGTGAACGAGGGCGGCTGGGCGGCGCGTAACGCGACCGCGATCAGCTTCGTCGCCGTGGTCGTCGTCATTTCCTATCTGACCTTGATCTTCGGCGAATTGGTGCCGAAACGGATCGCGCTGAGCCGGCCCGAGGCGATCGCCGCCGCGTTGTCGCGCGTCATCAGCCTTGCATCCCGCATGGCCCGGCCGGCGGAATGGATCCTGGAACGATCGAGTTCCGCGGTGCTGAGCCTGATACCGCTGCGGACCAACGAGCCGCAGGCCATCACCGACGAAGAAATTTCGATCATGCTGCGCGAAGGCGCGGCCCTGGGTCATTTCGAACGCACCGAGACCGCGATCGTCCAGATGGCGCTGCGGCTCGACGACCGGCCGGTCAACGCCGTCATGACGCCGCGTACCCAAGTCGAATTCCTCGACCTCGGCGACAGCGACGCCGAGAACCGGCGCAAGATCGTCGCCAGCGCCTATTCCCGCTTTCCCGTGATGGAAGGTACACCCCCGCAAGTTGTCGCTATCGTCGAAGGCAAGAAGCTTCTCGGTGCCGCGCTGAGCGGCAAGCCGTTCGATCTGCGCGCCGTGCTGCGCCCGCCGCTGTTCGTGCCGGCGACCGTTACGGCCTTGCGCGCGCTCGAAATATTCAAGGCGTCGGGCGAGCCGATGGCGCTGGTTGTGGACGAGTATGGCGAGCTCGAGGGTATCCTCACGCTCCACGACATCATGACGTCGCTCGTCGGCGACATCGCGTCGCCGGAAGAACCGGGCAACCCGTCCGTAGTGAAGCGCGACGACGGGTCCTGGCTGATCGACGGCATGGTGCCGATCGACACGGTGCGCGACACGATCGGCCTGACCGCCCTACCCGGCGAGGGCGAAGGCGACTTCCACACGCTCGGCGGCTTCGTCATGTCGCGCGTCAACCGCATCCCGAAGGTGGGCGATAAGACGACGGTCGCGGGCTACCGCTTCGAGGTCGTGGTCATGGACGGCCGCCGCGTCGATCGCGTTCTGATCGTGCCGCCGAAGCCGAAGCGCGCCGCCAAGCATTAGGGCGCCGCTATTTGCTCGTCGTCACGTTCTCCAGCGTGACGAACGGCATGCGGTGCTCGATCGGCTGGTAGCGGACGCTCTTTTTCATGGCGAACACCGACATGCCGTCCCACAGCGATATCGACGCCACCTGGTCGTAGAGGAATCGCTCCATCTTCTTGATCATCGCGGCGCGCTTGGCGTCGTCGAGTTCGCCGAGTGCCGCCGGGATGCCGCCGTCGATTTCCGGAAATTTGTAGAGCACGTAGGGTGATTTCGAGAAATACGACAAGGTCAGCGCGTCGAGCGACGGCAGGCCGGAATTCGCCACTGGCATGCCGGAAATCGCCACCAGCTCGATGCTTGGATTGTTCTGAACCTTGCGGATGAACTCAAAGCCGTTGGAACCTTCGATCTGCATCACTTTCGCTTCGATGCCGACTTGCTTCAGATAGAGGATCACCGCCTCGGTGGTCTCGGGGAAGCCGTAGAAATTTCCGCCGGCGGAATAGAGCGGCATCTTGAAGCCGTTGGGATAGCCGGCCTCGGCCAGCAGTTTTTTCGCCAGCGCCGGATCGTACCGATAGTTGTGCAGGCTCGGATCGTAACCGAACTCGCCGGGCGCGAGGCGCGGATGGCGCTCCGGCACGCCGTGGAACAGACCCTTCACGATCGCGTCGCCGTCGACCGCGTGCGCGATCGCGAGGCGCACCCGCCGGTCATGCCACGGCGCGTTCTGGTTCAACAAATCGAACTCGATGCTCACCGTCGGATTGGCCGGCAGCTTGACGATGCGGAAACCGTCGTTCGTCAGCTTCTCGACCTGCGGGAACGGCGTGTCCATGATCATGTCGGCCTCGCCGGCGCGCAGCTTGGCGACGCGCGTCTCCCCGTCCTTCACAATCTCGAAGCGCACGTTCTTGTAGTGCGGCTGCTTGCCGTAATAGCCGGGAAACGCCTTGAGGTCGAAATAGGCCGCCGGCTTGTAGGCGACGAATTCGTACGGCCCGATGCCGTTGGGATGGGCGGCGAACTCCCTTTCGCCGACCCGGTCGTACCAGGCCTTGGAGGCGGGAAACAGGCTGGTGCCGTCGAAGAAATTGACGTCCGGCTCGTTAAAGTCGAGCCGCACCGTGTAGCGGTCGACCGCCGTGATCTTGCCGACATGCTTGCCGTGGCGCGCGAACGGGCGCGTCTTCGCCATCAGCCGCTGGAAGCCGAACACGACGTCGTCGGCCACGAGTTCGTCGCCGGAATGGAACTTCACCCCGTGCTTGAGATGGAACACCAGAGTCTTCTTGTCGGCGCTGTAGTCCCAGGTCGCGACCGTCTGGCGGATCGTGCCGTCCTCGTTATAGTCCCACAGCGCCTCGTCGATATTGCGCAGGATGACGTAGTTGATCGGCGGGAAGAACCCCGCGGTGATGTCGATCGAATCCGGTTCGGCGCCGGTCGCGATCACCAGCCGGTCCGGGCTTTGCGCCGCCGCGGCCGCGATGCCGGCAAGCGTCAGAAGCGCCGCAACACCGAATGCCGCGATCCGTCCCATTGTGTCCTCCCGCCCGTTCTTTGGGCCGATCCTAGCGACCTCACGGCGCGCTCGCCAGCATTTGAACAGGCGAACATTGCGCCGTGACCGGAACCGCCTCATCTTAATCCGCGATGGCGACGCGCCCTTTTCATAAGAGACTGCCCTGGCTCGACTATTCGGGCCATTTTTCGTCCCTCAAAGCACCGGTGTTCGCCGCGCTGTTCGTCCCGGGTCTGATCACGCTCTATTGGTTCGAGACGGATAAGCTCGGCGCGCGGCCGATCACCGAAACAATCCACGAGACCGGTTTGTGGGGCATCCGCCTTCTCGCGATCACATTGGCGATCACGCCGTTCCGGCAGATCTTCAACCGGCCGCGGATCGTGCTGTTGCGCCGCATGATCGGCGTCGCCGCCTGCAGCTACATCGTGATCCACTTTTCGTTCTATATCGTCGACGAGAAATACGCGCTCGGAACCGTGGCGGCGGAAATCGCCAAGCGCTTCTATCTAACCCTCGGTTTCTGCACGCTCCTGATGCTGCTTGCGCTGGCGGCGACCTCGACCGACGGCATGATGCGACGCCTGCGCCGCAACTGGCAGACCTTGCACCGCATCGTCTATCTCGCGGCCATCGTCGGCACGGTTCATTACTTCATCCAGGTCAAGCTCAACGTGTTCGAGCCGACTTGGTTCGCCGGGATCATCGGCTGGCTGCTGATCTATCGCTTGCTGGCTCATTGGCTCGGCGTGCCGCGGGCGAGTTCGCTGTGGGTGCTGGCGTTGTTGAGCATCGGCGTCGGCGTCCTGACGGCGCTCGGCGAATATGGGTACTACGCGATTTTCACGGGCGTGCGCGCTGGACGTGTCTGGCAAGCGAATTTCAGCCTTGCCGCCGGATTGCGGCCGGGATGGATTGTCATGGCCATTGGAATCGGCATAACCATTCTGGCAACGCTATGGAGGATGCTTGAAAAATGGCGCAGGAACGCGCCGTCGGGAGGAATAACCGCCACGGCGGCGCGCCGCGGGGCCGGCTCCTAAGCCGTCTTGGCCTGCTCGCGGCGCTGCTGCTTGGCGCGCTTGCGGCCTGCAGCACGACGCTGACCGATCCGTCGGCGGGCGCCGCCCGGCGCCTCAATAGTATCCGCAACGATCCAGCGCAGCTTGAAACGTTCCTGCGGACCTTCCCGAAGGGCGCGGACCTGCACAACCATCTCTCCGGCGCGATCTACGCCGAGAGCTTCATCCGCTGGGCGGTTGCGGACGGTCTGTGCATCGACAAGAAAGAACTCGCGCTGGCCAAGGGACCCTGTCGGAAGGACCTCGTCCCGGCCGGCGCGGTGCGGAACGATCGGCCGCTCTATGACGCGCTCGTGGCCGCGCTGTCGATGAAGGATTTTCGAGGCGACGGCGAGACCGGCCATGATCATTTCTTCGCCACCTTCGACAAGTTCGCCGCCGCCGAGACCGAGCGCGAAGGCGACATGCTCGCCGAGGCGCTTCAGCAAGCGGCGCGGGATCACATCGTCTATCTCGAACTGATGTGGTCGCCGGGCATGCCCGCCGCGCGCAAGCTCGGCAAGAAAGTCGGCTGGGACCCCAATCTCGTCGAACTGCACGCCAAGATCGTTCGCGCCGGCATCGACAAGATCGTCGCCCAGGTCCGCGCCGAAATGAACCGGCGCGAGGCCCACGCCCGCGCCCTGCTCCACTGCGACGAGCCCGCGAAACGGGAGCCCGGATGCGGTGTCACCGTGCGCTATCTCGCCCAGATTATCCGGGTCTTTCCGCCGGTTCAGGTCTTTGCGCAGGATGTGCTCGCCTTCCGCTTGGTCGAGACGGACCCGCGCTTTGTCGGGCTGAATATCGTCGGGCCGGAGGACGATCCGACCAGCCTGCACGATTATTCGCTTCACATGCGGATGTTCAGCTACCTGCACCACGTCGATCAGCGGGTCCCGATGTCGCTCCATGCGGGGGAATTGGCAGCGGGGCATCGGGGCGGCTTGCGTCGTGTACGGCCCGAAGATTTGCGCTTCCACATCCGCGAGGCGGTCGAGACGGCCGGCGCGCGGCGCATCGGCCACGGCGTCGATATCGAACACGAGGACGATTGGGCGCAGTTGATGGCCACGATGGCGGTGCGCCACGTCCTGGTCGAGATCAACCTGACCAGCAACGCGCAAATTCTTGGCGTCACCGGCGCCGCCCATCCGTTCATGACCTATTGGGTGGCGGGCGTGCCGGTTGCGCTCTCGACCGACGACGAGGGCGTCGAGCGCATCGACCTGACGCACGAATATGTCCGCGCCACGCAGGAATATCACCTGAGCTTCAAGCAGCTCGTCACGCTGTCACGCAACGCCATCGCATACGGCTTCGTGCCCGGCGGCAATCTGTGGCGCGACGTCGATCATTTCGTTCCGGCCGAGGCTTGCGCCAACGACGATATCGGAGCGGCTTCGCCGAGCGCGCCGTGCGCCGCGTTTCTGGCGAAAAGCGAGAAGGCGCGGCTGCAATGGAAGCTCGAGGCCGAGCTGAGCCGGTTCGAAGCCGCCAATCAGTGAAGCGTTTCGAGGCGCGGCGCCACCGCGCGCATGAACGAGGCCATGGACCGTTCGCGCGCCTCGCCGCTGGCCCAGTCTTTACCCATCACCAAGAGAAGCGTGCCGAAGCCGCCGGATCGTTCGTACACCTCGCGAAGCTGTGCGAACACGGTATCGGGATCGCCGCCGATGAACAGGCCGGTATCGAAGGCCCGATCGAAGGTCAGGTCAGCCGCGCTGACGCCGGGCGGCAGATAGCCTTTGAACCGCTCGGGATTGACGCGCTTCCACTCCTCGATCGCGCTTCTGCACGTCATCGCGCAGCGTCCGGCGCGCCTCGGCGATGCTGTCCGCGACGAAGACGTGACGCGCCACGGTAAGTTGGGCGCGGCCGCCCTTGCCGCCCGTTTCCGCCGCGGCGTCGAGATAAGACTTGGCTTTCGCCGCGATCGCATCGGGCGCGTCGAATTGCGGAATGATCATGGTCCAGCCCCGCTCCGCCGCCATCCGGATCAGCGCCGGCTGACCGGTCGCGACCGCGACCGGCGGATGCGGCGCCTGATAGCAGCGTGGCGTGATGATGACGCCCGTCCCTTGCCAATATTTGCCGTGCCAGTCGAACGGCTCGGTCGCCGTCCATGCCTTCAGCACGAACTCGATCGATTCCATCATCATCGGATGGCGCATATCGTTGGTCAGGCCGCGCCGCTCCATGTTACGCACGAACGGCACGCCGGAGCCGAAGCCGAAGAGGTAGCGGCCGCGCAACAGGTGGTCGCACATCGCGGCACTGACGGCGAGATCGAGCGGATGAAACAATGGCGACAGCCGCACGGCGGGGCCGAGCTTGATCCGGGACGTCACGCCCGCCGCCTTGGCGATCATCAACTCCGCCAGCGGCACCGCGTCCGGAAGCCACGACCCCATATGCTCGCTGACCCAAGCCTCGTGGTAACCGAGCCGGTCGGCCGCGACGATCTCGGCCAAATCCTCGTCATAACTGTCCGCGGCAACCTTGTTGTGCCGAAGTCCGTTGGAAAAAATACCGAATTTCATCGCGTCTAGGCCCCATTGCTGGTTCCGGCTAGTGTATTGGGTGGCGACATTCCTCGACAAGGACAAGCAATGCCGGATCCGAAAGTAGCCTTGGTGATCGGCGCCGGCGACGCGACCGGCGGCGCCATCGCGCGGCGCTTCGCCCGGGAGGGCTTCACCGCCTGCGTCACGCGGCGCCACGCCGACAAGCTCGAACCGTTGGTGCGTCAGATCGCGGCGGATGGCGGCAAGGCGCGGGCGTTCGGGTCCGATGCCCGCAAGGAAGAGGCAATGATTGCGCTGGTCGACGAGATAGAGCGCGACGTGGGGCCGATCGAGGTCGCGGTCCACAATATCGGCGCCAATGTCCGCTTTCCGATCCGCGAAACCACCAGCCGTGTCTATTTCAAGGTCTGGGAGATGGCGGCGTTCAGCGGCTTCCTCATGGGCCGCGAGGCCGCGCGGGTGATGGTACCGCGCGGGCACGGCACGATCCTGTTCACGGGCGCCACCGCGTCGCTGCGCGGGCGCGACGGGTTCGCCGCGTTCTCGGGCGCCAAGCACGCACTCCGCGCCTTGGCGCAAAGCATGGCGCGGGAACTCGGGCCGCAAGGCATCCATGTCGGGCACATCGTGGTCGACGGCGCCATCGACACCGAGTTCATCCGCACCGTCGCACCCGATCGCTATGCGCTGAAAGACCGGGACGGAATCCTCAACCCCGAGCACATCGCGGAGAATTACTGGCGGCTCCATGTCCAGCCGCGCGACGCGTGGACCCATGAGCTCGATCTGCGGCCATGGCTCGAACAATGGTGACGGGAGGAACGCGGTGAACGTCGAATTTCTGTACGATTTCGGCAGCCCCAACGCCTATTTCGCCTATCGCGTCATTCCCGCGATCGAGGCGCGCACGGGCGTCAAATTCACCTACGTGCCGATCCTGCTCGGCGGCGTCTTCAAGGCGACCAACAACAAATCGCCGGTGGTGCAGTTCGCCGACATTACGAACAAACTGGCCTATGAGCGGCTGGAGATCGACCGCTTCATCAAGAAACACGACCTGATGAAGTTCCGTTGGAACCAGCACTTTCCGGTGAACACGTTGGCGATCATGCGCGGCGCGGTCGCGGCCGAGATGGAGGGTATCGCCGCGCGCTATATCGAGACGATGTTCCGCGGCATGTGGGAAGAAGGCCGCAAGCTCGACGATCCCGCGGTCATCGTCGCCACGCTAAAAGAGGCCGGGCTCGACGGCGAACGCCTCGCGGCACGAACCCAGGACCAAGCCGTGAAGGACAGGCTCGTGGCCAATACCGAAAACGCTGTCGCGCGCGGCACCTTCGGCGCACCAACCTTCTTCGTCGACGGCGAAATTTATTTCGGGAAAGATCGGCTGTCGCAGGTTGAAGAAGAAATCGTGGCGAAAAAACAAAAAGGTTGAACCGCCAAGGCGCAAAGACGCCAAGACGACATGGTGCGTCCTTCGACTACTCGCCCCGATTTCGTCGGGGCTGCGTGCTCAGCATGAGGACATTTCATTTTTGGGTCATGTTCCTCATCCCGAGCGCGGAACGCCGCGGTAGCGGCGCGAGCAGTCGAGGGACGCACCGGATTCCTTCCCGGTAGCAGCGGTTATTCGGCCGCTTCGGCTTTCGGTTCCGGCACCTTGTCGCGCATGGTGACGAATTCCTCGCCGGCCGTCGGGTGGATGCCGACGGTCTGATCGAATTGGCGCTTGGTCGCGCCGCACTTGATCGCGACGGCGAGACCCTGGATCAGTTCGGGCGCGTCCGGCCCGACCATATGGCAGCCGAGCACGCGGTTGGTCTTGCGGTCGACCACGAGCTTCATCATGGTGCGCTCGCCACGCCCCGACAGCGTATTCTTCATCGGCTTGAAGCGCGCGCGATAGATGTCGAGCGCGCCGAATTGCTTGCGCGCGTCGGCCTCGCTGAAGCCGACCGTCGCGACCGACGGAATGCTGAACACCGCGCTCGGCACGTTGGCGTGATCCATCTCGATGGGATTGTCGTTGAACAAGGTCTCGGCGACCGCGCGCCCCTCGGCGATGGCGACCGGCGTCAAGTTGAGGCGATCGGTGACGTCGCCGATGGCATAGATGTTCGGCACCGAACTACGCGACCAGCTATCGACCATGACGGCGCCGTTCGGCTTTAATTTCGCGCCGGCTTCCTCAAGCCCGATATTCTTGATGTAGGGCGCGCGGCCGGTCGCGTACATCACTTTTTCCGCCGAGAACCGCTCGCCCTTGTTGGTCATCAGGCAGGCGCCGTCCCGCGTCTTTTCGATGGCGCTGATTTCGGTGTAGTGCCGAATCTTGATGCCGCGCGCCGTCATCTCCTCGGTCAATGTCGTCCGGATGTCCTCGTCGAAGCCGCGCAGGATCTTGTCGGCGCGGATCGCGACCGTGACGTCGGCGCCGAGCCCGTTGAAGATGCTCGCGAACTCGCAGGCGATATAAGCGCCGCCGACAATGACGATACTTTTCGGCAGCGTCGGCAAATCCAGCGCCTCGTTCGAGGTGATGGCGAGCTCGATGCCGGGGATCGGCGGCATGATCGGTCGCGCGCCGGTCGCGACCACGATGTTGGCGGCGGTGTGGCGCTTGCCGAGCACCTCGACCGTGTGCGGATCGACGATCCGCGCCCGGCCCTCGTACAGCGTGACGTTGGCGTTCTTGAGGAGATTGCGATAGATGCCCTCGAGCCGGTCCAGTTCCTTGTTCTTGTTGGCGATCAGCTTGGCCCAGTCGAAATGCGGCGACGGTACGTGCCAGCCGTAACCCGCGGCGTCGGCGAAATCGTCGGCGAACTCGGCGGCGTAAACGAGAAATTTCTTCGGCACGCAGCCACGCATGACGCAGGTGCCGCCGACTCGCCAATCCTCGCAAATCGCGACCCGCGCGCCATAAGCGCCGGCCCGGCGCGACGACGCGACGCCGCCCGATCCCGCGCCGATGGTGATCATGTCGAAATCGTATTTGGCCATGCGGCCAGCCTACTCCACCGTCACGCTCTTGGCGAGATTCCGCGGTTGATCGACGTCCGTGCCTTTGAGAACGGCGACGTGATAGGCCAGGAGCTGGATGGGAATGGCGTAAAGAATCGGCGCCACGAACGGATCGCAACGCGGCACCTCGATGCCGGCAAGCAGGCGGCCTTTCAGGCGGTCGATGCCGGCGCGCTCCGAGATCATCACCACTTTGCCGCCGCGCGCGATGGTCTCCTGCACGTTGGAGAAGGTCTTTTCGAACAGCGCGTCCATCGGCGCGATGACGATGACCGGCACCGTGTCGTCGATCAACGCGATCGGCCCATGCTTCATTTCGCCGGCGGCATAGCCTTCCGCGTGAATGTAAGAAATCTCCTTGAGTTTGAGCGCGCCTTCGAGCGCCAGCGGATAGGAACTGCCGCGGCCGAGATAAAGCACGTCGCGCGCCTCGGCGATACGTACCGCCAGCTTGGCGATGGCGCCGTCATGGTTGAGCAGCTCGCCGGCGCGGCCTGGCACTTCGGCCAGCGCCGCCGAGATCGCGGCCTCGCGATTGCTGCCGATGGTGCCGCGTGCCCGCGCTAGCGCGACGGCAAAACAGGCGAGCACGGCAAGCTGCGTGGTGAAGGCCTTGGTGGAGGCGACGCCGATCTCCGGCCCGGCATGGGTGCCGAGCACGACGTCGCTTTCGCGCGCGATCGTGCTTTCCGGCTGATTGACCACGCTCAGCACGTGCTGGCCCTGCGTCTTGGCGTAACGCAGGCTCGCCAGCGTGTCGGCGGTTTCGCCCGACTGCGAGATCAGGATGGTCAGCCCGCCCTTGGGCAGCGCCGCTTCGCGATAGCGGAATTCCGACGCGACATCGACCTCGACCGACACGCGCGCCAATTGCTCGATCCAATATTTAGCGACGATGCCGGCGTGATAGGCGGTGCCGCAGGCAAGAATGGTGATTTTCGGCAGGGTCGCCAGATCGAACGGCAGCGGCGGCAACACGACCTGGCGTGTCGCCCGATTGACATAGGCGTTGAGCGTGTCGCCGATCACCGCGGGCTGTTCGAAAATCTCCTTCTTCATGAAATGGGCGTGGTCGCCCTTGCCGATCGCCGCACCGGACAGCGCCGTCTCGCGCACCGGGCGCTCGACGATTTTGTTGTTCGCGTCGCGGATCGTGACGCCGTCGCGCCTGACCTCGGCCCAATCGCCTTCTTCGAGATAAAGGATACGTCGGGTCAACGGCGCCAGCGCCAGCGCGTCGGAGCCGAGAAACATTTCGCCGTCGCCGAAGCCGACGGCAAGCGGACTGTTGCGCCGCGCGCCGATCAACAGATCGTCGGTGCCCGCGAACAAAATCACGAGCGCGAACGCGCCTTCGAGCCGAGGCAAGGTTTTGGCGACCG
Organism: uncultured Alphaproteobacteria bacterium; assembly: GCA_963851285.1. Taxonomy (GTDB): domain Bacteria; phylum Pseudomonadota; class Alphaproteobacteria; order ATCC43930; family CGMCC-115725; genus JAATGI01. The sequence continues at coordinate 199,897 of CAWKOL010000019.1, forward strand.
CCTCGACCGGCGTCAGGCCTTCGCGCAAATATTGCGTGATAAGCCGTACCACGGCCTCGGTGTCGGTCTCGGTCTCGAAGCGATGGCCGAGCGCGGTCAGCTCGTCTTTCAGTGCCTGGAAATTCTCGATGATGCCGTTGTGAACCACCGCGACGCGGTCGCTCGCGATGGGATGCGCGTTGCCCTCGGACGGGATGCCGTGCGTCGCCCAGCGCGTGTGGCCGATGCCGATGCGACCCTCTATCGGGAATGCCGCCAGCCGCGCCGCCAACCGGTCGAGCTTGCCCTCGGCACGCCGCCGCTCGATCTTGCCGTCGACCAAGGTCGCCACGCCGGCGGAATCGTAACCGCGATACTCGAGGCGCCACAGTCCTTCCACGAGCAACGGCACGACGTCGTCGCGGCTGATGATGCCGATGATGCCGCACATCAGCGCGCGCGACCCTTTTTCTTCGGATGTTTCTTGCGCCACGCGGCGGCCCCACCAGGCTTGGTGACCTGGCGCGCGCGGCCCAGCGCCAGTGCGTCCGCCGGCACGTCGTCCGTGATGGTGCTGCCGGCCGCGACGATCGCGCCGTCCGCGATCCTGATCGGCGCCACCAACGATGAATTGGTGCCGACGAACACGTCCGCGCCGATCTCGGTGCGGTGCTTGTCGACGCCGTCGTAATTGCAGGTGATGGCACCGGCGCCCACATTGGTGCGCGTGCCAACGCTGGCATCGCCGAGATAGGCGAGATGGTTGGCCTTCACCCCGTCGTCGAGCCGCGCATTCTTCACCTCGACGAAATTGCCGATATGCACGTCGTCGCCGAGATCGGCGCCTGGGCGGAGCCGCGCGAAGGGGCCGATGCGCGCGTTGTCGCCCACGGTCGCGCCCGCGATATGGCTGAAGCCCAGAATCTCGACGCCGCGGCCGATGGTGACGCCCGGCCCGAACAGAACGTTCGGACCGACCGTGCTGTCCGGGCCGATGCGGGTATCGGCCGCGAGGAACACCGTCTCCGGCGCCAACAAAGTCACGCCCTCTTGCATCAACTTCAGGCGCAGACGCCGTTGCATCAGCGCCTCGACATGGGCCAGATCGGCGCGGTCGTTGATTCCGGCCATGTCCTCGGCCGGCACGTCGACGGCCCGAACCTTGCGGCCGCGGCGCCGCGCGGCGGCGACGATATCGGTCAGGTAGTATTCGTTTTGCGCGTTGTTGCGGTCGACAGCGCTCAAGAGGTCGAACAGCCGCTCCGCCGCGAGCACCATCGGCCCGGCATTGACGACCCCGATCGCCCGCTGCGCCGGATTGCAGTCGCGCGCCTCGACGATCGCCTCGAGCATGCCGTCGTCGCCGACGATGAGTCTGCCATAGGTCGCCGGATCGGCCGGCCGCATGCCGGCGACGACGATATCGGCCGACGACCGCGCCGCCAGCAGCGTCTCGATGGTTGCCGGCGTAACGAGCGGCGTATCGCCGTAGAGCACCATCACGTCGCCAGCAAAATCCTTCAGGGTCGATCTCGCCGCGGCGACCGCGTCGCCGGTGCCGAGCGGTTCGCGCTGGACGACGTAATCGACCTTAGGCATCGCCGGCATGTCCGCTTCCATTGCGGGCCCGACCACGACAATCGTTCGCGCCGGCGCGAGCGACCGCGCCGCCGCAACGACGTGTTCGATCATGGGGACGCCGGCGACGGGATGAAGCACCTTCGGCCGGGCCGATTTCATGCGGGTGCCCTGGCCGGCGGCCAGAATGATCGCGGCAAAAGGACGGGTGGCCATCGGGGGAATCATAGTCTTGGTCGATTAAAGCGATAATAAAGAATTACGAATCGATATTAACGGAGCGTGGTTCCAGAAACCAAAAAAACCTCGGCATTTCCTTGACATAGAAGGCGGCCCGACCCTTAATCGCCGCCCTGGGGCGCGTAGCTCAGTGGGAGAGCACCGTGTTCACACCGCGGGGGTCGCAAGTTCAATCCTTGCCGCGCCCACCATCCCCTTAAAACAGATCCGGATAATGGGCGGCCAGTTGCTGCTCGATGTCGTCGATGCCGGTTAGCGCATCGGGCGGCTCGCGGTTCGGCAACGCGCGCCCCAGATCGTAACATAGCCACGCCAGATCGAGGCGCGACGCACGGGCGAAATGATCGCCGATTTCGCGATAGAGGGCGGCGATGTAGGGATCGCCGGCAAACGCGGCCGCAAACGCTTTCGCCGCCGCGGCCCGGTCACCGCTCTCGCTCAGCAGCCGCGCCGTGAAAATATCGACCATATAGGCGTTCGGAACATCCGAACGGTCGATGCCGCGCCACATCTCGAGCGCCTTCGCCGGATCGCGATCCTGGAGCGCCGTCGCCTTGAACATGGCGATCGACCGCGGATCGCCGCGAAGTTCGCGGTCGATCTCGGCCTTGGTCAAGCACGGACCGTCCGCGCCGGCCGCCGCGTCGCATTTCGTCGCCGAACGTCCCCAGCGCAGCGCCAACTCCGTGAGCCGCAGCGCCGCCGCGAATTTATGCCCCTCCTTGAAGTCACGCGCGATGGCGGTGCGATCGGCGGCGATGCCTTTGGTCCGGTCCGTGGGCGTCGTCACCGCCTCTCCCATGCGCGGCAGGATTTCGCGCAGCAGCCCGACGTCGGGATCGTTCTCACCCCACGGCAGCAGCGTCACGCTTAGCCCCAACGGCAACGGGAAATCGGAGGCCTGTACCGTCGCGCCGCGCAGCCGCAGCGTAATTTTCTCGGTCTTTCCCCGTGCCTCACTCGTGAAGTCGATGCGCGTCGGCACTTGGCCGCTCTCGACGAGCCAGCGCGCAATACTCGGATGAAACGACAGGCCGCGCAGGAACGTGCCGTAACTACGATTCACGTTCGTCGGCACCGCGACATCGCCCGTCGTCACCGACGCCACCATCTGGCCGGCGTAATCGAACACGGTCGCGGCGCCGTCCCGATGCGGCACGACTTCGCCGCGCAGCTTGCCGGCACCGCCGATGCCGAGCTCGCTCTCGATCCAAAACGGGTCGAGGCTTTGCGGCATGTCGGGATGGTTCTTGGCCTTGTTCAGCGCGGTCGCGATCTCCATCCGGCGCACCAACTCGACGCGCCGGAACATGACGTCGCCATAGAGCGACAGGTTGACCATCGTGCCGGCGTCCTCGTCGACCACGAAGCGGCGCCGCAGTCGTAAGTCGGTAATGGTCATCCGCTTGCCGTCGACGAGCGCGACATAATCCGCGCCGATCCACGCCGTGATCGGCGCCGCGGCCTCGCCGTCGCGCGTCCGGTCGAAGACGAGCCGGAGCTGCGTTCGATCGGTCTCGTTGCCCCGCAAAGCGAGGATCGTCTTGGGCAACTGCATCGGGTTGGCGGCGTCATCGGCGGCCCATCCTCGATTGCCGATCGCGGAGGCGCACAACAACAGCGCCACGATCAAAACGCGCCGGATCGATGTCACGCTCAAACCGCGTCCGGTTGGCGTTCCGGGAGCGCACGTTCGAAGGCGTCGAGCTTCATGCAATTGTCAAAGACGCGGCGGATGGTGGGATACGGCGTCATGTCGAAACTCGGATAGATGCGCGCATTGAACACGCCGGGCACCAAGCAGATATCGGCTATGCCGGGCCGGTCGCCGTGGCAAAATTTGCCGGTGCGCGGATCGTTGGCCAGCATCGGCTCGATGCCGTCGAAGCCGAGCTTGGTCCAGTGATTCATCCACGCCTCGAGCGCTTTCTCGTCGTGACCCAGATCGTGCAGGATATAGCGGCGGATGCGGAGATTGTTGATCGGATGAATTTCGCACGCGACGTCCATGGCGATGGCGCGGACGCGGGCGCGATCCGCCGGGGCCACCGGCAACAACGGCGGTTCGGGATGGGTTTCCTCGAGATACTCGATGATCGCCAGCGACTGATCGACCACGATGTCGCCGTCGATCAAGGTCGGCACAGTGCCCATCGGATTGAGTTTTAGATAGTTCCCGGCCCGCTGCTCGTTGGCACGCAGATTGATCGGCACCTGATCGTAATCGAGGCCCTTCAAATTGAGCGCGATGCGCGTGCGAAACGCGGCCGAGGAACGGAAGAAACCGTAGAGTTGCATGACGCCAGTCTGACGGGCCGGCAATTTGTGTCAAGGTTGCTAGCGCGTTTGAGCGATCCGATCTCCATGTTATAAGGCGCCCGCAAAGCGAAGGAGCCACCGGCATGGCCGGAGAAACCATCCTTGTCCTCAACGGTCCCAACTTGAATCTGTTGGGCGTGCGCGAACCGAGCATCTACGGCAACGAGACGTTGGCCGAGATCGAGGAATCGTGCCTCGAGCGCTGCGCGGAATTGGATCTGAAGCTCGACTTCCGGCAGTCCAATCACGAAGGCGAACTGGTCACCTGGATTCAAGACGCGCGCGGCAGCGCGGCCGGCATAATCGTCAACGCCGCGGCGTTCTCGCACACGTCGATCGCCATCCTCGACGCGCTCAAATTCGCCGAGCTGCCGGTGATCGAGGTGCATCTGTCAAACATCTTCAAGCGCGAGCCGTTTCGCCACACCTCGTATGTCGGCATGGCCGCCGACGGTGTCATTTGCGGCCTCGGTCCGCAAGGCTATTTGCTGGCGCTCGACGCGCTGTGGCGATTGTTGCACGGCGACGACGAAGAGCCCTGATGCCGGACGATAAAGCCCTCGATCCCGCCGTCGGCGATCTGGTTCGCGCGCTCGCGGCATTGCTCGACGAAGTCAATTTGAGCGAAATCGAATACGCCGAAGGTACCCGGCGCGTGCGCGTCGCGCGGAACGCGGCGGCGACATCCGTCACGGTTACGCCGGCGCCCGGCGCGGCACAGCCCGCCCATGCGCCATTCGCCGCCGTCGAGCCCGCCGGCACGATCAAGGCGCCGATGGTCGGCACCGTCTATTTGGCGTCCAATCCGGACGCCGCGCCCTTCATCAAGATCGGCGATGCGGTGCGCGAGGGCCAGACCGTGCTGATCATCGAGGCGATGAAAGTTATGAATCACATCGCCGCGCCGCGCGCGGGCCGCATCGCCGCGATTTTGGTGGCCGACGGCATGCCGGTCGAATACGACCAGCCGCTGCTCGTTTTGGAATAGATGTTCGAGAAGGTGCTCATCGCCAATCGCGGCGAGATCGCGCTGCGCATTCACCGCGCCTGCCGCGAGATGGGTATCCGTACCGTCGCGGTCCATTCGACGGCCGACGCCAACGCCATGCATGTGCGCCTCGCCGACGAAAGCGTGTGCATCGGTCCACCGCCGGCCCGCGATTCCTATCTGAACATTCCGGCGATCTTGTCCGCGGCGGCAATCACCGGCGTCGACGCGATCCATCCCGGCGTCGGCTTCCTGTCGGAAAACGCGCGGTTCGCCGACATGGTGACCGAGCACGGCTTCGTCTTCATCGGCCCGACCTCCGAGCATCTGCGGCTGATGGGCGACAAGGTCACGGCGAAACAGGCGGCCCGCGACTTCGGGATCCCGACCGTGCCCGGCTCCGACGGCGCGGTGGCCGACATCGACGAGGCGCGGCGGCTTGCCGACGGCATCGGCTACCCGATCCTGATCAAGGCGGCGGCGGGCGGTGGCGGGCGCGGCATGCGCGTCGCCGACAGCGACGCCGCGCTCGCCGAGGCGTTCGCCACCGCCGGCGCCGAGGCGCGGGCGGCTTTCGGCAATCCCCAGGTCTATCTCGAGCGCTATCTCGACCGGCCCCGCCATATCGAGGTGCAGATTCTTGCCGACGGCCAGGGCGGCGTGGTGCATTTGGGCGAGCGCGACTGTTCGTTGCAGCGCAAGCACCAGAAACTGTTCGAGGAGACGCCCTCGCCCGCCCTCAATCCCGGCGAACGCGCGGCGGTGACCAAGCTCGCCACGGACGCGGTCGCGCAGCTCGGCTATCGCGGCGCCGGCACGCTCGAATTCCTGTACCAGGACGGCGGGTTTTTCTTCATCGAGATGAACACGCGGTTGCAGGTCGAGCATCCGATCTCGGAAATGGTCAGCGGCATCGATATCGTGCGCGAGCAATTGCGCATCGCCGCCGGCCTGCCCTTGTCGATGCGTCAGTCGGACATCGTGCTGTCGGGCCATGCCGTCGAGTGCCGCATCAACGCGGAAAATTCCGTCACCTTCCGGCCCTCGCCGGGCCAGATCACAAGCTATCTCGCGCCGGGCGGGTTGGGCGTACGGGTCGATAGCGCGCTCTATGAAGGCTATGTCGTGCCGCCGCACTACAATTCGTTGGTGGCGAAACTGATCCTGCACGGCGCCAGCCGGAACGAATGCATCATGCGGATGCGGCGCGCGCTCGAGGAATATGTCATCGCCGGCATCGACACCACGATTCCGCTGCATCAGCGGCTGGCCACGGAGCCCGATTTCATCGACGGCAATTACGACGTGCACTGGCTCGAGCGGTTTGTCGCCCGGGCACAGCCGTGACGCGGCAGCTCGACGCGGATCTGCTGCTGCGGGCCTATGCCGCCGGCATCTTCCCGATGGCCGATTCGGCCGACGCGCCGGACCTGTTCTGGGTCGATCCCGGAGAACGCGGCATCATCCCGCTCGACGGGTTCCACCTGTCGCGGCGGCTTCGGCGGACCGTGCGCGACGATCCGTTCGAGATGCGCTGCGACCACGACTTCGTCGCCGTGATGCGCGGTTGCGCGGCCGCCACCAAGGAGCGCCCGAAAACCTGGATCAACGACAGGCTTGTCGCCGTCTATTCGGATCTCCATCGCCGCGGCCACGCGCACACGGTCGAAGCATGGCTCGACGGCAAGCTGGTCGGCGGCCTGTACGGCGTCACGCTCGGCGGCGCGTTCTTCGGTGAAAGCATGTTCAGCCGCGTCACCGACGCGAGCAAGGTCGCGCTGACCCATCTCGTCGCGCTGCTGCGACTTGGCGGCTTCACCCTACTCGACGTGCAGTTCGTGACGCCGCACCTGCAGCGCTTCGGCGCGGTGGCGATACCCCGCGCAAGGTATCGGCGCCTGCTCGCGGCCGCGTTGTCGGCACCGGCGGAATGGCGACCGCAACCGCCCAGCGGCGACGAGGCGATCGCGGCGCTATTGTGATTTACGCAAGCCCGGCGGCGCCGGCACGGCGGCCGCTGCATCGGTTTCCTTGCAGTCCAGCACGCTCACGTCATAGACCGGGTTCTCAAGCGCCGACAGCGCCGGCGAGGACGCGAACATCCAGCCGCTGAAAATGCGCTCCGGCCGAGTTGTCGGACCGGCGTCCGGCGGCAATTCGTCGATAACCAGGAAGGCCGCGCTCTCCGGCGTCTCTTCCGGCGGATGCTTGAAACAGGCCATCGCCGTGATCAGCAAATTGCCGTAGCGTACCTGGCGATCGATCGGCGCATCGATGGTGGCGACGCGGGCCGTCGTCTTGTCGAGGCCCTGCAACACCGCGACGGTGCCCGCCCAGGCAGGAGAAGCCGCAATCACAATGCCCAGGCCAACGAAACGCGATATCGACCTCACTTACCTGCCTTTTTATAAGGATTAACAATGGCTTCCGATAGTTTCATGATAACGTCTCTGAATTGTGTTTCATCGCACCCCATCAGGACCGCGTCCTCGAACGCGTCCTGGGCCAGCTCCCGAATTTCGTCAAGGTTTTCGTTTAGAACCTTGATCTTATCGATACAACTTACCGGCTCACCTTGAGGCGTCAGCCAGGTCGGCAGATCGAGTTTGCTCTTGGGCATCGCACGTCACGGCTTCGGGGGCGCATTACTGGGTTGGGCATTAGGTTGGGCCGGCTTCTTCTGATTGCCACCGCCCTGGCTGAAAATGTATTGGCCGATCAGAGATTGGAGATCCATCGGCGGCTGGGTGTGGGAGATGGTGCCGCCGGCCTTGATGATCTCATCCTCGTTGCCCGGCGTCAGCGACAGGAAGTCCGAACCCAACAAGCCCGACGAGGAAACCGCGGCGATGCTGTCGACGGGCAATTTTACGTCGGGCTGGACACTGAACCGCACCACCGCCTCGAAGGTCTTCGGATCGAGCGTCTCCCGGGTCACGGTGCCGACCTTGATGCCGCTGATGCGGACGTCGGCACCGTTGCGCAGGCTGCCGACGCGGTCGAATCGGGCCGTCAGCTCATAGCCCGCGACCGCCTGGATCTCGCTGGTGGTGTAGGCGAAAAAGAGGAAGAGCGCCGCGACGACGAGGACGACGGCCCCCATCACCGTCTCGATGGCGTTGCGCATCATCATTATTCGGGCCGCCACGCCTCGTAGTCGCCGCTCGACGGCGCGCGGTGGCCGCCCCGCAGCACCGAGCCGCGCGGATGATAGGCCCGCGACGTGCCGGTCAGATTCGGCAGATGCTCCTTCTCCCAGGCATAGCGCTTCTTGTCGGCATCGGTGGGCACGGTATCGATCGTGTGATGCAGCCAGGCATGCCACATCGCCGGCACCTTGCTGGCCTCCGGGGTCCCGTTATAGAGCACCCAGCGCTTTTCGCGGCTTTGACGACCGCCGCCGCGCTGAAACGTAGTCTTGCCCTTCTCGCGATAATAGCGATTGCCGAACTGGTCGGTGCCGACCTGCTGGCCCCGGAACCAAGTGAAAAGTCGCGTGCCGATAGTCATGGCCGCGGACTATGGCAGCGGCCATGACGGGCTGCAACTGCCGCTACACGACGCCGGTCGCCAGAACCGCGACGACGCCGACCACGATCAAGATCACCAGCACGAAGATCAGCACTTCGGCGATGCCGAGCGAGGTCGAGGCAATGCCCCGGAAGCCGAGCAACCCGGCGACCAGCGCGATACCAAGGAAAATCACGATCCAGTGCAGCATGGTTCCTCCAATTCACAGCAGCAGTTCCAGCTCGACCCGTCCGGGACGTTCGCCCGGCGCGCCGGTCGGACGGAACCCCAACCGCTCCAGCACGCGCCACGACGCGCGGTTTTCGGGGCGGCATTCCGCGACGATTCGCGGCGATGGAGACGCGGTCCGCAGCCGCTCGACGACGCCACGAGCCGCTTCGTGCGCGCAACCCTGGCGCTGGAACGCGGTGCCTATCCAATAACCGATCTCGATGGCGCCGGTTCCCCGCAAATGCGAGCCGACGACCCCAATCAACAAATTATCGGCGCGCCGCCAGATGCCGCGGAACATGTCCCGGCCATTGCCGTTTTGCGCGATCAGCGCGGCAGCGTCCGCTGCCGTGAACGGCGCACGCAGGAACGAAATCGCGTCGATGATGGCGGGATTGTTCGTCAACTGCCGCAAACGCTCGGCGTCCGCCGCGACCAGGGGCGTCAGGCGGAGCCGCGCCGTTTCGATGGTTGACGAATCGATCATAGAGCCGTTCGATACCCAGTATATCAATCGGTGCGGGGAGGAGACCAAAATGACCGAAAAACAGAATCTACCGCCTGGTCTGTCCAGCGGCCAATTCGCGGCGGCGCTCAAGCGGTACGAGGCGGCTGTCGGCGTCGGCGCGGTCGTAAGCGATCCGGCGGCGCTCGCGGAGTTCTACGATCCGTACAATCTGCCGAGCCGCACCGACTTCAAGCCCTCGGCGGCGCTGTTTCCGACGACGGTCGAGCAGATTCAGGAAATCATCCGGATCGCCAACGAGACGAAAACGCCGCTCTGGACCGTCAGCCAAGGCCGCAACAACGCTTATGGCGGGGCGCCGCCGCGCCTTCCGGGCGCCGTGCTGGTCCATCTCCGCAACATGAACAAGGTGCTCGAGATCGACCAGGCGAACGCCTACGCCGTGGTCGAGCCGGGCGTGCGATTCTTCGATCTCTACGAAGCGATCCGCGCGGGCGGGCACAAATTGATGATGTCGGTGCCCGACCTCGGCTGGGGCAGCGTCATCGGCAACACGCTCGATCACGGCTTCGGCTACACGCCCTATGGCGATCACACCGCGTCGCAATGCGGCATGGAAGTCGTGCTGGCAAACGGCGAGGTGCTCCGCACCGGCATGGGCGCGATGCGCGGTAACGGCACCTGGCAGACCTACAAGAAAGGCTTCGGCCCGACGCCGGACGGGCTGTTCATGCAATCCAATTTCGGCATCGTCACCAAGATGGGGACGTGGCTGCTGCCGACGCCGGAATGCTACATGTCGTGTTACGCCTCGGTACCGAAGGAAGCCGATCTCGAGGCGTTGATCGAAACCATCCGACCGCTCGTGCTCGACCGTACCATTCCGAACTATCCGATTGTCGGCAACGTGCTCGGCGCGGCATCGCAAACGTCGCGGCGGAAGGACTGGTACAACGGCGACGGGCCCCTGCCCGAATCCGTGCTCGACGACATGACCAAGAAGCTGAATTGCGGCCGCTGGAACATGCGGTTCGCGCTCTACGGCCACGAAGCGATCGTCGATACGCAATACAAGATCGTGCAGGCGGCGTTCGCGAAGCTGCCCGGCGCCACGCTCGACGGCCGCAAATATGCCGGCGCGACGATGGCGCAGGACGTGCCGCCGTCCGACCGCATCCAGGCGGGCATTCCCGGCCTCGACATCCTCAACATGGTGGCCTGGTACGGCGGCGACGAAGGCGGCCATCTCGACTTCTCGCCGATTTGCGCCCTCAAGGGCGCGGAGGTGGTGAAGCAGACGCAGATGGTGCGCCGCGTGGTCGAATCCTTCGGCCTCGATTACTGCGCCGGCATTATCATCATGCCGCGCAGCGCGCTTCAGATTTGCCTGCTCAATTTCGACAAGAAGGACCCGGCCCAAGTCGATCGCGCGTTCGAGTGCTGCAAAGCGCTCGTCGTGGCGGTGGCGAAAGCCGGCTACGGCGAATACCGCGCCCATCTCGAAGTGATGGACCTGGTCGCCGAGCAATACGACTTCAACAACCATGCGCTGCGCCGATTTAACGAGCGCATCAAGGACGCGCTCGACCCGAACGGCATCCTGTCGCCGGGCAAGCAAGGTATCTGGCCGAAGGCGCTACGGAAGGAGCGGTAGGTCGCAGCAAGATGTCTGGTGCGTCCTTCGACTACTCGCCCGGACTTCGTCCGGGCTGCGTGCTCAGGATGAGGAAAATTACGTCATTGCCCCGACTTCCTCATCCCGAGCGCGGAGCACCGCGACAGCGGCGCGAGTAGTCGAGGGACGCAGGGCCTCATTTGCCGGATAGCCAAGCCCGCATCGCGGCGTTGACCGCGTCGGGCCGTTCCAGCGTGGTCATGTGGCCGCAATGCTCGATCACCACGAGCCGAGCGTTGGGAATAAGTGCCGCCATTTCCTCGTGCCGGTCGAGCGGCGTCAGCAAATCCTCGCGGCCGCACAGGACCAGAGTTGGCGGGGCGATGCGCGCAAGATCCGCGCGGCCGTCGCGACGCGCCAGGATCGCGGTCTCCTGGTACAAGAAGCCGTCGCGGCCGACCGCGTTCGCCATCGCCGTGATCATCGCGACGAGATCGGCATCGTCGAGCCGGTCTGGATGGATCAGCGTCGGCAACAGGCGCGGTGTGACGCCATGGAACTGGCCGCGCGACGACAGGGCGATGAGATCGCGGCGGCGCTGGCTTTGCTCCGGCGTGTCGGCGCGGGCCGTCGTGTCGAGCAGCGCGAGGCGCGTCACGCGCTCCGGCGCCTCACGCATGACCTCTTGCGCGACGTAACCGCCCATCGACAGACCCGCGAGCGCGAAGCGCGGCGGCGCTTCGGCCAAGACACGCCGCGCCATCGCCGGAAACGAATCGTCGCGGGTCAGGTCGGCAACCGTGACGTCGGCAATATCGGCGAGGCCCGCGATCTGTGGCGCCCATAACCGCGCGTCGCACAACAGGCCGGGTAGCAGCAGGAGCGGTGTCTTTTCGGTCACTTCCATTGCCTATTCGTGTCGAATCCAGGACTTTTCCCGAAATTTTCGAGAAACAATTTGACTTTAGGCGCCTTAACCCCAATTAAAGTGCAGTGCATCAATGATATTGATGCGCGTCGTGTATCCACCATTCATAGATCTGAAAGAAAGCAAAGTACCCTTTTCAATGAATTTTTCCGACCTCGGCCTCTCAAATGAGGTCCTTCAGGCGGTCGCAGACGCGGGTTACACAACCCCGACCCCCATCCAGGAACAGGCCATTCCTCATGTATTGACCGGGCGCGACGTGCTCGGTTGTGCCCAGACCGGTACAGGCAAAACCGCCGGTTTCACCCTTCCCATGATCGACATGTTGGCATCCGGACGCGCCCGCGCGCGCATGCCGCGTTCGTTGATCATCGAACCGACGCGTGAGCTGGCGGCGCAAGTCGCGGCCGCGTTCGATACGTACGGCAAACACCACAAGCTCAGTCAGGCATTGCTGATCGGCGGCGAGAGCTTCTCCGACCAGGAACGCAAACTCGACCGCGGCGTCGATGTGCTGATCGCGACCCCCGGCCGCCTGATCGATCTCTACGAGCGCGGCAAGATCATTCTGTCGGATACCAAAATCCTGGTGATCGACGAAGCCGACCGGATGCTCGACATGGGTTTCATTCCGGATGTCGAGCGCATCGTGTCGCTGCTGCCGCGTATCCGTCAGACGTTGTTCTTCTCGGCGACGATGCCGCCGGAAATCCGCCGGCTCGCCGACGCCTTTCTCAGCAATCCGAAGGAAGTGACCGTCGCGCCGCCCGCCTCGCCCGCCAAGTTGGTCGCGCAGAACCTGGTCACGCTCCAGCCGTTCGACAAGCGCGAGGCGCTGCGCCGCCTGCTGCGCGCCGAGGACGTCAAGAACGCGCTGATCTTCTGCAACCGGAAGCGCGACGTCGACATTCTCTATCGCTCGCTGGTGAAGCACGGTTTCAACGCGGCGGCGCTGCATGGCGACATGACGCAATCGATCCGCACCGAGACCCTCGAGAAATTCAAGGACGGCGCCGTTCAATTGCTGGTCGCGAGCGACGTCGCGGCCCGTGGGCTCGACATCCAGGGCCTGTCGCACGTGTTCAATTTCGACGTGCCGATCCACGCCGAGGATTACGTTCATCGCATCGGCCGCACCGGCCGCGCCGGACGCGGCGGCAAGGCTTTCATGTTGGCCACGCCGGAAGAAGGACATTTCGTCGCCAACATCGTCGCCTTGATCGGCAACGAGATTCCGGCATTCAAGATGGACGGGCTGGAGACCGCGGCGCTCGACAGCGAGGCGTCGGACCGGCGCTCGCGCGGCCGCGGTCGGGGCCGCGGCAAAGGCGAACGCCCGGCGCCGGCGCCGCGCGCGGCGGTCAAGCCGCGTGAGCCCCAGCCGCGTCACGAGCCTCACAACCCGCCGCCGCGCAGCGACCGACCGGCTGCGTCGCGGCCGACGCCGGTGAGCATGGAGAGTTTTCCGATGGTGGCCGCCGGCGGGGTGGTTACGCCCCTGCCCCCGCGGCGCGCCGAGCCGGCTTATGCCGACGACGACCGCAAGGTGGTCGGCTTCGGCGACCATCCGCCCGCGTTCTTGTCACGGCCGCGTGCAAAACTGGCCTGATGAAGACGCTGTTCGTCATGGTCAAATGCGACCTCGGCCAAGCCTACAAAGTGGCCGAGGAAGCGGTTGAGACCATCGAACAGGTTTCCGAAGTCCACTCGGTGTCCGGGCAGCACGATCTGTTGATCAAATGCTATCTCTCCGACGACACCGACGTCGGACATTTCGTGGTCGAGCGGCTGCAAAAGCTGCCCGGCATCAAGGACACCTTCACCATCACCGCTTACAAGGCGTTCAGCTAGGCGTTCCGGGCGTTTTGCCGTCGAGTTCGGCGTCGAGCTCGGCCTCGCGCTCGTCGCGGCGTTTCTCGACGAGACGGCACGACCAGATCGAAATCTCGTAGAGCGCGAGCAGCGGGAACGCGAGCGAGCACTGGCTGAAAATGTCGGGCGGGGTCAGGATCGCCGCCGCGATGAAGATACCGACGATGGCGTAGCGGCGATTTTTCTTCAGCATCTGCGATGTGACCAGGCCAACCCGCGCCATCAGCGTCAGTAGCACGGGCATCTGGAACGCAAAGCCGAAGGCGAAGATCAAGCGCATCACCAAGGTCAGGTATTCGCTGACCTTGGGTTCGAGCGTCACCGCCAATGTGCCGGCACTGCCGGGATCTTGAAAGCTGGCGAAGAATTTGAACGCCAGCGGAAAGATCACGAAATAGGCGAGCGAACCGCCGAGGATGAACAGGACCGGCGTGGCGAAGAGATACGGCAGAAACGCCGCTCGCTCCTTCTTGTAGAGGCCCGGCGCGACGAACATCCAGAGCTGGCTCGCGATCACCGGAAACGACAGGCAGATCGACGTCCAGAACGCGACACGCATATCCGTGAAGAAGGCCTCGGTCAGGTCCGTGTAGATGAAATGGCCGTTGGTGCGCTCGGCCAAAATCCGGGCCAGCGGTGCGGCCAGAAAACCATAGATCGTCTTGCTGAAGTACCAGGACGGCACGAACAGGATCAGGAACGACAGCATCGACCACATCAGCCGCTTGCGCAGCTCGGTTAGATGCTCCAGCAGCGGCATCTTGCCGCCTTCGAGTTCGTCTTCCTTCTTATCGGACGCGGTCTCAGCCACCGGTCAGCCGTGCGTCCCGGATTTTGCCTCGGGCAGCTCAGCTTCGGCGGTGTCAGGCACCGGCGGAACCGGCGACGGCGCACCAATCGTGGGCAACGCGAGCTGCGCGGAATCTTCCGGTGGCGTTCAGGTGCGGATTCCGACGGGGCGGGCGTCCCGCCGTGCAGCTCGGGCGCGGCGAGGTTCTTCTCGATCTCGCCGGTCGGATCGACGTAGTTTTTGATGGCGGTCGTGGGATCGGTGGCCATCGCCTCATTCATGGTCTTGCGCACTTCGTCGAGCTCGCTGTCGCGCACCATCTGATCGAGCTGGAATTGGAATTCGCGCGCGATGGCGCGCGCGCGGCTGGTCCACTGCCCCACCGTCCGCAACACGCGCGGCAAATCCTTGGGACCGATAACGACCAGCGCCACGACGCCGATCAGCAGAATTTCAGACCAGGAAAAATCGAACATCGAAGCCTTGTTCCAACACCGCTTTGCGCCGCAGCGCGAAGCGCGGCGGATAATGGCAGAACGGCCCATGCGCCGCAATCAAGCGAGCGTTAGCGCGGCACAACCAAATGTATTCATCATATAGTGTCGTCTTGGCCCGCTTTATGCGGCCATCCACGAATTTGCTCCTTCGCGGATGCTCCGGCCAATCCCCCGATCAAGTCGGGGAGGAATGACGGAACGGAATTCGCTGTCGGTGTCGTCGTCGGCTCGTCTGTTGCCCATGTCGTCGCGCGGCGGCAGTTCTTCCGGCGGCGTGAACGGCAGCGTCTTCGCCGTCTCGCTCAAGCAGTACCGGCCGCGGCCCGATCAGTCCCGTCGCTTTCAATTCCTCGACGCCCGGCAGATCGCGCCGGTCGGCCAGGCCGAAATGCGACAGGAACATCTGCGGTCGTGCCCCAGGTCACCGGCCGACCCGGCGTTTCGCGCCGCCCCATGGGCGCGATCCAGCCCGTTTCCATCAGCACGTCGAGCGTGCCGGAGCTACCGCGACGCCGCGTATGTCTTCGATCTCGGCGCGCGTCACCGGCTGGTGATAGGCGATGATCGCCAGCGTCTCGATGCCGGCCCGCGACAATTTGCGCGGCACGACTTTTTCGAGTCTGAGCTTCTCGCCGAGATCGGACGCGGTGCGGAAGGTCCAGCCGCCGGCGACATTGACAAGATTGACGCCGCGGCCGCGATAGTCGCCTTCGAGTTCCGCGAGCAGCGCCGGCACGTCGGCGCCGTCCGGCAACCGTTCCGCGATCGCGCTCGACGTCCAGCGGCGCCGCCGACGCAAACAGCAACGCCTCGATCAACCGCAAATGTTGCGCCCGGTCCGTCGTCGGCCATGTCGGCTTCCGGCTGGGTTCCATTTCGATCACACTCATGTCGTCCCCGGCATGCTGCGCAGAATAAAGCGGCCCGAACGCGCGGTCTTGCCGCAATTCGATCTTGCCCGTGCGCGCCAACTCGAGGCTGGCGGCAAACGTCGCGGCGATCGCGGACCGCTCGATGAGACCGTGCGCCAACCCGGCCGGCAAGAAGCTAACGAGGCTGCGCCATTCCGGCATGCGGCCCAGCACGCGCCGCAGCCGCTCGAGCGCGTCGTCCATGGAATAAAGTTCGGCGGGCATGATCCGCAGAACGGCGTTGTTTTTGCGCTGGCGCTGATCGCCGTAGGCGCGCAGCAGATCCGAGCAGCGTCGCCTCGTATTTCGGAATCAGCTTGCGCGGCAGGCCTTCGGGCGCGCCGCGCGCCGAACACGTCGCGGTCCAATCGCGGCAGCGCCATCAGCCGCGCGCCCGCTTCGCGCATCGCCTCAAGCCGCAGCAATTGATGCGTCAGTAGCGCCGCGAGTTCCTCGCCGCTCGGCTCCTCGGGGCCGGGCGGTTCCGGGCAGCAGGAGGCGCGATTTGAGATAGGCGAGCCACGCCGCCATGACGAGATAGTCGGCGGCGATCTCGAGCTTCAGATGGCGCGCCGCCGCGATGAAAGCGAGATACTGGTCGGCCAGCGCCAGGATCGAGATCTTGGTGAGATCGACTTTCTGCTCGCGCGCCAGCGTCAGCAGCACGTCGATCGGGCCTTCATAGCCTTCGAGATCGACCACCAATTCGGCGCCCTCCGGCGCCACCCCGCGCCTGTCTTCCTCGAACGCCGCCGCCTCGGTCATGCCACTCCGGTCAGCCAGCTGATGCCCTCGCACGATCATGTTCGCCGGCCAGTATATGACGATTCCCACAATGTCCAGATCGACTCCGGCCTCCCGGCCGAGCCAGGGCAGCAGAAACAGCACCCCGACCACGATCAGGATGCCGTAGCGCTCCAGGCGCGCCAGCGGATAAGCCAGAAACCGGGGCAGCAATCCGACCGCGACGCGGCCGCCATCCAGGGGCGGCAGCGGGATCATGTTGAACACCGCGAGCACGACGTTGAACATCACCGCGTTGCGCAAATTAAGCGCGGCCCACAATTTCGCCACCGTCGGCACCACCGGCATGAGCGTAAAACAACAGCGCGGCGGCAACCGCCATGAGGATGTTGATGCCCGGCCCGGCCAACGCAACCCACACCATATCGATGCGGGGACGGCGGAGCCGGCCGAAATTCACCGGTACCGGCTTGGCGTAGCCGAACAGGAAACTGCCGCGCGACACGAAAAAGAGCAGCAGCGGCATCAAGATCGTGCCGAACAGGTCGATATGCTTGATCGGGTTGAAGGTGACGCGGCCGGCGCGCTTCGCCGTGTCGTCGCCGAGCTTGCTTGCGACATAGCCGTGCGCCGCCTCGTGCAACGTGATGGCGAAAATCGCCGGCAGCGCGAACACGGAAATCTGTTCCAGCAGCGAGCCGTAATCGAACATCAGACGGCCGCCATCAGGTCGCGGAACCGTGTTTCGGCGGCGGCGCGGTCGAAGGGTTCGCGCGGCAACAGTCGCGCCGCGCCGGCCGCAAGGCGTCGCAGCGCGGCATCGGACAAGGGACGCGCCGCGTTTGCCACTTCTATCATCTCGCTCATATCGCCGTTGCAGTGAAGAACGATGTCGCATCCCGCCGACAAGGCAGCGTCCGTTCGCGCCGCCATGCCGCCGCTCAACGCGCCCATCGACAGATCATCGGAGATCAGCACCCCATCGAACCCAATGCTACCCCGAATGACGTTGGCGATCACGCGCGGCGACAAGGTCGCCGGCAGATCCGGATCGATCGCCTCGTAAACGACATGCGCCGTCATCGCCCAGGGCATGTCGCGCAGCGCTTGGAACGGCGCGAAATCGGTCCGTTCCAATTCGGCGCGCGAGACGACGACGCGAGGCAAGGCGCGGTGGCTGTCGATCGTGGCGCGGCCATGTCCGGGAATGTGCTTGATCACAGGCAATATTTGGCCCTGCAACAAGCCCATCGCAAGCGGCACGGCGCGAGTCGCGCCACAACGGCCGGATCGCCGCTCCAGGCGCGGTCGCCGATGACCTTGTCCGCGCCCGGCATCGCCAGGTCGAGCAGCGGATAGCAATCGACCGAAATGCCAAGGCTGCTCAAGATCGTCGGCGATGAGACGCGCGCCGAGGCGTGCCGCTTGCTCGGCATCGGCGCCGCAGCGCCGCGATTTGTGCCGGGCGCCGGATAGGCCGGCCAATGCGGCGGCCCGAGCCGAGCGACGCGGCCGCCTTCCTGATCGATCAGGACCGGCGCGTCCGCCCGACCGACCGACGCGCGCAAATCCGCCACCAGTCGCGCCACTTGCACGGGATCGGCGCAATTGCGCTTGAACAGGATAAAGCCAAGCGGATCGGCGGCGCGCGAAGAATGCCCGCTCGCTCTCGCCTAGTCGGTCACCCGCGCAGCCGAAAATCGCCGCGAGCGGCGCGTCACGGCTTGGCAAGGAGGCACGCGGCGCCGCGCCCGCGCAGGGAATCGCAGATGTGCGACGCCGAGCCTTCCGACATCGGGCCCGCGATCACCCGGTAATACGTGCCGCGATCGCCGAGATTGACGGGGACGATGGAAAAATTCGACCGCGCCCAACACATCGCCATACGTGCGGCGCAGCCGCTCCTCGGTCGCGCGTGCATCCGCCGTGGAGCGAAGCGATGCGAGCTGCAAACGGTAGCCGCCCGGCGTTACCGCCATCGGCTTCGGTTTCGCCTCTTCGCGGGCGACCGCAGGCTTCGGCTTCGGCGGCGGCGCTACTGCCGGCCGCGGCACGACATCGGCGGACCGGGTTCGACGATGGCGGCGGCGGCGACGCGTCGGCCACCTGTTTCAGTGGCGGCGCGGCGCTGTCGGCTTGCGCGCTTTGGATCGGCTGTTTGCGGCGGCCCGGATACGGCCGGTTGCGGAACCAGCCGTAGCGGCAGGCGCGGACGGCGGCGCCGGCGCCTCGGCGATCGGCTGCGGCAACGGCTTTTCCGGCGCCGGCAAGATATTCTCCACCCGCGGCGGCGACCGGCCGCTGTCGAAGGCGAGCGGGTCGATATCGGGGACCTGCATGCCGCCCGCATTCGGTCGGCTTTTCTCGCGTCGGCTGCGGATCGGCCGCCAGCACCGGCACGTCCGAACCGGCCGTGCTCGGGCCGCGCTGAAACGCCCAAGCCCACGCCAAGGCCACGAAGCCCAGGAACAGACCCACCACGATGCCAACGCGCATCCGCCGGCGGCGCGACGGGCGTACTGAAGATCGGCCGCCGACGCACCATCCGATGAACCTGGTCCAACGCCATCAACGCATCTCCTCGGCCGGCGTCACGCCAAACACCTTGAGGCCCGACGCCACGACAAAAGCCACCGCTTGCACCAGGGCGAGACGCGCCGACGTTACTTCAGGCGAATCGCTAAGAATGAAGCGCAAGCTCGTATCATCCTTACCTTTATTCCACAGTCCGTGGAAGATCGAAGCAAGCTCTTGGAGATAAAATGCGATTCGATGCGGCTCGTGCGCCTCGGCGGCGGCCTCGACCAGGCGCGGCCAACCCGCCAAATGCCGGATCAGGGTCAATTCCGCCGAGTCGGTGAGGCGTTGGAGCGGCGCGACCGCGAGCGCCACCGGCTCGAGCGAAAGCCCCGGCATCGTCGTCGCGGCGAGTCGCAGAACCGACCGCGCGCGGGCATGCGCGTATTGGACATAGAAAACCGGATTGTCCTTCGACTGCTCGATCACCTTGGCGAAGTCGAAATCGAGCGCCTGGTCGTTGCGCCGCGTCAGCATGACGAAGCGAAACACATCCTTGCCGACCTGCTCGACCACCTCGCGCAACGTGACGAACGTGCCGGCCCGTTTCGACATGCGCACCGGCTGGCCGTTGTCGTAGAGCGACACGAGCTGGCACAGTTTGACGTCGAGCGTGCCCTGCCCGTTCGTCAGCGCCGTTACCGCCGCCTGCATGCGCTTCACATAGCCGCCATGATCGGCGCCCCAGACATCGATCATGTCGGCGAAGCCGCGGCGAAACTTGTCGAGATGGTAAGCGATGTCGGCGGCGAAAGTAAGTCCACGAGCCGTCCGACTTTTTCAGCGGCCGGTCGACGTCGTCGCCAAACTGTGTCGAGCGGAACAGCGTCTGCTCGCGCGGCTCCCAATCGTCGGGCAGTTTGCCTTTGGGCGGTTCGAGCACGCCGACATAGACCAGGCCCGCCGCGTCGAGCGTCGCCAGCGCCTCTTCAATTTTGCCCTTCTCGACAATGTCGCGACGCTCAGAGACGAATGTTTCGTGAGTGATGCCTAGCAATGCGAGATCGGCGCGGATCAGTTCCAGCATCCGCAAAATCGCATCGGCGCGAAAATGGAGCAGCCAGTCCTGTTCCGGTCGCGCTGCCCAATGCGTGCCAAACGCTTCGACATTGGCTTTTCCGACGTCGATCAGATATTCGCCCGGGATAAAGCCCTTCAGGGATGTTGCCGATCTTTTCACCAAGCGCTTCGCGGTAGCGCAGGTAGGCCGAACGTGCCAGCACATCGACCTGAGCGCCCGCATCGTTGACGTAATATTCGCGGGTCACGTCGAACCCAGCCTTTTGCAGCAGCGACGCCAGCGCGTCGCCAATCACGGCGCCGCGGCCATGACCGACATGCATCGGCCCAGTCGGATTGGCGGATACGAATTCGACATTGATCTTGCGGCCGTCGCCGATGTTGCAATCGCCGTAGCTCGGTCCGGCGCGGAGAATTTCGCGCAGCCGCTCGTGCCAGAACGCGTCCGCCAGCGTCAGGTTGATAAAGCCCGGGGCCGGCGACCTCGACCTTGGCGACATCGGGATCGGCGCGGAATTTTTCGGCCAGCAATTCCGCCAGGTCGCGCGGCCTCATGTTCGCCTGCTTCGCCAGGACCAGCGCCGCGTTGGCCGAAATGTCGCCGTGCTTCGCCTCGCGCGGCGGCTCGACGGTCAACCCCCGGGTCGCGAGGCCGGCGGGCAATTTGCCTTCAGCGACAAGGGTTGGCAGGATACCGCCACATATATTTTCCAAGAAATAATTGAACAGGTTCATCGAGGGGATCGCTGAATCGCTATGGTGCGTCCTTCGAGACGGCTGCTTCGCAGCCTCCTCAGGATGAGGACATTCCATTATGGCACAAAGAACAATCCTCAGCCTGAGGAGCTGCCGAAGGCCGCGTCTCGATGGCCGCACGATGTAGTTCCAAGCCGCCGCATCTCACGGCGGCACATCCGGATCGAACAAGCGGCGGTGCTCGTCGAGCGCGTAACGGTCCGTCATGCCGGCGATATAGTCGGCGACGACGCGGGCACGGACTTGGGGCGGCTTGTTCGCGGCTTCGGCCTGCCACTCGCTCGGCAGGCAATCGGGCTCGTTCGTCAGCAGCGCGAATAATTCCGACACGACGCGACGCGCCTTCGACGACATCCGGTTGACGCGAAAATGACGGTACATGTGCTCGAACAAAAATGCCTTCAGCGCCTTGTCGTTCGCGCGCATCGTGTCGGAAAACGCCGCCACAGGCGCGCCGAGAGCGCGAACGTCGTCGACGTCCTTCACCTTGGCTTGGTCGAGACGCCGCGTCGTCTCGGCGATTAAATCCGACGCCATCAAATCGATCATGCGGCGAATCGCCTCGTGAATCAGCCGCGCCTCGGCTACGCTGGGATAGCGCGCCATCACGTCCTTGAAGACCGGCCCCGCAAGCGGCACGTCCGCCAAATCCGCGACGGCGAACAGGCCGGCCCGCAGTCCGTCGTCGATATCGTGATTGTTGTAGGCGATATCGTCCGACAGCGCCGCGATCTGCGCCTCGGCGGACGGATACGTATCGAGCGCCAGATCGTAATCGCGAACATAATCGGCGATGGTGGCGGGCAGCTTGCCCGTCATCGGCCCGTTATGCTTGACCACGCCCTCAAGCGTCTCCCACGTGAGATTGAGGCCGTCGAACGCCGCGTAGCGCCGCTCGAGCTTGGTCAGGACGCGAAACGTCTGATCGTTGTGCTCGAAGCCGCCAAAGGGCCGCATCGCCTCGTCGAGCGCGTCGCCGCCGGCATGACCGAACGGCGTGTGGCCGAGATCGTGCGCCAGCGCCAGCGCCTCCGCCAGATCGTCGTTCAGGCGCAACACCCGCGACACCGACCGCGCGATTTGCGCGACTTCGAGCGAATGGGTCAGGCGCGTGCGGAAATGGTCGCCTTCGTGATAGACGAAGACTTGCGTCTTGTATTGCAGGCGTCGGAACGCGGTCGAATGAATCACCCGGTCCCGGTCGCGCTGGAACGGGCTCCGAGTTCGGGCTTTCCGCCTCGGCGTGGCGGCGTCCCCGACTTTTTTCGGAGTGGCAAGCATAGCGCGCAAGCGGCGCCGGATCGGTCATTTGTGGGCAACCTAACATGTTGATCGAGGTTGGCAATGTTCCACCGACATCGCGGAATAGGCGTAGAATATCATCCGTTTACACAAACACTGCTTGAACCGGCGCTTGCTTCTTGCTTGATTTCGGTGCCCGCCGCCCCCGCGCGCGGACCTAACCCAGGGGATCACGATGAAACGACTATTGGCATTTGTGGCGGCATTATCGCTCGCGATAGCGCCGACACTGTCTTTCGCTCAGAACTCCGCCGCACAAGGGCGGCCCCAGACCGGCGCCGCACGGCGGCCCGAGCCACATGGCGCCGCGCCCGGGCGGGCACGCCACGCCGCGTATGGCGCCGCACCGTCCGATGCATGCTGCCCGACCGGGTTTCCATGGCGGCGGCGTCAGGCCGGTTTATGGGCATGGCGTATATCACGGCCCCCGCGGCAACCGCTTCTATTATGGCGGCCATTATTACGGGCGCATCCATGGTGGTCCGTGGATTTGGCCTGGCGGTTACGGCTACCACCGTTTCTTTATCGGCGGCATCTTGCCGGCGATTTTCCTCGGATCGGCGTACATCTACGCCGACTATGTCGCTCTCGGCCTTGCGCCGCCCGAGCCGGGTTTCGTTTGGGTGCGGTATGGCCCAGATCTCGTCCTGGTCAACCAAGCCACCGGTCAGATTGTCAACGTCGCCTACGGCGTCTTCCTATAAGTCAGCGCGGACGTGCGGCGGTTCTTGAAACCGCCGCGCGTTCCTGCTTCAGTGGTCCCAATGCGGTCGCCATAGACCGCGCATAATCAGTGGGGTCACCACCATGAAACGCTTTCTGATCTTGGTTGCGGCGGCGTCACTGGCGCTGCCGGCGCTTGCGGTAGCCCAAACGCCACCGCAAAAACAGCAACACACGCCCGCCGCCAAACCGGCGCCGCGGCCGGCCGCTCGCCCGGCGGCCCGGCCGCAACGTCCGGCGGCAACGCGGCCCGCTGCCCGGCCGACAAGACCGGCCGCCAACCGTCCGCAGCCGCCGCGGGGCAATCAGGCGTTCCATCGCGGACAAACCATTACCCGTGTCCACGGTCCGGCGTTCGTCTATCCGCACGGTTGGCATTACCGCCACTGGAGCGTCGGCGGCATTCTGCCGAGATTGTTCCTGGCGGAAACCTATTGGTACGCCGACTGGGGTGCCCTTGGACTTCAGGCCCCGCCGCCAGGATATGAATGGGTGCGGTTCGGACCCGATCTCATTCTGGTCAATCTGACGACGGGCGCCATCGAAGACGTCATTTACGGCGCGTTCTACTAAGCGGATCGGGCCGCCGCGCGGATCGCGGCGGCCCGCCATTTGCCGCCCTAGCGGCCAATCGCCCGCTCCGGCATAGTGTCGCCATGCCAGGAACCACGTTGTCGGCGCGCGATCTGATCGCGCGGCTCATCGCTTTCGATACCACCAGCCGCGAAAGCAATCTCGCTCTTATCGACTTCGTCCGCGACTATCTCGACGGCTGGGGTATCGCAAGCGAGCTTTATTTCGATCACGACCGCCGCAAGGCTGACCTCTATGCCACAATCGGCCCGGACGACCGCAGCGGTCTGATGCTGTCGGGGCACACGGACACGGTGCCGGTCGACGGCCAGGCCTGGGACAGCGATCCCTTCACGGTCACGCCCCGCGACGGCAAGCTCTATGCCCGCGGCAGTTCCGACATGAAAAGCTTCATCGCCGTGGCGTTGAGCCAGGTGCCGACATTCGCGGCGGCAAAATTAAAAACGCCGCTGCATCTTGCGCTGTCCTATGACGAAGAGGTCGGCTGTACCGGCGTCCGCGATCTCATTGCCGATCTCGGCCGGCGGCCCATCCGGCCGCTCGGCTGCATCGTCGGCGAACCGACCTCGATGACGCCGGTGATCGCGCACAAGGGCAAGCTCACCGTTCGCTGCGAAGTGCATGGGCACGAGACCCATTCCGCCTTGACTCATCAGGGCGTGAACGCGGTGGAGGCCGCGGCCGAGATCGTCGCCCATCTCAAGGGCATGGCGCGGCGCAAGCGCGATCAGGGACCGCACGACGACGGCTTCGTCCCGCCCTACACCACGATCCACGCCGGCACAATCCGCGGCGGCACCGCGGTGAACATCGTCCCGCGCGAATGCTCGTTCGATTTCGAGATCCGCGCCATTCCCGCCGACGATCCGCGGATTTCGTTCCAAGAGTTGCGCCATTTCGCCGAGACGACGCTGCTGCCGGAGATGAAAGCGGTCAGCGCCGACGCGGCGATCCACTTCCACGAACTCAACGACACGCCCGGCCTAGGCATGCCGCCCGATGCGCCGTTGGTTCGGTTGACACAGGCGTTGTCAGGCGCGAACGACACCGGCAAGGTCAGCTACACGGCCGAAGCCGGGCTCTATCATGCGGCCGACATCCCGGCGGTGCTGTGCGGGCCCGGATCGATCGAGCAGGCGCACAAGCCCAACGAATTCGTTGCCCTCGAGCAAATCGCGCGGTGCGAAACCTTCATGCGCCGCATTTTGGAACATCTGCGCGCGTAAGCGTCAGCGCCCGGGATGGCGACACGGCGATCGCCACGCCATATGACAATTGCGTTATCGTGATGCCCTCGGTCCATGCGTCGCCGGGCCAGACAGCCCTCCGGTTAGGCCGTTTCCGGGAATGAGTCCTTGCGTTAATCTGTTCCACCCCTTGCCCTAGCACGAGCCCCCCATGAAGCTGCTTCGCCCCGTTACCTATGTCGTCGCGATCTTGTTCGGCGCCGCCCTGCCCTTCACGGCGATCGTCGTGGCGGCGCCCGAACAATCGCCCGGCGTCACGATGAATTTCTTCACCGAGGTACTGCAAACGGTGAGAGAGAATTATGTCGAGCCGGTCACCGACAAGAAACTGCTGGAGGGCGCGATCAAGGGCATGCTCGCCGGGCTCGATCCGCACTCCAATTACATGGACGCGAGCGAATATCGCGAGATGCGCGTCCAGACATCGGGCGAATTCGGCGGCCTCGGCATGCAGGTGACGATGGACAACGGCGCGGTGAAGGTGATCTCGCCGATCGACGATACGCCGGCGGCGAAGGCCGGCATCCGACCCAACGACCTGATCATCGCGATCGACAACGATCCGGTTTCCGACATGACCCTGTCGGAGGCCGTCGACCGCTTGCGCGGCGCCATCGGCACGCAGGTCAAGCTCCTGATGAAGCGCGGACAGCAAAACGCCTTCGAACTGAAGCTGACGCGCGGCGACATCAAGGTCGATCCCGTGAAATCGCAGCTCGAAGGCGGCGACGTTGCCTATCTTCGTATCACCAGCTTCACCGAGCGCACTAGCGACGCGCTGCGCGACGCGTACAACGCGCTCGAGACGAAGTCGGGCCACCGGCTGATCGGGGTGGTGCTGGACCTGCGCAACAATCCCGGCGGGCTGCTCGACCAGGCGATCGGCGTTGCCAACGAGTTTCTCGACAAGGGCGCGATCGTCTCCATCCGCGGTCGTCGTCCGCAAGACAATCACCGATGGAACGCGGAGCCCGGCCGCGATTTGGCCGGCGCACTGCCGGTGGTGGTGATGATCAATGGCGGTTCGGCTTCGGCGTCTGAAATCGTCGCCGGCGCGTTGCAGGATCACCATCGCGCGCTGCTGCTCGGCACGCGTTCCTTCGGCAAGGGTTCGGTGCAGACCGTGTTACCGGTGCAAGAGAGCGGCGGCGCGATCCGCCTGACGACGGCGCTCTACTACACGCCGTCGGGGCGTTCGATTCAGGCCGAGGGCATTAAGCCCGACGTCGTGGTCGAACCAGCAAAGATCGAGGCGCTGACGGAAGTGAACATGCCGCACGAATCCGACCTGAAAGGAGCGCTAAGAAACACCGGCTCAGCACCGCAATCGGGCGTCACCACCCCGGCGCCGTCCCCGAACACCGCCGCGCCGAGCGCGAAACCGGCGACAACCTCGGAGACGCCCGCGACATCGGCCACGCCTGCGCAGGACGTCGAAAACGAAATGACGACATTCGGCACCGCCAACGATTACCAGTTGGTGCGCGCCGTCGATCTTGTGCGTGGCGTGGCGATGTTCAAAAAGATCGCGGCGCAATAGCAGCGCGCGCCGCGCAACATCTTATAGATGACCGATCACCGCCTTCGCGGCATTGGTGATGCTGACATCCGTCGCGGTGGCGCTGACTGCCTCGCTGTACCACTGGTCCACCGCCTGCATCAGGACGAGGCTGCCGCGTTTGCGGAGGTCGGCACCAACGATCGCCTCGAGCGAGCGTAGCCGGGCGAAAAACTTCCGAGTCGCGGCCTTGCGCCGCTCTTCGGTCTGTTGCGGTGTCGACGGCCCCGATTTCGCAATCGATGTCGGCGCCGCCATTGGCGTGCGGCTTGACCGGAGTCGACGGTTTAGCAGCGGCCGGCGGCTTTCCCACTACCTGTGGTTTGCCGGCAGTCGGAACAGGCTTGACCGGCAGCGCCGTTTTGACGGCCGCCTTGCCCTTCGTCGGGGACGGCTTCGGCGCCGGCGCCGACTTCTTTGCCGGTGCCGTTTTTTTGGCTAAAACCATGCGCTTAGCCACTGCTTTTTTTCCCGCAGCTTTATCGCGAGACGCCATACGCTCCTCCGGGACCGGTGCCCGTCATAAAATTGGATGGCCAACCGAATTTGAGCAAGCGAAAACCGCACGTGTCGGTGCCGGATTGGTTATTTCCGCCGCAAAATCGGGCGGCGGTCCGCCAAAATTCGCGCCATCACTCTCCTGCCGATAGTAATTAAAAATAAATTCTATTTTTCAGTGTGATCGTTAACGGCTCTTTCGGGGCCGACGACGTCTGACGGTAGCGCGTCTGGTGCCCGCTGCCGGACTTGAACCGGCACGGCCTTGCGGCCAAGGGATTTTAAGTCCCTTGCGTCTACCAATTCCGCCAAGCGGGCATGTATGGACGAGCTTACAATAATTCGGTTGGGTTGCCGCCGAGGCTTCGCACCAGCGCGACCACCTCGCCGACCGCATCGGCCAGCTTCCCCGAGTCGGTGCCGCGCAGCACGAGGTTGGTCTCCGGCGTACCGCGGCCGAAGGTCGGATAGGAGCCGATATCGAGTTCGGGGTAGCGTGCCTGGATCTCGCCCAACCCCTTGGCGATCGCGCCTTCCGGCAGCGGACAGTTGACCGTGCGCGACTGGATCGGCGGCCCGCCGTTGAGCTGATGTAGGATGGCGTCGAACATGCCCTGCATGATGCGCGGCACGCCGGCCATGACGATGACGTTGTCCATGCGGAAGCCGGGCGGGCCCTGGATCGGATTCGGCACCAACGACGCACCCTCCGGCGTGTGCGCCATCCGCAGCCGCGCTTCGTTGAGGCCGCCCGCCGGATAGCGCTTGAGCATCATCTGGCGGATTTCCTCGTTGAGCACCAGCTTCACGCCGAAGGCGCGCGCGATACATTCCGCGGTGATGTCGTCGTGGGTCGGGCCGATGCCGCCGGTGGTGAAAACATAGTTGTGCTTGGCGCGCATTTCGTTGACCGTCGCGACGATGGTCTCGGCGATGTCGGGTATGACGCGCGCCTCCTTCAAGCGCACGCCGCGCCCCGCCAGGCCCTTGGCGATGTAGTTGAGATTGGTGTCCTGCGTCCGTCCCGACAGGATCTCGTTGCCGATGATCAGCACGCAGGCGGTGGGCGCTTTTGGCGTGGTCGCTTCGGTCATTGCGGCTCCTGACGGGACATTAACTGCACCAAGCTAGGCTTGCCACAATCATGACGAAAGCCTAGATATCGCCTCATGAATCTCGGCCTGACGGCGACCCGCGCGGACAGCGAGGCCCGCCGCATCAAAATCCACACCGCGGACGATTTCGAGGGCATGCGAAAGGCGGGCCGCTTTGCCGCCGAGCTGCTCGACTTCATCACGCCCCTTGTCGTGCCCGGCGTCACCACCG
Source organism: uncultured Alphaproteobacteria bacterium (assembly GCA_963851285.1). Taxonomy (GTDB): domain Bacteria; phylum Pseudomonadota; class Alphaproteobacteria; order ATCC43930; family CGMCC-115725; genus JAATGI01. The sequence goes on from CAWKOL010000019.1 coordinate 228,166, forward strand.
AGCGGCTCGACCAGCTCTGCCACGATTACACCATCCGGCACGGTGCGATCCCAGCGCCGCTGAATTATCGCGGCTTCCCGAAATCGATCTGCACCTCCATCAATCACGTCGTTTGCCACGGCATTCCCGGCGACCGCAAGCTGATGGACGGCGACATCGTCAACATCGATGTCACGCCGATCGTCGACGGCTGGCACGGCGACACCAGCCGCATGTTCCTGGTCGGCGACAATGTCGGGGTGAAGGCGCGCAAGCTGGTCGATGTGACGTACGAATGCATGATGCGCGGCATCGCGGCGGTGCGGCCCGGCGGCTTCCTCGGCGATATCGGCGAAGCGATCCAGACCTACGCCGAGAACAACCGTTTCTCCGTGGTGCGCGATTTCTGCGGCCACGGCGTTGGGCGCGTGTTCCACGACGCGCCGTCGGTACTGCATTACGGCCACCGCGGCGAAGGCGTCGAATTGCGCGAAGGCATGTTCTTCACCATCGAGCCGATGATCAATGCCGGGCGCTGGGAGGTGAAGGTGTTGAGCGACGGCTGGACCGCGGTCACGAAGGACCGTTCGCTCTCGGCGCAGTTCGAGCACATGATCGGCGTGACGGCGACGGGATACGAGATTTTCACCCTGTCGCCGAAAGGCTGGCACAAGCCGCCTTACGGCGCCTAAGCACGAGTTTCGCTAACGGGCCATCGCGCCGAACGGCGTCAATCCGCCGGGCTTGTAAATCGACAGAACTACCGGCACCAACAATACCGCGAAGCCTCCCAGGGAATGGGCGACAAGCTGGATTTGCGCCATGCCAAAATCGGCACCGGACGCAGCCCGGGCCGCAGCCCCGATCATCGGCATCTTCACCAGCAGGACAGCGGTCGCAAAGACCGTGAGCAGCAGCTTCGCCACCACCCAGTAATATCGGAGCAACCCCCATCGCGTGCCGAGCGCCTCGACGACGCCCGCGAGCACCGCGCCAAGCGCGAGCGGGACGATGAGCCGATCGCGCCCAGAAGGCCGACCGACACGGTGATATGCGCGGTCAGCGCGATTTTGCGAAGGCCCGACGTCATCGTCATGACGCGAAATCCTTATTCGACGTAGCCAAGCGTGACGCCGCCGTCGACGGTGAGCGACGCGCCGGTCATGTATTTCGACGCCGGCGAGGCGAGGAACAGTGCCAGCCCTTCAATGTCGTCGGGAAAGCCGAGACGCCCGAGCGGACAATATTTCGCCAGCGCCGCCTGCACCTCTTTGTCTTGCAAACGCCCGCCGGAAATGTTGGTGACGAACGGGCCGGGCGCGATGGCGTTGACCAGGATGTTGTACGCGGCCAGTTCGAGCGCCGCCTGTCGCACGAGCTGCGCCGCCGCCGCTTTCGCCGCGACATAGGGCGCGCCGACGAACGCCTCGGCTTTGGTCGCCGAGATCGAGCTGGTGACGATGATGCGGCCGCCCTTTCCCGTTTTCATATGCTTTGCCGCGGCCTGGATGGTCCAGAACAGCGCCTCGACATCGAGCTTGAAGATGCGCTCGAAATAGGCGGTGTCGAGTTTCTCGAACGCGCGCTCGTCGTTGCGCTTGCCGTCGAGCGTCAAGAATCCGGGCCCACCGCCGATGCCGGCATTGGCGAACACCACGTCGATGCGGCCTTCCGCCCGCGCGGTCTCGTCGAAGGCGCGATGCAGCGCGTCGCGGTCGGTGACGTCAACACGGACGCCGCGCGCGCCGAGCCGTTTCGTCTCGGTGTCAAGCCGCATTTGATCTAGATCGAACAGGATGACGCGCGCGCCGTTGTCGGCCATCGCCTCAGCATAGGCGAGGCCGATGCCACTGGCGCCGCCGGTCACGACCGTAACGAGGCCCAATACGTCGAACAGCTCGGTTGTTTTCATGCCGCGCGGGCGGCGAGCGCCATCGAAACCAACGCGGCGCCGCCGAAAACGAGATTGATGCCGAGCAGCAGCCCGATCGCCCACCCCGCAGAGCCCGGCAGGCCTGTCAGGATGATTGCGGCAAGCACGAGATCGACGATGCCGCTCACCAACATCCAGCCCCAGCGGCCCGACAGTTGGCTGCGGTGCTCGGCCGCGAAGAAGATGGTCGCGATGCCTTCGATGATGAAGAACGCAACCATCACCAGGGTCAGCGACACGACGCCACCGACCGGCCACAAAATCAACACCGCGCCCGCGCCGATGCCGAGCACGGCGGACGCCGCCGACCACCAAAAACCCGGCGCCTGATGCATCCAGAAGGTGCTGACGAGCCCGACGACGCCGCTGATGAACAGTAGCCAGCCGAGGAAGATCGTTGCCGCCAAGGTCGCGATCGGCGGCACCACGATCGCGGCAGCACCAAGCACCATAAGAACGATGCCCTCGATGAAGTACATAATCCAGTGGCGACGGATTGCCGCCTGGAACCGGTTCGCGAGATCGTCGCTGGACATGGCTACAGCACCTCGAACAGACCCGCCGCCCCCATGCCGCCGCCGACGCACATCGTGACGACGACCCGCTTCGCGCCGCGCCGTTTTCCCTCGATCAACGCGTGGCCAACCATGCGCGCGCCCGACATGCCGTAGGGATGGCCGATCGGAAATCGCGCCGCCATCGACATTGAGCTTGTCGTTCGGAATGCCAAGCCGGTCGCGGCAATAGATCACCTGACAGGCGAACGCCTCGTTCAGCTCCCAGAGATCGATATCGTCCACCTTGAGGCCATGCTTTTGCAGCAGCTTCGGCACCGCGAATACCGGGACCGATGCCCATCTCGTCCGGCGAGCAGCCGCGCCGCGATCATGCCGACATAGCGGCCGAGCGGCTTGACGCCGCGCTTCGCCGCTTCACCTCTCTTCCATCAGCACCGACGCCGAGGCGCCGTCGGACAGCTGCGACGCGTTGCCGGCGGTGATGAAGCGGCCTTCCTTGACGCGCTGACCGTTCTGGAACACCGGCTTCAACCCGGCGAGACCTTGCAGCGTCGTATCGGCGCGGTTGCCTTCGTCCTTGGCGAGATTGACATCGCGCTTGGTGACGGCGCCGCTGTCCTTGTCCTGGAACACCATGGTCGAGGGCAGCGGCACGATTTCGTCGTTGAAGCGGCCGGCGCCTTGCGCCTCGGCCGTGCGGCGCTGCGATTGCAGCGCGTATTCGTCCTGCGCCTCGCGCGGGACCTTGTAGCGGTCGGAGACGATTTCCGCCGTCTCGATCATCGCCATGTAGAGCGCTTCGTCGTGTTCGATCAGCCACGGGTCGCGCGCCATGTTCATGGTCTTGGTCTGCACCAGGGAAATCGATTCAAGCCCGCCGCCGACGGTGATCTGCATGCCGTCTTCGACGATTTCCTTCGCCGCCGTCGCGATCGCCATCAGGCCCGAGGCGCATTGCCGATCGACGCTCATGCCGGCGACCGTAACGGGCAGGCCCGCGCGCAGCGCGCATTGCCGGGCGACGTTGCCGCCCTGGAAGCCTTGTTGCAGCGCCGCGCCCATCACCACGTCCTCGACCTCCGCCGGGTCGATGCCCGCGCGCTTTACCGCGTTGGCGATGGCGTGGCCGCCCAGCGTTTGCGCCGGCGTGTCGTTGAAGGCGCCGCGATAGGCGCGGCCGATCGGCGTGCGAGCGGTCGAGACGATGACGGCACTGCGCATATTTGCTTCCTCCGTTTTAAACCCATTGTTTCATCACACTATTTCGTCACCCCGGCGAAAGCCGGGGTCCAGGGCAAGCGACCAGCCGCTGGCCCTGGGTCCCCGCTTTCGCGGGGACGACGGATGAAAATTTAGCCCCGTGTCGTTCTATTAATGCCCGCCTTGGCCAATTCCTGCCCGCCTTGCCCGCCGGCGTTTTGCGGCAGGAGATCGTCCTTGCGGTTCGAAATCTCCTCGAACCGCGCGACTACCTGATCCGGTGATTCGGGGCCGAGCGGGATGTGCACGCCTCTCGTCATGGCGACATAGGTGCGCTCGAACCCGTTGGCGCCGGCGTTAATGATGGCGCGGTTCGGGCGCGTCCTCATGCGCCATCGCCAGCACCGCGGGCGATACCGCCTCCGGCTTCATCGCCGCCAGCACTTCCGCGGGCATGAGCGCGTCGGTCATGCGCGTGGCCGCTGTCGGTGCCAGCGCATTGACGTGTACATTGTACTTGGCGCCCTCGAGACCGAGCGCGTTCATGAACCCGATCAAACCCATCTTTGCCGCGGCGTAGTTGGTCTGGCCGAAATTGCCGAACAGGCCCGACGACGATGATGTCAGCACGATGCGGCCGTAATTCTGTTGCCGCATGATCTCCCACACCGCCTTGCAGCAATTGACCGAGCCCATGAGATGGACGTCGAGCACGGCCTTGAAATCGTCGAGCTCCATCTTGGCGAAGGTCTTGTCGCGCAGGATGCCGGCATTGCAGACCAGGATGTCGACGCGGCCCCATTTCGCCCACGCTTCGGCGACCATCTTTTCGACCGCGGGAAAATCGGTGACCGAGGCGGTGTTGGCGATGGCGTCGCCGCCCGCCGCCTTGATCTCGCTGACGACCTTCTGCGCCGGCGTTTCGCCGCCGCCGCGTGCCATCGAGCGCGCCGCCGAAATCGTTGACCACCACCTTGGCGCCGCGCGCCGCGAGCGCGAGGGCGTGGGCGCGGCCCAAGCCCCCGCCCGCGCCGGTGACGATCGCGACGCGATTGTCGAAGCGAATAGCCATGCGTTCCTATGCCCCTCTTTCTTCTCGGCTCAAACCTACGCGTCCGGTCAGCGATCGGTCAATGCGCGGCGAAGGTCGCGCGAGCCGTGGATGACGCGCGCTATTTCCACGTGGCCCTCAAGAACCAGATAGAGAACGATATACCGGCCAAAAGCGATGCTTCGCAGGCCGGCTGCGAGCTCGCTACGGGATCGGCCGGAACGGGTGTTCTCCAAGAATTTCGAGCCGACGCTCCAGGTTCTCGACAAACCGCCCCCGCGGCGATTGGATTGTCTCTGGCGATATGGGCGCCAATGTCTCTGAGATCTTGCCGGGCCTTGGCCGATAGTCTGAAGGCCGCCATGCGGACCTATGTCGACGGGAAGCGCGATCTAAGCTCGGCGAAAACTTCTTTCCCCTCTTACACGCGACCCGCTTCAATATCGGCAAGTCCCTCTTCGATCTCACGTTTGAGGGCCGCCAGCTTTTCTTCGTCGCTCAGCGCGCTCTCGACCGTGACGATGAAGCGCGCATCGGCTGCCGGGCGCTCCGGCAGCCGCGCGACGACCCTCTCGGGCAATTCCGACCCCGACAGTTCGACCGTGACGGGTTCTATCGGTTTCGGTTCCGATTTATCCATTCCGCCATCTTACGCGAAAACGTCGGTGAAGAAATCCTTCATCGAATTCCACGAGTGCTTGTCGGCGTATTCGTTGTACTTCGCCGCTGGATTGGCCTTGCCGTCGTTCGCCGGGTTGGTGAAAGCATGGACGGTGTTGCCGTATTGGATCAGTTCCCAGTTGCAGCCGCCATCCTTCATTTCCTGGATAAAGCCGTTGACCTCGGCAGGCGGCACCAGCGGGTCGTCGTAGCCATGACAGACAAGCACCTTGCCCTTGACGTTCTTGGCGTCGGCCGGGGTCGGCGTGTTGAGCCCGCCATGGAAGCTGACGACGCCCTTCACGGCGGCGCCGCTGCGCGCCAGCTCGAGCACCGTCGAGCCGCCGAAACAATAGCCGATCGCCGCCGTTTTCACGGCATCGACTTCCGCGCGCTGGTTCAGCGCGGCGAGCGCGGCGTTGACGCGGCGGCGCAGCTCAGCGCGGTCGTTCAACAGCGCCATCAGCCAGCCCATGCCCTCGGGAAAATCCTTCGGCTGTTTTCCGCCGCCATACATGTCGACGCACAGCGCGACATAGCCGAGCTCCGCCAGCATCTGGGCGCGGCGTTTGGGATCGTGGCCCAGGCCCATGATGTCGTGACATACCAGGATGCCAGGGCGCTTGCCGGTCTTGGTTTCGTCATAGGTCAGATGCCCGACCATGCTGGTTGCGCCGGAACGATATTCGATGGTCTCGGTCTTCATGTCTCTGCTCCCTCTCGCTTTGGCTCGCCGGTGAGCCGGACTTGACCCGATCATAGATTAGCCGCGCGCGATGCGGCAAGGTTGGCCGGTGACGCCGGAAACGCTTGCCTTTGTCATGGGTTATCCGTCCACGTCGCGATCATCGCCTTCAACCTGTTCGGGCTGGTCGCGATCCCGCTCGGCGCGCGGCGCGGCTGGGGTTTCGTGCGCATCCGATGGTGGCGCGCGCTCCATCTTGCGACACTCGCGGTGGTCGCGCTTCAGGCCCTATTCGGCCGCGCCTGCTTCCTCACCATATGGCAGGACGCGCTCGCCGGCGACGGCGCGACCGCGCCGCTGATCGTCCGTTGGGTAAACGGGCTGATTTATTGGCCGCTGCCGATCTGGTTCTTCGCGGCGCTTTATGTCGGCGTGTTCGCCTATACCTTGGCGCTTTGGTTCCTGGTGCCGCCGGGGCGAACGCTGGCATCGTGATCCTCGACCGCGCGGTCGCGCAGGCTGCGCATGCCGACCAGCCGGTCGAGCGCCGGCACATCGTTCAGCAGCGCCGCGCTCGAGCCCGCGATGGGCGGTGCGCCCGCGTTCCAAGCACGATCACCTGTTCCGTCAGCGCCAAGGCGAAGCGGGTGTGCTGCTCGACCAGGATGATGGTCAGACCCTGCTCCGCCATCAGCGCGCGGATGCGGTGCGCGATGTCCTGCACGATGACGGGCGCCAGCCCTTCGAGCGGCTCGTCGAGCAGCAGCAAGTCGGGATTGGTCATCAGCGTGCGACCGATGGCCAGCATCTGCTGCTCGCCGCCTGACAGTTCGCGGCCGAGGTTGCGCCGCCGCTCGGCGAGCTTGGGGAACTGGGTGTAGACCGCGCTCGCGGTTCCAATGGCCTGGCCGTGCCGCGATCACCAGGTGCTCGTCCACGGTGAGCGACGGAAACACCTCGCGCCCCTGCGGCACCCAGCCCAGTCCCATCTGCACGCGACGGTCCGGCGACACTTCGGAAATATCCTTGCCGCGCCAGCGGATCGCGCCGTGGCGCAGCTTCAGATGGCCCATCAGCGTCAGCATCAGCGTGCGTCTTGCCCATGCCGTTGCGGCCGAGCACCGCCAGCGAGCGGCCCTTCGGCACGGTCAGCGAAATCTCTTCCAGCACCAGGCTGTCGCCATAGCCGGCGCTGATCTCGCTGGCCTCGAGCAGCGCGTCAGACATCTTCGCCGTCGCCGAGATAGACTTCGCGCACTTGCGGATGGTCGGCGATCTCCTCCGGCGTGCCCTCGCACAGGATCTGGCCCGCGACCATCACCGTGATGCGCTGGGCGAAGCGGAACACGACGTCCATGTCGTGCTCGATGAACAGCACCGCGATGTCGTCGGGCAGCGCCTGCAGCGCCTCGAAAATCTCGGCGCTTTCCTGCTGCGGCACGCCCGCCGCGGGCTCGTCGAGCAGCAGCACCGTGGGCTGGGCCGCCAGCGCCAGCACGATCTCCAGCAGGCGTTGCCGGCCATAGGCCAACTCGCGGGTCGGGCGCTCGGCGTCGGCGCCGAAGTCGAACCGGCCCAAGAGTTCGTCGGCCTCGTCGATTTCGGCGTAGCAACCGGACAGGCGCTTGAACGGGTTGATGCACAAGTCCGTGGCGCTGCGCGATCGCCAGCGTCGTCGCTTCGAGCGGCGAGAGATGCGGAAACAGCGTGTTGATCTGGAACGTGCGCGCCAGGCCGCGCCGCACGCGCTCCTCCGCGGGCTTGCGCGTCACGTCTTCGCCGTGGAGGCGGATGGTGCCGCTCGACGGCGCCAGCACGCCGGTAAGCAGGTTGATGAAGGTGCTCTTGCCGGCGCCGTTCGGGCCGATCAGCGCGTGGCGCGCGCCGCGCGGCAGCCGGAACGAGACGTTCTGCGTCACGCGCAAGCGCGCCGAAGGAGCGGTTCAGCCCTTCGGTCTCGAGCACGATGTCGGCGGTCATTCGCCGGACCCGCGCGAGGACCCAATCGACCGACCGGCGCATGATCCCCGTGATGCCGCCGGTGCCGCTCATCACGATGATGACGAGCATCAGCCCGACCCAGAAATCCCAATAGGCCGGATTGATCAGCGAGAGCTGGTCGCGCAGCACGGTATAGGCGATGGCGCCGATCATGCCGCCGATCAGGCTGCCGATGCCGCCGAGCACGAGCGCGATCTGCACCGAGATCGAGCGGTCGAAGCCGAGCACCTCGAGCGCGATGATATTGCGTCGTCTCCGCCAGCAGCGCGCCGGCGACGCCGGCCATCGCCGCCGAGATGGTGAAGGCCATCGCGAGCTGCACGCGGACGCCGATGCCGAGCGCCGGCACGCGGCGGACATTCTCGCGAATGCCCTTCAACGCAAGGCCGAACGGCGAATTCACCAGCCGCCGCGCCAGCAGATAGAGCAGGAAGATGACGATGAACGAATAGACGAACCCGACCTTGCCATCGATATCGAAGGTGAAGAGGCCGAGGAGCGGCGTGACCTGCATGCCCTGCAGACCGTCATCGCCGCCGGTCATGCCGTTCCACTTGTTGGCGATCTCGTAGCAGATCAGGCCGATGCCCAACGTCACCATCAGCATCGCGATGCCGTGAAGCCGCGCCACGATCTGACTGCAAATCGCACCGGCCAGCCCCGCCACCAGCGCGCCGGCGGCCAGGCCCACCAACGGATCACCCCACCAATCGCGCGCCAGGATGCCCGCGGTGTAGGCGCCGATGCCGAAGAACGCGGCATGGCCGAACGAGGGGATGCCGGCATAGCCGAACATGACGTCGAGCGAGACCACGAACAGGCCGGTGATCATGGCCTGGGTGATCAGAACGAGATGGCCGGGGAAAATGAAGTAGCTCGCCGCCGCGAGCACCCAGAACAGGATCTCTTCCCAGCGCCAGCCGGCACGGCGCACGAACAGGGCGCGCGCGGCGGCCTGCGTCGTGTTCGGCGCGGGAACGGCGACCATCGGATTAATGCTGACCACGGCCGAACAGGCCGTTGGGCCGCACCATCAAGATCGCGACCGTCACGCCATAGATGATGAAGGCGCCGAGATACGGGATGTAGTACTTGCCGACCACGTCGCAAATGCCGAGCGCCAGCGACGCCGCCAGCGTGCCGCGGATCGATCCCAAACCGCCGACCACGACGACCACCAGGAGATAGACCAGATATTTGACCGGAAACGACGGATCGAGCCCGACCAGGTAAATGGCGAGACCGCCGCCCAATCCCGCGAGGGCGCTACCGATGGCGAAGGCGACCATGAACAGCCGGTCGATATTGATGCCGCAGCTCACCGTCATGCGGCGATTGTCGACCGCCGCGCGCATCTTGGCGCCGAAGATGGTGAATTCGAGGCCGAGCACCATCGCCAACGTCAACGCCCCGCCGAACAGGATCAAGAACAGTCGGTAGGAGCCGATGTCGAAAAAGCCGATATGGACGCGCCCCTCGAGAAACGCCGGAACATGGACCGCCGGCGGCACCGCGCCCCAGATAAAGGTCGCCGCCGCGACGGTCATGGTCACGATGCCGATGGTGAGCAGCACCTGGTCGAGCTGATTGCCCCAATAAAAACGCCGGAAGATCGTTCGCTCGACCAAAATGCCGGCAACCGCCGCGCCGATCGCCGCCATCGGCAGCGCGCCGAAGAACGGCCAGCCATACCAATTCATCAGCATCACGACGATATAGCCGCCGAGCATCGACAACGACCCGTGCGCCAGATTGGCAAAGCCCATCATCCCCATCGTCACGGAGAGGCCGCCCGCCATCAGGAACAGCAGCACGCCGTAGGCGATGCCCGCGCCGAGGATGTTGACGAAATCGGCCATCCTATCGCTGACTCCGATCGTCACCGCCGGGCTTGACCCGGCCATCCATCGACAAGAGATGGCCCCCCGGATCAAGTCCAGGGGTGACGGGCGTGGCGACGCGTGACCGCATCATGAGGAAGTCCGTCACTTCACCTGCTCGCCAAGATCGTTGACCATGGGGATGGTGTCGAACTCGACATTCTGGAGCTTGCCGCCGACCTTCTCCACCTTGCGGATGTAGATGTTCTCGACGATGTCGCGATTCTGATCGATCGCGATCGGCCCGCGCGGCAACTCAAAGTGCATGCCCTTCAACAGCGCCATCGTCTTGTCGGGATCGAGCTTGCCATGCTGCGCCTCGACCAGATTGTAGATGGCGTGCATGACGTCATAGGCGGCGCAGCCGCCGAAATCGGGCCGGATGTCGGGCGCCGCCACGCGGTAGAACGCCTTGACGAAGGCACGATTGAGCGCCGAATCGTGCGCCTCGGAATAATCGAACACGGTGATCATGCCCAGCGCCGCGTCACCCAATTGAGCGAGCTGATTCTCGTCGGTCAGGTCGCCGGTTGCCAAGATCTGGACATGTTGTTCGTCGAGACCGGCGTCCTTGTAGGCCTTGAGGAACGCCACCGGATGACCCGCCGCCGGCGCGAAAATGAAGATCGCCTGCGGATGCGCGTCCTTGGCGCGCTGAACGTAGGGCGAATAGTCCGGCGTGGTGAATGGTGGTTTCACCTCGCCGACGATCTCGCCGCCGGCCTCCGTGAAGGTCTTCTTGAAGACACGGCCGGCTTCGAGCCCCGGGCCGTAATCGGTATAGATGGCGTAGACCTTCTTATAGCCGTGATGCGCCGCCCAGGTGCCGAATGGCGCTACCGCCTGGCCGGTGGTGAAGCCGAACCGCGCCATGTAGGGCGCATGGTCGAGGACGCGCGTCGTCGCCGCGTTGACGATCAGCACCGGCACATGCGCAGGGGTGGAGACCGTCGCCACGGCGAATGCCTCCGGCGTCAGCGTGATGCCGGCCATAAGCTCGACATGGTCGCTCGATACCAATTCCGCCGCCTGCCGCCGCACGACATCGGCCTGTCCCAGCGTATCGCGCTTGAGCAAGACGATCTTGCGGCCTGCCACGACATCGCCGTGCTCTTGCATCCAGGCTTTGATGGCGGCGTCGGTTTCCTGACCGCCAGACGCCGCGGCGCCCGAGTAGAACCCAAACCAACCGATCTTGAGTGGCGTCGGCTCGGCGGCTTTGGCGGCGGCACCAGCCACGAGCACCAGGACCGCGGCCGCGATTATGGGAACGATCCGACAGGCGTCGCTCCACCGCACTCTTCGGGCGCACTTACGATGTAGAAAAATTTTTGCCGCCATGAATGCGTTTCCTCGCTCTTGAGCCGGCGTGAGACGCCCGTCAAAAAGCACTCGATGATCGTGCAATCGACGCTAGTTCATCTTCGCCGGCTCGCCGAGATCGTTGACCATCGGAATGGTGTCGAACTCGATGTTCTCCAGCTTGCCGCCGACCTTTTCGACCTTGCGGATATAGATGTTCTGCACGATGTCGCGGTTCTGGTCGATCATGATCGGGCCGCGCGGGGATTCGAATTTCATCCCCTTCAACAGCGCCATGGTCTTGTCGGGATCGAGCTTGCCGCGCTGCGCCTCGACCACATTGTAGATCGCATGCATCACGTCATAGGCCGAGACCGCCGTGAACTCCGGCCGCATTCCCGGCGTCGGCGCCGCCGCCAGAAAGGCTTTCACGAACGCATGGTTGAGCGCGGAGTCATGATCGTCGGCGTAATTGAACACGGTGATCATGCCCAGCGCCGCGTCGCCGAGCTGCGCGAATTGGTTTTCGTCCGCGAGGTCGCCGGTCGCCAGCACCTGCACCGTTTTCTCGGTCAGGCCGGAATCGGTATAGGCCTTGAGGAACGCCTCCGGATGACCCGCCGCCGGCGCGAAAATGAAGATGGCCTGCGGATGCGCGTCCTTGGCGCGCTGAACGTAGGGCGAATAGTCCGGCGTGGTGAACGGCGGCTTCACCTCGCCGACGATCTCGCCGCCGGCCTCCGTGAAGGTCTTCTTGAAGACACGGCCGGCTTCGAGCCCCGGGCCGTAATCGGTATAGATGGCGTAGACCTTCTTGTAGCCGTGCTTGAAGGCCCAGATGCCGAACGGCGCGACCTCCTGGCCGGTCGTGAACCCGAACCGCGCCATGTAGGGCGCGTGATCGAGGATGGCCTTCGTCGCGGCGTTGACGATCAACACCGGCATGTGCGCGGGCGTGGAGACGGTGGCGACCGCGAAGGCCTCAGGCGTCAACGCAATGCCGGCGATCATGTCGACTTTGTCGCGCGACACCAGTTCCGCCGCCTCCTGGCGCGCGATATTCGCCTGACCCTGCGTGTCGCGGCGCAGGATCACGACCTTGCGGCCGGCCACGCTGTCGCCGTGCTGCTGCATCCATACTTTGATCGCGGTGTCGGTTTCCTGACCGAACGCCGCGGCGCCGCCCGAATAGGAGCCGAGAAACCCGATCTTGAGGTCGTCGGCGCGCGCCGCGCCGCCCGCGGCCACGGCGGCCGCGAGCGACAGGGCGGCAACCGTCGCCGCTTTGCGCATCAGTTCGTCTTCACCTGATTGCCGTGATCGTCGACCATTGGGATGGTGTCGATCTCGACATTCTGGAGCTTGCCGTCGACCTTCCGCGTTTCGCGGACGTAGACGTTCTGCACAATGTCGCGGTTCTGATCGACCATGATCGGGCCGCGGGGCAATTCGAATTTCATGCCCTTGATGAGCTCGATGGTCTTGTCGGCATCCCACTTGCCGCCTTGGGCCTCGAGCAGCTTGTAAATCGCGGCGAAAACGTCATAGGTGCAGGCGCCGCCGAAATCGGGCCGGGTATGGGCGGGCGCGAACGAGTAAAAATCCTTTACAAACAGCTTGTTAAGGGCAGAATCATGAGACTCGGAGTAATGGAAGACCGTGTACATGCCGAGCGTACCGTCGCCGAGCGCGTCGAACTGGTTCTCGTCGGTCAGGTCCCCTGTCGCGAGGATCTTCACGCCCTTTTCCTTGAGCCCCGAGTCGGCATAGGCCTTGAGGAAAGCCTGCGGATGCTCGCCCGCCGGCGCGAAGATGAAAATCGCCTGCGGGTCGGAATCCTTGGCGCGTTGGACGTAGGCAGAATAGTCGGGGCTACGCAGCGGCGGCTTCACTTCGCCGACCAGCGTGCCGCCGGCCTCCGCGAGGCTCTTCTTGAATGCGGCGCCGGCCTCGATGCCTGGTCCATAATCGGTATAGATCGCGAAGATGCGCTTGAAGCCGTGCGCGACCGCCCATTTGGCATAGGGCACGGCGACCTGCGAAGTCGTGAAACCGAGCCGCGCCATATATTTGCCGCGGTCGAGGATCGACGTTGTCGCCGCGTTAGCGATCAGCACGGGCACCTTCGCCTGCGTCGACGGTCCGGCCATCGCCAGCGCGTTGGGCGTATAGTCGCCGGCGACCAGGACATCGACATGGTCGCGGGTAATCAGTTCCTGCGCCAGGCGATGCACCACGTCTGGATTGGGACCCGTCGTGTCGCGCTTTAGGATGACGATCTTGCGACCGGCAACGACGTCGCCGTGTTCCTTCATGAACGCGGCGATAGCGGCGTCCGCCTCCTGGCCTGACAGCGCGAACGGTCCAGAATAGCCGGTGAAATAACCGACTTTGAGCGGCACCGGATCGGCCGCACGCGCACCACCGGCAACGCTGGCAGACGCCAGCGCGGCCACCGCAAATGCGACGGCAAGCTTCTTGACTGACATACAATCCTCCCCGCCTGTGTTCAGGTCGCCGGCGATTGTTCGTCGGGCCAATTGTCAGTGCCAGAATCCACAACCGCGCCGCAAGAGGCAAGGCATTTCGCAGGGCGAAGACGACCCGACTATTCGGCCGCTACGGCGAACTCGTGGTGTTCCGGCGCCAAATCCTGCCAGCGCCCATCGGACGGAATGTCCTGATCGCGGGCCAGAACTTTCGTCATATCGGCGATGGTCAGTCCCGGCGGCGGTTTGCCCGCCTCGTCGAGCAAGATCATATCCATCATCCGCCGCCGTAGCCGCACCACCGCTTGATCCGCGGCGACCAGATGCTCGACGGAACGGTCGAGGATCGGTTCCTGCGACATCGCCATCACGACGTCCTCGCGCTGAATGCCGCGGTGGCCGGTCCAGCTCACATTCATGCCGTCGCGGTCCTGGCCAAGCCGCTCGTCCCAGCTCGCGCGGAACCAGCAATCGTCGGGCGACCAAAAGCGCGGATCGTCGAGACCATGGACGCGCGTCATGTCGTCGAACGAGATCGGCCGGTCCGGGCTGTGCGCAATGACATAGGTCGCGGTCGAGACATCGTCCATCGGCGTTTCGAACACGCTGAAATTATAGAACGTCGCGGGGATCACGCGCAGCGTCGGCAGGATCACCGGCGTCACCCGCACGTTGCGGAGATTGCCGCCGCCATTGTCGGCCATCGATTTGCGGATGGCGGCGTAATGATAGCCGAACGGCGTATCCTCGATTTCGAGGCTCGGCGCGTTGTCCTCCATCACCGCCGCGTCGAGCACGCCGGCATCCGTCTGTTGCCGCCGCGCACGCCAGCTCGGCCGCACCTGGTTGGTATGGAGAATCCCGACATGCGATGAATCGACGCCGCCTTCGGCGAGCTGGAGATAATTCGCCGTGACGTTGACGCGGTGGATGACGCGATTGCCGTCCGGCACGTCGTCAAAGCCGAAGCGCCGGAACGGCGGCTCCTGTTCCTTCGCGCCGATATAGGTCCAGATCAGGCCCGACTGTTCGCGCACCGGATAAGCGGGCGCGCGCAACGCCTGGCACAGCCGCGGATCGGGATGGTTCGGCGTCTCCAGCAGCGTACCGTCCACCGCGAATTTCCAGCCGTGATAGAGGCAGCGGATGCCGCCCTCTTCGACCCGGCCCAGCGCCAGGGATACGCCGCGATGCATGCAGTATTCGTTGAGAACGCCGACCTTGCCGGCGCTGTCGCGGAACACGACGAATTTCTCGCCAAGCAACTTGGTGCGAAGCGGCGCGCAATCGCGGCTTCGGCAGTTGCGCCGAGGTCGCGATCGGATGCCAGTAGCGCCGCATGACGCGGCCCATGCGCGTGCCGGGACCGACCCGGCACAGCGTCTCGTTATCTTCTCGGCTTAGCATCTGTCTCCTCTATCGCGACGTCGGACGATAAGTCACGCCGGCGCGCAAGCACCAATATTCCCAGGCGCGGTCCATGCCGACGGTGCCGCCGCGCTCGGGGCCGCTGGCGCGGCCGCCGTTGACTTTGTCGACCTCGCCCTTCGACAGAAACGTGATCTTGCCCAGCGCCATCGCTTGCATCTGGAGCTCCGCATTGAGATTGAGATAAACGGCGGTGCTGACGGCGCCGCGAATACCCGATGAGGCGACGACGCAGCCATGGCCGCGCATCAGCGCCGTCGGCCGGTTGCCCAGCGCCTTCGCCAGGTCGCGGCCCATCGCCATGTCCGACACGAGCATGTTGGTGTCGCCGAACTTGGGCTGCGTGTCCCAAACGGCACCTCATGGCCGATGCTGGCACAGCTATGCATCACCGGCCGTAGCTTGGTGCCGGTGATACCGAACGGGATAACGTTATGGCTGTGGTTATGCACGACCGACTGCACCTCCGGCCGCGCCTCGAAGATCGCGCCGTGGATAAAGCGTTCGAGATAGGGCGCCCGGCCCTTGGCGTCGACCGGCTCGCCAGCCGAGAGTGAATTCCATGATATCGTCGGCTTCGATGCACTCGGGCGCGCGTGCGCGCGACAGCAAGAACCGGTTCGGATTGTCGGGATGACGCACGCTGATATGGCCGTAGGCGTCGACGATATTCTCGTTCGACAGGATACGGTTGGCCGCGACCAGATCGTCGATAACCAGTTCCAGCGTGTCTGCCATGGCGTTTCTCCTGTTCGTTTTTGGTCGGGCCGACGCTAGCACACAGGCCGGAACGGCCATAATTACATAAGAGCATTGTGCAAAATATTTTAAATACACTAAGCCAGTGGAAAACCGTTGCGCCATGCCGCGAATGAGTCGCATTAGGTTGCGTGACATGTCGCTCATTGACCCATCTGCGAGCGGCTCGAAGCCGAGGCATCCACATCATGCGCGAGGTGGTCGCCGAGTGCGCCCACCCGGTGATGCTCTATTCCATCGGCAAGGACAGTTCGGTGATGCTGCATCTGGCGATGAAGGCGTTCTATCCGGCCAAGCCGCCCTTCCCGCTGCTGCATGTCGACACGACCTGGAAATTCCGCGAGATGATCCAGTTCCGCGACGAGACCGCCAAGCGGCTGGGCCTTGATCTCATCGTGCATATCAATCAGGACGGCGTGGCGCAGGGCATCAACCCGTTCACGCACGGCTCGTCGCTGCATACCGAGATCATGAAGACCGGTGGCGCTGAAACAGGCGCTCGACAAATACGGCTTCGACGCCGCCTTCGGCGGCGCGCGCCGCGACGAGGAAAAAAGCCGCGCCAAGGAGCGCATCTTTTCGTTCCGCACCGCCGGTCATCGCTGGGACCCGCGCCAGCAGCGGCCGGAGCTCTGGCGGCTCTACAACACCCGGATCAACAAGGGCGAGAGCATCCGCGTCTTTCCGCTGTCGAATTGGACCGAGCTCGACATCTGGCAATATATCTACGCCGAAGAACATTCCCATCGTGCCGCTCTATTTCGCCAAGCAGCGCCCGGTGGTCGAGCGCGACGGCACGCTGATCATGGTCGATGACGACCGCATGCCGCTCGAGCCCGGCGAAGTGCCGCAAATGCGCCAGGTGCGGTTCCGCACCCTGGGCTGTTATCCGCTGACCGGCGCGATCGAGAGCGACGCCGAGACGGTCGGCGACATCGTCGAGGAAATGCTGGTGACGCATCTCTCCGAGCGCCAGGGCCGGCTGATCGATAGCGACAAGACGCCTCGATGGAAAAGAAGAAACGCGAGGGCTATTTCTGATGGCCCTCGTCTCCGACATTCCCGCCGGCTCGCTGGAGCAGCGCCTGGCCGCGCTCGAGCGCACCGGCCTGCTGCGCTTTATCACCTGCGGCAGCGTCGATGACGGCAAGAGCACGCTGATCGGCCGCCTGCTCTATGACTCCAAGATGATCTTCGACGATCAGCTCGCGGCGCTCGAAGCGGATTCGAAAAAGTTCGGCACCCGCGGCGGCGAGATCGATTTCGCGCTGCTGGTCGACGGGCTCGCCGCCGAGCGCGAGCAAGGCATCACCATCGACGTCGCCTATCGCTATTTCGCCACCGACAAGCGCAAATTCATCGTCGCCGACACGCCGGGCCACGAGCAATACACCCGCAACATGGTCACCGGCGCCTCGACCGCCGACGCCGCCGTGATCCTGATCGACGCGCGCAACGGCGTCCTGACCCAGACGCGGCGCCATTCCTATCTCGTCTCGCTGGTCGGCATCCGCAGCGTCGTGCTGGCCATCAACAAGATGGATCTGGTCGATTTTTCGCAGAGCGTCGTTCGACAAGATCGTCGCCGATTATCGCGCCTTCGCCGAGAAGATCGGCCTCGCCTCGTTCCGCGCGATCCCGATCTCGGCGCTCGACGGCGACAATGTCTCCCAACCGTCGGACACGCACACCCTGGTATGACGGGCCGACGCTGCTCGCGCATCTCGAAACGCTCGATGTCGCCGACCGCAGGCAGGCGCAGCGATTTCCGCTTCTGGGTGCAATGGGTCAACCGCCCCAATCTCGATTTCCGCGGCTTCGCCGGCACGGTGTCGAGCGGCACGGTGAAGCGCGGCGACGCGCTGCGCGTCGCGCCCAGCGGCAAGATCTCGCGCGTGACGCGGATCGTCACCGCCGACGGCGATCTCGAGCGAGGCGGTGGCGGATCAGTCGGTGACGCTGACCCTCGCCGACGAGATCGACGTCGCGCGCGGCGATCTTCTGAGCGCGCCCGACGCCGCCGCCGGGCGTCAGCGACCAGTTCGAGGTGACGCTGGTGTGGATGGCGGATCAGCCGATGCTGCCGGGCCGCTCCTACTGGCTCAAGATCGGCACGCGCACCGTCAGCGCCACCGATCACCGAACTCAAATACGCGGTGAACGTCAACACGCTGGAGCATACCGCCGCCAAGACGCTGGAGCTCAACGGCATCGGCGTGTGCAACATCAGCCTCGGCGCACGCCGTGCCGTTCGACGCCTACGCCGACAATCGCGAGACGCGGCGGCTTCATCCTGATCGACCGCATCACCAACGCCACGGTCGGCGCCGGCATGATCATTTCGCGCTGCGCCGGTCGCAGAACATCCATTGGCAATCGGTCGATATCGACCGCGCGGCGCGCGCCGATCTCAAGCACCAGAAGCCGGCGATCCTGTGGTTCACCGGCCTCTCCGGCGCCGGCAAATCGACCATCGCCAATCTGGTCGAGAAGCGGCTCCATGTCGCCGGCAAGCACACCTACATGCTCGACGGCGACAATGTCCGTCACGGCCTCAACCGCGATCTCGGCTTCACCGACGCCGACCGCGTCGAGAATATCCGCCGCGTCGGCGAAGTGGCGAAGCTGATGGTCGATGCCGGGCTGATCGTGATGGTGTCGTTCATCTCGCCGTTCCGCTCCGAGCGGCGGATGGCGCGCGAGCTGGTCGGGCCGGGCGAATTCCTCGAAATCTATGTCGATGCCTCGCTGGCTCTGGCGGAGAGTCGCGATCCCAAGGGCCTCTACAAGCGGGCGCGGCGCGGCGAGATCAAGAATTTCACCGGCATCGATTCGCCCTACGAGCCGCCGGAAGCCGCCGAAATCACCCTCGACACCGGCCCTGCTGTCCGCCGAAGCGGCGGCCGACGCCGTCATCGCGAAACTCATCGAATTCGGGATCATCGCCGCCGCGTAATCGCCGCATCGGCCGATCGCTTGCGTTTGGGACACCGGGCGGGCCCCGCCGGCAAGAGACAGGGGAAGATCGGGCCTCAAATACCCGCGCGGCTTAAGAAACACTTTACCTGTTTAAGGAATGATGAAAGCGGCCGGGCACCCTAATCGGGCGCCCGCATGAACTATTTGGTGCCGCGCGATGATCAATCTTCAAACCCGCCTAAAACGCGGCCGAAATCGACTCCACCGTCGGCATGATCGCGCTATGGGAGCGGCTCTTGAACGTCGCGCCGATCCGCGAGGATGACGATTTTTTCGAGTCTG
Organism: uncultured Alphaproteobacteria bacterium; assembly: GCA_963851285.1. Classification (GTDB taxonomy): domain Bacteria; phylum Pseudomonadota; class Alphaproteobacteria; order ATCC43930; family CGMCC-115725; genus JAATGI01. The sequence goes on from CAWKOL010000019.1 coordinate 247,312, forward strand.
GGCGGCGATTCATTGCAGGCGCTGCTGCTATTTCACGAAATCGAGCGCGCCACCGGCCGCTCCCTGCCGATCACGGCGATCTACGAAGCGGCGACGCCCGCGCGCCTCGTCGCGCTATTGGACGAGGACGGGCCCGCGCCGTTCTCCCCGCTGGTGTTGATGAAGTCCGGCGTCGGCGAGCCGCTGTTCATCGTTCACGGCATCGGCGGCAACGTGATCGAACTGAAAAAGCTTGGGCAGTCGATCGGATCGGCACGGCCGGTTTACGCGATTCAAGCCAAGGGCGTCGACGGCACGGAAGAGCCGCTCAACACCGTGGCGGACATGGTCGCGTATTACCTCGATCACGTGCGTGCGATTCAGCCGCGCGGGCCGTACTATCTCGCCGGTTACTCGTTCGGCGGCGTGATCGCGATGGAAATGGCGCGTCGGCTCGAAGCCGACGGCGAGCCCGTCGCCTTGCTCGCCTTAATCGACAGCTACGCGCATCCCGACACGTTTCCGAAATCGGCACGTCAGATCGTGCGGTTGCGAACGGTGCTTCACACGTTCCACACCGAGCCTTTCCACAAAGCATGCCGCGTGACGCTTGCGAAGCTGATGCGGCGCGGTGCCGACAGTTTGGCGACCGCCCCGATCCTGGCCGACCTCGACCAGGATGCGGGCAACGCAGTGGCGCGCAAGGTCCATGACTATGCCTACGCGGCGTTGACGGATTATCGGCCGACGCCCTATGCCGGCGAGGTCGCATTCTTCAAACCGACGACCAGCATCTTCCAGATCGCGCCGAAGCGCGTCTGGGGCATGCTGGTCGGCCGTCTTACACTGCATCGCGTGCCGGGCACCCATGGCGGGATGATCCGCGGCCACGTTGGCGATCTCGCCCGCGCGTTGTCGCTGGCGCTGCATCAAGCCGGCGAAACGGCGAAATATGGATGAGTTGCTCGCCGACCTGCCGGAGCGGATAAGCGCGCTCGCGTCACGCTGGGCCGGAGCCGCGCCGGAACGTGCGGCGCTGATCGATGCCGGCGGCATATGGCGTTACGGCGAATTGCCTGGAATTCGTGACGGCGACTGCCGCATGGTTGACGCAAATCGGCGTTCGGCCGGGCGACCGCGTGATGATCGTCGCCGAGAATTGCCGCGCCACCGTCGCGCTGTTGCTTGGCGCCGCGTCCCTCGACGCTTGGCCGATGATCGTCAACGCGCGCCTTTCCGACCGCGAACTCGATCAAATCCGCGATCTCTCCGGCGCCCGCCGCATTGTCTATACGGTCGCGGTCTCGCCCCGCGCCCGGACTCATGCCGCCCGCCATGGCGCAGAAGGCGTGACGATCGAGCCGCTCGGCACCATCGCGCTCGGCCCGCTCAACGAAACGGCGCGGCCCGAGCCGGTCGTGACGAGCGGCGCCGACCAAGTCGCGACCGTGATCTACACGTCCGGCACGACCGGGACGCCGAAAGGCGTCATGTTGACTCACCGCAATCTCCTGTTCGTCGCCAAAGTTTCGGGCCTGTTGCGCGACTTGTCTCCGGCGGATCGGGTCTATGGCGTGCTGCCGGCCTCGCATGTGTTGGGGCTGAGCGTCGTTCTGCTCGGCGCGCTTTATCACGGCGCGACGCTACATCTGACGCCGCGCTTCGATCCGGCCGCGACGCTCGCCGCCATCGAGCGCGACCAGATCACCTTCATCATCGGCGCGCCCGGCCTCTACGCGTTGCTGGCGGAATACGCCAAAACCAAGGGCATCGCGCGCGTCGCCAACCATTCGCTCCGCGTGATCGCGGCGGCGGGCGCCCCGCTCGATCCCGCGACCAAGGAAACGGCCGAGAGGCTGTTCGGCATCCCGCTCAACAACGGCTACGGCATCACCGAATGTGCCCCGAGCATTAGCCAGACCCGGCTCGACCGGCCGCGGCAGGATTGCACGGTCGGTCCGGTCTGGCCCGGTGTCGAGCGCCGGCTGGTCGGTCCCGACGGCGGCACCGTCGCGCCGGGCGAGATCGGCGAATTGCACGTGCGCGGGCCTGGCCTGATGAAGGGCTATTATCGCGCGCCCGAGGAAACCGCCGCGGCCATCGACGCGGACGGCTGGTTCAACACCCGCGATCTGGCGCGGTTCGAGGACGATCACCTGTTTATCCTCGGCCGCTCGAAGGAACTGATCATCCGCTTCGGTTTCAATGTGTATCCGCCCGAAGTCGAAACCGTCCTCAACGCCCATCCGGCGGTGACGCAGTCGGCGGTGATCGGCCGCAAGGCAGCGGGCACCGAGGAGATCATCGCCTTTGTGCAACCTTCGCCAGGCTCGACCGTGTCCGGCGCCGAACTCGCCGATCATGCCGCACGGCAACTCGCGCCGTACAAACGGCCCACCGAGATTTTCGTGCTGCCGTCGCTGCCGGCCGGCGCCAACGGCAAAATCCTGAAAAGCGCGCTCGGCCCGCTGGCCGAGGAATTACTTGCCGGGAAAGGCGCCGCCTGACGAGGTCTAGCGTAGATTTGGCCCCGATTTGAAAGATGGCGGGGTCTGTGCCATAAGACCCGGGTGCAACGCCGCGATTATGCCAGGGGGTGGCAAAATCAGTGACGTCCAAACGCTTCCCAATCATTTTGATCAAGCCATCGCACTATGACGACGACGGCTATGTCATCCAATGGTGGCGGTCCGCCATCCCTTCCAACACACTCGCCGTCCTGAACGGTCTCGCGCTCGACTGCCGCGAGCGGCGCATACTCGGCGATGATGTCGAGATCGATATCGCTGCCTTCGACGAGACCAATACCCGCGTCCAGCCGAAGAAAATCGCCCGCATCATGGACGGCGACCGGGGGCTGGTGTGCCTGGTCGGCGTGCAATCGAACCAGTATCCCCGCGCGCTCGACATCGCCCGCGCGTTGCGGAAGCTCGACGTTCAGGTCGCGATCGGCGGGTTCCATGTCTCGGGCACGTTGTCGATGCTGCCCGGCATCCAGCCGGAATTGCAGGAGGCCATGGACCTGGGCATTTCGCTATTCGCCGGCGAAGCCGAGGGCCGGTTCGAGGGCGTGCTGCGCGACGCCTACAACGGCACGCTGAAGCCGCTTTATAACTATATGGACGACCTCCCGAACATCGCGCGGGTGCCGATGCCGATCCTGCCGAAGACAAAGGTCGGCAAGGTCAGCGGCCGCATCACGAGCTTCGATGCCGGGCGCGGCTGCCCATTCCAGTGCAGTTTCTGCACCATCATCAACGTGCAGGGCCGCGTGTCGCGCCGCCGTTCCGCGGACGACATCGAGGCGATCGTGCGCGCCAACGTTGCCCAAGGCATCAACCGCTTCTTCATCACCGACGACAATTTCGCGCGCAACAAGGACTGGGAGCCGATTTTCGACCGCCTGATCATGCTGCGCGAAGGCGAAAGGATGAACATCAAGTTCCTCATCCAGGTCGACACGCTGTGCCATCGCCTGCCGAATTTCGTCGAGAAGGCCGGCCGCGCGGGCGTGACACGCGTGTTCATCGGCCTCGAGAGCATCAATCCCACCGCGCTGGGAGCCGCGAAAAAGCGACAGAACCGCATCACCGAATACCGCAAGATGATGCTGATGTGGAAAAAGGCCGGCGCCATCACGTATGCCGGTTACATTCTCGGGTTCCCGACCGATACGCCCGAATCGCTGCTGCGCGATATCGAGATCATCAAGCGCGAGCTGCCGATCGACCTCCTGGAATTTTTCTTCCTGACGCCGCTGCCCGGCTCGGAAGACCATCAGAAGCTCTACAAAGCCGGCGCTCCGCTCGATCCGGATTTGAACAAGTACGATTTGGAGCATGCCTGCACCACCAACGAAGCGATGTCACGCGACGTGTGGGAGGCAACCTACAAGAAGGCATGGGAGACTTATTTCTCGCCGGACCATATCGTCCGCGTGATGCGCCGCGCGCGCGCATCGAACATCAGCATCGGCAACATTCTGTTTTTGATGCTGTGGTTCGCGGGCTGCATGAAGTTTGAGAAAGTCCACCCGCTGCAAGGCGGCTATTTCCGGCGCAAATATCGTCGCGACCGGCGGCCGGGTCTGCCGATCGAGAATCCGCTGATCTTCTATCCACGCTATGTCGTCGATCAGATCTACAAGCATGTGCGGATCCTCGGCATGTTCCTGCGTTACCAAGGCGCGCGCCGCGCAATCAAAAAGGATCCGCATGCGCGAGAATATCTCGATACCGCGCTCGAACCGGTGATCGACGACGAGTTTGAATCGCACGAGATGTTCAAGGTCAGCGCCGCCAGCGCCGCCGCGGTCGAGAAACATCGGAAGGAAGAGCGCGCTCGCGCCAAGCTCGCCGCTACGGGCTAATCCATTGTGCCGCGCCAGGCGCGGGGCTATCTCTTGGCGATGACCGATCCGGTTCTTCATATTATCGGCGGCGGCTTGGCCGGCAGCGAGGCGGCATGGCAGGCAGCCCGGCTGGGCGTTCGCGTGGTGCTGCACGAGATGCGGCCGGTGCGCATGACCGAGGCGCATGTCGGCGGGGGCCTGGCCGAACTGGTTTGCTCCAATTCGTTCCGCTCCGACGACGCCGTCAACAACGCCGTCGGCGTGCTCCACGAGGAAATGCGGCATGCCGGGTCGCTGATCCTCCACGCCGCCGACGGCAGCCGGGTACCGGCCGGCGGTGCGCTCGCGGTCGACCGTGACAATTTCTCGGCCGCGGTGGAAGCCGCACTGCGCGCCGAACCGTTGATCGAGATTTGCCGCGAAGAGATCGCGGGGATGCCGTGCACCGACTGGGCCAGCACGATCATCGCGACCGGGCCGCTGACCTCACCCGCGCTCGCCGAGGCGATCCGCACGGCCGGCGGCGAGGACGCCCTCGCGTTCTTCGACGCCATCGCGCCGATCGTCCATGCCGACAGCATCGAAATGGACAAGGTCTGGCGGCAATCGCGCTACGACAAAGGCGCCAATGGGACCGATACGGCCGACTATCTCAATTGCGCGCTCGACAAGGAACAGTATCTCGCGTTCGTGGCGGCACTGCTCGCCGGTGAGAAAAGCGAATTCCGCGATTTCGAAAAGAGCACGCCCTATTTCGACGGCTGCCTGCCGATCGAGGTGATGGCGGAACGCGGCGTCGACACGCTGCGCTGGGGGCCGATGAAGCCGGTCGGCCTACGCGATCCCAAGACCGGGCGCCGGCCTTTCGCCGTGGTTCAGTTGCGTCAGGACAACGCGCTCGGCACGCTCTACAACCTCGTCGGCTTCCAAACCAAGCTCAAACATGCGGAGCAAGTGCGCGTGTTCCGCACCATTCCCGGTCTGGAACAGGCGCAGTTCGCACGGCTCGGCGGCCTGCACCGCAACAGCTTCATCAACAGCCCGCGTTTGCTCGACGGAAATTTGCGGATGAAGGCGCGGCCGAAATTGCGCTTCGCCGGTCAGATCACGGGGGTCGAGGGCTATATCGAAAGCGCCGCGATCGGCCTACTAGCGGGACGGTTTGCCGCGGCCGACTTGCGCGGCGAGGCTGCCGACCCGCCGCCCGCCACCACCGCACTCGGTGCGCTCTTGCGCCACGTCACGAGCGGCGCCGATGCCGCGAGCTTCCAGCCGATGAACGTCAATTTCGGCCTGTTCCCGCCGATGCAAGAAGTGCATCGCAGCCAGCGCAAGCAGGCGATGGCCGCGCGGGCGTTACGCGACCTCGATACGTGGCTTGGCCTGGCGCACGAGGCGGCGGCATGAGCTGGCTCGAGCCCGTTACGCTGCGCGGCGAACATGTCACGCTGGCACCACTCGCGGCCGCGCACGCCGACGATCTGATCGAGGCGGTAAGTGACGGCGCGATATGGACGCTGTGGTACACGAACGTGCCCGGGCCGGAAAAAATGGCGGGCGAGATCGAGCGCCGGCTCAATTTGCAGAAGATCGGCTCGTGGCTGCCGTTCACGGTGGTGGAGAGCGCGACCGGCAAACCAGCCGGCATGACAAATTATCTCAACGTCGACGCGATCCATCGCCGGGTCGAAATCGGCGCCACCTGGTATCGCAAGAGCGTGCAGCGTAGCGCGATCAACACCGAAGCGAAGCTGTTGTTGCTGCGGCACGCCTTCGAAAAACTCGACTGCATCGCCGTCGAATTTCGCACGCATTTCTTCAATCGCCAGAGCCGGCGCGCCATCGAACGGCTGGGCGCCAAGCTCGACGGCATTCTGCGCAACCACCAGATCGCGTCCGACGGCACGCTGCGTGACACCTGCGTTTACAGCATCACCGTCTATGACTGGCCGGCAGTGCAATCCCACCTCACTGCCGAATTGAAGCGGCCGCGCCGCTAGGCTTGGGCCGATGGCCGGGCCGACACCGCACCGTGCCAGCGTTTCAAATTGGGCAGATGGTCAAGCGATACGACCTTGGTGCGCGTGCCGAAATCGTGCGCGATCAGCGCGGTGATATCGGCGACGCTGTAATTGTCGCCGGCGATGAATTGCTGGTTGGCAAGGCGCTTGTCGAGCAGTTCGAAGAAGCGCAACGCGCGCGCCTTGCCGCGCTCGGCCAGTTCGGCGATCTGTTCGTAGCCGTGCTGGCCGGTGACGGCGCGGCCTTTCATGCCCGGCGTCGAATTGCGGAACCCCTCGGCGACCGCGCTCATGCCTTCGAGCTCGACATGACGCTGCCATTCCTCGACCGCGCCCATCTCATAGGGATCGCGGCCGAACAGGCGCGGCTCGGGTTTCGCCGCTTCGAAATACCGGCAGATCGCGATGGTCTCCGCGATACGCCGGCCGTCGTCGAGTTCCAGCACCGGCAGGGTCGCAAAGGGGTTGATGGCGAGGAACTCGGGCTTGAGCTGTTCCTGCTCGCGCAGATTGACCTGCACTTTCGGAATTTCGATGCCCTTCTCGGCCAGAAACACGCGGACGCGGCGCGGGTTCGGCGCCAGCGCGAATTCGTAGAGCTTCATTCATTTCTCTCCTAATAGCCGAGCGCGCAGCCGTCCTTGCGCGGATCGGAGCCGCCGATCAGCACGCCGCGCTTATGATCGATCTGGATCGCCTGGCCACCGCCATGCGGCGCGTCCGCCCAACAGACATCGTGTCCGCGCCGCGTCAAATCGGTCGCGACCGACGTGGCGATGGTGTTTTCGAGTACCAGCATCCCGCCTTCGGCAAAGCTGCGCGGCGCTTCGAGCGCCGCTTGCGGATCGTTGCCTTGGTCCAGCATCTGCGACAGGAAATGCGCATGGCCGCACGCTTGATAACTGCCGCCCATCACCCCGAAGGGCATCTCGACGCGGCCGTCGCGCATCAGCATGCCGGGAATGATGGTGTGGACGGGCCGCTTGCCCGGCGCGATCGCGTTGGGGTGACCGGGCGTGGTGCGGAAGAACGCGCCGCGGCAATGCAGCATCACGCCGCTCTCGGGCGCGTAAATGCCGCTGCCGAACGGGTGGAACAGCGAGTTGATGAACGATGTGGCGTTACGGTCGCGATCGACAACGCAGAGGTAGACCGTGTCCTTATGCGGCGTGGCATCGGGCAGGATCGGCGCCGACGCCTTATTCCGGTCGATACGGGCGCGCACCGCGTCGGCATAATCCGTCGAGAGCAGGCGCCCGACCGGCACGTCCACTTGCGCCGGATCGCCGAAATACGTGTCGCGCGCGGCATAGCCCGCCTTGGTGGCCTCCGCCAACAGATGGATGTATTCGGACTCGTCGGGTTTACCCAAGCGAAAGCCCGAGAGAACATTCAGGATCATCAATGCCGCGAGGCCCTGGCCATTCGGCGGGCATTCATACACGGTCGCATCGCGATACTCGGTCGAGATCGGCGTGACATAGTCGGACCGCTGTTCGGCGAAGTCGTCGAGCGTGTGTAGCCCACCCAGCTCGTTGAGCCGCTTCACGATTTCGGCCGCGACCGCCCCGCGATAGAAAGCATCGCGCCCTTCTCTGCCGATGCGCCGTAGGGTCGCCGCCAGCGCCGGCTGCTTCAGGACGTCGCCGAACTGCGGCAGATGGCCGTCGCGCAGAAACACTTTCGCGGCATACGGGTCGCGCGCGATCTTCTCCGACAGCCCGGCGAAATCGTGGGCGACGCGCGGCGAGATCGGCACGCCGGCCTCGGCATAACGCGCCGCCGGCTCCATCAATTCCGCCATCGTCTTGGAGCCGTAATCCTGGTTGAGGCGGCACCACGCGTCGACCGCACCCGGCACCGTCACGGCGTGCGGCGTCTCCGGCGCGATGCCCTGCATGCCGTGCTCGACATACCATTCGACCCGCGCCCGCTGCGGCGCGCGGCCGGAGCCGTTGAGGGCAATCGGGGCACCGGCCTTCGGCGAATAAAGACAAAAGCAATCGCCGCCGATCCCGGTCGATTGCGGCTCGACCACTCCTAGGACCGCGACCGCGGCGATCGCGGCATCGAGCGCGTTGCCGCCGGCGCGCAGAACATCGAGCGCGGTCAGCGTGGCGATCGGGTGCGAGGTCGCGGCCATGCCTTCGCTGGCGACGGCGGCGGAGCGGCGGGGCTGATGAAAATCGCGCATGCCTTATCCATGACACCGCGCATCGCGGTTGCCAATGGCGTTTGCGGGTGCCACAATTTTGATCAGGAGGAACGCGCATGACCACGCCACAAGAAGCGGAAATCCTGACCCGCGTCGGTCCGGGCACGCCGATAGGCGAACTGATGCGCCACTATTGGCTGCCGGCGCTCAAATCGTCGGAATTGAAAGCCGATGGCGACCCGGTGCGCCTCAAGCTCCTCGGCGAGCAACTCATCGCGTTCCGCGATTCGGCGGGCCGGCTTGGCATCATGGATCACCGCTGCCCCCATCGCTGCGCCTCGCTGTTCTATGGGCGCAACGAAGAGGGCGGCATCCGCTGCATCTATCACGGCTGGAAGTATGACGTGGACGGGCACTGCCTCGACCAGCCCAATTTGCCGCCGCACCAGCAGTTCAAGGAAAAAGTTCACGCCAAAGCCTACCGGGCCGCCGAGCGGAACGGCGTGGTCTATGTCTATATGGGCGCCGCCGACAAGGCGCCGCCGCTGCCCGACATCGCGGCGACGCACATCCCCGAAAGCGAGGCGACGATCACCTTCGCGTTGCGGGAATGTAACTGGCTGCAAGGCCTCGAAGGCGACATCGACACCTCGCACCTTAATTTCCTGCACTATGGCGCGGCCAGCGCCGCGGACTTCGCGCCGACCGACGCGACGCGCTTCGGCCAGATTCGGCGCGACCCCGAATATCAGGTCGAGGAGCACGAGCTCGGCACGATCTACGGCGCCTACCGTCCCGCCGAGAACGCCAGCACCTATTGGCGGATCGCGCATTTCCTGTTTCCGTGCTGGACCTTGGCGCCGTTCATCGACTTCGCGCATTACCGCATCGCGCGCGCCTGGGTGCCGCTTGACGACACGCACATGATGTTCGTGATGATCGGGCCGAAATCGGGTCCCGGCTCAGTGCCGCCGGTCGGGCCGCACGAGCAAAACGGCACGGATTGGCTCGGCCGCTATCGCCTCAAGCAGACCGCCGCCAACGACTACCTCATCGACCGCGCGGCGCAGCGCACGCGGTCCTATACCGGAATCGAGGGCATCCATCAGCAGGACCAGGCCGCGACCGAAAGCATGGGGCCGATCACCGACTACTCGTTCGAACATCTCGCGGCGAGCGACCGCATGGTGATGGCGACGCGGCGGCGCTTGCTGGGCGCGGCGACAGGCGCTCGCCGAGCACGGCATGCTGCCGCCCGGCACGGGCGCGGCCGGCGCCGAGGCGTATGGCCGGATGCGCGGCGGTTTCTTCCTGGCGCCGGAGACGCGGCCCTGGGCGGATGTCTACCGCCTCCAGCTCGCCGCAGCGCAGGCGGCGGGCGCCGCCGAAGCGGCGGAATAGAAGTCTTGGCGTCGGACGAATCCGATCTGTTTCAACCGGTGCAGGTCGGCCGATATCGCTTGCCCAACCGCATCGTCATGGCGGCAATGACGCGCAATCGCTCGTTCGGCGAAATTCCAAACGCTCTCAACGCCGAGTACTACGCGCAACGCGCCGGTGCAGGCTTGATCGTCGCCGAATCGACCGCGATCTCCGAGGAAGGCCTGGGCTGGCGCGACAATCCCGGCATTTACACCGCCGATCAGGTCGCGGGCTGGCGCAAGGTCACGGACGCGGTGCATGCCCGCGGCGGTCACATTTTCCTGCAGCTCTGGCATTGCGGCCGCTGTACCCATTATTCGGTGCGACCGAGCCAGCTTCATCCGGTCGCGCCTTCCGCCGTTCAGTCAGCGGGGTGGACCTTTGCCCCCGGCGGCGGCCGAATCGGGCATTCGCTGCCGCGCGCGTTCGAACTCGAGGAGATGCCCGGTCTGGTCGACCAATATCGCGAGGCGGCGGCGAACGCGCTGGCCGCGGGTTTCGATGGTGTCGAGGTCCACGCCGCCAACGGCTACCTGCTCGACCAATTCCTTCAGGACTCGACCAACCGGCGCACCGACCGCTATGGCGGCTCGATCGAGAATCGCTGCCGCATCGTCTGGGAAGTGCTGGACGCGGTGATCGGCGTTTGCGGCGCGGATCGCGTCGGCATCCATATCTCGCCGACCAACATCCATCACGGTATTTCCGACAGCGATCCGGAGCGGCTATTCGCCGTCATGGCGGAGGGCCTCAACGGCTACGACCTCGCTTATATCAACGTCGTCGAAGGCGCGACCGACCCGACGGAGCAGGAACTGCCGTTCGACTGGGCGCGGCTGCGCCGCCATCTACGGGGCGTCTATATCGCCAACAACAAATATGACCTGGCGCGCGCGCACGACGCGCGGCGCGAGAACCATGCCGACCTGATCTCGTTCGGCCGCATGTTCATCGCCAATCCCGATCTGGTGGAGCGATTCCGCCGCGCAGCGCCGCTTAACGAGCTGAACCGCGCCGTCCTGACCACGCGCGATCACACCGGCTACACCGACTATCCGTTTCTCGGTTCGTAACAATCCGGCGGCCAAGCCGGAACGGCATCACGGGAGGTATCGCCATGAGACGCATCGCCACGGCATTGGCCGCGTTCGTTCTGTTGCCGACGCTCGCTATCGCCAAGGGCACCTACGATCCGGGCGCGTCCGACACCGAGATCAAGATCGGCACGACCTGGGCATTCTCCGGTCCCGGTTCCGTCACCAGCCCGCTCGAGCGCCAGATGGCGGCCTATTTCCGCATGGTCAACGACCACGGCGGCGTCAACGGCCGCAAGATCAATCTGATCGCCCTTGACGACGGCTATATCCCCGCGCGTACCGTGGAAGACACGCGCCGGCTGGTCGAGCTTGAGCAGGTGCTGTTCATGTACGGCCAGCTCGGCACGCCGACCAACATCGCGGTCGAGCCCTATCTCAACGCGCATCACATTCCCCAGATCTTCGTCACCACCGGCTCGAACACGCTGGTCAATCCGAAGAAATACCCGTGGACGATGGGCTTCGCCGCGAGCTACGCGCTCGAAAGCCGCGTCTTCGCCAAATACCTGCTGGCGGAGCATCCAAACGCCAAGGTCGGCGCGCTCTATCAGCAGGACGATTTCGGCAGCGACCATCTCGATCCGTTCCTGGCGGCGCTCGGCGATAAGGCAAAGACCATGGTGGTGGCGCGGGAGAGCTACGGCGCGACCGACCCGGACGTGGGATCGCAAATCATCTCCATCCACGCCGCCGGCGCCGACACGCTTTACGTCATGGCGCAGAGCCGCGCCGCGGTCCAGGCGATCTCCCACGCGCGGGACATTCCGGGGTGGAACGCGCTGATCTTCATGTCCTATGCCGCGACGGCGAAGAGCGTGGTCGGGCCGCTCGGCGCCAAGCTCGCCGGCGTGATGTCAATCGACAGCGGCAAGGACCCGACCGATCCGGGCTGGGCGAGCGATCCGGCGGTGAAGGACTATCTGGCCTGGGTCAAGAAATACGCGCCGCCGCAGGATTACGCCACCGACGCCGCCGCTGCGGCGGGCTACCTCTCGGCGGAGGTGCTGACCGACGTGCTGCGGCGCTGCGGCGACAATCTGACGCGCGCCAACGTGATGAAGATGGCGACGAGCATCCACGATCTATCGCTGCCGCTGCTGCTGCCGGGCATCGTGCTCAACACCTCATCGTCCCAGTATTTCGGGCTGCACGAAGCGGTGCTGAAGCAATACAACGGCACGCGCTGGGTGATCGTCGGCAAGCCGATTGCGGAATGAGGCGCTAGGCGCCGATCAGGCCATCGAGCGCACCGCCACCGCGGCGCGCATTCGGCAGCACGCGCGCCAGCGCCGCGTTGTCGAGCCGGAAATGCGCGTGCAGCGTGGCGCCAACAACCTGGCGATAGTCCGTGGTTATGGCCACGTCGCGGCGCTGATAAAGGCGGTCCTCGGCCAGTCCCGGCCAGGCGCCATAGATCTTGCCGCCGCGCACCGGCCCGCCCATCACCCACATGACGTTGCCGTGGCCGTGATCGGTGCCGCCATTGCCGTTTTCATGCACGGTCCGGCCGAATTCCGACATCACCAAGATCACCGTGTCGCGGTACTTGTCGCCGAGCCCGGCGCGAAGACCGGCTAGCGCGTCGGCAAGATAGCTCAGCCGCCTCGCCAATTGTCCCTCGGCGTTGCCTTGATGGACATGCGTGTCCCCAGCCGCCAACCGCCATGAACGCGACCTGGAAGCGCGGCTGGTCGGCCAGGAGCCGCCCGAGCCGCCGCGCCATCGCGGTCGCCTGCTCCGCCAGCGGCGCACCATTATTGGCGACCGCCTGTTCCTTCGCCATCGCATCGTCGGCCGCCATCGCGGTCGCGACCTCGCGGCGCGCTTCCTTGCCCTCGCGATAGGCGCGGGAGAGATCGTCGTTGCCGCTATAGAGCTGATCGAACGCCGCCGCGACATTGGGATTGTCCACGGGTAGCGGCTTATCGTTGGGATGCGCGTCCATGGTTGCGACCGCGACCGGCCCGCTCAAGACATGCGGCAGCGCGGCGCCGAAACTAACGCCGCGCGGGCTCGCTCCCGGATGCGGCAATTCGGCAAGCAGCCGGTTGAGCCAGCCGCTCGGACTCTGGGCCCTGCCGGTGCCGCTTTCCATGATGAGCTGCGCATCGAAATGCGAGCGCGTCGGATCGGGCGAGCCGGACGCCGGCACGAAAGCCAGCGACCCGTCCTGCCAAAGTGGCACCAGCGGCGCCAGCGTCGGATGGAGCCCGAACCGCCGGTCGAGCGGAACAACGCCGTTGGCGCCTCGCGCAAGCGCGATCGTCGGCCGCGCCGCGTGATAGTCGGGATCGTCGTACGGCACCAGCACCGAGAGTCCGTCGACGGCGCCGCGGAGAAAAATCACGACGAGGCGCTTGTCGCCGGCGCGGGTCATCGCCGCCCAGGCATGCGGCCCCAGCGGCAGCAGCACCGCGCCCGTACCCGTGGCTCGCAAAAGATTCCGCCGGTCGATCATCTTAATTCTCCTAGCCAAATTTTCGTCGTCTCTGCGAGAGCAGGGACCCAGGGGAACCGCACGTCGCCAGCCCTGGCTTCCCGCTTTCGCGAGAATAACGATCAAAAAACTCCGGAACAGGGAAACTCATCACCGCTGCATGAATTCGGGGCTGCCGAGCAGCAGCGCGGCCTTCACGCCGGGCGCGGCGCCGTCGATCGCGGCTTGCGTCTTGGCCGACAGGCGCCCGCCATAAGCTTGCGCCAATCCTGCTTCGTCGAGGATGGCCGCGTCGCCCGGCGCCAGCATCGCCGGCCGCACCGGCTCGGCCGAGATCAGCAGCGGACCAGCCGCGCGTCCGGCATTGTGCTCGCCCGGGAGCCGGCCGTGCGACAAAGCCATCGCGAAATCGATGCGCTTCGTCATCGCGTCGGAACTGAGCCAGACGTCGCGCGTGTTCTTGTAACCGTCGGGCGTTTGATAGCGGTAGAGCGGCATGCCCATCTGGAACAGCGGACCTTGCAGCACGCGCGGATCGTCGAGAGTCACGCCCGCGAGCCGCACCGCCGAAAGGACATACTCGTAGGGCGTCTTGAGCTTGCGCGCGCCCGGCGTGGCGCCGGCCCAGAAGCGCCGGTCGCGGAACAGCGCGCGCAGCGTCGCGCGGATATCGCCGCCGGTGCCGAGGAAGCGCAGCGCCACCGCATCGACATAGGCGGGGTCGGGTCTGTCCGCGACGAAGAACTGCACGAGCTCGAACGCGATGTGATGCGCGGTCGCGGGACCGCGCGCCAGCATGTCGAGCGCGTGCTCGCCCTGTTCCTCGCCACCTGCGGGAATGACGCGGCCGAGGAATGTCTGCGGCGACGGATCGTGCTTCGTTGGATCGAAATAAAAGGCGCTCGGATCGACCGGCATGAACCGTGCCAGCGCCGGCCCCGGATAACCCCAGCCGGTGAGAATGTGCGCCAGCGCGATCACGTCGGCCTGGGTATAGCCGCCATCGACGCCGACCGTGTGCAGCTCCATCACCTCGCGCGCGTAATTTTCGTTGATGCCCTTGTCGCCGCGCGGCACCTGGTTCAGCCAGTTGTCGAGATAGAACAGCATCGCCGGATGCTTCGCCGTCGCTTCGAGCAGATCACGGAACTTGCCGAGGGCATGTGGCCGGATCGCCTGCTCCTCGAACGAGCCGATCCACAGGTAATCGAGGCCCTTCTCGGCAAAGATGTTGAAGTGATTGAACCAGAACTCGGTCATCACCTGTTCGAGCTGGCGGTTGCTGTCGAGCGCGCGGGCGAAGCGCGCGGCGATCAATTGTTGCAGGATGACGCGACCGCGTTGGCGCGCCGCCTTCGCCTGCTCCGGATCGCGCTTCATCCCGGGCAGCGGCCGCGGCGGCCCGTAGTCGCGGAACAGTTCGACCGGCGTTAGGCGCAGCGTCGTCAGCGGCGCCAGTTCCCGCACCAGGCGCGGGTTCTCGGGGACGGTCTCGGGAGAGAGCTGGCGGTCGATATAGGTGTCGACGCCCATCGCGATGACGCGCGCGACATCGACGGGCCGTGGCCCGTAGGCCAGCCGGTCCAGCACATACTCGGCTTGTTCGCGTGGACCGAGCGCGGCGCGCGGCGACGGTTGCCCGGCAGCAGCCGGCACTGCCGACAGCAGCAAAATAACAACGACAATTTTCGCCGAATGCATGCGACCCACACTCACCCCACCGAATCTCCAGCGATTATACGCCGCGATTCGGCGAGCCATCCCGCGACGTCACGCGCCGGTGCGGTTCGGATCGCGCCATTCGCGCTCGAACGGCAGGCGCCAAGCGTGCGGCGCCACCAACTGGTGTACCGACTTCGGCCCCCACGAGCTTTGGGCGTAGAGCCGCACCGGTGGCGGCGCGTCGAGCAGTGGCTGCGACGCCCGCCATAGCTGCTCGATGCCGTCGGCGGTGGTGAACAACGTGTGGTCGCCGCGCATCGCGTCGAGGACTAGACGCTCGTACGCCTCGAGCACGTCGCCCAACAGTCCGGTCTCATGCATGGAGAATTGCAGACTTTGCTTGTCGAGCCGCATGCCGGGCCCCGGCCGCTTGCCGTAGAACGACAGCGACACTTTCGATGCGTCGGCAAGATCGAAGGTGAGATGGTCCGGCCCCTGCGCGCCGACACCGGAACCCGGCGGGAACATGCTCTTCGGCGGCTCGCGGAAGGCGATGGAGATGATGCGCTGGCCGTCCGCCATCTTCTTGCCGGTGCGCAGAAAAAAAGGCACGCCGGCCCAGCGCCAATTGTCGATGTGGCACTTCAAGGCGATGAACGTCTCGGTGTCGGATTCGGGATCGACGCCTTGCTCGTCCCTGTAGCCGGCATACTGCCCGCGAACCACGTCGCGCGGGTCAATCGCCAGCATCGAGCGGAACACCTTGTTCTTTTCCTCGCCGATCGGCGCCGGTTCCAGCGAGGTCGGCGGCTCCATCGCCATGAAGCCGAGGATCTGAAACAGATGCGTCACCACCATGTCGCGATAGGCGCCGATGTCTTCGTAATAGGCCGCGCGCCGGTCGAGCCCCAGCGTCTCCGGCACGTCGATCTGGACATGGTCGATGAAGTTGCGATTCCAGATCGGCTCGAACAGACCGTTGGCGAAGCGGAAGGCGAGGATGTTCTGCGCCGGCTCCTTGCCGAGGAAATGGTCGATGCGGAAGATTTGTTCCTCGGCGAACACCTCATGCAGCTTGGCGTTGAGCGACACCGCGCTGGCGAGATCGGTGCCGAACGGCTTTTCCATGATGATGCCGGCGCGCTCGACCAGCCCCGCCTCCGCCAGGAGACGCACTGACGACAGCGCCGCGTTGGGCGGCACGCTCAGATAATGCATGCGCCGAACCTCGCCGCCGAGCGCCGTCTCCGCCGCCGTCACCGCCGCCTTGAGTGCGGCCGCCCCCGCTTTGAGCGAGACATAGTCGAGACCGGCCGCGAACTTGGTCCAGTCGGCGTCGGCGACCTTCCGCGTCGCGAACTGGTCAAGCGCCTCGCGCGCGAATGTGCGGAAGGCGTCGGCATCGAGCGCGTCCAGCCCGACGCCGACGATGCGGCAGGCGGGAATGAACCCGGCGCGGCAGAGATGGAATAGCCCAGGTAAGAGCTTGCGCCGCGACAGGTCGCCGGTGGCGCCGATCAACACCACGACCTGCGGATTTTTCGGCCCGACGCCTTGCGGAACCTTCGCCACGCTACTTCTCCCTCGACCGGAACGCCGCGCCTAGTTTAGCGCGGACGCGCCGCAACGGCACCGTCGGGATCGGATCTCGTGTTCTCGTGAGCGGAAGGCACCGGAACCACAGAAATTCGGAAAATACTCGCTGGACGGTAGGGGTCTGTTGAGATTCATTTTGAATTGATGACGGCTGCGGCGAGGTTGATCAAGGCGGCGAAGCTTTGATCGGTTTTGTCGCTGCGCATGGCGATCCGTTTGAATTCCTTGAGTTTACCGAAGAAATTCTCGATCAGGTGCCGCCACTTGAAGCATTCGGCATCGACGAGAAGCGGCCGCGGATGCTGGGAGATGACGATGCCCGCGCCGCCGTGGTTCAACTCGGCGATGATCCAATTCGCATCGAAAGCCCTGTCGGCGATCTGCGCCCTGATCGCGACATTCTCGATCAGGGGAGCGACGCCCACCGCGTCGTAGCGCTGTCTCCGCAAAAAGCACGAAGCGAACCAGATTGCCGAGAGCATCGGTGAGAGCCAAAATCTTGGCCGTCCAACCGCCCTTGGACCTGCCTTTGGCTTGGCTTTGAGTCCCCCTTTTCGCCCTGTCCGTGGCGGTGGATCTCGACGATAGTAGCGTGACCATGGCGCATTCCAGATCAGGATCGTCCGACACAGCGTCGAAAATCCGTTTGAAAACATCCGCCTTCACCCAATCACGATAGCGCTTGAACACCATGTTCCATTTGCCGAAAAGCGGCGGCAAGTCGCGCCACGGACTGCCTGTCCGAGCGATCCACAGGATCGCCTCAATGAATAACCGCCCGTCGCTCCCCGTCCGCCCTGGGCCCGCACCGGGCGAACTGTCGAAAAACAAAAATGAATTGAATGAGCAGGAACTTGGGGAGAACCCGCACCATGCCCTGGTACTATTACGTGCTCGAATTCGTGGCCGGCTTGCTCCTGACCAACGGCGTGCCGCATTTCGTGCAGGGCGTCAGCGGCAACCCGTTCCCCTCGCCCTTCGCGTCGCCGCCCGGCGTCGGCAATTCGCCGCCGCTGGTCAACGCGGTCTGGGGCTTCGCCAATTGGGTGGTCGCGTTCGTGCTGTTGTGGTTCTTCGGCCCCGCCGGTCCCGGCGCGTGGGTGGGCTGGATCCTGATCGGCGCCGGCATGCTGGTGATGGCAGTCATGCTGTCGCGCCATTTCGGCAAGACGCGCGCCGGCCACGCCTAGCGCCCGTAACCTTAAGAACGCCACCGCGATTGGAGAAATCGACATGACCACCCTCGCCTCGCCGCCCGTCGCCCCGCTGCTGGACAAGCTGTTCGCGGAGGCTGACGCGATCGAACCGCTGATGCGGCAGCAAATGGCCCGGCTGTCGCCCGAGGAGCGCAACGCCGGGCGGGCGGGCAACGCGGACTACATCGCGTTCTATTCTCGGGCGAAGGATTTCCCGCTGCCGGTGTCGCGCGAGACCGGCGCGCTCCTCTACATGCTGGCGCGCGGCACCAAGGCGCGCACCATTGTCGAGTTCGGCACGTCGTTCGGCATTTCGACGCTGCATCTGGCCGCGGCGCTGCGCGACAATGGCGGCGGCCGTCTCATTACCACCGAGTTCGAACCGTCGAAGATCGAACGGGCGCGCGCCACGTTCATCGACGCCGGCCTCTCCGACCTGATCGAGATTCGCGCGGGCGACGCCGTCGAGACGCTGGCGCGCGATCTGCCGGACGCCATCGATTTCGTGCTGATGGATGGCGCGAAGAACCTGTACCCAAAGGTTCTGTCGCTGCTCGAGCCGCGGCTGCGCGTCGGCGCGCTCCTGGTCGCCGACAATGCCGATTGGAGTCCCGACTATCTCGCCCGCGTCCGCGCCCCGGCGCAGGGCTATATGTCGCTCGCCCTCGGCGACGATGTGGAACTGTCGATGCGGATTGGCGCGTAATACAATCGACAAAACTTTGTTGGAGCCGCCGCCATGGCAAAGAGCGCCCCGAGCAAGAGCGAAGCCCCGTCCCGGCTGATCGACGCGCGGATCGCGGAACTGGGCGACTGGCGGGGCAAGACGCTGGCCCAGGTCCGCGCGCTCATCAAAGAGGCGGTGCCGGACGTGGTCGAGGAATGGAAGTGGCGCGGCGTGCCGGTGTGGTATCGCGACGGCATGATCTGCACCGGCGAGACCTACAAGGCGGTCGTGAAGCTGACCTTCGCCAAGGGCGCCAAACTCAAGGACCCGAAGCATCTCTTCAATTCCAGCCTCGACGGCAACGTCCGCCGCGCGATCGATCTGCAGGAGGGCGACGCAATCGACACCGCCGCATTCAAGACGCTCATCCGCGCCGCCGTGGCGGTGAACAAACAGCCGGGGCGATAGTCGGACGGGCCTAGGTCCAAACTCAATTCACACAGATTCGGCGCGGCGGTTGCGACTGTGTCGCGACCGACGCCTTTGCGGGAGCAGTAGGGCCAGCTCACCAATCGGCAATGCACTTCGTCACGATCGGCGAGTAACCCGCGCAACCGTTAACTTGACCGCATTGGCGTACGGGCACAACGTCGCACGGCCAAAACTAACGGCTTCAACTGCGCCTTCCAGATTCCGCTCGTGCGTCGGTGGCTGCGATGCTTGTCGTCACGGCGCGGACGCTCAGCCCGGTACAATTGCCCGATAACCAGATCGACGGCATAACCGCCGGTGCGGTCGTGATCAGCATCGGCTTCGGCAGCTCGACAGCACGCTTTCTTTCGCGGCCGGCAATCACCATCTACACCGGCGCGTTCTGCTCCGGCACCTTAGTTGCCGGCGATGTGACGTCGATCGTCGCGTCGTCGTTAAGTCCAGGCGTCATCTAACCCTGACGTCATCCAAATCTGATTGTCGAACGGCGCCGCTCCGCTCTCCGTCGTCGAGCGTGAAATCGTAGGGCACAATTCATCAACCCGGCGGGATTCCCATTTTTGCCGAGATTTTTGCGAGTCCCGAGCCGGTCGATTGTCCCTCGCGCTTGCCAGCGACGAACGCGCGGTCAAATCGATTATCGAACTCCGCCGGCCGGATGTCGTAGTCCAGTAATCCGATTTGAGCGAAAATATCTGCCGTAACCAAATGAGGTCGGGGCTCGATATATTCCTTGCGGCAGATCGATCTGATCATGAGGGCGCGCCAACCGGACCAGATCCTCGAATGCGAGCTCGGCGTAGCCGATACCGTTATCGCCGCGGCCATCGATGTAACGGCCGATCATCTTCACCATGAATACGATCGACTACAATCGGTTCGTCCGACTAGGTACTGCTTGCATGCATCCGCCAATCCGCCAGCCTCGGCTGGCGACAATTATGCTGTGGCCACCACGGCACTTGACATCCGCCGCCGGCGCACTGTGACCAACTTCCCTGCCCCCTTCGGAAACCATTCCCTCCGGCCGCAGGTACTGAGCGTTGGGATACCGCGTGCGTTTGTCCGCGATTCACAAGCCACGGTCACGTTCGGGGGCGGTCAGGCGTCCGCGCACGGCAACAACTCGAATTGCACCGCACAAATCGCCCTCGTCGGCGATATCGCCTATCTCAATCAAATCGCTTCCGTGACCACGGCACCGATGAGCGCGATCTGCCAATGCGCCGCGCTCGCGATTTCACTCACGCCGCGCTGAAACGGCGCTCGTTACTTCGCCGCCGCGCTCTTGAGCACAAACGGCTCGCGGATCGCACCGTGATGTGACGCGCGGTCGACACCGACCGCGACCAGCTCGCGCTCGGGCGTCAACTCGTTGACGTTGACGATGGCGGACAGCCCTCGCGCCGCGGCCCACAGCGCCGCCTGTGTCCGATTGCTGGCGTGGATCTTCCGCAGGATGCGCTTGACATGCACCTTCACCGTCGCCTCGGCGATATCGAGGGTCTGGCCGATTGCCTTGTTCGATTGGCCGCGCGTCAGGCAATGCAGGATCTCGAGCTCGCGATCGGAGAGATGTGAGCCTTGAAGCGCGGACGGCCCGCTCGCCGGAGCCGTGAGCTTCGCCGCGAGACTGGGGATATACGGCGCCAACTCCGGCGGAAAGACTTTGCCGCCGGCGCTGACGAGCGTCAGGCTCTTGCCCAGCGTGTCGCGGGAGATGTTTTCGAGGAGATAGCCGCTGCCGCCGGCCGCGAAACATTGGGCGAGCAATTCAAGGTCGAGCGTTTCGGCCAGGAACACCACACGGACTCCGTCGAACAATTCGCCGATATCGCGCATGATTTCCTCGATCGTTTCGTTGCGGCGCGACAAGTTGACCAGAACAACATCGGGCCGGGCGCCGTTCGCGGCGCGCTTTTCCAACTCGTCCAGATCCGCAACCTCGATCAATTCATCGAAGCCGAGCCCCTGCAGAAAACTCGCCAACGCGGCGCGAAATAACCCACTCGGATCGAGCACAGCCAATTTAGCCATCAGTACCTCAATGCGTGTAATGAATGACGAGGTCGATCCCCCGCCCGCGCATCGATGTGGCCCGCCGCCTGCCCCGCTTACAAATAGTGATTAGTTTACGCTTAAGAAAACCGCTCTATTTTGTATTAATTTCGCCAAATAGAGACGTTAATCGGCCGGACCTTCGCGACCAGGTTGCAGTTCGCGCGGCCTCCGGGCGTGCCCAGCGACGATCGGGCGGTGCCAAAACCGACGTGGGATCGCCCGGCCAACGGTCGGCCGAGCGATGAGCGCAACGAGCCGTCGCCATGTCCCTCGCCTCCGCCGGCAATGGCCAAATCCGCCTAGACGCGTCGTTCCGCTCCGTCGCAAACTGCGCCGCAGTCGCAAGGGAGAAGACGCATGCGAAATAGCGGCAACCATATCCTGACCAGCCACGCCGGCAGCCTGCCGCGCCCCAAGGACCTCCTCGACGCCAATCGCGCCCGCAGCCAAGGCAAGGGCGCCGACGACAAGGCGTTCCACGAGCAACTTCGCATCGCGACCGCCAACGTGGTCCGCCGCCAGAAATCGATCGGCATCGATGTGCCGAACGATGGCGAATACGGGCACGTGATGAACTACAGCATCAATTTCGGCGCGTGGTGGGGTTATGCGTTCGAGCGTCTGTCCGGCTTGGACGCGGCGGAGCATCTGCTCAACCAGCCTCCGAAACAGGCCGCCAGCGGCATTTAGCTCGGCGCGATGCTCGACCGCCGCGACCGCAAGAAATTCGCCGACGCTTATGGCGACCCGGAGTCCGGCATCTATATGGGTCCGGAACGGCTCCGGATTCCTACTTGCGTCGGGCCGGTGAAATATATCGGGCAAGCGGCGCTCCAGGCCGACATCGCCAACATGAAGACGGCGATGGCGGCCGCCGGCGTCGAGGAAGGGTTTCTCAACGCGGTGGCCCCCGGCAGCGCCGCGCGCATGGCCAATCAGCATTACGCGACCGACGAGGAATTTACCGCCGCGGTCGCGGACGCGATGCGCGAGGAATACAAGGCCATCGTCGATGCCGGCCTGATCCTTCAGCTCGACGATCCGCTCGTGGCGGAAGGCTGGGACCAGATCAACCCCGCGCCGAGCGCCGCCGACTACCGCAAATACGCGATGCGCTGGATCGAGGCCCTCAATCATGCGATCCGCGGCCTGCCGCCGGAGCGCATTCGCTTCCATCTCTGCTGGGGCAGTTGGCACGGGCCGCACACCACGGACGTGCCGATGCGCGACATCGTCGAGGTGATGCTGAAGGTGAATTGCCAGGGCTTTTCCTTCGAGGCGGCCAACGCGCGCCACGAGCACGAATGGAACGTGTGGCAAGAGGTCAAATTGCCGGACGACAAGATCGTCCTGCCTGGCATCGTCAGCCACGCCACCAACGTGGTCGAGCATCCCGAGCTGGTGGCGCAACGCATCGAGCGCTTCGCCAATGTCGTCGGGCGCGAGCGCGTCATCGCTGCGACCGATTGCGGTCTCGGCGGCCGCGTTCACGCCCAGATCGCCTGGGCCAAACTCAAATCCCTGGCGCAGGGCGCCGCAATCGCCAGCAAGCGGCTGTGGCGCTAACGGCTCACACGTTCGGCAGGCGATAAAAGCGCCGTGCCGTCTCGGAGAACAGTGCGGTCTTTTCTGCCGCTGAGTAATTCCTCGCCAGGCGCTTGAACACGTTCCACAGCACGGCATAGCTGCAGGTACGCTTGTCGACCGGGAAGTTGCTTTCGAACATGCAGCGGTCGACGCCGAACGCGCCGATACAATAGTCGATGTGGGGCTTCCATGCCGCCGCCAGCGTCTCCGACAACACCGGCACCTTGTGCTTCTCGGGATCGTCGAAGCCGAAACCCATCACGTTCATGCCGAGGCCGCCGAGCTTCATATAGACGTTGCGGCATTTCGCCAGCGCTCCGATGTTGTCGCGCCACAGCCGCGTCACCTCCTCGCGCTTATTGGCGTAGGCCTTGATGCCGATCGGCCCGCCGATGTGATTGAGCACGATATTGACGCCGGGAAACGTCTTCGCCAGATCGGTGAGGTCGGGAATCTGGTGGTGGAATAGCCAGGCGTCGAAGGTCAGGCCGTGTGGGCCGAGCCGCGCAAAGCCTTCGCGGAACTTGGCGTCGAGCAACAGGCCGCGCTGAATCTCGCCGGGCACGGTTTTGACCGACGCGTCATCGTCCCAGACCGAACTATTGCGGATGCCCTTGAAACGGTCACCCGCCGCGCGGCGATGCGCGTCCAGAACACGGTCGACTGACGCGCCAAGCAAAAAATCCGCGAAGCCGACAATGCCGGCACAGAGTCGGCTGTCGCCGTAGAGGCCGCTAGCACTCATCGCGGCGGCACCGTTGACGAATTCGGTCTCGCCGACCGGGGCTAGCGCCGCGTCGCCGCCGGTGCGGTACATCGATCGGCATTGCAGGAAGACGGTGGAGCGGATGTTGTGGCCGCTGCGCGTATCGGAAAGCAGCTCGTCGAACAGATAACGATAGCCACGGTCCCAAAGATGATGATGCGGATCGACGATCGGCAGATCGGGCTCGATGATCGGCTCGCTATGTTTCGCGAGCCAGGCATCGTCGATGTCGAAATGAATCCGCTCGCTGGGCGCGCTCGCCGCGTTCACCGCCATTCGTTCCTCCCGTCAACATGATGCGCCATGCTATCGTAAAACCGACATGGCGAGGAACCCAAAGGTCGCGATCGTCGGTGCCGGCATCGGGGGGCTGGCGGCGGCGCTGGCGCTACACCGTCGAGGCATCGAGGTCGCGGTGTACGAGCAGTCGGCGGCGCTCGGCGAAATCGGCGCCGGCCTCAATCTCAGCCCCAATGCGCTCAAGGCGTTTCGCCATCTCGGCATGGAAGCGGACGCCGTCGCCATCGGCTATCAGGCCGATTTTCAAACGGTGCGGAGCTGGCGCGGCGGACGGGTGATCTCACGGCAGGCGCGCAAGGGCAGCTTTGCCGAACGGTTCGGCGCGTCGATGTTGACCATTCACCGCGCCGATCTGTTGGCCATCTTTGCTAGCGCCCTGCCCGACCGGCTGTTCCATCTCGGCATGGCCTGTACCGCGGTCGATGCGGCCGGAACCGCCCGTTTCGCCAACGGTGTCACCATTGAAGCCAACATCGTGGTCGGCGCCGACGGGTTGCATTCCGCTGTGCGCGAAAGCCTCTTCGGCCCCTCGCCGCCGCATTTCACCCGTTGCGTGTGCTGGCGCGGCCTGGTTCCGATCGAGCTGGCGCCGCGCTCGCTCAATCCTGCCGACATGACGGCGTGGTGGGGACCGCACGGCCACGTCGTCCATTATCCCGTGCGCCGCGGCGAGCTCATCAATTTCGTTGCCCATTACGACAGCGACGCGTGGACGGAGGAAATCCTGGACGCGCGAATGCGATCGCTCGGAACTGGAGGAAACCTACGCGCGCTGGAACGAGGGGCTGCGCCAACTCTTCCGGTCGAGCGAACGCTATTACAAGTGGGCGCTTTACGACCGCGATCCGCTCGAACGTTGGGGCGAAGGCCGCGCGACATTGCTCGGCGATGCCGCGCACCCGATGCTGCCCTATCTCGGCCAAGGCGCATGCATGGCGATCGAGGATGGCTGCGTGCTGGCGGCGGTCGTCGCTGCAATGCCCGACGATCCCGTGGGCGCGTTGCGGCATTACGAGCGTCTCCGGATACCGCGAACGCACCGGGCGCAGCTTGGCTCGCGTCACCGCGCCAAGGAAAACCACCTCGCCTCGCCTTGGGCGCGGCTGTGGCGGGATTTGCGCATCGCCATCCGCAGCCGCCTCGCGGCCGACAAGACGCCTAACCAGACGGCGTGGCTCTACGATTACGATGTGGCGGCCGAAACCGGCTTGCCGACCTGATGGGAGGAAACTGGCAATGGATCTAGGAATCAAAGGACGCAAGGCAATCGTCTGCGCGTCGTCGCAAGGGCTGGGGCGCGCCTGCGCGACAGCGCTCGCGCGCGAGGACTGCGACGTCGTCGTCAACGGCCGTGACGCCGCGCGGGTCGCACAGACGGCGCGGGAAATCGCGTCATCGACCGGCACAACGGTCAACGGCGTCGCCGCCGACATCAACACCGAGGCCGGTCGCGCCGCCTTGGTCGCCGCTTGTCCCGACGCCGACATTCTGGTCAACAACAACGCGGGCCCGATGCCCGGAAAACTGGCGGATTGGGATCACGCCGCGTGGCTCGCGGCGCTCGAGGCGAACATGCTGGCACCGATTTTGTTGATCCGGGCGTTGGTGCCCGGCATGCGCGCCCGCCGCTTCGGGCGCATCGTGAACATCACATCCGCCATGGTGAAGTCGCCTCGCGCCCAGATGGGCCTGTCGACGGCGGCGCGCACCGGCTTGACGGCGCTAAGCAAGTCGCTTGTGGCAGAGGTCGCGCCCGACAACGTCACCATCAACAATCTCTTGCCGGAGCGTATCAATAGCGGCCGTCAACGCTTTCTCGCCGAGCGGACCATGAAGCTGGAGAATATTTCGCTCGAGGAGGCCTATGCGCGCATGGCTAAGACCATCGCGGCCAAGCGGCTCGGCACCCTGGAGGAATTCGGCGATGCCTGCGCTTTCCTGTGCAGCGCCCAAGCGGGCTACATCTCCGGCCAGAATCTGCAACTCGACGGCGGGTCTTATGTCGGCCTGATCTGATCGACCTACGCGCCGACCAATTTGTTGCGCAGCGTGCCGATGCCGTCCATCCACAGCTCGACGGTGTCGCCGGGCTTTAGATAGCGGTCATGCTCCATGCCGCAGCCGTTGCTCATTGTTCCGGCAGCGATGAATTCGCCGGGATGCAGCGTGACGTCGCCGGAGATGAACGAGATCAGATCGGCAAAGCTATAGAGCCCGTCCGACATGTTGGTGTCGCTCCAGATTTCGCCGTTGATCTTGGCGGTGGCGCGCCTTTGGTAGGGATCGCTCAATTCGTCGGCGGTGACGATCCACGGGCCGATGGCGTTGCCGTCGTCGAAATCCTTACCCTTGCCCGGACCGAAGCCGCCCGCCATGTCGAGGGATTGCTCATCGCGCGCCGAAAAATCGTTGAACAGCGCATAGCCGAAAATATGCTCGGCCACCTTGTCCTTCGGGATGTCGACGCCGCGTTTGCCGATGAAGGCGCCACATTCCAACTCGTAATCCAGGTATTTGCTGTATTTAGGATAGCGCACATCGGCGTCGGTTCCGACCACGGTCAGCACATTGCCTTTGTAGAATTGCGAGCGCTTGCGATGCTGCTCGGGGATTTCCGCAACCGGCGGCAGGTTAGGCGGCGGCTCGCCACGCATCTTCGCCACCAGCTTGCGCATACCACGCCCGGCGTTTTTCAGATGCTCTGGAAAGGAGCTGAAATCGCGGATCGAGCGAGGCACCGGCACCGGCGACAGCAACAGGCCGGCCGCGTTCGTGCGGTTGAGTTCGGCTTCGCCCTTGCGCTTGTCGAACAGCGCGCGGGCGCGATTGAGCGCCGCCGGACCGGCATCCATCAGATCGAGCATCGACCGGAACGCCGGCTCCGCCTTGCCGTCACGCTCGGCCGCGGCTGCAAGATCGAACAGCGTGTCGTCGGCACCGTGGACGATGGCAATGCGCTTGCCGCCGTCGCCCTTGAAGGTTGCGAGTTTCATGTCACTCTCCCACTGTCATTCTGCGCCGTCGAGTCCACCGCGGCAAAATCGTTTGTTGCGATTGCAGCTATCGCTTGCGGCAATGCCGCATTACACCCGTACCACGCCGCCGTCGGCATAGATCGTCTGGCCGGTGACGAACCCGGCATCTTCGCTCACCAGAAAGGACAGGGTCGCAGCCAGGTCGGCCGGCACGCTGGGCCTCGGGATCGACTGCTTGCCAACGACGAATTTGTAAAGCTCATCCTGCGTCATGCCGGCGTAATTGTTTTCCAGCGCCTGAGTGCCGGGCGTGCGCGTCATCGCCGGCGCGATGGCGTTGACCGTGACGCCGTATTGGCCGACCTCGCCCGACAGTGCCCGCGTAAAGCCGATGACCCCGCCCTTGCTGGCGACGTAATGGCTCAGGCCGACGGTCTTCTGGCCGAACGTGTTGGACGCCATGTTGACGATCCGGCCCCAGCGACGCTCGCGCATCGCTGGCAGGAAGCGCTGCGTCATCAGGAACACCCCGTCGAGATTGACCGACATGATGCGCCGCCACTCGGCGAAGCTGATCTGCTCGAAAGACTGCGCTGGGATTAGGCCCGCGTTGTTGACGAGAATGTCGCAACGGCCGAACGCCGCCTCCACGCGGGCGCCCGTCTCCGCGACGCTGTCCGGATCGGCAACGTCGCAGCGCACCGCGACGGCGCGGCCGCCCGCAGCCTCGATCCGGCGCAACGTCTCGTCGCCAGACTGAACGTCCGCGATGACCACGGCCGCGCCCTCCGACGCGAGGCGCACCGCGTGGGCTTGCCCGATGCCGGACGCGGCGCCGGTAATGATGGCGACCTTGTTGGCGTGACGCTGTTCCATCAGGCGAGTCCCGGCGAGGCGAAGCGCCGTCAGATGATCGTCGAGCGTGCGCGGCATGTCGTCGGGCGGGTTGCGGCCGAATCCGCAATAAGCCGCAAGCCCGAAATCGGGAAGAAATTTGCGCGCGACGTCGAGCCGCATCTGGAAGCTCGGCATCGAGTGGATCATGCCGAGATAGGGCCGCGCGCCGCGCGTATCGAGCCGCGCCAACGGCTTGTAGAAATCGTCGTCGCTGCGGTCGAGCGTCGGGATATGCACCCAATCGACCCGGCGCGGCACCGCCGCGACCGCCGCGTTGACGAGATCGATCGTGCGGCCGAGATCGGGCGGCGAAAAGCGCGGCCAGCCGCCAAACGTGCCGAAGCAGAAATGAAAGCCGAGCGCCACCTGTGGCGGCAATTTCGCCGACAGGCGTTCGATGGGGCCGAGATGCGTCTCGATCCGGGATTCCGCCGGGAACCCCTTTTGCACGTCATGGCCGTTATGGACGGCCGAGACCTCCCAGGCGCAATCCCATTGGATCGCCAAATCCTCCGGCGGAATGATCTTGAGCATCGCCGCCAACTCGGCCGCAATCGCCGCCTCGTAACCGGGCCGGATCTTTTCGAGATCGCCCGGGCGCGGGAAGGTCAACGGCCGCACCACGCTGTCGACCATCGGCATCGAGACCTGCAAGCGCATGCCCGCGGGGAACACACCCTTCTCGCGCAGCGTCTTGAGGACAAAATACGACGTCACCGCGTCCTTGGCGTAGCCGAGCCGATAACCGGGATTGCCGAACTTGACCTGATCGACGCCGTCCTTGACCTGAAACAGCCAGACGTCCCCGCGGTCGCGCGGCATCAATTCCTCGACCCCGTCGGGACCGCGCGCCGGCCGCTTGATCGTGTCGAGATCGATATGCCCGTTGAACACCTGGTACGACAGGCGCAGCACCCAGGAGCGCCGCTCGCCGACCTCGCCATCGGGGATCGCGGGGAGATACCGCCCGAGCGCGCCACCGAATGTCGTCATCACGTCCTCAACCGTGCGCAGCGGCACGCTGCCAACTAAGAGCAAGTTCTGTCCCATCAGTGACCCCATATCTCCGACGCTGTTTCGACCAACAGCGCCAGCTTGCGGCGCTCGACGTCGATGGTGAAATCGGTTCCGAACAGATTGGTCGAGAACCCGCATTGCGGACAAATCCCGATCTGGGCGATGTCAAGATGCATCGCGGCGTCGTCCACGCGCCGTTTCAGCTCGTCTTTGGTCTCGATCCGCGGATTCTTGGTCGAGACGATGCCGAGCAAGACCTGCTTGCCCTTAGGCACGTGGCGGAGCGGCGCGAAGTCGCCGGCCCGCGGGGTATCATACTCGAGCAAATAAGCATCGATATTCGCCATATTGAGCGCGCCCTCGGCCACCGGCCCGTACCCGCCCTCGGCACCCCAGTACGCATTCATATTGCCACGGCACATATGCATGGCGACCACCATGTCCTTCGGCTTTTCCGCCACGATCGCGTCGAGCACGCGAATATAGGTCGCGAGCAATTTGTCGGGATCGTCGCCCCGCGCGGCCGACATCTTGCGGTGTCGCGGATCGCAGAGATACGGCAGCATGCACTCGTCGATTTGAAGAAATTTGCAACCCGCCGCCGCGAGCGTTGCGATCTCGGCGCGATAGGCGGCGACCAAATCGGTCCAAAAAGCGTCGATGTCGCGATAAACCGACGGCACGAAATCGGCGTCGCGCAGAAAATGCACGATCGGCGGGCCCGGAATCGTGGCTTTCGCGGTCTTGCCGGTTATCGACCGGAGAAAAGCAAACGATTTGGCCAACGTGCTTTCGCGCGGGCGGATCGGTCCGTCGACCTTGATGCCCGCAATTTGCCGCGTCTCGCCCGCGGCATTGATCATCGTGATCGCCGTTTTGCCATTGTACGAGATCGACAGGCCGGAAAAGCCGAGCAGGAAGTCAGTCCACCAACTCCGCCGCCGGTAATCGCCGTCGGTGACCACCGACAGGCCGCACTCTTCCTGCAGCCTAACCACGTCGCGGATGTAGCGGTCCTCGATCGCCGTCAGCTTGCCATTGCGATGCGGCCCAAGATTATGGTCGGCGTCGTGTTGTCCCAGGAGCCGAATGCGCGCCTCGCGCAGTTCCGCCGGCCGCAACAAGCTGCCGACATGGTCGACATGAAGGTGACCCGCATCAGCCATGATTCCGCGTTCCTTCCCTTTGCCTCGTCATTCTCGCAAATTGTGCGATAACAGGGCGACCATAA
Source organism: uncultured Alphaproteobacteria bacterium (assembly GCA_963851285.1). Lineage (GTDB taxonomy): Bacteria > Pseudomonadota > Alphaproteobacteria > ATCC43930 > CGMCC-115725 > JAATGI01. The sequence goes on from CAWKOL010000019.1 coordinate 277,221, forward strand.
AAACACAGGGAGGCCGATTCATGCCCAATCGGCATAACGGAAACGGAATTAGCCGCCGCGGCCTGCTGGCGGCCGGGACCATTATGGGTGGGGCGTTGGTCGTGCCGCGGGCGCTCCGCGCCGAACCCCGGCGCGGCGGCACGCTGCATGTCGCGATGCCCTACAATCCGGCCGCGCTCGATCCGGCGACCGGCCGCAACACGCCCGACTTCAACACGCTCTACGCGCTCTATGACGCGCTGATCGATTTCGATCCGAATACACTCGACCTCAAACCGGCGCTGGCTAAGACATGGCGGTTCACCGATCCGAAGACGCTCGTGCTCGATCTGATCGACGGCGTCGAGTTCCACGACGGCACGCCGTTCAATGCCGAGGCGGTGAAGTTCAATCTTGACCGCTACAAGACCAACCCGCGCTCCAACGCACGGTCCGACCTCGATGCTGTCGCCGCCGTCGAGGTCACCGGCAAGAGCCGGGTGACGATCCGGCTATCAAAGCCCCATTCCGGCTTGCCGACGATCTTGACCAATCGCGTCGGGTTGATGGTGTCGCCGACATCGATCCAAAAGCACGGAGCCAACGTCGACCGCATGCCGGTCGGCACCGGTCCCTTCAAATTCGTCGGATGGCAGGACAATTACCGGATCAGTGTCACGCGCAACCCCAATTACTGGCGCGCCGGCCTGCCCCATCTCGACGGCATCGAGTTCCACATCATCAACGAACTCAACACGGCCGGACGCACTGTATCCGCCGGCGAGACCCAGCTCGCGCTCGACATGACCGTGACGCAGAAACTGGCGGCCGACAAACTCGGCGGCTTGATTACCGCAGCAACGACTTCGCTGATTTTCTTCGGCGCGCACCTCAATTTCGCGCAACCGCCGTTAACCGACCGGCGCATCCGCCAAGCGTTGAATTACGGTGTCGACCGCGAGGAGCTGAACAAGGTCCTGGTTGCGGGTTTGGGCGAGCCATCGAGCCACATCATGCCGAAGGACTTTTGGGCGACCGATCCCTCGACGATTCACTATTACCGCTACGACCCCGCCCGCGCCAAAAAGCTGCTCGCCGATGCCGGCTATGCTGGCGGCATCGAACTCACTGCCTGGGGCTGGCCGGACCAGGCCTCGATGCAGCGCCAGGAGCTGATCGAATCGCAGCTTGCCAAGGCCGGCATCCGCTTCAAACTCACGCCGCGCGATCCGGTTCAGGTCGCATCGGAGTACTACATCAAGAAGCACGGCGGCGTTTATATCGCGCCGTCTGGCGGCTATCCCGATCCAAGCCAGTTCTACGACGCGCTTTACGGCAAGGACGCGTTCCTCAATTCCGCGTCGATCGACCTGCCGGGCTATCGGCCGCTGCTCGACGCGACGATGGCGGCGCAGAGCCGTGACGAGCGCAAGGCGGCATTCGCCACGCTGCAACGTTTCTGCATCGAAGAGGCGCTGGAGATACCGCAATTCATCGCGCCGGCGGTGTCGATCATGTCGCCGAAGCTCAAGAACTTCACCGCCGGTATTTTGAACTGTCCGAAACTCACCGAGGTGTGGCTGGAGGCCTAACGATGGCGGAGCTCCCTTGCGTGCTTCGAGACGGCCGCTGGCGCGACGGCCTCAGCATGAGGATCATTTCTCATGGCATGAGAGATCGTCCTCATCCTGAGGAGCGGTCCGCCGGACCGCGTCTCGAAGGACGCGCGCAATCGATTCCAGCGAAACCGTTCAATCGGAGACGACCATGAAGATCGACGATGTTAGCCTGACGCTGTTCACCTGGGACGGGCTGCCGGAAGTCGTCTACGGTCCGAACGTGCGCCAGGCCGCGGGCACCAGCCAACTAGGCTTGCTCGAGATCAAGACCGATGGCGGATTGATCGGTCACGCCTTTCTCGGCGCGTCGGGACGCAGCGCCGAGACCGATGCATCGCTGCTGATCAAGAGCCTGAAGCCGATCGTGATGGCCCAGGACCCGTTCGACCGCGAGCGGCTGCATCGCGCCGTGTCGCGGCGCGCCCGTACCGCGATCCGCGCCGCCGGCGCGATCGACGTCGCGTTGTGGGACCTCACCGGCAAGGCGGCGAACCTGCCGATCCATCAGCTCATCGGCGGCAACAAGCGCAGCATGCCGGCCTATGCGTCGTCGCCCGCCTACGCCACGACGCAGGAATATGTTGACGAGGCGCTCTCGTGGAAAGAGCGCGGGATCACGGCCTACAAGCTCCACATCCCCGGTGAATGGCGCAAGGACATTGCCGCGTGCGAGGCGGTGCGCAAGGCGGTCGGGCCGGACTATGTCCTGCTGATCGACGCCGGATTCAGTTACGACTATCCCGAGGCGCTCAAGGTCGGGCGCGCGCTCGAGGAACTCGATTTCCTCTGGTACGAAGACCCGCTCGGCGAATGGTCGATCCCGAATTACGTCAAACTCAAAGCCAAGCTCGATATTCCCATCATGGCGACGGAACTACCGTTTGCGGGGTTCGAGATGTACGCGCCGTGGATTTATGCGCAGGCGACCGACTATCTGCGCGGCGACGTCGCGTTCAAGGGCGGCATCACCAACATGCTGAAGACCGCCCACCTCGCCGAAGCGTTCAGCATGAATTACGAAGTGCATCACGGCAGCAACTCGCTCAACAACGTCGCCGATCTCCATGTCTCGATGGCGATCCGCAATTGCGAGTATTACGAGTACCTGCTGCCGGAAGCGATCATCAAATACGGCATCGTCAACGACATCGAGCCGGACCGGAACGGGCTGGTGCACGCACCGATGAAGCCGGGCCTCGGCGTCGAGATCGATTTCGACTTGATCAAGCGCAAGCAGATCGCGGTGTTGCACTAACGCGTCAATCCGAACATGCAGACGTGTCATTCCCGCGAACGCGGGAATCCAACGGCGAGCGTCCGCGAGCCGCAAGAGTCTCGTGCCGCGCCGACGCGCGGGGCGTGATCGCCGCCGAACTTGCCACCCGGCAGGTTCGGGCCGAGCGTCCGGGGGACGCTCGGCAGGCGGCACGCCCGCTTTCGTAGGGGTGACGACAGAGTCAATTGGGTTTGAATGCGTTACAGGGCGCCCCACGGCACGAAGTCTTGCTCGCGCAGCTCGAGCCCGTAGCCCGGCGCGTCGCCGATCCGGAGCTTGCCGTCGACCGCGACCGGCAGACCCGGCAGGGTCGTGTCCTTCAACGGCACGCCCGGCGCCGAGGCGAGGAAATACTCGGCCATCGGCGATTCCGGCATGGCAAAGGCAAAATGCACGGCGGCCGCCGTGTTGGCGCCGCCATGCGGCACGGTGATGATGCCGGCCGCCTCGCCGAGCGTGTAGATCTTTACGCCTTCGCTCAGCCCGCCGCACCAGCGCAAATCAGGTTGTAACACGTCGACGCAACGGCTCTCGACCAATTGGCGCAACACGATGCGGCCGTGGTGATCCTCGCCGGTCGCGAGCGGGATGAAGGGACAGGCCTTCTTGATTGCGACATGGCCTTCGAGGTCGCCGGGGATCAGCGGCTCCTCCAGCCAGCGCAACCGGTACGGCCGCAGCCGTTCCATCAGCCGGACGGTGAAATCGACATTGAAGGACATGTTCGGATTGAACATCAGCTCGGCGTTCGGGCCGACCAACTCTCGCGCCTTGGCGATTTTCTCCTCCAAGCGATTAATGCCGCCGATGCCGTCGTCGTAATGCACCGGGTTGTTGATCTTGAACGCTTTGAACCCCAACTCCATAGCCCAGTCGAGATCGTCGGTCGTGGCGTAACATTCGACCGTGTCGCGGCACGGCCCGCCGAGCAGATTGTAGACGGGCACACCCAGAAGCTTGCCCTTCAAGTCCCATAGCGCCTGGTCGACGCCGCTGCGCGCGATGCTGCCGAGGCCGACGGCGCCGTAGCGCTGCGTGACGCGCCACATCAGATCGTTGAGATATTCGATCGCCATGCAGTCGCGTCCGATCAGCACCGGCGCCAACGAGAGCCGGACGATCGGCTCGATCAGATCGCCCCAATGGGTTTCGCCGATGCCCCAGGTTCCGTCCTCCGCGGTGATGCGGATCCAGACCTGACCCCACAGGCCGCCGGGCATCTGGCGCAGGAGACGGGAGAACTCGGGGTATTTGTTGATGGGAAAGGCGTGCGGCGCGTTGGCGATGTAGCTCGGCCGGCGCGCCGGCTTACTTGGCTCGCGCACGGGCAATTTGAGGCGCAGTGCCTCGATCGATTTTATTTTCATGGCGCGTCTTTCCGGCCTGCCGTCTTATCCCGCGGCCACTGCGCAAGCAAGCCATTGGCGCAAGTGAAAAAGGATGGCGCGGCCCGGCCGAATACGCTAACTGAGCGGGCCGCGAAACGGCGCCCAGGTAGCTCAGTTGGTAGAGCAGCGACTGAAAATTCTGCTCCCGCTGTCCTCGCCTGTCCCGCCCAAGTCCACAAACCCCTATTTTGTGCGGAGTTTTGCCACCGACGAGTGCTCCGTCCCGGCTGGATTATCCAATTCCGCGACGTCCGGTGGCAATCCGGTGGCAATTTCAGTGATCGTGTCGAGCGACTGAACTTGCCTGGACGGCGCGGCTAATATAATGACTCGACAGCCCGACTGCTCACCCTCCCCTTCGCCACCGCTCGGGTTCCCGACTGATCGGCTCGGCGATTGCTCGATCTAGGATGCCAGTCTGTTCGAGTGCTTGACAGGCGTGAAGAGCCAGACAATCCAGCCGGGGTAGCATAGCCTAGACCGAATCTGACCCTCGACGGCGGCCTCCTTCCGGCTCGTAGGAGTGCGCCGGGGCTATGCCCATTAGCGGACCTCGGAACGTCTCAGCGGGGTGGTGAGCGGGGCCTCCGGTTACGCGTCACACCGACAAAGCGGCGCGCGCTTTGCGCCCAACCTCACTTCTGCGTAACCGCGGCTCAAGCTATTCTGAAGAACCTGCGGTGGAGGTTTTGCAGCTTGGCGAAGCTCGTCTTCGGAATGAACCAGTCCCTGGACGGCTACGTCGATCACCAGGAATTTGCGCCCGGGCCTTTGCTCTTTCGTCACTTCATCGAGCAAGTGCGCGGCCTGACTGGAAGCGTGTACGGCCGCCGCATGTACGAGGTCATGCGCTATTGGGACGAAGACCATCCTGAGTGGGGCGCGGAGGAACTCGACTTCGCGGCGGCGTGGCGGAGCCAACCGAAGTGGGTCGTGTCGCGTTCGTCGAAGTCGGTCGGCCCCAACGCCATACTTGTCGAGGATGACATCGAGGCGGTGATACGCGGGCTGAAGGCTCAGCTAGTTGGAGAGATCGAAGTCGCCGGACCAGAACTCGCACGAAGCCTGACCGACCTGGGTCTTATTGATGAGTATCGACTTACTTCCGCCCCGTCGTGCTTGGTCGCGGCAAGCCATTCTTCGCCGGCCCGCGGCCGCCGCTCCGCCTTGTGGCTAGCGATCCAATTGGCGAGGACGCGATCAGGTTAACGTACGTTCCTGCCTAATCACCCAACTCGCCCGACGGAATCGCGTCGGACGACATGAACATCAACACCCGTCGGGCGGAAATCGACCGGGGAAACGCCGACCGCACAAACAACGCAATCATGGGGTCGCTCGCGCGCGCAGACTAGACCACTAAAATCCACGCTCTGGTCGACGGCAACGGCTTGCCCTCGCGCTCCAACTACCAAGGTCAAGCTCATGACGGGCGAAGCGCCGCTGACATGCTCGGCGAGCTCGGCCCCGGTCAAATCTTGCTCGCCGACCGCGCCTACGACAGCGACGCGCTGCGCCGGTGCCTGACCGCGCAGGGCGCCTGGGCCAACATCAAGCCGATGCCGAACCGGGTCAACATCCCCGCTTTCAGCCCATTCCTCTATCGCTACCGCAACCTGGTCGAGCCCTTCTTCAACAAGATCAAACATTTCAGAGCCGTCGCCACCCGCTTCGAAAAGCATGATGCAAACTACCTTGCCATCATCAAACTCACCGCTGCCAAAATCTATGGATTTTGCGGACTGATCAAGCTCGGTCATCTAGAGCCTCGAGCGCCAGACTTCCTGGCCCGACTGATCTACAATCCTAACAGTGTCGGGATTGGTTGGCTTGCCCATGACAACAATGTCGTGCAGCAACTCGCCGACTAGCAATCGGGCAGCATTTAAATCATCCGCTTCAACCATTCCGCCGTCGAGGATGAGGAGATCAGCGCGGTCGAACGCAATTCTTGTACTGATGAGATGATAACGCCACAGCATAACGCCAAACGTCTCATGATTTTGCAGTTCACACCAAATCACAATGTGCCCAAATACCGTATCACCGTTATTTGCTTATGCGCGGTTGAACCGATACCGCCGCGCCTCGAAGAGTTGGACGGCGTTCGCAAGATGCATTGAGACAATACGGGCGTACGTCTCAGCGACATGTCCGAGGAGTTCAACCTCATCGGCGATGACGCCTTGTTTCTTGTATATCGCTATCTTTTCGCGCACGGGGCGCTCATGCGCCACATACTCTCGCACCTTATCCAGGGACGCATTCAATTCGGGAAAGTCGATCAGTGGCTTCGGCACATAAGGAAGGCCGATCCACAATCGTGTCGCTTTGTCTGTCGCGCCGTTCGCGTTTAAGAACTCATCCTGACTTAGGACGGACCATCCTCCACCCAACTGCACGCAGGCAAATTGCGCCATATCAGGTCCGGTAAAACGAAATCGCGCGACAATTGTCATTGTGTTAAGCGCCCCCTTTCCTGCGCTCGCAATGGGGCTGGGGCTCAGCCAACCTTCCCCCAATCAACCTTATTGCTGCGCGGCGCAGGGATTTAATTGAGATAGGGCTACACAACAGTGAAGGTTGGCTGGTATTTGAGACGATAAATGAGGCTCAATAAGGCATCGGGGGCCGACGGTCGATTTTCGCGCCTCGACCCTTTTTCAGGGCGCGCCGGCTCCATCACGCGCAACAGGTCGCGCATCACCGGCACGGCCCCCAGCAACTCGTCGGGCGCTGGCATAAGCTCTCCGGCGCGCCGTTGATCGACGGCCGCAGCTTCTAATTGTCCAATTTGCTGGTCAGTTCGGTCACGCGCTGCTCCCATTCCGCGATCAATTTGTTGAGTGCACCACGAAATTGGTCGTCACTGACGGACAGGTAGGCTCGTTGGCAGCGGGTGATTTCACGACGCAATCCTTCGATTTCCACGACGATTTTCTGTTTGTTGGTGTTGTCTTGCTCTGACATTGGCCGACCGCCTTTACAGACTTCGGCCTACAGCATTTCGGCCCAATCGTTAATAGCGGCTTAAATTAGCGGCGAATTGATGGCAGCGTCGGCCTTGCGTGCGGTGAGTGTTGTCTAGCCCGCCGGAGGTCTTGGCTCATAGGACCGATGCACAAACCGGACACCGTCCCACACCCCGAACGCCTCCCAATTTTGCCCCGCCGCGATGGCTTTCGCTTCGGCCATGGCCGCAGCGTCGGTTGTCGCCTCCAACTCTCGGGCCGGACCGGCGACACGTTCATCGTTGATTAAGGACACGCGCATCCGAGGAAACAGGACCGTAACATCACCACAATTGCTCACCAGTTGGCCCGGTTACTTACCAATGTAGTAGTTGCCGCTGGCTACGGCCTGGACGACGGTCAATAAGCCTTGTCTTAACCGCATCGTGTTTCCGTCCTAGTGTTGCGTCATGCCGCGTTCCTCGGGCAGAGGGAACCTTAAGATGGGTTTTTCTGTTCAAGAATTGCTAGTGGAAAATTCTCTTTTTACGAGAAAACGCTGATTGATACTAGAAAGCAATCAATCTAATATTGAAATGTGCTGAGATAATACCCTCACTAGCGAGTATCATTACTTAGTGAGACTGTGCCGCCAGTGGGTTTGCTGGTTCATCAGAATTTTGAGGCAGCTCAAGCACAGCAACACCATTCGGACAAACATCCGTCATGGTTCCGCTACATTTTCACTCGAAAGTGGATGGTGCGGTCGGAGGCGGAGGCTACGATGGAACAGAGGCATTGGTACGATCCTTTCAATGATCCAGCAGATGTCAGGGAACGTTGGTGGGACCTCTCATGGATGCTGTTCGCAGTCTTGATGTTCCTGCCCTTGATCGCGATCCTATAATTCGTCGCTGGTGATACTTAAGACCAGCTTAGATGGCCGTTAGGCGTTTGCGGCCATCTAAGAGGCGGTTTGATCCCCACGTTGGAGGCTGGGCGATGGTCCACAAAATCTGGCGCAATGGAGGGTGCCAAGGGGGAGATCGGTGGCGACCACCCCGCGCTACCCACTGACAAATTTGTAACCTGGAAAAATCAGGCACTAGCCAACTGAGGTCACATTCAACAGCGGTGGCTTAATAGAATACGCAATACCCCATGAAGGCGACTATCCCGATCCAGAATATCGCTTCAGATAAAAATGAAGATGCGCCGCCCGCGTCGTTATGGTCGCGTGCAACAGGCGTTGCCGTTATCCAAGAGCCACGCGCAAACATGGTTGCCTCCCCTGTTGCGAGCCTGTGGATAACTTTAGGCGAGAGCATCGTTAACTATCAATAGATAACAAGGTGATATTAAAACCTAGTGGCAGACTCCCCCAATGGCCGCCTAGCCTTGTGCGACTAAACCGGAATGATCCCGACAAACCTCAGCTTCTCACTCGCTTCCCGCTTCACCGCCAAGCTATTTCCTTCCGAATACGGTTATCATAGTCGGCTTCGCGACCTCTACCGGTGTTGGCGATACCAACTTTCGAAACCGCATTTTTCGACCTTGCTATAGTTTGCTCGATGCAAAGGAACCGATCCTGTCGGTCAAAACCTTTTAGGTGTAAAATCATTTTCCACAGTTTTCTGGCGGCAGTGCAGATCTAGGCCTCAGATGGTTATGATAAATTCCGCCGCCCAATTTTAGCGCTGCGATTTAACATCGGGCCGCAAATCCCTCATGGTCTTTTTATAATTCTCGACGGCAAGGCCACGATGATGTCGTACTTCAACTCGGTCTCAACATGGACGGCGCGACGGCCCTTTTAAGCCGCGTCATCGCCGGAACGGGCGCTCGACGGCATGCTGCCAGTGTGCGGGTAAGGTCCTCGATGGTAGCGAGCGCTCGAAACGTCGGGCCTAAGCCGCCACTCGCGACAGGCTAAGAAGGGCGCGCGCCTGCATCGGGCATGCCGGCAAAAGTCAGGCGGCCATGCCGTTCATCCGGCGTAGCTGGTCTTCCAACTCAGTGATGAGCCGAATCACGGCGGACCGTGCGCAGTCATCCTGCATCGTCTTAAGCAGCACTTCGTAGTGCGCAATGTCGCGTTCGATTTGTCTCGCTGTTTCGCAGTCAACGATAAAGCGATCTGGGTTGAGCATCGGTAGCCTCCCAACCATGCTCTTAATCGCGATTAGGCGGCCCACATTGACGTATATCCAATCGCAAACGTCAACGCTGGCGATGGGCCTCAACCGCAAGAACACAGTGAGGGCCCCCGTTAGTCGCGATCGATCGCGAAGCATGAAAGCCGAGGTCGCACGACCTCGGCTTTCAATACCTGCTAGCGGGCAGCCTTTGTGCGGATACGATGAAACTGCACCCGAAACCGCGACGGATCGAATTGCATGGTGATCAAGCCCGCGGGATCGGCCACACGTGGCTGCCGCACCTTTTCGCGCACGACGTGGCTGGCGTCACTCACGTTCGCCGCTATATTCTTTCGCTTGCTCCTACGAATTTTCATCGTTTCGAGTTCATGAGTAAGCCGGTTCGCGTCGCCCTTGTTGATCTTTCCAGCCTTCAGCCAACGCCTCACCCACATCCTTCGCGCGCCCAATACGTGTGATGTCGCTACTGTCATACTTCTACTCCTATTAACTGCCTGTCATCTTTGGTACCGGGCAGTAATGTTGATGATGGCGCGTCACATAGGGCTGCTTTGTTGATCTACAACCACGTCAGCAAATTAAATGTCGTATGGAGACATGGACCGCCTGGGAAAGCGAAAGTAGGAACATGAAAACCATCACGCTCGAAGAACACTTCGTCACGCCTGGATTTCTCAATGGCCCTGGCCGTGACTTCAAGGAGCAGGCGGAGAGATACAACGACGCCCGTGCAATCAAGCTCATACCGCAACTGTCCGATCTCGGCTCCACACGCATCGCCGAAATGGACAGGGCTGGCATCGACATGCAGATCGTATCCCTGATGTCGCCGGGCACAGATCAATTGGAGGCGAATGAAGCGATTGCGCTGGCGACCGAAGCCAACGATTTCGTCGCGGATGCGATTAAAAAACATCCGAGCCGCTTTGGCGGATTTGCTACATTGCCTACCGTAGCGCCCGACAAATCCGCGCAGGAACTCGAACGCCGGGTGAAGGGACAGAAATTCGCCGGCGCCGTCATCAATGGCCATAACCGCGGCCGTTATCTCGACGATAAGTTCTTCTGGCCGATTCTGGAGTGCGCCGAGAAGATAGGCGCGCCGATCTATCTGCACCCGACGATGCCGCCAAAGGCGGTGATCGACGCCTCGTTCGGCGGCTTTGCGCCCGTGGCAACCCAAATGTTTGCCGGTCCTGGCTGGGGCTGGCACATCGAGACCGCTGTTCACGTACTGCGCATGACCCTCGGTGGCGTCTTCGACCGCTTTCCCGATCTACAGATCGTGATCGGCCACATGGGCGAAGGCTTAGTGGGCATGTTTCAGCGCGTCGATATCATGACGCCGGCCGCGACCAATCTGAAGCGCCCGATCACCGCCTATCTGCGCGAAAATATCCATTACACTTTCTCCGGCTTCTTTTTCCCGCCGACGTTCCTCGCGCTGCTGCTGGAACTTGGCGGTGTTGACCGTATTATGTTCTCGGTCGATCACCCATTTGCGTCCATGTCGGAGGGACACGCTTTCTTGGAGCAGCTTCCGGTTAGCGCGGCTGACAAGGAGCGCATCGCGCACGGCAACGCTGAGAAGCTCTTTAAGTTGTAAAATCGAAACTCATAGGCTCTCCGCGCTCACCACCATCGTTCGCCCATCGCCGATGCGTCTCGGACGTCATGCGAATTGTGGCCGACAATGACGCCAAGGGCGGAATGGCTCAGAGTGTTCAGCCCGTCCGCCGCCCTCGTCGCCACAGAATGCTTTCCGGTTCAGCGTCGCTCGCAGCGGCTCATAGGCTTTCAGACCACCCAAAGCCAATTCGGCAGCTCGCGTGGCTGAGCAGACGGAACATCTATGAGGTCGGCCTCCAGGTAACTGCTGGACAGACTTCCGTGATCGGCATCGGCCGCTGGCCCTTAGGAACACCCGCGACAGCCACGGCCCAAGCAGGCTAAACGAACGATCTGGGCTATTGGGATACTCGTCGTTCGCTCCCGCGGGAAATCGCCGTTACTGATTAAAGCTCATCTGCGATACGTAACGACGGCCGAGGGTGATCTGCGGAGGAGTGACGACGACGGAAGAACGACCGAATAGACTTTCCGGCTGCTCGGGGACCCGCGAGGGCCTCCGGTTCAAAGCACCCAAGCGCGGTACGGCCGGCGAACCATTTCGCTGCCGGGCTGGATCGTCGCCGATCTTCGCGCGCATCGCGCCAAGCAGGAGGAACACCGGCGCGATCTGGAACTAGGTCCCGTCCCGGCTGACGTTTTGATCTTCGCCAACTGGGACGGTGCGCCGCGCAATCCCGATGCGCTTTCCCTGAACTGGGCGCGAGTGCTGAAGCAGCTTCAGCTAGCCAAAGTGACTCTGCACGCGCTACGGCATACGCAATGCGTCCCAACCCATCGCGTCCGGCATGGATGTGTTGACGATCAGCCGGCGGCTCGGGCATGGTTCGCCCGCCATCACGTTAGGGGTCTATGGTCATCTCTATTCTGATACCGATGACCGGGCGGCAAAGGTGATGGACGCGGCATTCGCGCGTGCGGTAACAGAGTAGGTGAAATTTTCCGGTGGCAATCCGGTGGCAAAAATCGAATCAGAGGCTGAACACCCTAAGACTAAGTCATTGATTTCACTACGGCGCCCAGGTAGCTCAGTTGGTAGAGCAGCGGACTGAAAATCCGCGTGTCGGTGGTTCAATTCCGCCCCTGGGCACCACTCTCTTTCATTGTCATCGGCCTCTCGCCTATCGCGGCTTCTTTGCCGCCGCCCGCGACGCGAGGAATTTCGCCATCGCGACGCGCGGCTCGTCGGTGTGCCACGACGTGACAAACGCCTCGATCCCGGCCTGAACCGCATCGCGCAGCGGCAAGTCTTCCCACGATTGCATCAGCCGCTTTTGCGCGCGTACGGCCTGCGCGCCGCTGGCGAAAATCGCCTCGAGCCATTGTTCCACCGCGTTATCGAGCGCGTGCGCAGGCACCACGCGCTCGACTAGCCCCCAGTGCTCGGCGTCCGCGGCCGAAAATGTCGTGCCAAGATAGAGGATTTGCCGCGCCCGGCCCCAACCGACCAGCATCGGCAGCAGCGCCGCCTCGACGACCGACGGGATGCCGATCCTCACTTCCGGCATGCCGAACATCGCCGTCTCGGCCGCGACGCGCAGATCGCACGACGCCGCGATTTCGAGGCCGCCGCCCAAGGCATAGCCCTCGATCCGCGCAATGACCGGCACCGGCAGGCCGCGGACCGCATCGCAGCAGCGATGCACGCGGCTAATGAGCGTGCGGGCGGTCGCGGTATCGAGCGCCGCCATTTCGGTGATATCGACGCCGCCGATGAAGGCACGCGGCCCCTGCCCGGTCAGCACGACCGCGCGCAGCGCTTCGTTGACGGCGAGCGCCTCGAACGCGGCGACGAATTGCTCCATCAGCGCGCTGTTCAGGACATTGAGCTTGCGCTCGTTGTCGACCACGACGCGCGCTACGCTGCCGTCGGCCTGTGCTTCGATTGTCGTGTAGACGCCGGTCATCCCGGCTCGCCATCGTCGTCCTCGACGGACGGTTCTTCCTCGACCGTCGGGACACGATAGTTGCCGCCGATCCAGCGGGCCAAATCGATGGTCTGGCACCGCGCCGAACAGAACGGCCGGAACCGGTCGTGGACCGGCTTGCCGCACACCGGGCACGGCCGGATGGTTCGCTTCCGCGTCTCGAGTTCCCGCTTAGTCATCACCAGAAGATATAGGAACGATCGCGACGCTGTCGCGGGGTCGCAGCTCGGCGACGATTATGACTGGACGGCTGAGCCGCTCTTCGGCCTCGCTTCGCGCCACGCGTGCCTTGCCGTCGAAACAAGCCGCGACGTCCGAATGAACATGCAGTGCAAGCCGTTTGCCCGGCGCGGCGCGACTTTCGCGCTGTAACTGGCGTAACGCGTCGAGCGCGACGGTCAGCGGCTTCTTGACCGTTGCCGCGCCCGGCCGATGTTCGAACAATTGCTCGGTCAGCGACGGACGGCGGCGTTTGATCGCCAGCTCGAAATGCCCGAGCCGCGTCCAGCCGAGATAGTTCGGTCCCTCGCCCAGCGCGTTCTTCAGCGCCGCCGCCACCCGATCGCGTGCGCCACGGTCTTTCATGCCGATGAAATCGACGACGATCGGGCCGGAAAGATCCCGCAACCGGATCTGCCGCGCGATTTCCTCCGCGGCCGCGAGGTTGGCGGACAGCGCGCCGCCGCGCCCGCCATCGACATCGACCATGGTCGCCGCCGCGGTGGTTTCGATGATGATCGCCCCATCCTTCGACAAAGCAACCCGCGACGCCAGCGCCGCCTCAACGTCGGCGGCAATTCCTTCCGCTTCGAACAAGGGGGCCGCTCCGACATGGAGCCGGACGGCGCTGCCGAATTTCTTTGCTGCCGCAACAGCGCCGGCGTCGTCGATCACGATCTCGTCCGCCGCGAACTCCTTGAGTAATCCCGCCAGCGGCGTCTCACGCCGATGCAGGAGTCGGGGTGGCACGCCCGTTGCCGCAATGGCCTGCTCGGCCGCGTCGAGCTTCATGGTGAGGCCGGCCGCTTTATCGGCGCGCGCCGCTTTCGTCACGCGGACCACAACCGCTTCCCCGTCGCGCAGTTTGACGCTGCGCGGCACGTCCTCGTTGCCGAGAAAGCCCGGCCGCCCGTCGCCGATATCGATCAACGCCGCCGGCATTTCCGGGCGTAACGCCACGACCCGGCCGAAATAAAGATCGCCTGTTTGCGCCGCGCCATGGGTCCGCACCAGACGCAGCGCCGATAATTCGTCCTCCTCGACCAGCGCCGCCCAGATCTCGCCGGGCGAGAGCGACACCAGCAGGCGCCGCATCATAAATTGAGGCACTGCGCGCGCTCGAACCCCAAGCCAGCGAGGAGCGACGTCGTTTCATAAAGCGGTAGGCCGACGATGTTGGAATAAGAACCGCCGATGGCGCGGATGTAGCGCGCGGCGATGCCCTGAATGGCGTAGCCGCCGGCCTTGCCTAGCCCCTCGCCGCTCGCGCCGTAGTCGGCAATCTCGTGAGCCGTGAGACGCTTGAACGTGACAGTGCTGACGACGAGCCGCGTCCCGATCTTGCCGGCCGGCGTCATCGCGGCGACCGCGCCGATCACGCGGTGTCGCCGCCCCGAGAGCAGTGTGATGCAGCGGCGCGCCGTCTCCTCGTCCGCCGGCTTGGGCAAGATCCGCCGGCCGCACGCCACCACGGTATCGGCTGAGAGGACGAAGACGCCGGGATGACGCGGGGCGCAGGCGTCCAGCTTGGCACGCGCGAGACGCGCGGCATGCGTCGGCGGCAACTCGTCCGGGAGCGGCGTCTCGTCAAGGTCGGCCTGGTCGAATCCGTCAGGCGTCAGGCCGATCTGAGCCAGCAAATCGCGGCGGCGCGGCGAGGCCGAAGCCAGCACCAGGCGCTGCGTCGTCACGGGCGCTATTTGAAGCGGAAGGTGATGCGGCCCTTACTCAGGTCATACGGCGTCATTTCGACATTGACGCGGTCGCCCGCGAGCACGCGGATGCGGTTTTTGCGCATTTTCCCGGACGTGTGGGCCAGGACTTCGTGATCGTTATCCAGCCTCACCCGGAACATGGCATTGGGCAGCAGTTCGGTAACGGTACCCGAAAACTCGATAAGATCTTCCTTCGCCATTCATCGCCTATGGTTGGTTCAGTCGGTCGCCGTCACCTTGTTGGCGCGCCGCCGCCCGGTCAAGCCCCCTCGCGCGCAATTTAGCCCCGAATTTGGAGGACGCAGATCAGCGTGAAGAGGCGGCGCGCGGTATCGCCGTCGACCGCGACTTGCGGCGCCAGCCGCTCGCGCAGCAATTCCGACGCCTCGTCATGCAACGCGCGGCGGCCCTGGTCGATCGCGGTGATCTTGGACACCGGCGCGTTGCGGATCGCGAGGTTGTAGCTTTCGCAGATCAGGAAATAATCCTTGATGATCGAGCGGAACTCGGCGAGCGCCAGCGCGACCCGGTCCACCGGCTTTTCGTCGGCGGCGCGAATGTCGAAAATCAGGCGCGGTCCCTCCATCGCCAGATGAAGGTGAAACGGGCCCTCGGCACCGCCTGCCGGGGCAAATTTGTTTTCCTCGAGGAGATCGAAAATCGCGGTGGCGCGCTCATGTTCGATGTCGGCGCTGCGCCGAACCACCGTATGTTCGTCCAGCGTGATATCGGCGATGCGCTGGCTGTCGCCCGCCATCAGTCGCGCGGCCGGTTGAGCCGGATCGCAATCGAACGCGCATGCGCCTCGAGCCCTTCGGCCTCGGCGAGCGTGATCGCCGCCGGTCCGATCGCGTTGAGCGAAGCGGCGTCACAGCCGAGGATCGACGTGCGCTTCATGAAATCGAGTACGCCGAGCCCCGACGAGAACCGCGCGCTGCGCGACGTCGGCAGGACGTGATTCGGCCCGCCGACATAATCGCCAACCGCCTCCGGCGTGTAGCGGCCGAGAAAAATGGCGCCGGCGTTGTGGATTTTTGCCGCGAGCGCATCGGGTTGCTCGACGGCGAGCTCGACATGCTCGGGCGCGAGACGATCGACCAGCGCCACGGCCTGATCCAGTTTTCCAACGACGATAATGGCGCCGTGGTTTTCCCAGCTCGCGCGCGCGATTGCGCCACGCGGCAACGATTTAAGCTGCGTCTCGACGGCGTCGGCGACCCTGTCGGCATGCGCGGCGTCGTCGGTGATTAGGATGGATTGCGCCGCTTCATCGTGCTCCGCCTGGCTCAACAAATCGGCGGCGATCCAGGCCGGATCGTTGTGCTTGTCGGCCACGACCAGGATTTCTGACGGGCCGGCGATCATATCGATGCCGACCGTGCCGAAGACGCGCCGCTTCGCCGCGGCGACATAGGCATTGCCCGGCCCAACGATCTTGTCGACCGCCGCGATTGTGTCGGTGCCGTACGCTAACGCGCCGATCGCCTGCGCGCCGCCGATGCGATAGACCTCGTGCACGCCGGCAAGCTTCGCCGCCGCCAACACCAGCGGATTGAGCTTGCCGTCCGGCGACGGCACCGCCATCGCGACCCGCGGCACGCCGGCGACGTTCGCCGGAATCGCGTTCATCAACACCGACGACGGATAGGCGGCGGTGCCGCCGGGCACGTACAAGCCCACGGCGGCAAGCGGGGTCCAGCGCGCGCCCAGCCGCACGCCCTGGTCATCGCGATAGTCGATGGACGCCGGCACTTGGGTCCGATGGTAGGCTTCGATGCGCTCGGCCGCGAGACGCAGCGCCGCCAGTCGTTGCGGCGTGCAGGATTTTTCCGCGGCGTCGATCTCGTAGGACGCAATGCGCAAATTCGCCGGCGCCAAATCGAGCCGGTCGAATTTTCGTGTATAGTCAATGACAGCGGCGTCGCCTCGCGCCCGTACCTCGGCCAGGATCGCGGCGGCGGCATCATCGACCTGCTCCTCGACAGCGCGCTTGGCATCGAGCAGCGCCGCGAACGCCGCGGCAAATCCCGCGTGGGACGCCTCAAGCCTACGCATCGACCGCCTCGCGGAAACGCTCGATCCAGGTATTGACTTGCTCGGTACGGGTCTTGAGCGCGGCGCGATTGACGATCAGCCGCGCCGTGATCCGCGCGATCTCCTCGATCTCGACCAAATTGTTCGCCTTCAAGGTCGAGCCGGTCTGCACCAAATCGACGATCTGGCGCGATAAGCCCAATCCCGGCGCCAGTTCGATCGCGCCGTTGAGCTCGATGCATTCAGCCTGGACGCCGCGCGCCGCGAAATATTTGCGTGTGATCTCGGGATACTTGGTCGCGATGCGGATGTGACTGAGGCGTCCGAGATCGTCGCGCCCCGCATCTTCCTTCGGTCCCGCCACGACAAGGCGGCAATTGCCGATGCCGAGATCGAGCGGCGCGTAAATCTCGGGATAATCGAACTCTTTCATCACGTCCGCGCCGGCGACGCCAAGATGCGCGGCGCCGAACGCGACGAAGGTCGGCACGTCGAAGGCGCGAACGCGGATAACGTCGAGCTCGTCGTGATTGGTGCGAAAGCGAAGCTGCCGGTCCTCGGAATCGTCGAACGCCGGCTCGAGCACGATCCCGGCACGGCGCATCAGCGGCACCGCCTCGTCGAGGAGGCGTCCCTTGGGCAGCGCCAGAACCAGCCGCTCATTCGCCGACACGGAATAATCTCCTGACAAGAAAAGGCGGCTAAGCCGTGCCGCCTTCGACCGGATGGCGGGGTGCCTGGCGGGTCGGCCAGGGCTCCCCGAGGTCCTCTAAATGGCACAGGACGCGGCCGACTTCCAGCCGGAGCCCCGCGCCGCCGGCAAAATCGATCCTTAACGCGCTGGCGGCGTCGCGCCGTACCGCCAGCAGTACCAGAAGCCGCCCGGGATCGCGCGGGCTGAAGCGCAGCCGCTGAACCGAGCCGACATCGTCGAAGCGCACGCCGCACCGGACGCGCGCCAAAGTCGGCCCAGCGGCCTCGCGCTTCAGGCGGTTGGCCAGCAGGACGAAGCGGCGGTCTTCCGCAACAAAGGCCATGTCGGCGACGGCGACCAGCGCGTCTTGCAGGATCGCCGAAATGACGGCGATGTCCTCGTCGTCTTCGGCCCGGAGTTTGAGTGCGCCGGTCTCGGCGGAGTCAGCTGCCATCCACTAGACGCTCGATATCGGCGCCGCAGCCCGCCAGCTTTTCCTCCAGCCGCTCATAACCGCGGTCGAGATGATAGATGCGGTTGATGATGGTTTCGCCCTTGGCCGCGAGCCCCGCCAGCACCAGCGAGACCGAGGCGCGGAGATCGGTCGCCATCACTTGCGCGCCGGTCAGTTCCGGCACGCCGCGCACCATTGCCGAAGCGCCGTGCACATTGATGTCGGCGCCCATCCGGCACAGTTCCGGCACGTGCATGAATCGGTTCTCGAAAATCGTCTCGGTGATCATGGCGGCGCCGTTCGCCGTGGTCATCGCCGCCATCATCTGGGCTTGGAGATCAGTCGGGAAGCCGGGGAACGGCTCGGTCATGACGTCGACGCCCGTGAGGCGGCCGTTGGCGCGGGCGACATGCACGCCCTCCGGCGTTTCGGTCACGTGGAGTCCGGCCCTTTCCAGCACGCGCGCGACCGCGGCGATGTCACTGTGCTTGGCGCCGATCAGATCCACGGCGCCGCCGGCAATCGCGGTCGCCATCACGTAGGTGCCCGTCTCGATTCGATCGGGAATGACGCTATGGCGCGCGCCGTGCAGCCGTTCGGCGCCGCGGATGGTGATGCGGTCGGTCCCGGCGCCGGCGATGTCGGCGCCCATGGCATTGAGGCAACGTGCCAGATCGCAGATTTCCGGTTCGCGCGCCGCGTTGACGAGCACGGTCTCGCCGCGCGCCAGCGATGCCGCCATCAGCAGATTCTCGGTGGCGCCGACCGAGGGCTTGGCAAAAATGATTTCGGCGCCGGCAAGACCCTTGGGCGCGCGGGCCTTCATGTAGCCGTTGGCGAGCTCGATGGTCGCACCGAGCCGCTCCAACCCCGCGATGTGAAGATCGACCGGACGCGTGCCGATGGCACAACCGCCCGGCAACGACACGTTCGCCTCGCCGTACCGAGCCAGCAACGGACCGAGCACCAACACGGACGCGCGCATCTTGCGCACCAGATCGTACGGAGCGGTCATCGACACAATGTGCTTCGCCGTCAGCGCCAGCGTGTGGCCGGTTTCGCCCGCCGTCGCAGCACCGGTCATCGTGATCGAGACGCCGTGCTGAACCAGGAGGTGCGACAATGTCGTGATGTCGGCAAGAAACGGCAGGTTTTCGAGGGTCAGAGTCTCGTCGGTCAGCAAGGCCGCCGTCATCAGCGGCAAGGCGGCATTCTTGGCACCGCCGATCGGGATTTTGCCCTCAAGCGGCTTACCGCCGCGTATCCGGATTCGGTCCATTAAACTCCACCGCCGGCGTCGCGCCAGCATCACTCTTGTAACCGAGCATTAAGGCGCGCTCAAGGCGAGCCACTGCCCTCACCCGAATCGCCGTCGGCGGGATCGGGTTCGCGACGCTGCGCCTTGCGCCGCCGCAGATTCGCGCGCAGCGCCGCCGCCAGTCGCTCGCGCTTTTCGGCCGCGAGCCGGTCGGTTTCGGTGGTGGTGTGGGGCGACTGGCGCGGTTTCGGCATGGCGGCAAGAACTGGTGCTGCCGGTAAGGATTGAACTTACGACCTCCCCTTACCAAGGGCAGCACGTTTGGCGAGTAGATCACGAGTCGCGCCAGAATTCCCCCCAAAATTCCCCCTTTCGGGGAGCGTCACCTTGCCACATCCACAAGGGCTGCCCATTTGGGCCTCTCCGAGGCTCCGCGTGGGCATTCAACGTAACAACGTGCCCGAGGGATCAATGTCAGCATTTGAAATCGATTTCATCGCCGTCGGCGACGGCGAACGTAGCGGCGATGCCCTCGCCGCCCGCTATCTCACCCCTACGGGCTCCCCCGAAGTGATCGTGTTCGATGGCGGCACCAAGAAATCCGGCGAGAAGCTGGTCGAGCATATCCAAAAATACTCCCAGACTCACACAGTCGGGAACGTGGTGAACTCGCATCCCGATATGGACCATTCTTCGGGCCTCTCGGTCGTGGTCGAGAACCTGACGGTCAAGCGTCGGTGAATGCATCGGCCGTGGGACCATGCCGCCGAGATGCGCGACCTCTTCCATGATGGGCGTATCACCGACAACAGTCTCGAGGAGCGCATCCGCGAAGCCCTGCAGTCTGCGCACGATCTGGAGCAGGTGGCGCTGGCGCGTAAGATGCTGATAACTGAGCCGTTCCAAGGTAATTCGATCGGCCCCTTCTTGGTTCTATCGCCGGAGGAGCAGTGGTACTTGAACGAGCTAGTGCCGCATTTTCGCGGCACTCCGCAGCCCGTCGTTGCCAAGGATTCGCTCGGCGCGATGCTGCGCGCCGCGCTCGGCGAGGCGGCGCAACGGGTCAAGGAAACGCTCGACTTTGAGACGCTAAAGGAAGGCGGCGAGACTTCCGCCGAAAACGACAGCAGTACCGTTTTACTAGGGCGCTTCGGCAACGATAAGGTGCTACTGACCGGTGACGCCGGCGTGCAGGCGCTCGAGCGCGCGATTGCCTATGCATTGAGCCTTGGCATCAACCTTGATGACTTACGGCTTCTGCAGGTGCCGCATCACGGCGGCCGGCACAATGTGAGCCCCTCGGTCTTAAACCAGATCAAGGCGGAGGTGGCTATCGCGCCTGCATCAAAGGACGATCCGAACCACCCACGGCGCGTCGTCACCAATGCGCTTCGCCGCCGCGGCGCGACCGTGTTTGCGACCAAGGGCATCAACCTTACCCACAACCACGGCATGCCCGCTCGCGGGTGGGGCAACGCGTCGCCGATCCCGTTTTTCGACGAGGTCGAGGCATGATCGGCGGCCTGCCCGACCAATACACCATCATGGCGCGGATGCGGCCCGCGCTGCTGATGGTATTTCCGGCGCTGGTGGCGGCGGTCGCGCTGCTGCCTGGGCTCCACGCCTGGTGGTCGGCGGTGCTGTCGCTATGCGCCGCCTGCGGGGTAGCGGCTGCGCTCGGCGAGTTCGCGCAGGGACACGGCAAGCGGCTCGAGCCTCGCCTGACGCAATCGTGGGACGGATTGCCGTCGGTGACAATGCTGCGGCACCGCGACCAGCGTCTCGATCCCGCGACTAAGGTCCGCTACCGCCGCTTCCTCACGGGAGCGATCGGCGGCGATCTCGCATTTCCTGACGACGTTGCCGAGGCCGCCGATCCAGCGGACGCGGATAACCAGTACATGACCGCCACGCGCTGGCTTCTGGCCCGGACGCGGGACCGCAAGACGTTCAACCTGCTGTTCCAGCAGAATGTCAGCTATGGCTTTCGCCGCAACCTGCTCGGCCTGCGTCTCTATGGGCTTGCGGTAGCGGTCATGGCGCTTGCCGCCGGGGCGGGCAAAATCGGGGCAGAACTGTGGGCGGGGCGAGCGGTCGATGACGCGGCGCTGGTCGCGATCGTGATTGGAGCGGCGGCCCTGCTCTTCTGCCTGATTGCGGTGCGAGCCGGTCGGGTCACGAGCGCGGCCGACGCCTATGCGCTGGAGCTACTTGAGGCAGGCGACGTGCTGGCAGCCGGTGCGTCACTGCGCACGCCGAAAAAGAAAGCCGCGAAAAAAAAGGCGGCCTAACCGCCGAGACGCCCCACTTTGCGGCCGGTCTGTCGGAACACCTCGATATCGGTCGATTGATATCGGATCGAACTTTTCGGGTCGCCGTGGTGCAGCGTGTCCATGATCTGGCGCAGGCTGGCCCCTTCCTCGTTGAGCCATTTGCCGAGACTGTGCCGCGCCATAAGCGGCGCAAATTCGATGCCGAGCGAACGCACGTATGGGCTTGTCGTCGAGGGTGACGGGATGCGGCCCAGATTCGCCTCGGGCGACGTGCTGGTGACCGATCCCGACCGCGTGCCGAAAGACGGCGACATGGTGGTGCTGTATGACGGGGCACGGGTCGTCGCGGACTATGTCGGCGTCGGCGAGCCGGGCGTCATGCACGTCATCGTCGGCAGAACCGAGGGGAGAAAACTATGACCGCTGACGTCATCACGTTCCCGTTTCAAAAGTCCGGACCATCGCCACCATGCCCGCATCGCCGCGCGGCCGCCGCCGAAGTTTGAGGGCATGGAGTGTGGGGTGTCTCTCGTTGGGAAGTTAACCACTTAACTCCTCCGCCCTTTTTCGCCTTCGTGACGTCTGTATAATCGTCCTCGTTAAGACTCCCTCCTTGAACTTAGGCCTCGCTTCGGCGGGGCTTTTCTTTGTTCAAGTACGACGCAGGGAGCCGCTGTTTCGTCCTGCGTGGCGGCGGCGAAATATAAAATGCATCAGGCCCCTCCGACCCCACCGATGCAACACTCAAGCCGCGCTCGTCGCACACTTCATAAACCTGAATCCAACTTCCAGCGGTCCCAACGACATGCTCGCAACCCGCCTCGTCGTAAATAATCTTCTTCATCCCGCCTCCTTATCGGCGGCGTATCACGACCCGACGCCGCCGTTACAAGAGGACCTATAGCATGTCGTACACCTGACGCCGGCGAAATTACTTGTGATTAAGTGGTGTCGCGCGCTGCCCGGTCGAACCGCAGCGTCGCAAAGGCGCGCTTTAGAAAACTAGGCCGATCTAGGAGGGGCCTTAACCGTCCTAAACACAAGGCGAGTGCCATCCCAAACCTCAAACTCGGTCCAGTCGTGCCGAGCGGCACTGGCCTCTGCTTCGGTTATCGCTTCGTTGTCAGTTGTTGCTTTGAGCTCCACTGGTGGGCTGGGAACATGACCGTCCTTGATTCTGAAGCAGCGCATGCGCCACCTCCTTCGGCTTCTTGTTTGGTCACACCGTGTGGGGGCGACCGTTTCTCGACACCGGGGTGAGGAAAAAAGTCAGGCGGCGGCATGATGCCTGGTATCGAAAGAAAAAGGGGCGCTTGGCGTGGGAGCTTGGCAACACAATGATATGTAGATCATCCTGCACGAATACCTTTACGAGGAACGTCCTATTTCGCGGTTCTGTTGAAGGATCAGGTGGAACAGAATAGAGGTGCTCCAATGCGCACATCAGCAATCGCAATCGCGACCGCTTCCGCTATGGTGCTCGTGAGCGCAACCGTGTTTGCACAAGTCCAGGCGCCGGTCAGTCCGACGGGCCTCGCGCCCACCCCACTGGGCACCGCGCCGGCCATCCGTCCTCCATTGCCGCAGGCGCCCAAGCCCAACCCCCTCGACCAGGCCGACGTGTCCAAGATCATGGGTACAGCCGTCTATGGCAGCGACGGTAAGGATATTGGCAGTGTCTCGACCGTGCTGATGAAGCCGGAACAGAAAAAGATTGATCGCCTCGTCGTTCACGTCGGCGGTGTGCTCGGTGTCGGCGGGCGCTACGTCGCGCTGCCACTCGACCAGTTCTCGTGGAACGCCCAGAAAGGGGCGCTGACCATCTCGAAGACGGTGAAGGACATCGACAATTTGGCCGAGTGGAAGCCGCCGATGAGCAACAGCGTCGGTCAAGCCAAATGACACAACACGGCGACAAAATGATCACGTGGCGACTGAACATTAAGCGAGCCTAGATACCGCCAAACTCAGCCCCGCTTCGGCGGGGCTTTTCTTTTGCCGCCATCACATGCTTGGTATCGGTGCGATTGAGGACCATTCGGGAGGAGGGTCTGATGTTTCGCTTAGTTCTCGCGCTTGCCGCGACGCTGGTTTGCGCGTCGGCCAATGCACAGTCATCCGGGACCGCATATCAATGGATGCGTATCACCGAAACGATGAATGATCTCATAGACCAAGGCTATGCGTTGACGAGCGTGGTCAAAGATTCTGTTTCAGGCGGAGTGATCAACACCTTTTACCTGTCGGGGCGGGACGATTTGGTCCGATGCGGAGAGGCCTATCATGTCGGTCGTTTGCGCCCCGCCGTTTTCCCATGCGAGCGACTGTCACCACCGCGCTAGCTGCGGGACAAGATCATCACCGCTCCGGCCAAATCCGCTTGATCTCCTCGGCAGCGCGTTCAACGTCGCGCAGCAGCTCAGCCATGTCGTCGACTGTCTCGATCAGCTCGTGCTGCAGCTCGAGCATCCGTTCGTTCCAACGTTTGCTGGCGGCCGGATTGCGGATTTCGTCCTTTAGCGCCATGCGGACGACGAGCTCGTTCCGCGGCGCCAGGCTGGCGAGCCACTTCATGAATTTGGGGTCCGTGTAGAAATGGTCGTCCATCAGCTCCGCCGCGCGGATTAGGCGCGGATTGCGGGCCAGAGGAGGCGGTGTGCAAATTTTGTACACCGGCCACATGCGCCCGCCATTCTCGCAGCGAATCTCGATCGCTTCAAATTCCGCATAATATTAGCCGCCCAATAACCGAAGTTTCCTACGTTAACGCCCTGGGTTGGGGAACTCTCTTTTTTTGGGGCTACGGATGATAACGATCCTAAGGGACCTGGCTGGTGACCGGCGGGGCGTCACCGCTTTGGAATACGCAATGATCGCGGCGCTGATCGCGGTCGTGATCATCGGCGGGGTCAGCCTTCTTGGCACCAACGTGAGCCAAGTCTTCTCGACGGTCGCGAACACCATCTAACGGCGATGTCAGTCAACTAAACTCCTCGCCGACGCGGTGCATGTCGCGCGGTAGGTTGGTCATGTCATCGACCGTCGGAGGGCCGCCGTTGAGGTCGGCCGACTGCCGCTAGAGCACATTCGATCCGTCGTCAAATTTTACTCGCTGCTCTTCGATCTCGGGAATGTCACTGACGGTGCGATAAGTGCCATATCGGCCTATCGAGTGATGGCGACGAACATGCCCGCCGTCAGAATGCATGCGGCTCTGGTGATCCTAACTCTCGATAAGCTGGAAGCCGCCGGGTTCGACGAAACAGCAAATATAAGGCCGACCCCACAGGAGCTGCGCCACCTCGCGGACAGTGTGGGATATCCGCTTACAGAGGTACTCACACAGTATGGGTTCCCAGCAAACGCCGCGTAGTGGTTTAATCCATCGAACGATGAGGAAACAAATTTCCCCGCCTTTCCCCCGCAGATTCTGCTTTTGAGCTACAAATCACGGCATCGGCGTCCCAATAGTTGACGGGATCCGATTGCGCGATTGGCGGACAACCAGCAAAAACTGGTGCTGCCGGTAAGGATTGAACTTACGACCTCCCCCTTACCAAGGGGGTGCTCTACCACTGAGCTACGGCAGCGCGAAGGCAGCGACTATACGTGCCTTCACCGCCATTACAAGATCGCCCGCCACAGCCGGTCACGGGTTTCGTTATCCATCGCGATCTCAACCGCCTGCAAGCGCTCGGAGGTGTCGGCGTGCCGGGCGAGCGCCGCGTCGATGATGCGAGTCAGATGCTCGCGCTCGGCCTCGGACTGGACGTCGCGGCGCAGGCGTGCCGCCCGCATCATCAGGCGATGGCTTTCCAACATTGCGGTACGGATTTCGATCGCCAACTCGAAAAAATCCTTCCGGTCGCCGAGGTCCTGCGCCGCATCGAGGAGCGCGCGCGCTCGAATTTCCTGCGCGCGATCCTCGGCGGCTTCGGCTTCAAAACGGCTTTCCTCGGTTGGAACGGGCACCGCGCTCACACACGTACTGGGTGGGTGGCCTCCGGCCTCCGGCTCGGTCGATGACGCGCGCCTGGCAGCGGCGCTTCGCGCGGCAGGATGGACTTCGGCGGCAGCCCCAGGGGCCGTTTGAGGTCCGCCATTTCCGGCCGCAACCACGCATCCATGGCGGCGCCGCGGTCGGTCACGGCAAGCTGGTAGCGATGCAATTCACCATCGCCGACCCGGTCGCGCCACAGGCCCTGCTGCAGCGTGTGCGCACCGTAAACGTCGAAGGCGTGATACTGGATCAGGTCACCACGCACGATCCCGATGAGCCACGACCATCGCCAATGGCAAATCAGCCATAGCAAATGGAGCCGGACCAGCGCCGCCAGGGTGGTGCCGCCGCGAACCGACGGGTCGAGATAGATGCCGCCGCAAAACACGACATGGCAGGCCCGAATATTGGATGACATGGCATTGGTGATGCAGCGTTCGCCCGCCCGCCACATGGTCGCCGGGTCGGAAACCCAGAACCGGCCGCTGTCCATTTCCGCCGCCATCGTGTCCTCGCACCAGATTAGGCGCGACGCGATGCACCCGACCGGGTCGCCGTCACGGACCAAGGCGATGATGTTGGTGTCGGACGCCGTCGTGCATGGATGAAAACGGGGATCGAGCGACTGGATCAGCCGCATGTCGCCGCCGCTGCGACGGCAAATGTCGTCGACGACGTGTAGATCGTGCCCCGCGAAGGCGGCAAGACCGCGGTCGGCGAGGGCACTCAACATCGCGGGGATGATTTCCCGCCCCGCGAGACGAACGCGCTCGCTTGAAACATAGGATGCCGGATCGAACGTATCGATAAACGGCACCAGCCCCGCCGCTGGCGCCTTGATTTCCCGCCTAACTAATTCGTCGAACATCATCGTGTTTCTCCCTTCGCTGAGTCGCGCGGACGCGGGTGGCCTCTTCCTCGAGTGCCTCCGTCGCCGCTCCGAGCAGCGTAGCGATAACGAAAAGTCCGCGACTGTGATAGAACTTGGCTAAGTTCTTGAGCCGGTCGGCATTGTCGTCCAAGCTCGTGGTCCATTTCTCGCTCACGTCTTCCCCTCCTTGCGACGTAGCCCCCTTGTTGCAACCGTCAACCGTTTGGTAATATTGGTGGATTTTAGGGGTCCAAAACTGGCGTCTTCCCATGCCAAACATGGAAGGTCATCGGCCCAGGGAATTTCGTGAGCGGTTCGCGGAAGCGCTGCGCGTCCGGCTCCATCCCAATAGCACGCTGCATCTGAAGCAGTTGGCCGCCGGGATTTCGCGGTCCGAACACACGATTTCGCGTTGGTGGCATGGCGAAAGCCGGCCTTTGGCGGAGGATATCGACCGGCTTGCCGCCTATTTCGCAAAGCGCGGCGATCACGGTTTCCTGGCGGCCGTGTACAACGAACCTAAGATTGCCGCGGACGACGTCAGCGACGCTCGGCTGATCCAATTTTTCCGCAAGCTGATGAACGACGCGGCCAATAGTGCAACGGCGGGTGAAAGAACGCCTGATTGCAATCTGTGGTTTAACAGCGACGGCGGGATGGCAACGGCGCCGGAGGGCCATGAAAATTATGTTGCGGCGGCATTGGGCATGCCTCTGTCCGGGAATCTAATCCGCTACGCGATCGGGGTCCTTGGCTGGATTGCCGTCACCCTGCGCGCCGATGGCCAGATGGCGATCAGTCACGACGGGCGTCGCATTGCGCCGTTGGCGGCCGTGCGCGTGTGCGAATGGCTTCACGCCTACGGCGACAAGGCATCCGGCGTCGAACGCTCGGTCCACATGGACGGCCGGTGGATCGAGGCCTATCACGACACGGCCGATCTGGCCGCGTTCGCCCTCGAAAAGATCGCCGTGATCGTTCGCGCGCCCCGCCGTCGGTGGCAGGTCACTCAACTGCCGCTCGGCGACGTACGGAAATATCCGCTGCTTGCCGATCTCTTGCGGGTTCACAACGAAACACCCGATAGGGTCATCCATGCCGCCGCGAATAAGGGCGCCTTCACGGTGAGCGGCGTCTTCAGCGTCGACGCCGAGGACGTGACGACACACCACGTCGCGACCCAATTCCACGACCTGGAGCCGCACTTGATCGAAGGCAAGAACGTGCTCTCGCGTCCCGATACCGATTACGCCGTGATGGTTTGGGCGCGCATCCTCAAAGCCAAGAAGGAAGGCGCGATCCTTCACGAGTTGGCCGGATCGGTGAACAATTATTTTGTGCACTACGTGAGCCTCGCGCTCGCCGAACCCGGAAATCATGGCCGGGTCTTGACCTCCAGCGTGATCCTCGACGCCGAGCGAATCGCCGCCTGATACCTTGGCGCGGCCACGCCATCGGCACAAAAAAAATGGGCCGCTGTTGCCAGCGGCCCAAGGTTTGGGGAGGAACTATGCGCGGACCAGGGGGTGGCCCGCGACGAGTTGGATTAGAGCAAATTTTCGTAAAGAAAGTCTTAACGCCGCCGTGGCGGTGCCGGCCACCCGCGCCTAAGGGACGGAAACGCCTACGCGAAATAGTCGGTGACGGACCGCGCCAAGCTTTCCGCCAGCTTCTGCTGATATTTGGCCTGCTTCAGCTCGCGCTCCTCATAGGCGTTGGAGAGGCAACCGAGTTCGACCAGCGCCGACGGAATATCGGGCGCCTTCAGCACCACGAAACCCGCCGAGCGATGCGTATTGTCCATCAGCAACACCTGGCGCCCGAGTTCCGACACCAGCGCTTGCGCGAAATGTTGGGACAGATTGTTGGTCTCGCGCCGTGCAAGGTCGTAAAGGATCTCGTTGACGATCGGTTCGTGTTTGGACATGTCGATGCCGGCGACGCGGTCGGAATTGTTTTCGCGGGTAGCCAGATCGGCCGCCTCGGCATCGGAGGCTTTTTCCGACAAGGTATAGACCGAGGCACCGCGGATATGATGGTTGCGGTTGGCGTCGGCGTGGATCGACATGAACAGGTCCGCGCCGGCCGTCTGGGCCTTTTCGACGCGCCCTTGCAGCGGAATATATTCGTCGTCGGCGCGGGTCATCAGCACACGGTAGCGGCCTGTGCCTTCGAGCAACCGCGCGACCGCGCGAGCCGTGTCGAGCGCCACGAATTTCTCGCGCGTGCCATTGACGCCGATCGCGCCCGGATCCTGTCCGCCATGGCCCGGATCGAGCATAACGACGCGCTGTTTGCCGACGGCGCGCCGCGCTGTCGCTGCCCATACTTGACTGGATTTCGTGGAGAAAACTAACGCGACCGTGCCGCCGGACAGGAGCCTCATGACGTGGCGCCGGCCATACTCCACCCGTACATTCATCTCAACACCCCGACGATTTCACTCTCACAAACCGCACCGCCCGCCCGTCAGCACAATATTAAAGTGTCGAGGTATTTGCCATATCTATTTAGGTTCTAAGGATAAAATCGGCGACAGATTGCGCATTTAGGGGGCCATGGCGATGACCACGCGGCCGCGCACCCCGCCCTTAAGAATCCGCCCCGCATATTCTCCGACCGACTCGATCGGAATCGTCTCCGTAATGGCGTCGAGCTTATCCTTTGGCAGGTCGCGCGCCAGCCGCTGCCAGGCCGTGCGCCGCCGGTCGATCGGGCACATCACGGAATCGATGCCCAGCAGGTTCACGCCGCGCAGCAGAAACGGCACCACCGTCAGCGACAGGTCGCTGCCGCCGGCAAGCCCGCACGACGCGACGCTGGCGCGATAAGCGAGCTGCGTGATCACCGTCGCGAGCGTGGTGCCGCCGACGCTGTCGATGGCGCCGGCCCATTTCTCGCTATCGAGCGGCCGCGCCGGCGCCTTGGCCAACTCGGCGCGGTCGATCAACGATGCGGCCCCGAGGCCCTTGAGATAATCGTGCGTCTCGGACCGACCGGTGGAGGCCGTGACCTTGTAACCAAGCTTCGCCAGGAGGGCGACGGAGACGCTGCCGAGGCCGCCGGCGGCTCCCGTGACCAACACCTCGGCGCCGGGCTTCAAACCGTGGTCCTCCAACGCCATCACCGCCAGCATCGCGGTGATGCCGGCCGTGCCGATGGCCATTGCTTGCTTGGTGGACAGGCCGATCGGCACCGCCACGAGTTGGCTGGCCTTGACGCGTGCCTTCTGGGCATAGCCGCCCCACTGCACCTCGCCAACGCGCCAGCCCGTCAGGATGACCTTGTCGCCGGTCTTGTAGTCGGGCGATTGCGAATGCTCGACCGTGCCGGCGAAATCGATCCCCGGCACATGCGGATATTTCCGCACCAGACGGCCGATGCCGTTGAGGATCATGCCGTCCTTGTAGTTCAGCGTCGAATAGTCGACCGCGACCGTGACCTCGCCGGGCGGCAGATCGGCGTCGCTGATCTTTTCGATGGCGTGCGTGACCTTGCCGTCGGCCTCGCGCAGCACCAAGCCTTTGAATTCGCTCATTGGGCCCCAAGCCTCCCCGAAGACGAAATGGACATATCGTGCGTCCCTCGACTGCTCGCGCCGCTAGCGCGACGCTCCGTGCTCGGGATGAGGAGGGTTGGTGCAATGAGGAATATTGCCTCATCCTGAGCGCGCAGCCCGCTCCTCAAGAGCGGGCGAGCAGTCGAAGGACGTACCATACTCATGCACTGCCGCAGCACCGACTATCGCAGCCTTTCGAGAATACTGGCGTAGTTCGCCACCGCGGCGCCGCCCATGTTAAACACGCCGGCGAGGTCGGCGTGCTTGACCTGGATGCCGCCCGCCGCGCCGGTCAATTGCATCGACGCCAGCACGTGCATCGACACGCCGGTGGCACCGATCGGATGGCCCTTGGCCTTGAGCCCGCCGGACGGATTGATCGGCAGCTTGCCTGTCTTCTCGGTCCAGCCTTCCTCGATGGCGCGCGCGCCCTCGCCCGGCTTCGTCAGGCCCATCGCTTCGTAGATCATCAGCTCGGCGATGGTGAAACAGTCATGCACCTCGGCGAAGCTAAGATCGTCGAGCGTCACGCCCCCCGCTGCGAACGCCCTTTTCCAGGCCAGCGCCGGCCCTTCGAACGCGACGACGTCGCGCTTGCTCATCGGCAGGAAATCGTTGACGTGCTCGGCGGCCCGGAACACCACGGCTTTATCGGCCTGGAGGCCGGTCTTAACATCGGTCAGCACGAGCGCCGCCGCGCCATCGGAGACGAGCGAGCAATCGGTGCGACGGAGCGGCCCGGCCACCAATGGATTTTTGTCGCCGACCGTGCGGCAGAATTCGTAGCCCAAATCTTTCTGAATCTGCGCCAGCGGATTGGCCGCGCCGTTCTTGTGGTTCTTGGCGGCGATCCGCGCGAGCGCGTCGGACTTGTCGCCATAGCGCTGAAAATAGGTCTGGGCGATACGGCCGAACACGCCGGCGAAACCGCCGTCGATTTGGCCCTCCTCTTTGAGATACGAAGCCCGGATCAGGACGTCGGCGACGTTCGGCGTCTCGGTCATTTTCTCGGCGCCGACGATCAGCACGTGACGGGCGCGCTTGGCCGCAATAGCGTTCAGTCCCTGATGGATTGCCGCCGAGCCGGTGGCACAGGCGTTCTCGACGCGCGTCGCCGGCTTGAAGCGCAGCGCCGGATCGACCTGGAGCGCCAGCGACGAGGCAAATTCCTGGCGCACGAACACGCCCATCGTGCCGACAAAGATCTCATCGATGTCGGCCGGCTCGAGACCGGCATCGGCAATGGCGTCGGTCGCGACGCGAACGATCAGGGATTCGATATCCTCGCCCTCGAGCTTGCCGAAGCGCGAATGCGCCCAACCCACGATGCAGGCAGTCATGTTTATCCTCGCGGTTAGCCAGGTTTATATCGCAAGCGGCGGGCGCCGTGGCTAGGGATAAGATGATCGAGCGCCGCCGGTCATTTCTCGTGGCGCAACTACGGATGCTCGACCGAGGTGATCGCCGCCACTATCCGGCGGCGCGCAGAATACGGGCGGCGTCGATCAGCATCCGGGCCGCCCAGTAGAAAACGTTGTTCTCTTTGACCGACGCACATCAGATGCATGCGCTCCGCCTATTGATCGCGGAGCATGCGAAGCGCCGGTCGATCGCATCGGCCGTCGCTCGGGCATCGAAGACATTGACGATCAGCGCTTCCATCAGCTCGCGCGATGCCCCGGCAAAGGTGATAAGGATCAGCACGCCCTACTCGTCGGCGCGCCGCAAGGAACTCCTTCGCGACCAGATTCATGCCGTCGTGAAGACTGCTAACGATACATAAATCGGCGGCCTGGAAGAGTTCGTGGACCTCCTCGGCTGATGGCGCCGCGCGACCCGAGATCGGCCAGCAACCGTTGCGGCTGAAGCGGGGGGCAGTTCACTCAGCGACAACTCAGGTCGCGAGAGTTGCATTGCAATGTAGCGCGCACGAGCTGAACCCGTCCCCCTTTTCTGATCGTTTGGGCCGCGTTCGGATCGTGGGCGTTCGATTCAGCGAATTCCAGCACCTTCACTCGTTCGCGACGGTTGCTGATTTGAAGCTTCTCCAGAAAGACACGTGTATCGGCAGCATCATTGTCGATCGGAAGGTCAAGGGCACTGGCTGTGCGCTGCTCCTCGATTAACTTTGGGTTTACCACTACGTCGCGTCGTGCATCTGCATTTCTTCGAGAAGGCATTTCAACCCGGTCAGTCCGCACCCTCCTCAATCATACTTTTACCCGAACACTATAGGCCATGGTTCGTATTACGAGCTCGCGCAAATTCTGCGTGAAGAAAATTCAGGGGATCGTTTGTCTCTAATTCTTTGCAAAATTTACAATAGTTTCATCGGTACAGCCGACACTGGGCCTCGAACCCAGAGGTGTCGCCATGACGATACACGTTGTCCCGAGGTTGTGCGTTACCAATCGGCTACCTGATCACAGCTTGGCAATGCCATTGCTGTCAGCGTGGGGCGCGGTCGTGGCGATTTGGTGCCTGTTGGGCGCTGCTCTGGTCCGCATCTTTTGAGCGAAAAGCCGATCATTTCGCAGCCAACTACTCAGCATCCACAGACCCTACCCCAAGGAGACAAAGATGATCACCGTTCCTGCCATCCTGGTCGCGTTAACAATGTTTCAAGGTGCCTATGGCCCTGGAACTGGTAGTCCTGAATGTCAACACTGTGTGGTTATAGCCAGGGCGGGCGGACCGGGCGGAACAGCAGGGCATGGATCTTTCGGCGCGTCTGGATCACATGGACCGTCGGCTCCCGCTGCTCCGTCGGCCGCGTCGGCTCCCTCTGCTCCGTCGGCGCCGTCGGCTCCGTCGGCTCCCTCTGCCCCGTCGGCTCCGTCGGCTCCCTCTGCCCCGTCGGCTCCATCGGCTCCCTCTGCCCCGTCGGCTCCGTCGGCTCCGTCGGCTCCCTCTGCCCCGTCGGCTCCCTCTGCCCCGTCGGCGCCGTCAGCGCCGTCAGCGCCGTCAGCTCCGTCGGCTCCGTCGGCTCCGTCCATCGGTTAAGTGCGGATCATTTTGACTGGTCCGTCGCGAATATGCGCCAAAAAGCGCAAGGCGGATAAATGAGTTGCAGGTCATGTAGGGAAATCGTTTCCCTACATGACCTGGCTGCTCAACGTCGGGAAGCCTACATTACTTGAAACATTGCCAATCCCCTCCTGATCCACGCCAGCCAATGGCGTTCCGAAACGAGGGGCGTTAGCCGCATCGTTTCGAAAGTCGGGGCATCACGCATCGAGCTCCGAAACCGCCCAGACGTGACGGTTGCCTTGGCG
Source organism: uncultured Alphaproteobacteria bacterium (assembly GCA_963851285.1). Lineage (GTDB taxonomy): Bacteria > Pseudomonadota > Alphaproteobacteria > ATCC43930 > CGMCC-115725 > JAATGI01. The sequence continues at coordinate 310,505 of CAWKOL010000019.1, forward strand.
CCGTGCACATCGTGGTTCCTCACGGGCACGACACACTTTCGATTGCCAAATCGCTGGTCACAACGATCTAAATTACGCGCGCGACCATTTCCCAACTCGGCCACCCAGGCGCCGTCTTGATGGTCGCTTTCGTATGGTCCTATGGAAGCGACTTAATAGAGACATCGCCGCCAGCGGGCGGGCGAGAGATGGTATTGCTAATCCTCCGGGAGAAGGAGGATGACAATGCAAAATGAAGAGAAAAGCGTAACAAACAAAAGCCCGTAGCCCGGCTAAGGAGCAAGCTGATCGGACCAAAGCCACCGCTCTGAGCCCGGCGCTCGTGGTCGATAGGGACAAAAACCAAAGATCAAAGGGCGTACGCGAAATCTCGGTATCGATAGCACGAATTGCGATCGCGGCCCACCGTGGCTGCGCCTCAAGCGCGGCCGAGCGCATTTTATTTGATTACGCTCCAGAAAATGCTGCTGACGCGGATCGGTGCGCCATCGAAGTGCGGAACCCCCATGGTTCGGAGGCAAACGTTGGTGGCGGCAGAACAAGCTTACCCGCGCCCCGCGAATGTATGAACGCTGGTGATATCGACAGGAGGAATGGACCGCGACCTTGTGAGACCAATTCCCTCGCGTCCTCAAAAGATTTTCGTTAATTCGGCGCGCGTCTTTCAAGCGTCCCTGGTCGGTCAAATACCTTTAAATTATGCCCGTCCGCCATTATCCTAGGTTCGAATGATAGGTTCCAAAACCGCTTTAGAGGCTTGCGCATCCACAGGAACCCTTTAATCCCGCTAGCTCGGCCAACTCCACCTTTCCCTTGGTACAGCACGCACAAGCCGACCCGGCAATCTTATTGCGTGCCATCTGCGACTGTCGTGCTGATACGATGTAAAAAAATTGAAGACTGAAAGCAACTGGCGATGAGCGAGTTCGTGCCCCCGTATCCCCCCCGTCCGAATAAGCCGCTCGGCGTACTCGCAATGATGAGAGCGGCGCGAAAGAATTTTCTGTCGATATTCGATCAATCGGCTTTCGAATACGCGTTCTTCTCGATTCGCGCTTTGAACCGACCGATTTTCGTTTGCAACAGCCCTGATACAGTCGCTTACGCGCTGGTGAACCACCACGACAATTTCGAGCGCAAGACGGCCGAGATGCGCAATGCTTTTGCTCCCCTGATTGGTGACGGACTGTTGATCAGCGACGGTGAAACTTGGCGCCGGCGGCGCCCGATCATTGCCCCAATCGTGCACCAGACCCAACTGCCGATGTTGGCGCCGCGCATGGTTGAGGCGGCCACCGAAATCGCCGACGGCTGGGTTCTCCGCGGCAGCCGAGAGCCGATCGACGTGATGCACGAAATGGAAACGCTGACCGCCGAAATCGTTTGCCGGACCGTGTTCGGACGTACCCTAGGCGCGGGAACAGCGCGCACCGTTGTCGGTTCGTGGGGCCGCTACCAGCGCACGATCGGGATTGCCGACTTGGCGTCGCTGATCGGACTGCCAAGTTGGACACAAACCATCAGGCTAATTCCGGTGCGCAGAATTGTTCATGATTTCCGCAAGGCGATCAATGAGATCATCGACAGTTGTGAGGCACAATCGGCCGACGAGGCCTCCATCATCCAGATGCTGCTCGCTTGGCGCGATCCGGAAACAGGCCAGCCACTCGAACGTGACGCGATTCGCAATGAGATTGCCGTTCTTTTTTTGGCCGGCCACGAAACGACGGCGAACGCATTGGCGTGGACCTGGTATCTCCTCTCCCAAACACCAGACGTAGAGGCGCGCGTCCATGACGAGCTGGCCCAAGTTCTTGGTGGGAAACCGCCGACGCTCGAGAGCGTCCGCCAACTGGTGTATTTGCGCGCGGTACTCGATGAAGCCATGCGTCTCTATCCTCCCGTTCCGGTCCTCGGCCGCGAAGTCGTCCGCGATGAGGTGATCCGGAACCGTCCGATTCCCGCCAGGTCGATCGTCATGGTGATACCGTGGCTGTTGCATCGGCATCGACACCTTTGGGACAAACCGGACCACTTCATTCCCGAACGGTTTCTGCCGAACAGCGGCACGCAGCGGCAGCGCTACGCCTATATCCCATATGGCGCCGGCCCCCGGGTTTGTGCCGGCGCCGCGTTCGGCCACACTGAGGCGATGCTTTGCATTGCGACGCTGGCGCAGCGGGCGCGGCTGAGGCTAGTGCCCGGCACAATTGTGCAACCGACAAGTCACATCACCCTGCGTCCCGGCGAAATCTTGCCGATGACGATCGAATGCCGCGAAAGATGAGCAGATGGAACCGGTACCGCTGAATTGCCCGATTACCGGCGCGCCCCCGGTTCGTCTGATCCAACGGGTTTCGACCGAGTTTCTCTCCGCGTTATGGCGCTACTCGTTGCTTGTGGACACACGTCGGCAGTTCCGGAACGTCACTCGATTCAGCCTTTGGGAATCGCCGTGCGGCCTCGCGTACTTCGATCCCATGATCGCCGGCGACGATGGCTTTTACGATGCCTTGTACGGGCGCCTAGGCAATTCCGGGCCTTGGACGTCCGACGACATCAAACGCACCGATTACGTGCGTGCCGCCGCCCTGGTAAAGGCAGGCGACAAGGTACTCGATGTTGGTTGTGGCCCTGCAGGCTTTGCCCTGCACGTGCCGCACGCCCGGTACGTGGGTCTGGAGCAAAGTCCCGAAGCGCGAAAAGTGTCAGCCGATGTCAGGGGCGAAACCGTTGCTCAGCATGCCGCTGCCCATGGCGGCGAATATGATGCCGTGTGCTCGTTCCATGTCCTGGAACATGTAGCCGACCCGCTCGCGTTCGTCGATTCAATGCTGCATTGTCTGCGTCCGGGCGGCTACCTCGTTGTGGCGGTGCCGAGCTGGCCGTCGGCGATGACGGACATCCCCAATTTCGCCGCCAACGGGCCGCCGCATCATTTGACGTGGTGGACGGAGCGGGCGCTACGCGCGCTGGCGGAACGGTTTGAGCTGCAGGTCGAGATGGCCGAGGCACTTCCGCCAAGCCGCGGATTTGGGATCGCTTACTGGATGGGGCGCGTTGCGCCGAAACTCACCGGAGCGCGATTTTTCCGCCATGCCTGGTCCTGGCATCTCGGCTTGCTGTGGAGTTGGTTGGCAGGACGGGCATGTTGCAGCGTTCTTGGCTTGCCCGCACAGGCGCATCGATTCGAGTTGATGCTGGTGGCACGGAAGCCCTGAATTGAATGCGGTCGCCGACCCGCTAAACCCGCATCGACGCTAATCGCTCACGTAAGGGGACCGGCTCGCCGAGTGCACGCGGCCGCGCGCGTCAACGATGTAGCGAATATGCGCCCACCGCACCGGCGAATAGACGACACTGGCCCATATAGCGCTCACATAAAACACGAGCGCAGGAAAAATCGCCCAGGCCAACACATGCTGCGCGACGATGGCACGCCGGCTGTCCGGCGCATCGAGGCGCCGGCCAATCGAACATCGAAGGTTCGTTACGACGGAACCAAGCAACGCCACGGCCGCGAGACTGCCCGCCGCGATCGCGACAATGACGGTATTGCCGGCGGCCAAAGCGACCACGAGCAAGACCCGCGCCGCCAGTTCGCCGCTGTGACAAAGCAACGCCGCCATCCAAAGGGGGCGACGGTAAACACGCATGCCTTGCATTTGGCGGCGAGCAAATCGCCACATCGTGACCGTATCGCCCCGCAACGGCGTCGGCACTCTGAGCCCGCGCCGGATCAATACGCGCAACCCGAGCGTCGCCGCCCGGTCCGCGATGACGAGGTCTTCGGTCAGGGCATGGGCGAGGGTCGCCGCCATGTCGAGGCGGTCGAGCGTCTGTTTCGTCATTGCGATCGAGCCACCCCAAACGCCGCCCGCGGCCTTGAACCGGGGCAACGCCGCCACCGCGCGATCGACCGCAGTCACGATGGTAGTCGCGACGGTCAGGTGTTTCAGGATCGGCCATCGGTAGCCGCTGACGATATCCGCGTTACCGGTGGCTAGAGGATCCACGAGCGCTGCGAGCCACCAGCGCTGGGGTTGGATATCGGCGTCGAACATGACGATGTATCGATCGATATCCCGCAATCGCGCGAATCCCGCGAGGAGGTTGGTCAACTTTTGAGCGCGAACATCTGATGCGCCCGCGACGACGATTTCGATCGCAAGGTCTGTGTAGCGGGCCGCGAGGTCGGCGACCCGCCGATACGCGGGGTCAGTCCCTGATTCAACCGTGACGAGCAAACGCGCGGGCGGCAGGGTCTGCGCGCGCAAGGCCTCAAACAGCGTGTCCAAGTTCGGTAGCGATCCGGTCGCCGCCATCAGCAGCGTCACGGGTACTTGCCGCAGGCTTTTCGGGATCAACAGCCCGTTGCGAAATACCACGGCGGCGGCGATCGAGAGCATCGTTGCGCCGATCGCCACGAACGCGGCAATCGTCACAGCTATCAGATACATGGACACATTGTCTCGGTTGGAGTTTGCATTAGCAAGCTGACTACTTTGAATCGGCGATCAAGCCATGAACGGGAACGCATGGTCTGTCTGGGAAAGTGTGGTATCGGGTGTCTTTGGCCTCTTTGATCACGTAACAATACCACTGCCTTCTCGCATCGGCGCGTTTCGGGCGTTGACAGAAAACCGACTATCACGTCGCGCTCCATGACCCGCTGGATTTGACGATGATGGCCATGGATCGCGTCGCCGCCAATGTTCTAGCGTCCGGGTTAGACTGCGCCTGTTGCATATAGCAAAGGAGATTCTCGAGAGATCACGGGGAACTTAACTGCATTGCCTGCGGGAATCGTCTGGCGGCCGCTTCAATTTGGCTGGGCGAAATTTCAGCCAAGCCGGCATCAGTGCGGTTTACAATATTTCTGTCCGCCGAAACGGAGCAACCGCCTCGACTGACGTAATGCGCCACTGATTTACGATAGGGTAGGATCGCACAATCCTACTATCCCTCTTCCCCTTCACACTATGCTCCCATTACCCTTTCGGCTCTGCGTCATGTTCTCATGTTCGGGAGTTTCAAGCTCCTGAACGGAGCTTGAGCCATGATGCCTCGCCGGTATGATTTGACGGACTTTGAATGGTCGATCATCCAGCCGCTGTTGCCGAACAAACCGCGCGGCGTCGCGCGGGTGGATGACCGCCGGACATTGAACGGCATCTATTGGCGGCTGCGGACGGGTTCGCCGTGGGCGGACATCCCGGAGCGCTACGGTCCGCCAACGACCTGCTACAACCGCTTCGTCCGGTGGCGGAAACGCGGCGTCTGGGACCGGCTTTTCGACGCGGTCTCGCGGGCTTACGAAGGCGATCTGCAAATGATCAACTCCTCTTCGATCCGGGTCCATCAGCACGCGGCCAACGTCAAAAAGGGGGGCCGGAGACCGCGGAAGGGCACGACGCTCCAGCCCGATGCATGGGGCGCTCGCGCGGCGGACTGACCACTAAAATCCACGCTCTGGTCGACGGCAACGGCTTGCCCATCGCGCTCAAACTGACCGAAGGTCAAGCTCATGACGGGCGAAGCGCCGCTGACATGCTCGGCGAGCTCGGCCCCGGTCAAATCTTGCTCGCCGACCGCGCCTACGACAGCGACGCGCTGCGCCGGTGCCTGACCGCGCAGGGCGCCTGGGCCAACATCAAGCCGATGCCGAACCGGGTCAACATCCCCGCTTTCAGCCCATTCCTCTATCGCTACCGCAACCTGGTCGAGCGCTTCTTCAACAAGATCAAACATTTCAGAGCCGTCGCCACCCGCTTCGAAAAGCATGATGCAAACTACCTTGCCATCATCAAACTCGCCGCCGCCAAAATCTGGATGCGGTTTATGAGTCGGTGACCTAGTTCGACCTGTCCGGGTAAAATGTTCCCTTGCCACGCACGGCGGATATGCGGAAAAAGGACGCTGTGAGCGGCGACGTCGTAACCATCCGAATGCCCGACGATTGGCACGTGCATCTGCGCGACGGCGAAATGCTGGAGGCGGTGCTGCCTCATACCGCGCGGGTGTTTAGGCGCGCCATCGTGATGCCGAACCTCTTGCCACCGGTGACGACCATCGCGGCGGCGCGGGCCTATCGCGAGCGCATTGTCGCAGCCCTACCCGTTGGCATGGGCTTTACGCCGCTGATGACGGCCTATCTCACCGACGACACCGCGCCCGACGACATTGCGCGCGGCTTCGCCGAAAAGGTCTGGGTCGCGGCCAAGCTCTACCCCGCCAATGCCACCACCAATTCCGCGCACGGCGTCACCGACATCCGAAAGATCGACGCGGTTCTGGCGCGCATGGCCGAGATCGGCATGCCGCTGTTGATGCATGGCGAAGTCACCGATCCCGCCGTCGACGTGTTCGACCGTGAGGCCGTGTTCCTCGAACGCGTGCTGGCGCCATTGATGATTAGGCTCCCGGCGCTGCGGATCGTGCTGGAGCATGTGACGACGCGCGCGGCCGTGACGTTCGTCGAGGAGGCCGGGCCGAACCTGGCGGCGACCATCACCGCGCATCACCTCGTCATCAACCGCAACGCGCTGTTCCAGGCCGGGCTGCGGCCGCACATGTATTGCCTGCCCGTGGCAAAGCGGGAGGCTGACCGTCTGGCGTTGCGCCGGGCTGCGACCTCGGGCGGCGCCAAGTTCTTTCTCGGCACCAATTCCGCGCCCCATCCGGTCAAGGACAAGGAATGCGATTGCGGCTGCGCCGGCATTTTCTCCGCACCGAACGCGCTTGAGATTTATGCCCGCGCATTCGACGAGGAAAACGCGCTCGACAAGCTCGAGGCTTTCGCTTCAGTCAACGGCCCCCATTTCTATCGCATGCCGGTCAATCGCGAGACCATCACCCTGACCCGCGGCGATCAAACCGTGGCAAACGAAGTCGGCTCCGTGCGACCCTTCCTCGCCGGCGATAAACTTAACTGGCGGCTCGCATGAGCACGAAAATCGCCCTGCTCGATACCCGCGGTGTGCTTGAGATTGGCGGGCCTGACCGCGCTGAATTCCTCCAGGGTTTGATCACCAACGATGTCGCGAAGATCACCGGAGAGACTGCGATTTATGCCGCTTTGCTCACCGCGCAAGGCCGTTTTCTACACGATTTCTTCCTGATTTCGTCAGGCCCTTCCTGGTTTCTCGACGGTGAGGCAGCGCGTATTCCCGACCTGATACGACGTCTAACGATCTACCGTCTGCGTGCCAAAGTGACGCTGACGCCGCGGCCTGATCTCGCGGTATGTGCCGTTTTTGGCGGGGCACCGCCACTCAATCTGGGCATTTGCTTTCGCGATCCGCGCAACCGAGCGCTTGGCTTTCGCTCGATCGTTTCCCCTGAAATAGCCGCCCGGCTCACAGACACCAACGCCGCCGACTACGACCGGCTGCGCCTGTCGCATGGTGTGCCCGATGGTAGCCGCGATTTGGTGCCTGAGAAATCATTGCCGATGGAATCCGGCCTCGACACATTGAATGGCATCGATTGGGACAAAGGTTGCTATATCGGCCAGGAATTGACCGCGCGAATGAAATATCGCGCGCTAGCGAAAAAGCGACTTCTTCCAGTGTCTGTCACAGGGCCCATGCCAACACCCGGCACCGTCGTCATGTCGGGAGACGATGAGGTCGGCGAAATTCGGTCAGGCCGAGATGGTCTGGCGTTGGCGGTCCTGCTGCTGGATGCCAAAGGCAAGTCCATGCATGCGGGCGGAGCGAAAATAAGGTTCGCTCGGTTCGAGCAGCGGCAGAAATGACCGCCGACTTTTTGCCTTCCTGAACCGGCACCAACGGAAGACACCCCGAGTCATCAGTCGACTTTAGGATGGGCACGCTGCTTGCGACCAAATGTTCGTTTGCCGGCCGACTGAGCGAAACGGTCAGGCAAATCACGCAACACAGAACCTTTGATGTCAATTTTTTGGCGAAATGCTCTGCCCTCTAGCCCTACGCTTGACGCTAGCCTACAAACGACATCCGTCGCCGCCGGACGCAGCACTTCGTTCAGTGCTCGAAAGCCGCACGGAACCAACCGAGAGCCACGCTCCGCGCGCGAACAGGAATGGGCGAAGCGTCCGAGGACGTCGGCGACGCCGACCGAGAATGACGCCCCAACACCAAGTCGCCGCACTGCTTCACGCGCCATTGCCGATGCCTCTTTGTCCCTGTCATAGTGGCAGTTGCCGAGTTGCCAAGAAGTGGAGGTAGCGGATGTGGCCCTGGCAAAAGCGAGCCACGGGTAGTGCGTCGAAGGTCTCACCGATTATTGTGGTACCGCGTCATCCTGGAAGCAGCGATCGGTTAGAAGTACTGCGATCTCATGCGTCTAAGTCGTCGAAAATTCTTGAGATCGGTCCCTCATTCAGTCCGATTGCTCCGAAGCGAGACGGCTACAATTGCCTTGTGGTCGACAAGTGGACCGAGGAGGAGCTGACAGTGCGCTTTAATGGTCAGCGAGACATTGATGTGGCGAAAATCGAATCGGTCGATTTCGTGTGGAGGTCGCGAAATCTGCTCGATGATATTCCTGAGGCACATTACGGGACGTTCGATGCCGTGCTGATAAGTCATGCGCTGGAGCACGTACCGAACCCGATTTGTCTCCTTCGGTCGATCGAGAAACTAATCAAACCGGGCGGCTATGTCACTCTTGCCGTTCCCGACAAACGGTTCTGCTTCGACTATTTTCGTCCGGTAACGACGACAGCCGCTTGGCTTGCCGCTTTCGAGCGCGACGATCTAGTCCACAGCCGCGAAGCGTTGTTCGAGTGCAATTCCTTTGCCGTTGCTCGGCGCGGCCGAATTTCGTGGAAAAAGCACAGTGTTGACTTCGACGACCTCACCTACAACGGTCAGGCATTGCAAGACGCTTATTCGGCGTACCAAGGTGGACGCGACGAAGCGAGGCGGAGTTACACCGACTGTCATGCTTGGGTATTTACACCGTCAAGCTTTAACCTGCTACTAAACGAATGCCATGCGCTTCGATTGATTTCGTTGGTGCCAGAACTCATTTCGGTCTCGGTTCGTGTCGAATTCTTCGTACATCTCCGGTTGGTGGACAGGCGCCCCATTGACCATCACGAGCGGCTTAGGTTGATGATCATGTCGGCTCGAGAACAAGCGGCGGGATTTCGGTATCTCCGACGGCTTCCAGGATGATTTGTGGTCATCACCCTTTATACAACTAAGGGTTGTCGCCTTGCCGCTCTGGTGCACCGGACACTTTGCCGTTCACACCACGGGGCGGACGGCTGGTCGTCTTCGTCGCTCGCGCTCAAAACATTGATCGCCGCTCAAAGTTTCTCGAAACAATTGGACGGATCCATCCGAGCGCCGCTTGTTACTCAAGGTGGCGAGAAAGCCTGCGGAAGCCAGGGGGCAAAGACCAAAACGGTGGGTTAGCATTCAGGTTAGAGACGCCACTTCGGCGTTCGGCTGAACGACGTTGACAGACAGGGACATGCCTGTATTTTTTTACGAATTCTTCTTTGGGGCATGACGATTGGTTGATGACAAACACAATTTTTTCGGCGGCTGAAAGTGGACCCACACTAACGATGTTAGCCCGGTAGCGTGGAAGCGGTGAAACCAAGCGGGCCAATATCCGGCATCAAGGACTCGCAAATCCCTAACGAAGCTGCTGGCTTTGCGGAACAGGAACTGTCGGTTTCCCTTCATCGAATTTTCGTTGAACTTGTAAATAGGGCGCACGATCTCGTGCCAGACACTTCCAGAGAACTCAAACCGGATCCGGATGAATTCGATGAAGCCGCCTACCTTGCCAATAATCCAGATTTAACAATCGCGATCGCTCGCGGGATTATCCGAAACGCACAAAAACATTGGCGGACACATGGATTTTACGAGGAGCTTCGCGGGAGCCGCGACGGTTCATGGCGAGCCTCACCCAGTCTTGCCACATTGAAGACCGTGATGAGGTCAGTAGCTCGTCAGCGAGCGGCGGGCATTTATTGGCCGACCAATTCCGCGTCGCCCCCAGCCGGCGGATTGGGCGGCGAGCCGTCGAGCAGTTTGTCTCGGCTAATTGCGGCTTGGTGGCCCTACCGAGCAAGATTGGCCAAAGGTGTCACGCCGTATGTCAAGCGGTGGGGCAGAATCTCCCAGACGGCCAAATCGTTGCCGCATTCACCGCTGATATCGGTTCTGATGCCGGTCTATAATGTTGATGTCAAATGGCTAAGCTTGGCGATTGAATCAGTCTACTGGCAGATTTATTCGCGTTGGGAGCTGTGCATCGTCGATGATTGCTCGACAGATGCCGCCATCGAAAGCCTTCTGCGCTGGTGGACGGCCCGAGATTCCCGGATCAAAGTAATACGCCGAACCGAGAACGGGCATATTTCAGCTGCCACGAACGACGCACTGGCAATGGCGGATGGCGCTTATGTGGCGTTGCTCGATCACGACGACGAACTCACAGTCGAAGCCTTGGCGCATGTTGCCAGCTACATCAACGATAACCCGGATGTCGATTACATCTATTCCGACGAAGATAAGGTCGACGCCGCCGGGAACGTGAGCGGGCGCTTCTTCAAGCCCGCCTGGTCGCCGGAGTTCATTCTTAGCTGCGGTTACACCACGCATCTCAGCGTCTATCGCAAGGCGATCGTGACGGATGTCGGCGGCTTTCGCTCGCAATATGACGGCGCCCAGGATTACGATCTGACGCTGCGCGTGACAAGCAAGACATCGCGCGTCGGTCACATTCCGGAAGTACTTTACCATTGGCGCACGCTTAAGACATCGACGGCACAGAACAATCACGCCAAACATTACGCTTTTCCGCGCGCCAAGGCCGCGTTGAAGGAGCACATGACCCGGATCGGATTTCCGGGGCGAGTGGTCGACGGTGTGCTGCCGGGCCACACGCGTCCGATATTCGACGTCAAGGGAACGCCCCGTGTGTCGTTGATCATACCGACGGCCGGAAAAATCGTTCGGGTCGCTGGCCGTCGAATGAACCTGCTGGAGAACTTCATTCGCAGCGTAGTCATGGTATCTACCTGGAAGAATATTCAGCTTATCGTGTTGGAGAACGGTGATTTGCCGGAGGCGACAATCGGCATGCTTCATGAATGGGGTGCATTTGTCGTGCCCTATCGCGAGGCAAGGCTTAATCTCGCACGAAAGTTCAATTTGGGCGTACAGCACGCGAACGGCGACTACGTCATCCTGCTTAACGACGACATGGAAGTCATCAGCCCCGACTGGATCGAGCAGTTGCTCCAATTTCAACAACAGGACCGCGTTGGCGCCGTCGGTGCCAAGCTGCTTTTTGCCGACCGAACGATCCAGCATGCGGGCGTAACTGTGATCGATGGCAGTCCCGGGCATCCATATTACGGTCTTCCCGAGGATACCGTTGGCCACGGTGGAATTTGTACGGCGGTGCACAACACCGTCGCCGTCACCGGCGCTTGCTTAATGACGCCGAGAAGCCTGTTTACCCGATTGGGCGGTTATGACGATGCATTCGATCTCAACTACAATGATGTCGATTATTGTCTCCGACTGAACGACGCGGGCTACCGCGTGGTCGTAAATCCCTTCGCCGTCCTGTGGCACTATGAAAGCCTGTCAAAGGGGCAAGGAGGGGTGCGGCCCGACGAACTCAAATTGTTCCACCGCAAATGGCGCGATCGCTATCGTAGGGAGGCATTCATGCGCCACGTTTGATCGGCACGGCGAAGCAATTTGGCAATCCATTTCCACCTCTGGGTACGACGTGAACAAGCCTAGTTAGCGAGGGGGATTTGCACTAAGGTCAGCTCCAGTTCGGAGTGAATTATCATGGCAGTTAACGAATATTACGATTTCAAGGAAATATCCGAACGAGTCAGCCGTGGCGAGCACCGTGAAACCATTGGGAGCATGTGGGACGAAATAGGATCCCTACAATTTGAGTTTCTCAAATCTTACGGCCTCAAACCATGGCATCGGTTAGTCGATGTCGGCTGCGGATGCCTCCGAGGGGGTGTTCACTTTGTCCAATATCTCGAACCCAACAACTATTTTGGAACAGACATCAACCAGTCGCTTCTCGATGCTGGTTATGACATCGAACTAGAGCGATACGAGCTACAAAGTCGGTTACCGAGAAGCCAACTGCGATGCGACACGGATTTTGATTTCTCAACATACACTGTTTCGTTCGATTTTGCCCTCGCACAATCGTTATTTACTCATCTGCCGGCAAATCATATCCGGTTGTGTCTTGCCAGATTGCAGCGCGCAATGGCAGCAAATGGGAGTTTCTTTGCGACTTTCTTTATCGTTCCCGATGATTTGCCGTATGGCGCGCCGTTTACTCACGTCCCGGGGGACGTGGTCACCAACGATCATCGCGATCCTTACCACTACCGATTTTCAGATCTTTGGCGACTGTGCGAGCAATTGCCGTGGCATCCCAACCTAATTGGAGATTTTGGCCATCCTCGTTCCCAAAAAATGGTGTTATTCGAATATGAGGGACACCGCCAATCCCCTCATCCCATCAGAGGCCTCGATCGCGCGGCTGCATCTGCCCTGCCCGCCGGCGCCGATCATTACCGGGCCTTTGTGGGGCCGCCCGACCGATATGATTTTATGTCGGCGTCTCAATTCGCGTTGCTATTTTCGCTTGGCGTTCGGGAAACCAGTTCGGTTCTTGATTTCGGATGCGGTTCGTTACGCCTCGGCCGATTGTTGATCCCATATCTCGCGCCCGATCATTATTTCGGGATCGAGCCTTACCGGTGGTTAGTCGAGGACGCAATAAAGTATGAATTAGGAGCGTCCATTTTAGAAATAAAGGCCCCAAAATTTTCTTACAATGCAGATTTTCGTTGCGATGTGTTTGGAGAAAAATTTGATTTCATCGTCGCGCAGTCAATAATTACTCACTGCGATGCTGAAATGGCAGAAACGTTGTCGCGTCAGATGGCCGCTTCGCTCAAAAAAGACGGAAAAGTCATCTTTTCCATAATCGAAGCAGAATTCCCAACCGCCGTTCCTGACCCTCAGGGTTGGTCATATCCGCACTGCGTTTCGTACGGCTGCTTCGCAATAGAAGCCATATTTCGACAATCGGGACTGTTTTGCAAGAAGTTGCCTTGGTATCATCCCGGCGCGACGTGGTATGTGGCTGGTCATAGCGAGAAGTACCTGCCTTTGGACGAACACCTCCGATTATTGAGTGGCGCAGTACTCTTTGCTCCGCAATTCGCGGCATCGATAGTTCCGGGCTGATGATCAACTGAATAAGCGTTGCCTTAGACTCTGATATGGTGCGGAGCACGGGTGTGGCGCTCACAGTCGGGTTCAGGCTGTGGGCATGAATATTATCCAGCTCGCCCGAATCGGCTTAAGGCGACTAAGGTGCCATAGTGTTGCCGCTGAAGCTTACCCGATGGGAGCCATCCATCTAAGTCACGCGGGACCTTTTGCTCCCGCGGCAGCCCGGCGATATGCTTCAAGAAGTCGCTGATACAGTTCCAGGTCGAGTTCAAGGAGATCGCTCACCCGCGGGATTTGGCGCAGCCGATCCGCGAGTTCGATGGCCCTGGTGCATCTCGGGACAACGGGAATTATTTCTTCCTCCGAACCGATCAACCCAGATAAAGCCAAGGCGAACGATTCGGCTTCCTGGCGAAGGCCAACGACCGCGAACGACGCTAACACATTTAGCGACGCCGCCAACGAGCTGCCGCGCGGCATCTCTTGCGGGTGCGTTACCGTCAGCTGGCGCACGAGTGGATTTTGCAATGACTGCGCGGCATTGGCGGGAATATGGTCGAATGCCATGCGGAGTTGACGATCGGCGTCGAGTGCTAACGACGCCGCAAATTCGACCGTCGAAGCGAAAGTCACCGCATCGCGCAGGTTGAGCTGACCGCGCCGTGCTGCATGCCGGAAGAGGAACAACCGCTCCGCCAATTCCTCAAACGGATCATGAACGATGCAAGCCGCTTTGAACTGTTGCTCGATCAGAGTTTCGAAAGAGCGATAAAAGAATCTCCCTGAGATATACAGTGATTTCGGTTGAAGCAAATAGAACATCTGCGTCAGCGATTCCGATCCAGCGCATTCCGCACGGAGGTAGGCGTGGCAGAATTGTCGCGCCATTACCTGATCGACTCGTCGTAGACCGACTAGGTGAGTCTCCAGGCGAATGAGTTTTGCTGATACGAACAGCGTTTCGGGGGCTCGACGATAGATAAGGATCCCCGAATCCGCGTCCCGAAGCTCCAAATCAGTAATTGATTCCAGGCCAGGAACAACTGACTCATCGACGACAAAGCCGCAGCGTCCTGTCTCGTGCCGCCCGATTACGACGAGCTGGGGAATCTGTTGGGCGGTTTCAACAATGGCGAGCGTGCGGCCACAAAAGAGAACGCGGACGCGACCTACACCCGAGAATGAATCTGGCACGAGATACCCACTAATCCGGTCACCCCGATCGCTGTCCACGTTGAAATACAAGGCGTCACTCGGTAGATGCGGAAAGAGGATCGTGGAACATGACAAAGAAGTTGAGATCCACCAACTGCCATTCGGCTATAATAACTGCCTGTCGGAACGCTGTGGTTGCCATGGCATATTGTGTCATGGCGATCCGGCCGTACAAGGCAGGGGAATCAACTTCATGTGCGTAGCAAGGAGCGGCCTTATTGCCACTCCGCTGATTCACGTCAGTTGCGATTTCGGATTGGCGATCTGTAGATCGACTGTCTTGGATATTCGATTGCAGCTCATGCATCTCCGGTTCGGATGGAGCGAAGAATCGCAACCTGCCGTCATTGGTATTTACGTTAACGTTCATCATGTCTTCAGCTTTCCGCGCCGGCTTCAACTTGATTCGTGCGGCAACGAGGCGGTTATTTGGGGAATCCGATCGCACCATGATCGTGGAGCCGATCAAGATTGGCTTGACGCGAGCCAGGGTAAACGGCGTTCAGCTGGAATCCTGGGTTTCTGGCGATGAGGAGTGCAAGGTGAATGAATATTGGCGAAGGAAACGGCATTCTCACAATAGCAAAACCGGCAGGCGAGGCTTTAGTGTTTTCCAACGTCTCAAACGCACCATTGCGGCGTCGCGCTGGAGCACAAAGCATTTTTTCGTCAGAAGAGGCGCGGAGGTCGGGCGACTCTCGCTGACAGCACCCTTCTCAGACCAAACGAACTGCCGCAATTGAGAATGCTGGACCATGAGGGTGCTCGGGCATCTCAAATCCGATCTCACAATTAAACCGCATCGCGCGCAACTGCGTAAGGATTTCGGAGCGCCGTAGCCAACAACAATACGAGTATACGCCACCTGAAAATTCATCAGTCCGCGCTGCAATCCCATAGGGCCGAACAAAATACTCGACGGCTCGCCCATCATCGGTTTGGTACCGCTTTACCTTCGAAATCGTGCGTGCCCACCCCTCCTTCGTTCCAACATAATCGTCGGGTACATAATGTGTCCAGATGCTGATCTTATCGGCTACGTTGCCAATCAACTTTAGGAAGCGGATGGGATCACTCATGTGATATAGCACACCATTCGCCCAGACGATGTCGAATTTATGCGGTCCAGCTTCTAACCATGGAATGAAATTCCCATATAGAAGGCGTGCGCGTTGGACGCCCATGATCTCCCGAGCTATTAGGCCGCGCAAAAAACACGCTTTGTTAGCCTCTATCGCCGTTACAATCGCACCGGCGCGATCAAGCATATAAGTATGAGCTCCTTCCAAAGAACCCAGTTCGAGAACGGTCCTTTCACAAACGTTACCGAAAACTTCCAATGTCCATGAAACGCGTTGGTCTTCAAATAATGGAACTGCTCCTGCCTTGATTTGGAGAGACGCCGGGAATGATGAGTTCCATCCAGGCAATATGTCCACCATCGCCTGAAGAGACGGCGGGGCTTCTGTCACGTTATGATTGGCAAGCTTCATCCTGGCAGGATGCTATAAGCCCAGTCGCTCTTTTTCTACCACAAAGACCAGGGCATTAATGCTCGATCTCGACGTTGTTCAGCAATAGGGTAACGGAGCCGAAGTTCTCCTTAGTATCGAAAGAATGGCTGGCAGCCGTGCAAATCGTGAGTGCGGGGGCGCCGTTTCTACCGGCGTTGGCCTGCGCGTCGTTGGGCGGCAAATCTATTCTTTTATCGACGACTGTGGTCTTTTCGCCAGTCGACCCTCCGCCATGCCATATCGCAAATAATGCGTGAGGGGATTGACTCCCGAGGCGCGGACATCCGGATAGGCCACCAAATAAAACGTGGATTGGAAGTCCGGGCATGGATCGCGATCCTCCCGATAACCGTGGCGGATATAGTGAACAAGCGGATTGACCCCAGAACGGCGCACGTCATCATATCTCTTTAAATACCAATGAGAATCGAATAACGGATTTGGCTTGTTGCCGACTAAATAACCCTCCTTCAAGTAATGTCGAGCCGGTACGGTGCCATCTTTAACGGCATCCGGATACTCTTTACGGTACCAATCGGAATCGAACAGGCCGCTACGTAGCAGCAGACGCTCCTCGCCCCATGTTGACGCGGCGAGACGCCTAAGCTTCGACCAGAAAAACCGATTGCGGTGCCGGTCAAGCTTCATTTTCCCCAACGTCGCTTCGGCCCCGACTAGTTGATCCTGAAGTGCAAACAATTGCGCCGCCGCTCCAGATTCGCTTTCCGCGATTGCCGCGGCATTGGCCCGCATCGTCGCGGCTGTTTGCTCGGCCGCGTGTTTCTCAAGGTTGCGATACCTGTTTGTCATCCTGTCGAGCGCGGCTTCCTTTTCGAGGAGCGTCGCACCATTTCGATCGGAGCGCGCGGTGGCTTCTGTCAGCAGCGCTTCGGCCGCCGACAATTTGGTCGCCAATTCCTCCCGCTCGCCCGCAATCCTTGCATACCCATCTGACAACTCGGCCATGCGCATCGCTATTGTGCGCATTTCCTCTTGGCTGAGCGTTAACTCTTCTAGAACACGTTGGCGGTCCGCTCGGCTCGCATCCAGTTCGTCAATACGTTGACGTAACTCCTCAGCAACTCGATCGTAGTCTCGTCGTGCCGCAGTCAGTTCGTCAAAGCGTCGGCGTAGCTCTTCCGCAACAAGATTACGATCCGTTCGGGTCGCATTCAGTTCCGTGCGGATCGTATTCAATTCCACGTCTGCGGCGACACTGAACCGATGGCGCTCCTCTTCTAAGTCGACTTCAACTTTCGCCAGGACCGCCCCGAAAACAGTGCAGGCATGGCCAAATGACTGGCGCACCTCGTCCAATGTATCCAGCGCGGAGTTGGACAATGGATTTCGCGTCAATTCGAGCAATGCTTCATAAGAGGCGACCGTCCACCGATTGATCTCGGACTGGGCGATTAGCTCAGCATGGCTGACGCGATTTCGGACAAGTTTGTCGTCAAGGAAATAGTCAATTTCATTTGCCGCTCGATCAGAAAGACGCGGCCAAACAACCCCCGCTTCGGCCGATATTTTCTGCGCGATCCGGCGCCAGTCAGACAGAAACTGGTCCCAGGTAAAGATCGAGCGCGGGGTATTTCGTGTTTCCAGTTCGGCGTCCAGGACGTGGCGCAACCAGAGGAGCACCCCCTTGGCGATAGGAATGCCATCGCGGTTTTTCAGAGACTGGGCCACCTCCAGCGGAGACCGGATCGGTATGATAACTCGTGGCCTGCAGTCTGCTCGGCGCATCACGTCGAGCCAGAATGGCGCAATTCGACAGAGCCTCGGATCCTTCAAAATCGGAAAGCTTGCTTCGGCAAATTCGCCTTCGAACAAGCCGATCGCGCGTTCGATAAATTTTTCTGCCACTGGCGATCGGTACCAAGAACGATTGAACTCTCGCCAATCGTCCCAGGTAGAGCCAGCTGACGCCAAAAGTTCATCGTTAAAAGTCTTGATCCGAACTGACTCGAAATAGCCGGCACTATTCCCAACATCGGCATTCATTAAGTTCCTGGGCGCCGTGGCGCCCAGTTTAGTCAACGCGCCGGCTACCGAGCTTGTGCCGCTTCGATGCATTCCGAGAACAATGGCTACGTCGCGCATTGCGCTTCCGCTTTGTTTATCTAATGCTCGCGAATAATCTCGACGGCATTATCATTCACCATACGGGCATACGCTCAGGCTCTTATCCCGAACAGAAAGTATTCTAGCTCATCCAATCCGAGCGCAATACAAGCTGCGGTCCGCAGAGCCTTATTGGGCCGTTGTTCGTGCCTATTTTCAGAACGAATCCATACCACGTCGGGTACTTGGTGGTGAGTTCTCATTGTCGACTCCGGGCCACCATTTCGGCCAGCCCTCGTTCTAAGGTATATGTGGGTCTGAAGCCCACGTCTCGTTCCAGGCGGCGCCTATCCGCCTGAATGCATTCAGGTTCCGTTGGCTGAAGTGGCTGTGCTCCATACTCAATCAAATCCGGTCTTCCAATGAGTTCAGCTATTCGTGCCAAGATAGTTCGCACGGGTATTGCCTCACCCGAGCCAATATTAACGGCCCCTAGTACATTGCTGTCGAGTAAAGTCACAAATGCCCTAGCCACATCGGAAACATGGAGAAAATCTCGTCGCTGTCGGCCATCGGTGGTTCGAAACGGCCGACCGGCGAGCAATGACTGAATAGCGTCACTCACGAGACGGCCCCCTTTTTCGCCGGGACCGTAAAGGTAGAAAATGCGGCCCCATCCATACGATAGCCCCACACTGGCAGCGTACGCGCGAACGATCCGATGCAGCCCGTCCTTCGCTGCGCCGTACAAAGTCGCTGGTGCGCAAGGCGTCGAGGACTCCGACAATATTTCCGTTCGCCACTCATATTCGGCGCAAGTTCCGGCGAGAACCACGCGTTGGCCACCCGATTGTGTGAAGAGCCGGACTAATTCGAGCGACGCGGCAACCCACCGAAGGTTCATTTCCGAGTTCCGGTATTGGCCGGGCTCCACATACCAAGCCAAATGCAATAGATGACTTGCACCAATCTCTTGGATGACCGCTGCTGATTCTCTAGGGTCAAGAAGGTCAGCCCGATGAAAAAATACACCCGGCACTCCGCTGTCGTGACGCCCGACCGCATGTATTTCAAAGTCGCGGTCTCGCAATGCTGTCGACGCAAAACTGCCGATAAAGCCAGTGGCGCCAGTGAGAATTACCCGTTTCATCACTGCCCAATGGATTGCGGCCAATCAGGGAAGGCGAGGTCTCGTTCGGAGATAGCGGCGATCGGCTCCGGCCAATCGATGGTAATCGCAGGGTCATTCCATCGCAAACCCCCGGCCGCCCGCGGTTCGTACGGCGCACTTATCATGTATAGAATTTCGGTGCCGGCCGTGAGCGTCTGAAAACCATGTGCGATACCAGGGGGAATATAGACGGCTATCCGGTTGTCTGCGGAAAGGTCTATCTGGGCCGTCCGCAAATACGTTGAGGAATCCCGTCGCAGGTCGACCATGACGTCATAAACGGAACCCGCGATGCAGCGTACGAGCTTCGTCTCTTCGTATGGCGCGCGCGCAAAGTGCATTCCACGAACAGTACCGCGCTGCGCATTCCATGAAATGCTTGATTGAACGTATTGCCCGACCAAGCTACGAGCCGAAAATTCATCGGCGCATGCCACCCGCGCGAAAAAACCGCGCTCGTCGACTCGCGGTTCGAGCGACACTTTGTATACGCCTTGAAGTTTCAATTCTTCGAATTTCACACTGGATACCTAAAATATCTCAAGCTGGGGAACAGCAACCGCGAACCTACCATTCCAGCCCCGAATAGCCGCCATTTGATCTACCACTTCGGCTCTAATATTCCACGGCAAGATCAGAACAAAATCGGGGCGCAGATCAAGCAATGCATCCGGAGAGACAACCGGAATGCGACTGCCCGGCAGATATTTGCCTTGCTTGTGAGGCGAGCGATCGGCTACCGCACCGATCAATTCGGGGCCAATGCCGCAATAGTTGAGAAACGTATTTCCTTTGGCGGCCGCTCCATACGCGCACACGCGCTTACCTTCCATCCGCAGATCCACCAGAAATCGCAACGCGTTGCATTTGATTGTTGCAACTGCATCCGCAAAACTTGCATATCCGGTCAAGGTGAACAGGCCGGCCGCTCGCTCCTCCAAAACGATGCCCGCTACCGAAGGTGTTTCCGCGTATGACGCAAACTCGTGGCAGGCGAAAACTCGCAATGAGCCCCCATGGGTCGGCAGTTCCTCGACATCAAACACGCGCAGCGCGCTACGCTTTAGAATGGCCAATACTACGCCGAGGGATAGGTAAGAGAAATGTTCGTGATAAATCGTGTCAAACTGCGTCTGCTCGACCATGCGGAGGAGATGCGGGAACTCGAACGTAGCCACGCCCTCCGGTTTAAGGATGAGGCGAAAGCCCGCGGCGAAATCAATAATATCTGGAACGTGTGCGAGAACGTTATTGGCCGCCGTCAAGTCTGCTGTATGACCCGCCGCCACCAACGCTCGAGCGGTGGCTTCGCCGAAGAAGGCAATCTCGGTTGGAATTCCCTTCGCAATCGCTGCTCTCGCAACATTGGCCGCGGGCTCAACGCCTAGTACCGGCACACCGCGCGCCGCAAAATACTGTAACAGATAGCCGTCGTTGCTAGCTACTTCGACGACTTTGCTCGCTGAACCTAGGCCAAAGCGCGCCCGCATCGCATCGACATAGGTTTCCGAATGCTTCAGCCAACTGCTTGAGACACTCGAAAAATACATGTAGTCAGAGAAAATCGCATCGGGTGTTTCGAATTCCTCGAGCTGCACAAGAAAACAGCGACCGCAGACGTAAACGCGTAGCGGATAAAATGTCTCCCCTTCGCGCATTCGTTCTGGGAACACATAGGAATTCGCAAGCGGCGAAACCCCGAGATCGACCATCACGTCTCGTAGCGCGGCTCCGCAGGCTCGGCAGGTCGGCGATTTCATCGCAACAATCTCTGAATCACGTGCCTGGGCTTCATCTTCCCAACGCTTCATAACGCGTGATCTGACTTTCGATCAAGCCTCGCGCTGCGGCACCACGCCGATCACCCATGTGCCACTCGATAGTCCACGTTAATGCCTCTTCCAGGCCCAGGCGCGGACGCCAGGGGAGTCGCCGGCGCGCCTTCGATGCATCCAATTGCAGGTATTGCGCCTCGTCCGGGTGGGATTTGTCCGACAAATGCCACGCGGCTCCATGGCCCCATTTATGCGCTAGTGTATCGGCGACATAGGAAACGGGACGAAAATCTTCGTCAGCCGGCCCAAAGTTCCAGCTTTCTGCAAAGCGAGCGCCGTCCGGTTCGTTCAGACATTCGACAAGACGCAAATACCCGCTCAATGGTTCAAGCACGTGTTGCCACGGACGGATGGCGGCGGGGTAACGGATCTCCGGCACCTCGCCCGCTGAGAACGCGCGGACCATATCCGGCACGAGGCGATCACGCCCCCAGTCGCCGCCGCCAATTACATTCCCGGCTCGCGCGGTCGCGATCCGGGCGGCGTGCTTGCCCAAACCAAAAAACGACCGTCGGTATGCGTCGGTAACCAATTCGGCGCAGCCCTTCGAGCTGCTGTAGGGATCGGCGCCGCCCATGGGATCGGATTCGCGATAGGCGTGAAGCCGCCGCTTCGTGTTTTCATAGGCCTTGTCGCTGGTCACGATTACCGCCGATTTGACCGAAGAATTCTCCCGCATCGCTTCGAGCAGATGAACGCAGCCCATGACGTTGATAGCGTACGTGTCCACGGGATCGACATACGATCGTCTCACCAACGACTGCGCCGCCATGTGGATGACGATTTCGGGCTCTGTCTCGGCGACACAGGCGCGAACCGCGTCAAGGTCGCGGATATCGGCGATCCGGGAACTCAGCCGATCAAGGCCGATCTTGTCGAACAGATTTGGCTGATTGTCTGGCGCGAGTGCAAATCCCGTCACCCGCGCCCCTAATCGGGAAAGCCAAACGGTCAACCAGCCACCCTTGAAACCAGTGTGGCCGGTGACTAAAACGCGGCGTCCGACCCAAAAGGCGGGATTCGGATTGATGGCCGGAGAATGCTCGTCAGTCAAAATGCAGGCCCGGGAAAAATAAATATCTCGAGTACCGGGCCTATCGCCAAATTTGCCACGGCGCTCCACCCTCTTGAAACCAAAGCGACTCGAGTTGATTTCTGTCTCGGAGCGTGTCCATCGCCTGGAAAAAGCCGGTGTGCCTGAAAGCCATCAATTGACCTTCGCGCGCCAGACGCTCCAGCGGTTCGGCCTCCCAAACGGTAGTATCGCCCCTAATATAGTCAAGCGCCCGAGGCGATAATACGAAAAATCCGCCATTGATGGTTGCTCCATCGCCAGCCGGCTTTTCGCGAAACTGACGCACTCGATCGCCCTCAAGATCCAGGGCTCCAAAACGGCCCGGCGGGACCACGGCAGTCAGTGTGGCGAGCCGTCCGTGGCGCTTATGGAAAGCGGCAAGCGCCTTAAGATCGACGTCGGCCAAGCCGTCACCATACGTCATGAAGAAATCATCAGAACCAACATAATCTCGGACGCGTTTAAGACGGCCGCCGGTCATTGTTTCGATGCCGGTTTCGATGAGCGAGACCTTCCAGTTCTCGCTGGAGGTGCGATGGAAAACGACGTCGCCGGTGCCGAGATTCACTGTGATGTCGCTCAGATGCATGCGGTAATTCTGAAAAAATTCCTTGATGACGTATCCCTTATATCCGAGGCAGACAACGAACTCGTCGACGCCATGCGCCGCGAAAATCCGCATGATGTGCCATAGGATCGGGCGACCGCCGATCTCAACCATGGGCTTGGGCCGCGCCACGGTCTCTTCCGACAAGCGCGTACCCATGCCGCCCGCGAGAATCACCGCTTTCATTTTTCGGAATCCGCAAACTTAATGCCTAGCATCTGCGCTCGCCGTTAGTGATGCACCGCACAGCATATTGCAGGTGATCGCAGTAGGGCAACATCGACGGCGCCTTGCCTATTACGGATATGCGAGTTAACTTTCCGTAGCGCGTGACGACGAAAGACTCGCATGGTCCAAGATATCGTCGATCTCGATTTCTACTTTCGAAATAATCCTGACGTCGCCAACGCGAGCATGGATCCCGAGCAACATTTTGCCAATTACGGCACCAAAGACGGGCGGGCCCGAAACGCGGACGAAGAGGCGCGATTTCGCTGGTCTGCAAAATCGAGCCGAAATCAACGTGCGGCCCTTTCGTTTCGGGGCAGTTGGTGTGTTTGGGATACTCGCAGCCGATATTGTAGGCGTGGCCGCCGGTCATTTGCCGGGACCAGGCGAGCGTGCCTGTCGCGATGTCGAACGCTCATGGCGGCGCCTCTTTCGTTGACCAAGCGCGATAGCACAAATAATCGTTACTTCGCCGGCCAGCTCGCGCGTTTTCTCCTGCGCACCCCGTGGTGATGCATGGGCAACTTTGACGCTGAATGGTACCTTAAACGCAATCCCGACGTCGCCGCGGCTGGAGTAGACCCGTTCAAGCATTTTCTTGAATACGGCGCGAAAGAGGGACGTGCAGCGAACGTTGATGACGAGCCTAGAACCAATTGGACGACTCGCTTTGACGCTGCCTGGTATGCGCTCCGGTACGCCGATGTAGCAGATTCCGGCGAAGATCCGTTTGAACACTTTATAAAGATCGGTTTGCGCGAGTTCTCGATTTCCCAATCGCGTTGAGGAGGCGCTCAGCGAGTGGTCCGATCGCTTCGACCCAGAATGGTATCTTGAGCGCAATCCTGACGTTGCCGAAGCGGGAATTGATCCTCTTGCTCACTTTGTCACACAGGGCATACTCGAACACCGACGCCCCAATTCAGACGTTGATCTCGTCAGCTGTCCGATAACCGACGCTCAAGTCCTGCACCTTAGGCCTCCGTCACTGGAAAGCGAAATGGCGCTGTTCGTGACGCATTCCGAGGACGGAGAGATAAAACCACATGTAACCGTTCATCTCGAGCAGCTGATGAACAATGATGTCGCGGTCCTCCTTATTGTCGCGACGGATGTTAGTGCTATCAACATCCCTCCCTCGGTATCTAATCGTCTTAATGGGATAATAGTACGGACGAATAGCGGCTATGATTTTGGCGCCTGGGCGCACGTAATTCAACTTTATCCCAAATTATTACAGACCGAAATTCTGTATTTTCTCAATGACAGCATCTTTGGGCCAACGAATGAAATAGCATTTGCGCGCCTGTTAAGACGAATACGCGCAAGCAGAGCTGACGTCGTTGGGTTAACGGAAAGCGCCGAGCGTGGATGGCATTTGCAGAGCTATTTTTTTGCGCTAAAAAAATCAGTTCTCAGGTCAGCGACATTTCGAAATTTCATTCAATCAATAGTTGCCTTTTCCAATAAAGACGATGTGGTCAATGAGTACGAAACAAGACTTGCGTTGACAATGAAAAGGGCCGGATTCCAGTGCGAATCAATGTTTCCTGATCTGCCCGCCGGGAACCCGACCCTTTACCATTGGAAACGACTTTTGTATTCGGGATTTCCCTTCATCAAAATTTCAACGGTTCGCGATTCTTTTCCAATCGTCGAAAAGAACGATTGGCGCAAAATCCTAACCAATGAGGGGTATGACCTATCAGTCGCCGATCGGACCTTGGCCGCGTACTGGCGCACAAATCCCCGACATCCCAGAGCCAAAGCGTTGGCAGAACTTTACGATTTTTTTGCGGATAGATCGCTTTTAGATTTTTCAGCTTCTTCCAATCCCGCTGTAAGCGTTATTGTTGTGAGCAACAAAGAGGCAGAACTCACGCTTAAATGCTTGAAGTGTCTGTCTAGAATGGCCGACCTTCCGGTGGAACTGATCATCGTCGACAATGCGTCCTCTGACGAGACGGGATATCTTCTGGATAAAGTGGTAGGGGCAACTGTCGTCAGAAATGTAGAAAATCTGGGTTTCACGCGCGCCGCGAATCAGGGCGCCTCGCGGGCCCGCGGGAAAATGCTGTGTTTTCTGGCAAACGGAGACGTCGTCGATCCAAGCGCGGTTTCGAGCGGATTTCGAATTTTGGCAACTGCAAAGGATATCGGCGCCGTATGCGGGCAGGTTGTTCGGCAAGACGGGGCGCTTGATTCCGCGGGGTACGTCGTTTGGTCGAATGGCGATCTAGAGCGGTATGGCCATGGCAAGCATCCAAAGGATCTTGACGTCCAGTTCCGACGCGAGGTCGATCACGCCGGCGAGATCGGCCTGTTCGTGCGACGGGAACTTTTTGAGCGCTTAGGGAGGTTCGATCCGTCGTTCGCGAGCCATTCTTATGCGACGGCCGATCTGTGCGCGAAAATCCGCAAAGCCGGCTCGCGCGTGCTCTACGATCCGGGAATCCAAATATTCCGTTCTAGTGAGTTCGCACCGCGAAATAACAAGGGAGCTTCGGAAAAGCCCGATGACGACAAATGGCTCTTCTCCGCGCGCCATGCGGCGTTTCTCACAAAGATGCATTTACCGCCGAGAAGCGGTCTATTGAATGGGCGCTCCGCCGATCGCTGGCGGCCACGAGTGTTGCTAATAAGCGGAGACATATATCCGTTGCTCGGCTCAAGACCGCGTTCCCGCCGAATCCGCGTATTAGAGAGCCTTAGCGACGCGGGTTATTCCGTCGCGGTGGGCATCACGAGCGATGTCGGCCGCAATTTGGAAGGCTTGCCCTCCCTGTTGCCGTCAGGGGTTGAAGGCATCTACATCAGGAGCCAAGAAGCTTTTGACCGATTTCTCAAGGACAGAGCAGACTTTTACCACGTCATAATCGCCGATGGATCCATACATCGGGCTATTCGATATTTGGGTCAGCATCTAGAGCATTTTGCGCGATTGAAGCTGGTCTATTTCGCGGAATCAGCGATGGAGCCAGAGGTTACTGTTTGTGGCGCGCACGAGGAGTCCGCCGAGTACGATGGCGCATCGGAAGAAACCCGACTCCGCGCACTGGAATTGACCCAGCTGGCTGACGCCGTCGCCGTTGGAAGCGAGGACGAGGCAGCGCGATATGAACGGTTGGGAAACATCAATGTGCATGTCTTGCCACATCATGTCGTTCCTTCTCCCCAAGACAATGATGAATTTGACGTGAAGCTAGAAGCGGTGTTGCGGAGCGTGCGATGTTATGCACCAAGTCTCCGCGATAGTGACGGGGGCGTAAGTGCGAAGGACGTAGCTACCGGGAAGGAGCATCTCGACGAGCTCCAGGACACAGCGAAAAACAATCCAGGGGAAGGCACCGAGCGCCCAGACAGTCGGACGGCGCCGGCATTGCGGCGTCGCGACTTTCGTGAAGACATAGCTGTGGTGTATTTGGCGAGAGGTGCTGATGATAATTCTGCAGAATCGTTCGAGTGCTTTGTAAGGTCTTATAAGCAGCATCCGGCTGGCATGGAGCATGAACTCTATGTGGCGCTTAAAGGGTTTTCCGATTCCGGGGAGGCCGCTCAAGCAAGAAAGCTCGTAAATAGTATTGCCACCAAGACGCTCGAGCTTCCAGACATCGGATTTGATATTGGCGCCTATGTCTCCGCCGCGGATATGATTAACAGCGAATATTTGTGCTTTATAAACACGCATTCGGAGATTTTGAGCGATAATTGGCTTTATTCGTTGAGCCTTCATGTCCACCGCCCGGAGGTAGGGTTAGTCGGCGCAACGGGCTCCTTCGAATGCCATGAAGTTTTCGGTGGCGCGACCCTTTTCCCAAACGCGCATATTCGCTCCAACGCTTTCGTTATTCGGCGAAGGATGTTCCAGTCAATTCTGGCTCACAAAGTGATCGAGAAGAAGGAGGACGCCTATTCCGTGGAATGCGGTCCCAAAAGTTTGACGAGACAGATCATGGGCAAGGGCTACGATGCGCTGATCATCGGCCGGGACGGTCGATCATATCCTCCGTTGTACTGGCCCCGCAGCGGCACGTTCAGACAGGGCAATCAAGAGAACCTTCTTGTCGGTGACAATCAAACGCGCATGTTCGCCGCTGCCTCTCCCGATGAGAAGGAGCGGCTTCTGAAACGAGCGTGGGGGGACCTACTTTAATTCACATGATTTTTTCCTCTCGGGTTCGGCGCGGAAATAGATTTGCGATGAGCCTTCGCGGGATCGCCGCGATCATCGGGGCCGGAATTCTCTTCGTTTCCGCGCACAACGTGCCAAGTCCTCGAGGCTTCGCCCACGTGGCGCAGAAATTCGGCCGCAGTCCGACAGCCATGCCTCATGTCAGCATGTCAGCATGTCAGCAGCAATAGGGCCCTTTCTGCACTAGCATCAAGGCGAAGCTGCGTGACGATCGATCGCCGGCGACGGCGCCGAATCAGATTTGGGCGATGGACTTCGTTCATGACCAGCTCTTCGACGGTCGCAAGATCCGCGTGCTGACCGTCGTCGACACCTTCACCCGATTGTCGCCGGCGATCGAGGTGCGGCAGAACTTCCGCGGATCGGATGTGGTCGAGACGCTCGAGCGCGTCGTCGCGGAGATCGGTTGCCCAAAGACTATTCGTCTCGACAACGGTCCCGAGTTTCATCAGCAAGGCGCCTCGATCTGTGGGCCTTCATGCGCGGCGTGACGCTCGACTTCAGCCGACCGGGCAAGCCGACCGACAACGCCTTCATCAGAGCCTGAACGGCAAGTTCCGCGCCGAATGCCTGAACGCCAACTGGTTCATGACGCTCGACGAGGCGCGGCGAAAATGCGAGGCTTGGCGTAGGATCTACAACGAGGTTCGTCCTTACAGCGCAATCGGCAACAAAGTGCCCTTGATGCTTCATCGGTCGGCGGGCAACCCCGACCAGCCCGCCGCCCGATGAAGCGGGGAATTTTCCAGCGCCAGGTGGTCCAAGGTTGGGGGCAAGCTCAATGACGAACAGACTCTCCTCATCTCCGGATGAGATAAGGGGTTCACGTCACGCTGTACCAACGGAGCCTCCTTATGGACTCCATTGGAGCCTCCTCAGCTCTTCGCCGATAACACAACCCTACACAAGGCGGCCCACGCCGGTCCACGCCGGAGGGATACACACCCTCCTCACCCTGCCGCAGAATGAAGGCGATCTGCTGCTCACTGAACCGTAAGCGATCAGCCGAGGCCGTTCAGGTGGTTTGATGGTTCCAGGGGAGGAGAGCGCCGAGTTCGCGATTGGGCCAGCCGTTGGCGATGCGCTCGAGGGTTAGGTTGAGCCAGGCTTGGGGATCGACGTTGTTGAGCTTGGCGGTGGTGAGCAGGGTGGCCAGGGTCGCCCACGTCCGTCCGCCGCCATCCGATCCGGCGAAGAGAGAATTTTTGCGGGTGATGGTTTGCGGGCGGATGGTCCGCTCGACGGTATTGTTGTCGATGTCGATCCGGCCGTCATGAAGGAAGCGCTCGAAATCGGCGCGGCGTCGAGTTCCGTATCGGATCGCGTCGGCTAATTTGGATTTGCGGGGGATGCGCTTGAGCTCCGCTTCCCAGCGCTCGAACAGTTCGGCGACGATCGCCGCGGATGTTGTGCGCCGTGCCGCCTGGCGAATCTCGGGGGTGCTGCCGCGAATCTCTTGCTCAATGCCCCATAGCGCGGCCATGCGCTCGACCGTCCAGGTGGCGGTGTCGGACAGATCGGCGATGTGAAGTTCGTAGAAGTACCGCCTGAGGTGTGCCCAGCATGCCGCCAGCGTCATCGGACCACCGGCGCGGCGGGGATCGGCGAGGCGCTTGTAGGCCGCGTAACCATCGCTTTGCAGCAGCCCCGAGAACCCAGTGAGGTGTTGGGCCGGACAATCGCCGCCGCGGCTATCCTCGAACCGGTAAGCCACCATCGGCGGACCGGCACCGCCGAATGGCCGGTCGTCGCGCGCATAGGCCCACAGCCAGGCGATCTTCGCCTTGCCGGCGCCGGGTTCCAACGTCGGCAGCGTCGTCTCGTCGGCGAAGATGCGCTCGCCGGCGCGAATGTGATGCAAGACACGATCGGCCAGCGGCTCCAGATGAAAGCCGATCCGGCCCATCCAGCCGGCCATCAGATTGCGGCCGAGTTCGATCTGGTCACGGGCAAAAATGGCTTCCTGCCGATAAAGCGGCAATCCGTCGGCGTATTTGGCGACAGCGATGTGAGCGAGCAGCGCCTCGGTTGGTATCCCGGCTTCGATCAGATGGGCCGGCGCCGGCGCTTGCGTCACACCCTCGCGGCAGGCGGCGCAAGCATAGCGCGGCCGGCGCGTCACGATCACCCGGAACCGCGCCGGGATGACGTCGAGGCGTTCGGAAACATCCTCGCCGATCTTGACCCGTTCGGCGGAGCCGCAGGCGCCGCAGGTCGCCTCGGGCTCGACGACCACTTCGATCCGCTCGAGATGCGCCGGCAGTTTCTTGCGTGGTCGGAGCGCGCGCGGCTGCGGCGTCTTAGCGACCGCGTCGAGTGTCGCCTCGATCGCGCCCAGGCCGGTCTGGATCTCTTCGAACGTGAACTCGTGCTGATCGGGATCGAGCATCTCCGATCGCCGTCCATACCGCGCCCGCTCCAGCGTCTTGAGCAGGGCATGCAAGCGCTCGATCCGAGTCTCCGCCGCGGCTTTGGCGGCCCGCAACGTCGCCGCTTCGGCCGTCAAGGCCGCTGTTTCCGCGCGAGCCGCGAGAAGCATTACCTTCAGCGTCTCGACGTCGTTTGGCAGTTCGGCCACGGCATCGATCATGCGCGATTGAAGCACGATTCGCTAGTCCGCGCCGCCGCGAAGCCGGCCCTGAGTTCATCTCGCCGCAGGATTATCCGACCGACATCGGGTGGTGGGCCGGGAGCGCTTTCACCCGCGTCCAATCCATGCCCTCGACCAACGCCATGAGCTGCGCCATCGACAGCCGGATCACACTGTTCTCGATCCGAGGCCAATGGAAGCCGTGCTCGTCGAGCGTCTTGGCGAACAGACACACGCCGCCGCCGTCCCACCACACCATCTTCACTCGGTCGGCGCGCTTCGAGCGAAACACATAAAGCGCACCCGAGAACGGATCGGCGCCGCTGCCCTGGACCAAGGCCATCAAACCCGACGCTCCCTTGCGGAAGTCCACCGGCTGGGTCGCGACAAATACCGAAGCGCCGGTCGGAATCATGCCGACCGGACCGCCCGCAAAAGTTCTTTCACCCGCGCCGCCGGCACTGTCGGACCAAGGCGGATCGTCACCCCGGCGACAACAAGCTCCACAACACCGCCAGCCTCGGTATCGATCGCAACCATGGCAAAAGACGGGACCGCCGAGCCCGTGTTCATCCGACTTGAGCCGACCGCAGCCTTCCGGCGCCAGGCAAAAACCTGTTGCGGCGACAATCCATTGCTTCGCGCAATCGCCGACACATTCGCCCCAGGCTCCGCGGCCGCTGCCACGATCCGCTCCTTCGCCGCCGTCGACCAGCGCCGCCGCGGCGTTTCGGGACTGGCCTCAAGACGCGAAACTTCCGCCTCGATCAACGCAAAGCTCTTGGTGTTGGACTTAGGTGCAGACTCCAAATCATCCCTCCCGAACTCACCCCGAGAGGACCAAGATCATCGAACTTGCCGACAACCGCTACACGGGACCGCCTGACCGCTTACACTGAACCGCGACTTCTTCATGGAAAATCCTCCGCCCCGACTAAGGTCGATTCAAGCCAGATGAATTCACACCTAAAGTGGCAAAATTAGAATTTTCCAGCTACTTCCGGTCCAAAAATCCGGGGGCAGGTCAACTTAGGCAGGTGTCAACGGAACCGGGTGCAGGCCAGACCGTAGAGGGAAATTAACAATTGTTCCTTGGCGTCGATAAAGCGTGCTGGACGCTCTCTCAAGGTTTTAAGTTCGCTGAAAATCAAATCTTTCTTCAAGATATCCGGTACGGAGCAAATATGGATGTCGAGAAAGCTGAGCACCCTTCGGGGCGAGTTCCTGGACGGTAAGCGTATTAGCCTCGTGGTTTATCGAAAGGAACTTTGCTTTGTCCCTTTTCATTCTTGCAAAATACTCAAGGACGTGCGTGGAATCCATTTCGGGCATCGAATCAACATTAAGTACTACGTGATACCTTCTCTGGTCGTTATGCAACTGAGCCGGCGAAAGAAGGCGAATTCTATCCATCCCGTTCTCTGGTTCATTTCCAAAGCGTACGGCGTTCTCGCCCAAAACGAGCCCCAGGAAAACGGCCTGGCCCACCAGAGCGAGTGGTAGATCAACAATAGTGTAGTTCCGAACGTCAATTCTGCGGCAGTAGTAGGCTGTCCGTCCGACTCCTGCGCCGATTTCGAGCATATTTTGAGCCGGATTGTCGCCAATAAGGGACTTTACGCAGTACGCTTGATAAATGGCATGAACGGCCCGGTAGGCTGCAATTCCCCTGGAAGTTGCAAGCCCCGCCTCCTGTGGGAATGGATTGGGAAAATTCATCATCCGGCCGATTTTCCTATCAATCTTATCGAGAAGCGTCTCCGCAGACGGCGGTGACGGCGCCGCTCCTCCAGCATAAGAAGTGCCTCCTTCGGGGTTTGGCATTCGCATGATCCCGAGGGCAATGGCGACTTTGGAGAGCGCGTCAGCAGCCATTGATGCCAACCTCTCTTGTTCAGCCTTTTCTGGTGACGTCGGGCGTACGTAAAGATCGTCCGCACCCCAGTAAAGCTTTGTCTGTGCCGGATTCGTCAAGAGCTTCACAGCCTCTTCCGGATTATCCCACCGCAACGCTTCATCTATATCGGAGCGCCATGTGGTAATGGTCGACCACATAGAATCACCAGAGCCACCGAAACCCTCCACATTGTAAAGATAAGCTATACGAATTCGTTCATAAAATTCACGCGAAAGAGCGGGTGTAGCTCTCGATACCGCCGAAATCATCGCGTTGGGTTCCTCTTGGCAGGCCGGGGCTTCAATAACTAGTTTAGCTCTTTCCGTAGTGAAGACCTTATATGTTGTCGTCTCCCCTTCAGTGCTGCACGAATTGCTCATTCGATTCGATCTGAATGGTTTAGGGGAGCGCGAGACTGAAGCATTTTTCCAGACCGGCTGAAAGCATTGTGTCTTCCATCACCGAGCTGACCGATGTCGCGCGAGCGGAAACCGAACCGACGCGCCGTCTGTGCGAATTAAGGAGCTTATCTTACAGGGTTGAACTGATATCCCTTGCCGGAACTTGTAAAACGCAAGGCCTCTATAAGCAAACAAGATCGGTTGAACTATGCACGACTAAGCTACGGTGCGTCATATTCGGATCTGTCCGAATTGCACCGCCGTGGACAAGCTGTTCATGCCATCCTGTCCCAGCACTCCATCTCGGCCTAGCCTAAGACGCGGCGATTGGTCCTCTTGCGAGACCACAAACGTGTAACATCGCCCGACATCGTCCCGTCCACGCCAACCACCAACGATAGCGCCCCCTCTTGTGGCCGTCAATTTTGCGACCGCGCAATCTTCGAGAGTGGAACACGTGACGGACTGAGAAGACCGACGATGATATGCCCCCCTTGCACCATTGAAGCTACGCCTCGCTGAAATCGACCGCACTCTTGCTTAGATTGGGGTTATAGTTGGGATCACGCGCCAATACTTTCGCCCAGCGTTCACAGAACAATCGCTGGTCGTCCGCATTTGAAGCGGAGCGCACCGCGGTCTTGCCTTCGAAATGATAGAGGCTCGCGAAGGGAGTATAGATATTACGATAGCCCGCCGCCTGGGCACGAAGGCAAAAGTCGGTATCGTTATAGTCGATCGCTAATTTCTCATCGAACCCGCCGATCTCGCTAACCAGATTGGTACGCATTGCCATGCAGGCGCCAGTGACGGCACTGTAGTTCCTGATCGTGTGGGTGAATCCGCTGTAACCGATCTCGTCGCTCTTCCCGCGATGGTAAACATGAGCGGCGGCGCCGAAGACGCCAAGCACCATACCGCAGTGCTGGATCGACCCATCGGGAAAAAGGAGGCGCGCACCGACCACCCCCGTCGTCGGCCGAATGGCGAGCTCCATCAACGCATCGATCCAACCAGGCTCAATCACTTCCATATCATCGTTGAGCATGATGAAATGCTCGGTCGCGATATGCCGAAATGCGAAATTTGCCTTTCGCGCAAAATTGAATGACGCGCTTGGCAGTTCTTGATAACTGACGACCCTTCCACCGTTGCCCTCAATGGATCGCCGCTGAGCGCTGGAGAGGTTGCCATTATCGACTGCCAGAATCTTTATGGCGCACTTAGTCTCGGTTTTCTGGAAGATGCTGCGCGTAAAATGATCGAACATGTTTATCTTGCCGCGACCGGTCACATCGGTAAAGCGATTGTCAGTGAAAATGACTAGAGTCACAGGTAACCCGATCGGAAGCGCATCCCGCACTCGGTAATATCCAGGCAAAAGCCCACTGACAACGGATCCTTGGCGTTTCGACGCGGCAAGATGGTCCTCCAGCGCTCGGATGGCATACGCGTCGTTCGACTTCATATCCGTTTTCGCGGCGTTCGCGCCGTCATTTAGCCGTCGATGATAAAGGACTTTGGAAACATGGACGACGGCTCGCGCGCAGCGGGACGCGCGAAGGGCGAAATCGTATTTTTGTTCACTTTTCAGCGCTTCGCGATATCCTCCCACCGTGAGGAATAGCGATCTCCTCGTCACCAAAAGGTTCCCAAGATACATCACGGATTCTAGATTCTCGGGAGACCAGTCCGGCTTATAATAATGCCCCTGCCGTCGGCCTTCTAAGTCAATGCAGTCCTCATCGGAATATAGAAGATCGGCATATTTAGTCGCCGCTATGGTTTTGACCATTTCTTCGAGAGCATTCGGCGCCATCTCGTCCCCTTGCTCAAGAAATGCTACGAACTCGCCGGAGGAATGCTCAATAGCAGCATTGACTGCTCCTTTGCGCGACTGAGCGCCCAGAACCTTAATTCTCGGATCTTGTCCGCGAAGACTCTCAAGAACCCGAAGCGTGTTCTCTGCCGTCGACCCGTCGTCAATCAGAAGCAGCTCCCAATTTCCGTGAAACTGACCGAGAACCGAGTTCACGCACGCCACAAGGCGTTTGGGCTCGATATCAACGATCGGAACTACTACAGTAAAACGTGGCCCGTCGTCTGCTGGCGCGCGGCTCGCAGCATGAACTCCTGCGCCCCACGAACGAAGCTCTACTGGTCCCGGGCCGAACAGACCGAGTTCTTCCAGACGCTCCTTGATCCCTTTCGCCGAAGCCTGGACGCTGTATTCGGTTTCGATGCGAGTCCGCGCGTTCGCCGCGCGGATTGCGCTGTCAGATTGATTGTCGAAAACCTCCCTCATGGCGCGAGATAATTCGTTCCCGTCAGGGTCCGCCCATAACGCGGTGGGAACGTATGGGCCCGCTTGACCCACTTCGATTAAACTGAAGGCGATGGGATATCCAGTCCGCTCATCAAAGAAGTCAGTGCTGCCGGAATAATCCGTCGCTATGACCGGCTGCTCCATTAGCATGGCTTCAGCGATATTGAAGCCAAAGCCCTCGCCGCGGTGCGGTGATACGACGCAATTTAGCATCGCCTTAAATGACGCTAGCTCCTGTTCATCCATGACCGTTCCAAAAAAGCGTATATTGCGTGCGGATCCGGCCAGTTCATGCAACGATCCGGCGGCTTCGGGATAGTGATGACCGCCATGATACTTCAGAGCGAGCAGAACCTTGTCACTGTCGCCGAAAGTGGCCCGAAATGCGCGTATTAAAGCCGCTGGGTTTTTGCGCTCGATCGTGCTGCCGACATCAAATATATAGCCAAAGACGAATACGTCCTCGGCTACGCGGAAGTGGCTACGAGGAAGGTTTGGGCCGTTGTTGGCGATAGTGACCGGTGGCGGCAGAAGCCGTACCGGAACGGGTGAAGCCGCTGAAATCGATGACTGGCAATACTTGCTTGTAACCCAAATTTCATCAAGCGCGCCAAACGCGCCGGACCACACTGACGGAAAATATGCAAGCTCCCAAGCCCACACACCAATATTGAAACTGTCATCCAGCAGACGCTCGCGCCGATCGAGAAAGAAGAGGTGCATCATATCAGCGTTGAGAATGTAAATATTTATCCGCGGACGGTTGGTGTCATCCGTCGTATAAAATCGCCCATTGCTTAGGCGCACGGTGATGGGGGAGACCTCATACCCCGTCGCCTTCAGTGCCTGGCAATAAGCGCGCGCCGCGGTTCCCATGCCTGACGGCGCTTCGAAGAGTCCGTAACATGCAATTGCTGGCTTTTTGTGCCACAGCGCCGGCGTAAGCGAGCGGCGTGCATAAGCGGCAAGACCAAAGACTGCCCGCCCCTCAAAGACGCCGTAAGTGCGCCAGTGGTTCTCGAGGAGCCCTGGATCGTGCGCAATAACCTCGGCTACGTCTGGATTGACCCGAAGATAACCCTCCATATCAAACGTAGGCTGTTTTGGGCACGAGATTGAACCCATAGAATCCACCGTCAGCAGCTCTATGCTTGGGCCTTTGTTTTTTTGCGGCGGATTTATTTGGTGGTCTGGACGTGGACTGCGCCCTTCGCTGATGCCATGCGCAATAAAATGTTCAAATGGATCCATGCCCGCTACTGCGACATCGGTATTGTGTTTAAGATACCATTGCGCGTCGAACTTCGCGTACCAGTATACCCTCTCCTCATCGGCGTTACGCGCACGCCCCTCCTTTGCTCCGTGCTCTACAAAGTGCTTTTCGGGATCCATGCCCGAAGCGGCAACATCAGGGTTCCTTTTGAGGTAAAAATCGCGGTCAAACCCCTCTGTCGAAATCATCGAAATCCCCTCCGGATCGGCAACCAGCTTCGTAAGCCGGTGGATCTCCTCGTCGATTTGCTTTAACCGATCTATTTTAGGGGATCGGAATGGCGAAGGGCAAGGCATCGGACATCGTCTTGTCGCCGGGAGAGCGTCGGGAACTTGAGTCGTTGGCGCGCCGCCGCCCACAATGGGACAGTCGCCGCGGCTCGGCGTGTTCCGAGGAACAGTCAGCAAGTGGCGGGAACAGTTTGCGCGCCTTCGGCTCGATGGTCCCTACGACGAGCCGCGCCCTGGAGCGCCACGCCGGATCGGCGACGAAGAGATCGCCGACACGATCCGTCGGACCCTGGAGACGCGGCCGCGCGGAGCAACGCATTAGAGCCTGCGCAGCATGGAAGGCGGTTGGTCATGCCCCATCGACCATCCGGCGCAACCCTCGTTATCTGCATAGTGTGAGACGGGTCGCCCCGTACTCAGGCAGACATGTGGTCTAGGTCTTAAACTCATAAAGGGGATTCCGCTGGGTGGCGAATTCTGATTCAAGCTCCTGAACGGAGCTTGAGCCATGATGCCTCGCCGGTATGATTTGACGGACTTTGAATGGTCGATCATCCAGCCGCTGTTGCCGAACAAACCGCGCGGCGTCGCGCGGGTGGATGACCGCCGGACATTGAACGGCATCTATTGGCGGCTGCGGACGGGTTCGCCGTGGGCGGACATCCCGGAGCGCTACGGTCCGCCAACGACCTGCTACAACCGCTTCGTCCGGTGGCGGAAACGCGGCGTCTGGGACCGGCTTTTCGACGCGGTCTCGCGGGCTTACGAAGGCGATCTGCAAATGATCGACTCCTCTTCGATCCGGGTCCATCAGCACGCGGCCAACGTCAAAAAGGGGGGCCGGAGACCGCGGAAGGGCACGACGCTCCAGCCCGATGCATGGGGCGCTCGCGCGGCGGACTGACCACTAAAATCCACGCTCTGGTCGACGGCAACGGCTTGCCCATCGCGCTCAAACTGACCGAAGGTCAAGCTCATGACGGGCGAAGCGCCGCTGACATGCTCGGCGAGCTCGGCCCCGGTCAAATCTTGCTCGCCGACCGCGCCTACGACAGCGACGCGCTGCGCCGGTGCCTGACCGCGCAGGGCGCCTGGGCCAACATCAAGCCGATGCCGAACCGGGTCAACATCCCCGCTTTCAGCCCATTCCTCTATCGCTACCGCAACCTGGTCGAGCGCTTCTTCAACAAGATCAAACATTTCAGAGCCGTCGCCACCCGCTTCGAAAAGCATGATGCAAACTACCTTGCCATCATCAAACTCGCCGCCGCCAAAATCTGGATGCGGTTTATGAGTCGGTGACCTAGCCTAACTAATCTGATCCAATCGCAATGGACGCAAAAGCCCGCAAGCTGACGCGAAAGGTGTTTCTGCGGCGCCTTGCCGATTCCAGAAGCGCAAGGTACCGTTCCGGCGCTGCCTTGACGAGAATAGGCCTGCATGATGCACGACACTTTGCCGTCAGCCCGTACGTTGCCCGAAGGGGAGCAAGCGTTCCTCCGTCATGGATCCTTATGGCAGATTCAGGCACAAATCTGGGGTGCAATCATGTTGCGCGACATGCGCTCGCGCTTTTTCGGAAACGCCCTCGGCTATCTGGTGATCGTCGGGTGGCCGGTAACCCATATGGCGGTTGTTATTGCTATCCATCAATTCCAAGGCACTGCTGCCATATATGGCGACTCTCTGATGGCGTATTTGGTGTGCGGCTTCCTCCCGCTATTTGCCGTCGTCTATATGTCCCGGATGACGGTTTATTCAGTGGCCTACAACATACCGCTTCTTTCATTTCCAGCCATCAAACCAATGGACTTGTTAATCGGTCACACTTTGCTGGAGGTGGTAAATGCTTGTCTGATGGCTTTGTTTTTCTTCGGCGTCCTGTCCTTGTTCGGGTACGACATGGAGCCGCATCATCTGATCGATGCCTTCATTGCATTCGGCGCAGCTATTTTGCTCGGCATCGGGTTGGGCGTGTTGAATGGCGTTATCGCGTTGTTGGCTCGAGGTTGGATTACCGGGTACGCCCTCGTCATTATTTTAATGTACTTAACATCTGGCGCGTTGGTCGATGTGGACCGCATGCCCGAGCAGGTTCGCCAAATTTTCCAGATCAATCCAGTGTACGAGTGCGTCAGCTGGATGCACGCCGCGTTTCTCGATATCCATGGTCCGCCGGATTTTGGCCATGGATACATTCTCGCCTGTGGTTTAGGCTCGCTTGCGATAGGCCTCGCGTTGGAACGGTTCGTTCGCGGTCGTATTAGATAGGTCTTGCATTTGAGGGCGGCGATCCCATTCTTTCGCCTGGATAACGAACAGCTCTCGAGCCAAGGTGGGTCCGCGCCGCGAGAACAGATCGATGACGGCTGCCTCGTAGAGCCAGCCCTCCGCGGTCCAGATATAAGTGAAGTCTGCGATCCATTTGCGGTTCGGAGCAGGCGCTTCGAAGCGGCGGTCGAGCACGTTCGCAGCGACGGCGGAGGCTTGCCGCTCACCCAGATCGGGCGGCAGCCGACGCCGGCGCGGACGTGCTTTCAGCTAGAGCCTCAGCCGCATCAAACGCTCGATCCGGTGTAGCCCGCACGGTACGCCTTCGGCGGCAAGATCACGCCATATCCACCTGGCGCCGTAGGTGCGATCGCCAAGAAAGCTCGCGCGCACCTTGGCACCAAGCTCTTCGTCGTCACGGCTCCGCTTACTGCGTGGCCGTGTCAGCCAGCCATCGAAGCCGCCCCGCGAGACACCGAGCGCCCCGCACATCCAAATCCACGGCCCAGATCCCCCGGTGCTTCGCGATGAAGGAGACCCGCCAGCCTTCACGCGGCAGCAGCACATGAATCCGGCGATAGCCATAGCAAACGCCGGTCTCGGCGATCTCCTTGATCCGCTTCATCAGGGGTGCTTGTCCGGCCCGCTTCGAACGGTAGTGATACGTCGATCGAGCCACCGGCACCGCGCGGCAGGCGGATGCTTACTCGCCACGCGATACGAACGTGATCGACCATCTCACGCTTCCGGGCAGGCGTCATATTTTTCGGCGAATCACGTCCTGCAGCATCTTCTTGTCCAGCGACAGATCGGCAACGAGCTTCTTCAGCCGGTGGTTCTCCTCATCGAGCTGCTTCAGCCGTGACGTGAGCCCCTTATCTCATCCGGAGATGAGGAGAGTCTGTTCGTCATTTGAGCCTGTCTGGCTCGGTGGCGCAACGGGACGGGGCGCGTAGGCCCCGATCGAGCGCAGCGTCCCGTCCCGTTGCATCGCGGGGGCGCTGTTCTTGGCAAAGGTGGCGGGCGGTAGATTGCCGATCGCGCTGTGCGGCCTGACGGTGTTGTAGTCGTCCCTCCAATCGGCCAAGACTTCGCGGGCATGATCGAGCGAGACGAACAGGGTCTCGTTCAGCAGTTCGTCGCGCAGGCGGCCGTTGAAGCTTTCGACGAAGGCGTTCTGGGTAGGCTTTCCCGGCGCGATGTAGTGCCATTCGATCGCGGTCTCCTGGGACCAGCGCAGGATCGCCATGCTGGTGAGCTCGGTGCCGTTGTCGGACACACACAGGCTGGGGCGCCCGCGTTCGGCAATGACGGTGTCGAGTTCGCGCGCCACTCGCATGCCTGAGAGCGACGTGTCGGCCACCAGGCACAGGCATTCGCGGGTGAAATCGTCGACCACCGCCAGGATACGGAAGCGCCGGCTGTCGGTGAACGTGTCGCTGACGAAGTCCAAGGACCAGCGCTGGTTCGGCCCTTGCGGCAGCGTCATCGGCGCCCTGGTTCCGAGCGCCCGCTTGCGTCCGCCGCGCCGGCGCACCTGGAGCCGTTCCGCGGCATAGAGCCGTCGCAGCTTCTTGTGGTTCATGTGCAAGCTCTCGCGATCGAGCAGGAGATGTAACCGCCGATAGCCGAAGCGCCGGCGGATCGCGGCGAGTTCCCGCAGCCGGCCACGGACAACGCCGTCATCCGGTTTGCGCGATCGGTACCGGATCGAGGTGCGATCGGCGCCAATCACTTGGCACGCCCGCCGCTGGCTCGCCTCATAGGTTTGGCAGAGGTGAGCCACGGCTTCTCGTCTGGCGACGGGCGTCACCATTAATGGGATGACCTGCCCCACCCTCCACCGTCACTCTAAAGTTCCAGCAAGAAAGGAAGAACCGACCATGATCCGGAACGCCCCTCGAGATGCCGCCGTTTACGGGGTCGATCTCGGCAAGAATCTTTTCCACGTCGTCGGTGTCGATGAGCATGGCGCGGTGGTCCAGCGCGCCAAGTTCCGGCGCAACACATTGCTCACCTTCTTCGAACGCGCCGCCCACGCTGTCGTCGGCATGGAGGCGTGTCCTGGTTCGCAATGGCTGGCGCGCAAGCTGATGACAATGGGTCACCAGGTGCGCATCGTCCCGGCGCAGTTCGTGAAGCCCTATGTCAAGTCGCAGAAGAACGACACCATCGACGCCGAGGCGATCGCAGAAGCCGTGACCCGCCCTACGATGCGCTTCACTCAGGTGCGGACAACCGAACAGATCGATCTTCAGGCGCTCCACCGCATCCGGGACCAGTTGGTCTCAAGTCGTACCCCGCTTATCAACCAAGCGCGCGCTTTCAGTCTGGAATACGGCGTTGCCATTCGCCAAGGCGCCGGCGTCTTCCGCCTCGATCTGCCTCGTGTGCTCGCCGACGAAGCCAACGATCTCTCGCCACCAATGCGGCGCATGCTGGGCGATCTGTTCGAAGACGTAGGACGTCTTGATCAGCGGATCGCCACCGTAACGCGCGAGATCGAAGGGCTGGCCGCACGCGATGATCGCGCCCGACGCTTGATGACGATTCCCGGCATCGGGCCGATCGCTGCGACGGCGCTGCTCGCCGCAGTTGGCGACGGCCGCCAGTTCCGTCGGGCGCGTGATCTTGCCGCATGGCTTGGTCTCGTGCCGCGAGAACATTCAACGGGCGGCAAGACCACGCTGCTCGGGATCAGCAAGCGCGGAAACCGTTACGTGCGGCGACTCCTGATCCATGGTGCTCGCTCCTGCGTGACGCACCTCGACCGGACGCGCGACCGTCTCGGTGGATGGCTCGACGCGCTGCAGGCCAGGATGCACGTAAACAAAGTCACCGTCGCGCTCGCAGCGAAGATCGCCCGGACCGCATGGGCGATCGTCACGAAGCCGGGCGCGCTCTATGAACGCAGGGATCCGGTCGTCGCCTGAGCGCGGCGTTCGGGGCAGAAAGCGAGGCTCGGGGAAAGTGATGACGAAACAGTCGATCGGCGCATCGTAAGCTCTGGCAAAAAAGCGTGCTCCTGCACGAACCATTTATCTGAGAACCATGCGCGCGGATCTCATCATGGCCTGGCTGCAATAGCAGCTCACTCGAGAGAGGCCGGATACATTTAGGCGGACTGCCGTCGTCAGAACGATCACGAACCTTGCCCGGGCGGGGCAGGTCATACATTTTTTGACGCGATGTCTTTCAACATGACGTTGTCCAGCATCGCCTCCGCCAGTAGCCGCTTCAGCTTAGCGTTCTCATCGGTCAGCAGCTTCAGCCGCCGGGCCTCGGAAACTTCCAACCCGCCGTACTTCGACTTCCATTTGTAAAACGTGGCGCTGCTGACCCCGTGCTTGCGGCATACATCCGCTGTCGACGACCCAGCCTCCTGCTCCCGCAGGATCCCGATGATCTGTTCTTCGTTGAACCGCGATGACCTCATCGTCCGTCTCCTTCACTGCGACGGACTCTACTCATTCCTGGAGGAGATTCAGGGGCTCACGTCACGCAGGTCACACTTTACGACCGCATCCACGCTGTACCCGCCACCGTTAGAAATATTTGCCGTTCAATTATTCTGCTTCTTAGCCCTGGAAAAGAGGGCCCGTATTTTTTTCCGAAGTCTCCGCGCTGTTCCGCTGTCAATTCGGTCCTCGCCTTCACCAAGGTTGACATCGGCATTCTTACCCGCGTCTTCCGATCTTGTTCGGGTCCACACATCACGGAAGAGCTGGACCATATAAGCCGGATCAATGCTGTAATTCGCATGGCTGTAGTTGGCATGATCGGTTAGACCACTGACGTCACGGATATGGTCTGCGGCCGGCCAACCAACTGCAGCGGTATTGTACCTGATCCGTTGCCAAAAATTCATCTGACTAAGATGATCTCGATCGCCGTAGCAGATGCCCGGTTTGTTAGCAAGCCAAGTCAAGGGGACTAGTCCGCTTCCAATAACTGCCACGAAGAAATCGCAACGGAATGCCCAATACAGCGTTTCCGGAAAATCTGCATACCACCCCATAATTCCGATGACATAAGTGACCCGATCTATTGTTGTCGAAATTATTTTTTTTACAGACGATTCGCAATCTTGATAGCCATCAAGATAAACAATAATGTCGCCTCCGTAGAAAGAGCACAGCGTACGAACTATTTCAATAATACCTTCGTCTTGCTCAATCCAAGCCTTGTTATGTGTTCTTAGGTTCACGTAAAGTACGTATTCCCCGCCAGAGCTCAAGGCTTTCGCACTTTGCCAACGTTCTGGCGCTTCAACGGAAAACCGTTTTTTGGCCGCCTCAATTACCTTTAGAGCCAATCTATCGTCGTATCGAGTCCCCGTCGGATGAACGAGAAGCTGGTTTCTTGTCAGCACCTCATCCGACAATTCCTGCCAATCGTCTAGCGTTACGAACGGGGGCAACTGATCCGCGTCGAATATATCTGCTATAGTGAGCCACCGAACGCGGGGTGAATAGATCTTTTCGACCTTGGTCAGGCGATTTGATCTGATTAACCTTTCGATGCCAGAAGTTTCGTTCCAAAAGTAATGTCCCATGTTGGAATTAAATCCTGCAGCCACCGCAACTGTGCGGTTCTGTGTGGTCTTACGATAAGCGCTCACCTGTTGAGCGTGCGTCACACAGAATGCTAGATACTGGGCTATCACCTGTTCCGTACCTAACCAATCAACATTTCCAACGTTATCATAGATAATGATGTCGTGTTTTACGAACCAAATGCACGATAATGCCCCCGTCCATCCAGTACCCACTCCCACGACAATCGGACATTCGCCCGGAAACTCGTAAAAGATAGGTAATACGGACCGGAAATTCGAAACAGGAATAGACGTACGCGTTCGAATCACGGAACCATCGTACGGTGAAATAAACTCGAGGTGGCCCGCGGCAGCAATTTCTTGCTGAAAGACATTGGTAAGGAGCCTCGGCTCCCCACCCATGAGGTCATCAACCGAAGTGTTCCCTTCCATGCCCGCGAAATTATTCTGATGAAAGAAGGCTTGAATGATTGCCGGCATTATCCCGGCTTGACGTAAAATGCCCTCGTGTTCATTTAGCGATTGAACAGGCAGAACCTGAAAGTGATTGTCGCCAAATAGCGCCTGCGCTACGTGGGTTGGTTCGGCCCAGGCTTGCGGCGCTCCCAATACTCCATCCGCGTCGAGTAACTGCAGCAGCGTACTTCGCGGCTGCACACGAGTTTTGTACGGTACGGCCTTATCGGCCCCAGAAAAATAAGAAATCCGCTTAAGCTCAAATGGCGTTCTCTCACTGTAAAGGCGGACTTCCAGTTTACAGTCGGCACTCACAAAGGCCTGAATGTGAACGGTGTTGCAATGGGTGGAAATTCGTTGCAGTGAATATACTACTCCGTCGCCAAAAATATCGATGAATGCACGCGGCACCAAATGCCACGGAAATTTTATCTCAATAACGAAGGTATAGAGTCCTGCTTTGATTGGCAGGTAAGGACCAAACACAACAAAACCGGAATCTTGCC
The DNA here is from genome assembly GCA_963851285.1 of uncultured Alphaproteobacteria bacterium. Taxonomy (GTDB): domain Bacteria; phylum Pseudomonadota; class Alphaproteobacteria; order ATCC43930; family CGMCC-115725; genus JAATGI01. The sequence goes on from CAWKOL010000019.1 coordinate 354,155, forward strand.
CGGCAAAGGTAATCAAACTGCCATTCTCGGAAAGAGATCCGCCGCGAAGAAGTGAAAGAGTGGAGAGCGGTATATCTTGGCCTACCATGTCACAACTCTCTAACACACACCGAGAGCTGCCAAATCCTCCAGCCAAGCCTCAACGAGCGACGATTCGGCTTTCCCTACGACTTGGAGTGAGACGAGTTCCCTGTATGCCAAACGTAATGCATTCGGTACGGAGCCAACACCTCCAGGCAGATCGATGCGCTGCAGCGCATCACGGATGCGCTCGTTGTAGAGATAACCTGCGATCTCCTCTTCAAAATCTTTTAGCAACTCATGCTCGTTGCGATCCTGGAAAACTGTGGCGCTATGGAAGAGCAATCCCCAGCCATTAAGGTAAGCTATTCTTTGCGCTATGAGGCTGCGCCAGATATCAGTCATCCGGAAAGAACAATAATAGGGTAGATAAAGGAGCGGGAAAGCTTCCCGCCAGAACGTCGTGTTCTGACTATTGAAAGGGCACCAAGCGCCGAGAAGCGCGATAGGCTGTCGCTTGGCGAAGGTAATGGGCAGAGGGAGAACAAAACGATAAATTGCGTCGACATCTGGGTTTCCGTCCGCCAACCCTTGTTGAATAGGACAGTATACCTCACAATCGATAAGATCGCCCCACGCGGGCGGCTCTTGATTTATGAAACGTAATGGGAGGCCTCGAGGCCAAATGTGCTTATCGGAATAGTAGGCGTAAGTATTCACCCAATCGCTGCCCTTGAGCAATTTCGCCTTAACCGTTGATCGGCGAGGATGCCAAAAGTCTTCCTGAGGAATATTATCATCATCGGTTTCGATGATTATTGTCGCGCCACTGCGTATCGCGATAAGATACCCAACATTCTTCCTCGCATAATGTGTCGCGGGCGCCAATTGCGCATATTTGAAGCCCGTGTCGCGCTGAGCCGCCAGATCGAGGTAAGTCGCGCCCGGTTGGCTGAAGTTAGACGGGCTCTTTTGATCGCCGATCAGGATGACATGCGCATCAAGTTTAGGCGCAGATTGGACGATTTCCGCGATTGCGCGAGTTGGATAGTTGATCGTGGTGATTACTATTGCGTGCTTCTCAGCGACAACCATCAAAGCCTCGCTCGATGTCAGATTCGTATATACGACGGCGACGGGGTGCCCTGGCCAAAGCGGAAGACGGAGTGGGCCGAGGAACCCTCCCAAGAGTCCGAGTAAAATCTAGTTTTGAGTATCCCTTCCGTGCTAGCAAGCATAATTCAACGGCACTGGCGAGATCGATTTATGAGCCGGATTGAAGGAACAGATCGCTCCCGCGTCGCCCTTATCACCGGCGTGACCGGCCAGGATGGGGCATTGCTTGCGGAGTTCCTGCTGGGCAAGGGCTATACCGTCCATGGCATCAAGCGGCGCTCGTCGTCATTCAACACGGAGCGCATCGACCATCTTTATATCGATCCGCACGATAAGGGTTCGCGCTTCTACCTCCATCACGGCGATTTGACGGACGCGCCGAATTTGATTCGAATCATTCAGGAAACCAAGCCGACCGAGATTTATAATCTGGCTGCCCAATCCCACGTTCAAGTGAGTTTCGAAACACCTGAATACACCGCCAACGCTGATGCTCTCGGGACGCTGCGGATCCTCGAAGCAATCCGTCTCCTCGGACTGCAACATCATGTTCGCTTCTACCAGGCTTCGACATCGGAACTCTACGGCCGCGCGCCGGAAGTCCCGCAGCGGGAAACGACGCCGTTCTATCCACGGTCGCCCTATGCCGCGGCCAAGCTTTATGCATATTGGATCACGGTGAACTACCGCGAGGCTTATGGGATGCACGCGTCAAACGGCATTCTGTTCAACCATGAAGGACCGACTCGCGGTGAAACCTTTGTGACCCGCAAGATCACGCGAGCGGTCGCCGCCATCGCTCTCGGCCTTCAGGACAAGCTGTATCTGGGCAATCTCGACGCCGAACGGGATTGGGGCCACGCTCGCGACTATGTCGAAGGAATGTGGATGATGCTCCAGCAGGACGAGCCGGACGATTACGTACTGGCGACTGGCGAAAAGCATTCGGTGCGGGAGTTCACTGAACTCGCGTTTGCTCAGATTGGACGGCGTATCGAATGGTGTGGCGCCGGACTTGAAGAAAAGGGCATCGACGCGAAGACGGGTCAAATGCTGGTTGAGATCGATCCTCGCTATTTTCGGCCAACCGAAGTCGATCTTTTGATCGGTGACCCAAATAAGGCGTGGCGAGTTCTTGGGTGGCGACACCGGACGAGTTTATTGGAGCTGGTAAAGGAAATGGTGATAAGCGACCTCGCCGCGGTCAAACTTGAACAAAGGCGGCTGAGCCGTCACGACGATGTACACACGTCCTAAGGCTTTGCGTTCGGCATATGAGAAATATCCAAGCCATTACGTCGCCCCTGTTTGATTTGTTGGGCTTGCGTGTGTTCGTCGCAGGCCATAGGGGTATGGTCGGTTCCGCGTTGGTGCGGCGATTGGCTTCGGAGCCCTGCGAAGTTGTTTCGGCCGATAGGGAATCGGTCGATCTTACGCGTCAGGCAGATACCGAACGTTGGCTAAGGGATGTCAAGCCAGACGTGGTCGTCGTCGCGGCTGCACGAGTTGGAGGCATTGCCGACAATGAAGCGAATCCCGTCAGCTTCCTAGCCGACAATCTTGCCATTGAGCTTAACCTCATCAGAGCGTCGTTCGCCTTCGGGATTCGCAAGCTCTTATTCCTCGGCTCGTCGTGCATTTATCCGAAGCTCGCGCCGCAACCGATGCGCGAGGAGGCATTGCTTACGGGCGCTTTGGAACCGACTAACGAATGGTACGCCGTGGCCAAAATCGCTGGTATTAAGCTGGTCGAGGCATACCATCGGCAATACGGCGCCGATTTCATATCGCTTATGCCCACTAATCTTTACGGCCCGGGAGACAATTACCATCCGAATCACAGCCACGTGCCCGCGGCATTAATCCGTCGCTTCCACGAAGCAAAAATGGCAGATGCACCCGTCGTGGAGGTCTGGGGGTCGGGCCGCCAGCGGCGCGAATTTCTTGCGGTTGATGATCTGGCTGACGCATGTGTGTTTGCTTTGAAGCATTATTCCGGCGACACATTTCTCAACGTCGGCACGGGACGTGACATTACGATCGCTGATTTTGCCGAATTGGTTGCCGACGTGACCGGGTTTCGCGGCAACATCGAATTCAACGCATTGCGGCCGGATGGCGCCCCCCAAAAGCTACTAGACGTGAGTTGGCTTACGCAGTTGGGCTGGACAGCGCGTACAGAGCTCAGATCCGGTATTGCTGCAGCGTACCAAGACTTTCTGAGCGGTGGGGGGCGGAGGGCGAGCCGGACGTGAAGAGCCCCGATGCCTGTCGCACAGGGCACCGGCCGCGGCACCCTGGTGATATTTATTTATCGCCGGCCTACGGCAATTTGCAACTCGTGTTACTGCCCGCCTTACGGCGATGAATCTCACACGATAGCAACTTGTAATAGGCGTCACCCATCGTTCCGCCCGGTTCGAAATCGGTCGAGTATTCCTGATCGAACACATCGACGAACATTGGCTCGCCGTTGACCTCTGTTGAGCCGCCGGCGCCGCACAGCGAATCCAACCCTAGTCCCGGCTTAACACAGAAGCGTTGGGCGATCCATTGGTTCCACCCGAGGATCGTTACAATCGGGACCGGCCCAAGTCCGTCAAGCCGTGCCATTTGTTGGACGAACGTCAGACCGTGATATCGCGGCGCGGCCGTCGCTTTGTCGCTCATATAATCGCGCTGAAATGCCGCTGACACACTGACTTGTTCGACCTTGCCGTTTCGATAGGCGACACGTTGCTTACATGGGATACGTGCTTTGCTCTCAACGAAGCCACGCTGACACCGCGAGATCAGGATCCATGTGCCTGCGGGCGAACTGTCGTCCCACATGAGGCGCGTCGTGAAGTGTTTGTCCAGTTCGCGAATTTTGGCGGTGTCGATGGGTGACCCTGGTACGGCAACGATGAGCAGTAGCGGTTTGCCTCTGTAGATGAATTCGAGCTTGGGATATTCCTGAAGGCGTCGAATGAGTTCGATGAAGAGATCGCCGCGCGGCGTGACTTGCATAAACGGAACAACTTTCGGTGCGCCCGGGATTTGTGACCAGACCGCCAAGAGTTTACCGAACGGGTTGAGATATTCAGTATGAATTTGGCTATAGCCAAGAGTGTCGTGGTTGCTGAAATCGACGAAGACGAAATCGATTCCTGCATTCGCCAACTCCTTGGCGTGCGATCGCAACAACATGTCGTCATCCGAAAGACAATAGTATCCCGCCCCCGGCTTTCCCCACCAGTGGAAGGACGGCACGGGGCCGAGCTTCTGCCGCCCGGCTTCCCATTCGGAAATGTCGTGGATGGGCTTCCCCGCAGTAAGGCAGTGCCAAAGAAAGTATGCAATGCCGTATTTGACGTTCGTTCCAGCAGCAGCGGAACCGGGATAGATCGCGAAGACACAACAGGCGGCCAAGCAGCTCACAAGAATCCGTCTCATCGGGTCCTAACTTTCCTCGTGACAGATATCTGCAGGTTCGGCGACCTGGAGTTGACCACATTAGGTCACCGACCTATAAACCGCATCCAGATTTTGGCGGCGGCGAGTTTGATGATGGCAAGGTAGTTTGCATCATGCTTTTCGAAGCGGGTGGCGACGGCTCTGAAATGTTTGATCTTGTTGAAGAAGCGCTCGACCAGGTTGCGGTAGCGATAGAGGAATGGGCTGAAAGCGGGGATGTTGACCCGGTTCGGCATCGGCTTGATGTTGGCCCAGGCGCCCTGCGCGGTCAGGCACCGGCGCAGCGCGTCGCTGTCGTAGGCGCGGTCGGCGGGCAAGATTTGACCGGGGCCGAGCTCGCCGAGCATGTCAGCGGCGCTTCGCCCGTCATGAGCTTGACCTTCGGTCAGTTTGAGCGCGATGGGCAAGCCGTTGCCGTCGACCAGAGCGTGGATTTTAGTGGTCAGTCCGCCGCGCGAGCGCCCCATGCATCGGGCTGGAGCGTCGTGCCCTTCCGCGGTCTCCGGCCCCCCTTTTTGACGTTGGCCGCGTGCTGATGGACCCGGATCGAAGAGGAGTCGATCATTTGCAGATCGCCTTCGTAAGCCCGCGAGACCGCGTCGAAAAGCCGGTCCCAGACGCCGCGTTTCCGCCACCGGACGAAGCGGTTGTAGCAGGTCGTTGGCGGACCGTAGCGCTCCGGGATGTCCGCCCACGGCGAACCCGTCCGCAGCCGCCAATAGATGCCGTTCAATGTCCGGCGGTCATCCACCCGCGCGACGCCGCGCGGTTTGTTCGGCAACAGCGGCTGGATGATCGACCATTCAAAGTCCGTCAAATCATACCGGCGAGGCATCATGGCTCAAGCTCCGTTCAGGAGCTTGAATCAGAATTCGCCACCCAGCGGAATCCCCTTTATGAGTTTAAGACCTAGACCGGACACGCGGGATTGGGCTGATAGGGCGCCGAAGCGTCTCTCGACGCATTGAACCATCATATCGAGCGGATCGTCGCCACGTGGCCGTCCTGCTCGCGCGGCCGCCGTTACTCCGTGTGGCGAGCGAGCGGCATGACTTCTTCACCAGGCGATAGACGACGGCGTTTTTTCCCCGCGGCAGATCGAATGCCTCTTTGAGAACCTCGACCTCCGTGGTCTCGCGCCCCAAGAGCCGCTCTCCCGCACACTTCAGCGCGAATCATCTCCGTGCCTCCTTCGCTCAAGAATTGCCTTCAGCGGAACACAAGGCTGGCGACAGCCCATGGCGCCGCGCAACACAGCTTATGGAAAGACAGGGCTGCCTCATCTCGGCAACGACTGCCAGCTCCTATTACGTCGAAACCGGCGGCGATGAGCCACCCCACTAACCAGTTCAACCATCGAAAAATCGTCAGCCATCGGCGTATGCCCAGGCTTGTCCTAGGCCCTCCGGCTAACGCCGGTGTCCGATCGGAACAGGGGAGTGCTCACGACCACTCTTACAGCGGGATGGATTTTCCGAGCGATATTTTCCATCGTGGATTACAGAGTTGATGACGTTTTCATGTTAGAATTCGTTCGCTGGGAATACGATACTCGGTCATCCTTGACCGTGATTGCTTTTTGGGAGAAGAACGAACATGGCTGATGCGCCGAGCAGGCTGATAGATTTCAGAATTCTTGACGCACATGTGACTGCCGCTCCCAGTGGGGAATTACCATTCAAGATTTTCGAGGGAGAATGGTCGTCGGAGATTCCGGGTTACGGACTTGGGCACGCGAATTTGTTCGGGGATTCCCGAATGAATTGGCTCAGCGAGCAGTGCGGAGGCTTCCGGGGAAAGCGTGTTCTCGAACTTGGGCCGCTTGAAGGGGGCCACTCCTACATGATGGCCAAGGCCGGCGCGAGCGTTACCTCGATCGAATCGAATACCCGAGCTTTCTTGAAGTGCTTAATTGTCCAGAATGCTCTCAAATTTCAGGTGGATCTTCGGCTCGGCGACTTTCGCCCGTACTTGAAAGACTGTTCGGAGACGTATGATCTGCTCCTCGCCAACGGCGTGCTGTACCACTTGCAGGACCCCGTACAACTCCTGAAAGACGCTGCGCGCGTTTCCCGGATGATCGGGATTTGGACTTATTATTATGACGCCGAAGCCATTCGAAGTCGTGAGTATCTGGTTGATAAGTTTGATACCATCCCACGCAGGGAGCGATTTGGAAATCGTACCGTCATGTTGTATCGGCAGAGTTATCGGGCCGCGCTCGACTGGAAGGGCTTTTCCGGCGGCACGGCGCCGGTCAGCTATTGGTTATGCCGTGACAGCCTCCTCGGCTCTCTCGAAGAGCTTGGGTTCAAGATTACAATTGGAGCGGACACACCTGATCATCCGAACGGGCCCGCAATGCTGTTATTCGCCAGCCGTTAGTGGTTTATCCTTACAAAAGTCACGACGCACGAGTTCGAATTTTAGGGGATCGATTCGTCCACCGACGAGTTTGCCCGGGGATGAATTAGGTCGGTCCCTTATAGGCCCTACCTTCGCGACGACCGTAACTAAGATAGTGCTGCGCTGGATCGACCCCGGCGCTGGCCACATCAGCATGAAGACGAAGATAGATTTTAGGGTCGAAGTCGCTCGGAAGGGGCACCGGTACCGGCCCGCCAGTACGAAACCGTTCAATAGTTTCCGGATCAATCCTCATCCCAAGATATTTGTGATCGACAGGCATACCTGTTGTCAGATCAACAACATCTTTGAATTTCATACGACCAAATATTGTATCGGAGTGCACCGGCGTAATGTACGCGCAATCTTCAAAGTAATAGTGGGTCACTTGAGACCATCGACTCTTTGTATGATCGAGATGCTCCATGCCCCCATGCAGGAGATTGGCCGCCCAAATTAAAGCCTGTCCCTTCTTGGGGTGAAATATTTTGCGCGGCAGCCTAAGTGCCTCGACCAAGCTGGACCATGCCGCTTCATATCTGTTTTGAGTCCTGGCAGTCGGGTCGTCGCTATAGCAGCCATAATGTTCATTGTAATACACGGGCAAGCGGTGCGAACCGGGGTAATATATCAACGGCCCCTGAGTTGACCCAATATCTTCCAGCGCGACCCACACGCCGCACATAAATTTGTCGGGGATGGAGCTAAAGTGGAGTGAATCGGTGTGATAATGTTGCTCGCTCCCAACAGGGAAATTTAGCGTCTGAAATGGAAAGGCGCGTCTTCCGTAGATTGCACTCAATATATCAATCACATGTCTATTACTGGCTAAACGCCGAACGTTCGGGCTTAATACCGATGCATCCTGAAGGCGCATACCGCCTATAAGTGCGTCTGGCTTTAGCCGTTTTTTTTGGCGCCACGACTCCCAATCGTATTTCGGCTCAAGTTCGCGAATAATGTCCGCTGCGACAGCATCGAACTCCGGCTCTGGAAAATCGACAATTGCATACCCGTCATCGTGAAGCGCTTGAGCTATCGAAGCCTCATAGGATGGGAGACCCTCAACAAGATGCTCAAAGAATGGTGATTCAACGAGCGGAATCCCAGGTAGCGAATTCGTTGCTACGGGCATCTCATTCTCCGTTTCTCGCGACGGCACGCGACGCTTGACTAGGATCCGGGCAGCAATAGCTTCTGCCGTTTCTTGTTGGGGTCCCTTTTAAAGCAAATGTTCGATCATTTCCGACGTACCATTTTTGCCACGCAACCTTCGGACGATAATTTTTTTTAGCAAGATCAATCCTGGTGGAGTTCGAAATTGGGAGGATGAGAATCGAAATAGGGGCTGTAATAAGGATCATATTTCAAAAATTCGCCCCACCGTTCTTGAAATAATTGGATTTCGGAGACGGCGACCGTCCGAGGCCGATTGCGGCTCTCGAAATGATAAAGTTGAGCGAGCGGCGCGTAAACGATGCGGAACCCCGCTCGATATGCCTTAAGGCAATAATCGATGTCGTTGTAGTTCACTGCGAAGAGCTCGTCGTATCCCCCAACCGCATCAAAAACAGAACGTCGCGTCAGGGCGCACGCGCCGGTAACTGCCAGATAATTTCTTTGACCGACGCTGCTGAAAAAATGTCCGGGATCAGTTTGCCCAAAGCCGCGCCGGATATGATCGGGCAATCCCTTCCAAAAGGCCACGCCGACATGTTGGATTTTCCCGTCTTCGAAATGTAACTTGGCACCAACGACCCCCACTTCCGGATTTTGGCCGACGCTAAGCATTGCCTCGATCCAATCTGCGCTAATCACCTCAACGTCATCGTTCAGCGTAATGAGATAATCGCCAGTCGCGTGTTTGGCGCCCAAATTCAGTTTCTTCGAGACGTTGAACACCGGCTCGTCGTAATGAACCAGGCAGACTTTGTGCCTGTCGAGCCGGTTCAAGGTTTCCGCGCGTAAATTGCCGTTGTGGATGACGACGATTTCAAAATTCCTATAGGTCGAACGCGCCCCTATACTATCGATACAATTCGCCAGAAGATCGACGACTTTGCCCCGAACTTCGCTGTCGCGACCGGCGGATGGAATTAGAAGTGAAACTCTCGGATTGCCGTCGATTTCACGGCGCACGTCGAAACAACCCTTGTAAAAGTTCGGTCGAACCCAACCGAGTTTCCCTGTGCGTTTAACCCTGTCCTCCAGCGCGCGCACGGCCGCGTCGATCACGTAATCCTTGTTTTCCATCGACGCTGCGGTCGAACCGGGTACGGCTCTCCAATGATAGAGCACTTTGGGAACATGACCAATTTTGCGGGCGTGCTCCGTGAACCGCAAAACAAAATCGTAATCTTGAGCGCCGTTGAATTGTTCCCGAAACCCGCCAATTATTCGCACGATCGAAGTTCGATAGCATGCAAAATGTGCCGTGTACATACACGCCTCTAGAGCCTCAGGCGACCAATCAGGTTTGAAAAAGGGATCATATCTGACCCCGTCCGGCGTCATCTTATCTTCGTCTGAATAGATGAAGTCATAATCCGGATTTTCGTTCAGCTTCAGTGCAAATTCATAAAGTGCATTTGGCGCGATCTCGTCATCATGATCCATCAGACACACGAAATCGCCACTTGCCAATTCTAGCGCAGTGTTTGTCGCGCCGGCGATGTGACCATTTGTTTCACGATATTTTACAATAATCCTATTATCCAAAGCGCCAAATTTGGTCAGAACATTTCGCACATGCGGTTCGGTGGAAGCGTCATCGGCAATACAAAGCTCCCAGTACGGATAGACCTGATTTCGAACCGATGTCAAAAAATGGACAAGTGCACCCTCGGGCGTGTTGTACGTGGGAACTACGATCGAAAACCGGGGCCACGACCGGAAGGCGGCGACGCTCTGTTCAAGCGCTTGAAGACTGCCGCGCCCATGCGTTTCGCGCATTTCCCTCCAGCCGTGATATGCCGACAGTGGTCGAGCGCTGACTGGCCGCGGCTCCCGGCCTTCGGCTCTACCGTGGCGCAGGAAATGCTCAAGGGGATTGATGTTTGATTCACGAACGTCAGCATACCGGTCAAGATACCATTTGGTGCAAAAAAGGGGCGATGGGTCGCGTCCTTCCGTCACGCCGAACCTTACATAATGCTCCACAGCTATTATTCCGGCGCGGGCGACATCGCGATACTGATCGAGATACCAGTGAGGATGAAACAAATCGCACGGCTGCCTGCCCTCTTCAATTCCGTGAAGCATATAATGCTGAAGCGGATTTATTCCCGTGGCGAGAACATCAGGGTTTTGTTGTTGATACCAGTGGCAATGAAACAGCGGAAACGGGTCGCGCCCCTCCGAAGCGCCGCTTCTGAGGAAATGCTCCAATGGATTGGAACCGGACTGACGCACATCGGGATATTGTGTCAAATACCATTTCGTGTCGAATAGTGCACAAGGATTGTAGCCCTTCTTCCAGCCGACTTTAAGATAATGTGAGAGAGGGCGCATTCCTTCCCTCACGCAGTCGGGGTATTTCTTCAAATACCACTCGGTATCAAACAATGAACCGGTATCAAAACCATTGCCATTGCGAGATCTGAGAATACTCGCGAGTCGAAAGATACGAGGTGTTAATTTCCGATTTTCTTTTGACAGTAGAGATTTCGCATCGCGGGAAACCTCATTCACGCGCCGCGCGTTGGCTTCAAGTTGAATTCGGTCGGCCCGTATGCTTGGTTCGTGTACGGTCGAGCTTTCGGTATGCGCAAATGAGCGCGCATCTGTAGCGCTCATCGTGGGTACGTTGGCTCCATTTGTGTTCAATTCGCCGCGTTGCCAGGAACGATTTTCGTGATATCCCCTGCGTAGCCAATGACTGGCCCCACTCTGAATGCGGAAATCCCCGACGGCGGCTGCGACATCTGGATTTGTTGCGAGATAACCCGTCTCGTCGAAGTCGAGCGGCAGTTTTTCGCGCGCTATCAGCGCCCAATTTCTCCGTCCTTCAAATCGACCATAGCGGCGCCAGTGTTGCGCGCCTGACATGCTTCGGCCGGTCGCCACGGCGGCGGCGACATCGGGATGGGAGCGCAAATATTCTGTTTCATCGAAATCGGCCGGCAACTCTGGAAGAAAATGCCGCCCCTCTGCGCGACCGGTGACCAACCAATGAATGGCACCCGATGGAAATGATCCCTTCTCGACAGCGTCGGCGACGTCTGGATTCAACCGCAAATAGACCAACTCATCGAATTCTTCAGGAAGACCATCGAGAATAGAAGTCGACTGCTCTACTTTCCAAACCGCGCCGCGTCGCTCGAGCCGACGAGCACTGCTGAATTTTGTTCGCTTTGGCTCCAAGTTGATGAACTTTTCTGGGTTATCTGCAAATATATCCGGTCACGGTCACTAATCGCCTTAGCGATACCTCTTACCTGTCTACGCGAACGCAGAGAAAATATCGGCATGGCCCGTTCTTTATGTCAACACCGATCCGTCTTAGCATGGCCGTCGGCGATTGGCCGACGCAATTCTTATAAATCGGATTGGGGCAGTCACTGGTGTATAATGCGCACTATCGACCCTTTCACGGAAGGGCCGGTCAACACGAGACGAACATACAACGGTCCGATCTGATCAGACGCACGTTTCGGCACGACCCAAATGATTCAGCTGACAAATGTCTTCAAATTCTATCGGACGGAGCGCCACCAGAAAATCGTCCTGGATCACGTCTCCACCGTATTTGAGAGCGGCACATCCTATGCGTTGCTCGGCGTGAACGGCGCCGGCAAATCTACAACTCTGCGCTTGATTGCCGGGACCGAACTGCCCAATGGCGGAAAGATCAGACGGACCGTTCGTGTGTCGTGGACCCTCGGTATTGGCGCGGGCTTTCATCCACTTATGTCGGGTCGCGACAATTTGCACTTCATCGCCAGAGTTTACGGGGCTGATGTGCGGAAAGTTGTGAATTTCGTCGAAGATTTCGCCGAGCTCGGCGATTACCTTGACGCGCCTGTCAAAACCTATTCGTCGGGGATGTACTCACGGCTAGCGTTCGCCGCTTCCATGGCCATTGAGTTCGACTGTTACCTTATCGATGAAGGACTTTCGGTGGGAGATGCAAGGTTCCAGGCGCGGTGCGATGAAATATTTGCCCAGCGGCGCAAGTATGCCGACGTATTCATGGTTTCGCACAGCATGGCCGCAGTGAAAGCGTTTTGCAGCAAGGGCGGCGTCTTGTTGGATGGACGGCTGATAATGTTCGATTCGGTCGACCAAGCGATCGAAATGTATAATAGGCTCAATCGTTAAATCGAGTATAATGGAGGCTACTGCGCAGAACCGATGACCACGCCCGACCAGAAATTCACGCCCAACACCGCGCTGACACGCGTGCAGACATCGTTGGCGTTGGCCTCTCGCATGTCGATGGCGATCGCGGACAGCGCGAGGCACCTCCGGTTCTCCACGCGGCGCCACCGGCCTCACTTCGCGGGCGGTTTTCGCGCCCGTCGCGGCGAGCGTCTTTTTCAGATGGGTGTTGTTGGAAGTTTCGTCGCGGTGGTGATTATCCCGAGCATCGTTGCAGTGGTTTATTTCGGGTTTATTGCGTCGCCGCAATATGTGACTGAAATTCGGCTCACGTTGGGGGGCGGCGAAATTGGTATAAACGGCACGGCTTTCCGTAGCCTGCCACTCGCGATCATTGTCCAAGACACAGAGATCGTTCAAAAGTATTTGCGAAGCCCTGCCATCGTCGACGATTTGACGAAAACGATGGACGTACGGTCGATCTACGACAAGCCCAGTATAGACTGGTTCTCCCGTTTGAGTCCTGATGCGTCGGCGGAGCGCCTTCGGCGTTACTGGCGTTTCGAGACGTCGGCGGACATCAAGATGCCTGGCGGTATCATCGTTTTCCGGGCATACGCGTTTTCCCCACAAAATGCTGAAAAATTGGCGACCGCTGCACTTGCCTTAAGCGAGCAGCTGGTAAATCGCCTAAACGCCCGCATGCTCAACGATGCATTGGCGCGGGCAACCGCCGAACTAAATGGCGCGGCAACACGCCTTTCGCAGGCTCGTGTCAAGCTGGCGCAGGCACGGAATGCCGAAGGGATGTTGAGCGCCAGCAGCACTGCCACCGCAATCAACGACCTGCTCGAGAGCGTCGAAGCCGGCCGGATAGCGGTGCAACAGGACTATGACAGCCGCTTGCTATTTGTGGCGCCATCCGAACCGGAGATGCGGACGTTGCAATCCCAAATCCGCGCCGCCGATATACAAATCGCCGACCTGAAATCTCGATTGACCCTAACAAATCAAACTCGTGACAACAACGTCCTCACCGCATCAATGGTGAGATTAGATGCGCTCGATCTCGATCGTCAGATTGCCGAGACGCAGTACGCAATGGAGGACACGGGATATCAGCAAGCCCGCATTATGGCTCAAAGCCAGCTCGTTTATCTAAATCCGTTCGTTACGCCCACTCTCGGTGAATTGCCCGATTTCCCGACACCCCCGGAAGAAATCGCCATCGCATTTGCAGTACTGCTATTGGGCTGGGGATTGCTGACGGCTGGCGCCACACTCGTTCGGAACAACATGGCGTAACGGCGCAATGTTCCGCTCTGGCTCGGCCGGGTCGGTTTCGCAATTTTCGAGCATGGCATCCCCGTGATGCCGAGATGGAGGGCGGCATTGTCGCTCGCGAGCGGCTGGCATGTACCGACAATGCAAATCATCCTAGTTCGATTTGGACCTGCAAGACGCCGTTATTGGGGCCTGTTGAAATACCGCGCCGGGCCTTCAAATCCCTGCTCCAAGTCGATATCTTGTGAACAATGAAGAAGCGGTGGCTCCAGTGAGTTGGTTAGAACGCGTTCGACGGCGCGAGCTCGGCCGAGCAGAGACCACTGAGTTGCTCATAATAGAGTCGCCCGAACTCGAAACGACCGCAACGCGGTCCGTCCGACCGGAAACCATCGACGGCTCCGATGTCGAGTACCGACGTCGGTCGCCATTCGTGCGCCTTGTGCGTGCATTTTTCAAGCCCTGGTCAAGCTTGACTCTTTTTGTGATCGTGCCGTCCGCAGTCGTTTGTGCCTATTATAGCTTCATTGCGACCGACCAGTATGTTGTCGAATCTCACTTCGTCGTCCGACAGATCGCTGAAACTTCGATCGCAAAAGGAACGATTACGCTCGAATCCGCGCCCCAAGGGGCAGCGGACCAAACCAAGGCAGGTGAAAGCAAAGCTGCGACCTCCGCCGGGTCGCCGCGGTCGACATTTACCACCGACGATAAGGACGCGTATGTCGTCTCCAGTTATATAGCCAGCCCGGCGATCGTGGACCGCGTATCTGAAGATTTGAATGTCGCTGATTTCTTCCGTCGGCCCGAAGCCGATTTTTGGGCACGCTTGGAGAACGACGCGTCGCAAGAGGATTTACAACGCTATTGGCTTAATATGGTAAGCGCCTATGTCGACCGGTCATCCGGAATCATCACTTTGGAGGTGCGCGCGTTCCGCCGCGAAGACGCCCTCATGCTTTCCAACGCCATTATCGCCGCGGCATCTACATTGCTGAACGACATGTCGTTGCGGGCTCGCAACGATGCACTCGCGAGAGCCCACGAAGAGGTCGAGAAGGCGGATCATGACATGCACGTCGTGATGATTGGCTTGGAAAATTTTCGCAATCGCGAGGGTTTGATCGATCCAGTCAATGTCGCGACCAACACGGGGGACTTGTTGAAGCGACTTCTCGGCAAGCGCATCGCGATCGACACGGAGTTATACGTCACGAAGAACATGCGCCCCGATGCGCCGACAATCCCGGCTTTGGTGGAACAGCTTAAGGCACTCGACGCTCGGATTGGCGAACTGCGGGCGACCTTGACCGTCAACAACTCGGCCGACACACGAGCGATTTCCACTACGCTTGTCGGCTACGACGAACTCGAGGTCAAGGAGGCAATGGCAAAGGAAATCTACATTGCCGCGCGCGCGGCCGAAGAGAATGCTCAAGAGACGGCTGAGCGGCGCTGGCTTTACTTGGCGTCATTTGATCCGCCTACCCTGCCCGATGATTCCGAATATCCACGTCGAATCGGCTTTTCGGCGATCGCAATTACGGTTTTATTCGCGTTGTGGAGTATCGCAGCCCTAATTTGGGCATCCGTACTCGATCATAGGACTTAGGGTCTAGCGTTGAGCGGAACTTTCCTCGGTATGAGTGGCGGCCTTGCGCCGCGCAACGTCGCGCCATCCGTCTCAACAGACGCTTACCCCCAAAGGATTTTTCATCGCAGTTTTCAGCAGCGTCGGGGCCGATGGCTAATAGTTGTCTACGACCAAAGCTTTACGTCGCAACCGACGCGCCCCTTTTTCCAGTCACGACGCGACGACGGCAGCACTTTGGGCACGATCTTGCCGGCCGCCACCTTCGGGCGCGCGGAATGGATCGGATATATTGCCGCCGAATTCCCTGAAGTCGAAATTCTCATTTACGAAGCGCAAGCCAGTGATTTCAGGATCCAATACGCCGAAGAACTCGGGCTCTTGTCTTTGCAACCTTACCTGTGGCGGCGCGGCTCACGGCAGCTGGGGCGCTTCTGGGCCTATGATTGGTTGCGTTCGTTTGGCAACCGTACCAAACGGATCCCATTCGTCCCTGACCACTATTCGCTTCTACGATTTGATCACTTGTCAGCGAAACGCAGCCGTCGTGTCGAAATAAACAGCTTTGATCGAATCCCCCACTATTCGAACCAAGAAAGCCAGATCGAGTTTTTGATCGATGCAACTGACGCGCGCGCAGCTCAGAAACTGACAAGAACAGTCGCATCGTTTCGAACTCAGCCGGATATCGGATGGCGCGCGACCATCGCAACACAAACCGGTTCATCCCAATCGGTTTCATCGAGTATCGGACACCTCACCGAGGAACAGAGCTTTCAGATCGTCGAATTTGCGCCAGATATGTCGAAAGCAAAAATTCTTCGCAATATGATTGAAAAAGCCCAAGGCCAAAGCATCGGCTTTCTCGAATCTGGAGATTGCCTAGCGGCCGAGGCGATGGTGGCAGTCCTCTCCCATTTTACCGGTCCGGATGCACCTTCGATGATCTATAGCGACAACACGTGGCACGACGTGTTCAGCGGTCGTACCATCCCACAGTTAAAGCCCGATTGGAGTCCCGAATATTTCCGCAACGCGGACTATGTCGGCGGGTTATGGTTCTTCGAGACCAAGCTGGCAAAATCCGTTGCGACCTCGGTTTCTACTGGTGAAAATGAATTCGTTTATTCCCTGGCCGCGGCCATGGCGGAGCGAATTAATCCAAATCAAATCGTTCATGTTAAGCGACCGCTCTTGTGCAGAGAACTCGCTTTCCTCTCGAAACCGAAGGCCGCCCCGGATAGGCGATTGTCCTCGCCAACTCCGAAAGTATCAATCATCATACCAACGCGTGATCGCGTTGATCTATTACGCAATACAATTGGGACGCTGCGCGAGAACACAAGCTACGGGGACTACGAAATCATTGTCGTTGACAACGGCTCCGAGGAGCCGGCCACCGTCGCTTATCTTAAGGATTTGCACACCCAGGCCATCGCAAAAGTCGTCGATGATCGCGGGGATTTCAATTTTCCTCGCCTCATCAATTGCGCGGCATCACAAGCAACTGGCGACGTCTTTGTGTTCCTAAATAACGACACCATTATCGTTGAGGCGTCATGGTTGGCGGAATTGGTCCGGCTCGCGGTGAAGCCGGGGGTCGGCGCGGTTGGTGCGAACCTACTTTACCCAAATGGAACCATCCAACATGCTGGCGTGGTTTTGGGTTTGGGCGGACGCGCAGGTCACATTTTTCGCGGCCGCCCGGGCGACTTCATGGATCATCTCGGTCGACTGGCCGTAGCGCATGAAGTATCGGCTGTCACCGCGGCATGTCTCGCCATCACCCGTAAGAATTTCGTGATGGTGGGTGGCTTTGATACGAGTTTCGCGGTCGACTTTAACGACCTTGATTTCTGCTTGCGCCTTAGGCGGATGGGACTCCGGAATCTTTGGACTCCTCATGCCACCGTCGTCCACGTCGAGTCGGCGTCTCGCGTTGGCGCCATCGGGCGACGATCGGCACGATTTCGCGCTGAAGCGGCGAATTTTACGAAGCGCTGGCAAGCCGAGGTGCTGAACGATCCATTTTTTCATCCTGCCCTGGCATTACGGATTTCCGATGAGATGCTCGAGTAATGCCTCCCCAACACCTCCCGCCGCCATCGGCATGACAGCGACTGCCGGGCATCAGTAGGCGGTTGCACCGTGTTTCCTGCGATATGGCGCACGTCTCAATTCGTGATCGAGAGGACCTGATGAACCGGTTTCACTCGTCTGTCACTAGATTTGCGAAGGATCGTGCGCCATTCCTCACGATCGCATCGTATGGCGTCGGGTACGATTTCATCGAGATACCTCAACTGGCGAGGAGCAGCCGCCTCAAGCTATTCGGGCTGGGACCCTTTCATGCCGAAGCCTCCTGTTAGCGGCGGCCGAAGCGAGTTCCCCGCTCGCTTGTTGGCTCATTGATTTGCTTCTCGCCATTCCGTATTGAATGGGGGCGTCAAGCGTGAGGATTTAATTTGGCAAAAGCGGTCCACTGCAGACACGCCTTTTAATGCCGTTGGAGCGCAAGTGACCGTGCGCGAGCATATTTGTGGCTCTTTGTGGCGTGGAGTTAGATCGGTTGCAAATCTGCACAAGTTGCGGACGAAGGCCGCTATGGGTCCATCTATGATTGTTTGTTGGTGCTGCGCTGCTGCTGACGGCGCTGCCGGCAGTGGCGGAGGCGGCAGACCCTGACTGCGCCAAGGCCAACACACAGGCCGCGCTCAACATGTGCGCGATCAAAGAGCTCGATACGGCGGATAAGGAGCTCGACCACGTCCGCAAAGACTTGAGCAAGAAAATCGGCGATCCCGCCACCCAGGCGGCGCTCGACGAGGCGGAAATGGCCTGGGATGTCTATCGCGACGCCGAATGCAAATTCGAATCGAGCGGTGTCGCCGGTGCTGCTGCCGAACAAATGGTTCTCGTCTACTGCGAGATGGAGCGCGCACGCACCCGCATCAAACTTCTGAGACGCATCCTCGACTGCAAAAAGGACGACTTCACCTGTCCGAAGCTGACGCGTTAGCAGATGTTAATTGCCCCGCACGTATGGTCGCCCGTTCGTCGCAAGGCCTCCCCGTTACCCCAACAATTGCGGGGCATGCGCTGAGAAGTCTGTCTGTAACCTCCAGAGCGCCGCAAGAGCTAACTAGGGGCATTCAAATTCTCTACTGGTATCGGCGTACACCATTGTTTTCTTCGATGGCTACGCATGTGACGCAATAACATGGCTCACGCAAGAATCTATGCTATCTGTCCATTGACTAATCGCTCCTTGCGGTTTCCCATTTCAGGTGTTAGCAACCGTCTTTTCGACTGAGGAAAATTGACAATGGCTAGGAAGGTTGGAAGGGCTAGTCGTAAGCCCTGGACTAAAGACGACCTGAAGGCGCTCAAGGCGCACTCGAAAAAGCGGACACCGGTCGCGAAGATTTCGAAAGATATGAAGCGGACGGAAAGAGCGTTGCGTCAGAAGGCCGTGAACCTTGGTATCGGGCTGGGTCATCTACGCTGATCAATGATATCGGTCGAGATATGCGCGTGAATCGCTTAACGAAGATTCGAAAAGCGCCGCTAGGTACATTGTCGACCGATTTTGGGTCACGACCCGGGCGTACTTACGGCCGAGCGAATTTTACGAGAGCCGCTTTTGTCTTGCTCGGCATCCTTTTTCTCAGCCTTTCACCGGCCCACGCCAAAGATGCCACTGTCCAAGCCGCAATAGCCGTCGATGGGAACACCACGCCCGCAACCGTGTTTACCCCCAACACACCCAAGCTGTACGCATTCTTTCACACGAAAGGCACCAAGTCGGGAGATCATCTCCGCGCGAAATGGATCGCGGTAGATACAGGCGGCCTCGCTCCACCGAACTACGATATCGACGAATTGGGCTTTATCGCCAATAGGGACGATTTTTCCGGCGCGTTTTCCCTAAGCAAGCCGAACAATGGCTGGCCGATCGGCAAATATCGTGTCGATATATACTTGAATGGCAATTTAGCCACGACCGTGCAGTTCGCTATCCGCTAAACACTCCCCACCAGCCAGTAGTCACACTTGGCAAAATGAGTTCGCTGTCCATTGCGTTAGTCGATCCTCAGTCCTGTTGACCCCTTTCTTTGACACATAAGCGCCGTACTTCGTTCGCCCGTATCGAACCTGGCCTTTGAAAGGGTCGATACGCTCGGCACGTTTGCCAGAGCGGTATCGGATGGAGAATGAGTTTGAGCTTATTGGACCGTGGGTGCAGGGTCAGCAGCGAACGATGCTCGGCAAGCGCCGGCGGCGATCAAAGAGCAAATAGAAATGCCAAGGCCATTTCGCCCCGCCATCTCTTCAACCAGCTAAGTGACTACACGGCGCTCACACAAATTCCCGTTTGAAAACCCACCCGCAAAAGTTCACTCGTCGAGACAAGGGGCGCTGGTTGAAGATGTCGGGGTCCCTAATTTTCTCGACACGGGAAGCGGAGGGAAAATTTCATAGCACCGGCACCGCTTTGACAAATCTGGCCGCCAGTCCTGATGCCCATTGACCAGTTAGCTTTCAAGCAGGAAAAAATTAGAATTTTCCAGCCAAATCCGGGCTAAGAAATCCGGCGGCAGGTTGCTGTCAACGCGTCAACGATGGCGCTGCATAGTAAGCGATCAGCCGAGGCCGTTCAGGTGGTTTGATGGTTCCAGGGGAGGAGAGCGCCGAGTTCGCGATTGGGCCAGCCGTTGGCGATGCGCTCGAGGGTTAGGTTGAGCCAGGCTTGGGGATCGACGTTGTTGAGCTTGGCGGTGGTGAGCAGGGTGGCCAGGGTCGCCCACGTCCGTCCGCCGCCATCCGATCCGGCGAAGAGAGAATTTTTGCGGGTGATGGTTTGCGGGCGGATGGTCCGCTCGACGGTATTGTTGTCGATGTCGATCCGGTCGTCATGAAGGAAGCGCTCGAAATCGGCGCGGCGTCGAGTTCCGTATCGGATCGCGTCGGCTAATTTGGATTTGCGGGGGATGCGCTTGAGCTCCGCTTCCCAGCGCTCGAACAGTTCGGCGACGATCGCCGCGGATGTTGTGCGCCGTGCCGCCTGGCAAATCTCGGGGGTGCTGCCGCGAATCTCTTGCTCAATGCCCCATAGCGCGGCCATGCGCTCGACCGTCCAGGTGGCGGTGTCGGACAGATCGGCGATGTGAAGTTCGTAGAAGTACCGCCTGAGGTGTGCCCAGCATGCCGCCAGCGTCATCGGACCACCGGCGCGGCGGGGATCGGCGAGGCGCTTGTAGGCCGCGTAACCATCGCTTTGCAGCAGCCCCGAGAACCCAGTGAGGTGTTGGGCCGGACAATCGCCGCCGCGGCTATCCTCGAACCGGTAAGCCACCATCGGCGGACCGGCACCGCCGAATGGCCGGTCGTCGCGCGCATAGGCCCACAGCCAGGCGATCTTCGCCTTGCCGGCGCCGGGTTCCAACGTCGGCAGCGTCGTCTCGTCGGCGAAGATGCGCTCGCCGGCGCGAATGTGATGCAAGACACGATCGGCCAGCGGCTCCAGATGAAAGCCGATCCGGCCCATCCAGCCGGCCATCAGATTGCGGCCGAGTTCGATCTGGTCACGGGCAAAAATGGCTTCCTGCCGATAAAGCGGCAATCCGTCGGCGTATTTGGCGACAGCGATGTGAGCGAGCAGCGCCTCGGTTGGTATCCCGGCTTCGATCAGATGGGCCGGCGCCGGCGCTTGCGTCACACCCTCGCGGCAGGCGGCGCAAGCATAGCGCGGCCGGCGCGTCACGATCACCCGGAACCGCGCCGGGATGACGTCGAGGCGTTCGGAAACATCCTCGCCGATCTTGACCCGTTCGGCGGAGCCGCAGGCGCCGCAGGTCGCCTCGGGCTCGACGACCACTTCGATCCGCTCGAGATGCGCCGGCAGTTTCTTGCGTGGTCGGAGCGCGCGCGGCTGCGGCGTCTTAGCGACCGCGTCGAGTGTCGCCTCGATCGCGCCCAGGCCGGTCTGGATCTCTTCGAACGTGAACTCGTGCTGATCGGGATCGAGCATCTCCGATCGCCGTCCATACCGCGCCCGCTCCAGCGTCTTGAGCAGGGCATGCAAGCGCTCGATCCGAGTCTCCGCCGCGGCTTTGGCGCTTTGGCGGCCCGCAACGTCGCCGCTTCGGCCGTCAAGGCCGCTGTTTCCGCGCGAGCCGCGAGAAGCATTACCTTCAGCGTCTCGACGTCGTTTGGCAGTTCGGCCACGGCATCGATCATGGCGCGATTGAAGCACGATTCGCTAGTCCGCGCCGCCGCGAAGCCGGCCCTGAATTATCTCGCCGCAGGATTATCCGACCGACATCGGGTGGTGGGCCGGGAGCGCTTTCACCCGCGTCCAATCCATGCCCTCGACCAACGCCATGAGCTGCGCCATCGACAGCCGGATCACACTGTTCTCGATCCGAGGCCAATGGAAGCCGTGCTCGTCGAGCGTCTTGGCGAACAGACACACGCCGCCGCCGTCCCACCACACCATCTTCACTCGGTCGGCGCGCTTCGAGCGAAACACATAAAGCGCACCCGAGAACGGATCGGCGCCGCTGCCCTGGACCAAGGCCATCAAACCCGACGCTCCCTTGCGGAAGTCCACCGGCTGGGTCGCGACAAATACCGAAGCGCCGGTCGGAATCATGCCGACCGGACCGCCCGCAAAAGTTCTTTCACCCGCGCCGCCGGCACTGTCGGACCAAGGCGGATCGTCACCCCGGCGACAGCAAGCTCCACAACACCGCCAGCCTCGGTATCGATCGCAACCATGGCAAAAGACGGGACCGCCGAGCCCGTGTTCATCCGACTTGAGCCGACCGCAGCCTTCCGGCGCCAGGCAAAAACCTGTTGCGGCGACAATCCATTGCTTCGCGCAATCGCCGACACATTCGCCCCAGGCTCCGCGGCCGCTGCCACGATCCGCTCCTTCGCCGCCGTCGACCAGCGCCGCCGCGGCGTTTCGGGACTGGCCTCAAGACGCGAAACTTCCGCCTCGATCAACGCAAAGCTCTTGGTGTTGGACGTCAGCCTTCGGTGAAGACCGCAGGGTGGTTTATTCCGGTTTGAGCTGGGGCGGTGCGGTTCCGGCCGCTTTTTTGTCGGCGATGATCTGGCGCAGGCAATCGATGCCGAAGTCGGTGAAGGCAGTGATGCCGTTTTCGTCGACGCCGTAGACATGCAGACAACCGTCTTCGGGGAACATGCCGATCGAGAGGTCGTGCAGCCAGTCCTCGTCCTCGCCAAGCATTTTGGCGACGTGGCCGATGGTGAAGACGGCGGAGATGGCCGCCACGATTACGCCGCCCGATCGTGAGCTGCCGAATGTGGCCGCCAATTCCACGGCAGGAGTTCGTCGATCCGCTGGACCGGGTGCTCGGCGATCCGGGCCAGGACGTCGGCCAGCCAGGCTTGCGGATCGACGTCATTCATTTTGGCGGTGACGATGAGACTGTACATCGCCGCGGCGCGTTGCCCACCGCGGTCGGACCCCGCGAACAACCATGATTTTCTGCCGAGCGCGATGCCGCGCAATGCCCGCTCCGCCGCATTGTTCGAGAGACAGATCCGGCCATCGTCGAGGAACCGGGTGAACGCCGCCCAGCGTTTGAGCATGTAGTCCATCGCCGTGGCGAGATCGTTGCCACGGGACAGCTTGGCCCGTTGCTCGCGCATCCATCGCTCCAGATCGGCGACCAGCGGCGCGCTCAATTCCTGGCGGACAGCACGGCGCCGCTCGGCGCTCTGGCCATTGATCGACCGTTCGATCTCGAACAGAGCATCGATCCGCCGAACCGCCTCCAGCGCGAGCGGCGAGATCGCGCCCGGCGTCTTGCCTTGTGCCTTGCGGCGCGCATTCTCAGCGACGTCCGCCATAAAAAAGAACGGCCGGCGGGCATGGACCCAACACGCCGCCTCCCGGAGCTGCCCCGGCTTGCGGTCGGCCTCGTACAGCTTCTTGTATCCACCGAAGGCATCGGCTTGGAAAAGGCCGGCATAGTTGGCCACGTGCGCCTGAGGATGCTCGCCGGTCCGATCGCGCGAGTAATAGAACATCGCCGCCGGCGGATCCGGTCCGCCGAACGGCCGGTCGTCGCGCACATAGACCCAACATCGCCCGGTGTCGGTCTTGCCCTTGGCCAGCACCGGCACGGTGGTGTCGTCGCCGTGCAAGCGCTCGGCCGCGAAGACATGCGTCTCGATACGCCGGAGGAGCGGCGTCAGTACGGCGCAGCAGGCACCGACCTGGTCGGCCAGGGTCGACATGCTGAGTGGTACGCCCTCCTTGGCATAGCGTTCGGCCTGGCGGTTCAGCGGCTGATGCTGCCCGAACTTCTCGAACAGGATCATCGCCAGTAGGCTGGGTCCCGCCCAGCCGCGGGCGATCACATGGAACGGCGCCGGCGCCTGGCTGATCTTCTCGCAGTCCCGGCAGGTGAACTTCTCCCGGACATGCTGGATCACCTTCCACCGCCGCGGAATTGATTCCAGCGTCTCGGTGATGTCCTCGCCCAATTTGCGCAGCCGCGTGCTGCCGCAGCACTGGCAGGCCGTCGGCCCGGGCTCGACCACCCGCTCGCGCGGCAGATGATCGGGGAAGGGCTTGCGCGACGGGCGTTTGCGGGTAAAGCCCGTCACATTCGTGGTCTTGGCCACGGCCAACTCGGCGGCCAACTCGTCCTCGGTGGCCGAGCTCTCAAGCTCCTCGAACCCGAGCTCCATCTGATCGAGCAGCCGCGCCGACCGTTCCGAACGATGGCCGTAGAGCTGGCGCGTCAGCTTCTCGATCTGCAAGCGCTGATGAGCGATCATGGCTTGATCGTCGGAGGCCTGGGCTTTCGCCACCGCCAATTCCGCCTCGACCCGCGCCGCCCGGATCGCTTCGTCAATGCGCTTGTTACGCTCGGCAACCAGCGCCGCCTTCAGTGCTTCAATATTCTCCGGTGGGTCTTCAAGGGCGGCGGCCATGCCATGATCGAATCACAAATCGCTGTCGCTGACTCCCAAAAAATGAAGCCGCCGTCTCTATCCCGCGCGCTCGGGGCGGAACGTATGACGCGGGTTCCGCCAGTCGATCCCGTCGAGCATATAGGCGAGCTGGGCGGCGGAGATCGCCACCGTACCGTCCGCCGGCGACGGCCACAGGAATCGGCCGCGTTCCAGCCGCTTGGCATAAAGCGACATCCCGATCCCGTCGTGCCAGATGATCTTGACCAGATCGCCCCTGGCGCCTCGGAATACGTACAAATCACCGGCGTGCGGATCGCGGCCGAGCGCCTCTTGGACCTGGAGCGCCAGTCCGTTCATGCCACGCCGCATGTCGGTGCGGCCAACCGCCAGCCAAACCCGAACCCCAGAGGGAACCGGAATCATCGCCGCCCCAGAACCTTGACCACGCGCGTCAACGCCGCCGCGTCCACGTCCACGCCGACGATCACCCGATCGCCGCCGGCGAGCACAATCTCCATGCGGCCGGCATTTACCGAAAGTGCCGGCAAAGTCACGGGCGTCGCCGCGGCCCCGATCGTCGCCGCCACGAATTTGACCGCGTTCTCGCTCCCAGGCGCGACGGCTGCTTCCATCTCGCGGCGCCACGTGAACAGCATGTTGGCATTCACGTCATGCCGCCGCGCCACAATCGATACCGAGGCGCCCGGCGCATATGTCTCGTCCACAATCCGCCGCTTCTCTTCCGCCGACCAAGACCGGCGGCGACGACGACCTTCGCCGGTCGTCGCTCCCTCCGCCCCTTTCGTCACCAACATCAACGATCGTGTCCATCAGCTCTTCGTGGACACGATCTTCGTGTCGTCACGCGACACAGATTGTTCCCCGATCCACAAAACCCGTCCAGGCGGCCCTCGGCGGAGGCTTACTGTTGGACTTAGGTGCAGACTGCAAATCATCCCTCCCGAACTCACCCCGAGAGGACCAAGATCATCGAACTTGCCGACAACCGCTACACGGGACCGCCTGACCGCTTACGCTGCATAACCGTTTGGCCTGGTCATGGGGAAACCAAGTCCAAGTCTGATCCATTTTGTTGCAATGAGTAACGATGTTCGGTTCTTTGACAGTGGATTATGGGGGTGTTCCACCGGCGTTACACAATTCTGTATGCGTTCATCGATAAGCTACAAGTTTTTGGTATTGGTTAAATCTTCGAACAAATCAAGATTATCTTCCTGGAAGATATTTGGGTCACGCACGAGGCGACATAGCTTCCGGTCGCAGGGAAGAGACCAGACAGCTTATACGCTGGATGATCTTCAATAGGAGTACTCGTCGCCGACGGTCTGCTTGTCTGATCGGTGATGGGGTACTGCATGTCACCGTCGACGAAATCGGAGCGTGTGGGGACGCGGAAGAGATCGGGCGCGACATCGACGAACGGGACATTCGTAGTGACGGACCCGGTAGGCTCCCAATAAACCTAAGATGTTTTGCCCCGGTCTGTTGCGAACCCCGTAGGGCCAATGAATATCTGATGTTTTTCGAGAAGCCGATAAAGCGTAACACGCGATATGCGGAGCTCTCTCGCGCTACGGCTGATGTTGAATTTTTGCTCTTCGAGAGTTTTCCGCAAAGCAGCAGATTTAGCATCGCCCCTAGCTTTGCTCAGCCCTTCCGGCAGCCCGATTTTCCCCGCAATTCTCGTTACGATGCCAAGATCCGAAATATGGATCGTTGCCCCTGTAGCCATGACGACACCACGGCGAAGGCAAGCGATGAGCTCTCGGACGTTTCCGGGCCAAGTGTGAGTCATAATATAGTGTTCAGCCTCGGGGGCCAATTCAAACGTTTTTCCTCCTAGCTCTTCACCGAAGAGTTTTAGAAAAAACTTTGCGAGCAGCAGGATGTCGTCGCCGCGATCACACAGTCGTGGTAGGGAGACTGGCAACACATTCAGCCGATAGTAGAGATCTTCTCGAAACCGCCTTTCCGTTACCGCGGCGGCCAGATCGATGTTTGTGGCGGCGACAATCCTGGCATTTACGGCAATTTGCTCATGCGCACCAATGCGCTGAATTGTCTTTTCTTGGAGAAAGCGCAACAGGTGAACTTGGGTCTCGACTGGCAGGTCTCCGATCTCGTCGAGAAAAACGGTTCCGCCTTGGGCGGCTTCGATCTTTCCGATATTTCGCTTGAGGGCACCGGTAAACGCTCCCTTTTCGAAACCGAACAACTCCGAACCGACTAAATTGTTTGGCAATGCGCCGCAGTTGATCGCTACAAACGGGCCATTCCTAAAGGCAGATCGCTCATGAAGCGCCCGAGCTACCAATTCTTTTCCTGTGCCAGTCTCCCCCAAAATCAGCACTGGGGCATCTGACGAGGCATACCGGCGGATTGCCTCAAAAACCGCCTTCATCACAGGACTTCCGCCAACCATATAGGTTCCCCGATTATCCGGAGTTCCCGCTGCAGGCGACGCGTGGTTAGCGCGAAAGGAAGTTGTGCGGTGTTGCGTAGCTAGCTCGCGCAACCGGCGCTTTATACCAGGGTCACGAGCTGCCGCTTCTGTTAGCAGTGCCCTGAGTTCAGCAATTCCGACTTGGTTAACATCTACGAGATTTTGCGAATCTTCATGCTCAGGACGAACGATCGCGACATAGTCAGCAGCCATTCCCCCTCCCAACAATGCGACCAATCCCCGATCCGACATCTCGGTCGTTGCGCGATTTGTACATTACCCTGGCCGTCGACGGGACTATTGATTCCTTAACGGACCCTGGAATGCAAGATAATAGTCCGTCCGGGACGCCCGGATGAAAGCCCACGACGATAATCTGATGATTAGTGCGGTAACTCCAATGCTCGAATAATTCGGCGCTGATAATCATTTGCCATGGACACCAGCCCATTCTGAATTGCCTTCAAGAGAGGGCCTTTTCCGCCGAGGCACGAGCCTAGATTCTGCTCATCTTTCCCCTCTCCCTGGATAGTGCGGCGCCCTAACTCAACACCACTGGGATTGAAGACAGTGACGTCGAATACAATCTTAGCATCAGCTCGAGCGGTAACCCCGAAAGACTTTTTTGCTTGAATTAAATCTACGTCGAACATCTCCAATTTGACCTGAATATGATAAGCACCAGCGGTACCCCGTCCCACGATATTTCCGAATGAATGACGATTAACCGCATCCAACGTAGCGTATACGGCGTGGACAGCATCTATTTGGAAAGAACATGCGATGGTCGCATCGCCGGTTGGGGCGACTGGAAAACTGAGAGCCTCCCGGTCAAACAGATATTCAATTGTAATGGGAGTACTATATACTTTCGCGTTTTCTTCTTTTATTGATACTGGCGGCACCGATACGATAGATTTTATCGCACATCCTGTAGAAATAAGAAGAAGAGCCAGCGGAAAGAGTGTCTGCCTGATCAAGGTCACTTTTCGCCTCTTTGATCTCTCGACATCGTGATGTTAACCCATTCCGACATTTTGGCTCTTAGCGCCCGCGGCGTTTGGGCCCGTTGTCGCGCAACGCCGTCTGAAGCACATGGAAAGTATGCCTTATACGAGTTCCCCGAAAGCTCAACGGGGCGAGCGATTTCGACAACCGACGACGAGAGCGCGCTTTCGACCGCTGTTGCCCAGGAGACCGTCCCCAAACTCTCACGCAAATCCGAACTTGCTCGCTACTGCCTTCCGTCATATGCGATCACGCTGGCCAGCGCTGACCCTGATCGCTTACCGTGGGCGGACATCCCGGAGCGCTACGGTCCCGCCAACGACCTGCTACAACGGCTCTCCTCCCCTGGAACCATCAAACCACCTGAACGGCCTCGGCTGAAACTTCCGCCTCGATCAACTCAAAGCTCTTGGTGCTGGACTTGTGTTCAGACTGCATTCATTCCTCCCGAACCCATCCGCCGAGAGGTCGAACATCACCGAACTTGGCGTCATCCGCTACACGGGACCGCCTGACCGCTTACCGCCCACGGCGAACCCGTCCGCAGCCGCCAATAGATGCCGTTCAATGTCCGGCGGTCATCCACCCGCGCGACGCCGCGCGGTTTGTTCGGCAACAGCGGCTGGATGATCGACCATTCAAAGTCCGTCAAATCATACCGGCGAGGCATCATGGCTCAAGCTCCGTTCAGGAGCTTGAATCAGAATTCGCCACCCAGCGGAATCCCCTTTATGAGTTTAAGACCTAGACCGAGCACGCCGGAGCGTGCTTCCAGATCGTGCCATTGACCGCACGAATGGCAAGCGACGGGCAAATAGGCCGAACATCTATCAAGGCAAGTGGCGCTCACCGCGCACGGTCGTGCGCTACAAGCATGTCGCCGAGGGACTCGTATCGAAAAGCACCGCTAAAGAAACCACCCCATCATCGAATCCGGCGTCTCCGGCATGACACCGAATTACACGGACAATCGGAAATTTGGTCGAACCGCGCGGCGCATGAAACCGGAGAACCGCGCTCCGATCCTATTCGATCACCTCGGCTCCTACCCGTCCGAGCTGGACGGCCCAAATTCTGTAAAGCGATCTTACGCTGGCCACAACACGTCCTTGTGACGGAAATCCCGCGGTCGCGACATTTCGCTTCTTCAAGCTTGCAACCTCAGTTCGGGACAATCCCGATACGCCAAAACCCAGGATGCCATTCGCAAGTAATTCGCGACTCAACACGCCCCTTTAGGCATTACCCCATTACGCCAAAATCTGAAGCCTGCGGCTAGAAAACCTGAAACTTAATGGGTATGCGCAGAAGTATTGCGGAATCGGGCGCTGCATGCGTCGCGCCCACTTGGATCCCGAGATTGATC
This sequence comes from uncultured Alphaproteobacteria bacterium, assembly GCA_963851285.1. GTDB lineage: Bacteria > Pseudomonadota > Alphaproteobacteria > ATCC43930 > CGMCC-115725 > JAATGI01. The sequence continues at coordinate 383,144 of CAWKOL010000019.1, forward strand.
GAAATTCGCGGGGAAACCACGTAATTGAAGCCTAAGTCGAGATCCCCCACATCAAACGTTGATCCCGGCAGCACTTTGCCGTTTTCTGTGGTCGGCAGAAATAGTGTGTTTTCATACGCAAGACTGAACGACGCGCGATCATTAATCCCGAAACCCATTCCAATGGATGCGCCAACGCCGTCACCGGGACTAATCATCACACGTGTGGGGGTTGTGATAAAAGCTGGCGCGCTCGGCTGTAACGTTTCGCTGCTGCCAGGTTGATATATGTCGCGCACGTTGAAAAAGAAGACGACCGGATCGGATGGATAAATCATTGTCAGGCTGGGCTCTAACGCCCAAAATCCCGTGCCTGTCGGCAGTGTCGTGGGAAGACCTGTCTTGACATTAATCGGAACGTCGAAAGGGCCTACTCCAGTATTCGATTTCACGAGCATGTTTGCGACAAAATACGGCCAACCGTTCGTTCCTGAGTTAAGTTGATAGTGGGCACCAAATTGGATATCGCCCAAACCGGCACCCGACGTGTTATTTTCGAACACGGTGCCGTTAGGCGCCAGACCCGCCAATGTGACATCGTCGTTTCTGTAAACGTAGGGAATCTCTGCTTCCACCTCTAGCCGATCCGTAATGCCAAGACGTCCGCCTAAGGTTGCCGTAAACATGCGATCGACAAGTGATCGGACATTTTCCGAGCCAATCGTAATACCCGGAACGATGTTTAGACCCTCAACTATATACTGATTGTTCGATAGATATTGGTACTGCAGCGACGGTTCGAACGAAAATACACCTTTTGGTGTGAGCACACCTCCCTGCGAGGCAAGGGCAACATCGGCGAGTTCTGGCCGCAATTGCTGCGGGGGCGGCTGACCAACCGGTGATTCTTGTGCAACTTGCGCTTCAGACGTCGGTGCGAACGATGCGGTTGGCTCAGCCGGCGTGTAGCTTGTGCTAGCCGCCGCGTAAGGGGTCATGCCGTCGCCGGCCGATTTTTCTGGGGACGTTATCCCCGCAGTATTGGACCGTGGTGGCTTGTAAACCATCGACCTCAGCGCATTGATCTGCTGTTGCTGCAGTTGTAATTGGCGCTGCTGAGCGTCCATTTGAAGCAATTGATGCTTAAGCCTTTTTTGTGCTTCGTCCAATTTTTGCTGCTGCTCGCGCAACTGCAGCCACATTTTCTTCAAGTCTGCATCTTGCGGAGCGTTTTTTCTCGGCGCCGTTTGACCGGCGACATCATCGGCGCGCGCTCCCGCTGGCACGACTGCTATGGCTGCAAAAATTATCGCCGGTCCAACATTCGAACGCAATATTTGCGTTAAGCTCATTACGACCCCCGGTAGCAAATCGGATAAATTCCAACTGCGCCATTCTTCCCTATGTTAACCAGATTCGATTAGAATAGGAAATAGGGAATGCGGGTCGACACTGGCGCTTCGCAACGTGACACAGTGCTTGGATTAGCTGCCCTCGAAACAGACAATCGCGTCGATTTCCGTGCCGAGAAGCATCAGACACATCGGTAGTGTGAACCGATCACGGAAGTTCATAATCAGATTAGGAAAAAGGCGTTACGGCGATGTGCTCTGATTAGGACCCATGGTGTTCAACAGGCCGTGAATTTGGGTTGGTTGCAGCTCATCCCAAAAAATGACACCGGTTTGGGGAGACATCCGAGGCAGAACCGGGAGATCGGTACTTGCGCCAGCGCCTCTTTGTTCGGACAGAACACTCTTCGATACCGCCTCGTTTTGCGCAAGAAATAACCCAACCGCGACCGGATTATTTCCCTCCGCGCGGCAGACGCCAATACTGCTCAATGCGCCAACCAAACCAATGGCCAGTGCCGTCACCTTCCAGCGCTGATTTTTCCCACGGCAATATTGATTGTTCATTGGACTCTCCTCGGCATTTTCTCCCTTACACACTCAAACCAGGTTGGCACGATCAGTGATGAAACAGTGCAATATTCGATTGTATCGCGCCCAATATGTTCCCCAACATCATATTATTTTTGAGTGAGTTGGCAAGTCCTTGTGTCGTCAGATTGACGGTAGTGATCGATTTAAGGGCTATGCCGTTCGCGCTGTTTTGGATCACGCTCTGAATGCTACCATTTCCAAACGACGCCGCGAGTGTTGTGAGCCCAGCAGATCCTGTTGGCGAAACCTTTACAGTCGTCGTCCCTGCACTAGTGGACACCGTGTTGATTGTGCCTCCCAATAGCGTTTGTGTGTAGGTTGTCGTCCCCTGTGCCGTGGTTTGGGTAACCGAAAAATTGTTATTCACGGAATAGGTGACGTCATTATATCTTTGATTATTGACGAATTGTTGGATCTCCACGCCAAGCGAGATCATGACTCCATTGGGAAGATAAAATCCCCCGCGTTGTCGATCTAGTTCGGCTTTGCTCACGACCGGATCTTGGCTGAAGGCGGTCAGTACTTCAGCACCAATTGCGGTTCGAGCTTGCGCAACGGCCGGCACGCACAACAGGGCGACACAAATAGGCGCCACGGCCATGAACGTGCCCCGTCTTACGGAACCGTACTCCATCGGTTTTCTCCTCCCTCGTAGATGGACGTCACTGTGAGATCGTGCTGCGACCCGGAAGCGACATAAGCAGCGTGGCTAAATTTGTCATATTTCGCGCCAGTTCGATCGGCGCAACCGGCTGGGTTGACCAGTCGGTCTTTCGATTAAAGGCTAGGCGTCCTACATCGGTATGATTCAGAATCACGAAAAAGATTCCGTTCCAGTGCGCCTTAAAATCATCGACCGAAATGGCCCGGGTCCCTAGCGCTGGATCCGCAAGTAAGACGCGACCATTATCGATACCCTCGACGATCGAAAAATGCAGATAGTTGTTGATCTTCAGAAGAACCAGCGCCGGCACGTGCGCCTTCAGCAGCTTATCCAATGATGACCGATAGCCATTGGACGGAATCCTATGGCGGGCGAGATACTCCTGCATGTCCAGCATGGAGAAGCCCTCTCGCTTGATCTTCCGCTGATCGCCATGTTTCCACATGTCGACGAATACGTCCGTTTCTTTAACGGGTATCCCGTAATCGTACGTCAGCAAGGTCGCGAGAGCGGCGGATCCGCAACTGAAGTCGTATTGTTGACGAATAACCGTACGGAATTTCAGTTCTTTGAGCGTTGTCAGGTGAATCCTGTATGCGCCTTCCTGACCGAAATAGGTCAACTCTCCGGCCGATACGGGCCCTGAAAACGCGAAGAGAACGAACGGAATCAGGAGAATAGCTGCCGACAAAGTACGCAAAACGGAAGAGCGTCCGCCGGCACTCATGACCCCGTCCTCCTACCCGCTGAAGCCACCAAATCCCCGGTCCCTTCAGTGCAAATTCACGTTTAGAACCGTCTCCGATTGCATCGCTACGTTATTCCCCGTGTTCTGAAGCACGGTGAACATGCCTTGCGAGCTACCGAAGCCGCCAAAGATATTGCTGCCCGTGTGCGCGAAATTCGCGGTGTCTCCGGTGACAATAGCAACCGCACTTTGGTCGATGGAAGGCGTGGCACCACCGCGCTGGTCAGCAAGAGAGGCCGAACCAACGGCGCCCCCATTGGCAAGCAATTGCCCCACATCATCGCCCGCAAGCGCGGGGGTCGCGACGGCGCCAAAAATCAGCGTCATCGCCATGGTCGAATACACAAAAAATCCGTGCACGCTCATTGTTACCTCCCGATAAAGCGATCCCCCGGGACCGAGGTCCCGGGGTGCCGCTAAAACAATGGACGTTTACTTCGAACCCTGAATGAGCGCGCCCACCGTGTTCGACGCTTGGAGCACTGAGTTGTTGCCAACGTTCTGGCTGATGTTGATCAAGCCGGTGCCGCCGATGTTACCGGTGACTGCGTTGGCAGAGCCCTGGTAGAACGAATCCCAGGTGTTGTCGTGCCAGCCTGCCGACTGTTCATAGCCTGCAGACTGTTCATAGCCTGCAGCCTGCGCGCCCGCGAAGAACGCGGACTGCTCGCTGCCGCCACCGCTGTTCTTCTTGTGGCCGCCCTGGCTGCTCTGTTCGGCACCAATGCCAATCGACGCCTCGAAACCGGCCGACTGCTCGAAGCCGGCCGACTGCTCGCCGCCGCCCTTCGACGTTGACAGAATGGCATGCGCACCGTGGGAGCTATCTCCCGCGACGACCGCCACCTGGGTACTCAACGCGAGGCCGACGTCGCCGTTTTGGTTGTTAAGCGCACCGCCCGCGCCGTCACTGTTTTGGCTCGACAATATCGCCGCTACCGTATTGGTATCCTGGACCGTGCTGTTGGCACCGGCATTTTGCTGGACATTGACCAAGCCAGTGCTGCTGAGACTAGTGAGAACATTAGAGCCCACCGTGCCGGATGCGCGGTCGAAGACGGCCGTACCCAGCTAAATCGACGCCGCTACCGCGGCATCACCGTTCTGCTGATTTGTCGGGTCACTATTACCATTACCATAACCATTACCATAACCATTACCCGCAAAGGCTCCACCACTGACGCCCAGCCCCACGACGAGGGCCGAAGCCGCTACAAGAAGATGCTTTTTCATAACTTAAGTTCCTCCGTTAGGGTTTCGGTCGAAACGACCGGTAAAAAATCCGTCAAATCTCGCGTGGCTTCTCTCCCCGGATGTCCGAACGGTACGCGCCCCTTATGTGCACGCGACATGCCAACGCCGCAGAAATCAACGAAGCCGTTAATTTTATGAGATTTTTCAAAAAATGCTGACGACATTGCGATAACAAAGCGTTAACTGGCGGATACAAGTGTAACGAAATCAAGCAGGAGGCGACCAGAGGCGACTGTTGCGGCGAATTTGCCGCTGTCATCGACGTGTTGCGCCAGCTTGGACCGGCGCCGTGTGGTCGGCCCTCGAAATTCGGTTGCCACCCACCGGCCGACCCGACCGAAAATCGCGGATCGTCAATGACGGCCTTACCGATTACGGATAATGCGGGGCCCTAGGCGACGCGGCGCTATTCGCATTGGCGGTCGTTAAGCAGCATTTCTCTGCAAACGTGCCGTAGTGCGTTTGTGGAGAACAATCGGCGGTACCCACTGCGGGCGTTTACCAACGCGAAGTTGCCTGTAGCAATCGGTTCCCTTGTTGCCTTTGCCTTGACTTTTTGAGGCTATCACTCGTGACACCGGCCCGCGGCCAATGCGGCCGGTCGGTGTTCCTTCAAAACTGAACAGAAGATCCAACTGCAGGATTCAATAGCGTCAGATTCGCGCCCAGCCCCGATGTCACATCGTGCGCATCTTTGTGCGCGACACGTTTCACGGTTCCGCATCTTGGAAGCTCGACGCGACTTTACCCCTGCTTAACGGTCACCTGCTTAGATAGCACCGTCACGTGGCCGGTAATTCGGCCACCTCACGAAACGGCAAACCCGAGGCGACTCGGGGACGCAAAGCCTCCGGTCTCGAAAGAGATAGCGGGGATACCGAACGAGGATAAGGATGACAAAAATATTCCCGTTGGCCATCCGTTTGGCTGCCCTACTCGCTCTAGCTGTAACTACAACCGGCAAGCCTGTTTTCGCAGGCACGTCTTCTTGGACCGACATTCCGCAAGCCGATTCCGCGCTGCAGACGGCACCTTCGATTGTCCAAGCGCCGGAACCCGGATTTGCTGAAGGCTTGTTCGGTTATCATGCGCTGGCGCCTGTCGTAACGCACTCGTTCCCACGTTGGCAAAAGGTGATCGACCGCTTCGCTGAGCAGCGGGCGAATCCCACGCAGTTTTGTGACGCTGGCAGGGAGACGACTTGCGCACCTATGCTTTGGCAGCATCTCATCGCCGAACTCGCTAACCTGCCTTTCGAGGAAAGGATCGAGCGGGTCAACGATTTCTTCAATCGCGTTGCCTATGTCACTGCCGAATCAAATTGGGGCGATCCGTCGTACTGGGAGACGCCATACGAGTTCCTGACGCATGGCGGACAATGTCAGGACTTTGCAATAGCGAAATATCTGGCGCTCCGCGAATTTGGCGTTGGTGAAGACGCGATTCTATTCGTCGTGATTCATGATGCATACAACGACGTCGACCACGCAATCACGGTGGTCAATCTCAACGGCAAACCAGTCGCTCTTGACAATCAGCTGTCCGCTCTCACCCAAACCGCGGATCTGGCCGACCGTTACTCGCCGTACTACTCCCTAAACGACGCAGGATGGTGGTTTTATGCAAGCGAGAGGATTTCGCCTATCCGCGACCTTGCCCAGGAGATTCGGCCGTCCGGTGATGGAACGTCTTTATCGTTCGTGAGCTTCAAAGTCGCCTCGCATTATGCCGCACGCTATTAGGCCCAAAAAAAAGACGATGAAAGCATCTGGCCCAAAATTCGACTGCGGGCGGCACCGCGGCTGCCTGCCCTCTCACTAGACGCGATCCATTTGCGGTGAGGCGCACCGGTTGCGTGTCATTAGCCGCGCCGAACTTACAGATCCAGCAAAGCGTTGCGACTATCGCTTCAGACTCCCCCTTTTGACCACGATTTTGCCGCGCCCCCTAAGCAACCGACTCATTGTGAGAAAGCGTTATGCAATTGGAAGAAAGCAAAGGTTGGCCATAATGATGATCATCAAGAGGACACAAACTATAGTACAGGGTACGATCCTGATCGCGCTCGAATATGCGTTGATCACAGCGCTGCTCGCCGTTGGCGCGATCGGCGCCGTCAGCGTTACCGATTCTCGCGACAGGTCGGCGCTCAGCTCTGCTTCGGAACGCGGCACTACCCTGAATACCGGGATAGCTGAGAATAATGTTGCTTGGCCGTTTAGCGCGCGCCCGGAGTCCTAAAGGTCAGTTTAGCTAAGCTGCGGATTATCCGGGTTACCGACAGGCGATCGCGTATGGGTTTAAGGGCGACAGCCGTTCGCAACTCCCTGCCGACATGCATCGGCGCCCATTCGCTGTCGGCGTCGCGTTCCAAAATCTACTTTGGATAGGAACGTGCTCGCGGTCCGGTCGAGAACCGTGCCCCCTGCCCTTTGGAATGGGCGGAATATGGTTTCGGTCCCGATGTGCCGGCCAAAAAAATTGAACCTCGGACGCTACTCGCGCACTCTGGAGTACCGAGCCGGCCTCAGGGCTGCTGAGCCTCGAGGCGCCCACGACGTTGCCGTTACGTCTGCGCCGGAGCGGGCACGTCGATGCACGCGGTCCGATTTTCCAAACGATAGCGTGGAAATGGAGGCCGTTCGCGTCAGCACCGGCCGGCCGGATTTTGGAATGGGCGTCTCGACATCGTGAAAGTGCCCGCGCTGTAATATCCGTCGGCGGTGAGTTCGTGCGTAAAGAAGTACTCCCGATCTGTGTCGAAGACCGTCTCAGAATTTCGGGCAACAGCCAGCGCTCCCTCTTTTATCAGTTGAGAAAAATCGCTAACCGGAATGAAACGGAAGCTGCGTTACGATTTGATCTCGATCCCGCCACCGGCACGGTGTCCGCGACGGTTACCGGGACCGTCAGACTGCATCAGAAAACTTCCTTTGATGACTTACCTGTGTCTGGGCTGGACAAACACATCGCTCGCGATGCCATGGCGGTTGCTCTACCGCAGCAGTCCGCCAAAATCTGATCGAGAAACTTCTGTTTGTAATACGTACGCCCGTGCCGGAAGCTGATACCGCTCAAGCGGCATTGAATTTCCCCGCTCCCCCAAACAACCATGCCCCGTGCTGCCGGCGCGACCGCAGTTGCGCTGAGCGTCAGTGGCGCTGAGCGTCGTCACAAGTCGCAGAGATGGCGAGCGCCCATTCGGTAAAATACGTGCGGCGTTGCTCGGAACTCATTGGCGATGACCCGAGGACGCCATCGTTATTGCCCGCCAGGTCAAACGTTACGGCGCAATCATAGGCACATTGGAGGTCAGGCCGGTGGCCGGCGAGTACTCGAGCGCGGGAGCCGCCCGCGTGAGCGACGCTTGTGATTCGGGCAAAAACGAGCAAGCGCTTGTAGCGGCCAAACTCATCAATACAAAACCTAGACCGAGAAATCGCGTGATCATGGGAATCCTCGCATCTGGCAAGATCTTTCCTACCAAATGAGACAACCACGCCAATCGGGCGTTCCTCCTGCACCAAAAATTTTAAGGCAACGGAGCCGACACTGCCCGCGTATCGAGCAGGCCGGTCCGCACGAAAAGCCTAGCGAACAACGCTGCCCCGAAGCGCAGACGTCGCCTCGTGGCACCACTTTCCAATGTACAACAGACCGGCGCCACGGAAAATGTTGACGAAGCTGCCGTCGAGTCAAAAAAAGCAGAAGAACCAAGACGCGCAACAGGGCCGAACCGAGGCGTGATACCCGTCACGGAATGGCACATGCGCAAACGCCAAGCTGGCGCGCCCTAGAGCAAAGGGCCAATCCTAATGACCAGCCAGAAAATCGGCCTCGGGGATTAAATTTGCCTCGGGCATGACTTTCATCAGATCGGTCATTCCGGGATTGTTAGCGCGGGCGCCGCTGCGAAAATCTCGCATGGTTTTGAGCAAGTAATCGTGCTGTTGCCCGGCGAGGCGCGGTACCGTCGCATCGCCTTGATACTGACCAAGATGACACCCGGTGCAGCCGATCGATACATTGACCCGGTTTGCGATCGCAATCTCGTCATCAAACGCCGATTTCCGGCCAAGATCGGGCCACCGCTTTTTCGAGAAATATTCGGCTAGAGCCATCATGTCGTCGCGGCTGAGATCTGCAACGACTACCGTCATGAATTCGTTCTTGCGGGCCCCGGACTTGAAGTCGCGCAATTGCAAATAGAGGTAACCTTGATGCTGGCCCCAAATCACCGGATAGGCTTTGTCGGCCGGGATGCCCTTCTCGCCGTGGCAGGTCGCGCAGACTGCCGCTTTCTGCTCAATGGTTTGCGGTTGCGCCTCGCCAGTCGATGCAACGGCCCACACCAACATGCTAGTGAGCACGAAGTTTCGCATCGTCGTGTTTGCCCGAAACAGAACGGGACCGCAAGCGGCCCCGTTCCACTTGCCAATCTCGGGCCGCTATTCGGCCAATGTGAACGCGATGATCGCGTTGCCGCGCTTATAGTTGAGCTGCACATTGCCGCCAGCCGCAACGACAATGTACTGTTTGCCGTCAACCGTATAGGACGAAGGTGGCGCGTTGACGCCGGCACCAGCCTGGAACTGCCATAGCCGCGCGCCATTGGCGGCGTCGTAGGCGGCGAAACGGCCGTTGCCCTCGCCGGTGAATACCAACCCACCCGAAGTGGCGAGGATGCCGCCGATCATGGGTTGCGGGGTCTTGACCTGCCAGCGGATCTTGCCGGTGTCGTAGTCGACCGCGGAAATATTGCCCCACTGTGCCTCCGTCGGAATCACGGCGAAGGCACCCCCGAGCCACAGTTTGCCATTGGGATAAGGCGCGCCGGTGACGGTATAGGTCATCGGTTGGTGTAGATTGATGGCATACGTAAGCCCAAGGAATGGGTTCGTAGCCATCGGCGACCATTCTACGCCGCCGTTAGCACCCGGCAACATGCGGGCGCCGGTCGAAGTAGGTAGGGTCCACATGTTTTCCTGCGGCACCATCGCTTCAGAGAAGCGGATCAGGCTGCAATCGCTGCGCTTGTTGACGTAAACATGGCCGGTCTTGCCAGCCTGCATCACCACCGGAACCATCTTCCCATCTTTGTCTTTTGCCTCGGCTAGCACTGTCGGGCTCACAGCGTCGAGATCCCAGAGATCGTGCGCGATATATTGGAAATGGCAGACATATTTCCCGGTGTCGAGATCGACCGATACAAGCGAGTCCGTGTAGAGATTGTCGCCCGGCCTGGCCGCGCCATCGAGATCGGGCGATGGATTTCCGACGGCGAAGTAGATGCGCCGCGTCGCTAGGTCAACCGACGGATTTTGCCACACGCCGCCACCTAATCGCTTGTAGAGTTCCTTGGCTTGCGGCGCGTTGGCCTTTTCCACCGCGATGTCGCGATGCATGTCGCGGCCGGTCGCATCCTTGTCCGCCCATACGCCAAAATTCTTTTCGGGAATGGTGTAAAAGGTCCAGATTAAGTGGCCGTCCTTGGCGTCGAATGCCTTGACGAAGCCCCGAATGCCATATTCGCCACCGTTCGTGCCAACGAGAATTTTGCCTTCAACGGCTGTCGGCGCCATCGTTTCGCTATAGCCCTGCTCCGGGTCAGCGATCTGCGTTTGCCATTTCACTTTGCCGGTTTTGGCGTCGAGTGCCACGAGCTTGGAATCAAGAGTGGCGAGAAACACCATGTCGTTGTAAAGCGCGACACCACGATTGTTCGGGCCGCAACAATAGGTCGTGATCGGCCCAAGTTTTTGCTGGTACTCCCATAGTTGCTCGCCTGTCCGGGCGTCGAGCGCAAAGACATGGTCGAACGAAGTGGTGACATACATGATGCCGTCAACCACCAAAGGCGACGTCTCCATCGACTCAGCAATATCGGTCTGAAAAATCCACGCCGGCCGCAACTTCGCGACGTTGCTTCGATTGATCTGGCGGTTCGGATAGAATCGCTGCTGCCAGTAATTGCCGTTGGTGAGCAGGAAATTGTTCCCGTCGTGCCCGGCTCGATTCAGCATGTCCTGCGTCACCGAACTCATATCGCCGTAAAGCGTAGCGGATTTCGTTTCATCCGCTGCCGCGCTCGCCGTCATTTGCGTAAGACCAATAACCACCGCGCCCGCCGCAAAGGCGAGCTGATTGAGCGTAAGCATGCGTTCCTCCGTTCGCAGATACTTAGCTTTGCGATTTTTTTTGTTGATGGGCAAACCCTACGCGCCGGTCACCATCGAGTTCAACGAAGCGCGGCGGCTTCTGGCGCAACCGCAACTACAAGGAGGGTTACCGGCGGCGACAGGACACAGTCGCAGGGTCACCGTACTGCCACAAGGCCGTAAAGCGCTCCGGAACGATGGCGGGTTGATGTATGCCTATCCCCTACATTGAGGCTAGTGCCATCCAGATGGTTGCCAGAAGACATTTACTTCTTGCGATAGGCGGAAAAAATATAGGACCGCCGAAATAGAACGAACAGCGCGGCCGCGCCGCGTGGCGCCGCAGGTTCGAAATCTGCGCCAAAATCTCAGCAGGAGATGGCTTAGAAGGTGCGCGGCAACACAAGCGGCGCGGTGCAAGAAACAGCTCGGCAAAAATAGCGCACTTAAGGGCAATTCGTTAATTATTGAGTGGTCGACAATCGCGCGCAACTTGCCCTACTATAGCTAGGATGTGGGGGAAAGCGTGTTCAAAATCGGAGCCATTGCGCTGGTGGTGTTGGCTCTCACGGGCTGCGGCACGGTGCGTCAGCTGCAGTCGGCTATAGGCCGTCAGCTACAATCGGCTGAGACAACACAAAAGACCAAGGTGGTGCCCATGCCGGTTGCGGCAGCCTGTACGCGCACCGAGACAAATCAGGCAAATACGGAATGCTTGGCTGCTATACACGCGCAGCCAACAAGCCCGGGGACATCCGCATCGAGTGCCCAGGCGTTAGTTATGCCGCGCCCCGTGATCTGCGTTAACACGGCGTCGCTGGACCATACAGGGTTCACGACCTGTAACTAGCCGTTCCGAAGACGAGCCATTATCCACGTAAACGGTCGATCAGTTCGAGACTTGCTCGAATTTTCGCGGCTAAATCTCAAAGACGCATTGTCCGGATCGGTTAGGCCGTCGTAGGTGATGCGATCGCTCTTCGTCTCGCGGATCGAACGGCTGGCGCGCATTGTCTTGTTAGCGCCGACCACGACGCGGTTGGGAAAGCGAAAATCGCAATCCCGTTAGCACGTGTGCGAATTGACGTTCACCACGATGCCGACAGACGCGGTATGTGCTGCTGTTGCATCGGTGAAGGACCCACTTGCGATCGCGGATCAGGTTAAGGTCCGAAATGCTCGGGCGGAGCCGGAATGCTCTGCCCAGTTTCTTAAGGCAGGGCGTGCCATCAGTGGACCATCGTCACTGTCATGAATTTTTTTGTGAGGCACTTTCTTTGGCGGCCAGCTCGGTGACGATGTGGCGCGCGTGAACCGTGCCGACATCGTTGCGCGTATCCAGCAAGGCGCGGTCCGGGTCTTCGGCAAGCCGCTTCTGTTGTACTTCGAGCAGCGTCTGATCCTCTCGGAATGTCGCCGCCGCGAGCTGATGCATGCGTTGCGTCAGCGCGGCATCGTCGATGCGGAAATTATGCGCGACCGAGAAGAGATAGCGCGTCCGCGTTTCGGTCTCCGGCGTGATGCAGTGGAGATGGCGGAGATGCATGCCGCCGTCGCGCCGACCCCCATAGGCGCCCGTATTGGCGTCGGTTGCGCCCGAGTAGAACTGGATGAAGCCGGGCCGGAATTCGATCTCCTGCCAGCGGTCGACATTGCCGGTGAAGCCGCACATCGCCTTGTGGAACGGCGGCGCCGGTAAATCCAGGAGCCAACGCGCCACTGTGACGCGGTTGCCGTCACGCGCGGCGCTGAGCTTGGCCTGCGCGTCCTCCTGCGGATTGCCGCCAATGGTCTTGCGGTGGACATATTGGAGATGGCTGAGGTCCAGCAGATTGTCGGTCAGAAGCCGCCAATCGGCGTTCACCTCCAGCGTATCGCGCGTCCAGACCCAGGCCGGATTGTGGTGATAGGGGTAGGACGGGATCATCGCGGCGTCGGCCTTGTCGGCATCGCCGACCCAAACCCAAATCATCGCGTCCCGCTCCACGGCTGGAAATGCGATGACCTTCGCGCCGGCCGGTATCTGATCCTGGCCCGGAATCTTGGTGCACATACCGCGCGCATCGAATTCCAGCCCGTGATAGGGGCAGCGGATGATGTCGCCCTCGCATTCGCCGCCTTGCGACAGCGCCATGCCGCGATGGATGCAGCGATCCTCGAGCACCGCGACCGCGCTGGCCGCGGCGCGGAACAGCGCCAGCGCCTGGCCACAGACGCGCCGCGCCAGGATTTTGCCAGGCGCAAGCTCCGCGCTCCACGCCGCGACGTACCAGTTATTCCGCAGCAGCATCGTCTCCCCTCCCAGTGCCGCTTCTTCGCCGAGCAATTGCGCGACCAGGCGCCGGCCTTGCAGACCGCCGGCATCGGCCTTGATGTCGATGAAGCCGCGCGCCGGATTTTCGAGGATGCGCGCCTGCTGGCCTTCGAGCACCGCCTTGTCCTCGAGCAGCGTTGCCAGTGCGGCCTGGTGAATGCGCTCGTCCAGCTCCGGCTCGCCGAGGCGGAAATTGCGCGACTGGGTGAAATGGTAATAGCAGGAGGTTCCGGTCTGCGGCGTGATGCCGTGGAAGCCCATGAACTGCACGCCGCCCTCGCGCCTGCCCTCATAGGCGCCGGTGCCGGCGTCGGTGCCGCCGGTCCAGATGCGCACCAGGCCGGGCCGGAACTCGATTTCCTGCCAGCGGTCGATCTTGCCCGCGAAGGCATGGCCGAGCCGGTAGAACGGCGGCGGCTCGGTGTTGGCGAGCCAGCGCGTGACATGCACCTGTCCATCCTTGCGCTCGACCCGCATCTCGGCATTGGCATGCGCCGCCGGGTCGCCGCCGATGGTCCTCTTGTGGACGAAGCCGAGATGTGTCAGGTCGAGCAGATTGTCGTTGAGCAGCGACCAATCGCATTCGATGTCGAGAAAGATCGGCCGCCATTCCCAGCGCGGATCGTCGTGGTAATGGATGCTCGGGAATGGCGGCGGGGTCGGCCTTCGCCGCGTCGCCCGGCCAAATCCATAGCAGCGCGTTGCGCTCGACCAGCGGAAAGCTGGCGATGCGCGCGCCGGCCGGGACCTGTTCCTGTCCCGGAATCTTGCGGCACGCGCCGCCGCCGTCGAATTCGAGCCCGTGGTAGGGGCAACGGATGATGTCGCCGTCGATCTCGCCGCCTTGCGACAGCGGCATGCCGCGATGGATGCAGCGATCCTCGAGCGCCGCCGCCTTGCCGTCGGCGGCGCGGAACAGCACAACCGCCTGGCCGCAGATCGTACGCGCCACCGGCGCCGCCGTCACGTCCGCGGCGAAGGCGGCGACATACCAGCGATTGCGTAAGAACATGGCTCGCCTCCCTCCGCCTATTTGGCGCGTCGCCAGTTCGCACTGCGGGATTGATCGGATCGAAAATCTTGCTCGCGTCGATTTCCTTCACCGGCTTGAGCACGTCCCACGGGCCCTTTCAATTCCGCAGGCGACTTCACGCGATAGAGCTCGACATTGAAGAGGGCGCGGCCGTCGGCGCGGATCGTGGACGGCTCGCCGAAGCGCGGCACAGTTGCCCTGTTTCAGCCGCGCCACCACCGTCGGCCGCATCGTCGGTGCCCGGCCGCCTTCACGGCGTTGAGATAGGCCATCACCGCCGAATAATTGCCGGCATGGGTGAAGTCCGGCATGCGGTTCTCGACGGCGAAGAATTTTTTGGCGAAGGCGCGGGTCTGGTCGTTCTGGTCCCAATAGAAATCCTGCATCGCCCAGACGCCCTGCATGATCGGCAGGCCGGTGCCGTGGATTTCCGAGACGGTGATGACGAACGCCGCCAGCCGCTGCTTCGACGACGGCAGCACGCCGAACTCGTTGGCCTGCTTGATCAGGTTGGAGAGATCGCGGCCGATCGCGCCGGTCGCGATGACGTCGGCGCCCGATTGCTGCGCGCGCAGCACGAACTGCGCGAAGTCGCTGTTGTTGACCGGGAAATACACCGTGTCGACGACCTTGCCGCCGACGCTCTGGATGTATTTCTGCGCGTCGGCCGCGAACGCCTTGCCGATGGCGTAGTCGGGCATCAACAGGAACCAGGTCTTGGCGCCGTCATCGGTCAGCGCGCTGACGAAGGCGCGCGAAATCGCCGTGCTGTTCACCACCCAATGGATGGTGAACGGCGAGCAGCCCTTGCCGGTGATCGCGGCGCTGGCGGCGATGGTCGGGATGAACAGGCGCTTGTTGGCGGTGGCGAGTCCGCGGATCGCCAATGCGCGCCGCGGAATTCGGCACGTCGACGATGAGATCGACATTCTCGCGCTCGTACCAACGCCGCGCGATCTCGACCGCGAGATCGGGCTTCGATTGCATGTCCGCGACCATGACCTCGATCGGCTTGCCCAGCACCGTGCCGCCGAAATCCGCGACCGCGATCTTGGTGGCGTCGACCGAGCCTTGGCCGGCGCTGCGCGAGGCGAAGCTCGTCAGGTCGGTCAGCACGCCGATCTTGACGGATTTCTCGCCGGCCCACGCGGTCGAGACGGCAAGCAGCGCGGCAACGGCGACCAGCAATAACTTCATCGGACGCTCCCCGGTATTTTTTCGTCGGCCGCGTAACGCGCGGCGGCTTCGATCTGCGCCAGGTCGGAAAAGCCGATCAGCACGGTCGCGAGCTCGTGGTTCGACAAGGCGAAGCGCACCGCGCGCTCGGCCTTGTCGGCGAGCGCGCCGCCTTCGAGCACGCGCAGGCCGATCACGCCCATGCCGGACGCGGCGGCCGCGCTTGCCGGCGCCGCCATAGTTGCGCGCGCACGCTCGCGTCCGGCTCCCACGCCGTGCGGTTGAGCATGCTGTAATTGACGATGATCGTGTCGAAGGCGCCGCTGTCGATCAGCCGCGCGACCGCGGCAGGATCGCCGCCATAGGCCGAGCAGCCGAAGAACCGCACGAGGCCGCGATCGCGCAGCGCGCGGAACGCCTCGACCACGCCGCCCGGGCCTAACACGTCGTCGACGGTGAGCAAGCGCGCCGGTGCCGTACTCGGCCTTGTCGGCGCGCTGCGAAGCCGACGCGGTTGTGAAGTTGGATCAGCGCGATCGGGACGCCAAGCCGTTCGGCGCTGGCCTCGACGGAGCGGATCACGGCGCCGCGAATATCGCCGAAATCGTGCGCTTCGAGCGCGACCTTGGTGGCGACGGTCGGCGTGGCGCCGAGCGCGCGCAGCGTTTCGCCAAGATGCGCCTCCGACACCGTGTCGCCATAGACCGGCGCCGTGTCGAAATAGTCGATGCCGAGTTCCAGCGCCCGCGCCACCGCCGCGCGCCGCTCGCTCCGGCGTGCCGCGCACCATCAGGCCGGCGGTCGGGCCGCAGCCGAAGCCGATCTCCGGCACCGTCAATCCGGTGCGGCCAAGTGTGCGGCGCTTCACGGGCGGCCTCGCGGCGTCAGACCTTTTCCTTCTGCCGCGCGTTCAGTTCCTCGACCTTGCGGAACAGGTCGAGGATGATCTCGCGGTCGGGACAGTAGCGGTCGGAATCGTCGTCGATATAGGGCCAGCCGCCTTTCGAGATCTTGTGATAGTTCTCGCGATAGGTGACGGACGCGCCGAGGATCGTGTCGCGCATCGGCGCATCGCCGGTCTCGTTGCCGGGAATCCGCAATTCGGGACTGTCGATCTCCGCCGGATCGCGGAACACATTCATCGGCTCCTGGCCCGCCTCGACCAGGTCGATCTGCTCGCGCAAGAGATTGCGATAGGCGACGACCAGCGCGTCGCTGGCGCCGAGATGTTCCTGCGAGCGGTCGGTGATCGCGCCCTGCTCGGCCCACGCCACCATGTCCTGGCCGAGCACATAGTCGAGCCGGTATTCGCCGTTCGGCTTCTGCAGCGGCACTTCGGCATAGGGCACGAAATCCTGGTGCGGGATCGGGATTTCCTCCGGCACGACATAGCAGAAATAATTGACGTGCCAGGTGTGCGTGTCGTCGATCGGCACGCCGAACTGATAGGATTTGCGGATGCGCTTGTCGCCGCCTTCCGGCCCGAACGCGAGCAGGTACGGGAACAGGATCGGGTTGACGCCGACCGTCCAGGAGCGCGCATCCTCGCTCTGGTCGCTATTCAGCATGCCTTTGGTGAAGCCGTATTTGTTGTGCGATCGGGCGGTACTTGGTGGTGACGCCGCGCGCCAGCGCTTCGGCTTGCGTCTTCACCATCACGTTGTAGCGCGCCTTCGGATCGTCGGTGAGGCGGCCCTCGCGCTCGAGCGCATATTGAAACAGGCGCCCGTGCAGATAAACGGCGTGGCCGAGATCGCCGCGATTCTCCATGCATTGCAGCCAATTGCACGGCAGTTGATGCCCGACCATCTGGCGGAAACCGTGCTTGCGGACGAACAAATCCCAGCGCGGCAGCAGCGGCGCCGGCTTCGGCCCGAGATAGGCCCAGATCAGGCCGCCCAGTTCCTGCACCGGATAGGCGGTGATCTCGATCTTGTCCTTGAAACTGGTGCCGCCCGGCTCGAGCGGCTGCTCGAGGCATTTGCCCTCGGCGTTGAACAGCCAGCCGTGATAGCAGCAGCGCAGGCCCTCGGGCTCGGGAATGCCGACCGCGAGGCTGGTCATGCGGTGCGGGCAGCGTTCCTGCACCAGGCCGAGCCGGCCGCCGCGATCGCGGAACAGCACCAGGTCCTCGGACAGGATGCGCACCTTCGCGACCGGATTGTCGCGCAGCTTTGCCTCCGGGATAGATCGGATGCCAATAGCGGCGCAACAGCTCGCCGCCCGGCGTGCCCGGCCCGACCCGGGTCAGACGTTCGTTCATCTCGCGCGTCAGCATGAGACGTTCCTTCCTCTAGGCATTCGCTTTTTCACGGACTTTGGCCCGGCCCATGGCGAGGTTGCGGGCGTGGACGCATTTCGACACGGCGCGCGAGGCCGCTCGCGATCCGGCGCCAGTGCGCGCCCTTGTCGAAGCTCGCGTAAACCTCGCCGTCGGTGGTGCCGGCGACGAAGCCGAAGCCGCCGGGCCATTGCGCCATGGTCGCCGCCTCGATATTGCCGGGCAGCGACATCGGCAGTCCGCCCGCGATCTCGCGCCCAGCTTTCGCCGTTGTCGCGGCTGGTGACGATCGCGGAGCGGGCGTCGCCGGTCTCGCGCCAGACATTGGGCGGATCGCCGCCGCCCGCGGCGAAGAGCACGCCATCATCCTCGGGCGAGACATAGAAATGATCGGGGTAGGCGACGCGCATTTGCGGCGTGGTGAGATGCCGCCAGCTCTTGCCGGCGTCGCGGCTGGTGGCGATGCCGTCGCCGCCAGGCAGGAAGATCTCGTCGGGATTGCGCGGATTGAAAATGACGCGATGCGTGTCCTTGTTGAGGACGTAGCTCTTGTCCTGGAACGGCACGTCGCGGAACGTCCGGCCGCCATCGTCGCTTTTGAGCAGCGCGCCCTGCTCGACGCAGACATAGAGCACGCGCTCGTCGCGCGGATCGAACGCGACGTGCTTGACGTGCGGCTGGAACGGCGGCGCCGGAAAGTTCCATTCCGCGACGCTGGCGACGTCGCGCACGCCCGGCAGCTCCTGCCAATGCTCGCCGTCATCGGTGCTGCGATAGAGATGCGCCGGCTCGGTGCCGGCATAAAGCTCGACGCCCGTCTTGGTTTCGCGGCAAGCCAGCGAGAAGACATGATCCTCGGCGATGCCGTTGCGCGCCAGTTGCCACGTCGCGCCGTCGTCGCGCGAGCGATAGAGGCCGACGCCGTGAATGCCGGCGAACAGATGGCCGCGCGGATCGCGCATCAGCGAGCTGATATGCAAGCCCTTTCAGTCCGCCGTGTCGCGCGCGCCAGGTTTCGCCGTCGCGCTTGACCCGCGCGACGCCGTCGGTGGTCGCGACCAGAATGTCGTCGGGCGCGTCGGCGGTGCGATAGACATCGACGCCGTTGGGACTGAGACAGACGAGCGACATGATCGCGCCTCCTAGACCGGATAGACCAGATAACGCGGCGTGGTGACGGTATCGAGGATCGCCTTCTTGGCGCGGAACTTGGCCTCGCCGCGGCCGAGCTCGATCTCGTCTTCGTAGGTGCCGGCGACCAGGATTTCCGAACGGCCGCGCGCGCCGGTGTACGCGACCATGAAATTGCTTTCGACCGCGAACCGGTCGGCGCCGCGCGGCGCGCACTCGATCCGCTGCACGAAATGCCGGGTCTGGTAATCCTCGAACGTGCCCGCCCAGACCTTGGCGATGTAGGTGACGCGGTCGCGGATGCGGGCGAGGCTGTCGTCCATCATGATCGCGACCGGCAATTCCTGCTCGACATTCTCGCGCGCGATACAGATATAGCTGCCGCTTTCGCCGAAACACCCCGCCCAACCCGTCATGTCGCGCGTGTCGAGCGCGCGGGCGTAGCGGAGCTGCAGCGCATCGATGCGGGCGACGGTGTCGGCGTCAATCACGCGCGAACCCCATCGCCTGCCGGTAATGCTCCCAGCGAATGAGATTGCCGGCCTCGTCGCCCTTGTCGAGCGTGTAGGGCGCCGCGATCGGCCCGCGCACGCCCTTCTGGAATGCGACATTGCCGTCGCTGGCGGAGCCGACATGGAGGCGGTTGAACACCGCGCCGTCCTCGAGCGAGATGAAGCCGCTCGGCCCGATCAGGTTCGAGGCCTGGCGGATGCGGTGCTGCACCAGCTCGGCATCGTCGTCGGCATGGGCGAAATAGGCGTAATGCACCTCGGTCTCGTCGGGCGAGATCGGCGTCGCATAGCGGATCGCTGATCACGTCGAGGTTGCGGGTGATGATCGTCACCGGGAACAGGCTGACGATGATGTTGTGCGGCGGCAGCTTGGGATCGCGGCCTTCGACCACCGACCCGTCCTCGATGAAGTTCGGCTCCGGCACCGCGAGCGTCGCGCTGTTCACCTTGTGCGCGTGCGGCGTCATGAACTGCACGCCCTCGCCTTGCGCGAATTTCAGCATGCGGAAGGCGGCGTGCAACAGCGGGCCATGATAGCCCTCGTTGTCGCTGTATTCCTTCCAGTTTGTCGCGAAAGCTGACCTTCTGATAGCCGAGCAGTTTGAGGCGTCCGTCGCCGCCCATCGCGCGCGCGATATGCTCGACCGTGTTGTCGAGATAGTCTACGAGCGGCGGCGCTTCGTCGCTCAGCGTGACGAAGATCAGGCCGCATACCTCGCCGGAGCGCAGCACGCGCAGACCGTAATCCTCCTTGCGGAACTCCTTGGGGAAGTCGCCCATGCCCGGCACGCCGACCAGATCGCCGCGATTATTGTAGGTCCAGCGATGATAGGGGCATTCGATCTTGTCGGCCTTGCCGCGCGCGCAGGTCTTGAGCTGCGTGCCGCGATGCGGCGCAGGAATTCTGGAACACGCGCACGATGCCGTCGTCGCCGTGCACGATCAGCACCGGCACCGCGCCGACATAGCCGGTCTTGAGGTCGCCGCGCGCCGGTATCTCCGCGACATGCGCGACCGGATGCCATTCCGGCCCGTGGAAAATGCGCTCCAGCTCCAGCCGGTAAACATCGGCGCGGTGAAACACCTCTTTCGGTATTTCGTTGAACTTGGCGGGCCAGCGGATATCGAGCGCGGTGTCGTTGCGCATCGCTACATCCTTTCGAAGGTCGGCACGTTGAGCCCGGCGCTGAGCCCGCCATCGACCACGAGGCTCGCGCCGGTGATGTAGGAGGCGTCGGACGAGGCGAGGAAGATCGCTGGCTTGGCGATCTCTTCGGGTTCGGCCGAGCGCCGCATCGGCGCCAGTACCGCGATCTCGCTCTTTCCGGTCGGCGATTTTTGCCAGTATTTTTCGAGGCGCGGCGTGCGCGTCGAGCCGGGGCACACCGCGTTGACGCGGATATTGTCCTTGGCGAAATCCATCGCCAGGTTGCGCGTCAGCAGCATCACGCCGCCTTTCGACGCGCTGTACGCGCCGCAGCGATTCTCGGCGAGGATGCCGGCGACCGACGCGACATTGACGATGGCGCCGCCGCCGCGCTTGCGCATCTCGGGAATGGCGAACTTGCAGGTGCGGTAGATCGAGGTGAGGTTGGTGTCCAGCACCGAATACCATTCGGCCTCGTCCATCTCCTCGACATTGCGCGGGATGTTGATGCCGGCGACGTTGAACAGCGCGTCGAGCCCGCCGCCGACGCGTACCGACGCGGCGACCGCCTCGCGGATCTCGTCCAGATTCTTGACGTCGAGCGGCATCGCGTCCGCGGCGACCGCCGATCTCGGCCGCAACCGCGTGTCGCCGACGCCTCGTCGATATCGGTCACCAAGACAGTGCCGCCGTGCGCCGCCCATTCGAACGCGATCGACCGGCCGATGCCCGGCGCCCGCGCCGGTGACCAACGCCACTTTGCCTGTGAATTCGTCAAGTCCCGCATGCTGCCTTCCTCAAGCCCGATCGCCGCTTGGCGGCCCCCGTTGCGACCGACGAACGCGTCTCCTTCATCAACTGCCACAGGCGCGTGCGGGCGGTGCGGTTCTGGTTTAGGATTTCGGCGTCGATATTCTCCTGCATCCGCGCCAGCGTCCGCTTGAAGCTCGCCAGCTCGGCGTCGGACGACCGCGTTCAGCACGCGGCTCTTCGATCTCGATGATCAGTGGCATAAGCGATTCATTGAGCGCACGCCCCTTGGCCGTCAGAAACACGCGCCGCTTGCGCCGGTCTTCCTTGGCGCGGCGCGATGCGGATCAGGCCGCTCCGCTTCAGGATGCGCAGCGCGGTGACGGTCGTCGCGGCTTGGCGGCCGACGCGGTCGCTCAATTCACGCTGCGACAGCCCGTCTTCCTCCCACAATTCCCGCAAGATAGCGCCATTGGGGGAAGGTGCCGCCGACCGGGCCCAGCCGGCGCTGCAACAGCACGCTCCATGTCTCGGTCAAGCGTGCGTAGGTGATAGCCGAGGCTTCGCGCCAAGGGCAGCGTCGGGATGGTGTGTTCATCGTCTCGCGCCACGATAGCTTCCGCTTCCTCTCCGGCAAGCGGGGGCAGGTTACTAATACAGCGATGAATTGCAATCTGTTTGATATCTAATGTTATGGGCGGACTTCAGAATTTGACATTGACCTCGGAATATCTCGGGCCAAATCCCGGCGGTTCGCCATGCATCGACAGGGGCGGTGAGCAAGGAAAGCCCAGCCGAAGCCAGCGCCCTATAGGGTCTCAATTAACTGCGCGGTCCCACTGTCAGGTTCGGCAACGGGCGGCGCATGTCGCGGGGAAGGACCCTGCCGCTTGGCCTGACGGAGATAAGCCGAAACCTGCCACCGGCCATCTTACCCGCCTCCCCGGCGTTCCGGTCTGCCCGTGCCAACGACCCGAGGTCCACGGCGTTCCCGCCGTAGCCGGAGCCGGACGAGTCACCGCATCCGTTTTCTTCGAATAGCCGGGGCGGTGGCGGATGCGCCGGATAGTGAGTGGCCGGCGGCGGTGTTGAGGCGGCTCCAACGGCGGCACCAGTTCGTCCACCTATTGCGGCGCCGACTGCCGCACCAGGGACACAAACAACCGGATTTGTGACGTGGGTTCCGATTGCAGCGCCTAGGGCTGCTCCAACGGCAACCGCATCTGCGCCAGGATTTGGCCTTGGCAGCGGGGCCATTGGCATCATCGCTTTGCGGGTGTCTATAGCGAGTCCATCACCCACTGAACCGAGTGCATTACTCACTGACCGGAGTTTCATCATGTTCCCCTTCCATGATGCCTTCCTAGTTATCGTCGGCTTTATTGCCGGAACGTTGATGACGTGCCTGATAATGGAAGTCTACATGCATCACCATCAGCGCTCTAAGAAACCGCCACCGCTTATGCCGAGGAAGCTGCGCTGAGACGCCAGCCGTCCAACTGCTTCGTACTCGTCCGCAAGAGAACGCCACTTAGCGGCGATGTAGAGAACCATCTCCCGCTCCCATTCATCTCGAGAAGAGGCAGTAATGCGTTTGCACCATGTGGCCCGCTGGCGGCACGCCGCAAGGGTTTCTGGGTAGGAAGGCTTAGCGGAACCGTAAGGCATGCCGAACATGCCCATGCGGCGGAACTGGAAGGTATGGCGGTCGATTTCGAGCGATGGGCGATCGAAATCGATGGGGATGAAGTCAGCAGGCCCAACGGCGGGGATAGCGCTCCCGCGCTCGGTCAAAGCAGCAGACGAAGCAGATCAATACCGACTATTGGGCTTAATGACGAACCGCGATGGCCGGATTGGGGTCAATCGCGCCGGCGTGGCCGTTGGGCGATGACCGGAATGGGCCCGGAAAGTTTTAAGCGTTGCCCCTTCCCCAAGCTTGCTGTTTGATTGTTTTAGAGGGCTTGGTCCCGGCCAGCCGAAATTCCTACCAGTGGAAGGCTCCCCTATTGCACAAGTGGGAGTGCTCTTTGGCGGAACGATAGCGCTTTACATGTTGATAGCGCTACCTGTGGGGAGCACCTTATGATGGGCGTGAAGTATGTGGCACTTCTGGGGATTTTTTTGTGTCTCGCCGGATGCGAGACTTTAGGCGTCGGGCGCGACTACGATTTTCACGCAATCACGGATTGCGCTAAGCAGCATCCTCCGCCGCCTAAGGCCGACGTTGACCGACTTGGGCTGCTGCCGGTCTATCTCACCCATTCGGGCGATGTCGGCGATCCGGCTGTAAAACAGTGGTTTGTTGATATGGACGCTTGCACCGCGAAATATCAGGCCGCGAAGAAAAAATAGCGGCGCATCGTCTGGTCGCGGTTCCTACACCATACCGCCGGGACTGGACGCGACGCGATGACAACCCTGCGGTTCCAGATGATCTTGGGTTCTTCTCCTGGAATAACGCGAAGGTTCGGTCTCACCGCTGCCTCGGCGGTTGCCGCGCCATCGTTGTCATCGTTCTTCTGTCCCTTCACGAAGGGTTTGACGTGGATCGCTGGCATAATCCGTGGCTCGTGCCCCACGGCCCGGAGTGTCCGGCTGACAACGTGCGCGCTAATCTCTCGCGCCGAAAGAGCACATGATTCCGACGATAGCCATTAGTTAGGAAACACTTGTTGCGCCAGCTGTAGTAGATCGCTCGGCCCATCCCCGCCTTCCGGCAAAGCTCCCCGACCGCCGCGCCCCCTCAGCTCGATGCAGTATGTTACGCGATTTGCTGATCATTGAACCGCGACTTCTTCATGGAAAATCCTTCGCCCCGACCAGGTAGGCAAATTAGAATTTTCCAGCTACTTCCGGTCCAAAAATCGGGGGGCGGGTCAGGATACGTTCCAAAATTTGCGCAGTCCCCGGTTCGGCTCACGAGATTCTGGGGCTTGGATCATCAAACAGAGCAAAGGCAATTAGAACCGGCGCCGCAATAATCAGCGCCAACACGATGCCGCACTCGATCAAAATTCGAACAATTCGCTGCATACCATAATTGGTGCTTTTTTCGCGCACCGTATGTCCATTCTTCAATTATTAACTTATCCAAAGGGTAATCTAGTTTCGCGCCAGTCCTCGTTCGTCCAGATCGGATGGCCAGCTTGTATCGTTCGCGTTCCGCCGCAGAAGCACTGCGGCCTACATCAGAAAGGCACCGGGCTTCATGCCGACCGTCAACCGCTTGGCGGATCTGTTCTTTCAACTCGAACCGAACAGGTCGCCCGGCCTTCACAGACTATGGCAGTTAAGGGAAGCAGCCGGTCCATCCTATGAAGGACATACCAACACAGGCCGTACGCGCATCATCCAATTGGCGGCGTGCCGCAAAGCGGGTTACCTGCCCAATATCGCCCGTTTCTTGATTTGGATTCGATCCTCCATCGCGTCACGGTTGCCCTCGCCGCCAAGATAGGCCTCCTGCAAGGCGCGGTTGTTCGTCAGCTCGGCGGCGGTGCCGGTGAGCGTGATGCGCCCGGTCTCCAGCACGTAACCGCGATCGGCAATCGTCAGCGCGGCGCGGGCGTTTTGCTCGACCACCAGAACGGTGCCGTTCGCGGCGCGCAATGCGGCGATGTCGCCAAGTACTTGCGCCGCGATAAGCGGGGCGAGACCGAGTGACGGCTCATCGAGCAACAACAGGCGCGGCCGCACCATCATGGCGCGGGCGATCGCGAGCATCTGCTGCTCGCCGCCGCTCAACGTGTCGGCGCGCTGACGGCGCCGCTCGCGCAACACGGGAAAGCGCGTCAATTGCTCCTCAAGCATCGTCGCGACTGCCCCTTGATTGGTGGACGTATAGGCGCCCATGCGCAGGTTTTCCTCGACCGACATAGTACCGAACAGCTGACGGCGTTCCGGCACCTGAATCAGGCCCGCGCGCACGATATCCGGCGTGGGCAGGCGCGCGACGCTGCGGCCGGCGAACCGGATGTCGCCGCGTTGCAGGTGAACCAGTCCCATGATCGTGTTGAGCAAGGTCGACTTGCCGGCGCCGTTGGCGCCGATCAGCGCCACGATCTCGCCGGCGTCGATATGCAACGACACGTCGTCCAGCACTGCCGCCAGGCCGTAGCCGCTGGCGATGCCATCAAGCTCGAACAGCGCGGTCATCGGTTTCTTGGCCAAGATAAGCGGCGATGACCTGGGGATTGGCGCGAACCGCGCCGGTCGATCCTTCGGCCATCTTTTCGCCGTGGTCCATCACCACGACATGATCGGCAAGTCCCATCACGACGCGCATGTCGTGTTCCACTAGCAGCACCGTGACGCCAAGCGCGGCTACCCGCAAGATCAACTCGGACAGTTGCTCTGTTTCGGTATCGTTGAGCCCGGACGCCGGCTCGTCCATCAATAGCAGGCGCGGCCGCAGCATGAGGGCCCGCGCGATCTCGACTAGGCGCTGATGCCCGAACGGCAAAATGTCGGGATGGCGATTGTCGGCGCCAACCAATCCGACGAAGCCGAGACATTGTTGTGCATTGGCCCGCGCGGCGGCCTCCTCGCGCCCGACCTTCGGCCATGCTAACGACACTGCCAGAATGCCCGAGGAGCCGAACCGGTGCCCGCCGCACATCACGTTCTCCAGCACCGTCATGTTGGGAATGAGCTGCAGATTTTGAAATGTCCGCGCGACGCCGAGCGCCGCGATCTCGGTCGGCAGGAGGCGCTCGATATCCCGGCCGGCGAAGCGGATCGTGCCACGGTCGAGCGGCTGATAGCCGCCGATCAGGTTGAACATGGTGGTCTTGCCCGCGCCGTTTGGGCCGATCAGTGCGGTGATCGAACCCGCCGCGACCTCCAAGCTGACATCGTTTACGGCGCGTAAGCTGCCGAAGCTACGCTCGGCGTGGGCGACTTCGAGAAGTCTGTCGCTCCCTGGCAGCGGCGCGATCGCCGGAAGGTGTCCACCGCCGAGTGGTGCGATCGTCACCTGATCGACGCGCGTCCCAGAGGCCCCGAGCCGTCCGTAGACGTCACCGATGAAGCCGGCAATACCGCGCGGAAAGCCGATTAGCACGATTACCGTGAGCGCGCCCATGATGACGGATTCCCACAACGGGATATCGAAATTCCGCAACAGTTCCCTCACCCCGACGATGACGGCCGAGCCGAGCACGCCGCCCCAGATCGACGACAGGCCGCCGATGATCACCCCGGTAATGAGGTTGAGCCCGTAGGCGAAACCGAACACGGTCGGGTCCATGGCGCGCAGATAGTGTACCAGCAGACTGCCAGAGACGCTGGCCATCCCGGCGCCGATCACGAACATCTGGACCTTGTAACGGGTGACATCGATGCCGACCGAGCCGGCCGCGGTCTCGCTGGCAGCGATCACGCGGAGCGCGCGGCCAATGCGCGAGCGGTCGATGTTGAGGCCGATCCACACCGCGAGCAGTACGACGAACCAGATGAAATAGAAGAAGGTGCGGTCCTCGGACATTGCCACGCCGAAAATGGCGAATTTCGACAGGCCGGTGACGCCCATCGGGCCCCCGGTAAAGCCGACCTCGTTGGCGAACACGATCAGCATCAGCTGCAAGGCGAGCGTCGCCATCGCCAAAGCGAAGCCGCGTAGCTTCAGGATCGGCGCGGCGATGACATAGGCGACGGCCATCGACGCCGCCGCGCCGAGGACCATCGCGACGAACGGATCCCAGCCGTAATTCACGCACAGCAGGGCGTTAGCGTATCCGCCGATCATGCTGAAGGCGGGCTGCCCGATGGCAAGCTGCTCGGCGAAGCCGATCAGCAGCACCATGCCGACCGCGCTGATCGCCAGCGTGCCCGCGGCAATGCCGATGCCGACGTGATAGCTGTCGGGCAACAGCAGCGGATAAAGCGCGACGACCGGCACAAAGACGACGCCGGCGATCGCGGATCGAGAACCGAGCGCGCCCATCGTTCAATGCGCCAAGCTCGCCCGGCCGCGCAAAAAAACACCGCCGCGGATCAGAAGATAGGCCAGCATCAGGCCGTAGACGACAAAGTCCTTCCACCCCGACGACAAATACCCGGCCGACAGCGATTCGACGACGCCGATGCCGAGACCGCCCAATACCGCGATGCCCGGCGAGCGATAACTGGCCAGCAGCGCGCCGAGGAATCCCTTGATGCTGTACGAAATCCCGGCGTCCCAACTCGCCAGCACGATGGGCGTGACCACGGCGCCGGCCAAGGCGCCGGTCGCACCGCTTACCGCGAACACGATCAAGCTCAGCTGCTCGGCATCGACGCCCATCAGACGCGCCGCCCGGAGATTGATAGAGCACGCGCGCACCGCCCGGCCGATCGCGGTCAGGCGCAAAAAACCGAAGGTGCCGAGCAGGAGCAGCGCCGTGGCGCCCCACACCCATAGGCTTTGCAACTGCAGGATGGCGCCGAACAAGGTGAAGGAACCGTCGCCGCTGAAACCCGGCAGACTCAAAGGCTCGGTGCCGGCGACGATCAGTGTGATGCCGCGGAGCGCCGCCGCGACCCCGAAAGTAATGGTGATTTGAATGAAGTGCCCGCGGTGACGCACCGGCGCGAACGTCAGGCGTTCCTGAGCCGCTGCCACCGCCGCGCCGACGGCGACCGCGATCAAAATCGCGGGGACCAGCGCCACGCCTTGGGTCATCAGCCACGCCGACGCCATGCCGCCGATCATGACGAATTCGCCCTGCGCGAAATTGATCAAGCCCGACACGTTCGCGACCAGAACGAAACCGAGCGCCACCAGCGCATAAATGCATCCGGTGGTCAGCCCCGGGAGCAGGAGTTGGAAGAAGACCGCCACGCGCGTTGCTCCTTAGGGCAGACCATTCGGGCGGCGGCTCGATGCCGCCGCCCACGCGCCGCTATGGGGCGACGACGGCCACCCCGTTCTCGAGCCGCCCGACCGTGATCGAGCGGAAATTCTGGCCGGTATGGTCTTGGGCTGAATAACTGACCGGGCCGTTCATCGTCGGCAGGTTCTGGATCGCCTCGAGATGGTCGCGGATGCTCTGCCGGGTGCCGTCCGACGGCGTCACTGCCGCCGCGGTGATCAGGCCAACGTCGTAGCCAAAGGTCGCAAAATAGGGCGGCGTGCGGCCTAGCGCGTCCGTGAGCTCGGTATAATATTTGGCGGTCTCGCCGCCGAGCGCGGTGCCAAAGGCGCTACGCTGGAACGGCGCCAATAAACCGTTCGCGGCCGGCTTGCCGCCGACCGCGTCATAGAACGCCTGGGTGATCGCCGCCTGGGTGACCATCAGCGGCATCGACAGCGCCAGCAGCTTGTAGGTCTTGAACACCAGGATCGAGGCGCGGCCTGCGGCGCTGCTATAGACCATGTCGGGCTTCGCCGCCTTGATGTCGGCAAGCTGCGAATTGAAGTTCGTGTCGTCGATAGCGAATGTTTCGGAAGCGACCAGCTTGATACCGGTCTCCGCGCATTGTGCCACCAGGTTCTTGTGATCGAGCTGTCCGTAACTGTCGGTGCCGTAGATATGGGCGATGCTCTTGTAGCCCTTCCGCTTGGCGTAGAGCACCACCGCGGTCATGGCGTCCTTGTTGGAAGGCGCTACCTTGAAGTCCCAGGGATTGGGCGGATATCCCAGCGTATCGGCGCCACCGCCGGTGACGATTGGAACCTTGTATTCGGACGCGAAGGATTTGATGGCGAGGCCGGAATTGCTGTTCCCCAACATATAAATCAGCTTGACGGCGGGGTCCGATGCGAGGCGCCGGAACACATTGGAGGCATCGACCGGATTGGTTTCGTCGTCGAGCACTTCGAGCTCGATCTTCTTGCCGGGCAGGCCGTGGACCTTGATCCAGGCGCGCAGCCCGTCGAGCGTGTCCTTGGACGGCGCCGCAAACGGCCCGGTCAGCGACGCGACGACGCCGATCTTGAAATCGGTCTCGGCCGCTCGAGCCCGAGATACGAATGGCCCACTGAGACCGACCAACAGCACGAGAGCGGCGTACAGGAAAACATTGGCCCGACCGGAACGTCTCTCCATCGCTTCCTCTCCGTTACGCGCAATCACGAATCTTCCCAAGCTCATCGATTGAAGCACATGACGGCCAAGCGGCTCAACAGATCGTCGCGTCAACGCGGAATTCGCGATTACAACGATAGCGCAAAAAGCATCACCCTCACACTGGTCTTGCGACAATTGGGGTCGGCCGACAAACGCAAAGAAGATGAACCGTGAGGATTATCATTAATCTGAGGTCAAATGACTTGAAATGTCGCGAATGCATCAAACCCGATCACTCGTCTTATATCTTCTGTGAAGGTTTTACGACCGAGCGCGGAATAATCCCGGTCACTGTTGGTGACCCATGCCAATATCGGTGTTGCACCGCCAGCGCATCGGCCAGCGCGAACAGGAATTCCTCGTGCGACTTATAATAGGCGTTGCGGCGATACGGCTCGAAACTGCCTGGGGCCGTCATTGTCAGGAACACTTCCTCGTCGCCGGTCAGATTTTTCTTGAAGGCCTCGATCGCAAGCCGCATGCCGTCTTCGCCGACATAACGGAGCGGTGCGGTGTAGACCTAGTTGCGCCGGCCGCGCGGTCGGCGCGCGATCGTTTCGGCCGTCGCCGGCGACACGTCGAACTGCCGGTAGTAGTCGGCAAATTCCGCGCGGTCACGGCCCTGATTGATGACGGTTGGGCCTTCGTCCTCCGGCTCAAAAACCGGCGAGACGCGGTTCGACGTAGCGGAGCCAGTCGCCGCCCTTCGTCTGTTCGCCTTCGTTGATGATATCGATGCCAAGTTCTTTTTGCCGCGCGACCGCATGTGCGATGGCCCGCTCGAGCGATGCCTGATCGGCGTGGGCCGCGCTGACGTCCGGCAGGCTACCGACATGGGTGGTCAGGAATCCGTCGCGGCAACTGCGTCTCACGGATATTCCCCCTTCGGCCGTGCCGGTTCGGTCAGCGCCTTACCGGCTCTCAGCCGGCGCGATATTTCTTCGCGAGCTCGACGTAGTAAGTCGCGCTTTGGCGCATCTCGTGATAGTCGCTGTCCTTGAGTTCGCGCATGAATTTTGCCGGGCGGCCGGCCCAGAGCTGGCCTTTCGGGATGCGCTTCCCCGGCGTCACCAGCGCACCCGCCGCGACCATCGCGCCCTCCTCTACCACGACGCCGTCCATCACCGTGGCGCTCATGCCGACGAAGCTGTTGTTTTCGAGCGTGCAGGCATGGACCAGTGCCATGTGGCCGATGGTGATGTTCTCGCCGACGACGACGCCTTCGTGCATGACGGAATTGTCCTGCACATTGGAATTGCGGCCGATGCGGATGCCGCCGCTGTCGCCGCGCAACACCACGCCGTACCAAATGCCGGCACCCTCGGCGATCTCGACGTCGCCGATCAACGCCGCGCTGTCGGCGACCCACGCGGTCGGATAAATCCTGGGCGTAAAGCCGCCATAGGCACGAATGATGCTCATGGGAACAGCGGCTCCTGCTGCAGGCCGGTTACTTCGTCGATCCCGAGCATGACGTTCATGTCCTGGATCGCCTGCCCCGACGCGCCCTTCACCAGATTATCGAGCGCTGAGATCAGGATGGCACGGCCGGAGAGCCGGTCCTGCGCCAGGCCGATGAGGCACAGGTTGGAGCCGCGGACATGGTGCGTCGCCGGCATCGCACCCGCGGGCAGAACATGGACGAAGGCCTCGTCCTCATACGCTTCCTCCAGCACGCGGCGCAGATCGGCCAAGGTCGCGCCGTTGGCGTAGCGGACATAGATAGTCGAGAGGATGCCGCAATTCATCGGCATCAGATGCGGGGTGAAGCTCACCGTGATCGGCCGGCCCGCGGCGCGTGACAGGCCTTGCTCGATCTCCGGCATGTGGCGATGGCTGGCAACGCCGTAGGCGTTGATGCCTTCCGACACTTCCGCGAACAGGCTGGTCTCCTTGAGGCCGCGCCCCGCGCCGGTGACGCCGGACTTGGCGTCGATGACGATGTCGTCGGCGTCGATCACGGCCGCCTTCACCAGCGGCACCAGCGGCAACTGCGATCCGGTCGGATAACAGCCCGGCACCGCGACGAGCCGCGCGTTCGAGATGGCGTGCCGCATCACTTCGGTCAGGCCGTACACCGCCTCGTCCTGGAGCGCGACAGCGCGATGGGCGTGGCCATACCATTTCGCATAGACGGCCGGATCAGCGAGCCGGAAATCGGCCGAGAGATCGAGGATTCGCAAATGCTTCGGCAGGCCGGCAATCACCTCCTGCGTGGTGCCGTGCGGCAGGCAGCAAAAGACGAGATCGACCTTGTTCCAGTCGACCTCGCTGATTTGCGTGAGCTTCGGCAGCTTGCGGATCAGGAGATGCGGAAACACCACGCCAATGTCCTTGCCGGCCTGGCGGTCGGCGGTCAGCGCCACAATCTCGGCATTCGGATGATGCGCCAGCATGCGCAGCAGTTCGACGCCGGTATAGCCGCTGGCGCCGAGGATCGCGATTCGTGTTTTGACCTGATCCTGATTCATTTTCGCTTCGCCTTGCCGACGCGTAGGCCGGCCTCATCAGTGATAGCACATTGTGATGAATTCGAGACGCAGGGGGTCTCGGCCCGACCTCAGGATCGTCGGAGGCGCTTCGCGGAGGAAATTCCCTGAATCATGGCGACAAGATACGGTTGGGCCGCGCCGCAATCAAGCGCCCACCAGGGCCGGCAGGTCGGCAAGCGTGGCAATGATGTGATCTGGCTTGCCGGGCAGGCGCTCCGCCCGCTGGCCATAACGGTTGCACCAGACGACGCGCATGCCGAACGCCGACGCGGCGTGGGCGTCCCACCCGTTCGACGACACGAAGCAGATTTCGTTGGCGGCAACGCCGAGCCGGTCGAGCGCGAGCTGGTAGACCTTGGGATGGGTCTTGAACACGCCGACCTCCTCGATCGACAGGACCGCGTCGAGCAGGGGCGCGATATGGGCCGCCTCGACCACGGCACGCAGCATGTCGGGCGTGCCGTTCGACAGGATCGCGGTACGCGCCCCGGCTGCCTTCAACCGCCGCAGCGCATCGGGCACGTCGGGAAAAACATCAAGCGTCAGATACAAATTCATCAGCCGTGCGCGCAACGGAGGGTCCGCGATGCGGAGCGTTTCCAGCGCGTAGTCGAGCGCATCGCCGGTGACCTGCCAGAAATCCGCGTGCCGGCCTTCGAGCGAGCGCAGCCAGGTATATTGCAACTGCTTGTCGCGCCACAGCGTCGTCAGCGCCGCGAACCCATCGCCGAGCACGTCGCGGCTGCGCGCTGCCGCCGACGCGTAATCGAACAGCGTACCGTACGCATCAAAGACGCAGGCGCGAATGCCGCCGATAATTTCGCTGGTGCCGAGTGAGGATTTTTCGACCGTCATGCCGGCATAGTGCCGGAATTTCTAACCTGCCGCCAATAAAGGAGGGCCAAGGCCTACCCGCCGGGCCGGAAACCGGATCGTCACCGTGGTGCCGCGGCCCAGCTTGCTGGCGATCTCTAGATCGCCGCCGTGGAGCTCCGCGAGCCGCTTTGATAAAGGCAGGCCCAGGCCCACGCCGCCGTGTTTCCCGACAAGGCGGTTTCGACCTGACCGAACGGCTTCAATACGGTGGCGATATCTTCCTCCGCAATGCCCACGCCGGTGTCCGAGACCGAGATGGCAACGCTGCCGTCGTCGGTCCCCGCGACGGAAACGCCGACCCGTCCACCATGCGGCGTGAACTTCACCGCGTTGCCCAGCAGGTTGAGAAGGATTTGGCGAAAGGCGCGCGCCTCCGCCAACAGACACGGCATCTGCGTTGGCAAATCGACATGCAGGATCAAACCGGCCTCGCGGACGCGCGGCCCGATAAGCCGTGTGGCCGAGCCGATCTCGTCGCCGAGATCGATCCACTGTTCGTCCAGGACGAAATTGCCGGCTTCAATCTTCGACATGTCGAGAAATCTGATCGATAATTTGCAGCAAGTGCCGGCCCGCGCCGTGAATGTCGCCGGCATATTGGCGATATTGATCGCTGCCGATCGGGCCAAAGAGCTGGCCCGCCATGACCTCGGAAAAGCCGATGATGGCGTTAAGCGGTGTCCGCAACTCATGGCTCATATTGGCCAGAAAATCGGATTTCGACCGGTTGGCGGTTTCGGCGACGTCGCGAGCGGTGCGCAAATCTGCTTCGGACCGTTTGCGGTCGGTGGTGTCGATATAAAGGCTGACGATGCCACCTTCGCCGGTCTTCTCTTCCCAAAGCTGAAGCCACGTTCCGTCGGTATAACAAAATTCAATTGGCCGCGCGCGGATTGCCATGCTGCTCCAGCCGATCCGCGACCCAGACCGCATCGCCGAGCGGTCCACTCGCTATTCGGCGGCGCTTCATTCCTTCACGAACGAAATCGGCGAACGGCACGCCGGGCTTCATCAGGTCCGCGATATGCGGCAGCAATTCCGCCAACCGGCCATTCGATAGCACCAGCCGATCACGATGATCCCAAATCGCAAAGCCGGCGCCCATCTGGGCGATGGCGTCACGTAGCCGCGACAGTCGAGTGTTCAGCGCCCCATATTCTTCGCGCATCACGTGATGGGCATGCGCCAGCACGCGGCGTTCGCGGTCCACTTCCTCATAAGCGGCGCTGACACGCTCCAACAACGCGTCATAGTCGATCAAGCCATCGCCCGACGGCGAGGCGGCTTGTCGAATTTGGCGTTGCAGGAGCTTATGCATGGTCAGGTTTCGGCCATGGTGGTGATCGTCATCGTCTGATTGTGCAAATCGCAGAACGACGACTTCTCCAGCGGGCCGATCTCGCCATAGGAATAAAAGCCCGTGAGGCGACAGCCGCTGTCCAGAATTTCCGCGACGGCTTCAACCTCGTCGCCGATTCGCTGACCCATCAGCAACTTACGACCGATGCAACTTACGAGGATCGCGAGTTCCGGACGCTCGATGGATGCTTGCCGGGCGGCCCGGGCCGCGCCGCCGATCAAATGATCGAAATGTCCGAGCATGATTTGCGCAATATGGCCTTGCGGAATGCTGCCCGCGAAGATCATGGTGTTTTGCCGCTCGTCGATGCCGACTACGGTGCGCACCAGGCTGGCGTCGGGCTGGCCGGGCGGATGGATTTTGAGCGGGCACAGCAGCGCGCTCGCCGGCAGATTGGCGGCCTCGGGACCCAAATAGCGCTTGTAGAGATCGAGGGCCGGTTGGTCGTCGAGATCGTAAAGCGTGTTGCCCGACGATCGCGTGATCGCGCGCTCCGGCCCGACCGCGTCCCAACCGCCGAAACTGCCGTGCCCGAGCCGGATCGCGTCGCCGTACAAGCCAATCGCGGCAAGGCGACCAGCGATTGGGTTCTCGTTCAAGCCGACACGGGTAGTGACAAAATTCGGGCCGTCGCCCGCGAGGCCACCGGTCATGGCGATGTCGTGACCGAGCACCTGCCGCATGCCCGCGACCAGATCGGTGCCGTTGACGTGCGTGCCGTCCGACAGAACGAAAACGCCGCGAAGGTTGGCGCGGGACAATGCCGAACCGAGCCGCGTGCCCACGGCAAACGAGTTCTCCATCGCGTCGATGGTCTCGCTGGCAAATTCGATGCGCGTGCGGGAAAATTCGATCGCGGTGACGACAATTGACCCGTCATGGACGTCGATACCGGCGATTTCGCCGCCCGTCGTGCATCCGATCAGGACGGCGTTCGGATAGGCGGTCCGTAATTCATGAAGCGCGTGCCATCGTCCAAGTTCCGGGCGCCGCGAAAAACAATACCAGCGATGCCGCAAGCGCTTCCTGCCCTTGGAGCGTGCGCCAGCCGGCCTGGGGTAACCAAATCCGTTGCTCGACACGCATCGTCCGTCCCCGCTCGTAAAAAAAAGCGGTGCGCGCTCGGGATAGTCACCGCCGCCTTAATCGCTAACATTTTTGGGTTAATGCGGCGTAAAGGGAGAAAACCGCGCCATCATGCGCACCCTCTTCACGGCTAGTGGCAAATCGTGCCCAGCGTTGTAGGCATCACAGGGGTTCCGACTTGATTTCGACCGCACCAATATGGAGGTTGCCGCGATCGACATGAAAACCGCCAGCCCCCTATCGCTCGAAGGCCTGCACGGTTCGGTGGAGGTCCCGCCGCATAACGCCGGCTTTTTCCGCCAATATCGGGCCTTCGTCGGACCCGCCCTTTTGATCAGCGTCGGCTATATGGACCCGGGCAATTGGGGCACCGATCTTGCCGCCGGCGCGCAATTCCAGTTCGGCCTGCTGTGGGTGGTGGCATTGGCGAGCCTGATGGCGATCGTCCTCCAAGTGATCGCAGCACGGCTCGGCATCGCCACCGGCAGGGATTTGGCGCAAGCCTGCCGCGATTGGTATCCGCGCTGGACGCGGTTGCCGAATTGGCTACTGTCCGAGATTGCGATTGGCGCTTGCGACCTCGCCGAGGTGTTAGGCAGTGCGGTCGCGCTCAACCTCCTGTTCGACATTCCGATCCTGTGGGCAGTCCTGATCACGGCGTGCGATGTGTTCGTGTTACTGGCGTTGCAGCGCGTCGGCATGCGCCTGATCGAGGCCGTGATCCTGATCCTGGTTGCGACCATCGGCGTTTGTTATTTCCTCGAACTGTTCGTGCTACCCGCGACACGGCCCGATCTTGCCGCGATCGGCGGCGCCATGCTCCATCCGACGCTCGGACAGGCGGGCATGATCACGGTGGCGATCGGCATCGTCGGTGCGACGGTGATGCCGCACAATCTCTATCTTCATTCGGCGTTGGTGCAGAGCCGCCAGCTTCGCGCGGACGAGCCGTCGCGGCGGCGTGCCATCCGCTTCAACACCGTCGACTGCGTCGTTGCGCTGGGGATCGCGCTCTTTGTCAACGCCGCGATCCTGGTACTTGCGGCGCTGGTCTATTACGGCAAGACCGGGCTGACCGTGAGCGGCATCCTCTATACGTTCGGCGCCGACGCCGATTGGATTCGCGTCGCCTATCTCACACTGGCGCCGCTGTTAGGTACCAGTGCCGCCAGCGTCCTGTTCGCGGTGGCGCTCTTGGCAAGCGGCCAGAGCAGCACCATCACCGGTACGCTCGCCGGCCAGGTGGTGATGGAAGGGTTCATGCGTTGGCGCGTGTCGCCGTGGCTGCGGCGGCTCATCACCCGCCTAGCGGCGATCGTGCCGGCTATCCTTCTGATCGCGTGGCGCGGCGGCACCAACATCACTGACCTTCTGGTGTTGAGCCAAGTTGTGCTGGCACTGCAACTGCCGTTCGCGATGTTTCCGCTGCTGCACTTTTCGAGCCGCGCGAGCTTCATGGGCCACTGGCGCAACGGTTGGTTCCTGCTGGCGACCGGATGGGGCAGCGCGATGCTGATCGCCGCGATGGACTTCTACGGCCTCCCCGACGCGCTCGGCGATGCTTGGCGGGTCGTCGCGGGCGGCTAGCGCTTCGAGAACTGGAAAAAAGAAAAATAATGGTTTATAATTGCTTTTTTATTCGTAAGAGATCGGTGAAGCTTTCAATTACCCACATCTAGTTAAGGTCGCTGAGGGAGCGCACAAACTGTTGCGTGGCAGGAATCGGCTGTGATTCCTTGTCTGGCACCGAATCGCGAGGAGGAGCGGTGCCAATGGACGAGGGAAATGACGCATGGTTTGATCGTGAGCTCGCTGGCTGCAGTTTTGCGGACGAGCGCCTGAAGAAGCGGCTCCGCAAGCTGGTGGCGCAGATCGGGAGCGCTATGGGGCAAAGCATTCCGCTGGTCTGCCAAGATTGGGCCAACACCAAGGCCGCCTATCGCTTTTTTTCCAACGACCGGGTCAGCGAGGCGGACATCCTGGCCGGTCACTTTCAATCGACGCATGACCGCACGGTCGCCACCGATGGCCCCGTCCTCGTGCTCCATGACACGACCGAGTTCACCTATCAAAGAGAGAACACGGAAGCGATCGGGATAACGAAGAGCATAAACAGCGGACGGGACAAGGCGGGGCGCCTGAGATCGCACACGGTTTGCGGTATCCTGATGCACTCGAGCCTTGCGGTGACGACCGAAGGGTTGCCGCTCGGGCTGGCGGCCGTCAAATTCTGGACCCGGAAGAAATTCAAAGGGACCGCCGCGCTCAAGAAGAAGATCAATCCGACGCGCGTTCCCATCGAGAAGAAGGAAAGCATCCGGTGGCTGGAAAATGTCCAGCAATCCACGGAGCTTCTCGGTGACCCGGGGCGATGCGTCCACATCGGTGATCGTGAGAGCGACATCTACGAGCTTTTCTGCGCGGCCCAGGAAGCCGGAACGCATTTCCTGATCAGGACCTGCGTCGACCGCTTGGCCGGAGACGGGGATCACACGATCGCCGACGAAATGGAAGAGGTCGCGGTCAAAGGGCTGCATCGCATCGACGTCAGAGACAGCAATGGCGATCCGGACGAAGCCGTTCTCGAGATCAGGTATCGCAAGATTCTGCGTCCTGCCGCCGATCGGAAAGCAGAAAGCGCTATCCCGCGCTGACCTTGACCGTGATCCATGCTCGAAGAGCGCGGCACGCCGAAGAACAGAAAGAAGATCGACTGGAAGCTGATCACCGATCTGCCTGTCTGGCTCCCCCGCGGACGCCATCGGGAAGCTCGAATGGTATGCTTTGAGATGGAAGATCGAGGTGTTCCACAAGATTCTCAAATCGGGTTGCAAAGCCGAGGAATTGAAGCTCAGGACCGCCCAGCGTCTGGCCAATCTGGTCTCGGTCTTTTGCATCCTGAGTTGGCGGGTCTTCTGGATGACGATGCTCAATCGTTCAACTCCGGATGCGCTGCCAACTCTCGCATTGACCGCGACCGAAATCGCCGTGCTCGACCGCATCGTGAACGACAAACCCCAAGTTCGACGGAAAACCCTCCCGCATTATCTGATCAAGATTGCAAGGCTCGGCGGCTACCTCGCCCGCGCCAACGACCCGCCACCCGGCAACACCGTAATGTGGCGCGGACTATCGCGGCTGACCGACATCGCACTGGGCGCCTCTGTCGGAGCGGAAATTGTGGGTAATTGAAAGTTGGTGAAGGCATCCGCACATTTCCAGGACCACCTAGTCGTGGCAGCGTTGGAAAACCGCAAGGTCGCTAGGCCACCTGATCGGTTGGCTAAGTCATTCCAGCCGGCTGGTTGACCTTCGGCAATGGATGCGGGGGAATGAAGGAATAGCTGCTTCAGCTTAGCGTTCTGCATCGGTAGCAGCTTCAGCCGCCGGGCCTCGGAAACTTCTAACCGCCGTACTTCGACTTCCATCTGTAAAACGTGGCGCTGCTGACCTCGTGCTTGCGGCATACATGCGCTGTCGACGACCCAGCCTCCTGCTCCCGCAGGATCACGATGATCTGTTCTTCGTTGAACCGCGATAACCTCATCGTACGTCTCCTTGGCTGCAACGGGACTCTACTACATTCCTGGAGGAATTGAGGCTGACGTCATATCGCGCCTCAGAAAAATTTGTTTCCGATAGGCGACAATTTTGATGCCGTCGCCAAAGCATTGGCGGAATCTCGAACAGCCTTCGAGCAGCGCGATTTCGATTTTTTCGCGGCCAGACTTCCAAAAGCGAGCACTATCGAATTGCGGTGACGGAGCCAAAAACCACCGTATTTATCGATATAGAAACTACCGGATTGAGCCGGTATTACCATCACATCACGGTGGTCGGTGTATTCGATATCAACGGGTATCACGTTTATCGCATCGGCGACGATATCGGTCAGTTGGCCCAAATTTTGGAGGCCGCAAATTGTATCGTCACCTTTAATGGAATTCTCTTTGACCTCAAATTTTTGCGACGAACCTGGCCGGGTCTTCGCTTACCACGTGCGCATGTCGATCTTCGTTTTTTGGGTATGTCGGCAGGACTGCGGGGAACTCAAAAAGATATCGAACGCGAGTTAGGTTTGACCAGACCGAGAGAGATAGAGGGGCTTCGAGGAGAACGTGCGCCCTTGCTCTGGTATCGGTATATGCGAGGCGCAACGGAAGCCGGCACACAATTGGTCGAATACAATTTCGCTGACGTTGAAGGAATGAAATTTATTATTGATTCCATTCTTGAGAAGAAAATTCCGCGGACTCTGCTTTCTAACGCCTCTGTGACCTTGCCCCATTTCTATCGGGCCCCGTTAGATGCAACACTCGTCCCGTCTAGTAGCAAGGCTGCTTACCGACCCATCGACCGAGATGCTGAAAGTCCTTAACGATAAGATCGTGGCAGATGAGCGTGTCGACATCAGCATGCTGCCACTCGGCGACGGGCTGACGCTCGCTAGGAAGCGCTAGGTTGCCTCGCCGGTAAGTCACGCTCGAAACGCGAGCGTGGCCCGGGACATCGAGACCGGACACGTCTGCGGTGTTAAAGAATTCTCGCTCGGCCACCTGCGGATGCGACACGATTTCGAGCAAATTGCGATCATCACGCCCGAAAGAAATTGCCGGAGGCGACTTTGACCAGCGCCTTGGCAGAGTCGAAATAGACGCCCAGCGGATCGCCGCCATCCTGGACGATCTTGATCTGCTCCTTCATGAAACGGCGAAGCATGACGACGCCCTTGTCGCTGCTCGCGAGAGTCTCCTCGGAATGCCAACTGATCTCGCCCTGGCCGACTTGCGCCTCCCAATCGCCGGGAAACCGCTGATGCTCCTCGTCGCGAAAGTTCCGACCACAGCCTTCCGTCATAGGCGCGGAATTCGCGCGGCACGAAATCCTGCGGCACCCGGACGGCGTGAAACAGACGGAAATGCGTATCGTCGACCGGCACGACCCAGCCGACCCCGGTGGCAGGACCCGGCTTGAGTTCGACGCTGGGCACGATGCGGACATGCGGGAACAGCGCCAGCGTGACGCGGTCGACCTCGCGGCCGTCGTCGAGCTTGCGATAGGCGGTATAGCGCATGCCGAACGGCTCGTAGTCCCAGGTCACCGTCGGCATGATGCCGAACTCGGGCACGAATTGCGTGCCGCTGAAACTGGTGTGGAGAATCGGGACATGGAACGGGTCCATGATGTTCTCCCAATCCTGCAGCCAGTTGCAGGGCACGATCTCGACCGTGTGGTCGCCGCCCGCGCCGGTCGAAGCGCCGCTCGCCCAGATCTTTTCCGCCGGCCCGACATCCTCGAGCACGTCCCAGCGGGTGAGCAGCGGCTTTTTCTCCGGCGGCCCCATATAGGCCCAGACCAGCCCGTACCGTTCCTCGACCGGATACCAGGGCTGGCGCGCGACATCGCGGTGCAGCCGTGCTCGGGCTCGCAGGGCTGATCGAGACAGGTGCCGTCGACCCCGAACAGCCAGCCGTGATAGCAGCAGCGAATGCCCTCATCCTCGACCTTGCCGTAGAACAGCGTCGTGCCGCGATGCATGCAGCGCGGATAGAGCAGGCCCGGCCGGCCCTTGCGGTCGCGAAACAGAATCAAATCCTCGCCGAGAATGCGCACCTTCTGCGGCCGCGTCGTCACGTTCTCGGCGACCGCGACCGGGTGCCAATAGCGGCGCATGAATTCGCCGCACGGCGTACCCGGCCCCACCTCGGTCAGGATCGGATCGTGGCTCTGGACCTTGCGGCCATAGGCGGTTCCGCTATCGTGCTTTCGATCGGAAATCGTGTCCATTGTTTCCTCCTGCGTCACGCCCTGTCTTTATGTATCATAAGTAATTACAAAGAGTACGCCATACGCAGTCTGGGCGGTCACGCTCGCATGGCAGGCCGTCGTCAAACTGGCGATCCGTTCGATACATCACGTCTCGAGGCTGACCAGAGCATCCCAGACCAACAAATTCAAGTCGTGACGTGAGCAATTCGACTTTGAGCAAAATACCGGCCGCGACTCTGGGGTTCTGGGTCATCAAAATTGCCGCCACGACCCTCGGTGAGACCGGTGGCGACACCGTCTCCATGACGATGAACTGGGGGTATCTTTCAGCACGGCGCTGTTCTTGTTCGTCTTGGCAGCAATGGTGGTCTGGCAAACCCATGGCCCGGCGATTTCATCCCTTTCTTTACTGGGCCACGATCATCGCCTCCACCACCGCCGGTACGACAATGGCGGATTTTGCTGATCGCTCTCTCGGTATTGGCTATACGGGCGGATCGTCCATTCTGTTTCTCTGCGTTCTGGCGGTGCTGGCCTTGTGGTATTGGTCCCGGGGCACGGTATCAGTCGCCACGGTCAACACACCCAAGGTGGAGGCATTCTATTGGGCGACGATCACTTTTTCCCAAACACTCGGAACCGCGCTCGGCGACTGGATGGCCGATACGTCGGGTCTCGGCTATGCCGGGGGCGCGCTCGTGTTTCTGGTCGCACTCGCGGTGGTGGCGGCGGCCTATTACTGGACCGGAATCTCGCGCGTCCTGCTGTTTTGGGCCGCCTTCATCCTGACGCGGCCCTTAGGCGCGACCGTGGGGGACTTCCTCGACAAACCTCTGATCCACGGCGGACTCAATCTCAGCCGGCCAATTGCATCGGCCGTGATCGGCGCATTCATCGTCGCCTGCATACTGATCATCCCTCAGCGAGCCGGCACCCACCCCCGAACGCCAGTCCGCGCCACGCGCGACCCGAGATGAAGCAAGTCGAACAAAATGGAAGACGGGGCTCAGTTTGAAATTTTGATCTCTACCTCAACGACACCTTACTTTAGCCCGAGCTTTTTGAGCGCAAAATCCTTGGCGACAGTTGTGAACACCTTGTTTT
Organism: uncultured Alphaproteobacteria bacterium; assembly: GCA_963851285.1. Classification (GTDB taxonomy): domain Bacteria; phylum Pseudomonadota; class Alphaproteobacteria; order ATCC43930; family CGMCC-115725; genus JAATGI01. Next base: position 424,975 of record CAWKOL010000019.1, read on the forward strand.
CGTTCTTTGAAAATTTGGCGACGCCGACAACGATAACGACCGCAATCAACGCCGCTATCAAAGCGTATTCGAGGGCCGTGACACCTTGTTTGTCCCGCACCCAGCCAACCCACCCTTGAGCTTTGGGCGGAGAACTTCGCTGTCCCGAAATGAGATATCGCAGCACTTATCGCTCCCCCAACGGTGTTTGTTAAGCTGCGCCTCCTGTCTGGCTGGGTTTCGCCGGAGCCGGTTGCGCTCGTGCGTCACGGTTTGGAAACCCTACCGCCAAGCTGCCAAACCGGTCAAACTTTCGTGTGCAGACACTCGGCGAGACGCGCGCCAAACCTTCACCGGGTAACCGCGTCCTGGGGTAGCAAGGATGATTGTTGCTCATGAAATCTGACAAAGGACTCTACGTCCCCATAAGCCAATATAAGCCCGTCGCCACAAATATCGGCATCGTCGACGGGCCCTTCGAATATGTCTCACTCGGCGTCAAAATGCCGTGGCCGTTTCCGACGCGCATGACGGTAGTGCAGCTAAAGAGCGACGATCTTTTTCTGCATTCGCCGACCGCGTTTGACGCGACGCTGGCGGCGCAGCTCGCGCCGCTTGGCCGCGTGCGCCATCTGATCTCACCCAATCGCGGGCATTACGCCCATATCGGCGAATGGGCGCGCGCCTGTCCTGACACCGTCGCCTGGGCCTCGCCCGGCGTGCGCGCGCGATCCCGATCGCAGCAAATCGCCATCGACTTCGCGCGCGATCTCGGCCCCGACGCGCCGACCGAATGGTCGGGGGAGATTGATCAGATTATCGTTCCCGGCTTCGTTCTGGACGAAGTGGTGTTCTTTCACCGCGCGTCGCGGACGCTAATCCTCGCCGACACAATCATGAATTTCGAGCCGACGAAACTGCGCCAGCCATATCTTGCTATCGCGCGGCTCGCCGGCGTTTCGGCACCGCATGGCGGCATGCCGGTGGATATGCGGCTCAGCTTCCGGCCGCGGCGTCATCGAGTGAAAAGCGCGTACGAGCGGATTTGTCGTGGCGGCCAGCGCGTGTGATCCTGAGCCACGGCCGCTGCTTCGATGCCGAGGCCGATGTCTCTGCCGCACTTCGCAACGCCTTCGGCTGGGCTTTATGAAGCGCTTCGATGCGTGCCAACTAAGTTACTGACCAATACTTATTTGCGATCGCACGCTCTTCATCTCCCACAGCGTTGGCGTAGATCGCCGTCGTCGACAGTCGGCTAGAAGCGACGCCACAAAACTTTGAAGCGCTGATTGCCGGCGCGGCGACGTCGAGACCCTGCTTCTGCTCGGCGCGGAGCTGGTAGAACAGGTCTTCCGCTTCGGCAATCGCGATCTTGAGATCCGCGCGCTCACCCGACGCTTGCGGCAGCCCTTCAAAACCGAAAACCCGGTGAACGTTTGGTCGAAAATCCTAACTCGACCGAGGGCCGGGATCAAGGCCTGGTTAATGTTTGGTGAACACCGAAACAGCGGCTTATTTCTATATAAGCCGCTGTTTTAATTGAAAAAATCGAAGAGACTGACCTACCGCTTCGAGAACTGGAAGGAGCGGCGGGCCTTGGCCTTGCCGTACTTCTTACGCTCGACCACGCGACTGTCGCGGGTGAGGAAGCCGACCGACTTCAGTACCGGGCGCAGACCCGGCTCGTAGTAGGTGAGTGCCTTGCTGATGCCGTGGCGCACCGCACCGGCTTGGCCCGAAAGCCCGCCGCCGACTACGCTGCACGTCACGTCATACTGATTGAGGCGGTTCGCGACCTGGAAGGGTTGCGCGATGATCATGCGCAAGACGGGCCGCGCGAAATAGACGGGGCTGTCCCGGCCGTTGACGGTGACCTTGCCGTTGCCCGGCTTGAGCCAGACGCGCGCCACCGCGTTCTTGCGCTTACCGGTGGCATAAGCGCGGCCGTGCTCATCGAGCTTCTGCTGCGCCGGCTCGTGCTGTTCTTGCGACGTCGGCGGCGGTGCTTGGGTCTGACCGCGCACGCCAGCGCCGAGAAACGCTTGGCCAAATTGGCTCAAGGATGGCCGTTCGTCCGCCATGTCATGCCCTCTTGTTTTTGCGGTTCAGTGCGCCGACATCGAGCGTGACCGGCGTTTGCGCCTCGTGCGGATGGTCGGCGCCGGGATAGACGCGGAGATGACTCATCACTTTGCGACCCATCGGCCCGCGCGGCACCATGCGCTCCACGGCCTTGAGAATCACGCGCTCGGGATGCTTGCCAGCGAGGATCGCGCCCTTCGAATGTTCCTTCAGGCCGCCGGGAAAGCCCGAGTACCAATAATTGATGCTCTGCTGCCCCTTGTTACCGGTTAGCCGGACTTTCGCGGCGTTGATCACGACGATATGGTCGCCGTCATCCATGTGCGGTGTGTAGGCTGGCTTGTGCTTGCCCCGAAGCCGTGTCGCGATCAGCGCAGCAAGCCGGCCGAGTACGAGCCCGTCAGCGTCGATCAGCGTCCAGCCCTTTTTGATGTCGGACGGCTTGGCGGAAAAGGTGGTCATGTGCGCCTCTTAAAGAGCGGCGCAGTATGCCACTGGATGCTCGCGCGTCAACGTCCGATAATCTAGTTAAATCAATCTGTTGCAAGACAGGGTATTATATTACCACTGGCGCTTGCTTAGAACCGTGCCGGCCGCCGGGTCATCGACGAACGGGCTCGTGCCACCGTAGGCGCCGCCGCCGCCGGGCCCGACAATGCCAATCGTCACGGGCCCGGAATGATAAATCGTCGCGCTATTGCCGGTGTAGCGCTGCGACATATCCTGAATAATGTCGTCGGGATCGGCGAGCTTGGTCGAAAGTGTGTTCGAATTGAATTGATCGTTATTTGCCGCTTCGAACGCGAAGGCTGCCGGAATGCTGACGACGATCGCGATTGCGGAGAGAGCCGGAACGACGAACGACAATTTCATGACGCACACCTTGGCTTGACCCGATAAATTTACACTCATCGTATCAAGATGGGAATGCGGATATCGACTGACGAGGTGACCGGCCGGCCGTTCGCCATGGCCGGAAAGAAACGCCAGGTCCGCAGCATTCCAAGCAGAGCGGTATTGAAACGCGGATCGGGCGTCGGTTGAATCAATTCTACCGTCGCGGCACCATCTGCCGCGACATGGAAGCGCGCCACCGCGACCAAGGTTGCCACGCGACGCCTGATCTCCTCGGGAATCTCCGGCATCGGCTTATAGATCGCGCGCGCTCCCATCGTGCCGCCGCCGGGCGTTGCGGTGCTTTCGCGCGGCGCCGCTTGCGCGTCGGGCGCCGAGATCGAGGGCCCCGACGCCGTCTCGGCCGCGAGCGAATGACAGCTAATCCCCTCGGGCAGGATGATGCCGTCGATACGGTACTGAACGTTGGCGTGGTCGTTGCGCACGTGAATCTCGGCTGGACACCGCTGGGACACGTCCGGCGGCTGCAACAGGGTTTGTCAGCGGAATGTTGTCGCCGCCGGGCTGATTCGGTCGCCTGACTGGTATCTGTAATGTGGCGCCGGTGCCGGCTCGATCTCGCTCGCGCCGCGGCCAACCGCGCCGCCGCCACTTGGCGATTGCGCGCCGCCTCGGGCGAAATCGATCGCGGTAGCGCCTTTCGCGGTCACGTACGATCCGTCCGGTAGCGCATCCGATTTTTCGCCGATCACCGGTAGACCCCGGCGCCGCACCAGGAGCGTGAACCGGCCATCCTTCCCCGTGACGCCGCGCGCCACAACCTTCCCCTCCGGCGTCTCCGACCGGAACAGCACGCCTCGAGCGGACGAAGCAACGCGTCGCGCGCGCCACCATGCACGATATCCGATTGCGCCAGCGCGCCGGAAATCGAAGCGATAACGACAATGAGGCATAGCAAGACCCCACCGACCCGTTTCATCATCGTCCGCCTCAGTTATGTTATAAATATCGTTATAACATAACATTTTGGACGCGCAACTTTTCAATTGAGGGGGCGGCGGCACGGGAGTGAAATGCAGCGATGGACGGAACCTCCCAATCACTGCTCCTCCGGCACGACGACAACGGTGTTACAACGCTGACGTTAAACCGGCCCGAAGCGCGCAACGCCCTCTCGGTCGCGATGATGACCGCGGTGCGGGACGCGCTCGATGCTATTGCGGGAGACAAGAGCGTGAAAGTGGTGGTGCTGGCTGGCGCCGGGCCGGGCTTTTGCGCCGGACACGATCTGCGCGAGCTGCGCGCCAATCCCGGCAGGCAATGTTACGAGGCGGTGTTCGCGCAATGCAGCCGCATGATGACGAGCATCGTCACGTTGCCGCAGCCGGTGATTGCGCGGGTCCACGGCATCGCGACCGCGGCGGGGTGCCAGCTCGTCGCGACCTGCGATCTGGCGGTCGCGTCGGATCAGGCGCGCTTCGCGACCTCGGGCATCAATGTCGGCCTGTTCTGCTCGACGCCCGCCGTCGCGGTGTCGCGCGCGGTGGGGCGCAAGCCCGCAATGGAGATGCTGCTGACCGGCGACTTCATCGACGCCGACGAAGCGCGCCGCATCGGCCTGGTCAATCGCGTCGCGCCGGCGGCGGAGCTGGACAACGCCGTCGCAGCGTTGGCGCAGCGGATCACGCGCCATCTGCCGCTCGCGATCGGGATCGGCAAGGCGTCGTTCTATCGTCAGGCGGAAATGGATTTGGCGGCGGCCTATCGTGACGCTGGCGAGGCGATGGTCAAGAACATGTTGGCGCGCGAGACGGAGGACGGCATCGACGCCTTCCTCAACAAGCGCCCGCCGCCGTGGCAGGAACGCTAATTACCGCCGCGCGACTTCGGTGGCGATCCAATCGAGGAAAGGACGGTGGCCGTCGGTGATTGGCCACGCCTCGATGCAGGGACATTCGTAAGTATGCATGTCCTTCGCGAGCTGGATTAGTTCTTCGACGCGATCAGCAGTGGTCTTCATGATGAGCACCGCCTCTTCCGTCTCCTGCACTTTGTTCTGCCACCAATAGATCGAATCGATTCCGGAGATGACGTTGGCGCAGGCGGCCAGCCGCTGCTCCACCGCGGCGCGGCCAATCTTGCGCGCCTCGTCGACTTCGCCGGCTGTGACATAGACGTACATGGTGCTCACGGCAGACTCCTCCCCACCACTAACTGGCGATTAAACATTCTATGGTCTAATGTATGGCGATGGGGGAAGTCCAAAGATTGCCGACACGTGCGGCCCTGACCGTCGCCCAACGCCAATGGCTCCGCCGAGGCCTTGCGCAGCCGGGCGGTAAGCTCCCCTTGTTCGACGAATTCGGCCAGGCGATTCATCCGCAGACCATTCGCGCGTGCGTCGAGCACGGCTGGGCGGAGCCCTGGTTCGCCAATCCACTGAAGCCTGATTGGCTCGTCTGCAAGCTCACGCAAGCCGGCCGCGCTATTGTGAGCTGACATAAATTACGCCCCATAACTCATTGATTTTATAGAAAATGGTCGGAGCGGCGAGATTCGAACTCGCGACCCTCAGCACCCCATGCTGATGCGCTACCAGGCTGCGCTACGCTCCGCCTTTTCGGTCGGCGCGATCTTGACCTACTGATTGGCGCGCCGCAAGAGATCGCGCAGCATCACCAGCTCGGCGCGCAGCTCAGCGATGATGTCGCGCAGCTCTTGCGCCTGATCGGCCTTCTCCGCGGTCTCGGCCTTGGCAACGACGCCAGCCTGCGTTCCGGTACGGACCATGTCGGCACTCTTCAGCGCGCCTTCGCGCAGCAGCTTCTGCACGCCCTTGATGGTGTAGCCCTGATCGTAGAGGCATTGCCGGATCCGGCGCAGCAGCGCGACGTCGTCGGGGCGGTAGTAGCGGCGGCCGCCCGCGCGCTTCAGCGGACGGACCTGCGGAAAACGCGATTCCCAAAACCGCAGCACATGCTGCGGCACTTCGAGTTCCTCGGCGACCTCGCTGATGGTGCGGAACGCTTCGGCGGATTTCGACGCGCGGCGCGCGAACGAGCCTGTCGGGGGAAGATCGTAACTCATGCAGGCCCGGCCCCTTTCCGGCCGCTCAAGGCCGCACCGATTTGATCTTTGAGGAGATGCGAGGCGCGGAACACCAGAACCCGCCGCGGACTGATCGGGACCTCTTGCCCCGTTTTAGGATTTCTCCCTATTCTCCGACCCTTACGGCGTACAGCGAAACTACCGAATGAAGAGATTTTGACCATCTCGCCACGTACCAGCGCCTTGCAGATTTCTTCCAAAACGGTCTCGACCAGCTCGGCAAATTCGTTACGCGACAGGCCAACTTCTTGGTACACGGCTTCGCTCAATTGCGCGCGTGTTACCGTTTGTGCGGCCATCTCGCCTCCCCCAATCTTTTGAGAAACGTACCGCTCGCTCGGAAATCCGTCAATTACAGATAGTTGTATGAAGCTCTTAATTATGGCCGCTGTGACCGCCAGGTCACCACCGGACGAGCGCGGCACCCCATGTCAGTCCGCCGCCCATCGCCTCCATTAACACCAATTGCCCGCGTCGGATCCGGCCGTCGCCACTTGCTTCGGCGAGCGCCAGCGGCACCGATGCCGCCGACGTGTTCGCATGCAGGTCGATCGTGATCACGACTTTTTCGGGCGGAAGTCCGAGTCTTTTTCCCATCGCATCGATGATGCGTCGATTGGCTTGATGCGGCACCAGCCAATCGACCGCTCCGGCGTCGAGCCGGTTTGCGGTCAGGGCTTCGTCAACGACTTCGGCGAGGCGCTGCACGGCATGACGGAAAATTTCGCGTCCTTCCATCCGCAGGTGCCCCGCAAGCCCAGTGGTTGATGGGCCGCCATCGACATAGAGCAGCTCGTACCCGGTTCCATCGCTATGGAGGTGAGTGGAAAGAATACCGCGCGCCGCCGACGCGCCGTCGTCGGGAACCGCTTCCAGCACTAGGGCGCCGGCGCCGTCGCCGAACAGCACGCAGGTACCGCGGTCGTTCCAATCAAGAATGCGCGAAAACGTCTCGGCGCCGATCACCAGCGCGCGCTTCGCCTGCCCGGCACGGATCGCATTGTCCGCCACCGAGAGCGCGTAGATGAACCCCGTACATACCGCCTGGACGTCGAACGCCGCGCCGCGGCGCATGCCGAGCCGCGCCTGCACCTTGGCCGCGGTCGCCGGAAATGTATGGTCGGGCGTGGCGGTCGCCAAAACGATCAGGTCGAGATCGCCGCCCGTCATGCCCGCTGCCTTGAGCGCGCGCTCGGCGGCCATCGTCGCAAGGTCGGAGGTGGTTTCGCCTTCAGCGGCGATGTGGCGTTCGCGAATGCCGGTCCGTTGCACGATCCATTCGTTCGACGTCTCGAGCCGGGCCGCAAGCTCGTCGTTGGTCATGATGCGCGCAGGCAGGTAAGCGCCGCATCCGCGGACAAGGCTGCGAAAGGGCATTAGCTCGCCGCCGCCGGGGCGGGCGCCAGATTCTTGAGGCGTTGCAAGCCGTCGCGGATCAGATCGAGGAAACCGTGGGTGCGCATGTCGACGGCAACCCCGATGGCATTGGCAAAACCGAGGGCGTCGGCCCCGCCGTGGCTCTTCACCGCGATGCCGTTGAGCCCCAGGAACACAGCGCCGTTGTACCGGCGCGGGTCGAGCCGCCGCCGCAGTTTTGCCAGGGCTTGCGCCGCGAACAGGTACCCGATCCGCGCCGTCAGCGAATGGCGGAACGAAGCGCGCATGAAATCCGACATCAGCCGCGCCGTCCCTTCCGCGGTCTTCAGGGCAACATTGCCGGTGAAGCCGTCCGTGACGATGACGTCGACGGTGCCGGCGGCGATATCGTCGCCCTCGACAAAGCCGAAGAAGTTGATGGGCGAGCCAGGAGCGCGCAGACGGGCCGCGGCGGCACGCACCGCGTCATGCCCCTTCATCTCCTCGGAGCCGACATTGAGCAGGCCGACCGACGGATGCTTCTGGCCCAGCACTGTCGTGGCGAAGGCTTCGCCCATCAGCGCGAACTGCACCAAGTTCTCGGCATCGCATTCGATGTTGGCGCCGAGATCAAGCATCACACTTTCGCCGCGATGCGTCGGAATCGGCGACGCCATCGCGGGCCGGTCGATGCCGGGGAACATCTTGAGGCTGAAACGCGCCATCGCCATCAAGGCGCCGGTGTTGCCGGCCGATACGACGCAATCGGCCTTGCCCTCGCCCACCGCGTCGATAGCAAGACGCATGCTGGAATTGCGTCCGGCCCGCAACGCGACGGATGGCTTCGCGTCGTCGGCGACCCGCTCGTCCGTATGCTGGATATGGAATCGTGCCGCCAGTTTCTTATGGCGCGCGACCAACGGTTCCAGCCGCGCCTTATCGCCGAACAGCAGAAATTCGGTGTTGGGCAGACGGCGCATGGCGATTGCCGCGCCCTGCACCACCATGGCCGGTGCGTGGTCGCCGCCCATCGCGTCGAGCGCGACGGTGACCGTCTGTGTCACGGAAACCTGGCCGGCGTCACGTTGCCGCGGTCGCCACCACCTCGCGTCCATCGTAATGGCCGCAAGCGGCGCAGACGTGATGCGGACGCTTCATCTCGCCACAATTGGAGCACTCGACATAGCTCGACGGCTTCAGATGATGGTGCGCGCGGCGCATGTTGCGGCGCGACTTCGAGGTCTTCTTTTTCGGAACTGCCATGGGTTATCACTCGGGATTGGCGCCCCAACGGGCGCGCGTTGCAGGTCAATAGCCAAAAACCAGAGGAATAGCAACGCCGCCGCTCATGCGGCCGGCGCGCGCGGATAAGGGTTGATTGCCAGGGACAATTGCTGTGCCACTGCCTCGCCGATATCGATGCGGCCATCGTCCAGCGGTTCAACCACCTCGGCGTTCGGATCGAGGGTTGTGGCCTCATCGGCCTCGGGTCCGAACAAAAGCGTAAAATTGTCTTCGACGTGGCTCGGCAGCGGCTCCAGCGTCACGATGTCGGTTTGTACCAAGTCCGCGGCCAGCGAGGCGCTCAGCCGCACCATGCCGCCGGCGACGCGGTGCAAAGTCACACGCGCCTCGAACCGGTCGAGCGACACAAGATCGAACCGCTTCGCCAGGGCGGCGCGCTCGGTCTCGGTCGCGGCAATGTCGTATCGCGCCTCGGCCGCGCCGAGACGCGCCACATCGACCGGGCGCGAGAACTCTACCGCGTTCACGGCGCCGCGAACGGCACCTGGCCGGCCAACAGTACCTCCAGCGGCGCCGACGCCAGCGCGGCCACTTGTTCGCGGACGTACCGGGCGGCGGCCGCGACATCGTCCGGCGTGGGCTGGACCGTGCCGAAGAGATTGCGCCGCAGGGCGGCTTCGAGTTCGGCCTGATCGCCGAGGCCTTTTTCATAGGCGGCGATGCGGCCGTAGAATCCGCGTGCCATCGCCTTGACCTGTTTGCCGACGCCGATATCGGTCGCCCCCATCTCGCGCACCCCCCGATCGAGATCGGCGAACATGATGTCGAACAGAGTCTGCGCGAAATCCTTGGCGGCGGCGTCACGTTTCAACCGGTTCAGCACCAGGAAGGCGTGCAAGCCCAGTACCTCGAACCGACCATCGACCGTATCCGGCACCGCCCATGCCGCGAAAAGGCGGGCATCGCGCGCCCGGGCAACGATCGCGGTATAGGCGGCAAGCGCCGCGTCGCGCCGCTGTCGGCGCCGGTTGAGCACGGCAATCATTCCTCTATCGCTACCATAACCGGCGCAGGCTCGGGCGAGCGGATTGCCGAGTCAACCCCACGCACTGCCGCAGGCCGTCATCGCCCGCGTTGACAAGCAGCGCAACGTCGAGGCACTTTCCACGACGATGTTCCAAAAGCCTTTCACGACATTAATCCTCGCCATCGCCGCCACGGCGGCGGTGACTCTTGCGGCGTGCAGCCCGGCGGCCGATTTGCGCGGCAATAATCCCGACAAAAAGGTCATTGCGTCGATCAAACCAGGCGTTACGGACAAAGCGTCGGTAACGGCGTTGCTGGGCTCGCCGTCCTCGGTCGCAAGTTTCGACGCGAATACGTGGTACTATATCAGCCAGAAAACCGTGGATCTCGCCTTCTTCAAACCGCGGCTGGAAGATGAAAAGGTCGTGGCGATTTCGTTCGACAAGAAGGGGGTCGTGCAAAAGATCGCCTATGTCGGCATGGACGGGCATCAGGACGTTGCGCCGAACCCCGACAAGACGCCGGCCCCCGGGCGCGAATTTACTATTCTTGAGCAGCTGATCGGCAATTTCGGACGGTTCAGTGCACCCGATTCCGGCGGCGGCGGGCCGAATCCCAATACTGGCAATCACTGACCAAGGCATGCCGTCATGCCGCTGCTGAATTTCGGCCAGCCAGTCGATGGCGTGATCCAAATGGCCTATGTCGTCCCGGATCTTCGCACGGCAATGGCAGAATGGACGGACCGGCTGAAAATGGGGCCGTGGTTTTTGTTCGACCCGTTCCGGCCATTGACGCAGCGCTATCGCGGCCGCCCGACCGATCTGAGCATTTCGATCGGCATGGCGTACGCCGGCCACATGCAATTCGAATTGATCCAGCAAAATAACGACGCGCCGTCCGTCTATATGGAGACCGTGAAAAAACGCGGTTACGGCTTCCATCATTGGGGCGTCTCGGCGCCGGATTTCGACCGGTCGCTCGCAACCCAGCAGGCGAAGGGGTACGAGCTCGCGTTCTATGCCGAACCGGATCACGGCATTCGCGTCGCCTACATGGATTGCACCGCCGACTTGCCGGGCTTCATCGAGCTGATCGAAACCGGGCCCGCGGTCGAGGGACTATTCACGATGATGTACCGGGCGGCACTGGGCTGGGACGGAAAGGATCCGGTGCGCACAATCGCACCGCCGGCATAGCGATGTTTCGACGTGCGGTGATTGCTGTCATTCTACTGGTCTTATGGTGTGGCGGCGCTTGTGCCCAAAGCTGCGACGCGCCCGCGCCCGGCATCGGCCCAGGTTCGGCCGAGGGTGTGGTAGGCGCGGCGGGGGCGTTCGGGGGAACGTGGCAGGGCCAGTGGCCGATCGCGGTCCGCGGGCAAGTCGTGCCGATTTGCGTTCGACTTTATGTCCAAGTCGCCAGCGACCAGCTTGCTACCGTCGAGCAATGTACGGGGTCGAACAGCGAGACGGCGCGCAAGCCCGAATGCAAGCGCTACTCGGCGCAGATCAGCGACACGGTGATGACTTTCACCGACCCGCAGGGCACGGTCTATACCTTCACTATAGCGGACGTCGGCGGCATGAAGGGCGAGGCCACCAGCGCCGCCCATCGCTCCGTCACGCTGTTCACGCGCGTGAACTAAACCGCCTTCGCCGCGGCACCCTCCGGGTGAGGCGCTCCATAGAGTTGCCGCGCGCGACCCTCGAACGCGCCGACCATGCGCCGGATCGCCTCGTTGAACAGCACGCCGATCAAATGCTGCAACACGCGCGAGCGGAATTCGAAATCGACGTAGAAATCGATGACGCAGGAGCCATCGGTCTGCGTCTCGAATTTCCAATGATTTTCGAGATAGCGGAACGGACCCTCGCTGTAGGCGACGTCGATTCGGTCGGGCCGATGGAGCGTGACGCGCGACGTGAAATGCTCCCGTACCATGCGGAAGCCAATCAGTAGGTCGGCGATGATGATATTATCCCTGCGCTCGCGAACGCGCGCGCCGGTGCACCACGGCAGGAACTCGGGATAGCGCTCGACATCGGCGACGAGATCGAACAGTTGATCGGCGCGATACGGCAGGTGGCGGCGCTCGGCATGGGTCGGCATCAGATTTTCGCCGCCAGTTGCGCAGCGCGCGCCGCGCGAAGCTGGGCAAAATCATCGCCGGCAAGATACGACGAGCGCGTCAGCGGCGACGATGCCACCATCAGGAAACCTTTGCCGAACGCCATCTGCCTATAGGACTCGAATTCGTCCGGCGTGATGAAGCGGTCGACGCGGTGATGCTTCGGCGTGGGCTGGAGATATTGGCCGAGGGTGAGAAAATCGACCCGCGCCGCACGCAGATCGTCCATCACCTGGAGCACCTCCGGTTTTTCTTCGCCGAGCCCGACCATGAGGCCGGACTTGGTGAACATCGCCGGATCAAGTTCCTTCACGCGATCCAACAATCGCAGCGACGCAAAATAGCGCGCTCCCGGCCGTACCTCGCCATAGAGGCGCGGCACGGTTTCGAGATTGTGATTGAACACGTCGGGCCGCGCCGCGACCACGGCCTCGAGCGCGCCGTCCTTTTTCAAGAAATCCGGCGTCAGCACCTCGATCGTGGTGTTGGGCGCGTCGCGGCGGATCGCCTCAATGGTACGGACGAATTGCTCCGCGCCGCCATCGGGCAGATCGTCGCGATCGACCGATGTCACGACGATATGGTTAAGGCCGAGCTTCGCCGCCGCCTCGCCGACACGCGACGGCTCATGCGGATCGAGTTGGTCAGGCCGGCCGGTCGCGACGTTGCAGAACGTGCAGGCGCGGGTGCAAACGCTGCCCAGGATCATCACGGTGGCGTGACGTTCCTTCCAGCACTGGCCGATATTCGGGCAAGCCGCTTCCTCGCAGACCGTGTTGAGTTTCAAGGCGCGCATCAAATCGCGCGTCTCGCGATACTCGGGCGAATTCGGCGCCTTGACCCGGATCCACGGCGGCTTCGGCAGCGCCGGATTATCCGGCCGGTGCGCCTTCTCGGGGTGGCGGAGCGCGATATCGCTCATGCGCAAATGCCCCACCGCCGTCCTTGCAAAAGCAGGGACCCAGGGCAAGCGACGTGCGCTGGCCCTGGACCCCGGTTTTCGCCGGGGTGACGAGGTAAGGAATTAAAGTTCTTAGTCATCCTCGTCAGATGTGGAGCGCGCCGGTGAAAGCGGCAAGCACCAACTCGTGCATCATTTCGCTCAAGGTCGGATGCGGGAAGACAGTGTTCATCAGCTCCTGCTCCGTCAGCTCGCTGGTCTTGGCGATGGCGAAACCTTGGATCAGCTCCGTTACCTCCGCGCCGATCATGTGGGCGCCGAGGAGTTCGCCGGTCTTGGCGTCGAATATGGTTTTGACGAAGCCTTCGGGCTCGCCGAGCGCGATCGCCTTGCCATTGCCAATGAAGGGGAAGCGGCCGACCTTGACCTCGCGCCCGTCTGCCTTCGCGGCTTTTTCGGTGAGGCCGATGCTTGCGATCTGCGGCCGGCAATAGGTGCAGCCCGGCACATTTTTCGGGTCGAGCGGATGCGCGGTGTTGAGGCCGGCGATGTGCTCGACGCAGATCACGCCCTCATGCATCGCCTTGTGCGCCAGCCACGGCGGACCGACCAGATCGCCAATGGCGTAAAGCCCCGGTTCGCTGGTCGATAGCCATTCGTCGACGACGACGTGGGTCTTCTCGACGCGGGCCTTGGTTTTTTCGAGGCCGATATTCTCGACGTTGCCAACGATGCCGATGGCGAGCACGACGCGATCGGCGGTGACGTCGGTCGTCTTGCCGGCTTTTTCCAACGTGGCGGTGACGGAGTCCTTGCCCTTTTTCAGCGCCTTGACATTGGTCGCCGTGTGGATGGTCATGCCCTGCTTTTCGAACTGCTTTTGCGCGAAGGCGGACACCTCGTCGTCCTCAACCGGCAGGATGCGATCGAGCACTTCGACCACCGTGACCGCCGCGCCCATGTCGCGGTAGAAGCTCGCGAACTCGATGCCGATGGCGCCCGAACCGATCACCAGCAGCGATTTCGGCATCGCCGGCGGGATCATCGCTTCCTTGTAGGTCCAAATCAGCTTGCCGTCGGGCTCGAGGCCGGGGAGCGAGCGCGCCCGCGCACCGGTAGCAAGGATCACGTTTTTCGCCTGATATTCACCGACGCTCTTGCCGTCCTTGGTGACGCTGAGCTTGCGCGGGCCGGTGAGCTGGCCCTGCCCTTCGATCACGGTAATCTTATTCTTCTTCATCAAAAAGCCGACGCCGTCCGACAATTGCTTCGCCACTTTGCGCGAACGCTCGACGACTTTCTTCGGATCGAACGAGACATCCTTCGCCGACAAGCCGTAAGCGTCGGCATGCTGCATCGCGTGATAGATCTCGGAGGTGCGCAGCAGCGCCTTGGTCGGAATGCAGCCCCAGTTGAGACAGATGCCGCCGAGCTTGTCGCGCTCGATCACCGCTGTCTTCATGCCGAGCTGCGCGGCGCGGATCGCGGCGACGTAGCCGCCCGGTCCGCCGCCGAGGACGATGGTATCGAAGGAGGTAGGGGCGTCAGCCATTACGGCCTCTTAGAGAAGGAGCACGCTCGGGTGCTCGATGATCTTTTTAAACTCGGCGAGATATTGCGCGCCGACGGCGCCGTCGACGACGCGGTGATCGCACGCGAGCGTGCAGCTCATCACCGTGCCGACCGCGAGTGCGCCGTTCTTAACGACCGGCCGCTGCTCGCCCGCGCCGACCGCCAGGATGCAGCCATGCGGCGGATTGATCACCGCGGCAAAGTCCTTGATGCCGTACATACCGAGATTGGAGATCGAGAAGGTTCCGCCTTGAAACTCGTTCAGCCTCAGCTTGCCGGCGCGGGCGCGCGTGCCAAGGTCGCGCATCTCCGCCGAGATTTCAGGCAAGCGCTTGGTGTCGGCGTTCTTGATGATCGGCGTGATGAGCCCGTCGTCGAGCGCGACCGCGACGGCAACGTTGACCTCGCTCCATAACAAGATCGCGTCGTCGCTATAGGAGGCGTTGGCGCGTGGGATTTTGCGCAATGCCACCGCCGCCGCTTTAATGACGAAATCGTTGACCGAGAGTTTGGTGCCGGCAGTCTCCGCCAGATCGGACCGAATACGCATAAGCGGATCGATGTCGCAATCGATGGTGAGATAGAAATGCGGCACCGTCGTTTTGGACTCGACCATGCGCTTCGCCACGGTGCGGCGCATGCCGGTCATCGGAATTTCGGTGAACGGCGTGTTGCCGGACAGCGCGTAGACCGCCGATTTGGACAGCGGCACGCCGCCGGGCGCCGGTGCCGTGAACGGCGCCGCAGCCGGCGGACGTTTGGCGGCGCCGCCTTTGAGCGCGGCCTCGACATCGTGCTGAATGATGCGGCCATGCGGCCCCGTGCCGTTGATCGAGCGCAGATCGAGTTTGGCTTGCTCGGCAAGACGGCGCGCGAGCGGAGAGGCGAAGGTGCGCGACAAGCCCCCTCCCAACCCTCCCCCGCTCCGCTGGGGCGGGCTACTTTTCGCTCCCTCCCCAGCCTGCGGCGGAGGGTTAGGGGTGGGGGCCGGAGATGGCGCGGGGCCGGCCGGTTTCGCCTCCGCTTTCGGCGGTGGACTTGCCGGCGGCGCTTCGGCCTTCTTTGGCATCGGCGATTTCGCCACCTTGGCGAGCGCGGATTTGTCCTCGCCCTCTTCCAGTAAAATCGCGATCGGCTGATTGACGGCGATGTTCTCGGCGCCTTCCGGCACCAGGATCTTACCGAGCGTGCCTTCGTCGACCGCCTCGAATTCCATCGTCGCCTTGTCGGTCTCGATCTCGGCGATGACGTCCCCGGCCTTCACCGCATCGCCTTCCTTCTTCGACCATTTGGCGAGCTTGCCTTCGGTCATGGTCGGCGATAGCGCCGGCATCAAAAGTTCGATCGGCATGGCGGCGCGCTCAGCGATAAGCGGCCGCCTTGGCGGCGGCGATCACGTCATCGACCTGCGGCAGGGCCAGGCGCTCGAGATTGGCGGCATAGGGTAGCGGCACGTCCTTTGCCGTGACGCGGGCCGGCGGTGCGTCGAGATAGTCGAACGCCTGCTCCATCATCAACGCTGCGATCTCGGAACCGATGCCGGCGTAGGCCCAACCCTCCTCTACCGTGACCACGCGGTTGGTCTTTTTCACGGAAGCGACAATTGTCTCGATATCGAGCGGGCGCAGCGTGCGCAAATCGATCACCTCGGCGGAAACGCCTTCTTCTTCGAGCTTGGCCGCGGCGTCCATCGCAACCTGAACCATGCGCGAAAATGCCAGAATGGTGACGCCATCGCCGGCGCGTGCAATCCGCGCCTTGCCGATCGGCACCGTATAGTCCTCGGCTTGCGGCACGGGAAACGTATGGCCGTAGACCAGTTCGTTCTCCAATAAGATAACGGGATTCGGATCGCGGATCGCGGATTTGAGCAGGCCCTTGTGATCGGCCGCCGTATAGGGCGCGATCACTTTCAGGCCCGGCACATGGGCGTACCAGCTCGAGTAATCCTGACTATGCTGCGCGGCGACGCGGGCGGCGGCACCGTTGGGGCCGCGAAACACGATCGGGCAACGCATCTGCCCGCCGGACATATAGCGCGTCTTCGCCGCGGAATTGATGAGCTGATCCATCGCCTGCATGGCGAAGTTCCAGGTCATGAACTCGACGATCGGTTTCAAGCCGCCAAACGCGGCACCGATGCCGATGCCGGTGAAAGCGTGCTCCGAGATAGGCGTGTCGACCACGCGGCGCGCGCCGAATTCCTCGAGCAAGCCTTGGCTCACCTTATAGGCGCCCTGATATTCGGCGACTTCCTCGCCCATCAGGAACACGGTGTCGTCACGACGCATCTCTTCCGCCATCGCGTCGCGCAATGCCTCGCGCACGGTCAGCGAAACCGTCGCGCCGGACCACTCGATTTCCTCAGGCGCGGGAGCCGCTCTGGCTTGCGGCGCGGTCGCCGGACGCGGCGGCGGAGAGACCGCGGGCGGTGCCGATTCCTCGGCCTTTTCCTGCTTGCTGACGCCGCCCTTCGCGGCGGGACGCGCGGGAGCGGCACCGGGCTTCTCGTCCTCGCCGAGGATTTCGGCGATGGGCGCATTCACCGCGACGTTCTCGGCGCCTTCCGGCACGAGGATGCGGCCCATCTTGCCGTCATCGATGGCCTCGAACTCCATTGTCGCCTTGTCGGTTTCGATCTCGGCGATGACATCGCCGGACTTCACCGGATCGCCTTCCTTCTTGAGCCACTTGGCGATCTTGCCCTCGGTCATGGTCGGCGAGAGCGCCGGCATCAGAACTTGCGTCGGCACGGGTCAGGCCTCGACGTAAACGTCGGCGTAGAGTTCGGCGGGATCGGGCTCGGGCGAAGCCTGCGCGAACTCGGCGGCCTCCGTGATGACGTCCTTCACCTGCTTGTCCCATTCCTTGAGCTTCGCTTCGTCCGCAATCTCTTCGTCCATCAGGCGGTGCTTCATCTGATCGATCGGATCGTGCTCCTGACGCATGCGGTTGAGTTCGTCCTTGCTCCGATATTTCGCCGGATCGGACATCGAGTGACCGCGATAGCGGTAGGTCAGCAACTCGAGAACGTACGGCCCCTTGCCGGACCGGATATGGCGGATCGCGTCCTCAGCGGCGGCCTTTACCGCCAAGACGTTCATGCCGTCGGCCTGGCTTGCCGGGATATTGAAGGCTTCGGCGCGGGTGTAGAGGTCTTTCGACGACGATGACCGCGCGACCGATGTCCCCATGCCGTACTTGTTGTTTTCGATGACGTAGAGCACCGGCAGCTTCCACAGCTCCGCCATATTGAAGCTTTCAGCGACCTGGCCTTGATTCATCGCGCCGTCGCCGAGGAACGTCACCGAGATCTTGCCGTCGTTCTTGTATTTGTGCGCGAAGCCGAGACCGGTGCCGATCGGCACTTGCGCGCCGACGATGCCGTGACCGCCGTAAAAATGTTTTTCGAGCGAGAACATGTGCATGGACCCGCCCTTACCTTTGGAATAGCCGCCGCTCCGCCCCGTCAGCTCCGCCATCACGCCCTTCGGGTCCATGCCGGATGCCAACATGTGGCCGTGATCGCGATAGGAGGTGACGATGCTGTCGCCGTCTTCGACAGCGGCCATGACGCCAACCACCACGGCTTCCTCGCCGATATAGAGATGACAGAAACCCCCGATCAGCCCCATGCCATACATTTGTCCCGCCTTCTCTTCGAAACGACGGATCAGCAGCATGTCGCGATAGAGTTTTTCCATCTCCGCCGGCGCCGGCAATGGGTCAGCGGTCTTGACCGGTCGAAGTTTTCGTTTGGCGATGGCCATGCCCGAGGCTCCCTTGGGGACGACCTCTAACATGGCGATGTTTAACAATGAATGCAAGAAGCTTAAGTTATTGGAAAAGATACATAAATGACAATAAACTGAATTTCAGTTAACTGGCGTTTTGGTCGCTTTGTCGACCGGCGCGAAGATCACGATCTCGTCCGGCCCAATGGCATTGAGCGCCGCGCGCGACCGCTCGTCGAGCAAATCGGGGTCGAGATGATTGCCCATCAAGAGATCGGCGCGATGGCGTAAGCGGCCCAACTCCGATTCAGTCTGCACCAAAGTGGTTTGCGCGTCGCGGACCTGATGGGCGCGACGTACCCAGGCGAGGAGACCGTGGTCCCCCTGGATCAGATTGAGGCCGAAATAGACGATGAGGGCGATGGCGAGAAATGGGCCGAGTACGGCATGCCCTACTTTTATCAACGCGCGACGCGCCATCATCATGATCTTGCAGCGAATCACTGCGTCGCCTCAGAGTCAAGACGAAGACGAGCCGATTGCGCTTTGGTTCAGCGAAATCTTTTCGATTTTGGAGTCGCTGCAACCATCACTGGTTCGCCGCCAATGCCGGACAAAGTTAACGGGATTTTCACCGCGCGCGATCGAAAGTGTGGGCTGGACGAAAAGCATTTTTCCCGGAGCGAGCCACGGCGATGGCGATTGCGGCGGCAGAACGGCGACGGACCCAACGGCAACGCTCGGTGCCCCGCCGCGGGGCGAAGCGGGCGCCAGGTCGTCTGCCATGGAAGGCGCTCCTCGACGAGCGCGGCAAGATTATCGATCTCATGGCGTCCGGCGCCACGCTGAAAGACACGCTCGCCCAGATCGCGCACATGGTCGAGCGGCTGGCGCCTCCGGCGCTGTGCTCGGTGCTGTTGCTGCAGCCGGACGGCCGGCATTTGCGCCATGGTGCGGGCCCGAGTCTTCCCGATGCCTACAACGCCGCCATCAACGACCTCGAGATCGGCCCGTCGGTCGGTTCGTGCGGCACCGCCGCCTACCGCAAGACGCCCGTCATCGTCAGCGACATCGCCACCGATCCGCTGTGGGAAGGGCCGCGCGAGTTCGCGTTGTCGTTCGGCCTCCGCGCCTGCTGGTCGCAGCCAGTCATCCGTCATGACGGCGTCGTGCTCGGCACCATCGCGATGTATTACCGCGAAACGCGGGAGCCGTCGGACCGCGATTTCGGCCTGTTGCAGCCGAGCGCCGGCTTGGTGCGGCTGGCGCTGGCGCAGCATCGCAAGGAAGAAGAACTGCGTGCCGCGGAGGCCCGCAACCGGATCGCGGTCGAAGCCGCCGATTTCGGAACCTACGACGTCGACCTCGCGACCGGAGCGATGGACTGGTCGCGGCGCTTCAAGGAAATTTTGGGCGTGGACGAGTCCTTCCAGCCGCAATTGAGCAGCCTGCCGAGCATTATCCACCCCGACGATCGCGCGCGCTTTATGGCCGGCTTTCAGCGCTGGGCCGGCGGCGACGGCGCGCGCGACGCCCGCGTCAATGAGTTCCGCATCGTGCGCGCCAACGACGGAATCGAGCGGCTCCTGGAGTTGCGCGGCCGCGTTCTGTTCAATACCCAAGATACGCCCAGTCGCGCGATCGGGGTCTGCGCCGACGTCACGGACAAGCGGGCGGCCGAACGCAGCCGCCGCGACACAGAGCAGAAAGTCCATCAACTGCAGAAGATGGAAGCGGTCGGCCGATTGGCCGGCGGCATCGCGCACGATCTCAACAACACGCTGATGCCGATCCTGGGCCTGTCGAAGCTGGCGATGCAGGAAGTGTCGCCGAACGATCCGCTTCACGAGCATATGGAGCTGATTCATCGCTCGGGCGAGCGGGCCCGCGACCTGGTGAATCAAATCCTGACCTTCAGCCGCAAGGAGGAGATCGCGCGGGAAGCGGTTTCGGTGACGGCATTGGTCAAGCAATCGCTGCCGCTGCTGCGTATCGGCGTCCCCGCGACCGTCGCGATCGACACCAAGCTCGACGGCAACCCTGAAGTCTGGGCCAATCGCGGGCAGCTCGACCAAGTGTTGACCAATCTCGTCACCAACGCGGCGCAGGCGATCGGCGCCAAGCGTCGGCTCCATCCGCATCGAGGTCTCCGCCGACGGCGACGGCAAGATGGCGCGGCTCGCCGTGATCGACGACGGGCCGGGCATCGATCCCGCCGCTCAGCAGCGTCTTTTCGAGCCATTCTTCACCACCAAAAAGATCGGCGAAGGCACCGGCCTCGGCCTCTCGGTCGCGCACGGCATCGTCACCAGCCATGGCGGCCAAATCGAGGTGTCGAGCCGGCTCGGCGACGGCGCGACGTTCCGGGTCTTTCTGCCCCTGTTCAAGCACGCCGGGGCTGCGCCTGAAAAATTGGTGACGGCCTAGGCCCGACGCAGCGCCGCCTTGCCCTCGTAGCGCGCGGCGGCGCCGAGTTTTTCCTCGATCCGCAATAGCTGATTGTACTTGGCGAGCCGGTCGCTGCGCGCGAGCGAGCCGGTCTTGATCTGCCCGCAATTGGTCGCGACGGCAAGATCGGCAATTGTCGCATCCTCCGTCTCGCCGGAGCGGTGGGACATCACCGCGCGATAGCCGGCGCGATGCGCCATCGCGACGGTGTCGAGCGTCTCCGACAGCGTGCCGATCTGATTGACCTTCACCAGGATGGCGTTGGCGCAGCCGTCGGGATATGCCGCGGCCGAGGCGCGCGGTGTTGGTGACGAAAATATCGTCGCCGACAAGCTGAAGCTTCTTGCCCAATGCCTTGGTCAAGTCGGACCAGCCTTGCCAATCGTCCTCGGCGAGCGGGTCCTCGATCGAGACGATGGGATATTTGTCCGCCAGCCCGGCGAGATATTTGATCATGCCGGCCGAATCGAATTTCTTTTTCTCGCCGGTCAGATCGTAGCGCCCGTTCTTATAAAGCTCGGTGGCGGCGACATCGAGCGCCAGCATCACGTCGTCGCCCGCTTTATAGCCGGCGCCCTTGATCGCCTTCATCAGAAAGGCCAGCGCGGCGTCGGCGGATTCAAGCGCCGGAGCGAAACCGCCCTCGTCGCCGACATTGGTGTTGTGGCCGGCATCGGCGAGTTGCTTCTTCAACGCGTGGAAAATCTCGGCGCCCATGCGCAGCGCCTCGGCGAAATTCGGCGCGCCCGCCGGCACGATCATGAATTCCTGGATGTCGATCGGATTGTCGGCATGGACGCCGCCATTGATTACGTTCATCAGCGGCACCGGCAAGGTCCGCGCATCGACGCCGCCTATATAGCGATAGAGCGGCAGGTCGAGCTCCGCCGCCGCCGCTTTCGCCGCCGCGAGGCTGACGCCGAGAATGGCGTTGGCGCCGAGCCGCGATTTGTTCGGCGTGCCGTCGAGCGCGATCATCGCCTGGTCGATGCCGCGCTGATCGGCTGCGTCCATGCCGCCGACCGCGTCGTAAATCTCGCCGTTCACCGACGCGACGGCGTTGAGCACGCCCTTGCCGCCATAGCGTTTCTTGTCGCCGTCGCGCAGCTCGACCGCTTCATGCGCGCCGGTCGAGGCGCCCGACGGCACCGCGGCGCGCGCGGTGATGCCGCTTTCGAGCTCGATCTCGACTTCGACGGTGGGATTGCCGCGGCTGTCGAGGATTTCGCGGCCGATGAGATTCGCGATGGCGCTCATGATTTCCGAGTTAGCTTTCCACCTCCCCCTCGATGGGGGAGGTCGGCGCGAAGGCCGGGAGGGGGTGATGCCGATACGGATGGAAAGATCACCCCCACCCGCTCGCAGCCTGCGGCTGCTCACGTCCTCCCCCATCAAGGGGGAGGGAACAACAACATAGAACGCCGCCTTCGGCACGATCCACTCGCTCCTTCACAATCGAGCGGCCGCGCCTTGGCGAGCCGGTCGAATTCCATCAATGTTTCGAGCAGCGCCGGCATAGTCCGCGAGCTTCACCATGTTCGGCCCGTCCGACGGCGCATGGTCGGGATCCTGATGCGTCTCCATGAACACCGCGGCGACGCCGACCGCGACCGCGGCGCGCGCCAGCACCGGCACCATGCGCCGCTCGCCGCCCGAGACATTGCCCTGCCCGCCCGGCTGTTGCACCGAATGCGTCGCGTCGAACACCACGGGATAGCCGGTCTCCTTCAGCACCGGCAGCGCCCGCATATCGGACACCAGCGTGTTGTAGCCGAACGACACGCCGCGCTCGCACAAGAGGATGTTGTCGTTGCCTGCGGCCGCCACTTTCTCGCGCGACATTCTTCATGTCCCACGGCGCCAGGAACTGGCCCTTCTTGATGTTGATGGCGCGGCCGGTCTTGGCGGCGGCGACCAGCAGATCGGTCTGGCGCGACAGGAAGGCCGGGATTTGCAGCACGTCGACCGCCTCCGCCGTCGGCGCGCATTGCTCGGGCAAATGCACGTCGGTCAGCACCGGGCAGCCCGTATTTCTCGCGCACCTCGGCGAGGATCGGCAGGCTCGCCTCCAGGCCCAGGCCGCGCTCGCTGTCGATCGAGGTGCGGTTGGCCTTGTCGAACGAGGTCTTATAGATCAGGCCGATGCCGAGCTTGCCGGTCAGCTCGACCAGCGCGTGGCTCATCTCCAGCGCATGGGCGCGGCTTTCGAGCACGCACGGCCCGGCGATCAGGGCCAGCGGCCTGTCGTTGCCGATGGCGATGTTGCCGACGGTGACGGTGCGCGGCGCGGTCATGGCGCGATCATAAGCAAAATCGCGTCGAACAGCGGGAATTGGCTCCGTTTCCCGCTGGAATTGGGTTCGTTTTGGCTTCGTTTTCCGCGCGTTTTTCGCGGAAATCGGCCAAAAATTGGGTTCGTTTTTGCAAAAAAAATTCGCTGCCCGCCGGCCGCCGGAATTAGACAATCTCAATATAACGCAATTTGCGTTTTCGTCAGGAGCCGCTAATGCGCCGGCGTCGGGTGGGCGCGGTGCCGGTGGCGATCGACCATACCGACGAACACCATCGCCGCCACGACCAGAAGACCGATGCCGAGAAGGGGCCGATGCGCGAACCAAGCCAACGCGATGACCACCAGGGTAATCGGGATCGAGAGCGCGAGGCTGATGGCGAACGCGCCCGCGGAGACCAATCCGCCGAGGAACGGTAGAATGCTCGCCAACGTCGATAGCGGTCCCATGATCAGCATGAAACCGATCGTCATCCCGATGAAACCGCCGGCGCGCAGAATCCAGGTCAGCGTGCGTTCGGACTTCTCCTGATTCTTCAGCATGGTCATCGCCGTGGCAACGCCCGGCACGGCAAGCTTGCTCTCATAGCCGTTGTCGGCCTGGAATGGCGTCAGCGCGCTGCCGGCGACGGCCGCGACCACGGACATGGTCTGCGCCGTCACGGCGGAAAAGCTCACCCGCATGTCGCCGATCTTCGGGCTGCCGCTGTCGGCGCCGCGATAGAACGTGTCGCCCTCGGTGCGAAAGCCCGACGGCGGCGCGGCATTGGCGATGGAATAGGGCGCGAACGCGTCCATCTCGGCCAGCACCGCTTGATCGAGGCGATAAGCGCCCAGATGCGCGCCCGTGCTGTCGTAGGTGCGCGACGCCAGCGGCATCTCGGGATTTTGATGACCGTCGGGATGCCGATAGTCGGCGGAAGCGAGCGCGCGGTCGGACCAGACTTTCGAATAACTGTACGTCGTCTCGGTGGTTTCGCTGCCGCCGGTGTTCTGGGTGGTGTGACTCTGTTTGGTCTCCTTCCACTGATACATCTCGACGTGACGACGCAGTCGCACGACGTCCTTGCCGCCGACACCGAACTGCGCGTCGCGCACGGGCGCCGTGGTCGAGAGTTCTCCCGTTATATGGACGAGCTTGCCGGACAGCGCGGGGTCGACATTGTCGGGTCTGGCCTCGACGACGCTGCGCTCGCCTTGCGCCAGCGCGTTTGCCGCCTGCACGGCCCGGCCCTCGTTCCACCACAGAACGATAATCGCGACGAGGATCAACAAGAAGCCGATCAGCACGCCGACGAAGCTCGACACGATGCGAGAACCTAAGCCGGTGCGCGTGGTCTCGGTAAACCGATCCGACATTTTTAATTCCCCCAACGATGCAGACCCCGCGCGATTATAGCAGTCCGCGGCGGGTCGGCGCACTTACATATCAATAGCACCATACCGGCGAAAGCCGGTATCCACGGAAAATCCGAATTCTGCATTGACGGTGGACCCCGACTTTTGTTGGGGTGGTGCTCACTTTGCAAAAGAGGGGGCGGCTATACCAGCCGGCTTTGGTCGCGGGCGGCTCGGATGAAATCGGTGAAGAGCGGGTGCGGCGCGAACGGCTTCGATTTCAATTCCGGATGGAACTGCACGCCGAGGAACCAGGGATGATCGTCGAACTCGACGATCTCGGGCAGCTCCCCGTCCGGCGACATGCCTGAGAACCGCATGCCCGCCGCCTCGAGCCTGTCCTTGTAGTTGATGTTGACCTCGTAGCGGTGCCGGTGGCGTTCGCTGATCCGGATCGCACCGTAGATCGCGCGCACCTTCGAATGTTCCGCCAGCATCGCTTCATAAGCGCCAAGGCGCATGGTGCCGCCGAGATCGCCGTTGGCGGCGCGGCGCTCCAACTGGTTGCCATGCATCCATTCCGTCATCAGGCCGATCACCGGGTCCTGACATGGGCCGAACTCGGTGGAGTTGGCCCCGGGCAGATCGGCGAGATGCCGCGCCGCCTCGATCACCGCCATTTGCATGCCGAAGCAAATGCCGAAATACGGCACATGCCGCTCGCGCGCGAACCGAGCCGCCTCGATTTTACCCTCGGCGCCACGCTCGCCGAAGCCACCCGGCACGAGAATACCGTGGACTCCGTCCAGGTGCTGCACCGCGCCCGGCTGCTCGAAAACCTCGCTGTCGATCCAGTCGAGATCGACGTGAACCTTGTTGGCGATACCGCCATGGGTCAGCGCCTCGGCCAGGGATTTGTAGCTGTCCTGCAGATGGGTGTACTTGCCGACGACCGCGATCTTGACCTCGCCTTCGGGCTTGCGGATGTGCTGCACGATGTCGGTCCAGCGCGTCAACGCCGGCGGCGAGGCATCGAGGCCAAAATGCTCGCATACCGCGCGGTCGAAGCCTTCGAGGTGATAAGCGACCGGCACCTGGTAGATCGTGTCGACGTCGAGCGCCGGGATGACGCGGCTTTCCTGCACGTTGCAGAACAGCGCGATCTTTTTGCGCTGGCCCGGATCGAGCGCGCGGTCCATGCGGCACAGGAGAATGTCGGGCTGGATGCCGAGACCCAGCAGTTCCTTCACCGAATGTTGCGTCGGCTTGGTCTTGAGCTCGCCCGCCGAAGCGATATAGGGCACCAGCGTCAGATGGACATAGAGCGTACGCGCGCGGCCGAGCTCGTTGCCCATCTGGCGGATGGCCTCGAGGAACGGCAGCGATTCGATGTCGCCGACCGTGCCGCCGATTTCGCACAGCACGAAATCCTCGTCGCCGTCGAGGCCGGCGGCGATGAATTCCTTGATGGCGTCGGTGACGTGCGGAATCACCTGTACCGTGGCGCCGAGATATTCGCCGCGGCGCTCGCGCTGAATCACGGTCTGATAGATCCGCCCGGTAGTGACGCTGTCGCTCTTGCGCGCCGGCACGCCGGTGAAGCGCTCGTAATGACCGAGATCGAGATCGGTCTCGGCGCCGTCATCGGTGACGTAGACCTCGCCGTGCTGATAGGGCGACATCGTGCCCGGATCGACGTTGAGATACGGGTCGAGCTTGCGCAGACGCACCTTGAAGCCGCGTGCCTGCAACAAAGCGCCCAACGCCGCCGCCGACAAACCCTTGCCCAGAGAGGAAACCACGCCGCCGGTGATGAAGATAAACCGCGTCATGGGCCTTCAGTGTAAGCGATTCTCGGCGAGAGTCACAAGTTTTCGGCGGTCAGTTATCGGTCGCCAGGGGGCAATCGCGACTCGGCGAACCGCGAACTTAAGACTGAAAACCGACGACTAACTCCGCAGGTCGAAATCTTCGATCGGCAGGCCGAAATAGGCCTGGGCGATCCGGGTTGCCGTCATGTCGGGCTGATGCGCCGGGTTGTTGCGGAAGGTGGCGAAGTCGCGGAACAGGCGCTGCATCAACTGGCCGTCGCGGATGCTTTGCGTCGAGGCGGCGCGGAAACACTCATAACCCGCCTCCCAGGCAAGACGCGACGCCTGGTGCTCCATGCCCCAGAGCTGCATCGCCTCCCTGTCGGTGAAATGGCGCCCGGCGGCATGCGCCAGGTAAAGCTCGCCGACACGCAGCAGCACCGCCTCGGCGGCGTTACACATCGACAAGGCGAGGCCGAAGATGCGCTGCCAGTCGTGATGCTGGTATTTGAGCTTGTTCGGCGCGAACAGCGGTTTCGCCTCTTTGATATGCGCTTCGAACGCTTCGAGCGCGGCCCAGGCGGCGCCGACCTGCGAGCATGCCAGCTCGCCGGCGCCGAACGCCGAGAACAGCCCGCCGTAAAGCGGATTGTCGTGGATCGCGAAGCCCGGCGTGGTGCCGTCGGCGTCGCCGTCGAAGACGCGGTCGTTGACGAACTCGGGCGGGATCACGGCATCCTTGATGACGACGCTGTTGGAGCCGCTGCCGCGCAAGCCGAACATGTCGTGCCAGTCGTCGAGCATCTCGAACTGGTCGCGCGGCACCACCACCGTGACGAGCTTCTTGGTCGGGCCGCCGGGATGCGGCGCGCCCTTCATCGGCGCCAGGCCCAAGAAATGCGTCGAATACGGCACGCCCGAGCAATAGCGCCATTTGCCGCTGACCCGGTAGCCGCCCGGCACCGCGACACATTCGGCGTCGGGCGACGGACCGCTCGGGCTGTAGGGCGCGATGAAATTACCGTCCGGGCCGAAGATTTTGGCTTGCGCCGGCTCGTCGAAGCACGAGCCGATCTGCAACGCATGACCCGAGGCGAGCGTCGAGGCACCAGCCGATGCCGGGATCGCCGGTCGAAATCTCGATCATCGTCTTGAAGAAGGTGCGGACGTCGAACGCGTAGCCGCCGAACTTGCGCGGCTGCAGACAGCGATAGAACCCGGCCTTCGCGAAGGCCTCGTGCAATTCCTTGCTGTAATAGCCGCGATCCTCGGCGGCCGCCGCGTCGGCGCGCACCATCGGACGCAGCGCCTTCGCCCGCGCGATCATCTCCGCGGGCGTCAGGTTCGGTTCCGGGATCGCGACGATTGTTGCTTCGCCCATAGTTGGCCTCCCTACCTATTTCGCGGAAACGTAGGGTGTTCGACCGCGCGTTGTAAAGATGAAGCTGCGCTTATTTCGCGAGCGGCGCGCTGGGCGCGGATGGCACCGCCGGTTTCGCGGGCGCCGCGGGCGCCGGAGCCGGTACGGAACGCGCCGGGAGATCGGGATCGGACCCTCGACAAGTGAGTGCACTACGCGACCGTGGCTCGCGAAGACCGCCAAGATCAGGCTGGTCACGAAAAAAACGACCGCGATCCCCGCCGTCGTGCGAGTCAAAAGATTGGCGGTCGAACGCCCGGTCATGAAGCCCGACATGCCACCGCCGCCGATGCCGAGCGCGCCGCCCTCGCTCTTTTGCAGCAGGATCACGGCGACCAGCGCGATCGCGAGAAAGATGTGAATGACCAGAATGACGGCAATCATGGCTCGGCCGGTGGTTCGGGAAGGCGGGGTTTTAGCGGGTTCGAGCCGGGAATGCTAGTCGGCGGCTTGCGCGACGGTCCAGAAGGAATCGGCCTCAAGACTAGCGCCGCCGACCAGCGCGCCGTCGACATTGGCGATCGGCAGAATCTGACGCGGCGTTCTTGGCGTTGACCGAGCCGCCATAGAGGATGCGCACCGTGTCGGGGTTGGGCGTGCGCTTTTTCAGTTCGGCGCGGATGAAGCCGTGCACCTCGGCGATCTCGTCGCGGCTTCGGCGTTCGGCCGGTGCCGATCGCCCAGACCGGCTCGTACGCGACGACGAGCTGGCTGGCGCCGTCGAGCTCGGGCAGCGACCCGGTCAACTGCCCGCCGACGATCGCGAGCGCGTTGCCGGCATCGCGTTCCGCCGCGGTCTCGCCGACGCAGACGATCGGGATCAGTCCAACGCCGCGCGCGGCGTCGACCTTGCGCGTGCACCAGCGCGTCGCTTTCGTGGTGATTCTGCCGTCGTTCGGAATGGCCGAGAATGACATAGGCGCAACCCGCGTCCTTCAGCATCGCCGCGCTGACGTCGCCGGTATGCGCGCCTTTGGCATCGGGGTGGCAATCCTGGCCGCCGAGCGCGACGCGGCTGCCGGCGAGCAACGCTGCGAGCTCGGCGAGAAGGGTCGCCGGCGGACAAATCAGCAACTCGCAATGCGGCGCGCCGCGCGCCGCGCGCGCCATCAGATCGCGCGCCAGCGCCGACGCCGTCGGCTCTCAGTCCGTTCATCTTCCAGTTGCCCGCGATCAACTTGCGCATCGATTTGGCCCGCCTTGGCATCCCCTACAGTCTCTAATAGTATCCGCCGCCATGCTGCAAGCCATCCGTTCGCGCGCCTCCGGTATCGTCGTTCAGATTTTGTTCGGCGTATTGATCCTTACCTTCGCGCTATGGGGCATCGGCGATATTTTCCGCGGCCGCGGCGCCGATAGCAGCGTCGCGACGGTCGGCGGTCAAAAAATCGACGCGTCCGAGGTCCAGGTCGCGCTACGCCGCCAGGTCGAGCGCTTCCGTCAAGCGATGAACACCAGCCTGACCGAAGATCAAATCAAGGAACTGGGTCTGGTCGACACCACGCTCAACGAGGTCATCGACCAGCACCTGCTCGATCTCGAAGCACAGCGACTGGGCCTTGCCGTCAACGACAATACCGTGCGCGCGGCGATCGTCGAAAATCCTGCCTTCCGCGGCACCAACGGCCAGTTCGACCGCAACATCTATCTTGTGCTGTTGCAGCAAAATCAGATGACGGACCAGCAATACGAGGCGTCGTTGCGGACCGATCTCGTGCGCGCCCGCATCGTTATGGCCGTGACCGACGGCGACCGCCGCGCCGCCGGAATTGGTCGATACGCTATGGCAGAGCCGCGGCGAGCGCCGCGTGGCCACCGCGATCCTGGTGCCGCCGAGCGCAATCGGCGCGCTGCCGACGCCCGATGCCGCAGCGCTGCAAAAGTATTACGACGAGCACAAAGACAATTTCATGTTGCCGGAGCGTCGCAGCTTCACCGTGGCGCTGATCGACCCGGCGCAATACGCCGCGGGGATCAAGTTCACGGACGCCGAACTGAAAGCCGCGTACGACAAGGCGCCAGGACGAATTCGTCGAACCGGAAAAGCGCGTGCTGCAGCAGATACTGGTCCCCGACGAGGCCAAGGTGAAGGCGGTGCAAGCGGCGCTGGCGCAGGGCAAGGATTTCGCCGCGGTCGCCAAGAACGTCGCCGGCGACAGCGCGGACGCCGTCGATCTCGGTGCCCTATCCCGCGACGATCTGACCGGCGATCTTGGCAAGGCCGCGTTCGATCTCAAGCCCGGTGGCGTCAGCCAGCCGATCAAGGATTCGTTCGGCTGGCATATCCTGAAGCTCGTGTCGGTGACGCCGGAGAAGACCGCGCCGTTCGACAGCGTCAAGGCCAAGCTCGCGAGCAGGCTCGCGCAGGACAAGGCCATCGACCAATCGGTAAAGCTCGCCAACTCGGTCGACGACGCGCTGGCGGGCGGCGCCACCTTCAAGGAAGTCGTCGCCAAGTTCAGCCTCAAGACGATGGCGGTCGACAATGTCGATGCCGAGGGCCGCGACGCCACCGGCAAGACCGTCAGCCTCCCCTCGCCCAACATCGTCAAGACCGCGTTCGCGACCTCGATCAGCACAGCCGAGCGACCTCAAGGAATTGCCCGACCAGGGCGCCTACATGCTCGCCGTCAACAAGATCGCGCCCGCCGCGCCGCAGCCCTTGGCGCAAATTCACGACAAGGTACAGACCGCGTGGCAGGCGCAGGAGCGCGCGGCCCGCCTGACCAAGCTCGGCGAGGATTATGCCGCCGCCGTCAACAAGGGCGAGAAGCTCGACGACCTCGCCGCGCTGCACGGGCTCAAGACCTTCACGACCAAACCGCTGTCGCGCTATGGCGCCAACGCCGAGCTGCCCCCGGTCGTCGTCTCGAAACTGTTCAGCGTGAAGCCCGGCCAAGCGGTCTCCGGCGGCGCCGGCGACAAGGGCACGGTCGTCGCCACGGTGAATCAGGTCCTGCCGCCCGACCCTGCGGAGGCGGCGTCGCAAAAGGCGGCCATCGCGCGCGAAATCGAAACCACGACGAGAGCCGATCTGCTCGACGAATATGAGCAAGCGCTGCGCCATCGCTTCCCGGTCGACATCAACGCGGATGCGGTCAAGCAGTTGATGTGAGGCACCGCGATCGCCATGCAACTGACACCGACCTTCGAAACCTTCGAGCGCGAGTACGCGGCTTATAAGCCGGTGCTGGTGTGGACCTCGTTCGTGTCCGATCTGGAAACGCCGGTATCGGCCATGCTGAAACTGGCGGACGGACGGCCCAACAGTTTCCTGTTCGAATCCGTCGAAGGCGGCGCGACACGCGGGCGCTATTCTTTCATCGGCCTGAAGCCGGATCTGATCTGGCGCTGTTTCGGCGACCGCGCCGAGATCAATCGCCGCGCCCGGGCCGACGTCGATGCGTTCGAAGCGGAGGAGTGCGGCACGCTTGCCTCGCTGCGGCGCCTGGTCGACGAATGCAAGGTGGCGACGCCCGCGCCGCTGCCGCCGATGGCGTCAGGCCTATTCGGCTACATGAGCTACAACATGGTGACGCTGATGGAGCGTCTGCCGGACAAGAACCCCGACATGTTGAATATCCCGGATGGGATGTTCGTGCGTCCCTCCGTCACCGCGATCTTCGACAACATTGCCGATCGCGTCACGTTGGTGACGCCGGTATGGCCGAACGCGGATTTGTCGCCGCGCGTCGCCTATCAACAGGCGCAGGAACGGCTCGCGGACATTCTGGCCGATTTCGAGCGCAGCCTGCCTCATCGCCGCGAAACCGCCGAGACCGTGCGCGAGCTGCCGCCGCCGCAAGGCAATATGACGCGCGCCGAGTACATGGCGATGGTCGACACGGCGAAGGAATATATCCGGGCGGGCGAGGCGTTTCAGATTCTGCCGTCGATGCGAATGCGGATTCCCTTCAAGCTGCCGCCTCTCTCGCTCTATCGCGCGTTGCGGCGCCTCAACCCGTCGCCGTTCCTGTTCTATCTCGACTACGGCAATTTCAGCATCGTCGGCTCGAGCCCGGAAATCCTGGTGCGCGTGCGCGACGGCCGGGTCACGATCCGTCCGCTCGCCGGCACGCGGCGGCGCGGCGTCAACGCGGTGGAAGACAAGCAGCTCGAGGAAGAACTGCTGGCCGACCCAAAGGAACGCGCCGAGCATCTGATGCTGGTGGATTTGGCGCGCAACGATGTCGGCCGCGTCTCGCGCGTCGGCACCGTGAAGGTGACGGAGAGCTTCGTCATCGAGCGCTACTCGCACGTCATGCATATCTGCTCGAATGTCGAGGGCGTGCTCGACGCCAAGTACGACGCGATCGGCGCGTTGATCGCGGGCTTTCCCGCCGGCACCCTCTCAGGCGCACCGAAGGTGCGCGCGATGGAAATCATCGACGAACTCGAGGTCGAGCGCCGCAACATCTATGGCGGCGCCATCGGCTATTTCGCCGGCGACGGCAGCATGGACACGTGTCTCGTGCTGCGCACCGCGATCGTCAAGGACGGGGTGATGATCGCGCAGGCGGGCGGCGGCGTGGTCGCCGATTTAAGCCCGGCGGCGGAATATCAGGAAGCGCTCGATAAGATGCGCGCGTTGTTCGTCGCGGCCGAAGAAGCGGTGCGGTTCGCGCGCGAATAAGCTAGTTTGACAAAGTAGCTACCGGTAGCTACTTTGCTCATTATGCGATCGGTCGGCATCAAAGTCCTGAAAAACAAGCTAAGCGAGTATGTGCGTCTCGCGGCGGCGGGTGAAACCGTGCTCGTGACCGACCGCAACCGCGTCGTGGCGGAACTCTGCCCGCCGAAGGCGGCGGCCGATATGCCCTTCGAAACGAAATGGGCGGAAGAGATCCGCCGCGGCATCATAGCGCCTGCAAAAATCCCGCCCGGACCGCTGCCGCCACGCAAGCCCCCTCCCGTGGCGACGTGGGAAGAATTGGCCGAAGAACTGGCCCGGGACCGCGAGGACCGTTGATCTATCTGGATAGTTCCGTGGCAATTGCTTTCCTGCTTGGGGAGAACCGTCAACCACCGGAAAAATTATGGCTCGAGCCAATCTGCTCAAGCCGGTTGCTTCAATATGAAATCTTCAATCGTCTCCACGCCCGGCAACTTGGCGACGCCTATATCGACGGCGCTCGTTCATTTCTGGATCGGATTTCGATGGCAGAGATGAATCCGAGCGTATTGTCGCGCGCGCTCGAACCGTTTCCCATGGCCATCCGCACGCTCGACGCGCTGCATTTGGCGACAATGAATTATTTTCGCTCGAAAGGCCGACGAACTGACGCTGGCAAGCTACGACCACCGCCTCAACGAAGCGGCGCGGGCGCTCGATATTCCGCTCTACGGTTTCTGACCGCGTTTCAATCGCGGACTAGGCGGACTTCGGTCGCGCCTTCGTGCGCGCGAAGATGTTCCTCGAGGCCGTGGATGATGGCGATCAGCTCGCCGATTTCCTTCTCGCGCAACAAGTCGATCTTCTGATGGAGCAGCTCGATCTCGAGCTCCGCCTTGGTATTGACGTCGTAATCGTGCTGCGCGGCCTGGCGGTCGATCTCTGACTGGCGGTTCTGGCTCATCATGATGATCGGCGCCGTGTAGGCCGCCTGAAACGACAGAACGAGATTGAGCAGGATGAAGGGATAAGGGTCCCACGCCGAGATCCACGCAAGCAGGTTCAGCGCCATCCACACCACGAGCAGCGCGCTCTGGATGATGATGAAGCGCCACGAGCCCACGACGCGCGCCACCGTATCGGCGACGCGAGCGCCAAGGCCACCCTGCCCCGGCACGCCCGCCTTTCGCCGCTGCCGGCGTAAATGACGCAGATGGGTTAGATGTTCGAGTTCATCGCCTTCCAGGATATGGCGTGGATGCGGCTGCGCGGTGTCCGTCACGATCTGCTCCCCTTTATGACTTCGGGCCGATACCCCGGCTCGTTGCATTCCGCCGACCCGCCCCATCCGAAAGTTCCCCAATCTCGAAAAATCCTCAATCTAAAACTTTCGTCATCCGGGGCACGAAGTCGGGTCCTCAAACGTAGTTTCCCCATGAGCTAACCATGAAAGGAGAACGATCATGAAGCGGCTCGAAAAGATTCTCGCGATTGGGGCGCTGGTTGCGCTGCCGCTGGCGGCCACCGCGATACCGGCCCAACCGGCCCACGCTTTCGGTGTCTATGTCGGCGCTGGACCGGCCTATGGCTGCGATCCGTACGCGTGCGGTTACTATGGCCCGCCGGCCGGCATCTATATTGGCGGCGGGTGGCATAACGGTTGGCATCACCACTGGTAACGATGCCTGACGCAGACTAAGTCGTCTGCACAAGACGGAAGCGGCGGCGCCTTTGCGCCGCCGCTTTGCTGTGTATCACAAGCGAAGCGCAGTGTCTCGATACACCCCAAGCCGCGCTCCATGGCCAAACCGCGGCGGTTTCGCGGCGTCTTGTTGGACAAACCCTAAATAAAAAATTACCCGGGCACGATGCCGGGAAGAACGACTTATATCCTTTCATGATAGCGAGTTGGCGTTGAGGAGAATGACGATGATCCAGCTTGGCAAAATTCTCGCGGCCGGCGCTCTGGTCGCCGCGCCTCTGGCGATGACGGCGATGCCGGCACAGCCGGCGGACGCGCAAGTCTATGTCTCGCCGTATTACGGCTACGGCTATCCGGCTGCGTGCAGTTACTACGATCCGTACTACTGCGGCTACGGCGTGTACGGCTACGGTTATCCGTATTACGGCGCCGGCTGGGGCTGGGGCGGCGGCTGGTATGGCGGCGGCTGGGGTCACGGTGGCTGGGGCCGTGGCGGCTGGGGCCGCGGCGGCGGTTGGCATGGCCACGGTGGTGGTGGCGGTCACTGGCGACACTGATTCCACTGCAATCTAAGGAATGGACGAGCGGCGCCTTATGGCGCCGTTTCGTTTTGTTGGTTCGCGCCCCAAAATACCTCCAAAGAGGTAACTCGTTCCGCGGTACCGATCGGTGCGCAGCGTGTGGCTACCAAAATGTTAACCAAAAAAATCGTGGCTAAATTAACCATAAGTTTTCAGCCATTCTATAATCGCGCCACGCCCAGAACGAGGAGGGGTTTATGTCGAGGCTTGCAGAATTCTGCGTGGCGGCTGTGTTGGCCGTGGCGTCCGTGACGGTCGCCGCCCAGGCGCAGGCATGTTCCTACGGTTATCCGTACACCTGCCCGGATCCGGGCTACGGCGACTATGGTTACGCGCCGGCTTACGTGACCAACAACTACGATCCCGACGGCGCCGTGATTGCCGACGCGGCATTGCTCGCGATCGGTGTCGGTATCGGCTACGGCATCGGCGGTTATGGGTATTACGGCCCGGGCTATGGCTATGGCGGCGGCTCGTGGCACGGCGGATATGGCTGGAACGGCTGGCATGGCCGCTTCGATCATCGCTTCGGCAATCGCGGCTTCGATCATCATGGATTCGATCACCGCGGCTTCCATCACGCCGGTTTTTATGATCACGGCCATGGCTTCGGTCATCACGGCTTCGGTCACGGCTTTGGCCATGGGTTCGGGCACGGCTTCCATTTCCACAAATAACGGCATCCGCGCGGTGTTAGCCATGGCGGCCTCCGGGCCGCCATCGTCGTTTCAGGCAGGTTGCGTCAACTGGCGATACGACAGCGACAGGAAGGAGACCGCAATGGCAATGGCGACAAAATGGGCGACGGTCCCCAGTAGGTAGAAGACGACCACCAGCACGAGGCCGATCGCCTGCGGCACTCCGCCGGCGTCTCCCAAGAAAAAAATCGTCGCCAGCTGTGCGCCCTGGAATAGCCCCGCCGCCATGGAAGGCGGGATGACGCAGATAATCGGGCCCCAGATCAGCCGCCAGCCATTGCGCCAACCGCGCCGCCATGACCGCCCAAACACGCCTTCCGGCTCCTCGATCGCGATCGCGGGCAGGCCCAAGCTGAACCGCGCGAGGAATGGCACGATCGCAATGAAGGAGACGATGACGAGCGCGAGCGGAATCAAGTAAAAGGCCGCCGCGCGGCTGTGCACACCCGCGATATCACCGCCCGAGACAATTAGAGAAATCACAACACCGACAAGGGCCAATACAACCAAGATGCCGAACAGTACGCCGAAAGCGAGCAGGGCGACGAGAATCCAAAATCCGAGGAAGCGCCATTCTCGCCGCTGGAACCGCAAAGCGGCCAGCGCCGAGCCCGCTTCGCCGAGCAAGACGGCTCGATGCCACGCGACCGAGAAAGCGACATAAGCGGCGATCCCGTAAATCGCCAAAACAGCCGTGCTGATGGCACGGGGACCGCTGAAGGGCTGATGGCGCAGACCGAACTGAGCCTTCTCGAACGTTTGGACGCCGAAAACCGCAATAAGAATTGCGAACAGAATGGCGGCGATTACGACCCATGGTCCCGCGAGCCGCGCAAACCGTCCGAAATCATCAAAGACGAACTCGAAACTGTCGCCAATCGTGGTCCAAAACGCGATCTTTCGCCGCACGACTTCCCCCTCCGCCCCGCCTAAACAACGACGCTAAGCCCTTACGAATCGATTCGGCAATATTGCGGGCGGCCGAATCGCGCCCTATAGATGTCGCTTTAATGACGGACGTGTCCCCTTTCGTTTCGTTCCCGCACCGGCATTTGTTGGGCATCGAGGGGCTTTCCGCCGACGAGATCAGTTTTCTCATCGATCGTGCCGAGAGCTACGTCGAGCAAAACCGCCAGGTCGACAAGAAGCAGACGCTGCTGCGCGGCCGCACCATCATCAATCTGTTCTTCGAGAATTCGACCCGCACCCGCACCTCGTTCGAGCTCGCGGGCAAGCGGCTCGGCGGCGACGTCATCAACATGTCGGTCGCGACCAGCTCGGTCAAAAAAGGCGAAACGCTGATCGACACCGCGATGACGCTGACCGCGATGCATCCCGACGTGCTGGTGGTGCGCCATCCGGAATCGGGCGCGGTGCAGTTGCTGGCGCAGAAGGTCGATTGCGCCGTCATCAACGCCGGCGACGGCAGCCACGAGCATCCGACCCAGGCGCTGCTCGACGCGCTCGCCATCCGCCGCCGCAAGGGTCGGCTCCAAGGCCTCACCGTCGCGATCTGCGGCGACATCGCTGCACAGCCGCGTCGCGCGCTCCAACATCGCGCTTCTAAACGCGATGGGCGCCTATGTTCGCGTGGTGGCGCCGCGCACGCTGCTGCCGGCGGCGATCGACCGGCTCGGCGTCGAGGTGTTCCACGACATGCGGCGCGGCCTCGCCGACGCCGATATCGTGATGATGCTGCGGCTCCAGACCGAGCGCATGCAGGGCAGCTTCGTGCCGTCGGTGCGCGAGTATTTCCATTTCTTCGGCCTCGACTACGACAAGCTCAAAGTCGCCAAGCCCGATGCGCTGATCATGCATCCGGGGCCGATGAATCGCGGCATCGAGATCGACACCGCGGTCGCCGACGATATCGACCGCAGCCTCATCCGCCAGCAGGTCGAGATGGGCGTCGCCGTGCGCATGGCGTGCCTCGATGTGCTGACCCGCGAATTGTCGAACCGGGCGCCGTCATGAGCGGGCGCTTGCTTCTACGCCGCGCGCGGCTGCTCGACCCGGCGCAGAAGCTCGATATGCGCGGCGACCTTCTGATCGAGGATGGGCGCATCGCGCGCGCTCGGCCCCGATCTGGCCAGCGGCCCGGGCATCGAGACCATCGAATGCAGCGGCGCTTGTGTCGCGCCCGGCATCATCGACATGCGGGTGCAGCTGCGCGATCCCGGCGCCGAGCACGAGGAATCGATGGAAAGCGCGAGCCTCGCCGCGGCGGCGGGCGGCGTCACCACCATGGTCGCGCTGCCCAATACCGAGCCGCCGATCGACGATGTCGCGCTGGTGGAGTTCGTGGCGCGGCGCTCGCGCGACATCCGCCTCGTCAATATCCGCGCCTATGCCGCCGCGACCAAGGGTCTGCGCGGCAAGGAACTGTCGGAGTACGGGCTGCTGGCGGCGGCGGGTGCCGTCGCTTTCACCGACGCCGACCGTGCCATCGCCGACGCGCAAGTGATGCGCCGGGCGTTGTCTTACGCGCGCACCTTCGACCTGCTGCTGATCGAGCACCCCGAGGAGCCAAGCCTCGCCGACGGGCGGCGCGATGAACGAGGGCGAGGTGGCGACGCGGCTCGGCCTGCCCGGCATCTCGCCGGCGGCGGAGCTGATCATGGTCGAGCGCGACCTGCGCCTGGTCGAAGTCACCGGCGCGCGCCTGCACTTCGCCCATGTCTCGACCGGAGCCGCGATCGACGCGATCCGCCAAGCGAAGCGGCGCGGCCTGCCGGTGACATGCGATACCGCGCCGCATTATTTCGCGCTCAACGAAAACGAAGTCGGCGAGTACCGCACTTTCGCCAAGGTGTCGCCGCCGCTCCGCAGCGAGGATGACCGCCGCGCCGTCGTCGCGGGCCTCGCCGACGACACCATCGACGCCATCGCCAGCGATCATTCGCCGCACGACCAGGATTCGAAGCGCCTGCCCTTCACCTCGGCGGCAAGCGGCATCGTCGGACTGGAGACGTTGCTGCCGCTGTCGCTTGGGCTTTATCACAATCGGCGACATGGATCTGCTCGGTGTGTTGCGCGCGCTGACGCAACGCCCGGCCGAGATTTTACGCCTGGCGGCAGGGCGTCTCGCGGTCGGCGCGCCGGCCGACGTGATTATTTTTGAACTCGACCGGCCGTGGCGCATTGACAGCGCGGCCTACCGTTCTAAATCGAAGAACGCGCCGTATGACGGGAGACCCGTCCAGGGGATGGCGGTCCGCACGATTGTCGGCGGACGAACTGTTTTCTCGAGAGAAAGCTGACGGCGATGGCTGCGATTGCCTTGATCGGCGCCGCATCGGGATGGGGCGCCGGTTTTCGTCATACCGAAGATGGTCCGGTCGCGCTGCGCGATCTCGGCCTCGCCGACTGGCTGAGCAAAGCCGGCGTGACCGCCGAATGGCGCGCGATGATCGCGAGCGAGCAGCGCTGGCATGACGGCGCGGAACCGTCGACCGCCGAGATCTTCGATCTGGTGGCACGGCATAACGCCGCCCTGGCCGACGAGGTCGCGCGTACCATGCTCGACGACGTGTTTCCGTTGGTGATCGGCGGCGATCATGCCATCGCGATGGGTACCTGGGCCGGCGTCGCAGCGGGGATGCGCGGCAAGACGTTCGGACTCGTCTGGATGGACGCGCATCTCGACGCGCACACCGTCCGCACCACGCCGTCGATGAACCCGCACGGCATGCCGGCTGCGGCGCTGCTCGG
The DNA here is from genome assembly GCA_963851285.1 of uncultured Alphaproteobacteria bacterium. Lineage (GTDB taxonomy): Bacteria > Pseudomonadota > Alphaproteobacteria > ATCC43930 > CGMCC-115725 > JAATGI01. Next base: position 463,575 of record CAWKOL010000019.1, read on the forward strand.
CTATGGCGATTCCCGGTTCCGGCGCCTGTGCGGCGGCGCGCTGCGGCCGGAACATCTTTGCTATATCGGCGTGCGATCCTACGAGGCGGAGGAGATGGCGCTGTTGCGCCGTCTCGGCGTCCGCATCATCGACATGCGCGAAGTGAAACAGCGCGGCATCGATGCGTGCCTCGCCGAGGCAACCGCGATTGCGATGCGCGGCACGGCCGGCTTCGGCATGACCATCGACCTCGACGGTTTCGACCCGGAGGACGCGCCGGGCATCGGCCTCAAATGCGAGGATGGACTGCGGGCGGCGCCCACCGTCGCCGCGCTCCGTCGCTATGCCGCTCATCCGAAGCTGCGCGCGCTCGAAATCGTCGAATACATCCCCGAGTTCGATAAGGATTTGCGTACCGCGCACCTCGTCCGCGATCTGGCGGTGGCGCTGACGGTGCCGGCACGCGGGACCTTGGCGAAAGCAAGTTAGCCCCCCTTCGTCATTCCCGTGAAAGCAGGAATCCAGGGCGGGCGACGTGCGTTGGCTTTGGGTCCGTGCTTTCGCAGGGACGACGATATAGTTTAGATATAAGCCATGACCGAAACCCTCGTGCTCGGCGCGATCTTTGCCTATTTTCTTGGCTCGATTCCGTTCGGGCTGATCCTGTCGCGCTCGGCGGCTACGGCGACATCCGCGCGATCGGCTCGGGCAATATCGGCGCTACGAATGTCCTGCGCACCGGCAACAAAGGGCTGGCCGCGGCGACATTGGCGCTCGACGTGGCAAAAGGCGCGGTCGCGGTGCTGATCGTGGCGCAATGGGGGCCGCTGCCGGCCGCGGTGGCGGCCGTCGCCGCTTTTGTCGGCCATCTATTTCCGGCGTGGCTCGGCTTCAAAGGCGGCAAGGGCGTCGCCACCGCGTGCGGCGTCCTACTGGCCTATCTCTGGCCGGTGGGCGCACTTGCGCTGGCGGCCTGGCTGATCGTCGCGGTCGTCACACGCTATTCCTCACTGGCCGCCGTCGTCGCCGCGGTGGTCGCGCCGATCGTCGCGTGGCTCGTGTCGCATCAGACGGTGCCGACGGCGGTCGTGATCATCCTGGCGCTATTGGTCCTGATGCGTCACGCCGAAAATATTGGCCGGCTGTTGCGCGGCGAAGAAGGCCGCATCCAACTCTCGCGTAAGACATAGGCATGGCGACAGCGCGTACCCTCAATCCGGCGGAGCGGATGGATTGGCTGCGTCTGATCCGCAGCGAGAACATCGGCCCGATCACCTTTTATCAATTGCTGCAGCGCTACGGCTCGGCGGCGGCGGCGCTCGACGCGTTGCCCGACCTGGCGCGGCGCGGCGGGCGTAACGGTGGCGTTGCGCATTCCGACGCGGGCGGACGCGCTCAAGGAGATGGCGGCGATCGAGCGCGCCGGCGCCAAGCTGATCGCGTGGGGCGAGCCGAACTATCCCCCAGCCCTCGCCGCTGTGGAAGACGCGCCGCCGCTGGTGTCGGCGCGCGGCAACCTGCAACTGACGGAGCGACGCGCCATCGCCGTCGTCGGCGCGCGCAATGCCTCGGCCAACGGCAGGCGCTTCGCGCGCGACATCGCCTTGCAGCTCGGCCAGCACGATTTCGTCGTCGTCTCCGGCCTGGCACGCGGTATCGACGCCGCCGCGCACGAAGGCTCGCTCGACACCGGCACCATCGCCGTGCTCGCGACCGGCATCGACCAAGTCTATCCCGAGGAAAACCGGGCGCTGCATGACGCGATCGCCGCGCGCGGCCTGCTGCTCGCGGAACAGCCGCATCGGCACCGAGCCGCACGCCCGCAATTTTCCCGCGCCGCAATCGCATCATCTCCGGGCATCGCGGTCGGCGTTCTGGTCGTCGAAGCCGCGTTCAAGTCGGGCTCGCTCATCACGGCGCGGCTCGCGCTCGAGCAAGGCCGCGAAGTGTTCGCGGTGCCGGGTTCGCCGCTCGATCCGCGCTGCCGCGGCACCAACGACCTGATTCGTCGCGGCGCGCAACCTGACCGAAGGCGCCGAGGACATCGTCGCCGAGTTCGCACCGGGGCTGCGCGTCGGTCGCCGCGGCCGCTGCCATCCGCGGTCGACGGGCCGGCCGGCTTCGAGCCGGCGAAACGCCGACCTCGAACGCGCGCGCCGACTGGTGCTGGAACAGCTGTCGCCGACCCCGGTGCCGGTCGACGAGGTGGTGCGGGCGAACCGGGATGCCGGCCTCTTTGGTGGCGGCCGTGTTACTGGAATTGAGCCTTGCCGGACGGCTCGACCGGCAGGCCGGAAACCGGGTGGCCTTGCTTTAGCGCCGACACGTCACTATGTTCCGCGCGCTCGCTAAAGGCGGCCCCATCATGGATAACGTCGTCATCGTTGAATCGCCCGCGAAGGCGAAAACCATCAACAAATACCTGGGCAAGGACTACACCGTCCTGGCGAGCTACGGCCATGTCCGCGATCTGCCGGCAAAGGACGGCTCGGTGCGGCCGGACGAGCAATTCGCGATGTCCTGGTCGGTCGAGGACCGGGCGGAAAAGCGCATCAAGGAAATCGCGCACGCGTTGAAGGGCGCGAAGCATCTCTACCTCGCCACCGACCCGGATCGCGAGGGCGAGGCGATTTCCTGGCACATCGACGAAATCCTGCGTCAGCGCCATGCCCTCAAGGGCGTCGACGTCAAACGCGTGGTGTTCCACGAAATCACCAAGCAGGCGGTACAGGAAGCGTTCCGCCATCCGCGTGAAGTCAACCAGGAGCTGGTCGACGCTTATCTCGCACGCCGCGCGCTCGATTATCTCGTCGGCTTCACCTTGTCGCCGGTACTATGGCGCAAACTGCCGGGCAGCCGTTCGGCCGGACGCGTTCAGTCGGTGGCGCTGCGCCTCATCTGCGAGCGCGAAGACGAGATCGAAGCCTTCAAGGCCCGCGAATACTGGACCATCGAGGTCGAGTTCGAGACCGCGAAGGGCGAGCGCTTTACGGCGCGGCTGACGCATCTCGACGGCAAGAAGCTGGACAAATTCGATCTCGACAGCGAAGCGAAGGCGCGCGACGCCGCCGACCGGATCGCGAAGGCGACCGGGTTCGCCGTCGTTTCGGTCGAGAAGAAGCAGGTGCGGCGCTATCCCGGCCCGCCCTTCACCACCTCGACGTTGCAACAGGAAGCGTCGCGCAAGCTCGGCTTCGGCGCATCGCGCACCATGCGCGTGGCACAGCGTCTCTACGAGGACGGCCATATCACCTATATGCGCACCGACGGCGTCACGCTGGCGAACGAGGCGGTGGCGGCGACGCGGCGTCTGATCAGCAGCGACTTCGGCGACAATTATCTGCCCGAGAAGCCACGCCACTACACCGCCAAGGCCAAGAACGCGCAGGAAGCGCACGAAGCGGTAAGGCCAACCGACCTGTTCCTGCGCCCCGCGCAGGCGCGCGATTTCGGCGGCGACGAGCGCGGGCTCTACGAGTTGATCTGGAAACGCACGACGGCGTGCCAGATGGAGGCGGCGCTGATCGATCAGGTTTCAGCCGACATCGACAGCGCCGACAAGACGCTGCGCTTTCGCGCCACCGGCTCGACCATCCTCTTCGACGGTTTCCTCAAGGTCTATCGCGAGGATGTCGACGACCCGACCGACGAGGAAGAAGGCGGCGGCCGTCTACCCGCGCTGACCGAGCGCGACGCGCTCAATCGCGGCACGGTCACGCCGGCGCAGCATTTCACCGAACCGCCGCCGCGCTACAGCGAAGCGAGCCTGGTGAAGAAGCTCGAAGAACTGGGCATCGGCCGGCCCTCGACCTACGCCTCGATCATCCAAGTGCTGCAAGACCGGGATTATGTCCGGCTCGACAAGAAGCGCTTCATTCCCGAGGATCGTGGCCGCGTCGTCACCGCCTTCCTCGAAAATTTCTTCGAGCGCTATGTCGAATATGGCTTCACCGCCGATCTCGAAAACCAGCTCGACGAGATTTCCGACGGCAAGATTCCGTGGCGCAAGGTGCTGGAGGATTTCTGGCGCGATTTCTCCAGCGCGGTCGCGGGCACCAAGGATCTGACGATCACGCAGGTGCTCGACGCGCTCGACTCAGGAGCTCGGCAACCATTTCTTCCCGGCCCGCGCCGACGGCAGCGACCCGCGTCTCTGTCCGGTCTGCGGCAAAGGCCGGCTCGGTCTGAAGCTCGGCAAGTTCGGCGGTTTCATCGGCTGCTCGAATTATCCGGAATGCCGCTACACGCGGAAGCTCGGTTTCGAAGGCGAGGACGAGAACGGCGAGAACGGCGACGCCGGGCCGCGCTTGCTCGGCAACGACCCCGCCACGGGATTGCCGGTGACGCTGCGCAAGGGCCCGTACGGGCATTACGTCCAACTCGGCGAAAGCGGCGAGAACGGCGAAAAGCCGAAACGCTGCTCCTTGCCGAAAGGCTTGGCGCCCGCCGATGTCGATCTCGACAAGGCGCTCGGCCTGTTGTCGCTGCCGCGCGAAGTCGGCCGTCATCCCGAGGACGGCAAGCCGATCACCGCCGCGCTCGGCCGCTACGGTCCTTATATCAAGCACGGCGACAATTACCGCTCGCTGTCGCCCGACGACGACGTGCTGACGGTCGGCATCAACCGCGCCGTCAGCCTGTTGGCCGAGCCGCGCCAAGGCCGCGGCCGCGCGCAGCGCGAAGCGCTCAAGAGCTTCGATCACGCCGACGGCAAGATCATGCTCTATAAGGGCCGCTACGGCCCCTATGTCAGTCGCGACGGCGTCAACGCCACCCTGCCCCGCGACGTAACGCCGGAGGAATTGACAGTCGATCAGGCCGCCAATCTGCTGGCGGAACGCGCGGCGAAAGGCGGCGGCGGAAAGCGGCGCGGCCGCGGCTCGGCCCGCCGTCCGGCCCCCGCCGCCAAAGCGAAGGCGGCGTCAAAAAAATCGTCCGCGAAAACCTCGAAGAAAAAAGCGGCGGCGGAGTAAGATCGGCTGGAGTTTCACGGTGCGGCCTTCGAGACGCGATGCTCCGCATCGCTCCTCAGGCCGAGGCTTCCTTGTGCCATCAAAATCGGTCCTCATCCTGAAAGGCAGCGCAGCCGCCGTCTCGAAGGACACAAGATGACCTTGCAGCAGTATCCAAATCGGGCCGACATAGGGAAGTAATGGCACAGAAAAAATCTGCTCGTTCCGGCCGCACTCATCGCGCGCGCTCCCAAGATGCACGGCATCCTTCCCATCAGCCAAATCGCAATCTGCCGAAGCCGAAGCGAGGCGGCATGCCGACGCGCGAGGAGGTGCTCGATTACATCGCCTCGAGCCCGATGCCGCTGGCGCGGCGCGACCTGATCCGCGCCTTCAAGGTGCCGCCGAGCCAGCGCGTCGCGCTCAAGGGCCTGCTGCGCGACATCGAGCGCTCCGGCTCGGTCGAGCGCGGGCCGAAACGCAAGCTGGCGGCGATCACGACATTGCCCGAGATCGGCGTGATCGAGATCGTCGACGTCGATTTCGACGGCGAGATGGTGGCGCGGCCTGGTCGGTTGGCGCGGCGAGGGCGAGGCGCCGCGGATTGTCGTCGTGCCGGAGCCGAAAACGCCGGCGCTTGGCCGCGGCGAGCGCGCCGTGGCGCGTTTCGCGAAGCGCGACGACGGCAACTACGAGGCGCGCATCGTCCGCGCCATCGAAGGTGCGCCGGACCGCGTCGTCGGCATTTTCCGCGCCGACCGCGACGGCGGCCGGCTCGAGCCGACCGACCGCAAGGTCAAGACCGAGTTCCGCATCCCCAAACTCGACAGCGCCGGCGCGGCAGGACGGCGAGATCGTACTGGCCGAAGCGATGCCGGGCCGGCGCCTCGGTCTGCCGCAAGCGAAGGTGCTGGAGCGGATCGGCCATCAGCGACGAGCCGCGCGCCTTCAGCCTGATCGCGATCGCGACGCACGGCATTCCGACCGCGTTTCCGACCGCGGCGCTGAAGATCGCCGAGGCGGCGCGGCCGGTGGCCCTCGGCAGCCGCACCGATCTGCGCGCCGATCCCGCTGGTCACCATCGACGGCGCCGACGCGCGCGACTTCGACGACGCGGTCTGGGCCGAGCCCGACCCCGAGCATGACGGCGGCTGGCATCTGCTGGTCGCCATCGCCGACGTCGCCTGGTATGTCCGCGACGGCGACGCGCTCGACCACGCGGCGCGCGACCGCGGCAATTCGGTCTATTTCCCCGACCGCGTCGTGCCGATGCTGCCGGAGGCGCTGTCGAACGAACTGTGCTCGCTTAAGCCCGAGGTCGATCGCGCCTGCCTCGCGGCGCATCTCTGGATCGACGCGCGACGGCAATCTCATCCGCCATAGTTTCGTGCGCGGGCTGATGCGGTCGGCGGCGCGCCTCACCTACGACGAGGTGCAGGCAGCGATCGACGGCCAGCCCAACGACAAGACGCGCGCCACTGGTCGAGCCGGTGCTGCGGCCGCTTTACGGCGCCTACCGCGCGCTCGACAAGGCGCGGCGCAAGCGCGGCACGCTCGATCTCGACCTGCCGGAGCGCAAGGTCACGATCAACGACGCCGGCCGCATCGAGAAGATCGAGCCGCGCCCGCGCTACGACAGCCACAAGCTGATCGAGGAATTCATGATCGCCGCCAATGTCGCGGCGGCGGAGACGCTGCGAACGGCTGCACCTGCCCTGCATGTACCGCGTCCATGATTCGCCGGACCCGGCGAAGCTGGCGGCGCTGCGCGATTTCCTGATCGAGCTGCGCATTCCCGGCCTGACGTTGGCAAAGGGCCAGGTGATCCGGCCGCGGCACTTCAATCAGATTCTCGAGCATGCCAAGGGCACGCCGCAGGCCGCGATGATCAACACGCTGGTGCTGCGCAGCCAGGCGCAAGCCGTCTACAGCCCCGACAATATCGGCCATTTCGGCCTGGCGCTGCGCTCCTACGCCCATTTCACCTCGCCGATCCGGCGCTATGCCGACCTTTTGGTCCACCGCGCGCTGATCGCTGGCCATCGCTGGGACGATGCCGACCCGGCCGATTGGCCGCCATGACGAGTTCGCCGCCATCGGCGAGCATATCTCGATGACCGAGCGCCGTGCCGCCGCGGCGGAGCGCGGGGCGCTCGACCGCTATACCGCCGCGTTCCTGGCCGAACGGGTCGGCGCCACGTTCGCGGCGCGGGTTAACGGCGTCACGCGCGCCGGCTTGTTCGTCACGCTCGGACGAGACCGGCGCCGACGGGCTGGTGCCGATCTCGATGCTCGGCGGCGATTTCTATGTGTTCGACGAAAAGCGTCATCGCGCTGGTCGGCCGACGTACTAACAAAACGTTTACGCTGGGCGACGCGCTGCCGGTGACTCTGGCCGAGGCCGACACCGTCACCGGCAGCCTGGCCTTCACCCCGGCAGCGGGTGCGGAAAGTCAACAAAATCAAGCGACTCGTGGCAAATCCACGAGTCGTCGCCGCCATTAACCGTATAATCACTTGCTCCTGCTAGCCTCTTTCCGCGATGATGGTTTCGCGGAGGTAAGAGATGTTGGGCGGGCGGGTGTTGTTGGGCCGCGGAATTGCGGCGGCGTTTGGTGGCGCGTGGGCTTTGGCCGTGTTGACTTCCTGCAGCGCGGCGCCTGCCGAAATCCGGTACGCGCCACAAGCGCAGGGCACGGTTCATGCCGATCCCACCCTGTTCGCGGCTGCGTACCGCGCGATCCTCAGTCACTATATCGATCCGCTGACCGCGGACAGTCTGGCCATGGCCGGACTGCAAAACGCGATGGCATTGGACCCGACCCTGTCGGTCGTCGCGCGAAAGCGACCGTGTCGTGTTGCGGCAGTGGCACAACGTCCTGCTCGACGTGCCGGCGCCCGCCGTCCGACGATAATCAAAGCTGGGGCTGGGTGACGGCCCGATGCTGGATCGCGCCAAGCAATATTCCCCCGACATCGCTGCCAAATCCGAGGACGCGCTCGACGCGACCGTGATCGACGGCGGCCTCAAGCTACTCGACCGTTTCAGCCGCTACGCCGCGCCGCAGATCGCGACCGAGCATCGCGACAACCGCGACGGTTATGGCGGCATCGGCGTCACGCTCGACGGCGAAGGCCCGTCGGTGCGCATCGCCATGGTCTGCCGGAGTCCCCGGCCGCCGCGGCTGGTCTTGCCGGCGGCGACCGTATCGCCGCCGTCGACGGCATCAGCCGCCACCGCGATGCCTGCCGAAGGCGTCGCGGAACGGCTGCGCGGCCCGGTCGGCAGCGAACTGCACCTCACCGTACTGCGCGACGGCGGCACGTATCCCGTTACCGTCACGCTGCGCCGCTCGCACATCGTGCTGAAGACCGTGACCATGACGCATGACGATCATGTCGCAGTGCTGCGCGTCACCAGCTTCAACGCCCGCACCGCCGACAATCTCGTGGAGCAACTCGCGGAGGCGCATCGCGAAATGGGCTCGGCGCTGCGCGGCCTGGTGCTCGACCTGCGCGGCAATCCGGGCGGTCTGGTCGATCAGTCGGTGCTGGTCGCCAGCATGTTCCTCGAAACGCGGCCGCGTCGTCTCGACCAAGGGCCGCGTTCCCGACAGCAACCAAGTGTTCGACGTCGACCCGCGACCGGCCGGCGGAGACCCTGCCGCTGGTGGTGCTGGTCAACGGCGGCTCGGCCTCGGCGTCGGAGATCGTCGCCTCGGCGCTGCAGGACGACCATCGCGCCGTCATCGTCGGCACCTCGTCCTACGGCAAGGGCACGGTGCAGGACGTGATCCATCTGCCCAATCAGGGCGAACTCACCGTGACCTGGGCCAAGCTTATTCCGCCGGGCGGCTACATCCTGCACCACCACGGCGTCGTGCCGGTGGTGTGCACCGCCAATATCGCCAGCGCCAACGACGCGGAGCCGGTCCCCGGCCTGCCGCGCTCGGCGCTCGACGATCACAGCTGGGACGCGCTGCGCGCCCAATGCCCGGCGTCGCGGATCGACCGAACGGTCGATCTTGAAGTCGCCGAGCGGCTGCTGACCGACCCGAGCCGCTACGCCCAAGCACTCGCCGACGAGCCGACCAAACCGTTCCAGGCGGCGTCGATCAGCATGCCCGTTCGCTAAGATCGTCCCGACACCGCGATGAAATGGCCCGCTTCGGCGGGCCATTTTCGTTTCAATCGACCTTCGCAGATCTCGAAAATCAGCACTTCGCCTTCCTGACTCTGCGCGAGCAGGCGATTGCCCGTCACCTGGCAGAAATGCTCGAAGTCGCCGACCGCGCCGGGATCGGTCGCCAGCACGCGCAGCACGCCGCCTGGCGGCAGCGCCTTCATCGCCTTGCGCGCCTTCAAGACCGGCAGCGGGCATTTGAGCCCCTTGCAGTCGAGAACGGTGGGCGCGGCCATCGACTTGACTTTCCCTCTTCCGTGATGGGGCGGAGCGTGAGCTTGCGAGCGCGATCCAGGGCAAGCGACGCACCATACCGCCCGTCGGAATATTGCGCCGTGCGCACCTCCCGGATCAAGTCCGGGGGTGACGGAACATGAATGAAGTTCCACCGCGCCGATCCGCTCAGCCGAACTTATTGCTCTTCGGGAAGCCCGGCGGCGCGAGGCGGCCGGTCTGGGCGCGCGCGCCTCCCACGGCCCGAGCTCGGTCTCGGTGCGGGTGCGGCTTTCGCCCTGGCGCCAGGTCAGGCCGTCAGCCTTGTTGAACACCTTGACGTCGGCGAGGCCGCCTTCGTGATAGCGTTGCAGGATGACGCCGCGGCCGCGATTCATCTCCGGCACTTCCGCGAGCGGGAACACGATCAGCTTGTGATTGTCGCCGACCACCGCGACGCGGTCGCCGTCGGCCGCCACCGCGGCCAGCGCCGCCGCGCCCTCGGCCGGGTTCATCACCACCTTGCCGGCGCGCGTCTGCGCCAGCGCCTCGTCGGCCGGCGCGATGAAACCGCGCCCGTCGCTCGACGCCAGCAGCAATTTCTGCCCCTCGCGATAGAGCAGCATGGCGACGATGTCGTGCTCGTTGCCGAGTTCGATCATCAGCCGGACCGGCTCGCCGTGGCCCCGCCCGCCCGGCAGCTTGTCGACGCCGAGCGTGTAGAACCGGCCGTTCGAGCCGAACAGCAGCAGCTTGTCGGTGGTCGAGGCCTGAATCGCGAACTTGCCCTCGTCGCCTTCCTTGTAGCGCAGATCGGCGATCGAAGGGTTGTGGCCCTTCACCGCGCGGATCCAGCCCTTGGCCGAGCACAGCACGGTCACCGGCTCGCGCTCGATCAGCGCCTCGACCGGGACTTGGATTTCGGCCGGCGGCTGGCCGATTTCGGTGCGGCGCTTACCCAGCGTCGTCGCCTGGCCGAATTGTTTCTTGATGTCGGCCATTTCGGCGGCAAGCGTCTTCCACTGTTTACGTTCGTCGCCGAGCAGCGTCTTCAGCTCGGTTTCCTCGGCGCGCAGTCCCTCCAGCTCTTTCTTGATCGCGAGTTCTTCAAGGCGCCGCAACGCGCGCAACCGCATGTCGAGGATCGCCTCGGCCTGCATGTCGGTGAGCTTCCAGCGCTTGACGATGCGTTCCTTGGCGTCGTCATACTCGCGGATGATGCGGATCACCTCGTCGAGATTGACGTAGACGATCATGAAGCCGCGCAGGATCTCGCTGCGCCGCGCGATCGCGTCGAGGCGGAACTGCGACGCGGCGCTGCAACACGACGCGGCGATGATCGAGGAACGCCTGCAGCGCCTCCTTCAAATTCATCACCCGCGGCACGCCGGTGGCGTCGAGCACGTTGAGATTGAGCGGGATGCGCTTTTCCAGCTCGGTCGCGCGGAACAGGCTTTCCATCAGCACAGCGGCATCGACGTTGCGCGTCTTCGGCTCAAGCACCAGGCGCACAACATCCGTCGATTCATCGCGCAGATCGCCGAGGAGCGGCAGCTTGCGTTCCTCGAGCAGCGCCGCGATGCGCTCCACCAGCTGCGCCTTCTGGACCTGATACGGAATCTCGGTGACGACGATGCGGTATTGCCCGTGGCCGAGCGATTCCATCTCCCATTTGGCGCGCAGGCGGAAGCTGCCGCGCCCGGTCTCGTAGGCGGCGCGGATCGCGTCCGCCGCCTCGACCAGCACGCCGCCGGTCGGGAAGTCCGGCCCTTTCACCAGCGCGACCAGATCGGCGACCGGCGCGCGCTTGTGGTCGATGAGATGGATCAGCGCGTCGCACAGCTCGCCGGCATTGTGCGGCGGGATGCTGGTCGCCATGCCGACCGCGATGCCGCTGGAGCCGTTCGCCAGCAGGTTCGGGAAACGCGACGGCAGCACTACCGGCTCGTCGCCTTCGCCGTCATAGGTGGCGCGCAGATCGACCGCATTGTTCTCGATGCCGTCGAGCAGAGCCTCGGCGATCGCCGTCATGCGGCTTTCGGTGTAGCGTTGCGCCGCCGCGTTATCGCCGTCGATATTGCCGAAATTGCCCTGCCCATCGACCAGCGGATAGCGCTGCGCGAAATCCTGCGCGAGGCGCACCAACGCCTCGTAGACCGCGAGCTCGCCGTGCGGATGGAACTTGCCGATGACGTCGCCGACCACGCGCGCCGATTTCTTGTAGCCGGAACGCGGATCGAGCCGGAGCTGCCGCATCGCCCACAGGATTCGGCGATGCACCGGCTTCAGCCCGTCGCGAACATCGGGCAGCGAGCGCGACACGATGGTCGAAAGTGCATAGGCGAGATACCGGTCGCCGAGCGCGTCAGCGAACTTTACGTCGCGGATTTCACCGGTAGGCACGGGTTTGGCTGGCATCTCATTCACTCCACCTCGCCGCCGCAGGCGATTTACGGCGTCCTTCCCAATATCTCGATAACTGGAACTACGACATGGACAACACTCAAGGCTTGCTTTTCTGAAGCGCCGCGGCAAAGCGCGCCCGCGCCGCCGGCATTTTCCGGCCATGCGGCTCGACCACGCGGCGCTCCAGGAAAAACCCGGTGAGCGCCAACCCATCGGCCAATTCGCGTCCAGCTTGGTCGCGTGTCGCCGAGCAGGAACGGCGGCAGCGACAGAAGCTTGTCGCGGTAGGGCTCGCCGGCGCTCGCCGACACCGCCTGGCCCGAACGCGGCGAGACATAGATCAAGTTGTCGTTGCGCCCGGTGGCGGCGCAGCTAGCGAGATCGAGGCCGAAACCCAATTCCGCGAGCAGGTCGAGCTCCCACCGCACATAGAGCTCGGCCCAGCCATTGTCGCGTTCCAGCGCCGTCGATCAGGCCGAGGAAGCCGCGATAGGCGCGCGGATGCGGCTCGTGGTCGGCAAGGTCGCGTCGGCCAGCGCCGCCGCCGCGGCGAGCGCGGCGAGGCGCGGCCCGTCATCGATAAAGCGCGCGGCATGGCTCTTCTCCAGTTCGGCGTGGTAGGTGCCGAGATGCTCCGACAGACGCGCGCGCCAGGTAAGATCGAGTTCGTTGCCGATGACGAACCAGCCGCGCCGCTTGGCGCTCTGCCCGCCGCGCACCAACCCGGCGTGCCGGCCGTGCTCCTGCGTCAACACATGCAGCAGCAGCGCGCGCTCGCCATGCTTCCGTGTCGCTAGCACGATGCCGGTGTCATGCCATTGCATCGGACCGGGCTCTATCGTCAAAACAAGAAATTCGTCTTGCCCCGGCTGGGCCCCGGCATCCACGAATAAGTTCGCGCGACGACAAAAAGTAAAAATTCGTAGGTGTCCCGCCTAAAGCGGGCCAAGACGGGACGAGAATTTGATTGAGAGGGAATGATGTCAACCGCGCTCACCCCTCATCGTCCAACCCCAGCGCGGCGAGGTGCTCGCGGCTTTCGGCCCAACCTTCGGTGACGCGAACGAACAGGAACAGATGCACGCGGCGGCCGAAGCTGCGCTCCATCTCGGCGCGCGCCAACTCGCCGATGCGTTTCAATTGCTTGCCGCCCTTGCCCAGACGATGGCCTTCTGGCTGGCGCGCTCGACATGAATGGTCTGCTCGATGCGGACGCTGCCGTCCTTCTGATCGGTCCAGCGCTCGGTCTCGACCGCGCTGGCATAGGGCAGTTCCTGGCGCAGCTCGAGGAACAGGCGCTCGCGCGTGATCTCGGCGGCGATCAGGCGCTCCGACAGATCGGTGAGCTGGTCGTCGGGAAAATGCCACGGGCCTTCCGGCATGGCGTCGGCGAGATCGCGCTTCAGGTCGTCGATGCCGTCGCCGGTGAGGCTCGAAATCATCATCACGCGCCGGAACAGGCCGGTCTGGTCGAGCCGCTGCGCGAGCGGCAGCAGCGCCGCCTTGTCGACGCAGGTCGATCTTGTTGAGCACCGCGATGGCGGCCGGTTTGTGTTCGGCAAGACCGTCGAGCACGCGCCGCGCGTCGTCGTCGATGCCGCGCTCGGCGTCGATCAGCACCGTCACCAGATCGGCGTCGGCGGCACCGCTCCACGCCGCGCCGACCATGGCGCGGTCGAGCCGACGGCGCGGCGCGAAAATGCCGGGCGTATCGACCAGCACGATCTGCGTCTCGCCCTCGATGACAATGCCGAGCATGCGCCGCCGCGTGGTTTGCGGCTTGGGCGTGACGATGGCGAGCTTGGTGCCGAGCAGCCGATTCAAGAGCGTCGACTTGCCGGCATTGGGCGCCCCGAGAATCGCGACGAAGCCGCAGCGTTGAGTCATGGCCCTAAAGGTAAGGCTCTTTCGCGGGGACGACGAATTCTATTTCAATTCGATGTCCGACAGTGCTACGGCCGCCGCGGCGACTTCGGCGGCGCGCTTCGAGGGGCCGGTCGCGGTCGCCGGCTCCAGCCCCTCGACCGAGACCGTGACGGTGAAGGTGCGGCGATGCGCCGGCCCTTCGGTCTTCACGGTCTTGTAATCCGGCAGCGGCAAACCCCGAGCCTGCGCCCATTCCTGTAGCGTGGTTTTCGGATCGCGCGGCGGCGCGGCGCCCAATCCCTGCAATTGCGGCCGCCACCAGCGCTCGACGAAACGCTCGCCGCCGCAAGGCCGCCATCGAGATAGAGCGCCGCGATCACCGCCTCGCAGACATCCGACAACACCGAGGGGTTGGCCCGCGCGCCGGCGGCATCCTCGCCGGGCGACAGGAGGATATGCGCGCCGAGACCCGTCGCCTTCGCCACCTGGGTCAGCGCCTCGGCGCCGCACCAGGCTGGTATGGCGCAAATAAGCGGATATATAGCTTGCACAGCGACAATGATCACGACAGCGCCTTCGCCAAGCTTTACTGGACTTGCCGGCAATGGAGCTACGACTATTTTGATGGTTTCTACGCGCACATTGGCAGCAAGTTTGAGAAATACTACCCCGAGAGCGAGACGGCGCCGCTCGGTCTCCAGACGGTACGCGATCATGTGGGTACGGTCTATCAAGAGAGCGACGGTGCCATAATTTTTGACGGCGAAAAGCACAATCTACACGCCAGAGTGTTCATAAATTCCGAAGGTTTGCCAACCTATGAGGCCAAGGACGTCGGTTTACTGATGAAAAAGTGGCAGGACTATCACTTTGATCAGTCGATCGTTATTACCGGCAATGACATCATTGAGTATATGAAGGTTGTCCTCAAGAGTGTGGAGCAATTCATGCCTGAGCTGCCGGCGCGCAGCCGACATTTAACACACGGTATTGTAAAACTCAGCGGTGGAGTCAAGATGAGTAGTCGTCTGGGCAATGTTTTACGTGCCGTTGACGTACTTGATGCAGCCACCGCAGCTAGTCAAAAAATGCACGACAAGACCAATCCGGAGGTTGAGCTGGGGGCGGTTAAATATGCCTTTCTCAAAAACCGAATGGGTGGCGATATTATTTATGACCCTGAAGAGTCGGTGAGCCTGGAAGGGAACAGCGGGCCTTATTTGCAGTATGCGCATGCTCGAGCGCAGTCGATTTTAGCGAAGGTTGAATCGGCTGGTTCGACGGACCCATCGTTTGAGCCGGGAGAGCGATCGTTGGCCCGCAAAATTAGCGAATACCCAGAGGTGGTCGACAAAGCTGTGACTGAGCTCATGCCGCATCACATCTGCACCTATTTGTACGAATTGGCACAGATGTTCAACCGCTTTTACGAGCATAATCGGGTGGTCGGTGACGAGCGCCAGGCGGTGCGAGTGGCGCTGGTGGAACGCTACGCCAAAACCCTGCAAGACGGCTTAGGCTTACTCGGCATCGCTGCACCTGATAATATGTAAGCAGTTATGGCAGCAAAATCTCGCAAACCAAGAACTCTCAATCAGACACAGGTGGTGGTGACCGGCACTAATTTGCGCATGCAGGCCGCCAAGAGCAGTCGGCAACACGAGCCCAACCCGGTGATGGACGTTGTGCAAGACATTCACCCGGTTAGCGGCTTTGTGGACTTCCTGCGCGAACACGCTGTAGTAGCCCTGGCCATCGGTTTTGTAATTGGTACGCAGGTGCAGGTATTAGTGAAGCAGCTCATTAGCAGCTTTATTGACCCAATGTTCCAGCTGCTCTTTGGCCAGGCACTGAGCCAGCGCAGTTTTACGCTGCATTGGCATGGCCGAGCCTCCAGTTTTCAGTGGGGCGCATTCGTGTACGGCTTGCTCAGCTTTGTGTTCGTGATCGCCACCATTTACGCCATAGTAAAAATCTTTAAGCTCGACAAACTCGACAAGCCAGTTAAGAAATCTAAATAAGGGGGTAAGCATGACCGTAAATCTAACAGATGAAGAATGGAAAAAGAAACTAACCCCTGAGCAGTACGACATTCTGCGCAAAAAAGGCACGGAAGCTCCAGGCACCGGCAAATTATTGCATGAAGACAAGAACGGTGATTTTGTGTGCGCAGCCTGTGGCGCCGTTGTTTTTAAAAGCGACACCAAGTTCGACAGTGGGAGCGGTTGGCCCAGCTTTTACGACCCAGCCAACACCAAGGCAGTTATATTAACGCCTGACGACAGCCTTGGTATGGCGCGCACCGAAGTCACCTGTGCCAACTGCGGCAGCCACCTCGGTCACGTCTTCAATGACGCCTACGACCAACCAACCGGCATGCGCTTCTGCATAAACTCCGCCGCCCTCGACTTCAAAGAAAAAGATTAACTATTGACTTTTTATGTTTGGTATGCTTTAATATTCATATGACTCAATTTCCGGATCAACAGCTACCAGTACGGCTTATTAATACCACCGAAGTAATTTCAGAAGACCGTCTTGCCGCCTATGAACATGTTGCAAGTACATTGGGTGGTGCTGTTGTGCTAGAACAAGTTGCTGGACCTGGCGATAGTATTACGGTTGTTCCAGCAGCAGGATTCCGGCTCGGTAACCGTCGGGATCGTGGCACATTGGTTGGCGTTAACCATGAACCAACGGGTGAAGATGAGGCCATGATTCCCTTACGTGATGGACAGGTGGCGGTGGTCGTAGAGCGTCCTGCTCAGCATGACCCAGTCACTGGGCACACTGTCTCTGGATTTAGCATGTGGAGTTTCTATGAGGCAACAAATGAAGAATACAAAAGGATTAGAGCAGAGCGTGCTGGCAAGCCACAAGGTTCCTAACTTACTCCTTGCGGCCTAGCAGTCGGTGCCGTACTTGGTGCCCCAAGCGGCCATTTGCTTGAGGATGGGTAGGAGGTCTTGGCCTTTGGGGGTGAGGGTGTATTCGGTGCGGGGTGGGACTTCGGCGAAGGATTGGCGGGTGATGATGCCGTGCTCTTCGAGGTCGTCGAGGCGTTGAGATAGGGTGCGGGGGTTGATGTTGCCAACGGATTTTTCGAGTTCGCAAAAGCGTTTGGGGCCGGTGAAGAGGTCGCGGAGCAGCAGCGCCGTCCACTTGTTGCCGATGATTTGCATCTGGATGTTGTTGTTGTTGTTGACATTCTATTGATTCTGGTCCTCAATTCGTTGATTCTGTGATTGCG
>CAWKOL010000020.1:0-52939 GCA_963851285.1 uncultured Alphaproteobacteria bacterium
GCAGCGTGTTCATCCGTTCTTGATCACGGCCAGCTTGAGCTCCGCGGTCGACGCGGCCGGCAAGGGCCGCGGCATCGGCATCACTGAGTGCTTCGGCAGCGTGGTCGGCTGCGTCGCCGAGATCGACCTGTCGCCGGACGGTAAGCTCAAAGTCGAGCGCGTGGTCTATTCGATCGATTGCGGCCACGCGGTCAACCCGCTGACCACCGCCGAGCAGTTGGAGGGCGGCACCATCTTCGGCCTGTCCGCCGCGCTCTACGGCAAGATGACGGTCAAGAACGGCGCCATCGAGCAGGGCAATTTCGACTCCTATCAGATGGTGCGGTTCGCGCAGGCGCCGAAGATCGAGGTGCATCTGGCACTGACGGGCGGCAAGACATGGGGCGGTGTCGGCGAGCCCGGCACGTCGCCGATCGCGCCCGCGGTCGCCAACGCTATCTTCGCCGTCTCCGGCAAGCGCATCCGCCGCCTGCCGCTAATGGATCAGGACCTGTCGACGCGCACCGCGAGTCTCTGACGGGTTTGTCCCTTCTTTGCTCCGTCACCCGCGGGCTTGACCCGCGGGTCTCGGGCGAGTGACGGATGCCCGTCGCCGGCTTGAGATGACCGGGTCATGCCCGGCCATGACGAAGAAAAAGAAAAATTACAAAATCAGAAACGCCAAGACGCCAAGGCGCGAAGAAAAACAATGCTTCTCGTCTACGCAGGCATGGCTCGTTTTCGCATCTTCGCGCCTTGGCGGTTAAAGTTTTTGTTTATCACCGCATCTTCAAAATAATCACCTGATCGCTTGACGGGTCGGTGGCGTGGCGCATGGCCGCGACTTGGTCTGCCGTCACGGCGCTCGCGCGATTGCCCCAGCTCTGTCGGATGAACGTCACCACGTCGGCGATCTCCTGATTCGACAGATTGATGCGGAATTCCGGCATACGATAGGCGTCGGGCGTGCCCTTGATGACGATCTGGTTCGAGCCGTTGAGCACGATATTGATCAGCGACGATGGATCGTTATCGAGCAGTGTCGGGTTGCCCGCGAGCGGCGGCAGGAACGGCGCGAAGCCCATGCCGGTATCAACGTGGCACGACACGCACTGGCCGAGATAGATCGCCGCGCCGCGGTCGGCGGGGTGGCCGGACCGCAGCATCGTCGTCGTCGCGCCGTCATAGGCCCAGACCGGCTGGTCCGGGTGCGTCGGCGGCAGCGACTTGAGATACGTCGCGATCGCGTCGAGATCGGCGTCGCCCAGATAGGGCGAGGAATTGTTGATGACGTCGATCATCGAGCCGAACACCGCGCCGTCGTTATTGTGGCCGGTCTTGAGGAACTGCACCAAGTCGGCCTTCGACCAGCGGCCGAGGCCCGCGTTCGGATCGCCGCGCAGATTGGGCGCCGACCAGAAGTCGAGCATCGCGCCCGACAGGAATTTGGCGTCGCTGCTGTCGAGCGCCTCCTCGTTCCAGGCAAGGCCGCGCGGCGTGTGGCACGCGCCGCAATGACCCAGCCCTTCGACCAGATACGCGCCGCGGTTCCACGCCGCGCTCTCGCCGCTCTTCGGCTGGAACACGGCATGATCCATGAACACGACGTTCCACAGCGCGATCGGCCAACGCATGTTGAGCGGCCACGGAATTTCGCTCGGCCGGTTCGGCTGATTGACCGGCGGCACGTCTTTCATGAAGAAATCGTAGAGCGCGGCGACATCCGCGTCGGTGAGCTTCGCATACGACGGATACGGCATCGCGGGATAGAGGTGATGCCCGTCTTTCGCCACGCCGCGCCGCAGCGCCGCGTCGAAATCGGCGAGCGTATAATTGCCGATGCCGGTCTCTTTGTCGGGCGTGATGTTGGTCGAATAGATATTGCCGAGCGGCGTGCCCATTTTGAGGCCGCCGTCGAATGCCTTGCCGCCGGGCATGGAATGGCAGGCGACGCAATCGCCCGCCCGCGCCAGATATTCACTGCGATCCATGGCGCGGGCCGAGGCGCCCGCCACGCCAACAATCGCCGCCACGGCGAGGAGAAAAAAGCAAAAGCCGCCCGATCGCGTCATTGATCCGACCCGCGTTGGTCCACGAAAGGCGCGGAGTTCAGGCCGTGTGCCGGCCGGATTCGCTATGTATGTTAAAATATAACGACTTAGGGCGGCGCCGGGTGACCGACGGCAAGCGTTTGACGTTATATCGCGTCAAATATATCGTGTGTTTAGAGCGATTCGGATGCCGGCAACACGATGTGCTGAAGCCGTCCGCACAGGCGGAGAGGGATTTTCCAATACCCTATTTCGCCGAGCCGAGTTGCGTGGCCTCCTGCACCCACGGCAGGTAGACGACTTCGAGTCCGTGGATACCCGGCGTGTAGGTGATGCCCTTTTTCATGGCGTAGACGTCGGTGTACTGCCATAGCGTGATCGCCGGCAGCGTCTCCTGCTCGATCTTCATGATCTCGCGGATGTAGGGCGCCTGTTTCGCCGGATCGAGAATCGCGTCAGCCTTTTCGAACAGCGCGTCGAGCGTCGGATTGTGACTGAGCGAGAGATTGTTCTTGCCGTAAAACGCAAGCGACACGCCTTCGAGCGGGGTCGGCAGATTCGACACCGGCAGCCCCGCGACCGCGACGTAGCGGCCTGTCGAATCGTGCGCCATGCGGCCGATGAGTTGCAGCAATTGGATGAGCTGCATCTCGTGGACATGGCATGTGATGTTCAGATTGTTTTTCAAATAAAGCGCCACGGCTTCCGCGGTCTGCCGGGTGCCGTAATAGACGCCGGTCGAGACGTAGAGCGGCATGTCGAACCCGTTCGGGTAGCCCGCTTCGGCCTCCAGTTTCTTCGCCTTGGCCGGATCGTATTTGTAATCCGTCAGCGTTGGGTCGTACCCGACCTCGCCCGGCGTCAGACGTGGATAATCGGTCGGCACGCCCATCAGCAAGCCCTTCACGATCGCGTTCCCGTCGATGGCGTACGCCATGGCCTGGCGAATGCGGACATCGGCCCAGGGCGCCTCCTTATCGATCAGCGAAAACTGCACCGATTGGGTCGGATGCACCGGCAACTTCACTTCGGTGAAGCCCTCGCTTTTGAGCTGGGCATATGACGAGTAGGGCGTCGCCATGATCATGTCGACCTGCCCGGATTGGAGATCGGCCACCCGGGTATTTTCGTCCGTGACAAAGACGAAACGCGCCTTCTTGATCTCCGGCGGCTTGCCCCAATAGCCCTTCCAGGTCGCCAGATCGAGATGTTGCGCCGGTGCGTAATCCACGATTTGGTACGGTCCGGTGCCGACGGGATGCGCGGCGAATTCCGCCGGGCCGACGCGGTCGTAATAGCCCTTCGACGCGATCACCAGCGCATGGACCGGCAGGAACTGCGCATCGGGTTGGCTGAAGATGAACTTGACGGTATAGGGGTCGACCGCGACGACTTTCTTTATGTAGCGCGCGAAGCCACCGTAGAACGGCGCCTTCTTCAATTCGCGTTCGTGACTCCAGACCACGTCGGCCGCGGTGAAGGGATCGCCCGACTGGAATTTCACGCCGTGGCGCAGATGGAACACGATGACCTTGCCGCCATCCTCGATGTCCCACGACGTCGCCAGACCGGGAACAATGTGTCCGGCGGCGTCGGTTTCGTCGAGCGTGTCGTAAACATTGCTCAGCGTCGCCAAGCCCTGCGGCGGGTTGGTCGATTGCGTCATATCGAGCACGTCGGGATCGGCGCTCATCGCCACCCGCAGCGTCTCCTGCCCTTGCGCCAGCGCCGGCGCGGCCGCTACCGCGAACGCGCTCAGCGCCACGGCGCCGACGGTTCCGATCATGCCAAGTTTGGTGATCACGTTTCGTCTCCCACGGGTTGCCCCAATCGCCGCATGGCGGCGGTGTGGCGCATGGATTTGCGCTGCGGCTTGCTACAAAAAATAACTGTGGCCGCCGCGGCGACACTCCGGGGAGTGACGATTAAATTTTGCCCATGAAACTCGCTTTACGAATTTGCGCTCGGACGGAAGCGTCAGCCAGCGGCGCCGAACGTCGCCGCCATCGCGGCACGCGAATAATGGCGGATCGACAAGTTGCCGTTGTCGAGCAGATAGACCACGACGGACCGCCCGCGATCCGTCGCCGCCGCCTCCCAATAATCGCCAATGCGCGCTAGGCCGCGAATTTCCGTCAGGCCGTGACGACTCAGCACCGCGCGCGCCCAGCCCGGTCGCTCGAAGCGTGGCGTCGCGCCGGTGACGGGAACCGGCAGCGGCAACGGCGGCTCGGACTGGCCGATGGCATAAACGTCGCCGGGAGCCATGATCCGCGCGGAGGTCGGTAGCATCGCCATGCCGAGCGCGGCCGACATCGCGACCGTCGCCAATCCGATCCGTCCTGCACTCATGGATGCCTCCAAGCCGGCGAAAAGGTTTGCGCTCCTGGGATATGGGCCGCCGTGTTGGCGCAGCCAGCCGGCGACAAGGTTAAAAGTCGTTCACCCGCGCAGCGCCGCCAGCACTTCGTCGGGACGTTCGGCCATCATCAGATGGCCGGCGCCCTCGAGTACCACCGTGCGGGCGCCGCGCAGCGCGGCGGCCAACGCCTTACCCGCCTTGAGCGGCGTCATCAGATCGCGTTCGCCGAGAATTACCGTCGCCGGTACGGTGACGCGTGCCGCCGTGGCCAGCCCGTCCTTGTATGCGCTGCAGGCGGCAAGGTCGCTGAACAGCACGCCGGGCTTGCTTGCTTCGAGCAGGCGCTCGGCTCCGCCGAGCATCCACAGGCCCGGGGCGAGATTGCTGCCCATCGTCGCCGTTGTGCCCAACCCCCAGAGCGACACCATGTCGACGGACACATGATCGTTCGCCTCGGCGGCCTTCAGCAATTCGGCCCCGACGGCCATCGGCGCGGACGTACCGATCAGGCCCAGCGCCGAAACACGATCGGGATGCCGTGCGGCTGTCTCCAGCGCGACCAGCGAGCCCATCGAATGGCCGATCGCCCACGCCTTCGTCACGCCCGCCGCCGCGATCAGCGCCGCAACCCAATCGGCCATATCGGCCATGCTCTTGAGCGGCGCGCCACCCGAGCGGCCGTGGCCCGGCAGATCCGGCGCCAGCACGGCGTGACCGTGATGCGCGAACCAGCGACTGTGCAGCGCCCAGACCGAATGATCCATGCCGCCGCCATGGATCAGCACCACCGCCGGCAGCGCCGCATCGAAGGCGCGGCCACCCGTCGCCACGAACGCGTCGATGCCGTTAATGGTCAGATGCATGGTCTCGATGCCGTTCCGGTTAAATGGAAATATCACCCCCGCGGACGCGGAGGGCCATGCTCAAGGGCGGAACGGGCCGCACCCCGCGCGACACTTCGGCCTTGTTCCAGCACTCCCCGTATCGCGACCACGATGGACCCCGGCGTTCGCCGGGGTGGTGTTCTATTGGGCGACATATCACGCGCAGGTCTTCCTCACGCCCGTTGCGAGGCGCGGAGCGCCTGTGCCAGATCGTCGATAATGTCCTGCGCGCCTTCGATCCCGACCGAGAGCCGCACCAGTTCCTCGCCGACGCCCGCCGCTTTGAGTTGCGCCGCGTCCATCTGTTGGTGCGTTGTGCTGGCGGGATGAATCACCAGCGTCTTGGCGTCGCCGACATTGGCGAGATGGCTTGCGAGCCTAAGCGCCTCGATGAATTTCTTGCCCGCCGCGCGCCCGCCCTTGATGCCGAAACTGACAATCGAGCCGGCGCCACGCGGCAGCAATCGCTTCGCGAGCTCGTGATCGGGATGGCTCTCAAGCGAAGGATGCAGCACCCACTCAGCCGCCGGGTTCTTGGTCAGGAACGACAGCACGGCATGGGTGTTCGCCATGTGCCGTTCCATCCGCATCGCCAAGGTTTCAACGCCTTGCAGCAATTGGAACGCATTGGTCGGCGACAGGCACGCGCCAAAATCGCGCAAGCCCTCGGTCCGTGCGCGCATGATGAAGGCCGCCGGGCCGAACTGCTCGGCGAAGACGATGCCGTGATAGCCGGCGTACGGCTCGGTCAGCGTCGGGAACTTGCCCGACGCGGTCCAATCGAATTTGCCGCCGTCGACGATGACGCCGCCGATGGCGACGCCATGCCCGCCGATCCATTTGGTGATCGAGTTCATCGCGATGTCCGCGCCCCAATCGATCGGCCGGCTTAGATACGGCGTCGCGAACGTGTTGTCGATAAGGAGCGGGATGCGCGCGTCGTGCGCGATCTCCGCCACCGCCGGAATGTCGAGCACTTCGAGACCGGGATTCCCGATCGTCTCGCCGATGACCAGCCGCGTCTCCGGCCGGATCGCGGCACGGAAACCGGCGAGGTCGCGCGGGCGGACGAAGCTGGTGGTGACGCCAAAGCGTGGCAGCGTGTGGGTCAGCAGATTGATCGTGCCACCATAGAGCGAGGTCGAAGCGACGATATGCTCGCCAGCGCCCAACAAGGTGACGATGGCGAGATGCATCGCCGCCATGCCGCTCGCGGTACACACCGCGCCGACGCCGTTTTCGAGCGCCGCCAGCCGCTCTTCCAGCACCGCCGTGGTCGGATTCGAGATGCGCGTATAGATGTGTCCCGCGCGTTCGAGGTTGAACAGCGCCGCCGCGTGGTCGGCGTCCTGAAATACGTAGGACGTGGTCTGATACACCGGCACGGCGCGCGCGCCGGTGACGGGGTCAGGATGCTGCCCCGCGTGAAGGCTCAAGGTTTCGAAGGCGGGCGGCTTTGGCGCTGGCATGGGCGGCTCGCGGGGCTGGAGGCACGCGCACTATGGGACGCGAATCCGCTTCTCGCAATTCCTCGCCATCGATGGCGAGGAATTGCCGTCGGCCGTCAATCTTGCCGGAGACTAACTATTTGAAAAGATCGGCGCGGGGCCAAATGAAAAGCGCGGTCTAAACTTAATTTAACTGAACAATACCGGACCGACGTTGTATTGGTTAGGCATTCGCATCTGTGTTTGTTGTCCGAAATCGGATCGCCGAACGGAACGAGCAACGATCCAACCAAGCGAGCCGGGCGAACGAACCCCGCGGCGTCGGTCTGCGCGGCCGCCTTCTCGCCAACCGAGGAGCGCGTGACATGCAGTGGAAAATTCCCGCTTGGATCAAACCGGCTGTCTGGGGCGTTATCGGCGGTGCCCTTGTGTGGTGGGGCGTTCTCGCCTGGGGCCTGGGGTGGGTCAGCCCAACCAACGCCAAAACGATGGCGGACAACGAAACCCAATCCGCGGTCATCGCCGCGACCGCGCCTTATTGCGTCGAGCGTTTCGAGCAGCAGGCCAACGCGGTCGTGGCCTGGCAGAAGCTGAAGAAGAGCGCGGACAACTACAATCAAGACGATTTCCTAGTGAAAGGCGGCTGGACCGCGGCGCCTGGGGCCAAGCCGAATTCCGATTTCGCCAACGCCATCGCCGACACTTGCGCGACCAAGCTGTTGGCGTTGAAGCAACTCGACGGGACGAAGCTCAGCAGCGCGAAATAGTCGCGATCGCGGTTCCGACCTCGTATCTCCCACCCCGCGCCCGCGCGTCGCGCGTGCGGAACGCCGCCCGCATGGCTGCTTGCGTAACCATGCCTTCCGGCGTAAATCGCGGGCGATACCGCGGGATAACGGGAGCGCGTGATGGCCGTCATGGACGAAGTTGCCAAGACCTCGACGATATTGCACCGGCAGATGCTGATCGACGGCGCGTGGGTCGATAGCGCGTCGGGTCAGACGATCGCCGTCGAGAACCCGGCGAAGCGGAAGCCGATCGCCGAAGTGCCGCGCGGCAACGCCGACGATGTCGACCGCGCGGTCGCCGCGGCGCATCGCGCCTTCCCTGCCTGGTCGCGCGTCGTGCCGCGCGACCGCGGCCGCATCCTTCTCAAGATCGCCGAGGCGATGGAGGCGCGACTCGAGGAGATCGCGCGCCTTCTGGCGTGGGAAAACGGCAACGCGCTCCGTACCCAGGCGCGGCCCGAGGCGAAGAATACCGCCGATATTTTCCGCTATTTCGGCGGCCTCGCGAACGAGCTTAAGGGCGAGACGATTCCGTTCGGCGAGCACGTGTTGAGCTACACGCGGCGTGAGCCGCTCGGCGTCGTCGGCGCCATCATTCCGTGGAACGCGCCGATCCTCCTGGGCGCGCTCAAGATCGCGCCCGCGCTCTGTGCCGGCAATACGCTGGTGATGAAGGCGGCGGAGGACGCGCCGCTGGCCGTCCTGCTGATGGCGGAGATCTGCCAGGAGTTCTTGCCGAAGGGCGTGCTTAACGTGCTGACCGGCTTCGGCCCCGAATGCGGCGCGCCGCTCGCCAATCATCCGCTGGTGCGCAAACTGTCGTTTACCGGCTCGACCGAAGTCGGCAAGTCGGTGATGCGCGCCGCCGCCGAGCGTATCGTGCCGGTGTCGCTGGAGCTCGGCGGAAAAAGCCCGTCCATCGTTTATCCCGATTGCGACGAGGATTGGGTGGTCGACGGCATCGTCGGCGCGATGCGCTTCACGCGGCAAAGCCAATCCTGCACCGCCGGCTCGCGCATGTTCCTTCACGCCGACATTTTCGACAGTTTCCTCGCGAAGCTCAAAAAGAAGGCCGAGGCGTTGAAGATCGGCGATCCGCTCGACGAGGCAACCGACGTCGGCTCGATCATCAACAAAAAGCAATTCACCAAGGTATGCGGCTATCTCGAGGACGGGCTGAAGCGCAAGGAAGCGACGCTCGTGTTCGGTGGTCTGCCGCCGAAGGAAGGACCGCTGGCCGAAGGCTATTTCGCCATCCCGACCGTGTTCGCCGATTCCTCGAACGACTGGCGCCTCGCGCGCGAGGAGATTTTCGGCCCGGTTCTGGTCGCGATTCCGTGGCGCGACGAGGAGGACGCGATCCGTATGGCGAACGACAGCCATTACGGCCTCGCGGCGTATGTCTGGACGCACGAGATCGGCCGGGCCTTGCGCGCCGCGCACGCGATCCAATCGGGCTGGGTGCAGGTGAATCAAGGACTGGGCCAGATACCGGGCCATTCCTATGGCGGCTACAAGCAGAGCGGCATCGGCCGCGAGTTCTCGCTTGAAGGCATGCTCGACAGCTACACGCAGCGCAAGAACGTCACCGTAAATCTGATGACGCCGGTGCGCGGCGCCTAGATCAGTCGCCCGCGGGCAAGTGTCGTAATTCCTTCTGCACGTCGATGAACGGCGCCGGCTCAATGCCGAGGCTGCCGCGAAACGGCTGATCGAGCGCGAGCATCAGCGTAAAGACCAAGGCAAGCGACGCCGACAGCATGCCCGTCATGACGAAATGCATCGGCAAGCTGCGCACGCCGAAGACATAGGAAAACGCGACGGTGATGGCGCCCCCGAGCAGCAGAATGGTCCAGATGAATCCGTTCAGCCCGCCACGCGCCGACAGGAGCCGCGTCCGCCGCGCGTCGTAAAGATTGTTGAGCGCCCGCAACATTTCGGCGTGAACCACCGCCTCGTTGGGCCCGTCCGCTTTCGTCCGTGCCAGCACGGCATGGAAATGATTGAGCGCTTGCCAGCCACGCTTCTTGATCCGGCCAGAACGCTGTACAGGCCATTCCGTATCGATGACGGTGGTCAAATATTGGTCGAGCTCGCCGCGCAACTGGCTCCGGATCGGATCGGGCAACGCGACGGCATCGCGATAGAGGTTGCTGACCAGACCCGCCTCGCGGTCGACCGCCGTGTTGACGGCGTCATAGTTCTGCCACACCGCGACGGCGATGAACGCCAGGAGCACCGCGTAGACGACGCCCACGATCGCGATAATGAACCCGGCGACATCGTTGTGATTGCTGCGGACCTCGTGCGGCCACAACCACGAGACAATGGCTAGGCCGGTGCATGACAACGCCACCGCGACGATAATGATCGCGGTACCGGAGACGGCGATCGGAAAGGCATAGACCAGATCGAGAATCAACGGCTCCCCCTAGAATTTTTCGATGCCGAGATAGGTGAGCACCGCCTGCACGAGAAAGATCGCGGCGGCGATTCGATTGGCCCACCGCGACGGCACCTTGCCGGCGAAGTAGTGCCCGCCGATCGCCGCCGGTAGATTGGCCGCCATCATGCCCGCCGTGGTGCCGACGAGCACCATCGGCACGGAATCGTAACGCGCGGCCAACGCGGCGGTGACGATTTGCGTCTTGTCGCCCATCTCGGCAATGAGAAAGCTGACGAATGTTCCGGTGATGGCGCCCCTCTTGCCGACCCGCCGCTTGCTCCGCTCGTCCTCCTTTTCCGGGAGCAAGGCCCAGACCGCGAACGCGAGGAACGACAGCGTCAGCGTCCAGCGCAGGAAATCGGGCGTCAGATACTCGCCGATCCAATGGCCGAACAGCACGGCGACGATGTTGCTCGCGAGCGTCGCGAGAAAGATGCCGGTCAGTACCGGCAGCGGTTTGCGATACGTCGCCGCGAGATAGAGCGACAGGAATTGCGTCTTGTCGCCGAGCTCCGCCAGAAAGACGATACCGAAGCTCGCGAGGAGCGCCTCCATTTACGAGCCGAGACTGCCGGCGACGAAGTTGACCGCGAGCGCAAGAATGAAGGTATTGAAAAAGAACGACAGCACGCCGTGCCCCAGCACCATGCGGCGCACGGCACGCGACGTGCATTGCACGTCGGAGACTTGGCAGGTCATCCCGACGACATAGGAAAAATAGAGAAAATCCCAATAATCCGGCAGGCCCTCGCCGGGAAAGATGAGGCCGCCACGGTCCTGCCGGCCTTCGATCAATTCATCGTCGCCGTAAAAATGATGGCAATAGTGCAACGCAAATACGGTGTGGGTCAGCGTCCATGACGCGACGATGGTTAGCGCCGCCAGCGTCAATCGCAACGCAAGCGTGGTCTCGTTCTCATGCGCCGATTTGCCGAAACTGTAGCCGAGCGCCAACAAGCTGACGGCGGCCGCGAGGATCACCAGGATCGTGATGATCCAGCGCCGCGGGTCCTGCCGGTTCGCGAAGTACCGCGCCTGCTCCGGTCCCGCGGGGCCGATCACCAACCCGGTCAGCACCAGATAAACCGCGACCCCAACGACCCAGCCGGCGGCGACGCGGAAAGGCAGCCGCAAAAACGGTTCCGTGGCAAAGCCGACGGCGACACCGACGACGACGCCCAAGGCGATGCGGCGCGCGCCGAACTTGCCCGCGAGAAAGTTACGCCACGGAGCGACCGTCATTCAGCTCACGCCGCTCTGTTCCACGAGATCCCAGCCGGCCTCGGCGAGCAGCTTGGCGCGCGCGCCCTGCTCCCGCGCGTTGGCGCTCGAGGCGTTGCCTTCGACGACGCGGCCCATGATCCCCTGCAAGATCGCCGCGAGACGGAACATGTTGAACACCATGTAAAAGTCCCAGTTCGGGATGCTCGCCCGTCCGGTGCGCTGGCAGTAGAGCGCGCGGTATTGCGCCTCGTCGGGGATGCCCATCGCGGCGAAATCCGCGTCGGCGAGGCCGCGCTGGTACGTCGTCGAGCCCAGCCGCCATTGCATCATGTGATAGGCGAAATCGCCCAGCGGATTGCCGAGGGTCGACAATTCCCAATCGAGCACCGCCAGGATGCGCGGTTCGCTCGGATGGAAGATGACGTTGTCGAGCCGATAATCGCCGTGCACGATCGCGGTTTCGTCGTCGGCCGGGACATGGCTCGGCAACCACGCGATCAGCCGATCCATCGCCTCGATCTTTTCCGTCTCGGACGCGCGATACTGTTTGGTCCAGCGATCGATCTGGCGGATGAAATAATTTCCCGGCCGGCCGTAATCGGCGAGGCCTCGCGCGGCGTAATCGACGCGATGCAGCGTCGCGATCACCCGATTCAATTCGTCGAAGATCGCCCCGCGCTCCAAGGGCGTTTGATCCGGCAGCAGCGGGTCCCAAAATACGCGCCCCTCGACGTAGTCCATGACGAAGAAGGTCGTACCGATGACGCTGTCGTCGGTGCACAGCGCGTGGGTCTTGGCGACCGGTACGCCGCTGCCGTTTAGCGCCGTCATGATGCGATATTCGCGGTCGACCGCATGCGCCGAGGGCAGAAGCCGGCCCGGCGGTTTGCGGCGCAGCACATAACGGCGATGCGGCGTGGTCAGGCGATAGGTCGGGTTGGACTGGCCGCCCTGGAATTGCTCGACCGTCAGCGGCCCGGCAAAACCGTCGATATGACCAGCCAGCCAATCGGCCAACCGGTTTTCGTCGAAGCGATGGGCCTCGCGCACGGGACCGGTGTTTTGGCCCAGGCCGGCCGCGCCAAGTTGATGCGTCATGACGCGGCATCAAATAGCGCCCCCGCTTCCGCGCCAAGCGAAATTCGTGCAGCGAGTTCGCACCGCGACTCTGTGGACAAACTATCTATTGCTGGCCCCAAAATCGGGGTTTGCTCGTGCCGCTGGTGTCGTTTTGCACCGCAACATAATTTATGTTGCAGTGCGACAATTTGGCCAAACCATGTAAATTCAATGGTTTAGTGAAGATTTTTGCGAACTCGAAACCTTCAAATCTCCGCCATTCCCCTTAACTTCGCCTAGATTTATGGCAACCTAGTGAGGTGCCGCTATTTTGCGGCCCATGGGTTGAGGTGGCGCCGATGTCCTACGACAGCCCCTTTGGTCTCTTCGCCAAGCTGTATGACAGCCAGAAAGAGACCGAGATGTCCCTAGAGGACTATCTCAAAGCCTGCTCCCGCGAACCGCTCGCCTATGCCAACGCCGCCGAACGGATGCTCGCCGCGATCGGCGAGCCGGAGATGGTCGACACCGCTCACGATCCGCGCTTCGGCCGGATTTTTATGAATCGCACCATCCGGGTCTATCCCGCCTTCGCCGACTTCTTCGGCATGGAAGAGACGATCGAACGGATCGTCGGCTATTTCCGGCACGCGGCGCAGGGGTTGGAAGAGCGCAAGCAGGTTCTCTACCTGCTCGGCCCGGTCGGCGGCGGCAAATCCTCGCTTGCCGAGCGCTTGAAGCTCCTGATGGAGAAGCTGCCGATCTATGTGCTGAAGGCGGGCAAGGACATCAGCCCGATCTTCGAAAGCCCGCTTGACCTGTTCGATCCGGCCAAGATGGGCGACGTCATCGAAAAGACTTACAAGATTCCGAAGCGGCGTCTGACCGGCCTCGCCTCGCCGTGGGCGGTGAAACGCCTCGACGAATTCGGCGGGGATTTGAGCAAATTCACGGTCGTGCGCCTGGTGCCGTCGCGGTTGCGTCAGATTTGCATCGCGAAGACGGAACCGGGCGACGAGAACAACCAGGACATTTCCTCGCTGGTCGGCAAGGTCGACATCCGGCGGCTCGAATTCTTCAGTCAGGCCGACGCCGACGCCTATGCCTTCTCGGGCGGCCTCAACCGGACCACGCAGGGCATTCTCGAATTCGTCGAGATGTTCAAGGCGCCGATCAAGATGCTGCATCCGTTGCTGACCGCGACGCAGGAGATGAACTACATCGGCTCCGAAAATATCGGCGCCATTCCGTATCCAAGGCATCATCCTCGCCCATTCCAACGAGGCGGAATGGCAGACCTTCAAGAACAACCGTAACAACGAAGCCTTCATCGACCGCATCTGCGTGATCAAGGTGCCGTACTGCCTGCGCTCGACCGAGGAGCGCAAGATTTATGAAAAGCTGCTGGATTCGAGCGAGTTGTCCGCGAGCCCATGCGCGCCGTTCACGCTGGAAATGCTGGCGCGGTTCTGCGTGCTGTCGCGATTGAAACCGCACGAAAGCTCCAACCTGTTCTCCAAGATGCGCGCCTATGACGGCGAGTCGCTGAAGGACAGCGATCCCCGCGCCAAGACGGTGCAGGAATATCGCGACGCCGCCGGCGTCGACGAAGGCATGGAAGGACTTTCGACCCGATTCGCCTTCAAGGTGCTGTCGAACACCTTCAATTTCGACACGCAGGAAATCTCGGCCGATCCGGTCCATCTCATGTATGTGCTGGAGCAGGCGCTCAAGCGCGAGCAGTTCCCCGACGAGCAGGAGAAAGAAGCTCATCGCCTTCATCAAGGCGGAGCTGGCGCCGCGTTACGCCGAATTCATCGGGAACGAAATCCAGAAAGCCTACCTAGAATCCTACGGGGATTACGGCCAGAACCTGTTCGACCGCTATCTCTCGTACGCCGACGCATGGATCGAGGATCAGGATTACAAGGATCCCGATACCGGCCAGATGATGGATCGCGAGATTTTGAACCAGGAACTGTCCAAGATCGAAAAGCCGGCGGGCATCGCCAACCCGAAGGACTTCCGCAACGAGGTCGTGAAATTCGCGTTGCGTGCGCGCGCCGCCAATAACGGCAAGAATCCTGCATGGACCACTTATGAAAAACTGCGCGAGGTGATCGAGAAGCGGATGTTCAGTCAGGTCGAGGATTTGCTGCCCGTCATTTCCTTCGGTTCGAAGCGCGATTCCGACACCGAGAAGAAGCACAGCGACTTCCTCGAGCGCATGGTGTCGCGCGGCTATACCCCGCGCCAGGTTCGCCGCCTGGTGGAGTGGTACATGCGCGTCAACAAGGCCGGGTAACGAGGCGGAGAGCCCACGATGAACATCATCGACCGCCGGCCCAATCCGAAGGGCAAGTCCCTCGCCAACCGCCAGCGTTTCATCGAACGGGCCAAGGATGAAGTGAAGCGCTCGCTGGTCGACGCGTTGAAGCGACGCAAACTCGGCGAGACCGAGGGCGGCGAGAAAATCTCGATCCCGACGCGCGGCATCCAGAGAGCCGAGCTTTCAGCACGCGCGGCGCGGCGGCAACCGCGACTATGTCGTGCCGGGAAACAAGCAATTCGTCGTCGGCGACAAGATCGAGCGGCCGAAAGGCGGCCAGGGCGATGGCCGCGGCAAGGCCGGCAACAGCGACAACGGCGAGCAGGATTCCTTCGAATTCGTGCTGTCGAAGGAAGAGTTTCTCGACCTGTTCTTCGACGATCTGGAACTGCCCGAGCTGGTCAAGACCAATCTCCGGGAAACCGAAGCAACGCAATTGACGCGCGCCGGCTATTCGATCGACGGCACGCCCGCGAATCTCAATCTGCGGCGCACCATGCGCAATTCGCTGGCGCGGCGCATTTCGCTGAACCGGCCGTCGCCGTCGCAGATCGACGCGATGCAGGCGCCAGCTCGAATTCGCTCACGCCGCCGACGATTTCGAAACCGCGGCGCAAAGCCAGCACGATCTCGAAACCGCGCGTAACGCCGCGCCAAGCGCTTCGCCTTCATCGATCCGCTCGACGTCCGCTACAACCGCTTCGAGCGCGTGCCGAAACCGGTGACTCAGGCGGTGATGTTCTGCTTGATGGACGTGTCGGGCTCGATGACCGAGGCGATGAAGGATCTCGCCAAGCGCTTCTTCCTATTGCTGCACGTCTTCCTGACCAAGCGCTACAAGCATCTCGACATCGTCTTCATCCGGCATACCTCGAACGCCGAGGAGGTCGACGAGGACACGTTCTTCCACAGCCGCGAGACCGGCGGCACCATCGTCTCGACCGCGCTTGAGGAAATGCTGCGCGTCGTCCGGGACCGCTATCCGCCGGGATCGTGGAACATCTACGCGGCGCAGGCCTCCGACGGCGACAATTTCAGCGAGGACGGCGAGCGTTGCGCGCAGCTCCTGGCCAACGATCTGCTGCCGATCTCGCAGTATTTCGCTTATATCGAAGTCGGCGCCGACGCCACGCTTGCGCCACGGCTTTCCCTCGCCGCCGACCGATCTGTGGCGCACCTACGCCGAGCTCGCGCCGTTGCACAGCAATTTCGCGCTGCGCCGCGTCGCCGAGCCGAGCCAGATCTTCCCCGTGTTCCATGAACTGTTCGCCAAGCGCAAGGACCGCGCGGCATGAAAAACCTTCGTCCGTCTGCTCTCGACCCCAGCGGCCCGGCCCTCTTCCAGGGGGCGGAGTGGGATTTCGACAAACTCCGCCGCGCTTACGACGCGATCGCAAGAGATCGCGGTCGGCGAGCTCGGGCTCGACGTTTATCCCAACCAGATCGAAGTCATCACGTCGGAACAAATGCTCGACGCCTATGCCTCGATCGGCCTGCCGCTGATGTACCGGCATTGGAGCTTCGGCAAGCGGTTTGCGCGCGAGGAAGCGCTCTACCGCCATGGGCTCATGGGCCTCGCCTACGAAATCGTCATCAATTCCAGCCCCTGCATCAGCTACATCATGGAAGAAAATTCCATGTCGATGCAGACGCTGGTGATTGCCCACGCCGCCTTCGGTCATAATCATTTCTTCAAGAACAATTATCTGTTCCGGCAATGGACCGACGCCGGCGGCATCCTCGATTACCTCGCCTTCGCGCGCGACTACATCGCTCATGCCGAGGAACGGTATGGCGTCGAGGCCGTCGAGCGCACGCTCGACGCGGCGCACGCCCTGATGGATCACGGCGTCCATCGCTACGCGAAACCGCCCAAACTCAATCTCGAAGAAGAGCGCAAGCGCGAGGAAGAGCGCCGCAGCTTTTTCGAAACCCATTACGACGATGTCTGGCGCATCACCACCTCCTTCGGCGAGGAGAAACGCGATCCCGATGCCGAGGCGAAGAAACATGCCGAGATCCGCAAGCAACTGCGCCTGCCCGAGGAGAACCTGCTCTATTTCATCGAGAAGCGGGCACCGCGCCTTGAGCCGTGGCAGCGCGAGCTGGTGCGAATCGTCCGCCACATCTCGCAATATTTCTATCCGCAGAAACAAACCAAGTTGATGAACGAGGGCTGCGCGACCTTCGTGCATTACACGATCGTCAACCGGCTGCACGAGAAGGGCCTGATCTCGGACGGCGCATTGCTCGAGATTTTGCATTCCCACACCAGCGTGGTGACGCAGCCCGATTTCGACGACCCGCGCTACAACGGCATCAATCCCTACGCCCTCGGGTTCGCCATGATGCGCGACATCAGGCGCATCTGCACCGAGCCAACCGACGAGGACCGCGAATGGTTCCCCGAAATGGCGGGGAACGGCGATCCCTACGGCACATTGCGCCACGCCTGGGCGAACTTCCGCGACGAGAGCTTCATCCTGCAATATTTGAGCCCGCGGATGATGCGCGAGTTCCGCCTGTTCAAGATCGCCGATATCGAAGGCGCCGAAACATTGGAGGTCGACGCCATCCATGACGCGCGCGGCTACAAAGAAATCCGCGCGGCTCTGGCGCGGCATTACGATCTTGCCCGGCACGAACCGGACATTCAGGTCAAGGATGTCGATTTCGCCGGCGACCGCTGCCTGGTCCTAAGCCATGCCGTACATGACGGCATCATGCTCGACGAAGGCCAATGCGCCGCCGTGCTCGATCATGTCGGCGAGTTGTGGCGCTACGGCGTCCGTCTCGAGGAGACCGACGCCGTCACCGACAAGGTGCTGAAAACCTACGAAGAGCCGGCGCGCCGCTGACCGCGTCGTCGTTCGATTTCGCGGAACCGTACGAATCTTCGCCCCCCGCGGTTGAGTCGGCTTCACTTTGCGTGATAAAGACGCAGCGTGATCAGTCGCAAAGGGGGACGACATGAACAACGAAGCATACAACCTGGAACTTCTTTCCTTGATGAAGGCGCTGCCGCCGGGACAGGCGGACAGCTTTATCAACCGGTTCAATGCCCAAGCAAAAAATCCCACGGCGGTATTCGGCTTCAGCGTTTTTCTGGGCAGCTTCGGCATTGACCGGTTCGTTCTCGGTTATACGCTCCTCGGCATTCTCAAATTGATTACGTTTGGCGGCTTCGGCATTTGGACCATCGTCGATTATTTTCTCGTCGCCGGAATCGCGAGAGAGAAAAATATCGCGCTCGCGAAGACCATCGCGCAGTCGTCCTGACCAACCTGATCGGCGAGCCGAGCGGCGGCGACGGTCGCCGTTCGGCGACGCATTATGGTCAGATCGTTACTTGACATCGACTTTTCGCGTCGCGCAAATGGGGTAATCGCGAAGGGGTTCGCGGTCACCCAATGGGGGACTTGAAATTATGAGGACGGCCTTATTCGCGCTGGCGGCGCTCGCCATTGCGTTCGTCAGCCCTGCGCACGCTCAAGAAGCCACGCAGGATTTCACGCTGGTCAACAAGACCGGCTACGAGCTCAAGCATGTCTTTGTCTCGCCGAGCAAATCGGAGAACTGGGAAGACGACGTTCTAGGCCGCGACACGCTAGCCGACGGCGAAACCGTCGCGATTCAGTTCCACCGCGACAACAAAACATGTCACTGGGATTTGAAGGTCGTTTACTCGGTCGACGATACCCACGCGATCTGGGGCAACATCGACCTGTGCACCGTCGACAAGATCACGATCCGCTACGACAAGGATCGCGACGTCACGACCGCCACTTTCGACTGATTTCATTCGCCGACTGGGAAAACGACGGGCCGCAAGTGTTTCGCGGCCCGTTCCTTTGCCGGCGCCGTTATTTCTTGGGCATCAGCTTGAGCGAGGCCGAGTTCATGCAATAGCGCAGCCCGGTCGGTTCCGGCCCATCCGGAAACACGTGGCCGAGATGCGCGTCGCATTTGGCGCATAGCGCCTCGGTGCGCACCATGAAGTGGCTGTGGTCGTTATGAGTCGCGACATTCTTGTCATCGATGGGCTTGAAGAAGCTCGGCCAGCCCGTCCCTGAATCGAACTTTGTGTCGGAATCGAATAACGGCGCGCCGCAGCCGGCGCAGACGTACATACCGGACGAATGATCGTCCCAATATTTTCCGGTGAAGGCCGGCTCGGTGCCCTTCTCGCGCATGACGTGATACTGCGCCGGCGACAATTCCGCCCGCCATTCGGATTCCGTCTTCTTCACTTTCTCGGTCATGGCTCTTCTCCTCGCGTCCAAATCTAGTCCGCCGTCCGACGAGCGCAAGGCCCGGCGGATACACATCGATGACAAAACCCCGTGATCGTTAAAGCCATATCGGCCCCACCCACCGCCAAGTCGTGCTAAGCGTAGGATCGGACGGCAAGGGACGAGCGGATCGGTGACGGACGGCGGACGGGACAATCGCGGATTGTGGCGCGGCGGCGTACTCGGCGCGATCGTGGCGGTCGTCGTCGTCGCCGTCGCGGCGGGCGCCGCTTACCAGATGGGATGGCGTGTCGTTCATCAGGCGAAGTCGGCAAGCTGCGTCGCGGACGACGCGATCGACAGCGGCACGCGTCAGGCTCTGGATAGCGCCGCGCTCGATTTCGTCAACGCGGTGACGGGCGCCAACCCAATCGACGCCTACGGCATGCTCGCGGCCGATACCAAGGGAGCCGTCACCCCCGACAAATTTTTGGCGGCGCTGCGCCCCTCGATCGAGGCGGTCGCGCCATTCACCGACGTGCATGTGAGCCACGCCTATGTCGTCCGCGATGCCGCCGCCAGCGAACGGCAACGGGTGATCTGCGGCACCCTCGATCGCGCGGACCATTGGGTCGCCGTCACCGCCAAGCCGGTCCCCGAGCAGGCACATCTTGTCGTCGCCGCGACCGGCAAGGGCGGCCATTGGGCCTTCGTACTGTGGCTGGTTCCGGAATCGGGTTGGCGCGTCGAGGGTTTCAACTTCACCGCCACCGCGATGGCGGGCCAGACGGTGGATCAGTTGATCGCGCTGGCACAAGCCCAACACGATCAGCATCACGATTTTAACGCCGTGCTGCTGTATGGCGCGGCGGCGCGCCTGGCGACGCGCGGCGCCGATTTGGAGCTCGGCGTCGAATCCGACATCCAGAACCGGCTCGGCAATTTGGCGATTCCCGCCTTCTTGCGCGGCAAGCCGCCGCTGTCGTGGAAAATGGGCGACGACACATTCAAGATCGTCAATGTCGGCGCGGCGGGCGTCGGCAACAAAATCTATCTCACCATCACGCAGGAACTGTCGCCATGGCACAGCGACGCGGACGCGGATACCCGGAACCGCTTGTTGATCCACGATTTCACCACCGCCGTTCCGGAATATGCGGCCGTGTTCGGCGGCCTGATTCTGGTCGCGCGAGACGAGGCCGGCACGCATTTCTATCGCACGGTCGCAACGCAGCAGCCGGCCACCGAAGCGCCGAAGAAGTCAGGAAGTTGTAGTCGTCAGTCCAGTCGTGCTTTACTGACGAGATGCTGACAAGCCGATAACCCCATGGCCTACGCCACCGTCACCCGACTCTACAGCGATGCGACGTTGTCCGCGGGAGCCGCGGTCGCGCTCGACGACGCGCAGACCCATTATCTCCGCAACGTGCTCCGGCTCGGTCCGGGCGCGCGCTTGGCGCTCTTCAACGGTCGTGACGGCGAGTGGTGGGGCGAACATCGAGCGCCTCGGCAAGACGAGCGGCACCGTCGCGATGACCGAGCGGCGCCGCGCGCCGCTCGCGGAGCCTGATCTATGGCTGGTGTTCGCGCCGCTGAAGCGCGCGCGGATCGACTATCTGGTCGAAAAGGCGACCGAGCTTGGCGTCAGCGCGCTGGTGCCTGCGATGACCGAGCGCACAATGGTCGATCGTCTCAATCTCGAGCGCCTTGCCGCCCATGCCCGCGAGGCGGCTGAACAGACCGAGCGGTTGACCGTGCCGCAAATCCGCGCGCCCGCCGCCCTCGCCGAACTTCTCGCGCGCTGGCCGGCGCGAGCGGCGGCTTCTGGCGTGTCTCGAGTCCGGCGCGGCGCCCGCCATCGCCGAACAACTAGCGCGCGAAAGCCCGGGCCCATGGGCGGTGCTGATCGGCCCGGAGGGCGGGTTTTCGGATTCCGAGCTTGACGGTCTGCGGAAACTCCCCTTTGTTTGCGCCGTCAGCCTGGGGCCGCGGGTATTGCGCGCCGACACAGCAGCAATAAGTGCGTTGTCCGTGCTTCAGGCATTTCTCGGCGATTGGCGTGCCGGTCGGGGGGCCTGAGCGCCGATCTCAAGGGGTATTCCGAAGTTCATGTCAGGCCCAGTCGCTTCGGGCGGCGCCCGCATCACCGACCGCCGTCAACTTGTCGAATATCTCGCCGCCGGCCGCAAGCCGGCCGCGCAATGGCGCATCGGCACCGAGCACGAGAAATTCGTGTTTCGCCGCGACGACTTGTCCCCCGCGCCTTATGCCGGCCCGCGCGGTATCGAGGCGTTGCTTACCGGTCTGAAGCACTTCGGCTGGCAAGCGGTGATGGAGGGCGATCACATTATCGGCCTGTCGGACGGAACCAACGCCACGGTCTCGCTGGAGCCGGGCGGACAGTTCGAATTGTCGGGCGCGCCGCTCGAAAATCTCCATCAAACGTGCGGCGAGGTGACGGAGCATCTTAATCAGGCGAAACAGGTCGCGAGCGAGCTCGGCCTCGGCATTCTCGCGGCGGGTTTTCATCCCAAGGCGCGGCGCGCCGATGTCGATTGGATGCCGAAAGGCCGCTACGCCATCATGCGGCGTTACATGCCGACGCGCGGTCAGCTCGGCCTCGACATGATGCTGCGGACCTGCACCGTGCAGGTGAATCTCGATTTTGCCTCCGAAGCGGACATGGTGAAAAAGTTCCGCCTCAGCCTCGCCTTGCAGCCCATCGCCACGGCATTGTTCGCCAATTCGCCGTTCACCGAAGGCAAGCCGAACGGCTATCGCAGCTATCGCGCGCATATCTGGACCGACACCGATCCCGACCGCACCGGCATGCTGCCGTTCGTGTTCGAGGACGGCATGGGTTTCGAGCGCTATGTCGATTACCTGCTCGATGTGCCGATGTACTTCGTCTATCGCGACGGCAAATACGTCGATGTCGCCGGCCAGTCGTTCCGCGATTTCCTTGCCGGAAAATTGCCGGGATTGCCGGGGGAGTTGCCGACCGTGAGCGATTGGGGCGACCACCTCACCACGGCCTTTCCCGAAGTGCGGCTCAAAAAATTCCTCGAGATGCGCGGCGCCGACAGCGGCCCGTGGGGCCGATTGTGCGCGTTGCCCGCGCTGTGGGTCGGCCTGCTGTATGACGACATCGCGACCGACGCGGCGCTGGATCTGGTCAAGGATTGGACCCGCGAGGAACGCGAGGCGTTGCGCGACGCGGTGCCGAACTCGGGGCTGCAAACCAAATTCCGCGCCGGCACGGTGCTAGACTTGGCGAAGGCGACGCTGGAGATTTCGGCGGCGTGGACTGGCACGCGCAACCGCCGCGACGGCAAGGGTCGCGACGAAAGCCTGTTCCTCGATCCGCTGCGCGAGATCGTCGCCTCGGGCCAAACGCCGGCCGACAAGCTGCTCGAGGCTTATACCGGACGCTGGAACCGCTCGGTCGACCCGATCTTCACCGAAGAGGCGTATTGACGCCGGGAATTGGGTTGGAGTTCTGATCCAACCACATAGAAACACTTCTCCGTCGTCCCTGAGAGAGCAGGGCCCCACCAAGACGACGCGCTAAGCGGTTTTGCCCACACACTAGATTTCCGCAACGACGAACCCGTTGCAATCGCAACGCTCGTAATCCGGTGCGAAATTCTCGAATTTTGCGCCGCCGCAATATCGATTCACGCCGCCAAGAGCCGACGTTGACCGAATTCTAATCCCAGCGATTTCGGACATATTTGTCCGAAATATGAGATGTGGAAGCGACCCGGTTGCTTGGGGTATTGCGGCGACGCGCTACGCGCCTTGGCCTTCGGCATGAGGAAAGCCCCGGCAAGGGCAGTCATCTCAAGGTTCGGCACGGTTCGCGGGCGACCGTTATTCCGATACATCGCGGCGATCTGCCTTTCGGCACCTATCGCGCGATCCTGAAGCAACTCGGATTGACCGAACGCGATTTGGAGAATTGACAATGCGCTTTGTTTATCCAGTCGAAATCGATGAAGCAGCGGACGGCGTCACCGTAACTTGTCCGGACGTGCCGGAAATGGTGGCGTCCGGGGCCACCTGCGCCGAAGCGTTGGCCCAGGCCCCCGATGCATTGGTGTCGGCATTGTCATTTTACGTTGACGACGATCGCGCGCTTCCGCCGCCATCGCCGGCACGAGGGCGTACACTAATCGCCGTGCCCGCACTGGAGGCGGCAAAGTTGGCGCTTCACGACGCGATGCTCGCCGCCAACATTTCCAATGTGGAATTGGCGCGGCAACTCGGTCTCGACGAAAAGAGCGTTCGGCGGCTGCGCGATCCGCTTCACCGCAGCCGGATCGAGGCCGTCGAGGCGGCATTACAATCTCTTGGCCGACATCTTGAAGTGACGGTGCTCGAGGGCGGCTGACGAGGCCCCCCGGGAAAAGTCGACCACCCCCTTGACACGTACGCGTATTGCGGTATATTGCGTACGATGAGTGAGCGAACGATGGCGAACCGTGCCGAGATAAAAAAATTAGCGAAACGAACCCAATCTTTCGCGGAAATGCGCCATTTTCGGCGAAAAAACGAAGCCAAAACGAACCCAATTGGCCCCAAACCGAAGCCAATTCGTGCGCGAAACGAACCGGTCGGGGCACGTAATTGACGATTGACTCTGGACCAATCCGGTCCCATTTCTGACCTGCATTCTGCACGAGGATCCGATGTTCATCCAAACCGAAACCACGCCCAATCCCGCGACGCTGAAATTCCTTCCCGGCCGCGCGGTAATGACAGAGGGCACGGCGCAATTCGCGAGCCCCGAGGCCGCGGACGGCAAATCGCCGCTGGCGCAGCGTCTATTTGGTGTCGCGGGCGTGAACGGCGTTTTCCTCGGCGGCGATTTCATTTCGGTGACCAAAGACGGCGCGCAGGATTGGTTCCAGCTCAAGCCGAGCATCCTTGCCGCGATCATGGAGCATTACACCTCGGGCCGCCCCGCGATGCTGACGCAAGCCGCGCCGTCGGGCGAAGCGGCCGAAGCCGACAGCGAAACCGTGGCGGCGATCAAGGAGCTGATTGAAACGCGCGTTCGTCCGGCGGTGGCGCAAGACGGCGGCGACATCGTCTTCGAGCATTTCGAGGACGGCGTGGTGTATCTGCAAATGCACGGCGCCTGCTCCGGCTGCCCGTCCTCGACCGCGACCTTGAAGGCCGGGATCGAAAACATGCTGCGGCACTACATTCCGGAAGTGGTCGAAGTCCGCGCGCTCTAGCTGACGGCAACCGGCATCATCGGACGGTCGAGCGCGTCGTCGCCGAGCACGGGATATTTCTTCGCCTCGAATAGTTGGTAGTGCCACCATTCGTTGCCGTAAAAATCCCAACCCGCCGCGCTCATCAATCCCAACAATAAAAAACGATTGTGCTGCGCCGCCGGCGGGATCGCGGTGTTGGCGTGATGCGACAGCGGCGTGAAAGCGTCGAACGCGGTTCCCATGTCGAGTTCCTTGCCGTCGCCGTCGACCAGCGTCAGATCGACCGCGACGCCGCGCGAATGGGGCGAACCTTTGCGCGGGTCCGCCAAAAATTCCGGATCGGGCCGGAAATTCCACAGCACCCATTGTGCCTCGCTGGGGCGGAACGCATCGAAAATCTTGGGCCGCAAGTCGAGCGCCCGGGCCAAATCCGCCGCCGCCGACAATTTCGCCGCGGCGTCGGCGTGGAGGTAGCAGCCCGGCCTGGCGTACACGGGCTTACCGGTGAAATTGCGTGGCGTGGCGTACGCGATGTCAAGGACAACACCGTGGCTTTCCGGCCTGATCTCAAGCAAAGTCATGACAAGAAAATGAACCGAGTCGGTCGATGATTTCAGTATTTATTTGAGCACGATGTTGGTGCTTGGCTTCGATAGCGCCGGCGCCGGCGCGTCCGTGTCGGTATTGCGCGACGGCGCGGTCGTCGCGGCACGCGCCGCCGCGATGGAACGCGGTCAGGCGGAAATCCTGATGCCGATGATCGCCGACACGCTTGCCGACGCGCGCGTCGAGGCAACCGACCTCGATCTGATCGGCGTCGCGACCGGGCCCGGTTCTTTCACCGGCTTGCGTATCGCGATCGCGGCCGCTCGCGGACTTGCGTTGGCGACCGGGGTGCCCGCCATCGGCGTGTCGCGTTTCGCGGCCGTCGCCGCGCAATTTCCGGCGGCACAACGCGGCAGCCGCGCGTTGCTGACCGCGCTCGACACGCGCCGTGACGATTTTTTCCTTCAGCTTTTCGATCGGGAGCCGGAGCAACCGTTTCTCGCCGACGCCGAGACCGCGGCACGACGATTACCGCGAACGCCCCTGATGCTGGCCGGCGACGCGGCGCGGCGGTTGGCGCCGGCGTTGAGCGGCCGGGACGTCGAATTGGCGGAGGAACCGGACGCGCCCTGCGCCACGCAGGTCGCCCGATTGGCCGCGGCCGAATTTCGTCCCGGCGTCGTCATACCGCCGCCCCGGCCGCTGTATCTGCGCGCACCCGATACTACCATGCCGCGTGGGTCGGTGCGATCGTGAACGAGGAACTCCACCTGCTAGCCCGCTCGCAGTTGGGCGCTCTCACGAAAGTTCACGCGGAATGTTTTCCGATCGATCCCTGGAGCGTTCGCGATTTCATGGAATTGTTGGCGATCCGCGGCGCGAGCGGTCATCTCGCGGTGTCGCCGGAGAACGGCATTTCCGCCTTTATCATCGACCTCATCGGCCCCGACGACGCCGAAATTCTGACCGTCGGCGTGGCGCCCGGCGCCAGGCGGCGCGGCTTGGCACGCATTCTGATCGGCGATTTGACCAAGCGGGCTCGTCAGCGCGGCGCGCGGCGCGTTCTGCTCGAAGTCGCGGCCGACAATCAAGCGGCCATCACCCTATATAACTCCATTGGATTTATTCTGTTGGGCGAACGTCCCGGATACTACAGGTTGCCGTCTAGCAAGGCCGATGCTTTAATTTTCGGCCTTTCCTTAGGACGCGCGGCCGATCTTTAATAGACAAAGCGCGGCCAATTCTAGTATTTTGTATCTCTGGGAGCACCGAGGAATTCTCGGATAATTCGCAGAATTAGAGGCAAAAGCCGCAATGACCGACAAAAGCAATAATAAGGACCTATTAGGCCTGACGACCGACATCGTCTCGGCCCACGTGTCGAACAACAGCGTGGCAGTCGCCGACCTGCCGCAATTGATTAACCAGGTCTATCAATCGCTCTCGGGCATCGGCAAGACACCCGCAGTCGCGGCCCGGCCGCAACCGGCGGTTCCGATCAAGCGGTCGGTCCATCCCGACCACATTATCTGTCTCGAGGATGGCAAAAAACTCAAGATGCTGAAGCGGCATTTGATGACCGCTTACAAGCTCACCCCCGAGGCCTATCGCGAACGCTGGAGCTTGCCGCCGGACTATCCAATGGTGGCGCCGAACTATGCCAAGCAACGGTCGCACCTCGCCAAGGAGATCGGCCTCGGCACCCGTGGCCGCAAACGCGGCTGAACGGATCGAGTCTCTTCCTCTCCGCAACTAAATTCCCATTTATGACGTACCGGCGACTCTGTCGCCGGCGGCTCTGGCACGGCCGGAGCTTTGGGTTATAATCTCATCGAGAGGCACATCTGATACGAGCGGAATGACATCGCGGCTGGAACAATTGTGCGTCGACAAGGGACTGAAGATGACCGAACAGCGCCGCGTCATCGCCAGGGTGCTGTCGGAAGCGGTAGATCATCCGGACGTCGAAAACGTGTATCGCCGCGCGGTGGAGATCGATCCGAAAATCAGCATCGCCACCGTCTATCGCACCGTCCGCCTGTTTGAGGAAGCCAGCATTCTGGCGCGCCACGATTTCGGCGACGGGCGCGCGCGCTATGAGGAGGCGACGGGCGATCATCACGACCATTTGATCGATATGCAATCCGGCCGCGTTATCGAATTCCGCAACGAAGAGATCGAGAAGCTGCAACAGGCGGTAGCGGCCAAGCTCGGCTACGCGTTGGTCGGGCATCGGCTCGAACTCTATGCCGTGCCGCAAGTGAAGGCGGCAGCCGGCGATGCGGGGCAATCCAAGGCCAAGAAATGAGTGACGTCGCCGCGCTGAAAGAGAGTGCGCCCGAAGGCGCGCGTCCGGTCGATATCCGCTCCGGTTCGCTTCAGGTGCGGCTCGCGGAAAGCGCCACCGACATCGACGCGGTGCAAGCGCTGCGCTATCGCGTTTTTTACGACGAGATGGGTGCCAAGCCGACCGCGGAAATGGCGCGGCGCCGTCGCGATTTCGACGAGTTCGACGCGCATTGCGACCACCTCATCGCGATCGATCACGCGCTCGGCGAGATTATCGGCACGTACCGCTATATTCGCCGGCCAGCGGCAAAAGTGCTGGGGCGCTTCTATTCGGAGGCTGAGTACGACATCTCCAAGATCATCGCCCATCCCGGCGAGATCCTGGAGCTTGGCCGCTCCTGCGTCGATGCGCGCGCGCGCAACCACGCCACGTTGCAAATGATGTGGCGCGGCAATGCGGCTTATGTGTTTCACAACAAGATCGACCTGATGTTCGGCTGCGCCAGCCTTCCCGGCACCGATCCCGACGCGTTGGCGGTGCCGCTTTCCTATCTCTACCAGAGCCGCCTCGCGGAGCCGGATTTGCGTCCGCGCGCGCTGCCGTCCCGGTTCGTGGAGATGAACCGGCTGCCGCCCGGCAGCTACGATGCCGCGGCTGCGGAAGCGGAATTGCCGCCGCTGGTGAAAGGCTATTTGCGGCTCGGGGGTTTTGTCGGCGACGGCGCCGTGATCGACCACCAGTTCAACACCACCGACGTCTCGATCGTGGTGAAGTGCGCCGCGGTCTCGGAGAAATATTACCGCAGCTACTCGCGGCGCGCGAAAAGCGCCGGGATCACGTGGAATCCGATCGACGGCGAACGATGACCGCCACGTTGC
The DNA here is from genome assembly GCA_963851285.1 of uncultured Alphaproteobacteria bacterium. Classification (GTDB taxonomy): domain Bacteria; phylum Pseudomonadota; class Alphaproteobacteria; order ATCC43930; family CGMCC-115725; genus JAATGI01. Next base: position 27,742 of record CAWKOL010000020.1, read on the forward strand.
TGCGCCTGACTCGGATCGTGCTTTACCTGGGCCTGACCGCGCCGCTGATGCCGGTACAGGCCGTCGCCGTGTCGCTGAATCTACGGCTCGCCCGCACCCTGCCCCGCTGGTACCACCGCCTGTCTTGCCGCGTGCTTGGCATCCGCTTGGTATTCGACGGCAAGCCCATCGAGAACGCGCCCGCGCTCTATGTCTGCAACCACACCGGCTATCTCGACATCGAGATTTTGGGCGCCTCGCTCGAAGCGTCCTTCATATCCAAGGCTGACGTCGCCAACTGGCCGTGGTTCGGCTGGCTCGCGAAGCTGCAACGAAGCGTGTTCATCGAGCGCATCCGCAGCGCCGCCGGCAGCCATCGCAACGCCATCGTCGAGCGCTTCGACAAGGGCGGCCGGCTGATCCTCTTCCCCGAAGGAACCAGCGCCGACGGCAACCAGGTTCTGCCGTTCAAATCGGCCCTGTTCAGCGTTGCCGACTATCGTCACGACGGCGTGCCGATCGCTGTGCAGCCGGTCGCGGTCGCGTACACCAGGCTCGACGGCGTGCCGCTCGGGCGCGCGCTGCGGCCGTTTTTCGCTTGGTATGGGGACATGGAGCTGGCGTCTCACTTGTGGACGGCGCTCGGCATGGGCGTGCTGACCGTGGAATTGACGTTTTTCCCGCAGGTGACGATCGACCAGTTCGCGTCGCGCAAGGGATTGTCGGCGCATTGCTATCGTGTCATCAGCGACGGCGTGGCCGAATCGCTCTCTGGACGCAAGCCGGCCCCGGCTTCCTCGGCCGCCCGCCGGCGCCGCTTGAAGCGCCGCGTGCCGCAACCGATTCGGGTTTCATGAACGATCCGCGCCCCACCAGCCGCAAGCTTCATATTAAGACGTACGGTTGCCAGATGAACGTCTACGATTCGGCGCGCATGGCCGATCTCCTGGCGCCACTCGGCTTCGCCGCCAGCGAAACGGCGGTGGACGCCGACCTCGTCATTCTGAACACGTGTCACATCCGCGAGAAGGCCGCCGAGAAAGTTTATTCCGATATCGGCCGCCTTCGTCCGGCAAAGCATGCCAAACGCGCCGGCGGCGGTCGCATGATGCTCGCCGTCGCGGGCTGCGTCGCGCAGGCGGAAGGCGCCGAGATCCGCGCGCGGGCGCCCGAAGTCGATATCGTGCTCGGCCCACAGACCTATCACCGCCTGCCCGAATTGGTGGCGAGGGCGGCGCGCGAGGAAGGGTTGGTGCTGGATACCGATTTTCCGGCCGAAGCGAAGTTCGATTTCCTGCCCGAGACGCAGACCGCGCCCGGCGTCAGCGCTTTCCTGTCGATCCAGGAGGGTTGCGACAAATTCTGTACCTTCTGCGTCGTGCCGTACACGCGCGGCGCCGAATATTCTCGGCCGCCGGCGGCGATCCTGGCCGAGGCGCGGCATCTGGTCGAATTGGGCGCGCGCGAAATCACGCTTCTGGGGCAGAACGTCAATGCCTATCGCCACGATGACTGGGGCCTGGGCCGGCTGATCCGCGCCGTCGCTGAGATTTCCGGTCTAGAGCGGATTCGCTACACCACGTCGCATCCGCGCGACGTCGACGATGCGCTGATCGCCGCGCATCGTGACGTCGCGGCGCTGATGCCGTTCCTGCATCTGCCCGTGCAGTCGGGCTCGGACAAAATTCTCGACGCCATGAACCGCCGCCACACCGCCGACGATTATCGCCGCACCGTCGACCGGCTCCGCGCGGCGCGGCCCGATCTGGCCCTGTCCTCGGATTTCATCACCGGATTCCCGGGCGAGACCGACGCGGATTTCGAAGCGACGATGGCGCTGGTGCGCGATGTCGGCTTCGCATCGGCCTTTTCCTTCAAGTACAGCACGCGGCCCGGCACGCCGGCGGCGTCGTTGCAGAACCAGGTACCGGACGCGGTCAAGGCCGCCCGGCTCGACGCGCTCCAGGATCTGCTGTCCACGCAACAGCGCGCCTTCAACCGGGGTTGCATCGGACGCGCGCTGCCGGTGCTGTTCGAAAAGCCGGGCCGTCATCCGGGCCAGTTGGTCGGTCGCAGCCCTTATCTTCAGGCGGTGCATGCCCACGCGCCCGAAACCGCGATCGGCGCGGTGGTACCGGTGCGCATCGCCGCGGTGGCCGCCAACAGTCTGGCCGGCGAGGTGGCGCGATGAACCCGCCGCGCGAAACCGCGATCACCGTGCAAATGCAGTTCGATGACAATTCGCTGCTGCCGGAATTGTTCGGCGAACGCGACCGCAATCTCGAGCGTATCGAGGAAAAGCTCGGCGTCGCTTTGGTGTCGCGCGGCAACCGGTTGATGATCTCCAGTGCCGACGGCAATGCCGAAGTGGCGCGGAACGCGCTCGACCATCTCTACCGCCGCTTACAGCAGGGCCACGACGTCGACGCCGCCACCGTGGACGCCGCGCTTCGCCACGCGTCGGCCGGAAACGCCCGCTCCGACTTCGACGACATCCGCACCAAGAAGCGCCGCATTTCGGCGCGCGGCACGCATCAGGCCGACTATATCCGCGCGTTGCGGTCCAACGACCTCGTTTTCGGCCTGGGACCCGCCGGCACCGGCAAGACCTATCTCGCCGTCGCCACCGCCGTGGATATGCTGATGGGCGGCCAGGTCGAACGCATCATCCTGTCGCGTCCCGCGGTCGAGGCGGGCGAGCGGCTAGGCTTTCTGCCCGGCGACCTCAAGGAAAAGATCGACCCTTATCTGCGGCCGCTCTACGACGCGCTCTACGATATGCTGCCGGGCGATCAGGTGATGAAGCGCATCACGTCGGGCGAAATCGAAATCGCGCCGCTGGCCTTCATGCGGGGCCGAACCCTTGCCCGTTCCTTCGTCATTCTCGACGAGGCGCAAAACACGACGCCAGTACAGATGAAAATGTTCCTGACGCGGCTCGGCGAAGACGCGCGCATGGCCGTGACGGGCGATTTGACGCAAATCGACTTGCCGCGCGGCGCCGAATGCGGCCTCGAGGACGCACTCGATACGCTCGACGACACCGAGGGCGTCGCCGTCGTGCAATTCGACGACAGCGATGTCGTCCGTCATCCGCTGGTCGCGCGCATCGTGCGGGCCTATGATCAACGCGAACGCCAGCGCGGCGCCCGCCGCGCCGCCACGCGCGCCAAACCCGACGATGAAAGACGCTCCCGGAGCTAAAGCCTTGGTCATCGACGTGGCGATGCCGTGCCCGACGTGGCGCCGGCGGGTACCCGGCATCGTCCGCTTGGCGCGGGAAACGGTAACCGCCGTTCTGACCGATTCGGGCTTTGCCGCCGGCGAAGTAAGCCTGGTCTTCAGCAACGATGCGGCCGTGCGCAGCCTCAATCGCCGCTGGCGACGCAAGGATGCGCCGACCAACGTGTTGTCGTTCCCGACCAGAGAACCGCGGATGCTCGGCGACGTCGTGATGGCATTCGAAACCGTTGCTCGCGAAGCCAAGGAACAAGGAAAGCCGCTTGCCCACCACCTTCGCCATCTGATTGTCCATGGCGTGCTGCATTTGTTGGGTCACGACCACGACCGCGAGCGTGACGCGACGCGCATGGAAAATCGCGAACGGCGGATACTCCGGCGTTTCGATATTCCAGATCCCTACAACGTGACGGGCGTCCATGGCTGAGGCGGATCAGAATCAAGACAAGCCGCTTTCGGGCCTGCGTCATTGGCTGCGGCATTTGCGGCGCGGCGACTCGGCCGAGGGCGACCTGCGGCAGGAACTCGAGGAGCTGATCGAGGAGCATCAGCAGGAAGAGCCGATCGATCCGCACGAACGGCGGCTTCTGACCAACATCCTGAAGCTTCACGAGTTGAGCGCCGCCGAGATCATGGTGCCGCGCGCCGACATCGTCGCCATGGCCGAGGACACGCCGTTCGAGCAGGCGACGCAGCAGATGATGGAGCAAGGCCACAGCCGCGTGCCGGTCTATCGCGACACGCTCGACGACGTCATTGGCATGCTGCACGTCAAGGACATGATGCCCTACGCCGTCGATCACAAGTCGGTGCCGCTGGGCAAGATCGTGCGCAAGGTCTTGTTCGTCGCGCCGTCCTTGCCCGTGCTCGATCTGTTGCTGCAAATGCGGCTGTCGCGCGTCCACATGGCGTTGGTCGTCGACGAATTCGGCGGCATCGACGGTCTCATAACCATCGAGGACGTGATCGAACAAATCGTCGGCGAGATCGAGGACGAGCATGATGACGCCGACCGGCCGAAAATCATCACGCGGCCCGACGGCAGCGTCATCGCCGATGCGCGCACGCCGCTGTCGTCGCTCGAAGGCCAGGTACTGCCGCCGGCATTGCTGGCCGATTTGGAAGAAGGCGTCACCACGCTCGGCGGATTGGTGACGAGGCTGGCCGGCAAAGTGCCGAGCCGCAACGAAGTCATCCGCGATCCGTCAGGCATCGAATTCGAGGTGCTCGACGCCGATCCTCGCCGCGTCAAGCGCCTGCGGGTGCGCGCGCCCAAACCGGCGGACAAGCCCGACGCATGAACCCGGCGAAAAACAGCGCGGCGCTGTTGTTGCGCGCCGCGGGTCCATCGGTGCCGCTCCAACACTGGGCGACATGGACCCGGGGCCTCTCGGGATGGCGGCGCTATCTTTACGCCGCACTGATGGGTGCGATCGCCGCCGCCGCCTTGCCGCCTGTCGACCTGACACCGTTGTTGCTGATCTCGTTCCCCTCCCTGATTTGGCTCAGCGACACTGTCCCGCGCCGGCGCAACGCGTTTTTCCTAGGCTGGTGCTTCGGCTTCGGCTTTTTCGTCACCGGACTGTACTGGATCGGCGTCGCCTTGCTGGTCGATATCGACAAATTCTGGTGGTTGATGCCGCTCGCGGTGCTCGGCATTCCCGCCGGGCTCGCGTATTTTTACCGGCGCCGCCTTGCTGGTCGCGGACGCGGCGAAGCGCGGGTTGCATCTGCGCGGCATCGTGCGTGTTCTGGCCGTCGCGGCGGCGTGGTGCATCGCCGAATGGCTGCGCGGCCATGTCCTGACGGGATTTCCGTGGAACCTCGTCGGCTATGCTTGGTCCGGTGCCTTTCCCGGATCGGGCCCGATGCTGCAGATCACCTCGATTGTCGGCATCTACGGTCTATCGTTGATCACCGTAACCGCGGCATCGCTACCGGCACGGTTGGGCGATTTCGACCGCAACCGCGGCTGGGCGGCATTGGCCGCCGCGTTGTTCATCGCCGTGCCGATGGTCGGCGGCGCCGCTCGTCTCTGGTTGTCGCCCCGGGACCCGCTGCCGGGCATCACCATCCGCCTGGTCCAACCATCGATCCCGGAGACGCTGAAGAACGATCCGGTGGCTGGCGTCGCCAATCTGCGGCGGCTGCTCGACCTCAGCGGCGAACCGACACAGGTACCGCTGGCGGCGGTGGTGTGGCCCGAGGCCGCGGCGCCGCCCTTCCTCGAACGCGACGACGAGCTGCGCCGCACCCTGGCGTTGGCGATGCCGTCGGGCGCACTGCTGATGACGGGCGATGTACGCACCGACGTGGCGCCGGCCAAGCCGACCCATATCTGGAATTCGCTTCTGGTGATCGGACCCGGCGGCGACGTGATCGCCACGTACGACAAGGCGCATCTCGTGCCGTTCGGCGAGTACGTGCCGCTGCGCCATTTCCTGCCGATCCGCAAGATCACGCCTGGCGCGATGGACTTTTCGGCGGGACCGGGACCGCGGACGATATCGTTGCCGGATCTGCCGCCAGTCGCGCCCCTTGTGTGCTACGAGGCAATTTTCCCGGGAGCGGTCGTCGATCCGGCAAAACGGGCGGGCTGGATGCTCAATATTACCAATGACGCGTGGTATGGCGTGACCTCCGGACCGTTTCAGCATTTTGCGATCGCGCGGGTACGCGCCGTCGAGGAGGGATTGCCGCTGCTACGCGATGCCAACAACGGCATCACCGGCGCCTTCGATCCCTATGGCCGGGTCCTTAATCGGCTCGATCTGGACGCGATCGGCGTGATCGATGTGCCGCTGCCGGCGGCGCTGCCGCCAACTATCTATAGCCGTATTGGTGACATGAGTTTTGTCGTTTTACTTGTCATGGAGTTCATCGTTATTTTGATTATAGGTTATCGTAACTCGTGGCATTAACCATATTCTCGCCGTTACCGCAAAAAGCGAGAATATCCTTTAGAAATGTAATCACTAATTGTGTTGACCTCACGCGATGGCATGCCTAAACAGGTCCGACAGGGGTTAATTTGAGAAAAATGAAAGAATACTAATGAGTGACCAACAAGGGGACGGTCGGCGCCGTCGGCGCAAGTCGGATAAGCCCAGCCCTATCGATGTTCACGTCGGATCGCGCGTGCGGTTGCGGCGGACGTTGCTGGGGATGAGCCAGGAACGGCTTGGCAATGCCATCGGACTGACCTTTCAGCAGGTGCAGAAATACGAGCGCGGCGCCAACCGTATCGGCGCAAGTAGGCTCTTCGATCTTTCCCGCGTGCTTGACGTTCCGGTTTCGTTTTTTTTCGACGATATCAATCCGAGTGTGGTCGCTTCGGTTGCCGAGGGGGTGCCTGGCTTGAACGAGCAGGCGGCGGTGCCGTATGAGCCCGATCCAATGATGCGTCGTGAAACCCTAGAACTGGTGAGGGCCTATTATCGCGTGACGGACGCGCAAACGCGGCGCCGTCTGTTCGAACTGGTCAAAGCGATCGCCAACGCCGGCGTTGTAACCGCCGACGCCTGAGCCGATACGGGTCAGACTGCCGCGATCGCCAAGGCGGCGGCGCTTTTGCGCTCGTGTGACGGCAGATCGATTATGATACAGGTGCCGCCGGGAGAACTCTCGGCGGCGACCGAACCGCCGTGGCCGGTCACGATGCCGTGCACGATCGCGAGGCCCAACCCCGCGCCCGAACCGACCGGTCGGGTGGTGAAGAACGGCTCGAACATGCGCGACAGCGTGCGCTGATCCATGCCGTCGCCGTCGTCCGCGATGGTGAGGCGCAAGGGCGCGTTAGGCCCGGCCTTTACCGTCACCACGATCCTACCAGCCCGATCGCCGATCGCTTGCGCGGCGTTGGTAACGAGGTTCACCAGGACCTGGTGGATTTGCCCCGAGTCCGCGAACACGGTGGCGTCGGGCGTCAAATGCTCCTCGATCGTGATGTGTGAATCGACGCTGGCGCGCATCAGCCCCAGCGCCTCGGCGACGACCTCGCTCAAATCGATGCGATGGCGCTCGATCGGCGTCCGGCGCGAGAACGCCAGCACTTGTCGTACCAGATCCCGCGCACGTTCGCCGGCGCGCTGAATCACCTCGAGATTCCGGATTGTGTCGTCGCTCGTTGCTTCCGCGCGCATCAGCTTGGTCAACGCCACGATGGGCACCAGCGTATTGTTCAGATCGTGCGCGATGCCGCCGGCCAATGTGCCGAGCGCGTCGAGCCGCTGAGCATGATGCAGTTGCTCGCGATAGTCGTCGCGGGCCTTTTCCGCCTTGCGCAGCTCGGTCACATCCTGGATCGCCATCAGCGCCCTCACCGCCTGACCGGTGGCGTCGATGATAACCTCGCCAAACCGCTGAATCGTGCGAACCTCCCCGTCCGGCCGCACAATGCGGTATTCGCATTTCTGCGAATAGTCGCCGTCCTTCTGCCGCCGATGATAATCCCGCACCTTGTCGCGATCATCGGGATGCACTGTGTCGCGGATAAGCTCGTCCGCGGATGGAATCGGCGCGTCCGGCGGCAGGCCGAAGATGCGATACATCTGCTGCGACCAATAATGATCGTCGCCGACCCAATCGATCTCGGCGCTGCCGACATCGGCGAGACGTTGGGCGCGCGCCAGATGCTGCTCGCTGCGGTGAAGCCGCGCCTCGCTGGCACGCAATTGTTCGCCGACATACTCGAACGTGCGCGACTGGATTTGGATCATCACGTGCTCGGCGAAATGACGCAGCAGCCGTCGCTGCACGTCGTCTGGCGCGGCGCGTGGCTTGTCGTCCATCACCGCGAGTGCACCGATCGGACTGCCGTCCGCGGCAATCAGCGGGGCGCCGAAATAAAATCAGACGCGAGGGCCGCCGGTGACGCGCGGGTGGTCGCTAAACAGCGGATCGGCAGCGGCGTCGCTGACGACGAAGACATCGCTGGCGGCCATGGTGCGCCGCGTGAACGACCCGGCGCTCGGCCCCTCGGATGTCACCATTTTCTTGCCGCGTATCTTGGTCCAGTAGCGCCCGCCTTCCTCGGCGATGATGGCGCAGTTGGTGGCCTCGAATACGTCGGCGATCAGTGTCAGGATGCGATCGAAGGCGCGTTCGTTACGCTCATCGAGAATCGCCAATTGCCGCGTCAGGGGCAGTTCGCCTTGAATACCGTCATCAACCTGCGTCTTCGGCCGGCGCTTGATCATCGCGAGTCCTTGCCCATGCGAAAGTATGACTTTGCGCGGCGAAGCCTTGCAGCTTGGTTAATTTCTCTCGCAATCTCGCGATTTCAGCGATGAGCGACGATATCCGCCACCGGATGATTTACGGCCGGCGCCGCGGCCGAAAGCTGCGCCCGGCGCAGGCCGGCCTCATGGCGGACTTGCTGCCGCGCCTGCGTTTCGACGTGCCGCCGAGCGGTGCGCTCGATCCGCGCCTACTGTTTCCGGCGCACGAGCGCATCGCGCTCGAGATCGGTTTCGGCGCCGGCGAGCACTTGGCGGCGCAGGCGGCGGCGCATCCGGATATTGGGTTCATCGGCGTCGAGATTTTCGAGACCGGCGTCGCCAAGTTATTGACCGCGATCGCCGCGCATGGTCTCGGCAATTTGCGCATCCTGATCGACGACGCGCGGTTGTTGCTGGCGGCGCTGCCCGCGCAAAGCCTGGATCGCGCCTACATCCTCTTTCCCGATCCTTGGCCGAAGCTGCGCCATCGCAAGCGCCGCATCGTCTCGCCCGTCACGCTGGCGCAGCTCGCGCTGGCGATGCGCGATGGCGGCGAGTTGCGCCTCGCCACCGACGATCCGGATTATCTCGCCGGGATGCTGGCCGACGCGACCGCGTCGCCGGAATGGGAATGGCTCGCGCGCCGCGCCGCCGATTGGCGCACGCGGCCGGACGACTGGCCGGCAACGCGGTACGAGCGGAAGGCGATCGCGGCAGGACGCAAGCCGGCGTATCTACGTTTTCGCCGGACGAAACGATCGTTGTCAGTGGTCAGTAACGGAACACTGAAAACTGATGACTGACAGCTATCGTCCGTGATGCCAGCGGCCGATCGCCCGTTCCCAGTTCTGCCCGTCGAAAAAGTCCAGCGTCAGCGCCGCGATGTCGACGTCGTCGAGGCAGCGGACATTGACGTCGATCTTGTCGGGATCGGAACGCGGCACATAGAACGGGTGGATGCCGCAATGCCGGCAGAATGTGTGTTTCGCCACGCCGGTGTTGAAAATGTAGGTGATGAGATCGTCCTGGCCGCGCAGTAGTTCGAATCGGTCCGGTGGCACCAAATGGTGCAGGATTCCCTTTTTTTGGCATATCGAGCAATTGCAGTAGGAGACGCGCTTCAGGTCGGTGGTAATGCGGAACCGCACCGCGCCGCAATGGCAGCCGCCGTCATAGGCGCGCGTCTCGCTCATGACGCGCCGAGCAGTTTCTTGACGATGCCGCTGGCCTTGGCGTTGTCGATTTTGCCCGTCAGTTTCTCGCGGATCGTGCCCATCACCTTGCCCATGTCCTTGACCGACTGCGCGCCCGTCTCGGCGACGATCGCCTTGATCGCCGCTTCGGCCTCCGCGTCCGACAATTGCTTCGGCAGGAACGCCTCGATGATCGCGATTTCGCCGCGCTCCTTCTCGGCCAGGTCCTCGCGCTTGCCCTGCTCGTAGAGCGCGATCGATTCTCGCCGCTGCTTGATCATGCCTTGCAGCATTTGCTGAATCTGCGTGTCGTCGAGTTCCAGCTTGCCGCGGCCGCGCGCGTCGATGTCCTGCTCCTTGAGCCTGGCGATGATCAGCCGCACCGTCGACACGCCGAGCGCGTTCTTGCCCTTCATCGCGGTCTTCAAGGCGTCGCTGAATTGCTCGCGCAGCATGATCCGTCTCCAAAGCTCTCGTGTCGCCGGAACCCTAACTAACTCGTCGTCCGCGCGAAAGCGGGACGGGGGGCGGTCTGGATTCCCGTGTTCGCTCCAATGACGGGGAAATTACGCGGGGTTGACGCGACTCGGGGGTGCATACTATGTCAGGGGTCTAGCCGCGCAATAACGGTCGTCGACGTGCCGGAACGTTCCTCCGGCGCGATTTGACGCGCGGCGCAGGCCCATTCAACAAAGGCAATAGCATCGCATGACCCTTCTGCCCTCGCGCCCGACCGCGGCCCTGGTATTGGGCGACGGCAGCGTTTTTTGGGGGCATGGAATCGGCGCCGAGGGCATGCGCGTCGGCGAGGTGTGCTTCAACACCAGCATGACGGGTTATCAGGAGATCATGACCGATCCCTCCTATGCCGGTCAGATCGTCACCTTCACCTTCCCCCATATCGGCAATGTCGGCGCTAACCGCGAAGACATCGAGACCTCGACCTCGGCGGCGCTTGGCCTGGTGCTGCGCGCCGACATCACCCAGCCGTCAAATTGGCGCGCGGTGCAGCATTTCGACGCGTGGCTCAAGAGCTACAACCTGGTCGGCATCGCCGGCATCGACACACGCCTGCTGACACGGCGCATCCGCGATCACGGCGCACCCAACGGCGCCCTCGCCTACGCCGCCGACGGGACGCTCGACATCGACACGTTGAAGGACGCGGCGCGCGCTTGGCCCGGCCTCGAAGGCATGGACCTGGCGAAAGACGTGACCTGCCGCCAGACCTACGATTGGGACCAGACCGGCTGGGAATGGGGCAAAGGCTACGGCACGCTCGCGCAGCCCAAGTACCACGTCGTCGCCATCGATTACGGCGCCAAGCGCAACATTCTGCGCATGCTGGCGAGCGCGGGCTGCAATGTGACGGTGGTGCCGGCAAGCGCCACCGCCGCCGACGTGATGCGACACAAGCCCGACGGCATTTTCCTCTCCAACGGCCCGGGCGATCCCGCCGCGACCGGCACGTACGCCGTGCCGGTGCTGACGGAATTGATGACCGCCGGCAAACCGATCTTCGGCATCTGTCTCGGCCATCAGTTGCTGGCGCTGTCGCTCGGCGGCAAAACGCGGAAGATGGACATCGGCCATCGCGGCGCCAATCATCCGGTGAAGGACTTGGCATCCGGCAAGGTCGAAATCACCAGCCAGAATCACGGCTTCGTCGTGCTGCCCGAAACCTTGCCGGCGAACACCGAGGTGACGCACGTCTCGTTGTTCGACGGCTCGAATGAAGGCTTCCGCCTCAAGGACAAGCCGATCTTCTCGGTGCAATACCACCCCGAAGCCAGCCCCGGCCCGCAAGACAGCCACTACCTCTTCGACCGCTTCGTCGATTTGATGAAGGAGCGGAAATGATGAGGTTAAAGGCGCTTGAGAAAATTATCGTATTCGGCGTGGGATCCAATCCAGAACCAGATCACCGTCTCATCGTTTCGAACGCCGATCGCGCGCCAATGAAGGCCGATCCGTACAGAATAGATCGGTCGTTCGGGGTCGATTTTCTTGAATTCCAGCGAGCGGTGATAATGATTTGCTGTCCAAAGCTTGTACGCATTCTCGGCGTAACGTTGAGCGGAGCTCGGCAGACTGTTGAAGCGTCGCCAGAACTGTGCCGTGGCGCGCGAGTTCATTTCCTCGGGGGAAATACAAGCGGAGTCGTTCGTCCAGCGTCAAAGTCAGCCAGGGCTTCGTCTGCCAGCTTGCGAAGCTGGTCTCGCGTCTCGGCGAAGGACTTCGTCCATCGCGCCTCGTCGGCGATCTCCTCAAGGATGATTGCGCCCAAGGTCTCTTGCTGTTCCTTGGGAAGCTTTCGGGCCGCCTCAAAGGCTTGGTTCAGCAGATCGGTCATATCCGCCATTTTAACCCGCCCGTCGGCGTTTTGCGAGTGGGCCCATGCCTAAACGCACCGACATAAGCTCGATCCTGATCATCGGCGCGGGGCCGATCGTGATCGGGCAAGCGTGCGAGTTCGATTATTCGGGGGCGCAGGCGTGCAAGGCGCTGCGCGAAGAGGGCTATCGCGTCGTCCTGGTCAATTCCAATCCCGCGACGATCATGACCGACCCGGAGATGGCCGATGCCACCTACATCGAGCCGATCACGCCGGATTTCGTCGAGCGCATCATCGCCAAGGAAAAGCCCGACGCGCTGTTGCCGACCATGGGCGGCCAGACCGCGCTCAACACCGCGATGGCGCTGGCGAAGTCCGGCGTGCTCGCCCGCTACAATGTCGAACTGATCGGCGCCAAAGAAGACGCCATCGCCAAGGCCGAGGACCGGCTGTTGTTCCGCGAGGCGATGGACCGGATCGGCCTGCAATCGCCCAAGAGCAAGCTGGTGAAATCGCTCGATGAGGCGCGCGCGAACCTTGCCTATGTCGGCCTGCCCGCCGTGATCCGCCCGTCCTTCACCTTGGGCGGCACCGGCGGCGGCATCGCCTATAACGGCAAGGAATTCGAGGACATCGTCGAGAACGGTCTTCGGGCCTCGCCCAGCCACGAAGTGTTGATCGAGGAATCGGTGCTGGGCTGGAAGGAATTCGAGATGGAGGTCGTGCGCGACCGCGCCGACAATTGCATCATCGTCTGCTCCATCGAGAACGTCGATCCGATGGGCGTGCATACCGGCGACAGCGTCACCGTGGCGCCGGCGCTGACCCTGACCGACAAGGAATATCAGATCATGCGCAACGCCTCGATCGCGGTGCTGCGCGAGATCGGGGTCGATACCGGCGGCTCCAACGTGCAGTTCGCCGTCAATCCCGAGGACGGACGCCTGGTCATCATCGAAATGAACCCGCGCGTCTCGCGCTCGTCGGCGCTGGCATCGAAGGCGACTGGCTTTCCCATCGCCAAGGTCGCCGCCAAGCTCGCGGTCGGCTACACGCTCGACGAATTGACGCAACGAGATCACGCAAATCACGCCGGCTTCGTTCGAGCCGACGATCGATTACGTCGTCACCAAGATGCCGCGCTTCGCCTTCGAGAAATTTCCGGGCGCCGAACCGCTGCTCACCACCTCGATGAAATCGGTCGGCGAGGCGATGGCGATCGGCCGCAGCTTCGCCGAATCCGTGCAGAAGGCGCTGCGCTCGATGGAGACCGGCCTCACCGGCTTCAACGAGATCGAGATTCCCGGTGCCGCCTCGGGCGACAAGAACGCGATCCGCGCCGCGTTGGCGCTGCCGACGCCGGACCGGCTTCTCACCATCGCGCAGGCCTATCGCCACGGCCTCACCACCGCCGAGATTCACGCTGCGTGCCACTACGATCCGTGGTTCCTCGATGCCGTCGCCGAGATCGTCGCCGCCGAGGACGAAGTGAAAGCGAGCGGCCTGCCCCGCGATGCCGCCGGCCTGTTGTGGTTGAAACGGCTCGGCTTTTCCGATGCCCGGCTCGGCGAACTGACGGGCCACAGCGAAGACGCCGTGGCGTCCGCGCGCGCGGCCTCGAACATCCATCCCGTCTACAAGCGCATCGACACCTGCGCCGCCGAGTTCCCCGCGCTGACGCCATATCTGTATTCGACCTACGAGACCGAGTGCGAGGCCGAGCCGACCGACCGCGAGAAGGTCATCATCCTCGGCGGCGGCCCCAACCGCATCGGCCAGGGCATCGAGTTCGATTATTGCTGCGTCCATGCCGCCTATTCGCTGAAGGAGGCCGGCATCGAGACCATCATGGTCAATTGCAATCCCGAAACCGTTTCGACCGATTACGACACGTCGGACCGGCTTTATTTCGAGCCGCTGACCGGCGAGGACGTGATCGAGATCGTGCGGGTCGAGCAGCGCTCCGGCCAGCGTGCTCGGCGTCATCGTGCAGCTCGGCGGCCAGACGCCGCTGAAGCTCGCGGCGGCGCTCGAAGACCGCCAACATTCCCGATTCTCGGCACCTCGCCCGACGCCATCGACCTCGCCGAGGACCGCTAGCGCTTCCAGCAATTGCTGGCGAAGCTCGGCTTGAAGCAGCCGGAGAACGGCATCGCCACCTCGCTCGACGAGGCGGTCGCGATCGCCGAGCGCGTCGGCTATCCGGTCGTGATCCGGCCCTCCTATGTGCTTGGCGGGCGCGCGATGGAGATCGTGCACGAGCCCGAGGGGCTGGCGCGCTACATGACCCACGCGGTGAAGGCGTCGGGCAAGAACCCGGTGCTGATCGACCGCTATCTCGCCGACGCCATCGAGGTCGATGTCGACGCGCTGGCCGACGGCGACACCGTGCACATCGCCGGCATCATGGAGCATATCGAGGAGGCGGGGATTCATTCCGGCGACAGCGCCTGCTCGCTGCCGCCCTACTCGCTGCCGCCGCCGGTGATCCGCAGACATCGAACGCCAGACCACGGCGCTGGCAAAAGCCTTGCATGTCGTCGGGCTGATGAACGTGCAGTACGCGGTCAAGGACGGCACCGTCTATGTGCTCGAAGTCAATCCGCGCGCGTCGCGCACCGTGCCGTTCGTCGCGAAGGCGACCGGCGTGCCGATCGCCAAGATCGCGGCGCGGGTGATGGCGGGCGAAAAGCTCGGCGGCTTCGCCCTCGCCCGCAGCCGGCAAGAAGCGCGTCGCGGTGAAGGAGGCGGTGTTTCCCGTTCGCGCGCTTCCCCGGCGTCGATCTGATCCTCGGGCCGGAGATGAAATCGACCGGCGAGGTGATGGGCCTCGACAGCGATTTCGGCCGTGCCTTCGCCAAGTCGCAGCTCGGCAGCGGCACCATGCTGCCGCTCGTCGGGCACGGTGTTCGTCTCGGTCCGCAACAAGGACAAACCGGCCGTGATGGCGCCGTGCCGCCGGCTGATCGAGCTCGGCTTCAAGCTGCTGGCGACCCGCGGCACCGCCGATTATCTGCGCGGCCAGGGGCTCGAGGTCGAGACCATCAACAAGGTGCTCGAAGGCCGGCCGCATATCGTCGACCGCATGCTGTCGGGCGGTGTCCAGCTCGTTTTCAACACCACCGAAGGGGCCCAGGCCAAGACCGACAGTTTCAGCCTGCGCCGCACGGCATTGGTGATCGGGATACCGTATTATACTACTATTGCGGGTAGTCGGGCGGCGGTTCAAGCCATTGTGGCGCTGGCGGGCGCTAATCTTGAAGTCGCCTCGCTGCAATCTTATTTTGAAGCGTCGCCCAAGGTAACGGCGTAGTCTTGGTTAACGTGCCAATTACCGGGCGCGTACCGGGTGGAGGCCCGGCCGGTTTTCATTTTTCGTGTTCGGGGGAAGAGTTTTCCTCATGGCTAAAGTTCCGATGACCAGCGCCGGGTTCAACCGGCTTCAGGAAGAATTGCGGCGGCTCAAAGCGACCGACCGGCCGGCGGTAATCCGCGCCCTGGCCGAGGCCCGAGAACATGGCGATATCTCGGAAAACGCCGAATATCACGCCGCCCGCGAGCGCCAGAGCTTCATCGAGGGCCGCGTCGCCGAGCTTGAGGACAAGATCGCGCGCGCCGAGGTGATTGACGTGTCGAAACTCTCGGGCAAGCAGGTCAAGTTCGGCGCCACCGTCACACTTGAGGACGAAGAGAGCGAAGAGAAGGCGGTCTACCAGATCGTCGGCGAGGACGAGGCCGACATCAGCAAGAGCCGTTTGTCGGTGACGTCGCCGCTGGCGCGCGCGCTCATCGGCAAAGGCGTCGGCGAATTGGTCGAGGTCTCGACGCCGCGCGGCGCCCGCTCCTACGAGGTCGTGCGGGTCGCGTTCAAGTAAGTCGCCCGCCTACCGCCAAGACACCAAAACCACCCAAGCGCCCATACCGGCGAAAGCCGGTATCGACCGTGCAGCGTCTCGGTGGACCCCGACTTTCGTCGGGGTGGCGACGTGAACCCTTGGCGCCTTTGCGCCTTGGCGGTTCGATCTTCCCCTAGACGACGAACACCGTCGAGCCGGTGGTCTTGCGCGCTTGCAAGTCGGCATGTGCCTTGGCGGCGTCTTTCAGCGGATAGGTCTGGCTGACCACGATCTTGACCTTGCCCGACAGCACCACGTCGAACAGGTTCTTGGCCATCGCCACCAGGTCCTCGCGCTTGGCGCCATAGGTCGCCAGCGTCGGGCGTTGCAGGTAGAGCGAGCCCTTGGCGGCGAGAATGCCGGCATCGAACGGCGGTACTTTGCCCGAGGCCTGGCCGAAGCTGATCAGGAAACCGTGCGGCCGGACGCAGTCGAGCGACTTCATGAAGGTGTCCTTGCCGACGCCGTCATAGACCGCGGGACACTTGGCGCCATTGGTGATCTCGCCGACCCGGGCGACGAAATCCTCCTTGGTGTAGTCGATGACATGCTCGTAGCCATGGTCGCGCGCCAGCTTGACCTTGGCGGCGCCGCCGACCGTGCCGATCACCGTCGCGCCCTTGGCCCTCGCCCATTGGCCGAAGATCAACCCCACGCCGCCGGCCGCGGCGTGGAACAGCACCGTGTCGCCCTTCTGAATATTGTAGCTGCGATTGACGAGATATTCGGTGGTCAGGCCCTTTAGCATCATCGCCGCGGCGGTCTGGTCCGAAATGCCGTCCGGGATTTTGACCAGCCGCGCCGCCGGAATCAGCCGCGCCTCGGAGTAGGCGCCGAGCGGCGCCGAGCCGTAGGCGACGCGGTCGCCGGCCTTGAGATCGGTGACGCCCGGCCCGACTTCCTCGATCACGCCGGCGGCTTCGCCGCCCAGCGGGCTCGGCATCGGCATCGGGTAAAGGCCGCTGCGCTGATAGGTGTCGACGAAATTGAGGCCGACGGCGGTGTGGCGAAGGCGGACCTCGCCCTGGCCCGGCTTGCCGAGATCGAGCTCTTCCCAGCGCAGCACTTCCGGCCCGCCGGTTTCGTGAAAGCGAATGACATGAACCATGGTGATGCCGCCTCCCGTTATCTGCCGCGACATTAGCGACCCCGACGGCGGCGGGGAAGTCACTCTCCCGGCATGGCCCCATCACGCCGCGTGCGGAGCTTGACATAAAGAATGACCAGAACCAGCAGGAGCGTGACGCCGTTGGCGCCGACGATCGGCACCTCGCCCAGCCAAAGCCCATAGATCAGCCACAGGAACGTGCCGCCGCTGAAAATCGTCAGCCAACCCATCGAAATGTCGTCGGCTTGGCGCGTGCGCCACGTTTTCACAACCTGCGGCACGAAGGCCAGCGTCGTGCAAACCCCCGCCAAGACACCGACAACGTTGGTGAGATTCGTCATTGTCCGGCGGCGACCGCTTCGCAGCCCTGGGCGGCGGATAGTAGGGTTTCGTCGTTGCCGCCCGCCGCCGACAGGAGCAATGCCGTCGGCATGCCGCCGGCGTCGACGCCGTTCGGCAGCGACACGCCGCACCAATCGAGGAAATTGCCGAGACTGGTGTTGCGCAGCAGGCGCCCGTTGGCGGCGAAGAACCGGTCGTCGTCGTTTTCCAAGGGCGCGATCGGCGGCGCCACGATCGGCGTGGTCGGAAACGCGACGAAACCCATCCGGCGAGCCGCGCCGCGGTTTCGGCGATCAGCTTGCGCCGCGGCGAACGACGACGGAGAGATAGTCGGTCAACGCGATCCGCGCGCCGAACCGCAGCCGCGCCACGACGCGGCGATCCATGCGGTGCCGCCGCGCCGCTTTCGAGCCGCGCGCTGATGGATCGCATAGGCCTCGGCGGCAAGAATGGTGCCGCGCTTATCCCCGAGCCGCATCATCGCGTCGAACGCGGGCAGCGCCGCGCGCTCGATAACGGCGCCGGCCCGGGCGAGCCGTTCGATCGCCGCCTCGAAATTCGCCCGCACCGCCGGTTCGCAATCGTCGAGCACGATGTTGGTCGGCACCAGAATGCGGACGCCCGACGGGCGATCGGGGCGTGCGTGCAAGCGCGGCGCAACGCCGCGCATCGCGGCGTCCACCAGCGCCGCTTGATCGACGGTGCGGCTGAATACGCCGAGCGAATCCAGGGTCGGCGACAGCGGAAACACGCCAGTCCATCGGATAGCGTCCAACCGTCGATTTGTAGCCGACGACGCCGTTGAGCGCCGCCGGCAACCGCACCGAGCCGCCGGTGTCGGTGCCGATCGCGACCGGGACCAAGCCGCGCGCCACCGCGACCGCCGAACCCGACGACGAGCCGCCGGGCACGCGCGGTTCCTTGCCGTGGGGGTTGCGCGGCGTGCCGTAATGCGGATTGAGGCCGACGCCGGAATAGGCGAACTCGGTCATGTTGGTGCGCGCCGACGCAGACCATCCCGGCCTTGTGCCAGGTTGGCGACGACCGGCGCGTCGCGCTCGGCCGGCGGCGCGTCGGCCAGCACCACCGATCCCGGCCGGCGTCGTCAGGCCTCGCAGATCGAACAAATCTTTCCACGCGACCGGCACGCCGTCGAGCGGACCGAGCGATTGGCCGCGCTGCCTCGCCGCGCGCGCCTCGGTCAGTGCGCGGTCGCGGGTGATCCGTGTGAAGATCGCCTGGTCGTCGCACGCCGCGATCCGCGCCAGCGTCTCTTCGGCGACCGCGACCGGATCGGCCATCACACCTCCGCCGGGGCCAGCGCAGGACGGCCCGAGAATCATGTCCGACGCCTTCTCCGCGATCATGATGGTCGGCGCGTTGGTGTTGCCGCCGATGATGGTCGGCATCACCGAGGCATCGACCACGCGCAAACCCTCGACGCCGCGCACCTTGAGCTCGGCATCGACCACCGCGTCGCGGCCGACGCCCATCTGGCAGGTGCCGACCGGATGAAACGCGGTGCGCACGTCCGAGCGGATGAAGGCGTCGAGCTGGTCGTCGGTCTGGACCTGCGTCGCCCGGCGCCGCCTCGCGTTCGATCAACTTGCGCCAGCGGCCCGCTCTGCACCAGCTCGCGCGCGATGCGGATGGCGGCGCGCAGCGGCGGATAATCGCTCTTCTCGGCAAGCAGATTGAAGGTGATGCGCGGCTTCGCCATCGGATCGGCGGAGCGCAGCTTGATCCAGCCGCGGCTGTCCGGGATGCAGCAGCACCGCGCGGATGCGAGAGATAATGCCCGTCCGGTTTGCGCCAGCCCGGGAACCAGAGCTTGGCGAACAGCCGCACCGGTGAGATCAGAAATTGCAGATCGGGCCGCTCCAAGCCCTTCGCGCGACCGCGCGAACAGCATGCCGGTCACCGGCAGACCGGCGAGCGCGCCCGTTCCCGTCACCGCCCATTGCGCCAGCGATCGCGCCACGCGATCGACGCGGAGCTGATTGACGAAGCCGATCGGCCGGTTGAGCAGCACGTCGATGCCGGTCGAGGCATGGTCCTGCAAATTGCGGCCCGACGCCGGGCAGATCGACCACCGGCTTGATGCCATGCGCGCGCAACTCGTCGGCCGGGCCGATGCCCGACAGCATCAGCAGATGCGGCGAATTGATCGCGCCGCCCGACAGGATCACCTCGCGCGTTGGCATGCGCGACCACGCTGCGCTCCGCCACGCGCACGATATTCGACGCCGGCCGCGCGGCTCGCCTCCATCACCACGCGCACGGCATGGGCGTTGGTCTCGACCGTCAGGTTCGGCCGGTTCATGGCCGGCCGCAGGAACGTCACCGCCGTGCTGCCGCGCCGTCCGCCCTTGGTGGTGAAGTCCGGCACGCCGAAGCCTTCGGGCTGCGCGCCGTGAAAATCCTCGGTCTCGGGATGGCCCGCCGCGACCGCCGCGTCGCGGACCAGATCGTAGAGCTTGTGGCTCTTGTCATGGCGCGATACGCGACAGCGGCCCGGCGCCGCCGTGATACGTGCCCTCGCCGCGCCAATCGCTTTCGAGCCGGCGGTAGTACGGCAGGATATCGCATAGCTCCAGCCCGCATTGCCGAGCTGCCGCCACTGGTCGTAATCGCGCGGATGGCCGCGCGAATAGAGCATGCCGTTGATCGAGGACGAGCCGCCGAGCACCTTGCCGCGCGGCACCGGGATGACGCGGCCATCGAGATTGGGCTCGGGTTCGCCGTCATAGCCCCAACCGAACTGATGCCCGAACCACAGTTTCGGCGCGTAGACCGGAATTTGCAGCACCAGCGCCTTGCGCCGCGCCGCCGGCCTCCAGCAACAGCACCTGGAGGTTCGCGTTCGGCGCTGAGCCGGTTCGCCAGCACACACCCGGCCGACCCCGGCCCCGACGATGATGTAGTCGAATTGTTTCATCGTACCTCTGCCACACCCCCTCGCCGGCGGAAGCCCCACCCGAAGCGCTGCGCGTTTCTACCCTGCCCCGCCTGCGGGGAGGGTCGGAGCAGGGGGAGAACTCGCCGCCGGCGTGATGGAACCCGCCATCACACCCGTAACTTCCCCCCAAGGGGGAAATACCCAACAGAAATTGCGATTGTCAGCGGTTGATCCAAAACATAATATATTTCATCGAACAAAGGGACGCACGAACGGACATGGCTCAGCAACATCGATTCATGATTCCGCTGAACGAGCAGCTTCCGGCGGACCGCCATCGCAAGATCGAAGCTGATCGACCTCGACGAAGCCGGCAAGATCATCGCCTCCAAGAAGGTGTTTTCCATCGCCGGCTCGCACTCCGCGGACGCCGCCATGAGCCTCATTCGCGCCGCCATCCGCGCCGGCGCCAAGGGCATGACGCTGATCCCGCCGATCACCACCTCGCTCGCGGCCGACCTGCCGATCGCGGCGGGTATGCTGAAGAAGCTCTATCTCTCCTACGTCGGCTTCGAGGTGTTCGGCATGGCGCCGGCCTTCCGCAAGGCGGCGGAGACGCAGTCGATGGAGATCGTCGAGGCCGACGAGCCGTTCATCCTGCTCGGCACCCAAGCGGCGGCGGGCGGCAAGCCGTTCAATACCGTCAAATACATTTACGACGGCACCGACCATAAGCGGCTCAATCCCGAGCTGAAGCAGGTGGTCGATCCGTTCACCGGCGACAAGGTCTGGGCGATCCCGCCGCTGCGCGCCGACGTATTCATCATGCACGCCCAGGCCTGCGACGAGTACGGCAACGCGCAATGCTGGGGCGGCACCGGGCAGGAGCGCGACAAGGCCAAGGCCGCCGACATGGTGATCGTGCAGGCCGACGAGATCGTCGGCTCCGAGGTCATCCAGAAAGACCCAAGCCACACCACGGTGCCCGGCCTGTGGGTCGATTACGTCGTGCATGCGCCGTTCGGCGCGCATCCGACCTTCTCGTCGAACAATTACGCGGTCGACGAGGAGCATCTCAAAATCTATATCGATCTCGCCCGCGCCGGCCGCGCGCAGGAATATATCGACAAATACGTGCTCGAGCCGAAGGACCATTTCGATTATCTCGAGCGCGTCGGCGGCCTGCGCCGCCTGACGCAATTGCGGTCGTCTCTCGCGGTGCGGTCATAAGGATGCGGTCCGGATTTTTCTCGTCGTCCCCGCGAAAGCGGGGACCCAGGGCGAGCGACGAGCGGTTGCCCTGGATTCCCGCTTTCGCGGGAATGACGTAAGGGGTTGAGGCGCGGTATCTCGCAGGAAAGAATTGAACCATGGCTGAGCTTGCTTATCCCGGCACCGACAAATATTCGATGGCCGAGTTCGTCACGATCATGCTGGCGCGCCAGGCCGGCGGCACGGGCGAATGCACCGGCGGCGGCGGCGCCAACCAGGCGGTGTCGCTGGCCGCCAATCGGCTGGCGCAAATCACGGTGCGGCCCGACCTGTGGCTCTTCACCGGCGGCGCCGGCGTCTATAACGGCAAGTTCGACACGCTGCCGATCGGCACCTGGGATCCGCGCTGCGGCCATGGCGCCGAGTGCAAGATCTATATCGCCGACGTGGTCGATGGCGGCACGCGCGGCGGCGCGCTCGGGCCAGGGCACCGGACGGATGAAGGCCGCCGGCTCCGGCGGCTTCGGCGGCATCCAGGTCGACAAGTTCGGCAACATCAACATGATCGGCATCGGCCCGCATCCCAAGCTCAAGGTGCGCGGGCCGGGCACGGTCGGCACGATCTGGATGGGCTCGGCGCCGAGCAACGTCTATGTCGAGCATCACTCGAAACGCATCTTCGTCGAGAAGTGCGACTACATCAGCGGGCCGGGCTGGCTCGAAGGCGGCGACAGCCGGCACAAGCTGCTCAACGGCCGCGACGGGCCGAAATATATCTGGTCGCCGATCTGCGTCTTCGATTTCACCGAGGACGAGCATCGCGCGCGCATCGCGTCGGTGCATCCGGGCTACACGGTCGAAGGACGTGGTCGCCAATACCGGCTTCGAGCTGGTGGTGCCGAAGGACGTGCCGACAACCACGCCGCCGACCGATTGGGAACTGAACGTGCTGCGCACCCAGGTCGATCGCAACGGCGTCCTCAAGAAGCGGCGCATGACGGTCGGGAATTAGGCGGTAGAGCTTACGAATTGCCCGTCGACCTGGGCGGAGAGGGCTGGGTGACCCGCGGGGTCCAGTCTCCAAATCACGGGCATGGATGCGCCGGGTCAAGCCCGGGCGATGACGAAGAGAGAAATTACGACGGGAGGAGGAGACCGTGGAAACGATCGGCGAAACCCTGGCCCATCAGGCCCGCGTTCAGCCGAACCGCGAGGCGTTGAAGGTCGGCGAGCGCAGACTGACCTGGCGCGAGCTGGACGAAGGCGCCAACCGCGTCGCCAACATGCTGCTGGCGCTCGGCGCCAAGCATGGCGACCGGGTAATGATGATGCTCGGCAACTCGGTCGAGTTCGTCGAGATTTATTACGGCCTCGCCAAGATCGGCTGCATCTCGCGCGCCGGTGATGCCGCGCTCGGTCGCGGGCGAGATGCAGTTCATCTGCGACAATCTGCGGGCGCGGTTCGTCATCGCCGAGGCGGATTCGGCGCCGATCCTGCGCGAGATTGCGCCGAAGCTCAAATCGATCGAGGCCATGGTCGGCATCGGCGCCGGTCACGGCCTGGCGCATGATTTCGCGGCGCTGACGGCGAAGGCATCGACGGCC
Source organism: uncultured Alphaproteobacteria bacterium (assembly GCA_963851285.1). Lineage (GTDB taxonomy): Bacteria > Pseudomonadota > Alphaproteobacteria > ATCC43930 > CGMCC-115725 > JAATGI01. The sequence goes on from CAWKOL010000020.1 coordinate 50,770, forward strand.
GAGCCCGGCGGTTGCCGGTCGCGCCCGACGACATCCTCACCACCAAATTCACCAGCGGCACCACCGGCACGCCCAAGGGCTGTCTGCGCTCGCACCGCAACTTCATCATGGCGGCGTCGGTGCTGATGATGGAGATCCCGCTTTACGACGACGACAGCGCGATCATCGCCAACCCGCTGGCGGCGGGCATGGCGATCTCGCAGCTCACCATGTTCATCCTCAAGGGCATCCGCATCGTCATGGAGGAGCGGTTCGAGCCGGCGCGAATTTCTCGACATCGTGAACCGCGAGAAGCCGACGCTGCTCTACATGATGGACACGATGATGCGGCGTTGTTTCCCGCTGCCGCAATTCGCCACCACCGATTTCAAGTCGGTGCGGCTCTATCACGGCGGCGGCCGCGAGATCATCAAGCAGCTTGCGCACCAACCCGTCCTTCCACGCCGGCTTTTCCTTCGGCTATGCCTCGTCGGAGGCGGGCGGCCTCGTCACCTTCCGCCTGCCGGAACATTACGAGCTCGCCTTGAGCAGCCGGAGAAATACGGCTACCTGCTCGATTCCGCCGGCACCGAGGCGCCGCTGACGCGCGTCGAATGCCTCGACGACGATTTGAATCCGGTGCCGCAGGGCGAGATCGGCGAGCTCGCGGTCAGCGGCCCGTCGGTGTTCCGCGGCTATTGGGAGCGGCCCGAGGAGACCGAGAAGGTGCTGCGCCAGGGCTGGCTGCTCACCGGCGACCTCGCGATGAAGGACCAGGACGGCGTCATCTTCATCAAGGGCCGCAAGCGCGAGATGATCAAGACCGGCGGCGTCAACGTCTATCCCGCCGAGATCGAGCCGGTGCTGGAAGCCCACGATGCCGTGGTCGAGGCGGCGGTCGTCGGCATTCCCGACAAGGAATGGGGCGAGAAGGTCGTCGCCTGCATCATCGCCAAGTCGCCGGTCACGGAGACCGAGCTGATCGATTTCTGCCGCGACAAGCTCGCCGTCCTACAAGCGGCCGAAGCAGATCGTGTTTCTCGACGAATTTCCGATGCGCGCCGGCAAGGTGGTGAAGCGCGAGCTGGTCGCATGCTGAGCGAGGCGGGCGCCCGCTAATATTCGTCCGACGTGTGGTTGACCGTTAACGTAAATTAGTAGCGTTAACGCCGTTTTAAGTTGGGACCGGCACTATGGCGGCGATTGGTTGTGCCCTCTATTCGTTAGGTTGGTCTTACTGCCGGTGGTCCGGGTGCAAACGGCGTTAACGCTACTAATTTACGTTAACGGTCAACCACACATCAGGACGAATATTAGCGGGCGCCCGCCTTGCTCAGCATTTCGACCAGTTCACACTCACCACCTTGCCGGCGCGCATCGGAAATTCGTCGAGAAACACGATCTGCTTCGGCCGCTTGTAGGACGCGAGCTTGTCGCGACAGAAATCGATCAGCTCGGTCTCCGAGACTTTCGAGCTTGGCGATAACGCACGCGACGACCTTCTCGCCCCACTCCTTGTCGGGAATGCCGACGACCGCCGCCTCGACCACCGCGTCGTGGGCCTCCAGAACCGGCTCGATCTCGGCGGGGTAGACGTTGACGCCGCCGGTCTTGATCATCTCGCGCTTGCGGCCCTTGATGAAAATGACGCCGTCCTGGTCCTTCATCGCGAGATCGCCGGTGAGGAGCCAGCCCTCGCGCAGTACCTTCACCGTTTCTTCAGGCCGCTGGCAATAGCCGCGGAACACGGACGGGCCGCTGACCGCGAGTTCGCCGATCTCGCGTTGCGGCACCGGTTTCAAATCGTCATCGAGACATTCGACCGCGTCAGTGGCGCTTCGGTGCCGGCGGAATCGAGCAGGTAGTCGTATTTCTCCGGCTGTTCGAGCGCGAGCCGGTAATGGATCGGCAGGCGGAAGGTGACGAGACCGCCCGCTTCCGAGGAGGCGTGTAGCCGAAGGAAAAGCCCGCCGGAACAACAGGTTGGTGTTGCAGTTGCTTGATGATCTCGCGCCCGCCGCCGTCGATGGAGCCGCACCGACTTGAAATCGGTGGTGGCAATTGCGGGCTGCGGGAAACAACGCTGCATCATCGTGTCCATCATATAGAGCAGCGTCGGCTTTTCCCGGTTCGCGATCTGCAGGAATTGCCCAGGGCTCGAACCGCTCCTGTCATCACGATGCGGATGCCT